>CAWBXU010000020.1:0-11583 GCA_963792775.1 uncultured Verrucomicrobiae bacterium | reverse complement strand
TCGGTCGATCAGTTCGCAATTTTACGCTCAAATCCCCATCCTATAAAGGCATTTTGTGGCGAAGGTCGATCGTGCGTCATCGACTCTGCAACTTTGCATGAACTCATCGATCGCAAAAGCGCAACGATGCCAGGTCCACGTTCGCGGCCAGCGTATTTTGAAGATTGCCGGAAACATCCTAAGAGGCAGCGCGGCAAAATCCGCCGTCTTTCCCGCGTGGGTTTCCCGGCGGGGACGCCCCGCGTCACGCTCGGGGCGCGAAGCAGCGCCGGCATGATCCGCTCCCTGGCATCCCCTGACTGCGTTCGCGGACTTGCGATGGGCCTTCCCCGATTGAATAGTTGTTGGCCCGCACTTTGCCCGCACGACGAGCGGAACTTCGAAATGCACAGGGCAAAGATGAGATCAACTGGATAAGAGATTATGGAACCTGTTTACATCCTCGGCGCGGGCCGAACCGACTTTAAGCGCAACCTGAGAAAAGAAGGCAAAGCCCTGCGCGACGTCATCGTCGAAGCGGGCCAGAAAGCGATCGCCGAAGCGAAGATCGACCCGGCGGAAATTCGAGGCCGCGGCTGTCGGAAATTTCAACGCCGGCCAATTTACCAAGCAGCTCCATCTCGGCGCGTTCATCCCCGAGATCGACGAAAAATTGCACGGCATCCCGACGATGCACACCGAGGCGGCCTGCGCTTCCGGCGCGCTCTCGGTCTTGTTAGGCGCGCAATGGATCATGGGCGGATTCCACGACGCCGTCCTCGTCGTCGGCGCGGAACAGCAGAAGACGATGTCGTCGAAAGACGGCTCGCGATGTGCTCGGCGCGGCGGCGGATTTCGAAGTCGAACGCCCGGAATACGGCGACTTCATGTTCCCGAAATTGTTCGGTCGCATCGCCGAGATTTACATCGACAAATACGGCGCCTCGCCCGACGACCTCGCCGCCGTCGCCTACAAAAATTATGCGCACGCGCGGCTCAACCCGCTCGCGCAAATGCGCGAAGCCGACCTGACCTATGACGATGCCTCGCAGGTTTCGGAGAAAAATCCGAGCGTCGCTCCGCCCCTGCGCGTCTCCGATTGCTCGCAGATCACCGACGGCGCGGCCGCTGTCGTGCTCGTCTCCGGCAAATATCTCGACAAGCACGGCATCGATAAATCGAAGTCCCGCAGCTTCTCGGTTTTGGACACACGACCGATTATCTCGCGCTCGAAAAGAAGGACGCGCCCACTTTCAGCACCGCGCGCAAAGCGGCGGAGAAAGCTTTCGGAATGGCGAACCTGAAACCGCGCGACATGCACGGCGCGGAAGTGCACGACTGTTTCTCGATCACCGAGATTGTCGCCTACGAAATTCTCGGTCTGGCCGAGCCGGGCAAAGGCGCGGAGCTGGCCAAGAGCGGCGCGACCGCGCTCCCGCAAGTGCGTGGCGAACATGTCAGCGGCAAGATCGATTTCGAGATTCCGGTCAACGCCGGGGGCGGCTTGATTGGCGACGGCCATCCGGTTGGAGCGACCGGCGTGCGCCAGGTCGTCGATGCCTACGAGCAACTGACGGGCAAGGCCGACGCGCACCAGATCAAAGGCGCGAAGAAATTCCTCACCTTCAACATGGGCGGCAGCCTAACGACTTCCGTGGCCATGATCTGGGGTCGCGATTAGCAGCTACCAAGGCCGGGGACTCAAGGTGGCGACTGTTGTAGACGTCTCCCTCTGGGAGACGCGAGAGCGGCGGGATTTGCAACCCTCTTCCTGTCGAATCTCGCAACTCTCGCGCTTCGCAGAGCGAAGCGTCTACACTCTGCGTTTTTCCTATCGGGATGGGGCGATCTTGCTTTACTAGGTTCACGCCATGAACACCTCCGATACCGACGCCACGATGGCGGTCTTCCTCGACCTCGAGAATCTCGCCCTCGGCGCGCACGACGCGAATTTTCCACCCTTCGATGTGCGCAAGGTGCTGGAGCGGCTCCTCCTCAAAGGCCACATCGTGGTGAAGAAGGCGTATTGCGATTTCGAGCGCTACAAAACCTTCAAGCGCGGGCTGCACGAGGCGGCTTTCGAGCTGATCGAGATTCCGCACGTTAGGCAATCGGGAAAAAATTCCGCCGACATCCGCATGGTCGTGGACGCGCTCGATCTCTGTTACACGAAAAGCCACGTCGATAGCTTCGTCATCATCAGCGGCGACTCCGATTTTTCGCCGCTCGTGAGCAAGCTGCGCGAGAACAACAAGACCGTGATCGGCGTCGGGGTGAAGCAATCGACCTCCGATCTTTTCATCAGCAATTGCGACGAGTTCATTTACTACGATGACCTCGTGCGGGTGGAGACGGCGCGCAAAGAACGGACCCGGACGAAGGCGGCGCCGGCCGCGCCTAACGGGGCCACGGCGGAGAAGGAAAAGGCCCCACGTAAACAGCAGCCGCAGGCCCCTTCCATTGGCGAAGCGCTCGATCTGCTCGCGAAAACCCTCGACGCCTTGCGCGCGGAGCGGGGCGAAGATTATCAGATCCACGGTTCGCTCATGAAGCAGGCGATGAAGCGGCAGTGGCCCGGGTTCAACGAACGCGCCCACGGTTTCAAGGCCTTCAACGATCTCCTGCTAGAGGCCGAAAAGCGCGGCCTGCTCAAGCTGGAGCGCGATAAGCAGGCCGGGAGCTACACCGTCCACGCCGTCGAATAACGGACGGGGCGGGATGGAGCGCATCGCGCTCCACGCTATTCGTTAGGCAGGAATATTCACCGCTCCACCGCCGGGCTTTGCCCCGTAACGGATTCCTGCCTAACGAGTCCACGAAAAGCCTCCGCTGCGATCTCAAAGGAGCGCAGGCGCGCGGAATGATCGTAAATCTGCGCGGTGGCGATGATCTCGTCGGCCTCGGTTTCCTCGAGCAACTGGCTAAGGCGCCGCCGTACGGTCGCGGGCGAGCCGATCGCCGAGCAACGCGTGCGCTGCATCACGGCGGCGCGTTCGGCCGCACTCCAGCGACCTTCCATGCTCTCAACCGGCGGCGGAAGTTTGCCGGGATGGCCGCGAATCAAATTCAGAAACTGAAGCTGCGCGGAGGTGGCGAGGCGTTCCGCTTCCGCGTCCGTCTCCGCCGCGAAAACCCCGGCGCCCGACGATCGCGTGCGGTTTCGCCAAGGCGGCGGAAGGTTTGAAATGCCGGCGGTAAAGCGCGAGTGCGACCTCGAGATAATCCGGCGCGAAATGCGAGGCGAAAGCGAAAGGCAGCCCGAGCTCGGCGGCCAGTTGCGCGCTGAAATCGCTCGAGCCTAACAAATAAAGGGGGACGTTCGCGCCCGCGCCGGGAACCGCTTGCAGCGCCTGATCGGGCTGCGCCGGTTCGAAGTAGGATTGCAGCTCGAGCACGTCCTGCGGGAAAGTGTCGCCGTTGCTCCCGAGATTGCGGCGCAGGGCGCGCGCGGTCAGTTGATCGCTCCCCGGAGCGCGCCCGAGGCCGAGATCGATCCGGCCCGGATACAGCGCCTCCAGCGTTCCGAACTGCTCGGCGATGGCGAGCGGGGCGTGGTTAGGCAACATGATCCCGCCCGCGCCGACGCGGATGCGCTTTCGTGCCGCCGGCGACGTGGCCGATCAGGACTGAAGTCGCGGCGCTCGCGATCCCCGGCATGTTGTGATGTTCCGCCATCCAGAAGCGGTGATAACCCCACTGCTCGGCGTGGCGGGCGAGGTCGAGGGTGTTGCGAAATGCGAGCGCGGCGTCGCCGCCTTCGATGATCGGCGCGAGATCGAGCAGGGAAAAATATTTCATCCGTCCGCTGAATCTATCGCACGGGCGCCAGACTTCACGCGGTGCCTGATTTGCGTGGAGAACGCCGAAGCCACGCGCCGCGCGAATTTTGACCTTGCTCCAAACATGACAATAATGTAATGCCCAGCCGCAAATGATCGAAAAAGAACTGGTTGGTCAAAAAAGATATAAGAAAAAGAGCTGCCCATTGCTCTTCGGTGCGCTAGCGGGCCTGGGGATGTTTGGTTGGGCGGCGACGCCTGGGGCGCAAGCGCAAGTCGCGAATACCCCGCAGATCGTGGTGCAGGGCGAAGCCGTCCCGAAGCCGACGCCGCACGACGATTACAAGGCCAAGCTCAACCACATCATGAGCGAGGTCTCCGGGACGCAAATCACCGTGACCAAGAAGGCGACCGTGATCAAGCTGGACCAGCAGCCGCCGGTGGAGAACAACAATCTGCAAGAGGTCTTCACCAAGGCTCCCGGCCTGCTCATCAGCGAGCAGAACACACCCGGTCAGTTCAATTTCACCTATCGCGGCCTGGGCAACCCGCAGGAATCGGAATTCGTCACCGTCCTGATGGATGGCGTCCCGCTGGCGAGCGACTGGATTGGCTTTCCGACGCTCTACTACGTGCCCGTGGCGCAGAGTGTGAGCGAGATCCAGGAGATCCGCGGCGGCAGCAGCCTGCTCTATGGACCGGAGCCGGCGCCGGCGGTGAACTTCGTGACGAAGCACCCGGCACCCGGTTCGCCGTGGAATTTCTACAGCGAACAAATCGGCGGGACGGAGGGTCTTTACCAGACTTATAACTCCATCTCGGAGGCGGTGGGGCCGGTTGAGTTCCGGCTCGATGGCGCCTACGCCCGTTCGGATGGCCAGCGTGTTAACAGCCAGTACACCCAATGGCAATCCAACCTCTATCTGGGCTATCGGCCTAACGAGGACCAATTGCTCGCCCTGGATTTTCACGCGGGTCAGTTCGAGGGCGGCGATCCCGGTCGCCTGACCATTCAGCAGTTCAACGCGGACGAGGATCAATCGACCGCGCCGTTCGATCACGCCTGGGTGGATCGTTATTCCGTCGTCCTGCGTGATGAATGGACCTTCGCCGAGGGCTGGCTGCTCCAGGCCAAGGCTTGGTATACCCACCAGGATATCGATAACCGCAACGAAAGCTTCCGCGGCGATCCTCCTTTTCAGACGACGCTGCAGACGGATGAGTTTAACAACGGCGGCGTCGATATTCGTTTCCGCAAGAATTACGGCGAAGGCACCTTCTTACGAGGGAGCACCCTCACTTTCGGCGGCACGGCTTTCCATGGCGACGCTCCGTTCAATCGCTATAGCACTTTCGACCTGACGGCCGACCGCTTCGACACCTCCGGAATTCACACCCTCGATCAGTCGCGCAACTCGGATTACCAGGCCTTCTTCGTCGAAAACATCTTCCGTCTGGGTAAATTCCACGTCGTTCCGTCCTTCCGCCTCGATCACGAGTCGGTCGACGTAGACACCGCGATCGGCCCGAACCTCGGCTCGCGGAGCGCGGATCATACCGTCCCACTCTGGGGCGTGGGCCTCGGGAACGACTTCGGCCACCTGAACGAGACTTACTTCAACGCCTCGTCCGGCTGGCGGCCGACGCGTTACTTCGATGTCGGCTCGCCCTTCCAACCGCTCAACCCCGCGAATAGTCCCGATGTCTTCAAGTCGCTCGACTTCGAGCTCGGCGTCCATGGCACGCCGATCAAGGGCCTTTGGTACGATGCGGGTCTGTTCTGGATCGAGTTTCAAAACCGAACGGAGACGCAATTCTTCACGCCCACGGACTTCATCATCGTGAATAGCGGTGACACCCGCCATCGCGGATTCGAAGGTGAACTCGCCTACGACATCATGGAGCTTTTCCAAGGGGCCGACGTTCCGGTCCCAGCCGCGCACGAAGCCAAGGATGGCAAGGATGCTGATGGTCCGGTCACTCGGGCCACGCAAAGCTCTTTCGTCGGCTGGCACCTGAACGTCTTCAGCAATCTCCAGCTCCTCGACGCCACCTTCACCGACAGCCAGATCCCGGGCCAGGTGGGCAAGACGCCTGCTTACTCGCCGAGCGTGCTCTTCAAGGGCGGCCTGCAACTGAGTCGCGATAACTGCTTCGACCTGAGCTTCACCGCCGTCTATGTGTCGGATGAGTTTTGGGCTGACTCGAATCTCGGCACGCCCACGATCCCGGCGAAGATCCCGTCCTATGTGGTGCTCAACCTCGCGGGTGACTGGAAGATCACCAAGAATCTCAAGCTCATCGCCGGCATCAATAATCTGGCCGACGAAAAATATTACTCGCGCGTCTTCTTTAACGGCTCCATCGAGCCGGCGCCCCAGCGCTCCGCTTACGCGGGCCTGTCCTTCGAATTCTAGGTTCCGAATTTTCGCGGGAGCCTGTCCGCTGGGGGCAGGTTTCCCGTGACGATCGGAGCAGAAGCCGGGTGCCGCCTGGCTCCCATGGGAGCCAGGCGAAGGATGCGACCTGGGACTGGCATTTCCCGCGCACGGAAACGATATAGCCCGATGGAATACACCCGCCTCGGAAACACCGGCCTTAAAGTTTCGCGTCTTTGCCTCGGTTGCATGACCTATGGCGTGCCGGAACGCGGCAGTCATGCCTGGTCGTTAGGCGAAGAGGAGAGCCGACCTTTTCTGAAGCGTGCGCTCGATCTGGGGTTCAACTTTTTCGATACCGCGAATGCCTATTCTGCCGGCACGAGCGAAGAGATTGTGGGCCGCGCTTTGCGCGAGATGGGGAAACGTGACGAGCTGGTCGTGGCGACGAAGGTTTTCTTTTCCTGGCGCGATCGGCCGAATACCGGCGGCCTTTCGCGCAAAGCGATCATGACCGCGATCGACGACAGCCTGCGACGGCTCGGGATGGATTACGTCGATCTCTACCAGACGCATCGCTGGGATTACGAGACGCCGATCGAGGAAACGCTGGAAGCGTTGCACGATGTCGTGAAGGCCGGGAAAGCGCGTTACATCGGGGCATCGTCGATGTTCGCGTGGCAATTTGAGAAGGCGCTCCAGCTTGCCGAGCACCATGGCTGGACGCGGTTCGTCTCCATGCAGCCGCATTACAATTTGCTCTACCGCGAGGAGGAGCGCGAGATGCTGCCGTTGTGCGCGGAGGAAGGGATCGGCGTCATCCCGTGGAGTCCGCTGGCGCGCGGCCGGCTGACGCGTCCGTGGGGTGAAGCGGGCAGTGGTCGCGCGGAAACGGATGAGTACGGCAAGAAATTGTACGCCGGGACTGAAGAGTCCGACCGCGCGGTGGTTGAGCGATTGAACAAACTTGCCGGCGAGAAAAATGTGCCGCCGGCGCAAGTGGCGCTGGCCTGGATGTTGCAGCAGCCAGTCGTGACCGCGCCGATCATTGGCGCGACGAAGATGAAGCATCTCGACGATGCGGCCGCCGCACTTAAGCTCAAGCTTTCGCCTAACGAGATCGCAGCCCTCGAGCAACCCTACGTGCCGCACCCGGTGCTGGGATTTTCCTAGGTCGACGAAACGGTCTGTGCGGCGCCAGACCCGGCGTGCACACGGGGCACGCGGGCACACGCGGCGCGCACGTGCAATTTGTCATCCTGAGCCGCGCAGACGGCGAAGGACCTCGCAGGCGTTGTTCGACGCTGCTATCAGAAACCACGCCGCACGAACGCTCGTCAGGTCCCTCTCCGCGCTTCGCCGGATCGGGATGACAATTTCGGGGGCGCGCGCCTTCCGCCCTGCGCCATCCCGTCGTCGCTTCGTTTTCTCGCGATCCGCGCTGGCGCAAATAGCGCTTTCCGCGTTCCGGCCTCGCCCCTAACTTCTCTCCATGGACTCGCTCTACTACGTATTCGTCGCCTTCATCGGCGTCTTCGCCCTCGTCCTCGCAATCGTGCTCTTCAATTTCTTCGGGCTCTGGCTCCGCGCCCGGATCGCGAATGCCCCGGTCGGCATCGGCAAAATGGTCGGGATGCGGCTGCGCAAAGTGCCGGTCGGTTTGATCGTCGATAACCGCATCACCGCCGTGAAAGCCGGCATCGATATTCCGAGCGATCCGCTGGAGGCACATTATCTCGCGGGCGGCGACGTGAGCCATGTCATCCTCGCGCTCATCGCCGCGGACAAGGCCGGCATCTCCCTCGATTTTAATCGCGCCTGCGCGATCGATCTCGCGACCAAAGGCACGGGCAAGACCGTGCTCGAAGCGGTGCGCACGAGCATTAATCCCAAGATCATCGACGTGCCCAGCGCCGCGATGGGCCGCACCACGATCGACGGCGTGGCCAAGGACGGCATCGGGGTGAAGGTGAAAGCGCGGGTCACGGTGCGTTCGCATCTCGATCGCTTCGTCGGCGGCGCGACCGAGGAAACGATTATCGCGCGGGTGGGCGAGGGGATCGTGACCTCGATCGGTTCGGCCGACACTTACAAGGATGTGCTTGAGAATCCCGATCGCATCTCGAAGCTCGTCCTGCACAAGGGGCTCGATAGCGGAACCGCCTTTGAGATTCTCTCGATCGATATTGCGGACGTCGACATCGGGGACAACATCGGGGCGAAACTTCAGACCGAGCAGGCCGACGCGGACAAGCGTGTCGCCCAGGCGAAGGCGGAGGTGCGTCGCGCCGCGGCCGTCGCGGTCGAGCAGGAGATGCGGGCCAGGACTCAGGAAATGCGCGCGAAAGTCGTCGAGGCGGAAGCGCTCGTTCCGCAAGCAATGGCCGATGCCTTCCGTTCCGGAAATTTCGGGATCATGGACTACGTGCGGATGAAAAACGTGCAGGCCGACACGACGATGCGCGAATCGATCGCGGGCGAAAAGCCGACGACAGAAGCGCCCTGAATTTCCCGCTTTTGGCCTAACGAATCCCAGCTTCTGCGATGAACGACACGATCATCTTTCTCGTTCTCGCCGGCATTGCCCTCGTTTTTAAGTGGCTCACGAAACAGGCCTCGAGCGAGAAGGAAGAGCCGACCGGCTCTTCGCCTAACGAACCCGCGCAGCGGCCGCCGCCGCCGCAAAGCGATGAGGAACGGGTCCGCCGTTTTCTGGAGGCGTTAGGCGCGCCTCCCGGGACAAAGCCGCCACCACCGGTTCGGCCGCGGCAAGCGGTTCCGCGGCGCGTCGTCACGCCCACGTCGCCCACCACCCCGCGCAGGGTGACGAAACGTAAATGGGAGCAGCCGCTCCCTCCCCTAACGAGTTCGCCACTGCCGCCGCCGATTGTGGTGGAGGTGCCGTCTCCACCGGCACCGAGTCCTCCGCCGCCCGCGCCGCGGATGCCAGTCAGCCTCCCGCTTTCGCCGCTCATTCCCGCGGAGCGGACAGCGCCAGCACCGCGTCTCGCGCCGATGGCTTCGTTAGGCGAACTTTTGCGCCGCCGCGGAAGCGTTCGTCAGGCTGTCGTTCTGCGCGAAGTCCTCGGACCGCCGCGCGGTTTGCAACCGCGCGACGAGATTTTCTGATTCGCTTAGAGGTGGTGAGGCAGTTCTAAGCGCAAGTTCTCCCGGCAACTCAACGCCCGTTTTCCCGGGGATAGGCGTTGTCCTGCATCTTCTGGATAACATCCGGTGCCAGGCGCACCACGTTGTAAGCCGGGACTTCGCTTCCGTTCTCCGTCCAATGCCCGGCAATATTGCTCCCCAATATTTGCGGGGCCCAGTAGAGGTTCTTTTTCTTACCCGCATAGGCGCCCGTCGCGATTTGTCCCGTCACTTTCGCGCCGGGGGCCATCTCAACATTGAGTGCGACGCCGCCGACGAGGCTGGTCCCGGTGATACCGCCCTGGGTTCCTGCCTGCCGCGTCCCACTGACGGTGAGTGTGAACTGTTCATTTTTTAGGTCGCTCGAGTTCTTACAACGGAACTCAAGTGTGTAGGCTCCAGCCGGTAACTTTTTCAGGGCAAAGTTACCGCCGGAGTCGGTCATGACCTTTTCCATCAGTTGACCGCCGGAGGTGTGTCTGACCGTCACTTCGACGGGCGGACTGGCGGCAAAGGCTCCCGAAGCGGCAAAAGCCGCGAGAACTAACGCGCTACGAACGTATGTCTTCATGAGGTGAGAATACTCCCATTCCAAAATAGCGGCAAGGAAAACGGCAGGGCGATGCACTTGCGGCTCGCGATGAATTTCGTAGCTTCTCACCCGCTCGATCAGCCGGCGTGGCGGAACTGGCAGACGCGCCAGACTCAAAATCTGGTACTCGCAAGGGTGTGTGGGTTCGATCCCCTCCGCCGGCACTCTCTCGCTCTCCTTCGTGCTTGTGCTCGATCGGGAATCTATTTCGATTACGAGCACGAGCAGGAGGAGAAGCGGCGACGCCTCTAGGACAAAGCGGCGAGCGCTGCTTCGTAGGCGGCGAGCGCGCCGGCCGGATGATTCGCGCTGACATGCAGGTCGCGCAGGTGACCATCGGTGAGTCCGTAGATCCAGCCGTGTACGGTTAGCTCTTGCGCGCGTTCCCAGGCGTCATTCACGATCGTGGTCTGGCACACATTCGCGACCTGCTCGATAACGTTTAACTCACAGAGGCGATCGGCCGCGGCGGAATCGCCTTTGGCATGGGCGAGTAACTTCTCGTGTTTCTGCCGGACATCCTGGACATGACGCAGCCAGTTATCGCTCAGGCCGAGGCGATCGCGCCGGAGGGCAGCGAGGACGCCGCTGCAGCCATAGTGTCCGCAGACAATGATGTGGCGCACTTTCAAAATATCGACCGCAAATTGCATGACCGAGAGACAATTCAGGTCCGTGTGAACGACCAGGTTGGCGATGTTGCGATGCACGAATAACTCTCCCGGGAGAAGTCCTACAATTTGATTGGCCGGCACCCGGCTATCCGCGCAGCCGATCCAGAGATAGGTCGGGAATTGCTGTTTCGAGAGCTCGAGGAAGAAATCCGGTTCCATCTGGCGAATGCGTTCCGCCCAGGACTTATTGCTGTCGAAAAGGTGATCGAGCGTTTCCATAGTTTGTTAATATCGAACCTGGCTCAGAATTGAAACGGCCCTTCGCAGATACTTTCGTTGACTTTGCGACGATCGTTAGGGCTTTCCCGGCTTTGCAACTTTTCTGGTAACACTTCCTTCGGGCCGGGCCGACCGACAGCAGCCATCGCTTCGACCGAAAATCCCTCCGGTATCTTTAGCTCGACGCGAGCACGTTCGTAGTCGAAACCTTCCATCCCATGCACGACCAGACCTTGCTGGAATCCTTGCAAGGCAAAACTCAGCCAGGCCGCTCCTGCATCGTAGGAGTGCGTCACTGAGGGCTCACCGTTGTATTCGAAGGTCTTGCAGGAGATAAAAACAACAAGAGCGCCGGCGTTTTTCGCCCAGGCTTTATTTCCTTCGCCGAGCAGGCCGAGAAAAGTGGGCCAATGCTCGCTCTCCCGAGGAGCGTAGAGCGCGCGCCATTGCTGGGCGTTGAAGGACGAAGGCGCCCAGCGCGCCGCCTCGAAGAGCGGTAGCAGTTCTTCGGTGGAAATTTTTTCGCCGGACATGGCGCGGGGCGACCAGCGGTCGAGGAGAAACGTTGCGATGGGATGATCCGCCTTTCGAACTTCGCTGCCTTTGATCATGGTTGTCATGTTGCGCCAGACGGCCGGGAGTGTCCACGACCAGACGTCGCAATCTTCCGTGGAGCTGGCGCGCGCCACCTGCTAGCCTGCCGGGAAAGAACCCATGATGACAAACTTCGACGCGCCCGACTTTCTCCATCTCGACGAACTCCTCAAGCAATTGGTGATGTTATGTAGCGTCTTCGATTCGTCGTATTGCTCGTC
>CAWBXU010000019.1:0-22244 GCA_963792775.1 uncultured Verrucomicrobiae bacterium | reverse complement strand
AGCATCACACGTCCGAGATAGTCGTCACGATGTCATGGCGGCGGGTGCGTTTTCCGCAGACAAAAAGCGCAGCATGAAAACTCTACCTATCATCACCATCTGCTCCTTCAGCCTCTGTCTTTCCTTCCTGCCTTCCCCAGGCCGGGCCGCACAGGAAGATTCAGCCAAGCTAAAGGAGCAACTCGTCCAACTGGAAAAGCAATCGTGGAAGGCGTGGAAAGATCATGATGGAAAGTTCTTCGAAGGCTTTCTCTCGGATGATCACGTGGAGCTTGGTTTCGGCGGGGCCTCGGATAAGAAGGAAGTAGTCGCCGGAGTGGCCAGTGGAGACTGCCAGGTCAGAGACTACTCGCTAGATAGCTTCGAAATGCGAATGCTGGGGAGCGAGGCCGCAATCCTGACTTATCACGAGGCCCAGGAAACCACTTGCCACGGCAAAGCGGTGCCATCGCCCTGCTGGGTCAGCTCACTCTACATGAAGCGGGAGGGGCGCTGGCTAAATGTGTTTTATCAGCAAACCCAGGCGCACAAGTAGGGATCTACGCCTTGGCGCAGCGTTGAGAGCCTCCACCCTTTGCACTTACTTGGTCCTGGCGTCGGCCCAATCCCATTCCTGACTTCCGCGCCTAACGAGCATAGGGATGTCTTCGGACAAAAGAAACCGGGCGGCGGCGAGTTTCTCCGCGGCCGCCTGGAACTTTTTCAGGTAGTCCTGGCGAGATGGGTAGCGCGTACTGATCGGCTCGCGCGGGTCGTGCGAGGCTTGCGCCGCGACAGCCGTCTTCGGGAAGGGCAGATCGGAGCCGAGGAAGCTGGCGCGTTCGTTAGGGAAGCCAATCGCTGGAGCGCGCAGATTCCAACCGGTGTAGGTGGCGAGCGGGACGTCCAGCTCGGGGAGACGCACGCCGCCGAGATCGTTGCCCTGCTCGTCCACCTGCGGAACGAAGACCGGGAAGGGCTGGCCGACGGCGGGCGGCTGTTTGGTGATGAGGCGGTTCTTCCATTGCGAGCCATAGTCGACGTGGAAGGCGCGGTGCACGGTCTCGGGCAGATGTTGGCCGGGGATTTGCGGGAACTTGACCTCCTCGCGCCTAACGAGTGTTCCATCCGAGAGTTTCGGATACCGGCTCGACGGCGGCGCTTTCCCGGCGCGCACCCAGTCGTCCATCGCGACAAAAAGCGCGCGCCAGAAATAGGAAACCGGATTCGGGTTGGGAAGATTTTGCGTCATCCCCGGGCCCTCCTTTTCGCGCTCGGGCGGGAAGGGCGAAGAGAAATGTTGAAGGCCGGCGAAGAAGTAAATCCGCGCGTCATCCAGCAACGGCAGATCGCGCTGGCCGTCAGGCGAGGTGTGGATGAGCGAGCCGGCGCGCGACCAGTATTCGTAGGAGGTGTTGCTGTAGAAAATCTTCGGGACGACGTGGGCGGCGCGGGCGCGATCGAGGAGACCGGCGGTTTGGCCGCTCACCGGGTCGGTCGTGGGAATGTCAGCAAAAGGGAAGATGTCGGTCGGATAGAAGAAGGTGTTCGTCGGCTGCGCGTCGCGCGAGGGCTGGGCGAAGCGATGATTGAAGCTGCCGCGACCCGCACCCGCGACGTGCACGAGGAGACCATCGAGCGCGATCCTGCCCTCTTCATCGGCGTTAAAGCCATCGAAGAGAAACTGGCGCAGAAAGCGGCCGCATTGCGAAATTCCCATCGCGTAAACGCGCTTGAGCGGCGCGACGTTATCGCGTTCGCTCTTGAGCCAGGAAGCGAAATCGCGCACCGCCGCGAGGCCGAGCCCGACCACCACCGGATCCTGCGCGCGATAGACGACTTCGTATATTTTTCCAGGCTCGAACCCACTCGTTAGGCGGATGGCGCGGAGGCCGGAGAGCTTTAAGGCTGGCGCCTCCACGAATTGCCACTCCTTCCGCAGAATCATGCGGCGTTCGCCTAACGGCGCTTCGCGCACGGTGAGCACATTTGCCGGGTCGTTCGGATCGGAGCAGGCGTATTCGGTTCCGCCGATTCGGCCCGAGATCATATGCCCGAGCGGTTGCTCGGTCGCTTTCTTATCGACGATGAAATCCGAGCGGACGAGGCCCGTGATCGGTGTGCCGCCGGCACCCTTCGCGACGGGCGCATAGAGTCGCATCTGGCCCGGTTCGTCGCGCACATCCCATTGCCAACCGAGCCAGATCAGGGTGGTGCCGCGGCGCATGAGGAAGCCGTTGCCGAACTCTTCCGCGCTGGTGGGATCGAGCGAGCTCTTGGCGTCCTGGATGACGTGCAGCATACCTTTGCCGCCGCGATTTGGGATTTCGATCAAACCGCTGCCGCTGGCGTGCGCCGCGTCCTTTGGTTTGAGAATGTAAAGGTCAGCCGCGAACTCGACTTCGCCCCGGGCATTGCGCGGCGCTTTGTCGAGATCGACCACGATCTTGTTTGCCGCCGTCTCCGGTTTTACCGCGAAGTGGACCTTCCCGATTAGCTTCTCATACCCGCCGGCGTCGCCGAACGCCCGGCCGCCGAGCACATCAGCGCGCGAAAGGATTTCCACTCGCTCGACCCGAGCCTCGAGCGGAGTCACGAGGAGCGCGAAGAAAAAGAAGGCGCAAAAATATTTCACCGGAAATCCGACGTGGCGCTGGAGAATGCCATTCTCGTTAGGCTGTGCTTCAGATTAAGTGAGACGCAGCGCAACCGGGGATTCTGCCGCGCGAGGTGAGATAACGCAAGCACCTGACCGGCCCGGGATCCGAGAAACTGCGCGCCGCCAAACAGAAAAGCCGCCGGGCTCGGACCCGGCGGCTTTCCTTTACGAGTGAGTTTGTCTTAGCCCAGCCCGAGCGATGCGAGAGTAGGCTCATCGATCGCGGCGGTGGTGTAGAGTCCGTTATCCGATTGGTAACCGGTGAGGGCTTCGCGGGTCAACGGCCCGAGCAACCCATCCACCTCGCCATGGTAGTAACCCATTTCCTGCAAGGCGGCTTGCACATCCGCGATCACCTGGTCGGGCGGCTCAGCGCGTTGCCCAACATAGATCGGGCCGTCATAAGCGTAGTAGGACTCCGAGGGGCTGTAACCCCAGGCCGGATACCAATAGCCGGCATTCCAGTAGTAATAGCCACCACCGATGAGCTCGACTCGGGTGTAGCGCGAACGGTACCAGTTCCGGTCATGCCTTTCGGGATGGTAAGAGCGGAAAACGGCATATTTTTCGCCCTGCCAGTGATCGCTACCCTCTATCCGCCGGTTCTGGCTGAAGGTAACGGCCGGAGCTTGCTTCGGTTTTGGCTGAGCATGAAAGTTGGCGTGCTGAGCTTTGATCGCCTGAACGTCCGGCTTTTTCCCTTTGGCGACGCGATTGTTTGCGCGCGGCTTCTTTTGGTCAGCAGGCGCGTTTGGCGGGTTGGCCTGAGCCGCCACCGGCGCGGTTTCATTTGCGCTCGCGGCTTGCTTGGCGGCGTGTTGTCCTTTCTTGTGTGGCTCGGCCTGGGAATTCGCATGGGCCTGTGCATTCGCAGGGGCCTGCGTTTTTGCCGGGTTTGCCGGGTTAGCGGGCATGTTTCCATGAACCTTTGCATGGGCGCGAGCTTGGGAGACGCGCGGCGGGTGCGCCGCGGGTTTTGCTCCCTGGTCCGGTTGCGCGTTTGCTTTTGCCGCGTGTTTTTTCTTGGGCGTGGGTTGCTGTCCTTCGTCCTGCTGGGCGAGAGCGCCGGCGGCCAGGGCCAGCGAACAGCTCATCAATATGGTTATAAATCTCTTCATCTTACTCCTTGGTCGATTATCGGTTTGCATTATTCAATTCCCTGAGCGGAAGGAAGCAGCGAGCGCCGTGCCAGCCGCCTCATCCCTTCAGGGAGATTCGTAGGCCAAAGGAGTTTTGGCCGGGCGCCCGGCCATGATTTGAGCTTAGTTGCCGATCGATAGGCGAAGTTGTCCGTAACTCTCCCAACAGCCGATCATTTGCGCCGCGGACGCGTGTATAGTTGCCATTAAGGGTCAGCAAGACAACAAGAAGCGAAGCACGCAGCAAAGGCAGTCGACGGCAGGATAGAGTCATAAGAGTGGTCCCTTCCAATATCTTGCGAAGACGCAGTAAAGAGCGGCCGCCGAGTGGCAACCGAGCGCCAAAGATTGGGGGCAACTTGGAGGGCAGCGCCGCGCACTCCATTTCCGAGACTCGCCGGCCGGGCGGCGACCGTTTACTTTGCCGCGGCAGCCTTGGCGGCGGCGCGCTGGTTCCAATCGGAACGCAGCACTTCCATCTCCGCACCCAAGGCAGTGAGGCGCGCGGTGACGCCTTTGTATTTCTTCGTCGTCCCGTTGACTTTGCGGCTCACGGCACCCTGGCTGACCAGCCCCTGCAGCTTCTCGTAGGCGCGGAGGCGGAGCATCTCTTCGCCGCCGCTGGCCGCGTTCCGCTCCCGCAGATTGAGCAGGATGATATCGAACAACGGCTTGAATTCGTAAGAGGCCTTTGAGGAAAGCACTGCGACGAGTTCTTCGGTGATATTATCGGGAGCACGACGGGAAAAAGAGACGCCTGATGGTTTGGCCATCGGCGACTATAGCGCATAACGGGAAAATTGCGACCCGCGGCCTGCGCTCCAGTTCAGTAGAGGGAATTTTGGGGTCCGGTGAGGGGCTGTCCGCGTCGCGACGCGGCAGATCGCCTCGGTTACAAGTGCCGCCAATCCCCCTCGCTTGGGGAGAGCCCAAGCTGATCCCCAGCCGTCGTCACTCCGAGACCGAGCACGGTCCGATTCACATAAGCGAAATAACTAACGACCTGGTTGATCTCAAGAATCTCGCCGTCGTTCAGTCCGTTCTCGCGCAAGGCGATCACCGCGGCCTCCGTGATTTCCGCGGGAGCGCAGGTGAGCTGGCGTGCGTAATCGAGGATCGCCGTTTCGCGCGCGTCGAAAGCATTCGAACCCGACCCATCCTCCAGCGCGACCCGGATGGCCGTTGCGCGCTCGTCATCGCGCAACAGCCGCCGCAAACCGGCAAAGTGATGCTCCACGCAATAGGCGCAGCCGTTGAGGAGACTGACCGACAAGCCCACCGTCTCGAGGATCCATTTTGGCAACGTGTTATCACGATGATGCAGCACATTTTTATAGAGCGCCATGTGCCCTTCCAGCGTGTGCGGACGCAGGCTGTGAACCTGCAAGACGTTGTCGATCTGTCCGTCGGGGCCGGCGATCCGATCGTAGAGCGCTCGCAAAGGTCCGGAGGCGTCCGCCACAGGAATCGTTTTAATCCAGCTCATAACAGCGCGATCAGCATCGAGAAATTCTACCCGGTCTCGTTGGCATGGCCAAAATGTTCATCACTGCGCGATGCGACGCCGGAGCTGAAGAAAAGGTCGCTCGACGACAAAGAACAAAAGCGCGCCACCGGCATAGATGAAGGCTTCGACCAAAAGCAGCGCTGGCCACGCGACGAGGGAGAGCTGATCAGCGGAACAGAGTTGGATGACGAAATGGATGACGAGTTTGTGACTCAAGTAAACGCTATAAGCGATGCTGGCGAGAAAGGCCGCGCCCGGCACTTTGACGCGTCGGAAAGAAAGCTGCGGACTGACCGCGCAGATGAGAAGCGTCGCCATCCCGAAGGCAATGAGCGGGAATTGCCAGATGCAGGTCGTAAGGGTGATATCGTCCTCGCCGAGATATAACCCGTAAACAATCGCAGCCAATCCCGGCAACCAGAGCCAGGGCGCCCATTGCATCAGCTGCGTCCACCAGGCGGAACGGTATTTCTCGATCGCCGCTAGCACTACGCCAAACACTAACGGATCGAGCCGTGTCCAGGTGGGATAGTAAATCCACTTTTGAAACGCCCGAAAAGAAACGCCGGTCTCGCTGGGATACAGAAAGCCAAGCCAACCGCGCAGTGCGAGCCCGCCCGCAAAGATAAGGGCGGGAATAACGACTCCGCCGCGGCGCCCGCGGTTCACAAGGAGAAGAACAAAAGGCAGGACCAGATAAAACTGATCCTCCACCGCGAGCGACCACGCGTGGGAAAACGCCGTCCCGCCCTGCAGGTCGATATTCTGCACCGAGGCAAGGAACTTCCAGAGCGGCGAGATGTTCGGAAACTCCCGCCAGGAAGGGATAAGGAAGTAAAGGGCAAGAACGACGAAGTAAGCGGGCAAAATGCGCAAGGCCCGACGTGCATAAAAGCGAGGAAAGTTGATCCGCTCTCCGCGGGCGAGCGGCGTGAGCAATTGGCCGCCGATGAGATAGCCGCTCAAGACAAAGAAGAGATCGACGCCCACCCAGCCGAAGCGATGCACGCGGAAAGGCAGGGCAAACCCGTAAATCCCGGTGTGATAGATAACCACCACGATGATGGCCAGCGCCCGGAGCAGATCGAGACCCGGCTGCCGCGCCCGCTGCAAAAACCGGGGGTCGATGGTCGTGTCGCTCACAAATTGGATGCCCGCCGTGAGGCGATCACGACACTTCAGTCTATGAACAATCTAAAAAGCCGCGAGCGCCGGTCTTAGGGTTTTTCGTAGATACCCACGAAAGATGTCTTCCAGCTCGCGCCCTCATCGGTCGAGATGGCCCATTCCTGTTTCACTTTTCCCTCCGGAAGCGGCGTCCAGGTGATGCGATTGAGATAAGTGCCTTTGGAGCCTTTGATGGCTCCATTCATAACCATCGCGCCATCCTTCAGCCCGCCTTGAAGATGAAGAATCGTATCGTCGCCTCCAACCCAATCCTGGTGCCACTGCTTTTCGGCAGGGTCATAATAATTAAGGCTCGTCCCGCCTTTGCCGTTGTTGTCGGACCACTGCTCACGGATGGCGCAGCCTTCGGAAACGCGACTGATCTCGCTGGTCCCAACCTGTTGACCTTTTGGGCCGATAACCTTCCAGTGACCGAGCCAAAAGTCGAACTGCCGAAACTCAGGCGCAACGCAAGGCGGCGCCGTCGCCGCCGGGGTAGCGGAGGGCGCGGGACTGGCCGCCTGGGAAGAGGCGGCGGCTAACGACAAAAGGATCAGGAGCAGTCTTTTCATGGCGCGAATGATCTGCCCTGCTCCGAGCAAAGACAAAGTCTTGAAAACGACTTATTCAGACTTTGGAATGGCGTGGCGACCGCAGGAAGGCAGAGCGCAGGCGAGCAGTTCACGCCCGCCCGCGCTCTGGATTTCGCTTAAGACTTACGCGTGTAGTCGATCTCCATCGTCTTGGTCTCCTGGCCGCCACGGTCTTCATACCATTCAAGGTGGTGATGATTGGCGTCCACCATCTTTAGGACTTCGCGCACCTTCGTTTTCATTCCGGGCATCATCTCCATCTCGGCGTTAAAGGTGAAGGTCTTGCTCGCCGGGTCATAGCTTCCCTCCATTAAAGTGATGCTGGTGCCCATGTTGTCGCACCAGGTCGCGACGAATTTTTGTTTCACGTTATCGTAGCCTTCGACCGACATTCCCTTGAACTCCATTTCCTGCATTTTGCCGTCCGCCCCGGGCATTTTCATCATCCCGGTAACGTTGGCGACGAAGAAGCGGCCTCCCATGATGGATCTGCGCACCTCGGTGCCGTGCGATTTCATCGGCGGCGCGCCGGGCGCCATCCACATCTGGACGTTGTAGGACCAGGTGCCGGCGAGCTGGGCGAGGGCTTTATGATTTTCGCCGGGTTTCCCCAACTCCATCATCTGCTTCATCTCCGCTTCCGTCGGCGCACCGGCTGCGGGCGAGGCCGTTGTTTCGGTAGGCGAGGACTGCCCGTAGAGAGGGACGATAAGGCTGGCCGCGAGCATTGCTGCGGCGAGAGAGGCAACTGCGGTTTTCTTTTTCATGCGCCGATTTTTTGTCGCTCGAATCCGTGCGTCAAGCTTCGAGAAGTAACACTCGTCTTACGTCCAAATCCCGTAATCCTTCAGCTGGGCGGTGACTCTTCCCGCCCAATCACGGTTTGCCGCCGGGCTCGCCGGGCTGGGATGCAAAATACGAACGACGCGAAGCGCGTCGCCCTCCAAGACCTGCTCCGCTCGCCGAGTCGCGAAGTCGCCGACGCCGACAACCCAGCGGGGCCGCAGGAGGCGGATGACTTCGCGCAAATGTTCATCGCAAACCGCGAAAAGCGCGGCGCGCTCGGCGGCGGGGAGTTTGTCGGGAGTGCGATTGCGGCCGCTCGCTTCGAGAAAAGCGAGCGGACAATAATTCAGGACCAGGTGTCGCCGTGCGAACGCTTCTGCGTTGCCAAACTTTTCGGCAAACAATCCCCATAAGCGCGCACCGCTGATTTCGCTGCGGGTGCAGGCGAAACCGGTAACGGGACGCTTGCGATGTTCGTTAGGCGGAGTGGCGATCGGAGCCTTGATGCCGAGCCAGTCGCGCACGGCGGCGATCTGTCCAAACGGCACACCGGTCTGCGCCATCCCAAACGGGCCCGGATTCATGCCCAGGAAGACGACGCGTTTGCGGCCGGTGGCGTAGCGCCGCAGATAGATCTGGTGCGCCGGCCAGGCGTATTCGAGCGGGTTGTAAACGTGAGTGACCGGCGCGGCAAAACGAAGCCTGGCGACGGCTGTTCGCAGACGCCGCGCGGCCTCGATCATCCCACGTTCTTCTGGCATCGCGCACCCTTAGCGCAAGGCAGTCAGGATCGGTGCGACCAGCGCCGTCGGCCAAACCCCGAGGAACAGGACGAGCGCGGCGAGCCCGCTGACAATCAGCTTTTGCAATAAGTCCGGAGCGGATGCGACGCGTTCCGAGGCAAACCGTTCCGCCTGTCCTGCGACCGGTTGATCGAGAAAGATCACCTTCAGAACGATCAGGTAATAATAAAGCGAGATAAGGCTGCCAAAGAGCGCGAGCGCGACGAGCCAGAGAAGGCCCTGATTCGCGTCCGCCCGCAGCGCCGCGCTAAAGAGATAAAACTTCCCGAAGAATCCGGCAAGCGGCGGGAGGCCGGCTAACGAGAGAAGGAAGATCGCCATGCAAGCCGCGAAGAGCGGAGAACGGGCGCGCAGACCGGCGAAATCCGCGAGGTCGTCGCCTCCGCTCTCTTGCCTAACGAACGCGACCACGCCGAAGGCGCCGAGCAGAGTAAAAGCGTAAACCGACGTGTAAAAGAGTGTCGCGGCAAATCCTTCGCGGCCGGCCGCGACGAGGCCGAGCAAGGTGTAACCGCCATGCGCGACAGCGGAGTAGGCCAGGAGCCGGCGCACGTTTTTCTGCACGAGCGCAACGAGATTTCCGAGCAGGATGGAGAAGGCGGCCAGCACCGCCAGCACAGGCATCCAGCCGGCGGACATCGCATGCCAGGCGGCGTTTCCGGCAAGCGGGCCAAATCCGAGGAGGACGATCTTCCCGAGCACGAGAAACGAGGCCACCTTCGACCCCGAAGCGATGAACGCTGCGCTCGGGATCGGCGCCGCCTCGTAAGCATCGGGCGCCCAGAGGTGAAAGGGCGCCGCGGCCACTTTGAAGGCGAAGCCGATCAATGTCATGACAACGCCAACAAAGAGCAGCGGCGGAAAGCCCTGCGCACTCACTTTCGCGGCAATGCCGGCGAGCGAAGTCGTGCCCGCCGCGCCATAGATCCAGCTCAGGCCAAAAAGGGTGAAGGCGCTCGCCGTGCTCCCGAAAAGGAAATATTTCAACGCGGCTTCCGTCCCGCGCTGATTGCTCTTGTCGAAAGCGACCAGGATATAAAGCGATAGCCCGGTGAGCTCGAGCCCGATGAAAATCATGAGTAACTCCTCGCTGCCGACCAGGAGGAGCAGGCCAATTGTGGCGAGGAGGATGAGGGCGAAGTATTCACCCTTGTTAGGCAAAGCCCGTTCGCTCCGCGCCAGCAGCACGGTGAAAAACGCAAGGGTCAGGCAGACGATCTTGAAGAGGGAATTGAGCGGCGAAATCACCAGCATCCCGTCAAAGAGAACGGCATTCCGCGGCAACTCGAGCACGCCGGCAATCGCGAAAAGCAATCCCGCCGCCGCCACCCCCGAGCAAAATCCCGAGATTCGAGATTTCGTTAGGCCGATCGCGAGCACGGTCAGCGCCGTCACGACAACGATCGTTTCGGGCGCGGCGAGGTGGAGGAGCTCGAGGTAACTCATGGCTTGAGGAAGCGCATCGTTTCCACCGCCGGCATGATCCGGTCGAGCAACACCTTTGGATAAAGCCCGACCGCCAGGGTGGCAAAAATCAGGAGACTGACGCCAACCTTTTCCGCCCAGGTTATAGTCTCGTTAGGTCGGATCGTTTCCACTCCGGCGCCGAGGCGGTCGTCGCTGAAAAAGGTCTTTTTCAGAGCGCGAAGGGTGAAGGCCGCGACCAGCACCATCCCAAAACCAGTGACCCACACCGCGACCGGAAAAGTCTTCCACGCGCCGATCAGGATAGTGATTTCGGCGGCGAATCCACTGAACCCCGGAATTCCCATCGAAGCCGCCGACGCCACGATGAAGGCAAAGGCAAAGAACGGCATCGTGCGGCTCAACTGCAGGCCGGCGAGATCATCGAGATTGCGCGTATGCGTCCGATAATAAATCGCGCCGGCCAGGGCGAAGAGAAGGGCGCCGATCACGCCGTGCGAAAACATTTGCAGAACTGACCCGGAGACGCCGAGAACGTTGCCCGCGGCCAGGCCGAGAAGGACGAATCCCATGTGACTCACGCTCGAATAACCGATGACGAATTTGAGATCGCTTTGCCGCAACGCCACCGCCGCCGCGTAAACAATCCCGATGACGGCAAAGATCGCGATCCACTTGCTCCAGATCGTCCAGCCTAACGGGTAAAGGTTCATCGCGACCCGGAGCGCGCCATAGGCACCCAGCTTCATCACGATCCCGGCGAGCAACATCGAGCCGGCCGTGGGCGCGGCGACGTGCCCGGTCGGCGCCCAGGTATGCAGCGGCCAGATGCCACCGAGGATGGCGAAGCCGAGGAACAAAACCGGGAAGGCCCAGAATTGGAGCGAGGGAGGGAACGGGAACTGGGCGAGCTGCGGAAGATCGAGCGAGCCGGCCGCGGTATAGGCCGCGAGGATGCCGATGAAAACGAGCGCGCCGCCGAGGAAGGAATAAAGGGTCAGCTTCATCGCGCCGTATTCCTTGTTGGTCGATCCCCAGATTGCGATGAGGAAGTATTTCGGCACGATCACCAGCTCGTAGAAGACGAAAAAGAGAAACAAATCCGCGCTCAGAAAAACTCCGTAAGACCCGCCGACGACGAGAAGAAGCCAGAAAAAGAATTCGTTAGGCCGGTTCTCCACTTTCCAGGAAAAAAGCACCGCGCAGACCGCCGTGATGCCGGTGACCAGCGCCATCGTTAGGCTGATGCCATCGGCGGCGAGATGGTAATTCATGCCCAGGGCCGGTACCCAGGGCACCTGCACGATCGTCGTGAAGTGGGCGAAATCGGTCTGGCGCGCAAAGAAAGCGGCAAGACTCAGGGCAAGCCCGCTCACGGCGGTCGCCAGCGCGAGCCAACGCGCCAAAGCCCGGGGCAGGAAAAGGAGCACGATCGCGCCGGCGAAGGTGAGATAAATGGTCCAGGCGATCATCGGCGTGGGCGCTTCCCGTAGCGCGGCGAGGTCTCGCGGACGTGAAATCCAATCTCGCGCGCGGGCTTCCTGGCCGGCGCCACGAGCTGCCGGATGGCTTCAATGATCGCGGCGATCTCGTCGTCATGTTTTCCCACCCGCTGCTCGAGTTCTGAAAATCTTTGCGCCAGTTCGCGATTCGTCTCGAGGGTTTCGCGCAGCTTCACGAAGGCGCGCATGATCGCGATGTTGACCTTTACCGCGCGTTCGCTGTTCAGGACGCTCGAGAGCATGGCCACGCCTTGCTCGGTGAAAGCAAAGGGAGCTGCGCGCCTTCCGCCCCGGCCCGGTTTTGAAATGCCAATTTGGCATTTCAAACGCTCTACCTCCTCCACGCTCAATCTAAACATGAAGTCGGTTGGGAATCGGCTGCGGTTTCGTTTTACCGCCCGGTTCAGTTGGCCGGTCGGAACTTCGTAGAGCGTCGCCAGGTCGAAATCGAGCAGGACCCGTTGACCTCGGAGAAAATGAATCGCCTGAGTAATCTGCGCGACCGGGACCAAAGTTTTCCTCATAAGACAGCAATCAGCCTAACAATCGTGCCATCTGCCCCACGGTGGAATTGAAGATGGTAAGGATGAACTGCGGATAAACGCCAATCGCGAACATGAGCAGCGCGACCGGCACCACGATCCATTTCTCGCTCAGGCGCAGATCCGGAAATTGCCCGCAACTCTGCGCCAGCGGCCCGCTGAAGAGCGCCTGCATCGCGCGCAGGAAAACGATCGCGGTGATGAGCAATCCGAGAACGGCGACAGCGGTATAGCCGGGGGCGAGCGCAAACGAACCTTTGAAAATGAGGAACTCGCTAACAAAGCCGTTCAGACCAGGCAGGCCTAACGAAGAAAACATTGCCACGCTCATCCAGCCGCACAGGAGTGGGGTGCGTTGCATCAGTCCGCCGAAGTCATCCAGGCCGCGCGCGCCACGGCGCTGCTCGAGCAGGCCGACGAAATAGAAGAGCGCAGCCGCGGTAATTCCGTGGTTGAGGATTTGCAGGAAGACACCGCTCAAGGCCGCCTGCGCCTCGGCCGCGGGAACGGCGGTCGTAGCGGTGACGGCGAAAAGCCCGAGCATGCAGTAACCGAGGTGGTTGATCGAGAGATAGGCGACCATTCGCTTCAGATCTTTCTGCGCCCAGGCCGCGAGTGAAGCGAAGACGATCGAGCAAACCGCGAGCCCGAGCAGCCACGGACCGACGATTTTGATTTCGTTAGGGAAAAGCGGCAGGAGCAGGCGGATGAAGCCGTAAACGCCCATCTTCGAGAGCACACCGGTCAGGACCATTGAGGCGCCGGTCGGTGCGGCTTCGTAGGCGTCGGGTAGCCAGGTGTGAAACGGGAAGAGCGGCACCTTCACCGCGAGCCCGAGAAAAATCCCGGCGAAGGCCAACCAGCGGACATTTCCCGTGAGCAATCCGCCTTTCCCGAGCGCCGCCAGTTCCGCAAAATCAAAAGTTCCCCTAACGAGAAAAATACCGAGAAAAGAGAGCAGCATCGCCACACTCCCGAGGAAGGTGTAGAGGAAAAACTTCGTCGCCGCGCGATCGCGCCCGGCGCCGCCCCACACTTTGATGAGCAAGAACCCGGGGATGAGGCTCATCTCGTAAAACAAAAACCAGAGAATGAAATTCTGCGCCGTAAAGGTGCCGTAGAGCGCCGCCTGCATCACCAGCATCAAGGCGCAGAAACCGCGATCCATTCGTTGCGCGAGCAAGGCGAAGGGAAAGACCAGCGAAGTCAGCAGAACCAGGAGCAGACTCAGCCCATCGATCCCGACATGCAGCTCCGCGCCGATCGCCGGGATCCAGACATGGCGCGCCACCATTTGCAGACCCGCCACCGCCGGGTTGAAATGCGCCCACAACATCAGGGCGCAAAGCGCCGTCAGGAAATTGCTCCCGAGCGCGATCGGGCGCGCGTAATTCCGCGGCGCGACGCTGAGAAAAAGCGCGCCCAGAATCGGAAGGAAAATCAGTCCGGCGATCAGATGAGCCATGCGTAAAGAATGAGCAGCGCCAGCATTCCGACGGCGATCGCCCCGAGGTAGGTTTGGATCTGACCCGAATGGCCCCGCGAAAAGAGCCGACCGAAACCGCGGGCCGCGCCGGCGGCCTCGTTCGCCCCGGCGTTGAGCGCGCCTTCGTCGAAACCTTTCGTTAGGCTGCCTAACGAATTGCCGAGCCCGCCGAATCCGCGGGCGAGGCCGTCCCAGAAATAGCGATCAAGAAAATCCGAAATTCGCGCCGCGCTCCGCACGACTGTCAGCACGGTCCCGTCGTAAAGTTCATCCAGCCACATCCGATTCTCGAGGAAGCGAAAGAGCGCCGGCCACGCCCGCTCGAGCGGATCCACCTCGCTCGCCCGGCGATAAATCAGAACGCCGAGCCCGATCCCGAACGCCACCAGCGCGAGCGAAACGAAAAGCGCCGGTTGGATCAATCGCGCGGAATCAAAGCGCGCACTTTCGCCAGAAAGATAACTGTGCAGCCAGGGCCAGGCGGGCGTGAGAACGAGGCTGAGAACGACCACGCAAATCGCGAGCACGATCAACGGCAGCGTCATGACCGACGGGCTCTCGTGCGCGTGCTCGGCCGCGGCGCGGCGCCGGCCGAAGAAAACGTAGATCATCTGCCGCGTCATGTAGAGCGCGGTCAGAACGACGCCGGCCAGGGTGAGATAACAAGGAATCTGCGAAACCGGCCACTGCGACGTGACGTGAATGATTTCCTCCTTCGTCCAGGCGCCGGCGAAGAAAAGCGGCACGCCGCTCAGCGCCATCATGCCGATCGCGTAGGTGAAAAACGTCACCGGCATCAACCCGCGCAATCCACCCATCCTGCGGATGTCCTGTTCCTCGTGGCAGCCGTGAATGACCGAGCCGGAGCCGAGAAAAAGGAGCGCCTTGAAAAAGCCGTGCGCGAGCAGGTGCATGATCCCCGCCGCCACTCCGCCCACGCCTAACGACACCATCATGAGACCGAGCTGCGAGATGGTGGAGTAGGCGAGGATGCGTTTGATGTCCGCCTGGGCGAGCGCAATCAGCGCCGAGATCAGCGCCGTGACGACGCCGATCCAGACGACCACGCTGAGCGAAGTCGTCACCCCCGCGACGTTGCCTAACGAAAAAATGGGATAGACCCGGGCGACCAAAAAAACACCGGCCGCCACCATCGTGGCGGCATGGATGAGCGCGCTCACCGGCGTCGGGCCTTCCATCGCGTCGGGCAGCCAGACATGGAGCGGAAATTGTCCTGATTTGCCAACCGCGCCGCAAAAGATGAGCAGGGCGATACCGGTCGCCGCTGCGCCTAACGACAGCAGCGCGGTGCTTTCCAGCGCGCCGCGCCCACCGTCATAAAAAAGCAGGGTGCCGCTGCGGCCGTAAAGCCAGAGCATCCCGAGAAAAAACCCGAGATCGCCGATCCGCGTGGTGATGAAAGCCTTCTTCGCCGCCGCCGCCGCGCTCGGCTTATGGATCCAAAAACCGATGAGAAGATAGGAAGCGAGGCCGACCAGCTCCCAGCAGACGAAAAGCAGGAGCAGGCTGTTGGCGATGACCACACCGAGCATGGCGGCGGAGAAAAACGAGAGATAGGCGAAGAAGCGGGTGAAATTTTTATCCGCCGCCATGTAGCCGACGCTGAAAACAAAAATCCACAGACTAACGAACGTGATCATGACGAGCATGACCGCGGCGAGCGGATCGAGAACGAAGCCGAGCCGGAGGGCTTGTTCACCGAAAGTGAGCCAGGTGAAATTTTGGAACACGCGATAACCGGGAGTGCCCAGGGTGGGCAGGAATGCCGCCACCGCGAGGAGGAGCGCGACCACCTGTCCACTGATGGCGAGGCCCGCCGCGCTGGCTCGGCGCGAATTCGTTAGGCTAAGAATGAGGAGCGACGCCGCCAGGGGAACGAGCGGGATCAACCAAAGATGAGCGACGATCCAGTTGCTCATCCTTTGAGCTGGTCGAGCTGGTCGACGTTGGTTGTGCGGTAGTGCCGGTAAACCGCGATGACGAGCGCGAGGCCGACAGCCGCTTCCGCAGCCGCGATCGCGATCGCGAAGATCGTCACCATGACGCCGGTTGGCGGCGCTGGTTGCGGGCCGAAACGCCAGAAGGCGATAAAGTTCAGTCCAGCCGCCGCGAGCATCATCTCGATCCCGATGAGAATAAAAATCGCGTGACGCCGGCTGAGCGCCGCGAGCAGGCCGATGCCGAAGAGCGCGGCCGAGACGATGAGGAAAAGTTGGAGCGTGGGAGTCATCGCGAGATTCCTCCTCCGGGGAAGACGGGGTGCCACCCCGTCGCATTGGGAGAGTCTCTCCCAATGCACTTTGCGCGGAGCGCAAACGCTGGCGCGGACTTTTCGTCAGGCAGGACGCTGCGCGGTGTTCGGCGGAGACTCCGCCGAACGACGGAGTAACATTGAAAGCCCGGCCGTTGCTGCGCATCCGTTACGGCCGTCCTCCCCGGCGGAAAAACTGCCCACATCATCGTTTTTCCTCCATCACGAGCACGAGTGCTCCGATCAACGCTGCAGTCAGGACGAGCCCGACGCATTGCAACGGCCAAACGTAGTCGGTCATGAGGGCGAGGCCGATTTGCCTAACGGAAAGCGCCGCGATAGGCGATGCCCTGCCGGTAAGACCCGGCGTCCGCACGATCGCCCAGACCAGTCCGGTTAAAACGGCGACCGCGACGACCACGCCGCTCCAGTTAAAGCCGTGCTCCCGTTCCCCGACGCGCCGGGTGAGGAGGATGGTGAAGACAATCAAAACCGCGACCGCGCCGACATAAACGAAGACCTGGACGAGCCCGACGAATTCCGCGCCTAACAAGAAGTAAAACGCGGCGATGCCGAGAAACGCTGCGGCAAAACTGAGCGCAGCGTGGACCAGCTTGGGGAGAGTGGCGGCGGCGAGCGCTGCCGCCAGGGTCAGCACCGTGAGGACGAGAAAGGCGGCGCTGTTCATTCGGCGAAGCGGTAGGTGCGCGGCGCGAACTTCTTCCCGGTCTCGAGAAAGCGCGAGAGGATAAAATAAACCGCCGCGATCACGCCTAACGACCAAAGCCAGCCGGCCAGGCCGCGCCCGCCGTAATGCCAGACAGCCGCCGCGATGAGACAGGCAAAGGCCATCGGGAGCATGAATTTCCAGGCGAAATTCATCACCTGATCCACCCGCGTGCGCGGGAGCGTGCCTCGGATCCAGATGAAGACAAAGATCAGAACGCCAAGCTTGCCGAAAAACCAGAGATAAGAGGGCACGAAGCCGAGAAACGAAAACGGCGCCCGCCAGCCGCCGAGAAAAAGTGTCACCGCAAGGCCGCTGATCGCGAACATCCCGAGGTATTCACCGAGGAAAAAGATCGCGTACTTAAAGCCGGAATATTCCGTCATGTGCCCGGCGACAATTTCCGATTCGCCTTCCGGGATATCGAAAGGTGTGCGGTTCGATTCCACCAGTCCCGAGACGAAAAAGAGGATGAAGGCCGCCGCCCCCCACGGAGTCAGGACGAACCAGTGTGGCACCACGCCTAACGAATAGCTGCTCTGCGCGGCGACGATCGTATCCGGCCGAAGCGAGCCAACGATCATCACGACCGGCAAGACCGTAATGATGAGCGGCAGCTCGTAGCTGACCATTTGTGCGATCGCACGCATCGCGCCGAGCATGGAAAATTTGTTGTTGCTCCCCCAACCGGCCATGAAAACACTCAGCTCGGTGGTCGAGCCGATGGCGAAGAAAAACAAAATCCCGCCGTCGATCGTGAAGGGCGTCATATTTCGCCCGTAAGGAATAATGCCGAGCGCGAGAATCGCCGTCGCGGCCAGGAAGATGGGCGCGAGAAAATGCATGACCTTGTCCGCGCGCAGCGGCACGATGTCTTCTTTGATCAACATCTTGATCCCGTCCGCCACGGGCTGGAGCAAGCCGAAGGGACCGACGCGATTGGGCCCGAGGCGGTTTTGAATCCGGGCCAAAATTTTTCTTTCCAGGACCGAGACGAGAGCGAAAAGGGAGAGAAAGACCACGAGGAGAGCGACGATGTTGAGCAGGCTGGAAACAATCTGGCCGACCCAATCAGGCGCGCCGCTGAAAAGCAGGAGGATTCGCTGCTTGGCGATCACGAAAATCTGATCGAGAAAATGCGGCACGACGGCTTGAACAAAAGCGAGGTCTGCTTTCCTAAGCAAGGCTGGAATGGAATTCGCTTTGGGACCTGATGAGGAATCGCTGCCCTGGGACGGTGGCGTTCCGGGGAAAATTCAGTATCCTTCGCCGCTGGCTGGACAAATTTTTTCTTCTGTTTCATTTCGCGTCCGGCATACGGTATGCAGGTTCGAACTTCGTTAGGCGCCGCGCCAGAGGCGGCCAGGACAAATCATTATGACTGATTATGTGACTGAGTTGATGGCTCGGGTGAAGGCCAAGAACCCTTCAGAGCCGGAATTTCATCAGGCCGTCCAGGAAGTGGCCGAATCGCTCGAGCTCGTCCTCGAGCGACATCCGGAATACGTGAAGGCGAAAATTCTCGAGCGCATGATCGAGCCGGAACGGGTCATCATGTTTCGCGTGCCGTGGCTGGATGACGCCGGCGACATCCGGGTCAACCGCGGCTTCCGCATCAACATGAACAGCGCGATCGGGCCCTACAAAGGCGGGCTGCGCTTTCATCCCTCGGTCAATCTTGGCATTCTCAAATTCCTCGCCTTCGAGCAGGTCTTCAAAAATGCCCTAACGACTTTGCCGATGGGCGGGGGCAAGGGCGGTTCCGATTTCGATCCGAAAGGCAAAAGCGACAACGAGGTGATGCGTTTTTGCCAGGCTTTCATGGCGGAACTTTACCGGCACATCGGGCCGTATCGCGATGTTCCGGCCGGCGACATCGGCGTGGGCGGCCGGGAGATTGGGTTCCTCTTTGGCATGTACAAGAAGCTCGAGAACGAATTCACCGGCGTCCTGACCGGCAAAGGCCTGACCTGGGGCGGCTCGCTCATTCGTCCGCAGGCGACCGGTTATGGCGCGGTCTACTTCGCGGCCGAGATGCTCAAGACCCGTAAGGAAGGTCTCGAAGGCATGACTTGTTTGATTTCCGGCAGCGGCAATGTCGCGCAATACACCGCGGAAAAGTTAATCAACATGGGAGCCAAGCCGGTCACCTTTTCAGATTCCGGTGGCTACATTTACGACGAAGCCGGGTTCACCGACCAGAAGCTCGCCTTCGTGATGGATCTGAAAAATGTGCGCCGCGGCCGGATCTCCGAATACGTCGAAAAATTCAAGAGCGCGGTCTACATTCCCTTCAATCCCACGCTCGATCACAATCCGCTCTGGAATCACAAAGCGCAGTGCGCTTTCCCGAGCGCGACGCAAAACGAAATCAACGGCAAGGACGCGGCCAATCTCCTGCGCAATGGCGTTTACGTCGTCTCCGAAGGTGCCAACATGCCGACCACGATCGAGGGCGTAAACCAGTTCCTCGACGCCAAGATTCTTTATGGTCCGGGGAAAGCCGCCAACGCCGGCGGTGTCGCCACTTCCGGACTCGAGATGGCGCAAAACAGTATGCGCATTTCCTGGACGCGAAATGAAGTGGATGAGCGTCTCCAAACCATCATGAAAGCGATCCACCGGGTCTGTTATCAAACGGCCGAGCGGTACGGCACGCCGGGCAATTACGTGAATGGCGCGAACATCGCCGGCTTCCTCAAAGTGGCGAACGCGATGATGGATCAGGGAGTGGTCTAGCCGGCCTGCGGCCGGAAGCTCGAAGATCGAATGTCGAAATCCGAAGGAATAGCGAAATTCAAATGCCGGAAATCTGCTTCAACGGGCGCATTTTAGTGATTTGGTAATTCGGATTTGTTTCGAATTTCTATTTCATGACTCCGGATCCCTACTTCTTCCTCATCGTCTTCATCGGCGTGGCGCTGGTCTTTCCGGTCATGCCGCTGGTGCTCGCCTGGGCCTGGAGAAAATCCTTCCAGCCGCCCAAACCGGGCGCGGCAAAAAATGCGACTTACGAATGCGGGGTGGAGTCGTTAGGCGAAGCGCAGATCCAGTTCCAGTCGCAGTTTTATCTCTACGCCATCATCTTCCTCATCTTCGACGTGGAATCGATTTTCCTCGTCCCCTTTGCGGTCGCCTTTACCAGTCTGCCCGTCGGCGCCTTCATCGCGATTTTGATTTTCCTGCTCCTCTTGTTGGAAGGCCTCGTTTGGGCCTGGAGCAAAGGCTGTTTAACTTGGGCGAAGTGATGGAGCCGACGATTGACGAAGGCCTGAAGGGCGAGCTGCAAAAACAAGGCATCTGGGTCACCTCGATGCAGGAGCTTTACAATTGGGGCCGTAAGAATTCGATCTGGCCGCTGCAGTTCGGGCTGGCCTGTTGCGCGATCGAGATGATCGCGACCGCGGCGTCACGCTACGATCTGGCGCGCTTTGGCGGTGAAGTCTTCCGCCCTTCCCCGCGCCAGGCCGATCTCATGATCGTGGCCGGCACCGTGACCAAGAAGATGGCGCCGCAAATCGTTAGGCTCTACAACCAGATGCCCGATCCGAAATACGTCATCTCAATGGGCGCCTGCGCCATTTCCGGCGGACCTTTCAAACAGGGCTACAACGTTCTCAAGGGAATCGACCGCTATATTCCAGTCGACGTTTACATCCCGGGTTGCCCGCCCCGACCCGAAGCACTCCTTCATGCTTTCATGGAATTACAGAGGAAAATCGACGGGCAAAAATTAACCGGCGCGGGCAAAGCAGAGTTCCTCAAGAAAAACACGCCGAGCGAGTTTCCCGTCCCGGCTTTTGGCGAGCACGATCTCGAGCCGCCGGCTAATCCCGATCTCTTCCATCCACCTGCGATCGAACGTTAGGCATCAGAAAGTGTTGCCGAGGACTGTTGGAGGGACGGGCGCCGTCCCGTCCTCGTCTCGCAAACTCGGACGACACGGCGGTCGTCCCTCCAGTCGCGCCGCTCCGTAGGAGACAAATCACTGCGCCGCCGCTAGGCCGCGGAAACCCGCGACCAGCGCGTCCACAAAAGCTCCCGCGTAAGTTCCGGCCGGGTCCAGTTCCGGGTCGAGAATCGTGACCTCCATCCCGACCGCGTGGGGCGAAGCGAGCAGGACGCGGAGCAACCCGGTCAGCTCCGCGAAGGTGATCCCGGCCTCGTTAGGCGAATCGACCGCCGGCATGATCGACGCGTTCAGGACATCGGCATCGAGATGAATCCAAAACCCGGCTAGCTCCGGTCGGATGACGCGCTCGAGGGCCTGGCGCGCGCAGTTTTCCGCACCTTTCGCAGCGATCTCTTCTCTTTCGATGATCTCGATTTTCGAATGGTAGAAGGAAGCGATGTCGTAATAAGAATTGTCGATCGGGACATGCGGCATGCCGATGGCCGCGACGTCCTCTTCGTGCAGATAAGGCTGCAACTTATCCAGGTCGCATAGCGCGGCCGGCCCGTGACCCGTCGACAGAGCGAGATCGAGCCCGGCCGCCGTGTAACGCCCGCGCCGCGCCGGATCGTGCACGTAGGCGAAATCGCTGTGACCATCGATAAAACAAAGCCCGTAGCGACCGCGACGGCGCAGCGCGAGCGCGCTCCCCAGGAGGATGCTGCAATCGCCGCCGAGGACGAGCGGGAACAATTTCTGGTCGAGCAATGGACTGATTTTTTCCGCGAGCGCGCGGCTGAATTTCGCCAGCTCCGGGCCATTCAGGAAACCGGTCGCGTCATCTTTCTCGGGCGAATAAGGCGGACGCGGGACCGCACCGCCATCGCGCCCCTGCAGCCGCTCGCGCAAGCCATGCGCGCGCAGAGCCGAGGGCAAACGCCACGCGCCCGGCTCGTGATTTTCGCGCAGCGGGCGCAGGCCGAGATTGGAGGGAGCATCGAGTAGCGCGATGGATTTCATGGAAGTTTTTGCCGGTGGCGGGGAAGCGGTCGCACCGAAAGTCCGCCGCGCCAAGAGGACAGCGGACAAGGCCAGGGTCATTAGGCGGAGGAAAGTGCGCCGCGGCAAGCCGTTGTCCTGGTCGGACTGAGCCATGGACAGAATAATGCACCTCGCCGCCGCGAAAATACTATCGCCGATTTCGCGGGAACACTTTACTTTGCCCCGTCACGATGGAATCGCTCGACGAAATCAAAGCACGGGTCGAGGCCGCGACAGGCGGAGCGCAGCTCACGATTGTTCCCAATCCCGGTCCAGCGAACCAGCCGTCGCTCCTGCTCGATCCCGCGAGCGCCACTGCGGTCGCGCGATTTCTGCGCGACGATCCGGCGCTGCGCTTCGATTATTGCTCCAACGTCACGGGCGTCGATTGGCTCGATCGCACGGTGAAGAAAAAGGTGAAGGTGAAGCAGCTCGTCGAAGGCGAAGAGAAGGAAGTCGAGGAAACGCAGGAAGAGTTTTTTCCCGGTTATCTCGAGGCAGTTTACCACCTCTTTTCGATCACGCTGAAGCACGGCCCGCTTGTCGTTAGGCTGCGCACGCGTGAACGTTCGTTAGGCGTGCACCTGCCTTCGCTCACCCCGGTCTGGCGGAGCGCGGAATTTCAGGAGCGCGAGATTTTGATCTCTACGGCATCCACTTCGACGGCCATCCCGACCTTCGCCGCATCCTGATGTGGGACGAGTTTACCGATTTTCCGATGCGG
>CAWBXU010000018.1:0-130921 GCA_963792775.1 uncultured Verrucomicrobiae bacterium | reverse complement strand
AATCATAGTGCTTTTCGAAACTCCGTCGGCGTGACGCCGACGACGCGGCGGAAGACTTGCGCGAAAGCACTCGGGCATTCTCGAAACGCTGAAACGCTGACAATCTGAAACGCTGAAATGTTCGCCTTTGCGAGCTCGGCGGAGGCGGTAGTTCGGTCAGGTGTTTTCACGGGACAACATATCGGCCGGGCATTATATCAACCTTATCTCACGTGACAGTAGCGCATTGAAAACGGGAAGGCGGGCAAGTCGATCAGGCAAACAGCTTGCCCTGCCAGACACCGGTGCTGAAACTGCAGCGCATGAGGAAGCATTTTCTTCTCGTCGCTCTCTGCCCAACGCTGCTATTTGCCCAAAATATGGAACTCACTCAACAGCTCGGGAAGACAGTGTTGTATGGCGACATCGCGCTCTCGCCGGATGGCGCGCGCGTCGGCCTGGGTGCAATCGACCGCCGCCAAGGCAAAGCCGAAGCCGCTCTATCTTTCGACTGTGGCCGGCAACGCAGCGGCGACCCGGCTGTCTCTTCCCGGAGAAAATGGCGAGCGGGCCGACTCCGATCCCGCCTGGTCGCCCGATTCCAAGACTCTCGCTCTTTTCTCCACCGCCGGCGAAAAAGATCAGAAACAGCTTTGGACAGTCAACCCTGACAGTTCCAATCCCAAAAAGCTTACCAATTTGAAGGGATACGCCGCTCGTCCTCACTGGTCGCACGACGGGAAGAAAATTGCCTTTCTCTATATAGAAGGAGCCGGTGGCGGCGGCCCGTTGAGGGCGGCCCCCACCCCGACTGGCGTCATTGGCACCGCCATTCATAACCAGCGGATCGCCGTTCTGGACGTCTCCGGCGGCCGGCTCCGGCAGGTTTCCCCGGCCAATCTTCACATCTACGATTTCGATTGGTCTCCGGACGGCAAAACCTTTATTGCAACGGCGGCTCCCGGCCCGGGCGATAACAATTGGTGGATCGCGCAGATCTACACCATCGATATCGGAACAGGCAACGCTACCTCGATCTACAAACCTTCTCTTCAAGTCGCGGTTCCGCGGTGGTCGCCGGATGGTAAATCTTTCGCGTTCATCCAGGGCTTGATGAGCGATGAGGGATTCCACGGTGGCGATCTTTTCACCGCGTCGGCCGCCGGGCATGACGCTTGGAATCGCACGAAAGGCCGCAAAAGCTCGGTCGGCTCCTTCTTCTGGCAAACGCCAGATCGCATCCTGCTCACGGAATATGTCGGGGGCGGCACCGCTCTTTCCGAACTGACCCTGGCTGACAACTCGGTCCGGACACTCTGGAACGGCCCGAAGGCTTTCACGCCTTTGGCAATTTTCCGAACTTTGCTCTCTCCCGGGACGGCAAGACAGCAGCCGTCGTCCGGAGCAGTTATGAAACACCGCCTGAAGTTTGGGCCGGACCGATCGGCCAATGGCGACAATTGACCGCCAACAACTCGATCAAACTTCAACCTGGGGCAAAACCGAAAACCTCGAGTGGACAAACGAGGGCTTCAACATTCAGGGCTGGCTTCTTCCGCCCGCGAAAGTGGAGTCCGGCAAGAAATTTCCGATGGTCGTCCTGATCCATGGTGGCCCTGCGGGCGTCAGCACGCCGGATTGGCCCGCTGGCTTTGGCATGTCGCGCGCGATCATTGCCGCCCTCTCAGCAGCGGTTATTACGTTTTTTTGCCAAATCCGCGCGGCAGCTACGGCCAGGGCGAAGATTTCACCCGGGCAAACGTGAAGGATTTCGGCGGCGGCGATCTTCGCGATATCCTCGCTGGAGTCGACGCCGCGGATTGAGAAATACCCGATCGATCCCGGCCGTCTGGGCGTGACCGGCTGGAGTTATGGCGGGTACATGACCATGTGGACGGTCACGCAAACCAATCGTTTCCAGGCGGCCGTGGCCGGTGCCGGCATCGCCAACTGGCAAAGCTATTATGGCCAGAACCTGATCGACCAATGGATGATCCCGTTCTTCGGCGCCTCGGTCTATGATGATCCGGCGGTTTACGAGAAAAGTTCGCCGATCCACTTCATCAAGAAGGTGAAGACACCGACTCTGATTATCGTCGGCGAACGCGATGCCGAATGTCCCGCGCCGCAATCCTACGAATTCTGGCACGCCCTGCGGACCCTCGGCATTCCGACCCAGCTCGTTGTTTATCCCGGCGAAGGCCACCTCTTCGTGAAGCCGGAGAACCAGGCTGGCCGGCTGGACCAAACATCGCCTGGTTCGACAAATATCTGCGCCCGCGGCGGCGGCTACGCATTAAGCGACCACACTTAAAGACAATAAGGTCGAGAAGCTTCTGCTCCGGCTCGAGCTGGTGCAGCCGACTTCGAGTGCGATATCGATCAGGCTGCGCTTTGTTGGAAAGCCCGGCCGTTGCTTCGCATCCGTTACGGCGCGCATCATCTGCTCGGCGCGGGTGATGCGTTCGCGGGTGACGAATTGCAGTTGGGGAGAGGCGAGGAAAAAGCTGAAACGCTGAAAAAATAGCTCTGAAATAGGAAGCTGGCCCGCCGTTCGCTGACGTAGTCTACCACTTTGTGGAGCTGGCGGATGGGCAGGCCGCCGCGGACCTCGGACCGCTCCCGGGCGGCGCTCGTTGTATTTCTCGACCAGATAACTGGCGAAAAGCTGGGTGAGATCGGCGACGCGGCGGGAACGAAAGGGTGCTATGCGGCCTTTTTCGCTTTGAACAGCGCCAAGCGGGTCAGAACGACGCCGAACGCAAGGCAAAGCCAGCCGAAGAGGTCGCCTATGCGGTCGTAGATCGTATGGCCGCCGCGGCCGTTGAGCGGCAGATCGCCGATCAGCGTCGTAAAGGGGCCCACGGTTCGCGCTTTCGCAACGATGCGGCCATAGCGATCATTTAGCGTCATCAAGCCGTCGCGTGCCGTCCGCGCCATCGGCACGCCATTCTCAACCGAGCGCATGATGGCGACGCGGCCATGGGACCAATCATCGGTGTCGAAATCCCATGCCGGAACCGCCAGCAATCGCGGATGGGTCGCCACTTCGTCATGGCGCAGCATGGCGTGGAAATCCATGTCCTTGCAGATTTCCAGACCGATCCCGCTCGGCAAGACTTTCGGTCCCGGGCCTGGCGTGAAGAATTTTGTCTCCACCACCGGCACGAGGCGGCGCTTGATGTAGGTGACCGGTGTTCTGGCATCCGGGGCGAATGCCCAGGATACGTTGCGCTGCGCGCCGTCGAGCCAGGTGTTGAAGCCCGCTACCAGCGTGGCGCCGACATCGGTTGCCGCTTGCGTAAGCTTCGCCTGCGCTTCATCACGCCAGGCGGGCGCGACGCGCGAGATGTTCTCAGGCAGCACGATCAGTTGCACGCCCTTGCCGCGCAGCTTTTCGATTTGCCCGGCGTAGGAGTGACATGATGAGAGTTGCCGGGTGCGGGCATAGAACCTACACCCGACAAATGATGATGAAACATGACTTGAAGTCAGAGATCGCCTCACCCGAGGCAACCTGCCGCCAGTTTAATGGCGGCCCGCGCCGGAGCAAGCTCGGAATCGACGTGCACCAGCACCAATACGTCGTCGTCGTCCAAGTGGAGGGCGCGGCCCCAAAGCCGCCGCAGCGCTTTACTCCAGCGGCCTTCCTGCCGTGGGTGGCCAGACTGCGTCGCCGCGGGGACGAGATCCACGCGGTCTACGAAGCATGCGGCTTCGGCTTCACCCTGCAACGCCAGCTCACCGCCCTGGGCATCCACTGCTACGTGGTCGCGCCGCAGAAGCTCGACGAGCGCGGCCAGCGAGTGAAGACCGACGGCCGTGACGCCAAAGCCCTTTGTCTGCGGCTCGATCGCTATCTCCAGGGCAACCGCGACGCTTTAGCCGTCATCCGCATCCCGAGCGAGGCCGAGGCACAATGCCGCGCCCTCCACCGCCAGCGCGAACAGTTAGTCCGCACCCGCACCCAGCTCGAAGCCCACGGCCGCAGCCTCCTGGTTAACCACGGCCTGGCCGGCGCGAGCGGCTGGTGGAAAGCGCGCACCTTTGCCTCTCTCGAGTTACCCCCGTGGCTGCGGCAGTTACTGGAAAACACCCAGCCACTCCTGCTCGCTCTGCAAAAGCAAATCCAGAAGTTAACCAAAGAGCTTGCGGAGGCGGCCGACCCCGCCCAGCCCCGCGGTCTGGGCGCTCTCACCAGCGTGGTCCTCGATCGCGAGATCGGTGACTGGCACCGCTTCGCCAACCGCCGCCAGATCGGCAGTTACACCGGCTTATGCCCCAGTGAGTATAGCACTGGCCAGACCCGGCTCCAGGGCTCCATCACCAAACACGGCAACCCCAGAGTGCGCGCCGCCCTGGTCGAAGCCGCCTGGCGCTTCGTCCGCTTCCAGCCCACCTACCACGCCCTCGCCCGCTGGCGCCACACCCTGACAAAGGCGCCCCCGCCACCGGCGCCGCGCGCAAGAAGGCCATCGTCGCCCTCGCCCGCCAATTGGCCATCGACCTCTGGCGCCTGCGCACCGGCCAAACCACCACCGAAAAACTTGGACTCATTTAAAAGAGCGAGAGAAGCCAGTTGGAATTCGAAGGGAACAGTAACAGAAAGGAACCCACCACCAACCGCCTAAGACTTTAAAGAGTTACCACCGCTTGGGAACGTGCGGCGCACCCGTCGTCTAACCTGAACTCAGGAGGGACAACGGTCCCGGTTCGACGCCATAGATTGGGCCGCCGCCCGTTCCTCCTTCCACCACGGATCGTATTGATCAAATGGCTACTGCACCCAAAACAGTGCACGTACGGATAGGAGTAAGAGCCGCGGGGAAAAACCAAACCACCCGCGCGCAAACAAGGAAGAGGAAGCGTTCCCAAAGAACCCACCGCAGAGACCAGCCTCAGCCAACCTCAAACCAATGAACTAAATCAAACCATCCTTCACCCACACTTCACCGTTGACTCTCTTCATAGGGGTTCGATGGCTTGAAGGTTGCGGGCTGGTCGTCCTTCTGAACCGGCCAACTGTATCGTCGCTCTCGATCAGCGCGACATGGAGGCTGCCGCTGGGTGGCGTCGACATGCGCAGGTAACCGAAGAGCGCATTCGCCACGAACAATGCGATGGCGACGCCGGCCGGCGCCGCACGGCGGGTGCGCAGGCTCGCGGCGATTCCCGCACCGACCACGCCGAGCAGGAAGGTGACGCCGCAGAAGCCGACCAGCGATGCACTCTGCATCAGAAAGGTGCGCCCATTTCCGCCGCTGCCGGTGTCGAGACCGTGCCGCCCGCACGATTGAAAGAGGAGAGGAAATCGACGGCGGCCCACAATGCGCCGAAGGTAAAGATCGCGGCGATCGAGCCGAAAACCTGCTGCACGCGTTTCGCGGCGATGACCGGAAAAGCAAAGTTCAGCGCCGGTCCCGCCAGCGAGAGGATGAGGACCGGCACCGGCAGAAACCCGGCATAAGCGCGCAGGATACTCGCGCCGCCCAGTGCGAAAGCGAGCCACGCGACGAGAAACGCCTGCCAATATCTCGTCTTGCCGAACGCAAACCACAGAACCGGAATTGGCGCGAGCCGAGGCAAGCCACCATTGATCGCCCAGACCGATGGAAAAATAGAATCCTGCCGCGCTTAAAAGCGCGCAGACAATCGCAATCACGTGCCTCTCTTTGTCATGAAGGGTGCGATCACTACACGAAGCTAGGGCGAGCGGTGGAAGTCATCAAGACTTCCTGCGCGAGAGCGATTGTATGTGGCATCCCTACCGGTCGGGACTCCCCCGACGTCGCGCTCGCGGAACTCGGCCGAATCCTTTCGCCCGCTCCGGAGTTTCGTTCCGCGGCGCTATCGGCCAGGACTTCGCCGCTCAGGTAGCGCTGGAAGGCGGCAACGGTAGTGCGGTCGGGCGTTTTCACGACAGTCATTCAACGCTGGTCTCATGACAAAGCACAGCCCGATTTCAATGTGACGGGTCTGGACGCACTGCGCTCACGCGATTGCGCAGAGCTCCAAATCTTCTACTAACTTAATTTCGCCGTCCGGCTTCGATCGTTCGAGATTCGCAGCTTTGCATACCCGGGTCGCTGAAAGGTCTTTCCGCTTCCTCTCTTTCACTTTTTGCGCTTCTCTCGGGCGTGGACCGATGCGTCAGTTGTGAAGCACCGCTCTCCGGTGCCTATTGCGCGCAATGCGGGGAACGCCGGCCGGACCGTTCCCACCTGAAGATCTCCACCTTCCTCCACCGCACCTTCGAGGAGGTCGCTGACTTCGAACACTCGAAGCTGATCAGGACTCTGCGCCTCCTCTTCCTGCGGCCCGGCTACCTCACCACGGAGTTTCTACGTGGTGCGGTCAAGCCTTACCTCGGGCCGGTAAAACTCTACGTCACGGCTTTCGCGTTAAGTCTTTTCCTCTATTCGATCTACCGGCCGGCCGCGATCTACGATGTCCGTTCCTTTATAGCGCGGGACCCGGGCGGTATCTGGCATAAAAGAATCACGGCGATCGCGCAGAAACGACACGCCACCGAAGAACAGATGCTCTTCGAAGTGAATGCGCGCTGGCAAAAGTATCTCTATTTCAGCGAAATCGTTTACCCGGTCGGCCTCGCAACCGGACTGGCCCTCCTCTATGTGAGACGCCGGCGGTTTTATGTGGAGCATCTCATTTTCTCGCTGCACATTTTGGCGTTCACTTATCTGATGGGAGTTATCTTCTGGCCGATCTACGCGATTTTCGGGATGCAAGGCCCACGCGTCTTCACGATCGTCTCCTTGCTCAGTCTCATTTGGTCACTCGCCTACATATTCCTGGCAGTCCGCCGTGTTTATGGACAAAGGTGGGCGAAGAGCGCAGGGAAGGCGCTCGCCGTCTGTCTCCTTTACATCGTAGTCAAGAGCGTGGGGACAATTGCCAGCCTCCTGCTATCTCTTTCGGTGACGGGGCGCGCATCATAGCTGAAGTCTTAGCCAGGTGTGATCCTGGGGGTCGATCCTTTGAATTTTAAGGGATGTTTGGCTGCGTTATGGATTACGGCCCGCATTATTTGTTGGGACGCGGGTGATGCGCTCGCGGGTGCCGAATTGCAGCGGGGAGAGGCCGGTCCTTCGTAAAAACTGCCGTAACGGCTCGCGAAGCGAACGGCCGGGCTTTCAAACGCTGAAATATGGCTCGCCGATCTCCTGCCCGGCGGGCGAGGTCCAGCGCACTTCGTAGGGTGTCTTGGAATGGGTGACGAACATCGCGCCGTGATCCAGGCGAAGGATCATCACCTCGTTGGCCCGCACTCGCTCGCCCGCCCTCATCTCAATAGTCTGGCGCCTGAGTTCGGCAGTCGCCTCCCGTTTTGTCTTGACGGCCGTCGCCGGTTTCTTTAATCCGGGCCGCTCACATAGGGAGAGTTTTTTTTATGATGTTTATTGAAATGTTAAGGGTCGGCGTTTTAACGTGTCTGTTGTCACTGTTTTTAGCTCCCCTTGCTTCCGCGCAACTGGCGCCGACACAAAACGTGCTCCGCAATGAGCCGCTGGAGACATACGACAATCCGCCTGCTGCCCCTCGCAAAATGGAGACTTCGCCGCGAATGATCTCGCAGTTCGGTGCGTTCACCAGTTTTCAGGCGAATGTCGATGCCAGCGGGCAGAATATCCTCGGCGACGCCGCGAACGAGTGCTCGATCTCGGTTAACCCCACAGTCCGCAACAAGAAGACAATCGCCTGGCGGCAGTTTAACGACGTGACCTCCAACTTCCGGCAGGGCGGATGGGCTTACACGAGCAATGGCGGTACGACATGGACCTTCCCCGGTGTCCTCGAAAGCGGCGTCTTCCGCAGCGACCCGGTTACTAACTCCGATGAGGTAGGAAATTTTTTCTATCTTAGTCTCCAGTCGAACGTGCAAACGTCGTTTTTTTGTGACGATCTGTGGCGCTCGATCAACGGCGGCCAATCCTGGACGCTGCTCTCGGGTGAGAAAGGCGCAGGCGGTGGCGACAAGCAATGGTTCACGATCGATAAGACTAATGGCCCGGGACACGGGTTCCAGTACCAGTCGGACGATGGGATTAACTGCAGCGGCAGCGGGGTGGAATTTCAACGTTCCATCGATGCCGGCGTGACCTGGCAGAATCCGGTTACGATTCCAAACTCGCCGGCATACGGAACTCTCGACGTGGATAGCAATGGCAACGTCTTTGTCGGCGGAGAGGGATTCAGCAACTTCTTTTGCGAGCGTTCGAGCAACGCCCAGATCGCGAGCCAGACGCCGAGATTTGACCAAAGCACTGCCGTGAACATGGGTGGCGATATCGGGAGCGGGGGAATCAATCCCGCCGGACTAACCGGACAAACATTCCTGGCGATCGATCACTCCGGCGGACCGACTAACAATAATATTTACATGCTGGCCAGCGTGGTGCCGCCCGGCCGCAATACAACCGACGTGATGTTTGTGCGCAGCACAGACGGCGGCCTGACCTTCAGCGCACCGAAGCGGATCAATGACGACCCGGTTAATCCTAAGAAGTGGCACTGGTTTGGGACGCTGGCCGTAGCTCCTAATGGGCGGCTCGATGCGGTTTGGTATGACACGCGAAACGCGGCGAACAACACCGATTCGCAACTCTTCTATTCCTGGAGCACCGACGGCGGTCTTAGCTGGGCGCCGAACGTCGCGGTGAGCAATTCGTTTAATCCCTTCGAAGGCTACCCGAACCAGGACAAGATAGGCGATTACATCACCATCGTCTCGGATAATACCGGAGGCGATGTGGCGTATTCAGCTACCTTTAATTTCAACGCGAGTCGGGGAGAGCACGAAGAAGATGTCTATTATGTCCGCGTCACTCCTACTGCTTCCACACTTACTCTGCTCAGCGCGGTGTCGCGACTGACTCATGGTTCGGCGGGGACCTTCGACATCGCGATGCCGTTGAGTGGCGCTTCCGGGGTGGAAGATCGCAGCTCCAGCACTTACAACGCTGTCTTTACCTTCGATGGGGCCGTCACTTCCGGCGAGGTCATGGTTGTCAGCGGTAGCGCGACCGTTGGGGCGATCTCTTTCAGCGGAAACACCATGACCGCTCAACTCACTGGCGTGACGAGTGCGGACGTGGTCACGCTGCGCACGCAAAACATCAACGGCGACGGCCAGCAACATGGCGACGTTCTCTTTGGTTTCCTGAAGGCCGATGTGAACGGCAATCGCATCGTGGACAAACCGGACCAGCAACAGATCAAGACTGACAAAGGCCAGGTAGTTACTGCGGCCAACTTCCGCGACGATATCAATCTGAGCGGGACCGTGGATGGCCCCGACCTGAGGTCGGTGAAGACTAACAGGGGCCATTCGATCCCGTAAGCGGAGTTGGTTGCCATGACTGGAGTCGCGTGGCGCGGCCCCGCGGAACTCCGCGGACGCGACATCGACGTGCGCCGGAAGTTATGCGCGAAGTGGAGATTCATCAGCTCCGCTATGTTGTGGCGGTGGCGGAAGAGGGGAGCTTTTCGCATGCGGCGGAACGCGAGCATATCGCCCAGCCGTCACTGAGTCAGCAAATCCAGAAGCTGGAAGCGGAGCTGAACCAGCAGTTATTCGATCGCCTGCCTCGCGCGGTCGTGCTCACCGAGGCGGGCCGGACTTTGCTCGTCTACGCCCGGCAAATTCTCAATGGAATCAACGATGCCGCCGCTCGGGCGCACCTGTCTACTGCTCTACTAACTGCGCAATGAAACCGTGGCCCAGGAAATTCTGATCCACGAAGTAACCGCAGAGCTGCCCGGAGTTATTGATGCCGCTGATCACGGTCACCCTGGCGTCGGGGACATCGTAGGAAAGGAAGGTGTCGGGTAGGTGAATGACAAAGCCGTGGCTACTGAACACGTCAGGCATCCATGAGCCGACGATATAGCCTGCATCATTGATCGCCCGGGGCACGGTCTGCATGGCGCCGGCAAAATCGATCGGCATGGTGAGGGTGCCATCGGCAGCGCGGAAAAAGCCGTGGAGCGCGCCCCCCTCGTCTTCGCCGTAGCTGCCGACGACCTGGTTGAGTTGATTGATCCCGCTCGCCCTGGCGTTAGGCAGAGAGAAGATGGAAACGAAGCTTCGGTCGATCACGATGTAGGCCATGTTCATGCGATTCGCGGTGGCCATTCCAACAAAGTTTCCGGCATCATTCACACTCTCCACCGAGGTCGCAAAGATGCGGTAGAAGGGCGCATTGTAGATTTTGAAGTTTGAGCCGACCCGAAAAAATCCGCGGAACTTATCGGTAAAAACGGTCCCGCAGACGATGCCGCGATTGTTGATCCCGGCGGGAAAGGTGCTTGTGAAGTCCGGATCGGAGAAGGGCTGAGAAAGGCCGCCGCTCACGCGACCGAGAGCTCCCGCCATGGTGAAGTCTTTCTGGATATTCAAGATAAAGGTGCCGTGATCGTTGATCTGGCCCGTGCCGGCGAGGATGTAGCCGCTGGACGACGGGTAATCGAAGGTCCTGACCAACTCGACGGTGACGTTTTGCGGCTGGGCCGCGAGAGGGCGCGAGCCCATGAGGGAGGCGGCCGCGCCGATAACGCTCGCAGCCCTGAGACCAAAACGGAGGTTGATCTTGCTCATGGAATTTTGGTTATCTGCGGGCTGGGAAAAGGTCAAGCCGAAAGCGGCGCGCTTCGGCCTGTTTCGTGGCTCAAGGGACGAGTGAACGGGTTGGTTCCGCGGAAGCGGGACGAGCCGCGCTCGCGGACGGTGGCGAAGCGAAACCTGCGGCTGATTGTGAACTCGACTGCTTAAGGCATTCGAGTTCTCGCAGTGCGCCGGGTGCATCAACGGAGCGCGACTCCAGGGTTCGGGAGACCAACACTTCGACAAACCACCGTTCGCAGCGGAGAATCGGACCATGGAGATTCATCAGCTCCGCTATGTTGTGGCGGTGGCGGAAGAGGGGAGCTTTTCGCATGCGGCGGAACGCGAGCATATCGCCCAGCCGTCACTGAGTCAGCAAATCCAGAAGCTGGAAGCGGAGCTGAACCAGCAGTTGTTCGATCGCCTGCCTCGCGCGGTCGTGCTCACCGAGGCGGGCCGGACTTTGCTCGTCTACGCCCGGCAAATTCTCGCCGAAATCGCCGACGCCCACCGCTCCGTGGCCGCGCTCGGGCAGGAGGTGGCCGGGCGGCTCTCGGTCGGCGCAGTACCATCGATCGCGCTCTATGTGCTGCCGCGGCTTATCCTGCAGTTTCAGCAGCGTTATCCCAAGGTGACGTTTGAGTTATTCGAAGATACGACGGACAAGCTGGCGCAGCGCCTGGAGGACGGGATGCTGGACGTGGTGCTGGCGTCGTCGGGCGACGAACCCGCAACCCTTGAGCATCATTCGCTCGGCAAGGAGCCGCTGCTCTTGCTCGTGCCGGAGAAGCATCGGCTGGCGCGCAAGAAGGCGATCAAGTGGAGCGATCTGGCCGAGGAGAAATTTCTCCTCCTGCACCCGGTGCATTCGCTTGCGATAAAGGTGAGACAATTGCTCGCGGAAAATCACCTGAACCCGGAGGTGGTGCTGCAGGGGGCTCAGCTCGTCACGATCGCGAGCATGGTGGCGGCTGGGCTGGGGGTGACGGTGATCCCGGCGATGATGGCCGAGACGGAGTTTACGAGCGGATGTGTGGCGGTGCCTTTCGCCCGCCCGGTGCCGACGCGCGAGCTGACTTTCCTGCGCAATCCGCTGCGGTTCGAGAGCAAGGCCGCCACAGCATTCCGCGAGGAAGCCGCGGCGGCCTTCTTAAACTAACGCGCCGCTGGCCGGCGTGGGGGAAAAACCGGTTTTACCGGTACAGACCGAGGGTGTGAGCGAGGGTGAACATCGGCCAGGAGGCCGTGACAGCGATCAGTGCGAAGAGAAGAAACTCGGCGACCACACTGGGACGTTCGCGCTGCGCGTAGCGCTCGCTCAGAAAGCGAAAGGCGCGCAAGCGCATCGAGGTATTCGAATCGAGCAGCTGAGAGTGTCTCGTAGGGCTGCTTAAGGTGAGTGTTTGCATGCCACACTAACGAGGATGAAGCGTTAGTTTTGAAATACTTAATACCTGTGCCTGGCATAGGTGTTACCTATCCGTAGCCGCCTTGATCAGGGTTGATTAGTGAGAAAGCGTCGGCTGCGCCGAAGGGCTCGCGCTTTGTTGGAGGGTCGCGAGTTTTTCTTCGGCCCGCGCCACGTCCGATTTTCGCGCGCTGCCTTGCGCGAAGAGTTGCCGTTGCCGTCGAAGGTTGAGCGCGGCGGCGTCGAGCTGTGCCTTTTCGTAGTTGGTCTTCGCCGTTTGCGCGGCCGCGCTGGCTTGGGCGAGCGAGGCGGTCGCTGCATCCATCTCCCCCTGGCCGATCTCGCCTGCTTCCCGACGCTTTTTTTGTGCTGCGACCTGCTCTTGCGCGATCGCCAGCTGCGCGTCGGCCAGCTGTCCTTCCACGCGCAGGACGCGTAAGGCACGCTGCTCCGCTTCGACCTTTGCGAGCACGCCTTTCTTGACGAGTCGTTCGGCAGAGGCGGCGCTCTCTTTACTACTGACGAGCCGCTTCTGTAGCGTCTCCACGCTGGCGGGAGACTCTGGCGATTCTGGGGCCGATGGCGCTGGCTCTAACTCACCCGGTTGCACGAGCAGGGGTGGCTCTACATCGAAGGTGTCTTCCTGCTGGGGTAACTCCTGCGCGAGCAACGACGTGGTCAAAAATGTCGTAACCAGGCCAAAGCCCGCGACCGATTTCGCCAGCATCCAAAGACTTAGGCTACGACCGCGGTGATGTCGAACCCCGGCCCGAGTTGCGGCTTGGCTTATTGGCACAATCTAAGAATCTCGCGAAGCGCGGGTACGATCGCGGTTTTTTGGTGTTGTCGGGTCTGCAAATAGCTGGCAACAGTCGCATTCTGATGGACGAATTCGGTTATCTTTCTGCTCTTCTGTCGATCATCATCGGCCTGGCGGTGACGCAGCTGTTGCCCTGGAGCAGCTTTCCTACTTCGCGACGATCTTCATCGTGGCGCCGCTCTCGATCCTCATCGGTATGGCGATGTCGCCGGCTTTGGTGAATCGATTTCCACTCTACGCCAGATTATTCGGGGGTCGCCAGGCTGCGCGCTCGGCAAAGGCGAAGGCGGCTCGAACGAAGACGACGAATACTTCGATCTCCTGCCCAATATCTAACAGAGGGAGTTCGCCCCCGAATAGATCTCGTGGTCTGAACGCTCGTGCGTACCTACTGGCCAGAACCCGTCGTCGTTGAGGCCTGTTCTTTGATCCAGCGCTCGATGCGCTCCTGGAGCAGGTCGAGCGGCATCGCTCCGCCGTTTAGGATCTCGTCGTGGAAGGCTTTGATGTCGAACTTCGGGCCGAGTTGTGCTTTAGCCGCGTCGCGCAACTTGCGAATCATGAGCTGCCCCATCTTGTAGGCCAGGGCCTGACCCGGCCAGGCGATATAGCGGTCGGTCTCGGTCTGCGCCAGGGCGTCGTTCACGTCGTTGGCGTGCATGTAGTCGATGACTTTCTCACGGCTCCAGTTCTTGTCGTGAATGCCGGTATCGACCACCAGCCGCACGGCGCGGAAGAGCTCGGAATTCAGCCGGCCGTAGTCGGACACCGGATCCTGGTAGAAGCCGATCTCCTTGCCCAGCTCCTCGGCATAGAGCGCCCAACCCTCGGTGTAGGCGGAATAAAATCCGTGCAGGCGGAACTTCGGCAGACCCTCCATCGTCTGGGCGATGCTGATCTGCAGGTGATGACCCGGGACACCTTCGTGATAGGCCACAGCTTCGTCGAGCACGAGCGTGCGCTTGGTCGGATCAGCCACGGCGACTACGACACGCCCGGCGCGCTTGCCGTCCGGCGTGCCGGGAACGTAGTGGGTCGACTCAGCCTTCGCGAAGTCCGGGATCGGTTCCACCGTGACCGGCGACTTCGGCAGCAGTCCGAAGAGTTCGGGCAGCTTCGGTTCCATCTGGTGGATGTATTTGGAAAAATCATCGACGATCTGCTGCTCGCTTTGCGGCTTCCACTTCGGGTCTTTGTTGATCGCTTCGCGGAAGCTGGCGAGATCCTTGTACCCCTGCGCCTGAGCCAGCTTCGTCATTTCGGCGGTGATGCGCGCCACTTCCTTCAATCCGATCTCATGGACCTCGGCGGGCGTGAAGTTTGTGGTAGTCATCATCTTCACCGCCTCCGCGTAGCGGCGCTTGCCGTCCGGGAGGCTTTCGATCGAAAGCTCGGTGCGTCCTTTCGGGTCGTAATCGGTGCGGAGGAATTCCGCGAACTTCTTGTAGGCGGGAAAGACATCGTCGTTCGCCGCCTTCGTGATCTCATCGGTCAGCCGCTTCTTGTCCTGCTCGGAAAATTCCGCCGGGAACTTTTTCGTCGGGCGCAGGAATGGGTTCGCGGCGATGATCGCCGTCGCACTGAGCGGGAAGTTTCTCGAGCACGATCTTCGGCGGCATGAGACCGTCCTTTTCACCCTGTCGCAGCACCTCGGTCGTCTGCTCGAGCACGCGCGGGATTTGGTGGAGCCGGGCGATGTAATCCTCGTAGTGCTGCACGGAATCGAACGGCACGAGAGCGGCAGATCGGCGAGGCGCGTGTGGATGCCGTTTTGCTGGTTCACCGGCATCTCGTAGTTCTTCAGGCTGTAGTTCACGTCCTCCCGCTGCAGCTGCCGCTCGAGCAGTTGATGGCTTAGCAGGTCGTTGTCGCCCATTCCGTCGGTCGGGATCGCTTGCAGGCGCTTCAGGAAAGTGTCGGCTTCCGCATGTTGGCGCGCGATCTCCGCGAGCGAATATTGTCCGAGCAACTCGTTGTAACGGTAGTCGCCCACTGCAGTCGCTCGCTCCGGCGAATTTTTCAGGCCCGTCTCATAGAACTCATCAAACAATTTATTCTGCTGCGCCACGCGATCGGCTACCGGGGCCATTTGCGCGAAACACGAAGACGCGAGAGCAAGGATGAGTCCGAAAACAATATGTCGCATATTGGCAGACGGTAGCAGAGTGCGCTCGCGACGCACGGACGAAGCCGGTCCCTTCCTCATGACTCGGGCGCCGAGGGCGGTGATGATCCTGAACAGGGCTGGATTGCGCGCGCTAGCGAGCCCGCACACGCCTTCCTACAGCGCCCGGCGGGAACTTCCTTATTTGTAGGGCGGGCGCATCGCCTGCCCAGCCGCTCGTCAGCTAATTCCCCGGGTTAGCCCTTTGGCTAACCCTTCCGCGCCGCGCAGAGCATCATAGGGATCCGGCCCCGGCGTCGGGATGATCTTGATGTGACCGTTGGCATCGATCGTGATCAATGTCCCATCGGCTCCGCCGATCACGATGCGGACCACCTCGCCCGGCACCTGGGGAACGAAAAGGCTCGGCCGATAGCCCGGACCGCCAAACCAAAAGTAGCTACCCCAGGCTGACCCGCTATTCATGTGAGAGTCGATGTCGTAATAAGTCGAGTCCTCGGCAGACTTAGAGCCGTTACTCTCGACCAGCGCGCCCTGCCTATCCGATTGGACGAGCGTATTCCTTTGGTAGGCGGCCCATTTCCATCCCGCTTCGGCGAAGTTACCACTACCCATATCGGTCGTCGTCTTCGTCGAATCATCGAGCGCGCTAAAGACCTCGCCCCAAAAGGCCACCCACGAGCCATGATCGCCCAGCGTTGTCCCGGCCCGGGCACGACCTTGAAAGAGCGTTGCGGGGTAGTAGCCCAGCCAGATCCCCTGCACCTGGAACCACCAATTCCCCTGCCAGAGTTGGAACTTGATCGTGATAACATCCTGCACCCCGCCCAACGCGCTCACCCCATTGATCAGCGCGCCGGGAAAAACATTCGCGTCGAATTGCACCCAACCCGCAAAGTCATGGTTATAGCCACCCTGGTTATCGGCATCCGTATCGTAGCCATTCGTCGTGTAGTAAGTGAACAGATGCGGCTGGCGATCGCCGTATTGTTCCTCGCTCACCTCCCATCCGGCTTCCAGCGATTGGAGCTTCGGATTGTCGTAATTCTGGATGCCGAATTGTGAGATCGAGTGGTCACGCTCAAACTGACAGATAGGAGCCCACATGTTTAACACCGCCTGACAGCCATAACAGGTGGCGTATTCGGCACTGGTAGCGTGGTAGTAACCCAACGGGTCAGGGTCGGCCACCGGAGGGTGCGAGGGGTGGGGGATCAAAAGCCGCCCGTCCACCTTGCGCTTGCGCGAACGAGTCTGCCGCACCCCAGTCTCACTCCAACGAGAAAAATCGCGCCGCAACAACGGCACCGTGCCCGATGGACCGCGCTCCAGGTCCGGTCTTTCAAGCTCGAAAAACGCCGTTCGATCCACCGCTTCGCCTTGGGCGATCGCCCTTCTCGTTTTCGGAGTTGGAGGCGGCGTCGCCACCTTACCATTCGGCACCTGAGATTCGATCGGTACCCAATCAATCACCTGGCCCGCCGGAGTGTAGGTCGTCTTGACCACCGGGAGCCGGCGACGGCTCTCTTCGCAGGCGCGAACCAGACTCAGTCGTGCGCGCGAGGAAGGAGCAGGTTTAGCAGGGTGTGATTTATTTGAACGCGAGTTACGATTTCGTTTCACTTTATCCTTTCTTGTTAACGCGAGCCTAAGGCGCCAAACGAAACAAAGCGACCTGCAATTATCGCTCCCAAACGGCCTGCCCTGCCAGCTGACCAATAACTAATAACCGCGACATCGTCATTCGGCGACGTCAAACGTGCTGGTTGCGTTTTCGTTTCAGCTTTTCCGGTACCGACCCTGAGGCGCAGGAGATCGCGCACCTCCTCGATCAATTTTTTGAGTTTGCCCGGCGGAGAAGCAGCGCTCAGAATGGGGAACATGACCCCTGGATGCAAAGGCGGCAGCGTCGCTGGCAAGCGGATTAGACAGATTTTATCTGCCTTTAATTGCAGATTTTTGGGGTCGCATTCTCGTTGGATGAAAGGAAACGTCACAGCGAAATCAGAGAAGAAAGGAAAAAATGAAAAAGATAACGAAGTTGGTTATTCTTGTCGTGACGAGTGCCGGGCTTTTAAGAGCATCGAACGCTGGCGCCCAGCGAAATTACGATTCGAAGACGGTTTAAACCATTCAGGGAAAAGTGTTGGCGGTGGAGAAAGCTACGCCTCCGGGAAACCGGGGTTACGGAGTTCATCTCGTATTGAAAACGGACAAAGAAGTAATTCCTGTGCACTTGGGACCCGCGTGGTATGTTGAGAAGCAAACCGCACACGTTCAGACAAACGATCTGATCATTGTGACCGGATCGCGTGTCACGGTTGATGGGAAGCCTGCCATCATTGCGGCGCAGATTAAAAAAGGGGACGATATCCTGAAACTGCGCGATCAGAATGGGATTCCAATGTGGTCGGGTCGAGGCGGACGCGGCCAGTTAGGGCAGTAGATAGCACCCAAACATGACACCTAACCCCTATGAAGAGTGTCAACGGGTGAGTTGGTAGTTTTGCTGATTACATTGGTTTGGTTGGTTTGTGAGTTAAGGCTGGCTTTGGGAACGTTTCCGCTTCTTGACCGCTGAAGCTTCTTCAGCGGCTGATACTCCTATCCGCGCGTGGGCACCTTGCCGCAGCGCAATGTGACTTATGCCGTCCAACTGAAGCGGAACGTGGGCGCGGTCCAATCTAAAGCGACGAAGCTCGTCGTTTCACGGTTCAGGTTAGGTCCCGGACACGCGCCACGTTCCAAAAGGGTTTGTTTGGTCAGGTGTTTGGATCTTGGATTCGGTGTAGCTCCTTTCTGTTCCCCTCGAACTGACTCATCAAATGGTTAATCCGAGCTGCTCCGCGCGGCAGCGGCCGGTGTGGATGCGCCAGAGGTCGACCGCGAGGTGGCGGGCGACGGCCACGATCGCCTTCTTGCGCGCCGCGCCGGTAGCGCGCGCGCCTTTGCAGAGAAGGCCGAGCCGTTTCGCTACCGGCGGATACTGCGGCTGGAAGCGCACCATGCGCCAGGCGCACTCGACCAGGGCGGCGCGGACGCGCGGGTTGCCCCGTTTGGTCACGCTCCCGGGCACTCGTTTGCTTCCGCTGCTGCGCTCGCCCGGACAGAGCCCGGTGTAGGAACTGATCACCCGGCGGTTGTTGAACCGCCGCCAGTCACACATCTCTCGACTTAGCACCACCGTGGTTAACTTGCCCATTCCGACCGGGATCCCCTTGGGCGCCGCCGCTTCCAGGGCACTGCCCAGCTGGCTGATCTGATCCTGCAGGGCCAAGAGCGCCGGCCGATACACCTCCAGGCGGGCCACGATCCACTCCGGCAGATGCTTCTGCAGCCGCGTCCAAGTCTGGTTCTTCCACCAGTGCGCCGGCGCCGGCAAGGCGTGGCTGATCAAGAGCCCGCGCCCCTGGGCTTCCAGCTTCTGGCCAAGTCGCTCGAGCCGCTGGCCGTTGTGAAGACCCCCGTTGATTTTATGAAACAGTTGTCGATGTTTGCGACGCGCGCTCTCGCCAGCGGTGGCTCAGCTTGTTCTCGTTAGGCGACTCGCGCTATGTGAAGTTCGGTGATGCTTGTGCGAATTTATGAATCCCTACATCATTCATGCTCTTGAGATCGCCGCTATTGTGGTCGCGGGAACGATGACCGGTAGCGAGCTTGCCGTGGCGGTGTTCTTTCACCCTTGCATCAGCCGCCTTGAGGACGTGGTGCATATCCGAGCTGCCCAGACATTGGCGAAGGTTCTCGGCATGGTGATGTCATTCTGGTATCCGCTTACACTTCTGCTTGCCCTCGCAGTGACTTTCCTTGCGCACACGGCACGAACCACGCCGTGGTGGCTGGCACTCGCCTCGACGGTGCTTTTGGCCCTCATAAGTGTTTACTCCGTGCTCTTGCCCGTTCCCATCAACAACCAGGTTGCCCGCTGGCAGCCAGATTCTGTGCCAGCCAATTGGCGAGATTTGCGCCGGCGCTGGGATTTGCTTCATGCCATCCGGGTCATCTTTTTAGTTATCGCCTTGATTCTTCTCGTTGCCTCATGTGTTTATTAAACCAGTCGCCTAACCCATCGCTGCAGCCGACGGCGAGCCGTCGTACTACCCAGTTTTCGAATGACTAAAACCATTCAACCCGCAGCCGCGCGCGCGCCCGCTCGCCGCGGCTGAGCTCCGTCTCGTTAGGTCTCAGCACGCCGCACCCATTATGCACACACCACCATCGATACCAATGCCCACCCAACCATCCTATCCGCGCCTCAACCCCTCCGACGAGACCATCCAGGCCGGCCCGGTCACGTTGCGCTTCCTCGTCACGGGCGAAGACTCCGGCGGCAGCATCGCAGTCTTCGAGTTCATGGTTCCAGCCGGCAAGCGGCTCCTCGCTCCAGCCCACTCCCACGACCAATACGAGGAGACGATCTACGGCCTCAATGGTGTGATTACCTTCACCGTCGATGGAGTGCCTATCGATATCGGCCCCGGCCAAGCGCTATGTATTCCCCGCGGCGCCGTCCACCGTTTCGACAACAACGGCAGCGTGGACGTGAAGGGCTTCTGCGCGGCTACGCCAGCCCATCTGGGCCCGCAGTTCTTTCGCGAGGCGGCCGCGATTTACGCGGAAGCAACAGCCGGTCCGCCCGACCGTGCAAAGCTCATGGACCTAATGCGTCGCAACGGCATCACCCCCGTTCCGCCACCGCCAGCCGCATAATCGGGATGCCCCACGGACGAAGACCTAGGCTCAACTTTGAAGTGCAACATTTGCTAGTTAGTAAGGAAGCATTGCTTGGGTGTTTTGTAGCCATGTCTTTTCCTGGGTCGGTTGTTGAGGTGTTGGGCGATTAGATCGCATTCGCTTTGGGTGACTCGAGCCATCGTTTGACCTTTGGGAAGATACTGGCGGATGAGTCCGTTGGTGTTCTCGTTGGTCCCGCGCTCCCAGCTGTGATGCGGGGTGGCGAAGTAGAACTTGACCGGGTTGACTGCTTCCACCTGGCCATACCAGTGGAACTCGGTCCCGTTGTCCGCGGTGATGCTCCGCATCCGTCCCGGATGGCGCGCCAGCAGCCCGAGCAAGGCGCGGTTGGTCTCGGCCGCGGTGCGCGCGGGGAGTTTCCCCAGCATGAGGTAGTCGCTCTTGCGCTCGACCAAGGTCAGTACGCAGTGGCTGCTCTTCCCCCCGGGCTCTCGCCCATCATTGTATCGATTTCCCAATGCCCGATCTGACCACGCCCTTCCACCCAGGCTGGCCGTTCCCCGATCGTCCTTTTTGCCCGCCAGTCGCCCTCGGCTGTCGTAACGCCCGTAGGGTTTCCGGCAGCTCTTACGCGCACCGCGCAGATGTTCGTGCAGCGTGCCTCCCGCGCGCAGATCCCGCCAGATGTGGCGGTAGACCGCGCGTGGGCCCGCTGCGCGCGCCGCGCTCAATACCAGCCATCCGTAGGGCGCCGCGTTGTGCTTGAGTTCTCGCGGAGACCGTACTGCGATGGCGCCCAAGCTCGCGCGCAATCGCCGCCGGCTTCAGTCCCACCGAGCGCAACGCTGCCAACGCGCTCCGTTCTTCCCCACTCAGTTGCCGATACTTCATCCCCATCTTCCGGCCACTCTTGTGCCCCTTCCAAACCCTTCTTTTTCCTTTCCCTCCACACGTCGTCCGTGTTGCACTTAGTTTGTGAATCCGCGGGGGGGCGCCGATCAAGTTTTAGAAGCGCCCAGGCACATGAAAATCGAGGTGTATGGACGGCAACCATCTGGCAATCGCTCCAGCCAACCGCTGACTGGCAATAAGAATTTGCGCATGACAACTTTAACGTTGAAAAGCGCGGCGAAGCCCGGTTCCGTCAGCAATGGCTGCGCTTTGTCTCGTTAGATGGACTCAACTGGCGGCACTGGCAATGAGGTGAAAAATGGCACTCCACGACAAGGCGACATGATGGCAAACCCTGATTCTCGCGTGACGATTCACATGGCGGCGAGCCTCGACGGCTTCATCGCTCGAAAGGATGGGCGCGTCGACTGGCTCGAGACCTCAGACGAATTCGCAGACGGAGACACCCTAGACCCAGGATTCGTCGAGGCCTTCCTTAAGACGATTGACTGCTACGTCATGGGATCGCGAACCTATGAGACCGCGTTGAGTTTTGAAGCCAAAGGATTGGGGTGGTCGTACGGCGACAAACCCACTTTCGTCCTCACGAGTCGCGAGCTTCCGCGGACCCGGGATACCGTTGAGTTCTACTCAGGCGGTCTTGCGCAGTTGGTGAATGGACGCCTCCGGCCGACGTTCCGTAGCATCTGGTTTGTTGGAGGCGGTGCAGTTTCCGGCGAATGCCTGCGTCTCGGGCTAGCCGACGAAGTGCGTTATGCGATCCTGCCGATCTTGATTGGTGATGGGATACCGTTCTTCGAGAAGCTCGACAGAGACGTCGCGCTCCATCTGGCGGAGGTTAAAGCCTACCGGAGCGGCATGGTGGAGCTTCGCTACGAGGTACGAGGAGATCGTGGTAAGCCACGGAACGCCACCTAAGCAGGGGAATTTCCCCTCGCCAAAATACTCCTGTGAAGTCTGATCCGATCCGGTACACTCCGCTCTTTTGGCCTTCAACGAGATCAACAACACGTGCAAATTCTCGGTCGGGATTGCGACCGCCGATTCCAACGGCGGCGGCAAGGCCGACCTCGCCGTCTTGAATAACTGCATCGACGGAAACTGCCGCAGCGATGTCTGAGTTGATCTCGCGCTTCACCTCTCTTCCTGCCTACGGCATCGCGGACTCTTGGTCCTTCTTCTCTATGGACTACAGTCTGAAATCCGCTTCGGCAGGCGCGCGCGCACGTTGCGCGCCGGGGCTTCGGACCGCTGGAGCACGTTGGCTGTCTCATTCGCCGCGGCCGTCGCGGTCCTTGGCTTCGTTTGCGCTATGAAGGCGAACTCGCCGACGATTGCGGCGTGGCTTCCTCATTGGTTCCGTCGCGCAGTGATTCCTGGTCTTCCCATGATTGCCTGGCTCGGTGTCGCGCTGGGCGGCCTCGGACTTGGCTTGCGTCTTTGGGCAGTCCTGACATTGCGTGAGCGCTACACTCGGACCCTTCTGGTGCAAGACGAGCATTCGATTGAGTGCGGCGGGCCCTACCGCTGGGTCCGTCATCCGGGCTATCTCGGGTCGCTCCTCTGCCTTAACGGAGTAGCGTTAGCCTCAGGAAACATCATGACACTTACCGCGTCTCTTGTGGCTACCTTCTCGGCCTACGGTTATCGGATCAGGGTTGAGGATGAAATGCTTGTCAGATCCTTGGGTCTCCCTTACGTCGAGTATCGGCATGAAGTGGGGGCGTTGCTTCCATTTCTGCGACCAGTCACCAGCCCTCGACATTCCCGGCCAGACGCCTGACCTGACGATGCAGTCAAGAATGGACCGCTGTATGACTGTCTTCGCGATCAAAGCTGAGGTGAGTGACCCGTTGGCGGAGACTTTCGCGTTCGACGCGCAGAAGACGATGTATGCTGGCAAGCAGATCGCCAAAGGCGATACGATCTTCGTCTTCGCGAGCGAGAACGAAGGCGGAGCGGGTCTTATCGCGAGCGGCATCGTCACGTCGGCCGAAGCAATCGGGAAAAAACGCGGGGTCGCCCGGCAAACGCCGCGCGTGAGCATCACCATCAGACGGACCGCGCTCGCAAAGCGCCGCCTCGGGCGGAGCGAGCTCAGGCTTAATTCCGACTGGAGCGACGGTCGACCCGAGACCGAGCTGAATTTCAAATTCTATCGTCAGGCAACGAACAAGATCGCGGGCATCTCGGATGAGGCGGCGGCTTTTCTCCGCGGGTTCTTTTGACCGGACCGCAGCCAAGATGAGTTAGAGATTAGGAAGAATGAGAGGAAGAAGCGGCTTTATGTCGCTGCGTTTGAAAGGACGGCTCTTGCCGCGCTCTTCGATCGCGGGGAGATCGCGCACCTGCTGGAGCGCGCCGTTTTTCCAGACCCAGGCGTTTTCGTTGTAGGGCCCGACTTTGCGAGGATCGCTCCAGGTGTGGATGGCAATGAGGCGGTCGCTCAGAGCGGCGGCGATGTGCATGGGGCCGCTGTCGACGCTGATCGTGAAGCGGGCCCGGCGGGCCAGCCAGATGAGTTGCAGGATGCTCGTGTGATTGAGCAGGTTGACGCAATTGTCGGGCACCGGCAGTTCTCTTTTCGTTAGGCCAACAAGCACGACGCGATGCGGGGCGAGGACCCGGCAAAATTCCTCCACGACGAGGTCGCTGAGCGACTTCGATTGGCCCCGGGCGAAGGGATGGAGAAGGACAAAAGGCTCGTCTTCGTCGAAACGCTGGATCGGGTCGCCGGTCGGCAGTGGAAAGCGGAGCGGGCGTTGCACTGGCACGCCAAAGTTTTCCACGAGCGCGAGGTAGCGTTCGACCGCGTGCGCGTTGCGCTCGACCGGCGCGACGTGATCGTAAAAGATTCGCGCGCCCTCGCGCGCGTCGCTCATCCCGTAGAAATCGCGCGGGTGGCTGGTGCGGCCGATCAAGGCGCTCCGGAGCAAGCCCTGAAAATCAAGAGCCGCATCCGGTTGCAAGCGTCCAGTCTGCCGCATCCAGGGAAGGAGGCGCGTCGCCATGCCGAGGCCGCCGAGCTCACCCCGGGGGAAAATGTGGACGTGATCGACGCATTTATTGCCGCGCAGAAGAGGCGACCATTCCGGGTTGATGACCCAGGTGATATTGGCGGTGGGATAAGCGGCGCGGATGAGGGCCGCGGCCGGCAAAGTGTGGACGATGTCGCCTAACGAACTCGGTTTGATGATAAGGATGGAACGGAGGGTGGAACGCGGAGTTTCTGGATTCCGCATTCCGCGTTCCGCCTTCCGCATTATCTAGCGTCCCTGCGCCAGCCGATCGGCGAGGCGCTCGGGCAATCCGGCTTCGCGGATTTTTCGCTGAGTCGTGTCGAGATCGTATTCCACCCGGCGCTGCTCGACGACGTGGCGCTCGCAATGAAAAATGCAATAGGCCGCGCGCCAGTCGCGATCGCGCGGCTGGCCGACGCTGCCGGCGTTGATGAAGTATTTCTTGCCGGCGGCGAGGACGATCTGGCCGGTCGTGATCCGGCGCACGTTGTCGTCGCGGACAAAGGCAGTCGGCCAATGGGTGTGTCCGAAAAAGCAGAGCGAGGTGTGCTGGTAGGTGAAGCTGGCGATGGCGTCGAGATCGTTAAAGACGTAGCCCCACTGCTGCGGGGTATCGAGGGTGGCGTGGACGATGGTGAAATCGCGCACCTGTCTCGTGAGGCGGAGATCGGCCAGCCAGGCTTTGTCGGCGTCGGAAAGATGTTCGCGCGTCCAGCCGATCGCTTCCTCGGCCAGTTCGTTGAAGCCTTCGGTCGAAGCGACGATCGAGGCCTGTTCGTCGTGATTGCCTTTCACGACCGGGCATTCCAATTCCCGGATAATCTGGACGCACTCACTCGGGTTGGCGTTGTAGCCGACGATGTCGCCGAGGCAGACGAAGTGGGTGCAATCCTGGGCGCGCGCATCCGCGAGGACGGCCTCGAGCGCTTCGAGGTTTCCATGAATATCGCTGAGCACGGCAAATCGCATGGGCTTACTTCTCGCTTGAGGGAATCCGTTGATCCAACGGGATATCGAGTCGTTCTTCGAGATATTTCAATCGCTTGAGCAAAGTCGGAAGGCGTTCGTGTTCGCCCCGCCGGTAAAGTTGCAGGAGCGCGGCGTAGGCTTCGTGTTCGTGACCCGACGCGTAGGACAGTTCGTAGGCGGCGAAGCGTTTGTCATATTCGGGCGCGCCCGGCAGCCTGGCGGCGAGCGCGTAATATTGGGCGGCGGCGGCGTGATTCTCTAATTTGTCGCGGTAAAGGCGGGCCAGCGCCTCGTAAAGTTGGGGCCGATCGGGGTTGTTCTTGATCCCGCGCTCGAGGAAATCCTTCCCGAGCTGGAAATATTCCTGCTCCGCCTTGCGCCGCAGGAGTTCGTTAGGCTGAGTCGGATCGTGCAGGGCGGCGACGCTCGCGTTCCAGGCCATGTGCCAGGCGGCCATGTCCCAGAAAAGAATCGAGCGTGGTTGCAGGGTGGTCGCTTCGCGAAAGAGGAGGAGGACCCGGCCCCATTGCGTTTCCTCCCAGGCGACGTGCGCCTGGATGAAAAGAACATCCGCAACGAGCGAGCGGAATCCGCTCAGGGCCGCGAGAAAACCGAGTTGCCCAATTTGTTCGCGGAAGTCGAGTCCCAGTTTCGTCTCGTGGAAATAAGCGCTGCGATGTTCGGCGGAAAGAGAGGACTCGATCGGCACGCGCAACGCGCCGAAGGCGAGGACGAAAAGGATAATCAGACCGCCGCGGATCATAATTCCCTCCCCTGAAACGCGACCCAGGCGAAGAAGAAATAGACCGAAGTGTAAACGCATCCGAGCACCGCGGTCTGGGCAAAGAGCGCGCCGGGAATCGCGGTCCCGGCGACGATATCGTCGACCAGGTTAAAGAGCTGGAGATCGGGAAAAACGAGCGCAACGAGGGCGAGAAAAGTTTTTGCGATCCAGCCGGCGCTGTGTTGCTCGAGCCAGTACTGGCGCGCCGTCCCCTGGAGATGGCCGATGAAGTAAATGAAGACCATCACGAAAATCGTGAAGATATTCGAGGTCGCGAAGGTCGAGATGAAAAGGGTGAGGGAGGCGAGCAGCGCCGCCTTCAGGTAGATCGCCACGATCCCCGGGAAAAGGTTGGCGGTGAAGGCGGCGGCCTTGAGCGAGCGGACCGCCTCCTGCACCTGCTCGGGACGGAGGCCGCTGGTCTGACGCAGGGTTTCGCCGACGAGCATTTCCTGCCTAACGAAAAGCAGGGCAAGGAAAAGCGCGGTCATGGCCAGGAGACTGAGGGCAAGGAGGAGAAGGACGCCGCCGAGCTTGCCCGCGAGGTACTCGTAACGCGGGACCGGCTTGGCCAGGATGGTGTAGATGGTCCGCTCCTCGACGTCGCGCGGGATGAGCTGAGCCGTAGCCACGATCGCGAGGAGAGAAGTGAAAATGCTCATCGCGCCTAACGACACGTCTTTGAGGACCTGGAATTCCTGCTGGAAACTGATCTGTGCCATGAACACCGAGCTCCCGATGAGGAGGAGAGCGAAAAGGAGGAGGAAGTAAAAAACCTTCAGCCTAACGAGCCCGGTGAAAGTGTTGCCGGTGAGCGCGGCGATCCGGGCGAGGGAGAAGGCGCGATGTGTGGTTTCAGGCACGTTTCAGATTCATCCTGAGTGGGAGCGAAGGATCTCTATTTTTCGCGCTCGGGTCATGAAAGGGTCAGAGAGGTTTCGCTCCGCTCAACATGACAAGGCGTTATTCTTGCGGAGCCGTTTTAGTGGCATCGAGGAATAATCGCTCCAGCGTGGTCAGCGGCTGGCGCTGCTCGAGCAGTTGGGCGGGCGATTTTTCCAGGAGGACGGCGATCTCTGCCAGCACTTCCGGGGTGGCGTTTTGCAGGATGAGTTCGGTTTGGTTCTCGACCGCGAGGAGGTCTTCGACGCGACCTTCCCTAACGAGCACACCGCTGGCCAGTATGCCGACCCGATCGCAAATTTCCTGCACCTGCGCGAGCAGATGCGAGGAGAGGAGCACGGTGATGCCGCGCCGTTTCAGGTCGAGAATGAGATCGCGAATGTCGCGCGAGCCGGCGGGATCGACGCCTGCGGTCGGCTCGTCGAGCACGACCAGCTTTGGTTCCTGAATGAGCGCCTGCGCGAGCCCGATCCGCTGCAGCATGCCTTTGGAATATCCGGCCAGGCGCCGGTCGCGCGCCTCCTGCAGGCCGACGAGATCGAGCAGCTCGGCGACGCGCGCGCTCAGCCGTGCGCCGCGCAGACCGCAGAGTTTTCCATAGAAGCGAAGCGTCTCAGCGCCGGTCAGGTATTTGTAGAAGTCGGGATTCTCGGGGAGGAACCCGACTGCCTCGCGGCTGCCGACTTCGCGGCTGTCGCGTCCGAAAATTTTCGTCGTCCCGCTGCTCGGCGAGACGAGACCGAGAATGATTTTCAAGGTCGTGCTTTTGCCCGATCCGTTAGGCCCGAGCAAGCCGTAAACCTGGCCCGGCGCAACTTCCAGGTTCAATTCGCGCACTGCGACGAGCCGGGCGCGCCGGAACGGGATCGGAAAAATTTTGGTAAGACCGCGGACCGCAACGGCCGGTTCAATCATGGCGAATCTCGAATCCACGCGTCGGCGGCGGCTGCGGGAGAACAGATTCATTTTTTTTGCGAATATGCGCGCGCAGTTCGCTTTGGCCGATCGCTTCGAGGAAGGCGCGCACCTCCACCTCTTCGCCGCTGGCCTGGAGTTCGACGCGACCGTCCGGTAAATTTTTGACCGAACCGATCACGTCGAAACCCTTGGCGATCTGCTTGACCGACCAGCGAAAACCCACGCCCTGGACGTTGCCTTCAAAAAAAATCTGGAGCGCAGTTGTCACCTCTGACCGAGAGATTAAGCGGCTGAGACGCCTTCGCCAGTGCGTCGAGCGCGGGAATTTTACGCTCGGAGGGACTCGCCGCGGCGAGTCCAGTTTCTTCTCCGGAATCCGCCTGCAAGAGCGCACGGCCTCCAGCGAGACCCTGGACTTGCGGAAGCAAGTCCCTCTGGGTGCAGCCTGACGAACGATCCGCCTAACGAAATTCCGGCGTCGGACTCGCCTCGGGCAGAGGCTCCGGCGGCGGGATCAGACGCGGGTCGCTTGAGTTCAGCCGAAAATGTTCCTCGTTAGGCGAATCGTGCGAATCGTGCGCCGCCACCAGTGGCACTTCGGGAGGCGCGGGCGAAAGTTTTTCAATGACGAGCGCGGCAGACGCCGGATGAATGTCTTCGCTCGCGACATAACCGTCGCCGCCGGTCTGGAGCTGGACTTTCACGTAGCCGAAGGATGGCCGGATCACTTTCATGAGGGTGTCGCGCGGCAGTTGCTCGTCGGGGCCGTTTCCTTGTTGCGGGCCGTAGCGATAAAAGGCCGTCTGATTCGCGCTGACCGCGTACCAGCCGCCGATGGTGCCGGCGAGCGGGTTGGTTTTTAGGCCGCTGCTCCCGCAGCCGCCGCAGAGCGCGGCCGCCACGAGCATGCCGAGGAGGCATGGAGACTGGCGGATCATTTGTAGCTGTAGACGAAACATACTCCGGCGGGGCCGCCTTCCTCCAGTCGCAACCGGACGAAGTATTGGCCGCTGTTGGTGACACTCAGACCAGCAGCCGCCTTGCCATCCGCGTGGTATTTATCTGTTGTGACCGGTGCACCCGTTTCATCAAAGACTTCCACGCTCAGTCGCTTGCCCGTTTCGGTCGCGCCGGCCGAGAACCAGTATTGGTTTCCGGCATAAAGATTGACCGCCAAAAGTTTGCTTTCGTTAGGCGCGAGCGTGCCCGCCCAGTGGCCATCGCGCATTTTGAAGCCATCGTTGGAAAAGGCGCCGGCCACATCCAGGGCGACCGAGCGCGCCGCCACTTCCTGATCCGTCTCGGCCAGCGCCGGGACGCTCAGGGTGAGGAGGCAGAGGCAGACCCACAGTTTGCGCGAACGGCGGGTCATATGTCCTTTCGCTGAATCTCCTGCATGAGCTGGTTGATCGCGCTCTGCAGCCGCGTTACCTCTGCTGCGGTGAGCGATTTTCCAAACGGAGTGGCGACGATTTTCTCGACGCCACTGAGCTGGCTGCTGACGCTCTTGACCAGTGGATCGTTTTGCAAATCGGGCGAGATTTGGTTGAGCTTTGAGTGGATGAAGCGGACCAACTCCGGCTGGCGCAAAACCTGGGCGAGCTGCGGGTCGTAATCCTTCGCTACCACTCCGCAGACGACCTGGGCTCCGCGAATCCAGCCGCCCAGACTAACGAGTATAACCAAATCCTGGTCGCGGTGCGATTGCATCGAGGCTTTGACCTCGTTCTGGGTCGCCTCCAGTTCTTCCTGGAGAGCGGGCCACTCGTCGTTCTCGGCGAATTGGTTGATGCTATTGCCGCGCGCCAGGATGTTTTCACTCACTCCCAGCGCCTTGGCCATTTTCAAAATGTCGCCGCCCGTGTTTTTGACCTGCTGTGAATCCTGAGCCTCGACCGCAATGAAGCCGTCGGCGATCAATCCACCGAGGTTAAGTGCAATCTGCGCGCGCGTCTTGTAATTCATCGCGATTGGCCCGCGAAAAGTTGCGGTCCAATCGGGTTTGGCCGTTTTGCCGAGGGCGGCGAAGGTCTCGCCCGGGGTTGGGATGGTGATGGAGTCGGTCCTGAGCGCCTGCGCTATCTCGGCGGAAGTGAGGGAGGCGTTTTCCGGAACAGCGCTCGGCGAAGGCGCGGCTAGGGCGCCAACGGCGAAAAGACTCCACGCGATCGCACTTACGCTCCGAACAAACACGACGGCAGATTAGCCACCTCGTCCGGCAATGCCAGCGCGAAAAATTGCATAAGCCGGGGCTCTCCCTTGCAAGCGATAATCATGCTCCGGGTCCGGCGAAGGAACGCGGATAGATAAAGAGATTTTGGCGCTGGACAATCGGCGAAGATTTTTATGTTGCCGTGCGCCGCATTGGCTTGATACGCTGGCGTTATGAAAACTGAATCTCCAGATCGGAAATTGGGCTCCATCTCCAAATCGCGTTGGCTCGCCTACGCAACCGCCAGCGCAGCAACCGCCATGGCCGGCGGCGGTTCGGTCCAGGCCGCCATTCATTACTCCGGGCCGCTCAATGTAGAATATCCTCCGCGCGGAACGGCACAGCATAGTTTTGTCCTCGATCAGGCCGGTGATTCGTTCCAGTTCACTCGTACGTCGAACGGCTTCGTCGACTTTCACATCATCGCCCTGGAGCGGGAAGGAATGCGCGTGCCGCGCGGCAATATTGACCACTTCTACGTTTCCCGGCTTGGCTCCGGGCAAAAGGTTTCCTTCGGCTATTTCACTCAGCCTCCCGGTAGTCATGTCGGCACTCTGATTTTCAGCGCGGATTCGCCACCTTTCAGGCAGTGGCGCCGTCGCGGAATCGGTTTCGTCGGCTTCCAATTTGATAGCGGCGCAGGCAGGCAATACGGCTGGGCGCGATTGGATATGGCCGGCCCGAAGAAGAAAAACGCTTTTACCTTGGTCGACTTTGCCTATGCCGATCCGGGGGAAGCGATCAAGACGGGGCAGACGACGAGTGACAGTGAAGCGCCGGTGTTGGGCTCGCTGGGTTTGCTCGCGGCGGGCGCCGTAGGTCTGGTCGCCTGGCGCAAAAGCCGCGCCGGCAATGCGGAGTAGATCGTCGCCGGCCAGGCTATCCTGGGCTGGGCTATGACAACTTCTAGCCTAACGAGATGCTTTGCTCGACGGGCCGGCTTTGGGACTGCGCCGTCAACCTTTGTCCTCCAATTCCGCTCTCGAACAGCCTGTTTGATCTTCTAGGATGATTTTTCGGAAATCCTTCCAGTTTCGCCGGCTTTAATGCCAACGGAATCAAGTCGGGCGGTTTCCGCGGCCCACGCTCGATCGATTTCCACTACGTCAACGCCCTGCAATCCGGCAAGTATGTCTCGCGAGGCTTCTGAAGTGCTCGATTACGCTTACGCCGATCCGGGCGAAGGGAAGAACAAGGGCGCTTAGGCTGACACTCTGGCGAAGATGCCGAGCAGCGCAGCAATCCTAACGGTTAGCTTTCTCGGATCAACGCGCCGTTCACAGTGCCGACCTCCTCGGTCGGCTAGCCGGATGCCATCCCACGAAGAGGTTTTGTATCCCGGGCCGAGCGGGGAATTCTCGAATCGTAATTCCTCCTTGGGAAAAGAGGGACGACTGTAAGATTTCTCGCTCTGCTCGAGATGACACGCCGCCCTTGGATAATAAGATGACTGATGGCTTCTAGACTAACTCTTGCCGGGGAGCGATAACACCTGCAAACGGCATAGATAATGGAGCGAAACAAACGCAAAGTCCTTCTCATCGGCTGGGATGCGGCTGACTGGGAACACATCACTCCCTTACTTGAGGAAGGGCTCATGCCTACCCTCGATGCTCTGATCAATCGTGGGGTGATGGGCAACCTGGCCACCCTCCAGCCGATTCTCTCCCCCATGCTCTGGAACTCGGTCGCGACGGGTAAGCTGGCCGACAAACATGGGATTCACGGGTTCATCGAGCCCGACCCCGTCAATGGCGGAGCGCGTCCTTACACGAGCACATCCCGCAAATGCAAAGCGCTTTGGAATATTCTCTCCCAATCAGGGCTGCGCAGTAACGTCGTCGGCTGGTGGGCGAGTCATCCGGCCGAGCCGATCAACGGCACCGTCGTGACCAATGCTTTCGGCGGGACGCGCTTCGATCCGGAACATGGGTTTAGGATTCCTGTCGGCACGGTGCATCCACCGGAGAAAGGACCGGACCTGGCCCGCTTCAAGATTTTCCCTAACGAACTTACGGAAGCGCATATTCTTCCTTTCATCCCCGACGCGGCCAAGATCGATCAGAAAAAGGACAAACGGCTGATTTCTTTCGCCAAGGTTCTGAGTGACAACGCTTCGGTCCACGCAGTCGCGACCGCCTTGATGGAAAGTGAGCCGTGGGATTTCACTGCGGTCTACTACGACGGGATCGATCATTTTTCCCACGCCTTCATGTCTTATCACCCGCCGAAGTTGCCTTGGATTTCGGACGAGGATTTTTCGCTCTACAAGGATGTCGTTAGGGGAGCGTATCGCTTTCACGACATGATGCTGGAGCGGCTGCTCGACTTGGCCGGGCCGGAAACGACCGTTCTGCTTTGTTCCGATCACGGTTTCGAGTCGGGCTCGCAACGTCCCCGCGGTACGCCGCGCGAACCGGCCGGGCCCGCTGTCTGGCATCGGCAGTATGGGATTTTCGTCATGGCCGGTCCCGGTATTCGGCGCGACGAACGCATTTACGGCGCGAGCCTGATCGACGTCGCGCCGACTGTGCTCACGCTCCTCGGTCTGCCGATCGGCGAAGACATGGACGGGCGTCCGTTGCTCGAAGCTTTTGAAACGCCGCCGCCGGTCGAGACGATCCCGAGCTGGGAAGAAGTCGAAGGCGAGTCTGGCCGGCACGCGCCTGACGCCCAGCTCGACAAGGAGCAGGCGGATGAATTGATGAAACAGTTCGCCGCCCTCGGCTACATCGAAGACCCGGGCGCGGACAAGGAAAAGGCGGCGGAGTCGGCCGACATCGAGGCGAAATACAATGTCTCGCGCACCTATCTCTGGAATGGCCGTCCGGATGAGGCGCAGCCGTTGCTCGAGGAACTCGTTAGGCGCCGCCCCTGGGAAGACCGCTTCCTCATGCAACTCGCGGCCTGTTATTTTCAAAATGGCTACCTCGCCCAATCCGAACGCGTCCTCCGCGCCATCTCCGATGGAGGCGAGCCGGCCACGCCGGGCACGCTTTTATTATTCGCGAAAATCAAAATCGCGCGCGGCGATCTCGGCGGCGGATTGAAGGCTCTGCTCGAGGCCGAGGCGATGGACCCGACTTCGCCCAACATCTATCTCCAGATCGGCCAGGCGTATGAGCGTCTCCTGCAATCGGAAAACGCCCGCGTCGCCTACGAAAAAGCGAGCGCGCTCGACGAAGACAACGCGCTCGCTTTTCAAGGCCTCTCCAGCGTCCATCGCCGCCTCGGGAACAATCAGGAGACCGTCGACTACGCCTTGCGCGCGGTCAGTTTCCTGCACCGACTTCCGCTCGCGCATTTCAATCTTGGCGTCGCTCTGGCGCGAGCGGGCGAGACCGAACGCGCGACGATCGCCTTCGAGACCGCGCTCCGTTTCCAGCCCGGGATGATCAACGCCCATCGTTATCTCGCGACGATCAACAACCGGGAAGGAGGCGATCCCGAGAAGGCGAAATTCCATCGCAGCGAAGTGCTCCGGCTGACCCGCGGCCGAACGCGGCGTGCCGACAGACCGAGTGATCGGGTCGACAAAATTTTCGATCTTCCCGAGATCCCGAAACGAAACGAGAGGCTCGAAATTCTTCTGCGCGAGCGGCCCGATCCGAAAGCGGAAGGCGAGAAATCGGGCAAGACCTTCGTACTCGTTTCCGGTCTGCCGCGCTCCGGCACGTCGCTCATGATGCAGCTCCTCGAAGCCGGCGGGCTGCCGGCCATGACCGATGCTGAGCGCGCCGCCGATATCGATAATCCGCGCGGCTATTACGAATGGGAAGCGATCAAGCAGATCGGGAAAAAGCCGGAGCTGCTCGACGACCCCGCGGTCGCAGGCCGCGCCATCAAGTGCATCTCGATGCTCCTGCGCTACCTGCCGCCGCAACATCAATACAAAGTGATTTTCATGACTCGCCCGATCGCGGAGGTCGTCGCCTCGCAAGCGGCCATGACGACGCGACTCGGAACGAAAGGCGCCGACCTCGAGCCGCCGCAGCTCGAGCGCGGATTGCGCGCGCATCGCGAGGACGTGCGGAAATGGGCCACTGCCGCGCCGCACATCGAGTGGCTCGAGATCGCTTATCCGTCGCTCGTCCGTGAACCCGCCGAAGCAATTGCGAAAATCGTCCAATTTGTCGGGGCGGAGCTTTTGCCTAACGAATCCGCAATGGCCCGGGTGATCGATCCCGCGCTCCATCGCCGCAAAGCCTGACCGAAGGCCGCGCAGGAAACCGCGATCGTATCTGTCGAAGCCAGTTTCTTTTCGCCCTAACGACACGCCCCACCGCGCACCGACCGATCACCGCGATCCATCCTCCAGACCGGGTTTCAACGCGAAAGAGCGGTTGCGAATTCGCGGAAAACGGTTGTAGTCCCTAACGATATGTCCGCCACCAGCATCAGCCGTATTCACGCCCGCGAAATTCTCGATTCGCGCGGCAATCCGACCGTCGAAGTGGATGTGCATCTGGAAGGCGGCGGCTTCGGGCGCGCGGCCGTGCCGAGCGGCGCGAGCACGGGCGAGCACGAAGCCTGGGAATTGCGCGACGGCGACAAGAAACGCTACGGCGGCAAAGGCGTGAGCAAAGCCGTCGCGGCGGTGAATGAAACGATCGCGCCGGCGCTGATCGGTTACGACGCACTGCAACAGGCCAAGATCGACCAGGCGATCATTGATCTCGACGGCACGCCTAACAAAAAGAAGCTCGGCGCCAACGCATTGTTAGGCGTTTCCCTCGCCACCGCTCATGCCGCGGCCGATTCCGAAAAGATTCCTCTCTTTCGTTATCTCGGCGGCAGCGAAGCCAAGGTCCTGCCCGTCCCGATGATGAACATTCTCAACGGCGGCGCCCATTCCGACGCGCCGATCGATTTCCAGGAATTCATGATCATGCCGAAAGGCGCGCCCAGTTTTCCGGAAGCGCTTCGTTATGGCGCGGAGGTTTTCCACGCGCTCAAGAGCGTGCTGAAGGATCGCGGGCTTTCCACCGCGATCGGCGACGAAGGCGGTTTCGCGCCGAATCTCAAATCGGTCGAGGACGCGCTCGAGTCGATCGCGGCCGCGGTCGAGAAAGCCGGCTACTCGTTAGGCGAGCAAATCTTCATCGCGCTCGATCCCGCTTCCTCCGAGTTCTACGACAAGGAACAGAACGCCTACGTTTTCAAAAAATCCGATGGCTCGAAACGGAGCGCGGCCGAGCTGGTCGATTATTACGCCGAGCTTTGCCAGAAATTTCCCATCATCTCGATCGAGGACGGCTGCGCCGAGAATGATTGGGACGGCTGGAAGAAACTGACCGACCGGCTTGGCGACAAGGTGCAGCTCGTCGGCGACGATCTTTTCGTCACCAACGTGGAATTTTTGCGCAAAGGAATCGAGCGCGGCGTGGCCAATTCGATTCTCGTGAAAGTGAACCAGATCGGCACCCTCACCGAAACCTTCGCCACGATCGATCTCGCGACGCGAAACAACTACACCGCGGTCATCAGTCATCGCTCCGGCGAGACCGAAGATACGACCATTGCCGACATCGCGGTCGCGACCAACGCCGGCCAGATCAAAACCGGCTCGCTTTGCCGGACCGATCGCGTGGCGAAATACAATCAACTCCTCCGCATCAACGAGGAACTGGGTGACAAGGCCGTCTTCGGCGGTAAAATGCGATAGTGGACGCCACCGGCTACGGCCATTTTCGCGGACGTCGCGACGCCACCATCTGGCAACAGATGAACGCGATCTTGCGCGTGCTTCTCCTCATCGCGGTCTGGCTTCTCATGATCAGCTTTTTCCTCCCGCCTTATAAACAACTGCAACGCGATCGGGCCGCTTACGATCAGCTCAATAACCAACTGCGCGACGAGAAAACGACTCTCGCTCGCCTAACGAGACAAGTGACGTTGTTGAAAAACGACCCGACTTATCTGGAAACGATCGCGCGCGACAACCTCGAGATGATGAAGGAAGGCGAAACCATTTTCCGCCTCGAATCGCCGGGCAAAACCCGGCCCTAGAATTCCCGCTCAGAAAGCGGATGCCGTGGGTGTCGGAGTCGGCGTGGGCGGATTCAATTCGTCCTCGATTTTTTTCAGGAGCGCGGACGACGGCGTGTCCGGCACCATTTCGCGAGTGCTGCGCACCAGAGCGAGCGCTTCCTTTTTCCGGTCGGCGGCGATGAGCGCGTCCGCCTGTTCCAGCACGACTCGCAAAAGGTCGCCGCGCTGCGTGTAAATCGTCCGGGCCTGTTGCAGGTAACTGATCGCGCCCGCGAAATCGCCCGCTTCTTTTTGCATCAACCCGAGGTCTTCGATCATTGGCCCATTGTCCGAGCGCGAGGCTGCCTGGCGCGCCAGTTTCAAATATTCCGCCGGCTCCTTCGTCGCGTTTTTCGTCGCAAAATCGTGATACATCTGCCAGTTGCTCCGGCTCGCGCCGGCTTTCCTGGAATCGATTTGCAACCAGGACGCGTAGGGCCGGTAAAGCGGGTCGCCCACCACCACCGTCATCCAGGAGAGCGCGCGCGTCGCCATGTAGGCGCTCTCCGCGAGAGTGAATCCGTGGAGCAGCCGGTCGTTTAGGATATCGAGATGCGCCGTCATTTGCAGATACGGCTCGTAAACATTGCCTAACGAAGCCGCCGCGCCCTTGCTCAGGAGCGGCCCGACCCAGTGCGCGTCGCTGTGGCGCAGGGTGCTCGCGCTGAAAGAATGGATGTGCACTGCGATCGCGCCGCGCGTGAAAGCGAACCCGGACTGGGTGAACGGACCCGACATGTCGCCCGCGTACCAACCATAATAGAGCGCGCAATCGTTCATCGGGAAGCCGACGGGAAATGTCGCCGGCTTCTGGTCGTAAACCACCGGGATGCCAACCCGGCGCAAATCCTTCACCACGGTCTGGAGCCATTCGTCGCCATCGGCCAGGCCGCCACTCGAGTTGTGCGCGCCGTCGACATAGGCGCGGCCCCAGAGTCCTGTCTTCTCTGTTTCGATTGCATCGCTGATCATTCGCCTAACGATCTCCGCGGTCGGCCCATCGAGCCGGCTGACGAGCATGATCGGGAAAGCGTCGAGCTCCGCGATCGGGCGGAAACTTTGGAAATAGGGATTGGTCGCCGCGCCCGAGATTTGCCGGGAAAAAAGCCCGAGCAAGGTCAGCTCCGAATCGACCGAGGCCTCATTCTGGGAACCGATCGTGTTCGTCGAAGGGTGGTCGCCCTCATAAACCGCCGTCGCGCGAATCTTGAGCGGCATTCCGCGGATGAGGGCGACGAAGTTGATTTGATTCGCGCTCACTGGCGCGGTGTCGCTGGCCTGATCACGCGTCCACCATTTGTGCTCGTCAAAGATCTTGCGGAGCGGCCGCGCAATCGTCTCGTCGTATTCCTGGCGGCTGATCTCTTCCTCGGTCGAACATTCCAGGCCGATGACATGATCGTTAGGGATGTGACGTTGCGCGGCGTAGAAACGAGCGAGACCAGGCGAGTCGGGCGCGGAGCGGTTGTAGATGACGACAGTGGCTTTGGCTAGCTCCTCGGCGGTCGCAGCCCGGGTGCAGCTCGTTCCGCCTAACGACAACGCGAGAAGAGCCGCGAAAAGGAATCGGTTCACGGAGCGATCTCCAATTTCAATCCGTCGTAAGCGATGCCGGCGCCGGATGGCAAATCGGCCTCCGCGCTTTGGCCCAGGTCGTGGCAAATGTGAGTGAACAAGGTCCGCTCGGGGCGGACCCGCGCCGCCACTTCCAGCGCCTGCTCCACACTCAAGTGCGTCGGGTGCGGCTTGTGCCGGAGGGCGTCGATCACCATCACCTTCACGCCTTCGATTTTGTGCGCGATCTCGTCCGGCACGGCGCTGCAATCGCTCAGGTAAGCGAGTAGTTTCACCCCGTCGCGCGCGAAAAGATAACCGCTCGTTTCTGAGTTGCCGTGCGGCACGGGCAACGGCGTGATGATCGTTTTGCCTAACGAAAAGGGTCCGCAGACAATGTGCGGCTCGGGTTTCAAATATCCCGGCCAGGGATTCGTCGTCTCGAAGGCGAAGGCGTAAACCCGCTGCAGATCGGCCATCGTCTCGGCCGAGGCATAAACTGGCATGCGCCCGCCGCGCGGGGCCGCGAAGCGCCGCAGATCGTCGAACCCCATCATGTGATCGGTGTGCGAATGGGTGAAGATGACCGCGTCCACGTTCCAGATGTTTTCGCGCAGACATTGAGTGCGAAAATCGGTCCCGGTATCGACCACGTAAGCGCCCTCCGGCGTTTCCAGGTAAATCGAAGCGCGCGTCCGCTGGTCGCGCGGATCGGGCGAGCGGCAGACCGCGCAGTCGCAGCGAATCATGGGCACGCCTTGGGAAGTGCCGGTGCCGAGAAAGGTGAGACGGAGCGCGTTCAGGGGGCGAAGTTTCACTCGCAAACTCATAGCTCACAACTTCAACTTCTTCGCGATGCCGACCTTGAGCCTTCTCCGAATCCGGAACCTCGCGCTGGTCGAGGACCTGGAGTGGGAACTGGCGCCCGGCTTCGTCGCCATCACCGGTGAAACGGGGGCGGGCAAGTCGATCATCATCGGGGCGCTCCAGTTATTGTTAGGCGAACGGGCCGACAAGTCGCTTATCCGGACAGGCGCGGAGAATTGCACGGTCGAGGCGATTTTTGCCGGCGATGATTTCGCGAATCTGAACGGGCGCCTCGCGGAATCCGGGATCGAACCGTGCGCCGGCGAGTTGATCGTGAAGCGCAGCTTTTCGTTAGGCGGAAGCAACCGGCAATTCGTCAACGGCTCGCCGACGACCCTCGCTGTTTTGAAAACGATCGGCGACGAGCTGGTCGATCTGCACGGCCCGCACGATCACCAGTCGCTTCTTGCGCCGGAGCGGCAGCTCGCCTTGCTCGATGGCTTCGCGCGCGCGGAACCGCTGTTGCAGGAATTCCAGAATAGCTTCCGGCGCTGGCAGTCGCTTGTCGCGGAGGAAGCGGCGCTGAGCACAGCCGAAACCGCGCGCGCCCAGGAGCTCGATCTGCTCCGCCATCAGGTGAGCGAAATTTCCTCTGCGGACCTGCAGCCAGAAGAAGAAGAGGAAATCCACGCGCGCTACCGGCTGGCGAGCAACAGCCAGCGCCTGATCGAGCTGGCCACTTCCATTTCGCGTCAGCTTTCCGAGACGGACGACGCGGTCCTGAATCGCCTCGCGGAAACGCAGCGGCTTTTGCGCGAGCTGGAAAAGATCGATCCTGGCCTAACGGAAAGTGCGGAAGCGCACGCCGCCGCGGTCATCGAGCTGAGCGAAATCGCGCGCACCCTCGATCGTTACGCGGAGAAGCTCGACCTCGACCCAGAACAACTCGCACAACTGGAGCAGCGCGTGACTTTGCTCGAAACGTTGAAGCGGAAATATGGCGGGACGCTCGCGGAAGTGATCGCCTTCGGCGCGCGCGCGGCGGAGCGGATGCGCAAGATCGAAGGGCGAGACGCCGAGCTGGAACGGCTCGCGGGTGAGATCAAAAAAGCGCGGACCGCCGTTGAAAAAGCCGCCGCGGCCTTGAGCAAAGCGCGCACGACCGCGGCTCCGAAGCTGGCCAAGATCGTTAGGCAAAACCTGGCCGATCTCGGTTTCCGCCAGTCGGAGTTCGAAGCGAAACTCGCGCCTAACGAGGAGCTGCGCCTGAGCGGAAGCGAATCGATCGAGCTCCTTTTTTCGCCGAACCCGGGCGAGCCGTTGAAGCCGCTGCGCACGGTCGCCTCGAGCGGTGAAATTTCGCGCGTCATGCTCGCGATCAAGTCGGCCCTCGCCACCCAAGACGCCATTCCGCTGCTCGTCTTCGATGAGATCGATGCGAACGTCGGCGGCGAAATCGCAAACGCGGTCGGCGCGAAAATGCGAAAACTGGCGGAAAAGCATCAGGTGCTCTGCATCACGCATTTGCCGCAAGTGGCGGCCGCGGCTTCCACCCATTTCATCGTGACGAAAGAAGTCGTGCAGGGCCGGACCTATTCGCAGCTGCACGAGGTCGAGGGCAAGGCGCGCCAGGAAGAGATCGCGCGCATGCTCGGCGGCAAGAGTGATTCCGCGCTCAAGCACGCGGCCTCGCTGCTCAATTCATAGGGTAAGACACACGCGCGTACTTCAGTCAGCCGCGTTCACCTGGCCCCGCGCCGCTTGCGCCAAAGGAGTAGTCCGGCTGCGCCGGCGGCGAGCAAACCTAACGAGCCTAAGGCAGGTGTCTGCTCTTCGCTGGAGGTTTGCCCGGCCCTGATCGCTTCGCCCGCATCAGCCCAGGCGAAATCCATCAGCTTGAAACCATTGTTGTTTCGGTTGCCTGCCATTTTCACTCGTACCCAGCCAAAATGACAACCGGCGCGGTCTTCGAAACTAAAACCGATGAAACCTATCCCGGCTCGTTTCCATTGCTTAAACGGAGCGTTTTGCGACCGGACCATCCAGCCGACATAGCCGCCCGCGAAGGGTCCGGCCGATATCCTGTCCCCGGAGTTCAATCTCGAAGCGTAGGGATAACTCTTCCCCCGCACATCCCCAATGATGGTGAAGGCCGCGTGGCCGCTAACCTTGTGGTCGAGCTCGAAGCTGTACCCCTTTTTTCCCAAAGGGACCAGCAGGTGAATCGTCTCATCAGGCCGGAAGGCAAAATGAAGGGGGCCGGAATAATGAATTGCTGCGTCTGCCGATTGACCGCCCGCGACCATGCTGGCCGCGCTTGCCGTTGCGTAAGCGAGCCAGCGCTTTTTCGAAACTGAATTCTTTCGCGGCGTCGTCGGCTTCATTTTCAGATTCCCTGCATAAGTCTGGGTGACGGGCTCTCGCGAGGTCAAGATTATTGCACAAGGCTAGTGTCCCGAGCGATAAAAGCGTCCTATAAGTCTCGAGGAGCCATGACGATCTTTTGTCGCATATGCGACCAAAGATTGTACGCCCCCGGGGGGAACGGGAAGTCCCGGGGAGACGGGACTTTTCGCGGGGGAGACTTCGAAAAACGCGCTTTTTTGGGAGGCAGCCCTCGATCGCCGCCTCTGGAAAGCCCAAATACTTCGGACTCGGATTAATCGCTCAGGACACGAGCGGGATAGTGTTTGCCGATTGTCAGTGGGAGTCCGCTCTTGGCCCCGGCGCAGCGTTCCCCACTCGCCCGCTGACAATTGGCCCGAGCCAATCCGCTCTTCCCACACCATCTTGATTTGTTAGGCGAGGACCGCGCCATTTTTTGTGAGAGCACTGGAACAGGGTCTGCTCCCGAGAGAGCTGACGGACCTCCCGATGAGAACCGAAAACAACCTAACGACTAACGAATCCGAGCAGCGCCGGCCTTTTCCATCCGTCGCCGCGACGGCGAGCCGGGGAGACGGATTGTTCCGAGCGCAACGCGAGAAAGTTTATCGCGAAACCGATCAACTCTTCGTCTGGCTCCTCTTCCTCGAATGGGCCGTGTTGATCATCGTCGCGCTGGTCGTCGCGCCGGAAAGCTGGCGCGGTCAGGGGACGCGGGGCGATCAGCATCTTTGGATCGCATTTCTTTTTGGGGGAGCGATCACCTTGCTCCCGGCTGCGCTCGCCTGGTTCCGGCCCGGCGCGGCGAGCACGCGTTACACGATCGCGGCCGCGCAGATGATGCACTCAGGATTGCTCATCAGCATGAGCGGGGGCCGCATGGAGACGCATTTCCATGTCTTTTGTTCGCTCGTCGTTCTTTCTTTCTATCGCGATTGGCGGGTCCTCGTGCCGGCGACAATCGTGGTGGTGCTCGATCATTTTCTGCGTGGCGCCTATTGGCCCTTTTCGATTTATGGAGCGATCAGCAGCGGCCCTTGGCGGTCGCTCGAACACTGCGCCTGGGTAACATTCGCAGATTTGCTCCTCGGAATTTCCTGCCTGCGCAGCACCCAGGCGATGCGGGCCACGGCCAGTCGCACCGCCGCCTTTGAGGCGAGCCAGCACGCCAATCAACTGATCATGGACAGTTCGCGCGACGTCATTTGCACGAACGATGCCGAGGGGCGCTTCGTCACGGTGAGCGCGGCCTGTGCCGAGCTCTGGGGTTATACCGCGGAGGAGCTGATCGGGAAAAGTTGCGCCGAGATGGTGCATCCGGACGATCGGGAGAGAAGCCGCCTGGCCAACCTCGAAATCATGGCCGGCCATCCGGTCTCCAATTTTGAGAACCGCTACATTCGGAAAGACGGCACGGTCGTCGATGTGCTGTGGTCGGCTTATTGGTCGGAAAGCGACGGCACGCTCTTCCAGGTGGCGCGCGACATCACGCAGCGCAAACGCGCCGAGGTCGCCCTGCGAAACACCAACCGCCAATTGGAATCCACGCTGCAGGCCAACCAGCTGATCATGGATAATTCGCAGGACGTGATTTGCAGCCTCGACGCGCAAGGGCAATTCCTTTCGACCAACGCCGCCTGTCGCAAGCTGTGGGGTTACGAGCCGGCCGAGTTGATTGGCCGTTGTTATCTCGTCCTCGTGCATTCGGAGGATCGAGCGCGCTCGAAGCAGGCGGAAGAGAGCACGCGGGCCGGAGGCAAGACGACCGATTTTGTCAATCGCTGTCTGCGCAAGGATGGGACGATCGTCGATGTCCTTTGGTCGACCAGCTGGTCGCAGACGGATGAGATTTTGTTCTGCGTCGCGCACGACGTGACGGAACAGCAGCGGATCGAGAAAGCGCTGCGCGAAGCAAAGGAAGCGGCCGATCGCGCGAATCGGGCGAAGAGTGAATTTCTCTCGCGCATGAGTCACGAGCTGCGCACTCCGCTCAACGCCATTCTCGGTTTCGGCCAGTTGCTCGAGCGACAGGACCCGCGCCCGACCCAGATTCCTCACCTGCAATACATCCTGACCGGCGGGCGCCATCTGCTCGAGCTGATCAACGAAGTGCTCGATATCAGCCGGATCGAGTCGGATCGGCTGCATCTCTCGCTCGAGCCAGTGAGCGTGAGCGTGGCCTTGAAGGAGGCCGTCGATTTGATCCAGCCGCTCGCGACCGAACACGAGGTCAACCTTTTCACACCGCCGGAGATCGAGACCAATTATTTTGTGAAGGCCGATCACCAGCGTTTGAAACAGGTTCTGCTCAACCTTTTGGACAACGGGGTGAAATACACGCCGAAAGGCGGCGCGGTCATGGTCACATGTCACGTCGTCGAAAACCTGGTGCGGCTCGCGGTGCACGATACCGGGGTCGGGATTGCGCCGGACAACCTCGCGCGCGTTTTCACGCCGTTCGATCGACTCGGCGCGGAGCAATCGGGGATTGAAGGAACCGGCCTCGGGCTGGCGCTTTCGCAGCGATTGGTGCAGGCGATGCGGGGAAAAATCGGCGTCGACAGCATTCTCGGGCAGGGGAGCAGTTTTTGGCTGAAATTGGAACGGACGGAATCACCGCTCAGCGCGCTCGCGCCGGAAAAAGCGGCCGCGCCACGTCCCCCGCGTCCGGCGGGGGCGAAACAACGATCTGTCCTTTACATCGAAGACAACCTTTCCAACCTCAGCCTCGTCGAACAACTGCTGAGTGAGGATGGTGGAATACAATTGCTCACCGCGATGCAAGGGCGCATTGGCCTCGATCTCGCGCGCCAGCATCAGCCCGACCTGATCCTGCTCGATCTCCATTTGCCCGACATGCCGGGCTGGGAAGTGCTCGCCGCTTTGAAGGCGAACGAAGCGACCCGTCGCATCCCGACGATTGTGGTGAGCGCGGACGCAACCGCCGGGCAATTGAAACGGCTGATGGATGCGGGCGCGCGCAATTACATCACCAAGCCGATCGACGTCGTCGCAGTTCTACCGGGTGATGGATCAAACCGGCGCGGAGAAGGAAGAGCCCGCTCTGGCCTAACGACAGCGGGACCCGCGTCCGGCAAGACAAATCGCTTTCCCGGCAGGGGCGCCCGCTGCTAGAGACTGGACGTGCTCAATTACATCTGGCTTGCGCTCATTCTTCTCTCCGTCGCGATCGGCGGCTGGACGGATCGACTGAAGGGTGTGACTGACGGAGCGTTCGACGGCGCCAAGACCGCGGTCACGATCGCGCTCGGGTTGATCGGGGTGATGGCGCTCTGGCTCGGGGTGATGCGATTGGCCGAGCGAGCCGGTCTCGTGCAACGTCTGGCGCGCGGACTGCGGCCGGTCATGACGCGACTCTTTCCCGGTGTGCCTAACGATCACCCGGCGATGGGCTCGATGCTCATGAACATGGCCGCGAACATGCTCGGGCTGGGCAACGCCGCGACTCCGCTCGGTCTGCGGGCGATGCGCGATCTGGAGGAATTGAATCCGCATCCGGGAACCGCGACGAACGCGATGTGCACTTTCCTCGCCATCAATACCAGCTCGGTGCAGCTCATTCCGACGACTGCCATCGCCATCCTGGTGGCCGCGGGCTCGACCAATCCGACCGCGATAGTGGGGACTTCGTTGCTCGCCACGCTCTGCGCCGCGACGGTCGCGATTACCTCAGTCAAGCTGCTCGAGAAGCTGCCGTTTTTTCGGATCGCGCCTAACGAGCTCGCGGTCCCGCGTGAGCCGGTTGCGAAAGCGGCCGCCGTCTCGACGACGGAAGACCTTGCGGATCGGCCGGCGCCGCGTCTTCCCGGATGGGGCGCGGCCGTGCTTGGGTTGGTCGCGATATTCTTTGCGTTGCTTTTCGTTAGGCTGGCCTTTCCCGCATGGTTCGGTCTGCCTCTCCGGCTCGATCCGGGGGCGAACCCGTTCGTGCGTTGCGTGAGCGCGCTGTCGCTTCTCGCCATCCCGATGCTGCTGAGCTTTTTCACGCTCTACGCCGCGCTCTGCGGGCTCAAGGTTTACGACGAATTCGTGGAAGGCGCGAAGGAGGGTTTTGGCGTCATTCTCCGGATCATTCCATTTCTCGTCACCATGCTCGTGGCGATCAACATGTTTAAAGGCGCGGGCGGGATCGAGTTGTTGGCCCGCGCGCTTTCGCCCATTCTTTCCCCGCTGCATTTTCCGACCGATCTTCTCCCGATCGCCTTGATGCGGCCGTTGAGCGGCGGGGCGACGCTCGCGCTTTTCACCGATGTGGTGCATCGCCTCGGTCCGGAAAATATCGTGAGCCTGATGGCGGCGACGATTTACGGCAGCACCGAGACGACGTTTTACGTCGTGGCGGTTTATTTCGGGTCGGTCGGGATCAAGCAGACGCGCCATGCGATCCCCGCCGGGTTATTGGCGGATTTCACCGGGGTGGTGGCCTCGGTCATTATCTGCCGAGCCGTCCTTTAGCTCTCGTGCTCGTAATCGACCCCTCACGCCCAGCCGATTACGAGCAGGAGCACGATTACGAGCACGAGTAAGAAGATTTCCCTCGCCATCGCCCTGTCACATTTCTATCGTCCGCTTTTCCCTAATGATTCAACGCGATTACCTCATCATCGGCGGCGGCATCGGCGGCGGCAGTGTCTGCGAAGGCATCCGCCAACACGACAAGAAAGGCTCGGTTACGCTCGTCGGGGGCGAGACTTTTCATCCCTACAAACGTTGGATGCTCTCGAAACAGTTCCTTCGCGAAAAAACCCCGGCCCTGAAAAAATTGCCCTGCCTCGACGAACGCTGGTATGCCGCGCACAAGATCGAAGCGCGGCTCGGCACGGTGGTGACGCAATTTAATATCGATCGCCGGCTCGCCGTCCTCGGCAATGGCGAAACGATCGAGTTCAAGAAAGCCTGCCTCGCCATGGGAAGCCGGCCGGTCCGGCCGCAGGTCGCGGGGATCGGGCTCGGCAATGTCATTTATCTGCGCACCATCCGCGACGCCCTCGCGCTTCGCGAAATGTCGCACTCGGAAAAAATGATCGTGGTGGTGGGCGGCGGATTGCTCGCCTGCGAGGTGGCGGCGAGTCTGCGCTCGCAGAAGTTGAAGGTGGCGATCATGCATCGACACCAGACGCTCCTCAATCGCTACGTCGATCCGGAGACCGGGGCGTGGATCACGGAACAATTTGGGAAGCACGGAGTGACGCTTCTCCTCGGCTCGAGCTTGAACGGGTTCGAAGGGAAAACGGTTTTGCGCAACATCCAGACGAAAAGCGGCGAGCGAGTCGCGGCCGGTGTCGCGGTCGTCGCCTGCGGTTCCGAGCCGAATCTCGACATCGTGCGCAACACGCCGCTTTCCGGACCGCACGGTTCGCCGGTGAACGATTACCTCGAGACGGAGGAGAAGGGGATCTACGCGGTGGGCGACCTGGCGTTTTATCCCGATCGGCTGATGGGCGGAGTGCGGCGGCAGACGCATTGGGAAAACGCGCGCGCCCAGGGCCTGATCGCAGGCGCGAACATCACCGGGAAAAAGCGACAGCGCTACGAGCAGATCCCGTATTTCTGGACGGAAATGTTCGACCTGAAACTGGATTTCGTAGGCGACTTCATCGTCGCGCCGACCAGGGTGGATCTGAGCGGATCGTACGCGAAATCGCGTTTCGTCGTGCGTTATTATCAAGGCGAAAAATTGCGCGGGATCGTGCTCTGCCATCACAGCCCGAACGACGTCGAAGCCGCGAAAACCGAGCTGCGCCAGGCGCTCGGCAAATAGCTCTGTACGCTTCGCTCTGCGAAGCGCAGGTCTGCGGGCAGCCCGCAGATCGGATGTCCGCGCCATCACTCCCGCGCCTCCCGGAGGGAGGCGTCTACAGATCTCCATTCGGGATCTCGAGATCCGGGTTCCGCGCCTGCGCGAGCTTCCAATCCCACGGCTTCCAGCTTTGCTTCCGCCAGCTCAGCTCGAAAGGTGTCGTTAGGCTGTTGATCCGAGAGATCTCGGCGGCCGCTTCGCCGCGTGCCTCGAGTCGAATACGGGCCGTCCAGCTGGCTCCCACCCCAGAGACTCGGATGCGCGCATCCGAGGCAGTGATTGTTAGGGAAAAAAGATAGCGCGCGACGCGGCGGAGCCGCTGCAAGAGCTGCTCCCGGTCGTCGCCCCAGGTGTCGTGATAATCGACCGCGAGGAAATTTTCCACGCCCGCCCAGTCCCGCTTTTCAACCGCGTGAATGAGATGCTCGCTGTGCAGGCGCACCTGATTCTCCGCGCTCCAGAGTTGCGTCAGCCAGAGGCCGAGGATGAAAGCGACGAGGAGGCCGGCGTAAAAGCCGTTCTTGAAAGGCGCGCGGATGGGTCCCATAAGACCAATTGGTCATATAGGACCCATCTCCGCTCCCCGGCAAGAAGCCTTGCCGAAACTTCGCCTCTTACATCCTTGCCCGATTTCCCACGTCCGAGGCATGAAACGTGCACTTCTCTGGTTTCCAGCCTCGCTCTCATGCTTGATCACGATGACTTAAAATGGGTCGCCACGAATCTGACCGAACTCAATCGGCAGCTCCAACAAGTGTCGCGTTACAGCGACCAGGCCCGCCAGCAAACGGACAACAAGCAGTACCTGCAACTACTCGGCGACGAAGTCGAACACGCCTCTAAGATTTCGCAGGCGCTTTTTGATCGCATCACTTCGCGGATCCTTTCCGCGACAGCGAACGGCCGCAGGCCGGCGAGCCCGACGCCCCATTTGCAGATCATGCCCGCGCCGGTGCGGCCAGCCCCGACCACGATCGCGAAAAAGATCCCGGTCGGTGAAATGGCGATGGATTCTGTGAAAAGCGAAGTGCCGACCATTCGCAACCCAAACGGCGAACGCGAACTCATCCTCCTCGTCGACGACGATGCCGAGGTTCTGGAGCAGGCGGCGAAGATGCTCGAGGCGCAGGATTACAAAGTCATCCTGGCGAAGGACGGCCTCGAAGCGCTCCAGATTTACAACCGGATGGGGAAGGAAATTTCCCTCATCATTCTCGATTTTTTCCTGCCCGTGATGGATGGCGATGCCGTCTTCGACGAACTCAAGGCGCTCGATCCGGGCGTCCAGGTCGTCCTGAGCAGCGGCTTCGCCGAGCAGACCAAGCTCGGGAGCATGCTGGCGCGCGGCCTCTGCGGGTTCATTCCCAAGCCTTACACGACCGAAAAGCTGCTCGAGCAGGTGCATTCGATCATCGCCGCCTAACGACCCCGCCTCTCTCGTGAATTCCCGCTCGCTGGCACCAATTTAGCTACTCCGAAAACAACAACCGCATGGCCCGGATCGACGCATTTTTCAAATTGATGGCGGAGGAGAAAGCCTCCGATCTCCATCTCGCCACGAACAATCCGCCCATGCTCCGGATCAACGGCGATCTCGTTCGGGTCGATTACCCGCCGCTGGTTAACGACGAGCTCAAGGCGATGGTTTATGAGATCGCGCCCGAGGGAAAAATCAAAACCTTCGAGGAAACTTCCGACGTCGATTTCGGCTACGAAGTGCCGGGCGTGGCTCGTTATCGCGCTAATTTTTTCCAACAAAAGTACGGCATCTCCGCCGTCTTTCGTCTCATTCCGTCGAAGATCCTGACCGTTGACGATCTCGGGCTGCCGCCCGTTCTGAAAAAATTTCCTCTCCTCAAGAAAGGGCTCATCCTCGTGACCGGCCCGACCGGCTCGGGCAAATCGACCACGCTGGCGGCGATGATGGATTACGCCAACCTGCAGCGGCACGACCACATCATCACGGTGGAAGATCCGATCGAATTTGTGCACCGCAGCCAGAATTGCCTGGTGCAACATCGCGAAGTCGGCGTTCACACCCGTTCCTTCGCGGCGGCTTTGCGCGGGGCTTTGCGCGAAGATCCTGACATTCTGCTCGTCGGTGAAATGCGCGATCTCGAAACGATCGAGCTGGCCCTGACTGCAGCCGCCACCGGCCACCTCGTCTTCGGCACCCTTCACACTTCGAGCGCGGCCAAAGCGGTTGATCGCGTGATCGACGTTTTCCCGACTCATCAGCAAAACCAGATCCGCGCCACTCTTTCTGAATCGCTCAAAGGCGTCATCGCGCAGAATCTTTTCAAGCGGATCGATCAGCCCGGCCGGGTGGCCGCGCTCGAGATTCTGGTTGTCGACACCGCGATCGCGAATCTCGTGCGCGAAGCCAAGACGCACCAAATCCCGGGCATGATTCAGGTTGGCAAAAAGAAGGGCAACCAGCCGCTCGACGACGCCATCATGGAACACCTGCGCCACGTCCGCATCTCGCCCGAAGAAGCCTACGAAAAGTGCATCGACAAAAAGAAATTCCGCCCGTTCCTCAAGACTCCGCCGGCGGAGGAGTTTGAAGAATAGAACACGATGAGAGCGCCCGATCTCGACCGGATTCTCTCAGCGATGCTGAACACTTACGACGGCATCTCCGATCTCAATTTTTCGGTCGGGCATCCCTTGCAGGTGGAGGATTTCGGCGAGCTCAAACCGGTCTTTGTCGATCCGCCGATTGAAGAGCTGACTCCTTTTCAAACCGAGCAGATCGCACTCGCTCTAATGCAGGGTAACCGGCGCCTGATGCACGACTACCTCCTGGCTGGCTCCTGCGATTGCAGCTACGCGCTGGCCGACGAAGCTCGCTTCCGGGTCAATATTTTTCGCCAGCAAGGCCACTTCACCGTCGTCATGCGCAAGCTGCAGGCGATCATTCCGTCGTTTCAATCGCTCGAGTTGCCGGAAATTTTCAACCAGATCGCGAAGGAAAAAAACGGTCTCATCCTCGTAACCGGCGCGACCGGCAGCGGCAAGACGACCACCCTCGCGGCCATTCTGAACGAGATCAACGAAACCCAATCGGTCCACGTCGTCACGCTCGAGGACCCGATCGAATTCATTCAGGCGCCAGGCCGCGCGACCTTTAACCAGCGCGAGCTGGGCCACGATTTTGACAATTACCCTAACGGATTACGGGCCGCCCTCCGGCAGGCGCCGAAGGTCATCTTCGTCGGGGAAATGCGCGATCGCGCAACCGTGGAAGTCGCGCTTACGGCGGCGGAAACCGGCCACCTCGTCTTCAGCACCCTGCACACGATCGATGCCGGCCAGTCGATCAACCGCATTCTCGGTCTCTTCTCGTTAGGCGAAGAACAGCAGCTGCGCGTCCGCCTGGCCGACGCCGTCCGCTACATCGTAACCCAGCGACTCGCGCCCAAGGCGGGGGGCGGCCGGCAACTCCTCACCGAGATCATGGGCAACAATTTGCGGACCCGCGAGGCGATCGCGCTCGGCGAAACGGATGGGCGCACCTTCTACGAAATCATCGAGGCGAGCGCGCCCTTCGGCTGGGCCACTTTCGATCAATCGGTCCTCAGCGCCTACGAAGCCGGGGCCATCAGCGAAGAGACCGCCCGGATGTTTGCCTCGAAGCGCGGCCGGGTCACGCGCGGGATCGATTTGATCCAGAAAATGCGCGGGATCGAGACCGACCAGGACACCGGGCTGCGACTCGATCGGCAGAGCCGCCTGATTCGTTAGGCATTTTATGAATCTCGAAGAGGAAAAAAGTTTTTTCGACATCGGCGACCAGACCGCGCTCGTCTGCATCGATCAGCAGCCCTACCAAAAACTGATCGCCTCGCAGTTGGTCGACCTGAATTACAAGGTGCACCTCGGTCTCTTCGAGGAGGACGTCCTGCTCAAGCTCGCCACCTGCAGCTACAACGTCGTCGTGATCGCGGAAAATTTTAAGGGCGCCAGCCTGGCCGATAATCCGATCCTGGCCGAAATGGTGAAACGGCCCGGTCGCTCGCGTCGCGAACACTTCGTCGTCCTGCTCAGTCAGCAGTTTGCCACCAACGACGCCATGAGCGCCTTCGTGCAGAGCGTCGATCAGATCGTCAACATCGGGGACATCGCAAATTTCAAACCGGTCTTGCGGCGCGGTGTCGCGCAGCACGTCGATCTCTACACGCCCTTTCGCGAAACGCTCGAAGCCGTCCGCACGATTTAACTTGCACTTTGCCGCCGCCTCGTTCGGGCGCGGCGCGCGATTTTTCCAGAAGCCGGTTGCGGCTGCGCGAAGAGCCGTGGTAATTTCGCGGCGCCTGATGAAGCTCGTGCCGTGGGTTCGTTTTACTTGGAGTCTGGACATGCTTCCCCCGCTGGGGATGGCGCTTCCGGAGCATTATCATTTCGGCACGGCTGGCCCCGCCGACGAGAAGGAAGTGCGCGCCGTCATCACCCGCTCCTTTGCCCACGATAATTCCTGGGGCGGCGCGATTCACGAAGTCAACGGGATGATCGATGGCTGGCTGGAACGCGCTTTCGACAGCGAGAATCCTGGGCATTGCGTGGCCCTGCGCCACGGGCTGCGGATCATCGGCGCGGCGATTTTGATCCCGGACCAGGCGGCCGAAGATCATCTCTCGCCGGGACCGTGCGTGCTGATGGAATATCGCAACCGCGGCCTTGGCACCGCTCTCCTCGGCGAATCGCTCTGCCAACTGCGCGAAGCGGGTCTGACCCGGGGCGGAGCCCGCGCCCGGAGCAGTGCGTTGGTCGCGAAATTTCTCTACCCGAAATTCAACGGCACGCTCACCCCGGACGACACGCCCCTCCTTGCCGCCTGAGTCGTTAGGCGTTAGGGGGATTCTAGCGGTCGGGAATCGTCTTTGCCGGGTAGCGCGCGCTACCCGGCCCCTGCAAATCAACTCGTTAGGCGAGACTCAGCCCTTGCTCTCGGCGGGATATTCTGGCGGCGAATAGACACTGAAGGTGATCGCGGGATCGCTCCCCGGATTGGAGAAACGATGTTTCACCCCGGGCGGAATGACGACGACATCGCCTTTTCGCATGGCGCGTTTTTCACCCGCCACTTCCGCTTCCAGCTCGCCTTCGACCACGAGGAGGACCTGCTCGCTCTGGGCGTGCGCGTTCGGCGTCGGACCGCTGGCGGCGCCCGGCTCCAGCGTCATCACTGCGGTCTGGCTCCGCTCGCTCGTCTGCAGCACCTCGAACCAGGAGCTTGCCTTCTCGATGTTTCGCACGTCCATCTTTATTCTTTGCCTAACGAATGATTCCGCGTTCGCTTTGCTCGATGAACTCGAGGATGTCCTGCACTTCCGCGCTGTCCGCCAGCTTCTCCCGGACCGCCGCGAGGGCCTGCGCGGTGTTCAACTTCGCGCGGTAAATCAGACGAAACGCTTCCTTGATCGGCTTGATTTTCTCCGGCGAATAACCGGCCCGTTCCAGGCCGATCTGATTGATCCCGCGCACTTCCGCCGGGTTGCCGTCGGCGATCATGTAGGGCGGAACGTCCTGCACGATTTTCGAGCAGCCGCCGGTGATGGCGAAGCGACCGATCCGGCAAAATTGATGGACCGCGGTGAGACCGCCGATGACTGCGTGATCGCCCATCTGCACGTGGCCCGCGAGGGTGCCATTATTCGAAAAAACCACGGCGTTACCGACCGTGCAATCATGTCCGATGTGCGAGTAAGCGAGAAAATTTCCGCCGCTCCCGACCGTCGTTTTCCCGCTCGCGGTGGTGCTGCGGTTGATCGTGACGAACTCGCGGAAGCAGTTATCGTCGCCGATCTCGAGGTAGGTCGGTTCGCCCTGGTATTTCAAATCCTGAGTTTGCTGACCGATCGAGCAGTAGGCGAAAAATTTGTTGCCCGGCCCGGCCTGGAGCGGCCCAGCCAGCGTGACGTGATTTTGCAAAACGCAATTTTCGCCTAACGACACTTCAGCCCCGATCACGCAATAAGGCCCCACGATACATCCGGCGCCCAGCCGCGCTGCCGGATCGACGATCGCGCTCGAATGGATAACGACGTCGGACATCGATTTCGATATTTCCCCACCTATTTGTCGAGAAAAGTGAACATGAGCTCGCCTTCCGAGACGACGGCGTCGTTGACCACGCACCGGCACATCGCTTTGGCCAGGCGGTTGCCGCGCGACTTCGTCAACTCCGCATGAATGAAGAGGGTGTCGCCCGGGAATACCGGCTTGCGAAATTTGACGTCATCTGCGCTCATGAAATAACCCACCCGGCTCGCGCTTTTCGTTAGGCGCATCATCAGGATGCTCGCGACCTGCGCCATCGCTTCGACCTGGAGGACGCCGGGCATGACCGGGTGGCCGGGGAAATGTCCCTGGAAAAACGGCTCGTTGATCGTGACCGATTTGATCCCGAGGCACTTCGTTTCTCCCTCGAAGGAGAGAATGCGATCGATCATCAGGAACGGATAACGATGGGGCAAAACCTTCATGATCTCGTTGATGTCGAGCCCGCCTTCGCCGCGTGGGAAGTTTCTCTTCGGCAGGACCGCGGCGGTCGCGTCATGGACCTTGGCGAGGGCGCGCGCCAGATCGGTGTTGATCCCGTGACCCGGCCGGACCGCGACGACGTGGCCGCGAATGGCGCGTCCGAAAAGGGCGAGGTCCCCGATGATGTCGAGGATCTTGTGCCTGACGAATTCGTCCGGAAAACGGAGCGGCTCCTTGCTCAGGACGGATTCTCCCCTAACGACGATGGCGTTCTCCAGGCTCCCCCCTTTGATGAGGTTCTTCTCCATCAGTGGCTGGACGTCCTCGTAGTAAACGAAAGTGCGGGCCGGGGCGATTTCGCTTCTCGTAAATCGCCGGCGTGATCGCGGTCGACATGAACTGGGTGAAGCGGCCCTCCGGCCCGGCCTGGGTGCAGGAGATGCGAAATTCTTCATCCGGCAAAATGACCAGGAGCGAGCCGTTTTTCGTCTCGATCGAGATCGGCTCGCGCACTTGGAAAGCGCGCCGCGGCGCTTCCTGCGGGGCGACACCGGCTTTCCTGATCGCTTCCACATAGGGCAGCGCGCTGCCGTCGCCGATCGGCGGCTCGTTCGCGTCCATCTCGATGACGGCGTTATCGACCCCGAGGGCGGAGAGGGCGGAGAGAACGTGCTCGACCGTATGCACGCGCATCGAGCCTTCGCCGATGGTGGTCGCGCGTTCGACCGTTTTCACATTCGCGATCGTGGCGTCGATCGTCGGCTCGTCCTGCAGATCTTTGCGTTTGAATTTGATCCCGGAATCGGCCGGCGCCGGCTGGATTTTGAGAGAAACCTTGGCGCCGGTATGGAGCGAAGTGCCGCTGAGGGAAGCGGCTTTGGCGAGGGTATGCTGAAACTCGGCGGCAGCTGGCATGCAGCGCTAACTAGCAGAACTTCCCGCGACTGACCAGCGACGGTTTCCGCTTGGGCCTTTTCCCAACTTGTTCGTTAGGGGGAGAGGTCGCTGCTCCCGCGCGTGTACCAAACTCCGCCGGGTCCATCGTAGCTGGCGCCTTCTCCCCAGATGACGTGATTTCGGCCGTCACCATCGACCGAGAGACTCAGATAATCGCCATAGGGAAAGAAAAATCCGTCGTCACTTTTGTAGGGCGCGCCGCTACTGCGGTCGGACAGCTGGATCGTTTCGCTCCACTCTTTTCCGCCGTCGGTGGTGCGCCGGTAATAGGTGTTCCAGCCCCGCAGGTTGCCGTCCGCATTTCCCTGCCAGACGACGCGAAAATCTCCCGGCGACCGGTCCGGCCGCGACTGCGGGGAAGCCGTTGCTCGCGGCGTCGTTAGGCTGGGAAACCTGGCGGCGCGCGCTCCAGTTCACACCGTCGCGCGAAGTTTTAACCCAGAGCTGCTGGGGCGCGCCTTCGGTGTCGCTCGCGTTGTAGGCGACGAGCAGGTTCCCGGCGCGATCGATGGCCAGCCCGGCGGTGGAGGAAAGAAATCCGTAATCGCAGCCCGGAGACCTGCCGCAGCCTGGCGGCGGGCCCGAAACATCGACGAGCGCGACCTGCCAACTGGCTCCGCCATCGCTCGAGCGAATGACGTTGATTTCCGCAATCCCGCGATAGTCGAGCAAGAAATTGATCGCGACGAAATAGACGGTTCCGTCCGGACCGATCGCTCCGCCGTTGTGACACCACCAATGGTTAGGCGTGCGACTGGTCCGGATCGGCGCGCCAAAGGTCTGCCCGCCATCGTGTGACGCGACGAAGTAGCTGTCGTCGGTATTGAGACCGACGTAAATGTCCCGCGCGTCCGGCGAGACGACGAGCCACGGATGATCGGTCCACGGACGAGCCGGCGCGACCACGACGGGCGCGCTCCAGCTTGCGCCGTGATCGGCAGACTTGATCAGCTTGCTTTTCCAATCCGGCCCATCGAGCCAGACGACAACGACGGTGCCGTTTCCGGCGACTTGCACTTGCGGATCGGCCTGCCATTGCGTGATCGGCGCGACCAATCGATCAGGTCCCCAAGTCGCGCCGCGGTCGGCTGAGATGCGAATGAAAATCCCGGAGATTTTCGCATTAAAGCGCGTCGTCATTTGATAGACGTAGGGCGAGGAAGGATCGGCTGCGACAAACGGCTCCCAGTCGTCGTTGCCGCTCCAGACGCGTTCGGAATCCCAGCCGGCCTTGCGCGCAGCCGGGCGGGGAGAGATTTGCACATCGGTCTGCCGCGCGAAGGAGAGCCCGCTCCAATGTTCCTTCCGCTCACCGTGTGGGCGGACGCTCGGGCTGTTCCACCAGCTTGCCAGGAACATGACCGCGCCGATGCCACAGGCCGTCACGAAAAGCATTTTCCTGTTCAACCGGCCGCGAGGCGATTCCATCACGGGAGGTTCTAGCAGATTTCGGCCGGCAAAGCGAGAAGGCTCTCTTCTCGTTAGGCGGCTTTTCAGAACCGCTTGCTAACGGCCTAACTTTGGCCGAGCCGCGGCGGCGGCGGGAAGGGTGAAGAAAATGGTCGCGAAAAGACTCCAGGCGAGGCCGATTGCGCAGGCGATGCCGAGTCCGCTCAAGGTCGGGTTATTGGCGAAGCCTAACGAGCCGAAACCGGCGATCGCGGTCAGGCCGGCGAGCGCGACCGGCTTGAGGACGCCGGCCACATCGTGCTCCACATCGCGCGCTTTTTGCCAGACGAGCAGGACGTAAATCCCGTAGTCGACGCCGATCGCGAGAACGAGGCGGAAGGCGAGAACGTTGAGAAGATTGAGGGGAATGAAGGCGAGCTTCATGGTCGCGATCATGGCCCCGACCGCGAGGATGAGAGTGGCGATCTGGATGAGCCAGAGGCGCAGATCGCGATAGAGAACCGCAAGGAGCGAGGCGTCGAAAAAGGCCATGAGCGCGCTGATCAGGATGAGCTGATGATGCGACCAGGGGAGCAGATCGGTCAGGGTGAAACTCCAGCCCGACAAGGTCATCGGAACGTCCGCGACGGGGAGTTCGCGATTGAGTTTTTGTTTTTGTTCGTGGGTCTCGACCGGGTGGTTCGTGGTCACGAAGCCGACCGTGAGCAAGGGATCGTGCGCAAAATAGCGATCGACCAAAAACCACCAACTGGAAGTGCGAGGCAGTTGTTTGCGCCAATCCGGGATCGGCTGCCGGCCAGTCGCGACCGCCTGCAGTTGGTCGAGCAACGCGAAACCCGGCGCGAAAGTGTCGCGGCTGAATCCTTCCTGGACGATCGAACTTTCGAGCGCCTGACGGGTCGCAGCGAAATCGATCGCGCCGAGCCGGCGACGATTCGCTTCCATCAGGCTGGGGGAGAGAGCGAGCGCGGCCGGCGTGGAGAAACCCTTGATCGCGCCGGATTTTTGCAGGTCGCGCCAATGCGCTTCGACCTTCTGCCAATCGGCGTGCAGTTGTTCCTCGTTAGGCGCGCGCACGATCCCGATGACTGGCTCCCAGCGGGTCGGCATTTTCGTCATGATGGTGTTGAGCGCGTAGCCGGCGTCGCTCTTTTTCGGCTCCATCGATTTGGTGCTCGCGTCGAAAATGATCGGCGGCCGCGGCGAGACGGCGATGGCGAAGAGGATGAGCAGCACCGGCAGCGCCAGCCAGATGATGAGGGCCGGCGCGCGCAGCATCCGGCGGACGTACCGCCTAACGAGCGCGAGAATCCAATCGTGCGGCGGCGGGTGTGAGCGCTCGCGGGTGAAAAGGAAGAAGACGCTGGTCATGAAAAGCCCGGCAACGAGGATGCCGATCGCGATGAGCACGCCGAGCTGGGTGAACCCCGCCGCCCCGCCTAACAATAAGGCGAGAAACCCGACCGAAGTGGTGAGGGCGCCGAAAAAGATGGCGCGCCCCAGTTTCGCCACCGCCTCCTCGATCGCCGGTGCGTGCGCGCTCCCTTCATTTCGCGCCTGCTGGTAGCGGCCGAAAATCAGGATCGCGAAATCGACCCCGAGCCCGATGAGAATCGCGCACATTCCGATCGTCACCATGTTCAACTCGCCGAAAATCAGCAGCCCCACCGCGAGCGCGACGAGGCAGCAGAGGAGGAGCGAGAACCCCATGCCTAACAATGGCAGCCAGCGCCGGAACCCGACGAAGAAAACCGCGCCGACGAGCAGGATTGAACCGAGCAGCGTCACCACGATGTCGTGCCGCATGCTGAGCGAAATCTCCGCCACGTAAGCCGAGCGCCCCGTCACGAGCACCTGCAACGGCCCGCCCTCCCAGCCGGCGCTCGCGGCTTTGCGGAAGGCGTTCACCTTGTCCATCAGCGCCTGGCAGGCGAAGGCGTCGAGCGACTCCTGGTTCGTCACCACGAGGAAGATGCGGAGGGTGCGATCGGGCGAAGTGAGCGGCTGGTCTTCCTCGAGAGCAGCATTTCCCGCGAACGGCTTCAAGGCCGGCGCGACCACGCCTAACGGATCGAGCTGGAGCTCAAATTCCGGCCGCGGCGAGCCGGCTTCGATTTCCTGGTGAAGTCGCGCGAGCCGGGCCTGCAGTTTCGCTGGCTGGAGGATGGCGACGGTTTCCGCGAAAGCTTGCGGCTCGAGGTTGAGGAGGAGCGGAACGGCGAGACCCTGCAGGTCGTGAATGCCTGCCGGCGTTTCCATCGGGGAACCGCCGAGGACGCGCGTGCTCCAGGGCTGGGCGCGAAGCCGCTCGGCGAAAGTGGGCGCGAATTCCTCCAGCCGATCGACGTCGTTAGGCTGACAGACCAGCGCAAAAGTCAGCTCGCGGGTCTGGGCGAAATCGTGGTTGTAAACTTTAAGCCCCTGGACGGATTCGAATTTTCCCGGGAGAAGATTCAGCACCTCGCTGTCGAGCGTCATCCGCGTGATGAGGACGTAAATGCTCGCGGCGGCGAGGAGCGCGACCGCGAGCCAGACGAGCCCGCGGCGCTCGGTCACGAGGCGGGCGATGAACTTCGAGTACGACATCAGCGACCGCCCCGATCAGAACGCAAAAGTAAAGTGATCGGTCCCGACGTTCTGGTGGACGAGCGGCTGCGTTTTCGCCGCGAGCAAGACCTGGCGAAGCGAGATCCAGCCGCGCAGCCGCGTCGGGGCTTCGTTAGGCGAGCCCGACCAGGAGCCGCGCGCGAGCGGGCCGCTCACCCGCACAAACTTGTCGTTCTGCCGCACCGTCAGGAGGGTGATGCCGGGGCCTTTGCTGAAGGTCAGCTCAAAATCCCCCGCGCTCGAGTAGCGCACCAGCACCTCGCCGATCAAGGTCGTACGCGCGCTGCGATATTGCAGCTGGCCGACGCGGGCCTGCGAGTTCGGGGCCGGCTCGACGAAGCGATCGCGCATCGTCTGGCAACTCGTTAGGCAAAGGAGGGCGGCGCCAAGGCCGGCGGCGGCGCGGCAGAGGGCGGGCTTTGGCGAAACTTCGACGTGGCACATCCGGCGATCAAGGTAGCGAGCTTGCGCCGGAAGCAAACTCGTGGCCGGAGCCGACCATGTCGGCCGCGCAACGCTCCCGCTTTTCCCCGCCCAGCCTTGCTAGTTGGAAATCGTCGCAGTCGTGCCGTCGATCTTGCTGAAGCTGACGGAAAATTTTTCCCGGTACGTCGACGCCCGATCCTGGAGCATGCTGATGCCCACCGCCTCGCCCAGTTGAATGGAGGAATCGGTGTCGCTGCGCCAATGGATGCCGGCGTGAATGCCGTGCCCGAAGGAAACGTTGCTCGCGAGCTTATTCAATTCTCCGTTGACCGTGAGCTGCCCGGCGTCCGAGCCGGTGTAGGGCAGGAGGTTGATGCCGTCGTCGCTCGGCACGACCGGATTCGGAATCACAAAGGCGCCGTCAAAAAAGAACTTCAGGATGGTGATGCAAGCTCCGGCGACCGTGCCATGCCCGGTGGGGTAGGCGGGATGGGCAGGCGATCCTTCCGGGAACGTCTGCGAGAGGAAATAATCCTGGTACTTATTGAAGCTGCTTTGCACGGCCTGCGAGTTGAGCACGTTGTTATTCACATGACCCTGGAGCGTACCGCCGTTGCCGGTGAGAATCTGGCGCACGATCGCGCTGCCCGACTCGGGGCGATGGCGAAGGTGGATCCACCATTTCTGATACCACACGCTGTTCAGCGCGTAGCGCGCAGCCGTTGCCAGCGTTGCGGCAAAATCCGGTCCGCCGAAAGTGCCGAAGCCGTTTTGCGTTCGAGAATTGACGTAGGGATTCCCGGGATTAACGGGCGCCCGCATCGTGCCCAGCACGAGATAGGCGGTGAAAAAGGTCTGGAAAAGCACGTCGACATGGGTGTAGGCGCTGAGCCCGCGGCCGTCGTGCAGATAGCGGAAGACATTATCGAACTGCGGCTGGAGGCCGGTATCGATGCCGTTTTGCACCTGCTGAAAAGTCACCGGGTCGGTCATGTAATCGACGTCCGGAACGAACGAAGCCATCTGCTGGCTGATCGGCTGCACCCCCATGTAAGTGGGCGTGAGGTAAAATTGAGACACGTAAGGCCCAAGGGTATCGCCGGGAGCGCCACGGCGGAAAAGAAGAGCGGGCGTCACCACGCCGCCGTCTTTCGGCCCCGCGTAGGTCGGCATGGTCGAGAGTTCCGCCGCGGCCTGGGCCGCGATTGGATTCGTTAGGTAATCCGTGAAATCCACATCGCGCAAAAGCGACGCCCAATAGAGCTCGACCAGCTCGGTCCCGTAGGCTTCGCTGGCCAGCGCGGGCGCCGGTGGCACGACGACGGCGGCGATCTGGTTTTGCGGCGATGGCGCGTTCCCAAATTGCACATCATCGCTTCCCTCAAGAGCGAAGGCTCGGCCGCCGAGCGGTCCGTTCATGGTCCGCGTTCCGCCGATGATGACGTTTTCAAAATCGGCAAAGTTTCCGCTGTTAATTGCTTTTCGGAAACTCCGGAAAGCCTGCGGGTTCACGAGGCCGATTCCGTCCTGCAGGATGCCCTTGGTGTAGGTGCCCGATTTGTCGTGATAGCGCTGTTCGTCGCCATTGGTGGTGTGCGGCGGAACCGGAATCAGCGCCTCTTTCGTTGCGGCCGCCACGCGCAGCGCGAACGACTGCGCCACGCGGGGATCGACCCCGGCCGGCGCGCTTGGAACGGCGTCGCCCAACGCAGAACCGGAGGATTGGGCAGAGGTAAATGGGACTTTGGCAAAGACCGCGCCGGTGGCGAGCGCGGCGCTCACCTGCGCGAGAAATTTGCGGCGACTCGGGCCTAACGAGCCATTTTTTTTGAGCGTTTCACTGTCGTTAATGGGGAGCTCCGTTTGGGTGTCCTTCTGCGTCATGCTAAACGGTCTATGGTTTTCCGACTCATTCTGTCAATCAAATTTCCAAATCTGATCGATTCGAGAGGGAATTTTCAAAATCCCAGGCAACTGCGCTCGTGATAAATTGACAACCATCGCCGGCGGCGGGATGGAATCGCGCCAGGTGACCCGCTCATGAAATTGATCGACCGCTTCGTCGCCCGCGAGCTGATCGTGAACGTGCTTTTCGCGATCGCGGTCCTCAGCCTCGTGCTCGTCGTCGGCAACATTTTTCGCAAGCTCCTCCCGCTCCTCGTCAATCACGACGTCCCGCTGGAATACCTCATCACCTTCATCGCCTACGTCCTGCCGTTCTCCCTCATCTTCACGATTCCATGGGGACTTCTCACCGCCATTCTGCTCGTCTTCGGCCGGCTCTCGGCAGATAACGAATTGATCGCGCTCCGCGCCAACGGCGTGAGCGTGACGCGCGTTTGCGTCCCGCTCGCCCTCCTCGCTCTCGTCTGCACCGCGATCTGTCTCTGGCTGAATGTGGACGTCGCGCCGGCCGCGCAGGAAAAATTGCGCAGCAGCATTTTCGATCTCGCGACGCGCAACCCGATCGCACTCTTCGGCGGCGACCAGGTGATCGACCAATTTCCGGGGCGGAAAATCTACGTTGGGAAAAAGGAAGGCAACGAGCTGGAGAACATCATCGTCTTCCAGATGGACGAACACGATCTCCCGATCCGGGTGACGCACGCCCGGACCGGAAAACTGGAAGCCGATTTGCCTAACAAACGCCTCCTCCTCCATCTCTACAACGCGCGCTACGAGGAGAGGGACGCGCAGGATCCCTACGATCTGGCCAAAATCCGCGACGGTATCAGCCTGCAGGAAGGGACGCTCCCGATCAGCCTGGAGGAACTCTACGAGAAGGAGAAAAAGCGGCCGACTCGCTCGGCGCTTTCGCTCTCGCAGCTTATCGAGCAGTTGAACTCCGGCGACCGGGCCAATCGCAGCGAGACGCGCACCGAGATCAACAAGCGCTTTTCGTTTCCTTTTTCCTGTCTCGCTTTCGCGCTCATCGGGGTGCCGTTAGGCATCACCACCCATCGACGCGAGACCTCGGTCGGTTTCGCCACCGGGCTGCTCGTCGCGATCTTCTATTTTCTCTTCATCATCATCGCCGATACCCTGCGCGGGAACGCGAAGATCCATCCCGAGTTGCTCGTCTGGTTTCCTAACGTGCTCTTTCTCGGGATCGGCGGCTATCTCTTCTGGAAGCTGAGCAAGCAGTGAGCCGGCTTCGAAAAATGACCACGCGACGCCAGTCAGCCGAGATCAACTTTTCTCAAAACAATCACCATCTCCTGTGAGTTTTTTGTCATCGTCTCGATCTCAATCGGGAAATTGAAATCGCGTCGCAGGTTGAGAATCAGATCGATCATTTCTCGCTGGGTCCAGACATGAAAATGAATGTTGTCGCCCTTCGATTGAATTTCTGCGGCCCGTCTTTTTAGCTCGGCCGCGTCCTCGACTTTTCCCACGCAGCGAATCCACTCGGTGTAGTGAAATTCTTCGGACCAACTCGGCGATTCGAAATAGTCGCGCTTGAGATGTTCATAAGGAGTGACCGGGCGATCCCGATCGAAGGTGAAGCGTTTGTCGGGTAGCGCGAGATAGAGCACGCCATTCGATTTCAGAACACGAAGCATGTTCTCGATCGCACCGATCGGATTTTGAGTGTGTTCGATGATGTGATTGGCGATGACGAAATCGCAGCTCGTATCTTCGACCGAGGCCAAAGTTTCGCCCTGATCGACCGCATCGACCTCGACAAAGGGTTCCCCAGCCAATTCCGGATACGCCTCCCGCAACTTATCCGATGGCAGACGATCGATATAACGAACCCTGGCGTCGTGGAAGATGCGCAGAGGGCGATTCAACGCGCCGATCTCAATTCCGTTTCCGCGAAGGTAACGGTAGGAGGCAAAGAGACGGACTTTTTTCGCGATCGCTCGCCAGCGTTCAAGCTCGTCCGAATCCGATTTTTTTCTGCTCCGCCAAAGCTGCCGCAACTTGAAATGTCTCGCGGACATTCGCGCATTAGCCTGAGAGCGACGCCGTTTCAGAGATCTTCATCTCGTCGCTGATGACGAAGAATTTCTTCAGCGTGGCGCTGCCGAAATTGGTCGTTAGGGCGACATCCGCCGCGTCCCGTCCCACCGCCATGACGATGCGGCCGATCCGCGGGACGTTGTGACGGGCATCGAAGGTGTGCCAGCGATCGCCGAGATAAACCTCGAACCAGCCGCTGAAATCCATCGGCAAGACCAGCGGCACCCCGATGTCCCCCATGTAGCCGGTGACGTAGCGCGCCGGAATATTCATGCAGCGACAAAAGGTCAGCGCGAGATGGCTGAAATCGCGGCAAACGCCCTGTCCGTCGGTGTAAACGTCGAAGGCGGATTTTGATGGATTGGCGAAGTGATAACCAAAGGTGATGTGGTCGTGCACCCAGTCGCAGATCGCCTTCACTCGAGCCCAACCCGGCGGCGTCTGGCCGAAAAGTCTCCAGGCGGTATCGGAAAGTTTGTCGACCTCGCAGTAGCGGCTCGGCATCAAAAAGGCGAGCGTCTCATCGGGCAAATCCTCGATCCGATGCTGCACGGCGTCGGGAGATTGGCGATCGGGCTCGCCGCTGTCTTCGACCACGGCTTCGAGCTGCAACCGGATCAGCCCGGCCTGCCCGAGGAGGCGCGCGCAACGGTTTCCGAAAAGGTCGGTGTAATAGGAAACCGGCAAATCGGGCGTGACGCGCAGCTCTTCCGCGCTGCGCAGATCGTCCTGGCGAGAGGCGTGGAGGAAAAGCATCAGCACCATCGGGGTCGGGCCGCGGAGCTCGAATTCGATATCGAAACCTACTTTGATCAGCATGTCGTTAGGCTAGGAAAAATTGTCCGGGCACTTTCAGCCTGATCAAACCAACTTGCATCCACTTTCCCGCCTCTGCCCTAGCCAAAATGCCGGACGATTTTCCAAAACTCCGGCCACGGTTTTTTGAAGCGGCGGCAAACAAAAATATCGGGATGATCTTTCGTCTCTTCGTTGCGCACGCCGAAACGATTCGTGATGTGGCCGGCCAGCTCGACCTGATTAGCCAGCCGTTCCGCGCTTTTGCGGGAGGAGCCGACCAGGATGACGACTTCGGGCGGCTGCTCTCCGTAACCGCGCCACCAATAGGAATTGATCCCGCTGATCGCCGGCGGGAGGTGATAGGCGGGTCCATACAAGTCGATCGCGCCCGCTTCGCCGTAGTTGCCGCAGAGAATAGCGGCGTGTGGTTTCTCGGACTCGGGCAGGGCGGCGTAGATGCGCGCTACCGTATGGACCAGCTCGGGCCAGCCAATCTCTTCGGTAAAGCTGTCATTTACCCTGCTCGTTAGGCGCCAGAGCCCAGAGCCAATCGGGGCGATCGGCATTCCGAGGGTGACGCTAAAGACCGCTCCCGCACCGAGCGCGATCCAGGTGCCGATGCGTCCGGCGCGTCTGGCCCCGGCGCTGATGCGATCGAGCCATTGTTCCCACACGACGGTGCCTGCGGCGAAGAGCATCGGATACGCCGGCGCCAAGTAATAAAAGCGTGCCCGGGCGAGTAAAAACAGAACCAGCGGCACGACGTACATCCAGCCAAGGGCGCGATAACGCCGTCCGGCCGGTGCGACCAGATAAAAGTAGAGACCGGCGAGCCAGAGCGGAAGCGTGACCAGGTTTGCGCAGAGGAAAAGTTGCAGCGTGAGAAACCCATCGGCGCGGCCGTTGGCGACATCGCGCGCGTGGATGTGCTGGAGAAATTCGAGCGAGATGAAATCGTGCCGAGCCTGCCAAATGAGATTCGGGAGGAAGATTGCCACCGAAAGCAACGCGCCCGCCCAGAGCCAGGGACTCTTCAGGTAACGCCGGGCAGAAGTGAAGAGGACACCGGCGACGATTCCGGCGATAAAAAAGAGGATGGTGTATTTCGTCATCATCCCCAGGCCCAGGGCTGCGCCGATCGCGAGCCACCAGCGCGGATCATTCTCGCGCAAGAGCCGAATGAGGAAGTAGGCCGCCAGCACCCACCAGAGAAAATCAAACGTCACGTACCTGAAACAGTACCGCCGCAACGACCGAGACCGGAGCGATCGCGGCGGCGAGAGAGGCGATGACCTGGGCCCAGCGCCGCCCGCCCAATTCCCTGGCCATCAACCCCGCCACGACCATCGCGATACTCTGGGCGAGAGCGCCGAAAAGACGGACCCCGACCTGAGTCGGTCCGAACAAAGTCAGCGCGATGCGCGCGATGAAGGGAGTGATCGGGGGATAGGCAACATAGCCCCAGGCGAGATAGCGGGCGTCATCCAGCGTAGCCAGTTCATCGCGATGGAAGCCGTATTGCCAGTTCGTTAGGCAATGAAGGGCAAGCCGGGCAAGCGCGAGGGTGATGAGAAGCAGGAGCGCGCTCGCCGGTCGCACAGGCGGGGCGTGGTCGGCGGTCTTCACCATGGGCGCCGCGCAGGGTATTCCATCCTGGTGCGGATGCGCAATCCCGGAGTCCGTCACAAACGAAGAACGGCCGGATCAGGACCATGGAAAGGCGGGCCGCGCTTCCCCCCGGGGCGCGCCGGTCCTTTTGTCGTTAGGCTGAGTTGCTTCCGAAAGCTGCCGTGACTCGCAGTTCGCGACCGGCCGCGATGCGGACGTCGCGCAACTTCACTTCACCCAATGGCAATGCCATGAGGGAGAATTCGCGACCGTTGAAGCGCTGCAGTTGAGGGGTAAGAAAACCGCAGGCGAGCGTGCCGAGCGTTCCTTCTCCGGCGCAATCGAGACCGGAGAGGCGCGCCTTCAGGTCTTGATCGATTTCTACGCCACCGCTGATTCGCACGCTAGCACTGAGGAAGAGCTTCTTCGCGCGCACGTGCACGACGACGTCGAGTGAACGGTCGGAGCGCGCGCGCAACTCGATCCGCACGTCCTCGATCGTCACGCCTTGCTTGCCGGCCTCCGCTTTCGCGCCAGCCAAAACGATCCCTTCGAGATCGGCAACCGCGATAGAAATCTCGACCCTGCCCTCGGCGGCATCCTGCAAAAGGAGAAGCACGTTGCCGTCTTTGTCGGGACTCTGCCCGAGCCGCACATCCCGCGCCGTGCAGGAGAGATTAACCGCCGCTCCCTGGATTCGGAGCGGCCGGCCGGAAATTTCAAAATTTTCGATGCGCAGGGCCGGCTCCACCGGTCCGGCCGCCGGAACGGGGCGGGGCGGGGGACGGTCGCCGGCTCTTGCCTGATCCAGCGAGACGCGGATCGCGGCCAACTCCGGATAGCTTTTCTCCTCGACCTCGACCATGGGCCCGGCCGGAGTCACAACCTGCCGCAAACTCTCCTCGAGTGCTTCCCGCAGCGCTTCCGAATCAGCGGGCAGACTCTGGCGTCGGAGCGGAAACATGCGGCAAACTACGAAACTGGGCCGGTGCCCGGATGTCTCGCCCTGCCCGACGGAGCGGACCAAGAATCACTTGCGCGGGCGACGATCCCCGCTAACTTCCGCGTTCCTTATGGCGAAGACTTCCTGGATTAATCGCAACGAACGCAAGCGCAAAACGGTCGAGAAATACGCCGCGATTCGCGCTGAGTTGAAGGCGAAGAAGGATTATATCGGCCTCTCCCAATTGCCCCGCAACGCCAGCCCCACTCGCGTCGTCAACCGCTGCCAGGTGACCGGTCGGCGTCGCGCTTTCATCCGCCGCTTCAAGCTTTCGCGCCTCACCTTCCGCGAGCTCGCTTCGCAGGGATTGATCCCCGGCGTAACGAAGTCGAGCTGGTAGCCAGGCCCGCGCTGGGCCGCGCGGGGCGCGACGTTTCGTGCCCGCCCGATGAGCTTGTATTTTCATTTCATTGCCTTCGCGGAAGGCGTCGCCGAACATTGGGATTCGCCCGGTCTGCTTTTTGGCAAGCTGCTGACGATCGCCGCGCTGGTCGCGCTGAACGGCTTCTTTGTCGCGGCCGAGTACGCCATCATCAAAGTGCGGAGCAGCCAACTCCAGGCGTTGATCGATGAGGGGAATGCGCGCGCGGTTTTTGCCCGGCATGTTCGAAGCCACCTTGACTCCTATCTCTCAGCGACGCAGCTCGGCGTGACTCTGGCGAGCCTCGGGCTCGGCTGGGCAGGCGAGCAATTTCTCGCCTCCATATTGCAGCCGCTCTTCGCCCTTGTGCACATCGATTCGGTCGCGGTGGTAACGACTGTCTCGGTCGTGCTCGCTTTCATCGGGATCACGTTTCTGCACATCGTTTTCGGCGAGCTGGCGCCCAAGTATTTGGCTATCACCAATCCGTTGTCGATCTCGCTCCGGCTCGTGCGGCCGCTTTCAATTTTCCATCTGCTCTTTCGGCCCTTCATCTGGCTGCTCAATGCTTCTTCGAATTTTTTCCTGCAAAAAATCCTCCGGCTCAAGCCGGTCAGCGGCGCCGAGCTGGCGCACAGCGAAGAGGAGTTGCGCATGATTTTTGATCAGAGCGAGAAGTCCGACGAGGTCTCATCGATCGGGCGCGACATTCTCGTCAATGCCCTCGATATGCGGCGCCGCGTGGTGCGCGATATCATGACGCCGCGGGGCGAAGTGGTGTATCTCGACATCGAGGAAAGCTTCGATGCCAATGTGGAGCGGGCGCTCGCTTCCCGGCACACCCGATTCCCGCTCTGCCGGGGGCACCTCGATAACGCCCTCGGACTTATCCATATCAAGGAACTCGTCCCGTTGATGCGCGATCCGGCGCCCGACCTGATGCGGATCAAACGAGAGCTGATTCCGGTGCCGGAAATGATGTCGCTGGAAAAGTTGCTCAATCTTTTCCTCGTTAGGCACGCGCATCTCGCGATCGTGGTGGATGAGTTTGGCGGCACCGTCGGGATGGTGACGATGGAGAATATCCTGGAAGAACTGGTCGGCGACATCCAGGATGAGTTCGATACGGAACGGGCGGAGTTTCGTAGAATTAACGACCACGAATTCACGGTCGACGGCGGCCTTGGACTTTACGAGTTGAGCGACCTGGCCGGCCTCGAATTGGAAAATTCCGACGTGAGCACGATCGGCGGCTATGTCACCCACTTGTTAGGCCATCTCCCGAAGCAGGGCGAGCAGGTGCGGATCGAAGATTATCTCATCACCGTCACGCAAACCGACGGGCGCCGGGTAGGCCAGCTCCATTTCAAGAAGCATCCGGAAACCGATGAGAGGGCGGCGCGGGCTTCAGCCTAACGACTGCGCGCAGTCTTAGAGCTTGCTGAAATCGGCGACCACGTTGACCGCGCCGGCAGACGGCTTGCCGTTTTGATAGGCGTGGGTGAATTGCGCGCCCTTGATCGCGGTCTCGAGCAGGTCGCCCAGGCCGCTCCCTTTCGGGTTTTCAGCCGTCACCGAAGTCTTGGTCACCACGCCGCGCGCGTCGACTTGGACGACCGCTTCGGCCAGACCGGCGACGGGAAAATTGTGCGGGATCTGGCGGATAATTTTTGCCACCTCCCGACGCAGGCCGCCGATCAGCTGCGGCTGGATGTAGTTGCCCAACTTGCTAACGCGCTCCTGCTCTTGGGTGGCGAGCGAGACGATGATCACCGGCTGGCCATTTTCATGCACGAAAAAAACTGTCCCGCCGAGGTAAGCGGGCACCGGCTTGCCATTGACCGTCGCGGGGGCGAAACGCCCCCAATCCAGTGCCGACTGCACCGCGGCTCGGAACGCGTCGTCCTTGGCCGCGATTCCGTAAGTGGCTTCGACAACGCCCTGGTCCGTGATGTCGCAGTAAAACTGCACCACGCCGTTGCGCTTGGCCGCCTCGGGTCCGGCCGGGAAATGGAGATAGTGGGTGATCGAATCGGCATCCTGCGTGACGACGGCCGGCGTGACCGGACCGCTGATCGGAGGAGCCGGCGTCGGCCCGCCGGGCGTGGCCGAGGAAGTAGCGGAAGGAGTAGCGGAAGGTGCTGCGGCGGTTTGTTTTTTTTTGCCGCAACTGGTGAGGAGACCGAGCAGGAGCGCGAGAGAGAGAAGCGGGATCGCGCCTCGAAAGACGGAGAATTTTTCCATGGTCAAACTCGGTGGAAGTAACCTCTGCCATCCCCTTGCGCAAGTGAGCCGAGGGGCAGCGCTCCCGAAAAAATCACTACCCAAGCAGGCAAAGCGGATCGAGGTTTGGCGATGGCATACGAATTACCCAAACTACCCTACGCCAATGATGCTCTGGAGCCGCACATCGATGCGAAGACGATGGAAATCCATCACGACAAGCATCATCAGGCGTACATCACGAACCTGAACAAGGCGATCGAAGGCAAACCGAGCCTCGAGGGCAAACCGATCGAGGAACTTCTCGCCAATAACTGCAGCGCCGTGCCCGAAGACATTCGCACCGCAGTGCGCAACAACGGCGGCGGTCACGCTAATCATTCCTTTTTCTGGCAGATCATGGGCCCGAAAGGCGGAGGCGAACCGAGCGGCAAACTGGCCGACGACATCAAGTCGACTTTCGGCAGCTTCGACGCCTTCAAGGAAAAACTAGCCGACGCCGGGGCGAAGCGTTTCGGGAGCGGCTGGGCGTGGTTGATCAAGAACAAGAGCGGCAAGCTCGAAGTGATCTCGACTGCGAACCAGGACAGCCCGCTCATGGAAGGCAACACGCCGATACTGGGAGTCGACGTGTGGGAGCACGCCTATTACCTGAATTACCAGAACCGTCGTCCCGATTACCTCAAAGCCTGGTGGAACACGGTCAATTGGCCGGAAGTCTCGAAGCGCTACGAGAAATAAGCTTTAACCGCTGGAACTCGCGAAGGCGCGTCGCCCTTGGCGGCGCGCCTTTTTCGCGAGGGACGATCTGAAGGCGACGGTCCGCTCCCTGGCGTTTTTGATAATCGCGTCTGCCCTTGGCAGCGCGAGCCTGCTGCGCGCGCAGGAGGCACTCGGCGAACTCGATCTCCTCTATCCTCAATTCGCCCATCCGGAGGAGGACGCCGCAGCTGCGATCAAGCGCAACGATCTGCGCTTCATCACGACGGATCGGCGACGGACGATCGTGCCAGGCGTCGAGCACTACCCGCGTTTGCGGAAGATTTACAAGACCAAATACATCAGGCAGCCATTCCGGATTTTCGTCACGGAATCAGAAAATTTCAGCTTCAACATCCGGGCCCGCGCTTACGCCGCTCGCTACAATCACGTCCTGGTGGACTACCTGCTCGCGCACAAGCGAAGGAAGAAACGCTAGTTGAAGTATCTCGCCAAGTTATGATCTGGGCGCGGCGATTGATCCTGAACATGCGGAAGCATGTCCCTCCGGTGGGACGCGCTTCCGCGCGTCCAGTCTCATGTGATCGACTGCAACAGCTACCGCGTCGAACGCGGAGATCCCAGAGAACTCTCATTTCCTAACAGCACTCCGCGACCTCCGCGACCTCTGCGGTTAATCCTTCCTCCCGGAAAAAGCGGAAGGGCGCCCTCGTTTCCGAGAACGCCCTCCATTTCGATGGCGATAAGCCGAATTCTGTGCCCCGAATTTCTTCGGGGCGATGATCATTTATCTCGCCCGGCCGTTTACTGGCGGGAGGCCGGACGCCCGCGACGCTTGCGCGCCGCATGATGCGACGATACCCGAGGGTTTAACGGACCGGCTGCCCTTCCTCTGTTTTGTCTTGCACCGCATGGGGTTTTTCCTGCCTCGCCGCTTGCGCGTCGAGCGGTGAGCTCTTACCTCGCCATTTCACCTTTGCCTAACGAATGGCTCGCGCCGCTCGTTAGGCCGTATGTTTTCTGTGACACTTTCCGTCACCCTCCTCTTGCGAGAAAGGCGCCCGCGCTTTCTGCGCGGCATGCTGCCGTCTGGTGTTCGGACTTTCCTCTCCGGATTTCGCCGGAGCGATCATCTGCCATCGCGGGCACCCTAGCACGGAAGCGTAGCGCGCGATACCGGGCGATCCGCCGGACTAACGAGCCGGGATGGTCTGCATCTTGCTCGACTAGGGCGCGATGCATCGGCGACATTCGGAAAACGGCCTCACCCTTGTCGAGATTGCGATCGCTGTCGCCATTCTCGGCCTCGTCGCCGCAGCCGCCATCGCGACTCTCGTAGTGTTGAACAAGAATGCGACCAGCGCGCGCCTGATGACGAACGCGCGCGAAATCGTGCAGCGCAATATCGAGGCTGCGATCGCCGCTCCTTTCACGACCGCGAACATCCCGACCATTCTCGCCTTTGGCACGAACGCAGTCTGGGATGACGATGGCGGCGGCGATAATCTCGAGACCCTCTACCTGAGCCGCGACGGCACATCCAAGATCACCGGCGCCTTATTCCGGACAGTCACGGCCGAGACCAATGGAGCCGGAGCTGACATCCGGCGCGTGACCTTTCGTCTGAACTACTCGCAGTTTGGACGGCCGTTCAGCTACGAGATGACCACTATCCGGGCGATGGACAAGTGAAAAAACCTTCCCGCACAACCGGCTTTACCCTTCTGGAGTTATCCATCGGTATTCTTATCCTCACCATCGTGGGCGGCATCGCCTACTCAGTCCTGGCCAGTTCCACGACTCTCCTGGCCAAGAACATCTCACTCAACGCTTCCAATACCATCCTCCGCTCTGCCCTTGATAGAGTGTTTTCGGAAATCAGCCAGGCCAATGGCATGCCCAAGCTGATTACCGCCGGCGGTATCTCGTTAGGTAGTTCCAACGGTCCGGCTGCGGGAGTGGTTTTCGATCGCTATCTCGGCGGCCCCTATGTCGTGACCAATCCGGGCTCCGACGGCCTCGGTGCTTCCGCGCAGAGCTTTCAGATCAAGCTCGCGACCAACACGCTCGCCTGCCCACCCATTCCGGCCGCGAACGATGTCCTCTGCATCGGCGACTCTACTGTTCGGCCGCTGGTTCGCCTCTCTTCTCCCGCGGCTCTCTCGCCTTCCCCGCCGCCCTTACAGGCGGTTACCGTTACTCTGCAGGCCGCTCTTGGCCAAAGCATACCCTGGACGAGCGCTGTCCAGGAAACCGGCTTCCTGGTGCATCGCAAAGCCATCGTGGTCGTTCCGGTAGGCGGGCGGAGTGAGTTGCGCCTTTATTCTAACGTTGAAACCACGAGCAGCACTTGTGACTTGTCGACTTCCTATGTCGTCCTGGCACGTGGGATCGGTAGTCAGACGGGCGAAAACACTCCCTTTACGCTTGTAACTCAAAATACCATGACCTTTCTCAATATTTCCATGCGCGCGGAAAGCCAGGAATATAACAAAGTTTTGGCCAACAAACAGGCTGCGGATTTCAACACTTTCCTCCGGGCCGATACCCGGGTGCGGCCCCGAAATTTCCTTTAGTTCCATGAAGACCAATGCCCAACGTTACGAGAAGGCGTCCGCCATGGTGATCGCGCTCCTTGTCATTCTGATCGTCACGGCCTTGATCGGAGTCGCCATGACTCTAACTACGGCTACGGCCCGGCGAACGGATTCCAGTCGTGATTTTTCCGCCCTCGAGGCATCCGCCGAAGGCGCGCTCGATTTCGCCTACGGCGTCTGGGCGAAAACGATCAATAGCTATTACAAGCCGGTTACGCGGTCGCAATTGGCTGGTCCCATGTCGACGGTCCCGACCTTCTCGGGTTTCGTCTATGCCTCGAGCGCGGAGCATGGACCGCTCCAGGTCAACCCGGTGGATCAATATGGGCAGCCTACGGCTAGCTCCACCGCCACACCGAGCCCTACAAGGATTAACCTCGATAACTATCCCGGTTGGGTCGGTTACAGCTCCGGTTATCTTGCCAGTGTCCGTCTCGCCGGAACGTTCATCGGCGGGCGCACGGTCAGCTACGGCGCCAAGCGGTCGATGAATTACTCTGTCGTGCCCTTGTTTCAAGCGACGGCGTTCTTTCAAGACAATCTTGAACTCTACAAGACAGCGACCATGAGTATCGGTGGATTAGTCCATACCAACAGCAAGGCCTATGTGAGTTCGCCTTCGCCGGGTGTCCTCACGTTTACGGGCAAGCTTTCCTACGTCGATGGCTACACCGATAGCGTCGAACCGCCGCAGGCCAACACTTGGTCGGGTTACAGGCCGCACAGCACGCTGCCGCCCACTTTCCCGGATGGATTTGACGAACAGGTGTCGCAAGTAGCGCGGATGGAACCCCTGGGTACGGACGCCGACGCCGTTTTGAACACGACCGACAACAATCCGAATAACGACACGATGCGTGAGCTAATCGAGCCGCCCGATTCGACTCATCCGGATCCTACTCCGATCGCGGAACGCAGGCTTTACAATAAGGCGGGCATCGTCGTCCACATTTCGACGGACCGAAACTGGCGTGGTCAGGTGACGACGACGGTCTCGGTCACTACTCAAAACGGAGCGTCGCTGAATAACAACCAGACGAACAAGATCAAGAATGCCTTGAGCCAGCAAACGATCTACGATCGACGCGAAGGCAAGTATGTGGACCTGACAACCCTCGACCTTTCCGCCGTCCGGTCGACCTTTAACGGCGCGCGCGGCTTCAACAATATCGTTTACATCGACGAGACAGAATCCAATGGCACCGTTAGTAGCAGCGATCCCAAGGGCATCCGCCTCATCAACGGCGATAAGCTTCCCACAAACGGCCTGACAGTGGCGAGCCAGAACCCGGTCTATATCGAGGGCGATTACAACACCAAAGCCCAGCAACCTTCTTCGGCCGTCTTTGCCGATGCCGTCACGATTTTGTCGAACAGCTGGGATGATAACCGCTCCACCTATTCTCTTAACTACCGCCCAGCCTCGGATACGACCGTCAACACCGCGATCGTAGCCGGATTTCTGCCTTCCGGGTGGGTCGACCCTGTCACCCATGTGCAATACGGCTATTCAGGCGGGTTGAATAACTTTCCGCGCTTCCTCGAGGATTGGTCTAACGACACCTTTACCTATAACGGATCGATGATTGAGTTGTTTACCAGTCAGATAGCCACCGGGGAGTGGGACACGGGCAATATCTATGCGCCGCCTCATCGGGTCTGGGATTTCGACTCGAAGTTTGTTGATTCTCCGCCACCCGGAAGTCTGGACGCGGTCTCCATTTCCCGCGGGGCGCTTGCCCGGTTCTAGCCCGAAACGTCAATGAAAAATCTCGCTGCCGCATTACTCCTGGGGCTGACTCTCTTTTCGACCAGTGCGCAAGCCCTCAATCTCAAACCGCATCGTATTCTTATCGGCGGCGACGGGCCCGCCCGCGAACGCCACTACTTTCAGGACGATGACAAGCGCCTTGCATTTCGGATCGACGGAAAGATGAGAGTTAGTGGTTCGAGCGACGTCGCGACTTTCCGTTTCACCGATCTCAACGCCGCCGTCATGCGGCTGATGAAGTCGCCAAGCAGTCCCAACATCCCCTTTAGTGAAAAGGGTCCCAAATCCTACGAAGCGGTGGCGCGCACGTTGTTGCCATCCGATGCGACCAACGTCGAGTTAGCGGAAACCAAACCCGGCGCCGTTTCAATCAATGGTTGGACGAGCCTCCAGTTCATTTACACCTACGAATTTTTCGGTTTGTCGTATCGCCGGGCGATCACATTTCTAAACTTCGATGCCAATGAACAATTCATTTTCGACGTGAGCGCGCGGGAGAATAATTTCGGGAACGCCTACGGGCGCGGCTACCGGGTTTTAAATTCGCTTTTCGAGCTTCCGCTCGATGGCGCCGCCGGGCCCAGCTGAGTCTGCGGACAGCGGCGGCTTCGTCCACCATATTCTGTGGAGCCGGTCTCTTTACGGCCCCAAATCTTGCGGACGACCGGTCGCGATCGGCCCCATATAATTAGTTGTCCGGCGTCCGTTTTTCGCCTATGTTTCAGCCTCGCGGCGCGCCCGCGCTTTTATGCTCCAATCCAACGACGAAATCGCTTCACCCAGCAGCCAGGCGGAACGCCCCGCCAACATCAGCGAAAGCCAAAAATACAACGCCGCACAGATCGACAAGCTCGAAGGCTTGGAGGCGGTCCGGAAACGCCCAGGCATGTATATCGGCGACCCCGATGAGCGCGGTCTGCACCACTGCGTTTTCGAGGTGCTCGATAACTCGATCGACGAACATCTCGCCGGCTATTGCAGCAAGATCGACGTCTCGGTGCACGTCGACGGCTCGGTCTCGATCCGCGACAACGGCCGCGGCATTCCGGTCGACATGCATCCGAAATTCAAAATGCCGGCCGTCGAGCTGGTCCTGACGAATCTGCATGCCGGCGGCAAATTCGGCCAGGGCGCCTACAAATATTCCGGCGGTCTTCACGGCGTCGGCGCGAAGTGCGTTAACGCGCTCTCCGACTGGTTCAAGGTGGAAGTCTCGCGCGACGGAAAGGTTTATCACATGGCCTTCGAGCGCGGGAAAACGACGGAAAAATTAAGCGTCATCGGCGAGCTCAAAAGCAAGAAGACGACCGGCACGCTCATTACCTTCCTGCCCGGATCCGACGATCTTCACGATCACGACCGAGTTCAAATTCGAGCGCCTGGCCAGCCGCTTGCGCGAGCTCGCTTTCCTCAATCCCGGCCTCGAGATCAACCTCATCGACGAACGCGCCGAGCCGCCGAAAAAGGAGGCGTTTTTCTACAAGCACGGCATCGAGGAATTCGTGAAGCAGCTGGGCGACAACAAGACTACGATCCATCCCAAGCCGGTCGTGATTTCGCGCCAGCGCGACGAAGTTTTTGTCGATGTCGTCCTGCAGTACAACGACAGCTACAACGACCAGATCCTGTCCTTCGCCAACTCGATTCCGAATCCCGATGGCGGCACGCACCTGACCGGTTTTCGCACCGCCCTGACGAAAGCCGTCAACCAGTACGCCAAGACCAACAGCCTCGTGAAAGAGAAGGATCCGGCCATCTCGGGCGACGACGTGCGCGAGGGCTTGATCTGCGTGCTCAGCATCAAGCTGCCGAACCCGCGCTTCGAGTCGCAGACCAAAGTCAAGCTCGTTAACACCGAGATCGACGGCATCGTGAACTCGGTCGTTTACGACGGCCTGATGACTTACTTCGATCAGAACCCGCCGGTCGCGAAGAAGATTTTCGACAAGGTCCTGACCGCGGCCCGCGCCCGCGAAGCCGCGCGCAAAGCCCGCGAGACGATCCGCAAAGGCGCGCTCACCGGCGGCGGTCTGCCGGGCAAGCTGGCGGATTGTTCGGAACGCGATCCCGATCTGACCGAGCTCTACATCGTCGAGGGCGACTCGGCCGGCGGCTCCGCCAAGCAGGGACGCGACCGGCGTTATCAGGCGATCCTTCCGATTCGCGGCAAGCTGATCAACGTCGAGAAAGCGCGTCTCGATCAGGCGCTCAAGAACACCGAAATCCAGTCGATGATCACCGCGATCGGCACCGGCATTGGCAAGCCGAAGGAAGAAGCGACACGAAAGAGGAGGGGACCTTCGACATGAGCAAGCTGCGCTACGGCCGGATCATCATCATGACGGATGCCGACGTCGACGGCTCGCACATCCGGGTCCTTCTGCTCACCTTCTTCTATCGGCAAATGACCGAATTGGTCCGGGCCGGAAAAATCTATATCGCCCAGCCGCCGCTCTATCAGATCAAACGCAAGAAACGCGAGGAATACGTCGACGACGACGTGCAGCTCAACCGCATCCTTATCTCGTTAGGGGCGGAAGACGTCCGGCTGAAAACGCTGGCCGACGGCAAGGAACTAAGCACCGCGCAATTAAAAGACATTCTCGAGCAGCTGGAAAAACTGGCCAAGCTAAGCGAGGCCGTGCGGCGGCATGGCGGCGACTTCGAGGATTTCCTCAGCCATCGCGACGTCAAAGCGGACAAGTTGCCGACCTATCTCGTCAAAGTGCGCGATGGCAACGATGAATCGGTCCATTACTTTAACGACGAACGCTCGGTCCGGAAGTTCCACGAGGACAATCTGGATCTGAACCTTTTCGACGCGGAGATCGGACAGGAACTTCTTCCCCTAACGAATGCGCCTGTGAAAACAAACGGCAACCGGCGCCGTGGCACGCTCGTCGAATTGCATGAGTCGACCACCGTGCACAAGCTGCTCAACGAGCTGGCGCGCAAAGGTCTTAAGCTGGACCATTACGCCGCAGGATAAGCCGCTCTTTGAATTGATCGAGGGCGAGGGCGACAGCGCCACGTCGCACCCGCTCTTCTCCATCCCGGAAATCCTGGCGAAGATCATGGAGATCGGCCGGCGTGGAGTGCAGATCAAGCGCTTCAAAGGCCTGGGCGAAATGAATGCGAAGGAACTTTTCAACACCACGATGGATCCGGAACGCCGCAAGCTTTGAAGGTCGACCTGAACGACGACAACGCTGTCGAGGCCGACCAGATGTTCACGAAGCTGATGGGCGACGTGGTCGAGCCGCGCCGCCAGTTCATCGAGGACAACGCGCTCAACGTGCGCAACCTGGATGTCTAAGCTCACGCGCCGCCTCGACTTCGCTCAGAATGACAGGAAGTCTCGGAGGACGATGCCTCGACGCCAACGCATTTTCCGATGTATAACGCCAACGAAAAAATAGAGCCAATCAACGTCGCCGAAGAAGTCTCGAGATCGTTTCTCGATTACTCGATGTCGGTCATCATCTCGCGCGCCTTGCCCGATGCGCGCGATGGGCTGAAGCCTTCGCAGCGCCGCATCCTTTTCGCGATGCACGATCTCTCGCTCTTCCCAAATCGGCAGCATCGTAAGTGCGCCAAGATTTGCGGTGATACCAGCGGTAACTATCACCCGCACGGCGAGGCGGTGATTTATCCTACCCTGGTCCACATGGCGCAGCCCTGGGCGATGCGCGAAACGCTCGTCGACGGCCAGGGCAACTTCGGCTCCGTCGAAGGCGATCCGCCCGCCGCCATGCGTTACACCGAGGCGCGCATGACTCATCTCGGCGCCGCCCTCATGAACGACATGGAGAAGGACACGGTCGATTTCGTGCCTAACTATGACGAGACGCGGACCGAGCCGACCGTTTTCCCCGCCGCTTTCCCGAACCTGCTCGTCAACGGCGGCACCGGCATCGCGGTCGGCATGGCGACGAACATTCCGCCGCACAATCTCGGCGAAGTGATCGACGGCATTTGCGCGCAAATCGACGATCCCGACATCGACGTCGATGGCTTGATGAAGCACGTGAAAGGGCCCGACTTCCCGACCGGTTGCGCGATCTGCGGCGTCGCCGGCATGCGGCAATACATCGAGACCGGCCGCGGCAGCATGAAAGTCCGCGGCAAGGCGGGCGTCGAAGAACTCAAGGGCAACCGCGAGCAAATCGTCATCACCGAAATTCCCTACAACGTGAACCGGGCCACGCTCGTCGAGAAGATCGCCGCGCTCGTCAACGACAAGGTGCTGAGCGACATCACCGCGATCCGCGACGAATCGGACGAGAACACGCGGGTGGTGATCGAGCTGAAGCGCGACGCGCTGCCCAAGGTCGTCATCAACAATCTTTACAAGCACACCGCGATGGAATCCTCCTTCGCGGTCAACATGCTCGCGATCGATCACGGCAAGCCCAAGCTGCTTTCGCTCAAGGAAGCCAACGTCGCCTTCATCGAACATCGCCGCGAAGTCGTCCTGCGCCGGACCCGCTTCGAGTTACGCAAAGCCGAAGAGCGCGCGGAAACCCTGGAAGGTTATCTCATCGCGCTGGCCAACCTCGACGAGTTCATCCGCATCATCCGGGGCTCGGCTAATCGCGAGGAAGCGCGGGTCAAACTCCTCGCCTTCGAGTTCACCCGCAAGCAGGTCGAAAAAATCGGCGTCCTCATCCGCAACGAAGCCCGCCTGACGGATGGCCGTTATGCTTTCAGCGAACATCAGGCGAATCAGATTCTTGACCTCCGCCTCTATCAACTGACCGGGCTCGAAAGCGAAAAAGTAGCTAACGAGTATAAGGAGTTGATCGAGACGATCAAAGACCTGCGCGACATTCTCGCGAAGGAATCCGCGTCTTCCAGATCATCAAAAAGGAACTGCGCGAAGTGCAGCAAAAATGGGCCGGCCCGCGCCTCACCCAGCTCGTGCCCGACGAAGGCGAGATCAACATGGAGGATCTCATCGCCAACGAAGGCTGTATCATCAGCATCACCCACAACGGCTTCATCAAGCGCACCGCGGTGAGCGCATTTCGCGCGCAGCGGCGCGGCGGCAAGGGCGTCATCGGCATGACCACGCGCGAAGGCGCGACCCAGGAGGATGAGGGCGATTTCGTCGAGCATCTCTTCACCGCGACGACGCACGATTACCTGATGTTTTTCACCGAATCCGGGCGCACTTATGTCGAGAAGGTTTACGAAATTCCCGAGATGAGCCGCGCCTCGAAAGGGCGCTCGATCGCCAATCTCCTTGAGTTGCGGACCGGAGAAAAAATTGCCGCGACCATTCGCATTCAATCGAAGAGCAGCGGCACCGGGCCCAACCAGGTCGACGAAACCTGGGACGAAAATTTCCACATCGTTTTCGTGACCCGTTCCGGCATCGTGAAAAAGTCGAACCTTTCGAGCTTCGGCAACGTGCGCAAAGGCGGGATCATCGCGATCAATATCGAAGAGGACGATTGCCTGATCGATGCCGTCCTCACGAATGGGGATAACGAAATCGTCCTCATCACGAGCGAAGGCATGAGCCTGCGTTTTCACGAAGAGCAGCTGCGCGACCAGGGTCGCAACACCGTCGGCGTCTGGGGAATTCGCCCGGCGAAAGGCGATCACATCGTGGCGATCGCCCTGGTCAACAACGACGCCATGCTCCTCGTGGCGGGCGAAAACGGCATCGGCAAACGCACCGCCTTCGATAATTACCGGACGCAAAAGCGCGGTGGCAAAGGCATCATCACGATGAAGACCGGCGATAAGACCGGTCGCGTCGTCGGCGCGCTCACCGTCACGGAAGCGGACGAGCTCATGCTCATCACCACGAAGGGACAAATGGTGCGCACGCGCGTCCAGGAGATCCGGGCCGTCGGCCGCAATACGATGGGGGTGAAATTAATGGGCCTGAAAGGCAGCGAGAAGCTGCAAGCCATTGCGCCGGTCGTTAGCCAGGAAGCGGAAGAAACCGAGCCAGCCGAAGAAACGGCGTCATAGCGCAGGCCGTTTGCCCAACGAAAAGGGAGACGCCACGCGTCTCCCTTCCCTAACGAATCTGATTCCCGCCTAGTAGTTACCCGTGCTTTGACGAGTGACGGTCGTGCTCGTTTCCGTTGGCGTGCGGGTGACCGCTGATTCCGTGTGCGTCGTCGTCGTAGCGGTGGGTTCCTTGACCACGGTCGTGCAGGACGAAAGGAGCACACCACAAGCCGGGATCACGAGAGCTAACAGAGATAATTTTTTCATAATGTGTTGATGCTGACACATCCGATTCGCCGCAAACGCTATTTTCGGATGGATGAGGAGGGCGTTTTTTTAGGCCTGCGCGATCGGCACTTCGCGGCCGGTCCGGCTCGAAAGATAAATCGCATCGAGCATTTCCATGAGGTAAACCGCCTGTTGCGCACTGTTCACCGGCGCGGCGTCGCCGATGATCGCAGCGACGAAATTCTCCATCTGCAGCTCGAAGGAATCGGCGTTGCCAGGCGCCGTGAGCGGCTCGTCGACCAGCTTCCCCTCCACGTCGCGGAAAAGCGTGAACGGCCGTAGCCTAACGGTCGCGCGACTGCCGTAGATCGTGCAGTTATTCAGCTCGCGTCCGAAGACGTCGCCCTGCGGAATTTCATCGGTGAGATTGCCGGCCCACGAAGTTTTCAACTGGACGACCGCATCGTTAGCGAAGCGGATGAAGGCGAAAGCCGCGTCCTCCACGTCGAAGACCGGCGCATGCACGAGATGCTTGAAGTTCTGAAAGACCGATGCACTGACCGAGATCGGCCGCGGCGTTCCCATCAAATACCAGGCCGAATCGAGCGCGTGAATGCCGATATCGATGAGCGCGCCGCCGCCCGAGCGCTTCTTCTCCGTGAACCATCCGCCGATGCCTAACGGAATTCCGCGCGAACGCACCCAGACGGCTTCAGCGAAATAAATCTTCCCCAGCTCATCGGCCGCGATCAACTCGCGCGCCCGCCGCATCGCCGGCGTGAAACGAAATTGCCGGCTGAAAAAATAGAGCAGCCCGCGCTTCTCCGCTTCCTCCTGCAGGACGCGCATTTCGGCGCCGTTCAGGGTCGGCGGCTTTTCGCAGAGGACATGTTTGCCGGCGCGCAGGGCGGCGAGCGTCGCCGGGAAATGGAGATGATTCGGCAGACAAATGACGACCGCATCGACCGCCGCGTCGCCTAACAAGTCGTCGAAATCGGAGTAGACGGTCTTCGGTTCGTAAGCCTGTAAAAATTCCGCCGCGCGCTCCTCGTTAGGCTCGGCCAAAGCCTGGAGAACGGCGCCGCTCGTCGCCCGCACGGCGCGCCCGTGCTGTTGTCCGGGCCAGCCCGCGCCGATGATTCCCACTCGCACCGTCTTCTTCACGAGCGGATCGATAACTCAATCGTCCGGTTTTGCGCGTAATTTTTTGAGCTGTGAGCGCTGTCGCTTCGACTCGAGGATTTTGCGTTTCAAGCGCGGCGGTCGCGGCGAATTACGCCGGCGCTGTTTCGCTACCGCGGCCCGCCGCATTTGCCGCGCCTCCTCATCGCGTCGCTCGAGCGCGTCGAGCAAACGTGCGAAGGCGAGCGCGCGATTGCGCGCCTGCGAGCGCGAATCCTGCACGGTTACGCTCACTCCGCTCGGGAGATGTCGCAGCGTGACCGCGGTCGAAACTTTGTTGACGTGTTGACCGCCCGGACCGGAGGAGCGCGCGAACGATTCTTCCAGATCGGTGGCGCGCAGGCCGAGCCGGCGCAGACGTTCGTCAGGAGTCATTCGTTAGGCCGGGAGCGTCATCAAGGGCGGGGCGTCGGCGTCGGGGTCGGGTTGACGATGACCTTGCAAGTCGGCGGGCTGGGATCGTTGACCCCGAGATCATCCAGCGCGGTGAGCGAGACGACATGGGTTCCGACCTCGTCGAAAGTAACGGCTCCGGGCGAGCGGAGGGTGCTCGTTTCCGGGTCGCCGCCGGGGAAATTCCAGGAGTAAGCCGCCACCTTACCATCGGGATCGCGCGCCGTGCCGGCAAAGTTAACCGACTCGCCCACCATGATCGTGACGTCGCCGACGGGCGATGTGATCCTTCCCTTGGGCGGCCGATCTTTCGGCGTGGTGGTGAGATGAACAAACTTCGCCACGGAAGGAACGCCCGCCTGGTTGAGCAGAAAGAGCATGTAGTAGCCGGGCGGCGCGATGAAGCCGTTCGGCGGCGCGACGGCGTTGATCGCTCCAGCGCCGCTGTTCGTCGTGAAGGTCATGCCGACGACCCGTTGCTCGAAATCGAAAGCGTGACTAACGGAGCTTGGCCTAACGAGAACGGCCTGGCTGATCGTGGCCGCATCCGGAGTGCGAATCTTGAAGGTGGCGCCGTAACCGATCTCCACGGGCACGCTGCTGATCGTCGGGCGAACCGCGGGGATGACGTTGCCATCGCCGTCCGTCGTGAAGAGATAAGCGGGCGAGTAAATTTCCATATGCTCCTCGTAGGTCCCGCGCACCGGATTACCGCCCGCCACCCAGACCGTCGCGTCGGGCAGGAGGAGCGAGACCGAGTGATAGAGCCGCGCGAACGCTTCCACCCCAGCCGGCGACCACTTCTCCGTGACCGGATCGAACAGATCCGCGCGCAGGCTGGCGGTGTTGGGATCTTCATTATAAAGCGAGCCGCCGAGGGCCAGCACCTTTCCGTTAGGCAAAATCGTCGCGTTCATCTGGATGCGCGGCTCTGACATGTGCGCGGTGCGCCGCCAGGCCGGGCTGGGCGCGGAGGGCTCGATGATTTCCGCGGTGTTCGTCGCCGGGCTGTTCCCGCCCATGCTCAGGACGCGCGCGGTATAGCCTTCTTCCGGGCCGCAGGGGCAGAAGAACGACCGAACCCCAGCTACGGTTCCCCTGGTAAAGCGTCTGCGCGATATTGAGCGACCACGTCTGGTCGGAAGGATGAAAGAGGTGGGAGTTGATCGTCTCTGCTGAATAGAAGACGTCACCGTCCGGCAGCAATGTCATGCGCGGATAGAGCGGCGGTTGCCAGGGGGCTTCGTACTCGGGACTCCAGCCGCTGCCGATTTTGTAAATCTCGATGGCGTTATTCGTGTCGCCGTTTTCGTCCGTGCCGGAGAAGGCAAGCAAGCGGCCGTCTCCGATCGCGATGACCGTGGCATACCAGCGACCGTGCGCCATGCTCTCGACTTCGTTGAATTTTTCCGTCGCCGGGTCGTAGATTGTCGCGTAGGGCTCGCCGTAGAAAGGATCGTATTGCTTGCTCCCGCCGACGATGAGGAAACGCCCATCGGCAAAGGCCGCCATCCCGTTGCAGAACACATCCCAGAGTAAATCCTGCACGACGATGCTGCCGGTCGATGGGTCCCAGACGGCCGCGCGCGAGATGCCATCATTGTGCTCGTCGTCGTCATTCTCCGAGCCGGCCACGATCAGCACTTTGCCGGTGTGAGTGACGCCGCAATGGATCGGATTGATCGGCATGAGATAATCGAGTGTGCGCCAGGAACCGACCTGAGTGGGTAAAGGCGCGCCGGGTTTCGAGCCCGGCCAGAAGTGGAGCCGGCGAGCAGGCCCATGCCTAACGATAAGATGATAAAGCGCAGCAGCGCTTGGCCCGTCTGCGGGGAATTGAATCCGTTCATACCTTCTCCTCTCTTTTGGGAAAGCTCAGCGCGCCGTGATGCGTTGTGCTGGCGCGAAAATGCGCGATCCGGTGCCGCCTTGTCGAGATTAATCCTCAGGTCCGCGCGCTCGTCCGATGCCAGCGGCCGAACCACGTTCCCCATCCAAAGAGACCGAGCGCTTCCAGCTCGCCCGCGCCGACGAGGGCATCGATCTCCGTCTTTGTCCGGATCGCTTTGTCGAGCGCCATTCCGGTCGCGTAATAATCGTCGATCACGACCCAGCAAGGGTCGCGCAACAAATCGCGATGGGCGGCAAGCGCCGCTTCCACCGCGCCGTCGGCGTCCATCACGAGCAGCCCCACGCTCGCCGGCGCGCAGCTGTTCGCGGATGGCGGCTTTTGTTCCCTCCATCGAGCGCGCCGCCCACGATCACCTGCACCAGATCGGAAACGCCGTGAGTGGCCAGATTCTGCTTTAGGTCGCGCACGATATCGGTGCTCGGAATCTTCGGATGCGCGAAATGCCCGCCGCGTTCGACGGTCAGAAAACTTCCGTGGCCGGCCGGAGTCGCGCATGCCCTGGGCGGCGGCAATAGTCGAGCCGCCGATATAGGGACCGATCTCGAGAATGTCGCCCGGAGCGTGCCGCGCAAGATAGTAGAGCAGGAGCAGGACGTCGGCGTGAAGCATGGAGCGGCGTTTGCCGATCCCCGCGAGATAATGCGCGATCGGCCGATGCCGGTGGAGCATGAGCGCCTTCATCAGGCCGAACCCGTCCAGAGTCGACAGCTCGCCTAACGAGTAAAGCTTTTCTTCCTGGCTGTGCCGGCCACCTCCGCCGCCGGCGGACGAACGGGAAAGAGTTACCGGCGCGGTCCGGCGCCGGCGCGAAAGTTTTTTCAAGAAGTTCATGGTGTTAGCGCTCCCAGACCGCGCCTGAAAAATTGAGCTGCCGATGGCCGGACTCGAACCGGCACTGAGTTTTCACTCAAACGGATTTTTTTCGCCACATCGGCGGCTGGGCTCGGAGCCTAAGCGCGGAGCGCGACGCGGAAAAGGTTTTCATCCGCAGAATTTCACTGGTGGAAAGAGCCGGCCGAAAATTTGTCTTTGAAAACATCGGCGGAAATCGGCCTAATCTGCAAACGACAGCGACATTCCGGATTCCCGTTCCGACCGCCGCCGTTCCCGCGCCGACGCTGGAGTCTTGATCTGTTACGTCCAACAATTTTCGGTTTCGGGTATTCATTGACGGCCCTCCGAGCCGATGAACGACGGTAGAAACTTCTTCCTCGCACCAGTATTTATGGGCGCTTCATTGGGAAGCGCGGTCTGGGCATCTCTTCGGCGTCGCAGGCGCCTGCGGCGCGCTCGGCCCGCGAAGATCCACGACGACTCGCGCACTTTAGATAGCCAGCGAAAAACGCCGGATCGCTTAGGCGAAACGCCGTCATCAGCTTATCGAGCCGGGTGCGCAAGAGCGTCTTCGCGTCACGAATCATCTGCGGCAAGAGTCCCCGTGTAACCCGCTTTCTCGCTGATTTTCGTGCGCGGCTTGCCCTTGGCTCCCTGAAAATCCGCGCGAGCCTGATCGAGAGCATCGAGTTTGGCCTGCGTAATATTGTAAGGGCCCAACTCAGCCAGATTTGCTGAGCCAGCGTCGATGATGCGTTGCGCCACGTCGTCGAGGCGTTGCTCCGACATCGTATCCAACTCCGACGGCTTTGTCTCCACTTCGGCCGCCAGTGTATAATTCGCTATCGAGGAGGCATAGGCGTAAATCGCGTCCCCCACCGTGCGAATCTGATCTTCGAGCGAATCGCGCAGAGAATTCTTATCCTGAGTGATCCCTTCGGTCTTATCTTCCTGTTTCTGTGCCGCATTATGATGCTGCCAATGGGCGCCGAGCTCATGACGGCAGTGACGGCGGGGGAGAATTCCACACCGCGTTGTTTTGTCCATGAAAGTGCGAACGGTGGTGAACATCGCGATTACGTTTCTTTGTTTATCGTCCATAGCGACATGGAAAAGAGCATCAGCCGTGCCGAACCTCGTTAGGCCGGCTCCGTCGAAGGCCTTTTTTTCGCCCGGATTCTGGCTTGAGACGGAGCGGTTCTTGATGAGCGTATGACCAGTCCTGCTAACCGAGACCGCTATCCGGGCGCGCGACGGGCAGCCCCTTACCAACGCCTCCGCCGATCTGACCTCAGAATCGATAAACCTGGCAGCTCGCTACCGGAAGCTGGCTGGTGACGGAACGCTTCTGGCGATCGACGGCCCGCTTCTGGGAATTGACGGCACGTTTCTGGTGGGCGCCTGGCCAATTCCGGCGCATTACAGAATGTTTCTGGGTCAACGACAGCGCGGCTCCGGCTAGCCGCAGGTCGGCCCCAGCGAGTGTTGACCAGGTTGAAGAACGAGCAAATAGCTTCAGACTAGAGGTTTATGTGTAACAAAAGAGACGCTAGCCATCGCTTGGCGTTTCCGCGCTCGGAGCGATACCCTTGGGGGGCGCAACCGGCGTTTCCTCGCCGTGGTGCAGCCGAACCAGCAAAATCGTCGCTGCGATCACGAGTGCGCTGCCGATAAGGGCAACGTAGATAGGCACACGTTCGCTGAAACGATCTCGTTTCATGCGCCAGATGCGTTTTCTTCTTCGATCACTCATTTCGGCTGGAACCAAAGAACTGAAGCTGGGGCGGCTGAAGTAGTGGCTGATCTCGGCAAGAGATGACGCCAACGACGAGGGGCCAAGGTGAACGGAAGTGCGCATTCATCCAGAGGGAATTTAACGATTGAGAGAAATGAGCAACTGAAGCAATTCGACGGCAATGCCATAGAATCGGCCGGTTCGAGGCTGCGGAGCCGTGTCCGTCCCGTCAATATCCGAATTCGCGAATTTTTTGTAGCGTTTTCTCGCGCTTCTGTTCTGATGTCGATGTGTAGGGCGAGTTCGCTTTTCCATGCAAACACCTGCTACCCCAGTATACCTCCTGTCCCCGAATCAGGTCGTCAAGACGGCTTCGCGTCATGCCTCAGCTTGTTTCGAACAACTGCGAGTCGGATTCTCCCTTCAATCCAGGACAGCACACACGCTCGTGTCCGAGCCTGAGTCCGCGGACCTCATTCTTGCCCCAGTCCAAGGTGGCGCCTACGGCCCATGTTTCGAGGCCCTGCGCCAGAGCATCTACCACCGCGATTATGCAAAAAAGCTGGTGGTCTATTCAACGGACGACAATCAGTTTCCGGCTCTTCGCGGGCTTTATCCCGCCGTGCCCCGCCGGTGGGTGCAGCGAGGTTGGGCGCTGCCCGCGCACTATGTCTCGGCGCACTATCATCGATTCTTGTTCCAGCCGGAGGAGCTGCAAAGTAAAGACATCCTATTCTCGTTTGTCGGTTCGTCGCAGACCCACCCGATTCGAGAAAGAATGATGCAGTGGCGTCACAACAACGGCGTCATGATTGATGCGTCGAAGGGGGACAAGGATCACTACTGGTGGCAGGAAACTAATAAGGATTATTTTCTTGATTCGTTTCGCGATGTTACTCGCCGATCAAAATTCGTTATGTGCCCGCGTGGTATCAGTCCCTCTTCGATCCGCTTGTTTGAGGCGATGGAGGCAGGTGCCGTCCCGGTAATCATTGCGGATGATCTCGAATTACCCAGGGGTCCTAACTGGGATGAGTTCTCATTGCGCGTGCGGGAGCAGGATATCGATGATCTTCCGGATAGAGTCGAAAGTGTGCAAGAACGCGCTACCGAGATGGGAACGGCCGCTCGTCGAGCGTGGGAGTCTCATTTCTCTCCCGAGGCGACCGTGGGCTCGTTTGTTGGGTGGGCGTTGCAATTACTCGCTAACGGCTCTCAGCGTCCAGCGTCATTAGCGTTTGCGGAGTACACGAGACCTCGATTGATAAAAGACAAGCTACGCAACTCGCTAAATCGGATCTCTCCTTCGATACCCATCAGAGGCAATCCTTAAATGCGCACTTTCGATGTCCAACTCCGCCGGCTCCCATCGGCACACCAGCAGTAACCAGTATCCAACCGATGAAAGCAATCACCGCATATCTCTCACATTTTCGTTATTGTTCCTGATTATCGCACCGGCACTGGCGCAAACGCAGGGGCAATTAGCCATGCCAGGAACTTGTTGATTTAAAATAAAGGTGTAGCCGGGTGAGCTGTTCCTCCCAAATGTCCGACGTAGCGTCGTCGCGTGAAACACGGACACCGCGAGTCAGAAGGCCAAGGGCGTGATCAGCACCACGGGCCGCTATTTCCTGGTCGGTTTTGAGCGGAACTTGGGAGACGGTCCTTGGGGCTTGACGCCTTGGAGTGGCGGTGGCACATAGGTAGCCTCTCCCGCACCATGGAAAGAGGTATTAGCTCTCTTGGCACGGCTATCCGGCAGGTCGCCGTCTTAATATTTGTTGCCCTGTCGTCTAACCTGATTCCAACGGGGGCGCTCGCCGTTGAACCAATCAGTCCTTTCCTGGACGATCCCGCCACGGTTGCCGCGACTGCCAGCGCGGCCAGGTCAGCGACTGACACCCAAGTGCGCCCAACGGGTAACCGAGTATTCGGCCCGTGGATGACCTCCAATCCCAGTTGGGCGGCTTCTTTGCGCGCTCGATCAGGCGATCAGACAATGGCTCCCAGCGCCACACCGGTCCCGGCCAGAATCGGCCGGCATTTTGAGGGCAGTTCCTCTTTCAAATATGATAGCGATGGGGCTGTAGGTCCCAGGCACTTCGTTGAAGTAACTAACCTTGCATTTCGGATTTATAATAAATACACCGGCACGCTTGTTTCCGACGCAAGGCTGTTTATTACCAAGATGAGCTCGCTAACTGGGGCGCGGTTGGTATTCGATCAACGTATTAGGTTCGATCAAGCCTCGAACCGCTGGCTGGTTATGGCCGCTACGAACGCCTTATCGACCGACAGCGGGCTGCTCTTCGGCGTTTCGAAGACGGACGATCCTACGGGCGACTGGCAGGGCGTTTATATTAAGGCGGATCCTGCGAGCTTATTCGCGGCTGACTATCCTGTGCTCGGTTTCGACGGAGCGGCCGTCTATGCCGTTCCTGTTCTTGTCTCACTCGCCGGGGATCGCGATAAAAATTACGCTGAGTTGTTTTCCATCCCGAAGGCGGATCTTTTCGCGGAAACTCCCACCGCCGCACACCTCAGCCGGATTCCTTTCGACGTTATGGGTTACAAACCGCAGACGGATTACCAAAGCGCGAGCGCGGATGGTGTCGTCATCCTGCAAAGCCCCTACTCCGGTTCACAGGGTGAATATTTTGAGTCTGGCTCCAAGCGAAACGTCCTGAATGCAGGAGGCCCGGGTGCGTCGTTATCCGCTCCCTTACAGATTGATGTCGATCTGGGAGTAATCGAGCACCGATTTTAACAGCGCCCAGCCCGGCACGGAAGAGACGCTCGGTCCGGTTCGCGGCGCCGTGACCTGTGTCCGGTATGGGAGGTATTTGTACGCAGTCGAGCCGGACTATGGTGGGTTGGTTTGGACGGTGCGGGACGTGGAGTCGAACGTTAGTCTTCAAGGCGGCAGAATTGGCGATCCCGACCATCTCCTGATGGATGGCGCGATCGGCGTAAACGAGCGCGGGGAAGTGGTCATTGCCTACGTCCGTTCTGGGCCGAACGAATTCGGTAGCGCCTATGCTTCTGTTGGCCATACCGCGGCCGATGGAACCCTTACCTTCGACCCACCGCTCTTATTAAAGGCTGGAGTCGATATCTATGACGAATTCGGTGCCCAGTGGGGTGGCAACGCAGCCAGGTTTAGCGATTATAGCAGTTCGGTAAGCGTTGACCCGCAGGATCACGGTCGTTTCTGGGTTAGTAACGCTTACATTAGCGCCCGCAACAATGCTTCGACCTATGTTACGGAATTGATTGTCTCCTCCGATGCGACCACTCCACCGCAATTGCTTAACATCTCGACAAGAATGCAGGTGCTGAACGGTGATAGCGTATTGATCGCTGGCTTCATCATCAGCGGCACTGCGTCGAAAAAAGTGATCCTGCGCGCGATCGGACCATCTCTTGGTGCCGCTGGCATAACTGACACGCTGGCTGACCCAGTGCTGGAGCTCGACGAACCAGACGGTACCGTGGTCACCAACGACAATTGGAAAGATACCCAGCAGGCGGAGATCGAGGCCACCACCATAGCGCCATCCAATGATAAGGAATCGGCTATCGTAGCCACCCTGGCCCCGGGAAAATACACGGCCATTGTCCGGGGTAAAAATGGCGCTACCGGGACAGGGTTAGTTGAAGCATACGACCTTGATTCGACGTCTGACTCACATTTGGCAAACATATCGACGCGCGGGTTTGTGGATGTGGGCAATAACATCATGATTGGTGGAGTTATTCTTGGCGGAACTGACGCGCGGGCGCTTGTGCGGGCGATTGGTCCGGAGTTAACCGCCCGGGGTGTAAGTGGAGCGCTGCAGGACCCTGTTCTCGAGCTTTACGATAAGGATGGCGCCATCATTGCTGCCAATGATAATTGGAAAGACGCGCAAGAGACCGAAATCGAATCAACCACGATAGCGCCGACCGACGATCGCGAATCGGCTATCCTGGCGACGCTTCCGGCCGGCAATTACACTGCTGTCGTGCGCGGAGCGAGTGACACGACTGGCGTCGCTTTAGTCGAGGTCTACAACCTAAGCCCTTGACCTTGCCAAACCTAAGCGCGGTCTATTGCGAATAACTGCGCTCTGACCCAACCGTTTCGGCGGCAATGCGATAATTTCCCTGGCAAATACAAATCTTAGAGGGTGCCGATGGCCGGACTCGAACCGGCACTGAGTTTTCACTCAAACGGATTTTAAGTCCGTTGCGTCTGCCATTTCGCCACATCGGCGGCTGGGCTGGGAGACTACGCTCGGACCGCGGCGGGGAAAAGGTTTTCATCCGCAGATGACGCAGATTTTCGCAGATGGGAGAGGCGGACGAAATTTTGTCTTTGAAATTATCTGCGGAAATCTGCGTAATCTGCGGAGAGCACTGCGCCGTTGCAATTCGACGGCGTTACAAACCTTGCGAGGACTTCGCCATGCAAAACTTCGATCATACCGCGACCAAATTTAGCGCCAAAAACGCGCTTCTTCTCGCCCAACTCTGCAACGCTGCCTACGGCAACGAAGCCGACGCGCGCGCCCTGACGAAGCAGATGGGCTTCACCGACTTCGAGTGGGTCAATCTCGAACAGCAACTCGAGAACACTTCCGCGCTCATTGTGGGTTGCGACGACTTCGCCGTGATCGCCTTTTGCGGGACCAAAAATCTGAAGAACTGGATGACCGATCTCCATTCCACTCCGGGCCGTTTCGCCTGGTTCTTCGAGGGCGCGCCCGACGTCGGTGAGGTGCACGCCGGCTTCGCTTTCGCCTTGCGCCATTCCTGGGAGAAAATCGCTCTGGCGATGAACCGCGTTATCCCGCCGGTCGCGACTGCGGTGGCGAATCTGGAAGGCCTTTCGACCAAACCGCAGAAGACACTTTGGATCACCGGGCACAGCCTCGGTGGCGCGCTCGCCGCGCTCGCCGGTGGCGTCTTTTCCATGTTGCCCGGTGGCATCATCCGGCCGGTCGGCGGGGTCTACACCTTTGGTCAGCCGCGGATCGGCCTGCATAATTTTTGCAGCGCTTACGACCGCCTCCTGCAACGCAAAACTTTTCGCTTCATCAACCGCGAAGATCTCGTCCCGCGCGTTCCGTTTCGCGGCTGGGATTACTCCGATCTCGGCCAGATGATTCACTTCGACAGCAACGGCGCGCCGCACACGGAAAGCCGCGAGTGGACGAATTTTCTCGCCCGCACCTTCGAGAGCTTCACCGATTTCTTTAACATCGCGACGCATTTCAATCCCGACGTGGGCGATCACAGTCGCACCGGTTACGAACAGCTCGTGCGCGATCATCAGGCCGATCTCGAAGCGCTTTTCGCCTAACGAGGCCAATCGTAGGCAGCCGCAATTCGCCGCGGTCGATCGGTTGGAGGGACGGGCGCCGTCCCCGTCCGAGTGTCATCTCCACAAATCGTATTCGATCCCAGCCAAACACGGACGACACAGAGGTCGTCCCTCCAACTTTACATCCGCGGCGGCGTTCCGCTGCGAAGTCATCGCAACCCGCATCGCAAAAAAACATTTTAACGGAGAAAAAATCTCATGGCTAAGAAACTGGATGGAAAGAAAGTGGCGATCCTGGTCGCCGATGGATTCGAACAGGTCGAGATGACGAAGCCGCGCGAGGCGCTTAAGGACGCCGGCGCCGAGGTCAAAATCGTCTCGACGAAGTCAGGCAAGATTCAAGGCATGAACCACGCCGACAAAGGCGACAAGTTCGACGTCGACCTGACCTTGGACGATGCCAACCCGAAGGACTTCGACGCGCTCATGATCCCGGGCGGCCTGTTGAATCCCGACGAGCTGCGCTCTACTCCTGCGGCGACCGATTTCGCGCGCGCCTTCTTCGATGCGGGCAAGCCGGTCGCGGCGATCTGCCATGGGCCTTGGGTGTTGATCGACGCGGGCGTCATCAGCGGCCGCATCGTGACTTCATGGCCGGCGATCCAGACCGATGTGAAAAACGCCGGGGCCACCTGGGTGGACGAAGAAGTCGTGGTCGACAACGGCCTCGTCACGAGCCGCAAGCCCGATGACATCCCGGCCTTCAACGAAAAGATGATCGAAGAGTTCGCCGAAGGAAAACACGCCGGGCAAAGCGCCTCCGTCCCGGGCCCGAGCGCCACCGTTCCCGCGCCGACCCTGGAGACCTGATTCGTTAGGCTGACTTACCGTGGAAATAGGGTAAGTCCAGACTGACTCCTATCTCGCTATTTTCGTCGCCAAAAAACGAGGCTGGTTCCTTGAAGTCGCTGCAGACCCAGCCCGCGAGCGGCTTCGAGCTCGTCGAGGGCTTGAGTTACTCCCGACCAGGCGCCGTAATCATGCCAGATGATCATGGCCCCGGGGGCGGCGAGACGGAAAGCAACTTCTGAGTCGGATAAAGCGTATTCGTAGCTATGCGCACCATCCACGAAAACGAGGCCTGCGTTTCCCTCGTGCGCTGACCAATCGTAACTGGCGGAATCGCCCCAGTCCTGCACAATCCGGGCGGCGCTCTCGCGCCACGCGGCCGCGCACCCGCGAAAACGCTCTCCTGGCATTGGGTGACCGCAGTATTCGCGTTCCCATTCGGGCAGGGCGAAACGGGTCTCGGCCGTGGCCGGCAGATCGAGGGTAAAGACGGGCACGGTCGGAGCCGAATTGAGTGCGAGATTGAGCGTGCTGCGGCCGTCGAAGGTGCCGATCTCTACGATTTCCTGCCCGGCCGGGACGAGCGCGGCGGCTTTCCCGAGGAGTGCCAACTCGCTCAGGCTGACGTTCCCTTTCCGCTTCTCAGGATCGATCAGGTAAGTTGGGTTGGAGTCCATCACTCCACGCCAGGAAATCGTCTGGAGCCTGCCAGCCGGTCGATTCCGGTCGTCATATCCGCGCAGCGCGCGGGTCCGCCGGCGGAGGTGGCCGGCCAGGGTCGAGCAAGGCAGATAAAGGCGCACCGCGTATAACGCGAGCCAACGGCCCCTCATCCTGTCGGCCCAGGCCTGGAGCGGCCTGTTGACCTCCGAGTGGACGCCAGCGTCGTCTCGACCCGTCGGGTCGCGGTTCATGTCGCTGGGATTTTTCCGTGGACGGGGGGCGCCGTCAAGGACTCCTTAGGTCAGAGCTTGCGATTTTACGACGAGTGAATTCGCTGGGCGCCGGTTGACGCGCCTAACGAGATTAGCTCAATGCACAGTGACCTTCACCGACTTGGTGGTGCGACCATACTGGTTAGTCGCATAGACCTTGTAGGTGGTCGTCACTGCCGGATGAACCGTGGCGGTCATGCTCCGGACAGGTCCGATCTCCGGTGAGACGATCGTGTAGGTCGCATTTGCGAGGTTCCAAGTGAGAGTGGACGATTGACCCGCGCTGATAGTTTTCGGATTGGCCGTGAGATTGGAAAGGGCAGGCGCGGGACCCGTCGGGACATTTCCGGGAGTATAAATCGGTCCCATGAGAACGACCTCGAAATCGGAGGCGTGCAGCGTCTTGAGCTGATTGAGCTCGTCGTTATCCCAGCGGTCGTCCGGAGTGCCGCTGATGAACATCGCGCTCCCGTTATCAGCAACGATGACTCCATATTTCTTCAAGGCCGCCAGGATCACTTGATCGTTAGGCGGAAAGGCGGAGATATCGACGCCTGCCTTTAGACGCATCCGCATTCCCATGGGTGGCGCGCTCGGGTCGGTCACCGACGAAGCCCAGTGCGAGGCCGGCGGCGTGAAGGCCTGCCTCGTGACTGGCACGGTGACGCGAATGGCGTGATTGATCGCCCCGGCCGCGACTTCATCGTAGCGAACCAGTCCGGGAAAAATGGCCAAGCCGGCCGCGTCGGCCGAGGTCCAGGTATAGGGCCGCTGCTCGTTGCTGGTCATGTCCCAGATGGCGGTGGAGTCCGCTTTCCACAGTCCGTTTTTCAGGAAGGCGCGATCGAGTTCGTAGAGCCAGCAATCGTCGCGATCGAGCACGAGCACGTGGCGGTCGCCGTTGCCCGGTTTCGGATAACCCTCGATCAATGCATCGGGCGGGATCGGCATCGGGCCGGGATCGGATTCACTTTTATAAGCCGCGAGTCTGATCGGGACTTTCTCCTCGGCTGAACCTTCGACCTGGTAGGGAATCCCGATCGCGCTCCCGGCGTAGAGCCCCGCGCCGAAGTCGGGATGAAGCGAAGAGGTCGCGCCGATGAAAGCGATGATGCCGGCGGAATTCGGATCGACTGGACTGGCGGAGATGTCGGTGTTCCAGGCGTTATCGGACGGGAAGGGAATGAAACCGTTCAGGTCCGCCCCGGGCCCGAGACTTATCCCGGCACAGGTGCCGCTCTGCGCGAAGCTCTCACCGGCGAGTGAGAACAAGGCGAGAATGATGAAGATGATGACTCGCGTTGCTCCCATAGAATGTCCCTTCTCCCTTGCCGATCACGGGCCCAGTTCCGGCCGGCTTGCCGACAAACTAGGTCGCGTCCGGGACACGGTCAACCGAGCGAATGGGCGGAAGGAGGTGCGACCTCGGCTTCCGCAATTGATGGGAAGCATTGGTAACCCGCGCTCGCTGGAAGCGGAAAAGCTCGCTTTCCCATCAATTGACAGATACAGAGTAACGGTCTCGCGCCGGGCCAATCCCGCCTCGGCGCGCGATTTACTAGAGTGAGCCGCACAGAAAGCTATCCATTTCCGACCCGCTCCGCGGTCGTCATCCTGGCCTTGCTCCTTGCCGGTCAAGTCGCCAGCGGTGGCGAGCACGATGCGCCGGCCGCCTGGGTGCAGATGGCAAACAAGGATGGAGTCGTAATTTGCAGCCGTCGCCACGCCGGCTCAGCACTCAAGGAATTTCGCAGCATCGGCGAGATTGATGCGCCTTCCAGCGCGGTGTTCGCCGTGCTCAACGATCCGGAGGCTTATCCCAGCTTCATGCCTTACACGAGTGAGTGCCGCATTTTGCAAAGAATCCAGAATGGGCTCATCACTTACCAGCGCCTCGACCTTCCGCTCGTCAGCGACCGCGATTATACTCTGCGTTCCGAGCATTCGAAAAAGCCGGGACCCGAGGGGCCGGTTTATCGCATTCACTGGCAGCCAGCGAACGACCTCGGCCCCGCTCCTCAGGCGGGTGTGGAACGGGTCAAAATCTGCGAAGGGAGTTGGCTGCTCGAGCCCACCGGTGCCGACACGACCCGCGTGACTTACTTTCTCTATAGCGGTACCGGCGGTGCCATTCCGGCCTTTCTCGCCAACAGCGGCAGTCTGATGGCGATCCGGAAAGTCTTCGACGCCATTCGCAAAGAAGTCCGCGATCCGAAGTATTCGGGGGCCAAGGGTTAGGAAAAGCCGAAACGCAGGCGCCAAGACTGGTGCAGTGATTTGTTAAGATCTGAGCGGCGAGCCACGTCGTTGCCCATGTCCAGAATCGTGGCTACCGCTGGCCCACGTTAGTGCTTCTCACTTGTTGACGATTTATCGCACCAGGGTCCGAGGGTCTTGTCGAGCGATTCGTCAAAGTCACCAAAAATCCGGAAGAACTCCAGACCCGAAAAGTTTTGTCTTGTTAAAATATTTTAACGCTTCACCCTCCCCGCCATGACAAAAATCACCGCACATAATTGGGCAGCACATCGGCGACGTTTTGCCTCCTTTATCCTCGGCCTGACCGCCGTGTCACTCGCCTGTGTCCTCCCGCAAACGGCATCCGCGCAACGCTCCGGACCTCCCGGCCAGGTGGAGGCAGCTACCGTGAGATGGCAGAAGATGGTCAACCAACCGCCTTTCAACACTGACTCAGCGAACCTCCTCACGGATGGGACTGTGATCGTGCACCAGTATAACAGTCCTAACTGGTGGCGCCTTACTCCCGATAACAGGGGGAGTTATCTCAATGGCACTTGGTCTCAAGTGGCTTCCATGGCCTCTAATTATGCGCCTCTCTATTTTGCCAATGCCGTCCTGCCCGACGGACGGGTTATCGTCGAAGGCGGAGAATATAACTTCCTCTCTGCCGTCTGGACAAACATGGGAGCGATCTATGATCCAGTAGCCAATGTCTGGACGACGGTGAATCCGCCTGCAGGTTGGACGCACATCGGAGACTCACCCGGGATCGTGCAACCGAACGGGGTCTTTATGATGGGCCAGGGTGGGATCTCATCGACAAAGCAGGTTACCTTTGATGCCAGCACCTTAGCTTGGACCGCGATCACCAACACAGGTAAGAGCGACACCTATTCTGAGGAGGGGTTTGGCCTTCTCCCCAACGGCAAAATCTTGACGGTCGATTGCGCGAATATTCCCAATTCGGAGATCTACGATCCTGCGACGGGTAAATGGACCAGCGCCGGGAGCACAGGAGTCCCACTGCCCGATGCAAGCAGTCTCGAGGTCGGGCCGCAAATTCTCATGCCCGACGGAAATATAGTGGGCTTTGGAGGAACTCCTCATACTTCTATTTATCATCCCGACACCAGCACATGGACGCCCGGGCCTGACTACCCGGTCGGCAATGACTCGGCCGACGGTCCGGCCAGTTTGCTCCCGGATGGCAACGTTCTAGTGATGGCGAGCCCGGGCGTTTTTCAAGGCCACATTACGATTTTCATCTTTGATGGAACCATCTTCACCCAGGCGCCGTCAACGCAGAGCTCGAACTCTCTCCAATCCTGGCAAACGCGCACGCTGCTGCTGCCGACGGGACAGGTGATGTATCTGGTCGCCGATGGCAGAACCAAGGACGTCGAACTCCTCACCTCGAAGGGTAAGCCCAATCCGACCTGGAAACCCGCCATTACCTCGGTGCCGGCTAATCTCACGCGGGGCTCCACGGTCACCATCTCGGGGCGCCAGTTCAACGGCCTTTCGGGCGGTTCGGATTACGGCGACGACGCTTTGAGTGCGACGAACTATCCTCTCGTGCGCATCACAAACACGGCGACGAAACATGTCTTCTATGGCCGCACCCACGACCACAGTACCATGGCGGTAGCGACCGGCAACGCGATTGTCTCGACGAAGCTTGACGTTCCGGCCAATGCCGAAACCGGCGCGAGCAGCATCCAGGTGGTGGCGAACGGAATCGCCTCGAAACCCAAGCAGGTCACCATCCAGTAGTCGACCTGCTCAAGCAGAGATCGGCCTAACGAAACTAATTAGGTCCCGCGGTGGCTTGCCGCCGCGGGACTGATTGGTTTATCAATTGGGGGCAATCTTTTTTCGAGAGGAGAAATGAAGAACATCAAAGCATCACTCAGGACTTGCTGCGGACTTGTCGTGCTCGCGGTTTCATCGGCGACACCGCTCTTCGCGCAATGCGATCGATTTCCGCAGGGAAGCACCGTCCATGAGCCAGAGAACCTCTATAGCAAGGATGGCGTTCTGCAGGTCGACCTGACCTACCAAACCTCTCTCGGCGAAGACGACAAACCGCGCTACTGCTTTGTTAATTCCGACGGCTCGCAGTCTCCCACGCTGCACGTGCATCCCGGCGACACTCTTGTCATCAACCTGACGAACCTGGTCCCGGAGGGCACCGGTAAGATGCCGGACATGCCCGGCATGGATATGTCCAAGGCGGGGGATGATGGTTGTGGTGCCCCCAACGTGACTTCATCGTCTGTCAACATTCACTTCCACGGCACGAACACGGCGCCGGTCTGTCATCAGGATGAAGTTATCCATACCATTATTAACTCCGGCCAGACCTTCCGTTACGAAGTGCATTTCCCAAAAAATGAGCCACCCGGCTTGTATTGGTATCATCCCCACATTCACGGTCTCTCGACTACCGCCGTCCAGGGCGGCGCCACTGGCGCGCTGATCGTGGAAGGAATAGAGGATGTGAATCCGGCCGTCGCTGGACTCCCCCAGCGAGTCATCATTGTGCGGGACAATCAGCCAGCTAATCCTCCGCCTTCGCGTCGCCCGGCAGGAGCTCCCCCGCCCGATAACGACGCCGCTGCCGATCTTTCCGTGAATTACATTCCGATCGGTGGTCCCGCCTTTATTCCCGCGGAATTCTCCATGAAACCGGGAGAACGCCAGTTCTGGCGGATCGTGAATTCGGCTGCCGTCAGCATCCTCGACCTCCACCTCGTCTACGACGGAGTCGATCAACCTTTTCAAGTGATTGCTCTCGACGGCGTCCCTCTCGGGTCGCAGGATGGCTCGGGCCAGGGCAAGAGTCTGACTCGTAACCATCTCTTCATTCCGCCGGCTGGGCGAGCCGAAGTCATCATCACCGGTCCACCCGCCGGGGTGAAATCCGCGCAGCTGATGACCAAGAAAGTCGTTACTGGCCCGGGCGGAGATCCCGATCCGACGCGTCCCATTTTTAACATTGCGACCTCCGATTCCGGAGCAGCGCCTTCCGACATCACTATGGTTCCGGCCATTTCCGGACCGGGGCCGGGTAAGCGATTCAGCGACCTGGCCGAGGCGCCGCCCACGACCAATCGCCTCATCTATTTCTCCGAAAACGCCAAGTTCTTCTTCATCACGGTCGATGGGCAAACGCCCCGGCCTTACCACATGGATGACCCACCCGCGATCACGACCACCCAAGGCTCGGTCGAGGATTGGACGATCGAGAACCGCTCCAACGAGAACCACGAGTTCCACATTCACCAAATCCACTTCCTGCTCATAGCGCGCAACGGTCTGCCCGTGGCCAACTCCGACAAGCAGATCCTCGATACTGTGAATATTCCTTATTGGTCCGGCACCGGTCCCTATCCGAGCGTGACTTTGCGGATGGACTTTCGCGGCCCAACCGTCGGCGACTTCGTCTATCATTGCCATATTCTCGACCACGAAGACGGCGGCATGATGGCCATCATTCGGGTGCTGCCGCGGCCGCCAGGGTCGGTCAGTGCCAAAGCGCCTCCCGCCAAATTGTAGCGGCTCGCCGCTCCCGGTCGAAGACCTTCGGGGCTCAATCGCTGCCTAACGAACGCCTGCCACTCTCGCGGGGAAGCCGGCTTCCGAAGGTGGAACCGCAAAATTTTTCGCTGGAAAGAGCGAACGTGAAAGGACCGTGCTTCCCTCCAATTTCACTCGTTAGGGATAGACGTCGTGCCCTCGCCGTTGGGCCGCGCCAGCGCCTCTGGCTCGCGACCTGCTTTGGAGTCTCCTGGGAACCATGGCGACGAAACCCACCGGAAAAGGCGGCCCAAAGCGCAGGAAAAAATCCGCCCGGCAAAAGGCGAAAGGCATTTCGCCTCTTCGGGCGCGCTCTGCCCCAGCTCGGGCGAGTGATGCGGGCGAATCTTTCGGCAGCGATCTGCCGCCGGTGGGAACCCTCGCTCGTACCCGCCGACTCCTGACGGCCGCACTCCGCTTGTGGGAACTGCGACGGGGTTTCCGCGATTAATGCACGCCGCGGGATAGCCGCGGCCAGGCCCAATATCGCGCGGTGCGCGGCGCCGCATTGCTTGCCCTCGCCTTGCCGGCCGGATTTGGGGCCGTTGACAAAGTGAAGCCAAATCTACTACAATCGCCCCTCAGTCATTCCCCGGTCACGCCCCACGAGGTTTCGACATGATGCTTGCTCCTAAGCTATGAATGATCGTCGTCTAAAACCCCGCTTGCTCAGGTTGCCCAAGATCGAGGCGGCCCGGCGTCAGATTGAATCTGCGATTTGGCTTTGGTTCGCCGACGCCGACATGGTGTCGGTGCGAACCCTTACAGTCGCGGCGCATCGTCTTATCCTCGAGCTGACCGAATTGTGGGGAGTTACCGCCTTCCCTTTTAGCGGGGCCTATGTGGCGCCCGATCTGGAGGGGGATCGGAAGTCAGGCAAGCCGGACGCGGAGAGTTACTTTAAGAACGCAAAGGAGAGCGAGACCTATGAGCTTTGCGAAGCATGGACCGAGCTATATCTCCTGGATGCGGTGATTGCCTATAGTAACCTTGTCGATAACCATTGCGGAAGCGCCTTGATGTCAACGTTTGTCCTGAGATTGGGCGTCCAGCGGCAGGAGCTCTTTGCCCGTGGTGTCTTCTCTTTTTTGGAGCAGAGCCTAAGCGAGTATTTTAATCTCGAGAGGCTCCAGCAACTCAACAAAATGGAGTTCCTTAGTGATTTCCTGCGCGGCCTCAACCGGCCCGCGGCCTAGAGGTTCGTTCGGAGGTCAGAGGCCGCTGGTCGGTCTCCCGGCGACAGCTAGAGCGAAAAGCGAATGCCCGGCCCAAGAAACAGGACGAACAGGAGCAGAACCGCGACCGCGAGAGCGATGAGGGGGATGTTGCGCGGCACCGAATGAACCACTGGGAGCGCCTTATCAGCTCGCTTCGCGAAGGCGCCCGGTACGAAGCCAAGCCCAAGACAGGCAACAAAACTGCTCATCACTCCGGAGTAGAAAATCTCCCCCGGACCGCGCGGATCGAGTATCGCGCCCGCGCAGGCCGTTAGCCCAGCCGCGAGATAGAGCGCTGCTAAGAGTAGCTTTAGCGCGCGGGCGCCAGCCTGGATCCGTTGCGCTCACCACAAAGTGAAGGTCGGACGCAACCAGGCGGATCGCCCCGCGGTAAAGTAAGAGGCCTGTGAGGAAGATCAAGGTGCGCCAGAACCAGGTCGGAGTTAGTCCTTCGATCAGCGCCATGCCATCTCCGCTGCCAGTCACTCCGCATTTCATGAGATAGCCAAATTCCCAGAACAAACTGAATGTCGCGCTCGCCCAAAGGAAGAGCCGCCATCGCGGAGCCGCGCCGCGGGTCAGGCGTTGCCCGGCGAGGCAGAGCGCGGCCCAGGTGAGATTACCGACCGGGCCACCGAGGTCGAAAATTCTCCATCCAGGCGCTGGCAATGGCCGCTCGGCGATGAGTCGGGTCGTCGTTAGGATGCCGGCTCGCCCGCCCGCCAGGAGAAATCCAATCCCATGCCCGACCACCTCGTGCGCCAGATCTGTCGCGACGAATGCGAGCACGCCGAGCGCGGCCACCGTCAGGAGGTCGTCGGCGCTGGAAAAAAATGGCCCGGAAATGGTCGCGAACTTGCTCAATTGATAGCCTCCGTATGAAAACCACCGACCGATGGACAGCATGCTTTCAGCGCTTTGATGATGCTCTGGCCCGGCTTCGTCAGGCTCTCGAGCGGGGATCCGCCGCTCTCAGCCAGTTGGAAAAGGAAGGGGCCATCCGTCGTTTCGAATACTGCCTGGAACTGGCCTGGAAGACGGCGCGCGATTTTCTCGAAGAGTCGGGGCTGGTCGTCGCGCCGGTCACTCCGCGCGAGGTGTTTCGACAGGCGGCCGTTACCGGAATGGTCCCCGACGGCCAGGTCTGGATCGACATGCTCAACCATCGAACCCACCTGGCCCATAGCTGCGATGGCGTTGTCCTGGCGGAAGTGGTGGACGCGCTCTCTCAGCATTATCTGGCGGCCATGGAGCAGCTGCGCGAATTCCTCGCGGTCAGGCAACATGAAGAGATGCCGGTAGGCTGAGGCGCGGCTTTTGCAAGGCCCGCCGTTGCCCGCGGCTCAACCACTCCACGGCACGCGAGTGCGCGGTGGCGGTCACCGTCCTGCCCCTCGCTAACTCTATCTCTCGAGGTGAAGTCTATTTCTTGGCGTTCCGCGGATCGTCCGCGGCATTGACATAGTTAATCTGGAACGGTCCTTCGCCGTGCACCTGCACGACAGCATCGCTCGTCGCCCAGGCGAAATGAGCCATGTGCGCGGGCATCGAGGCAAACCCACCCGCCGCTAGCTCTTTGCCGGCCGCCATGTCAAACTTTTCCCCCATGCCGATATTAAAAGTGCCGGAGATCACGGTGACATTTTCAGTCGTGGGATGAGTATGTGGCATGATCTTGTAACCCGCCGGCACCTGCAGGCGGACGACGTAGCTTCCCGTTTTCGAGGGATCACCGGCGACGACGGCGAACTTGGCGCCGGGCGCAAACCCCGGCGGAGCGTCGCCCCATTGCAACTCCCCGGGCGCCAGCGCGACATGCTGCTCCAGGTCAGCGGAGTGATGTTTTTTCTCCTTGCCCTCGGCGGTGAAAATGGCCAGCCCGAGAGCGCATACAAGAACAACGAGTGGTGCAATCTTTTTCATAGGCATTTCAAGTCAAGCCCCACTAGATATCAGGTCTCAAATTGAATGGCAAACGGCTTTCGGTCGAACTTTCCTGATCACTCAGGCAGCAGGGATTAGCTGAAGTAGCGGACACAAATCCCCAGTCTTTACGAAGAACACGCAGGCATTTTCAACACAGCCGATGGTCGGCCTGGATCGCGAAGTGAGGAAAATTGCAGAGCGCGGCCGGAACTTTCCTGACCTAACGAATCTAACACCGAAGCCGCGACAGCTGGACTCGCGGTCCAGCTGTCGCTGCGGTCACGATCGCGGGGATCCCGCCCCGCCGCGGAAACCGACTTTGCCTGCCTGGGCGCTACCTGGTTCTACTGTTTGTCGTAGTAAGCCTTGTCGGTGTGCTTCTTCCCACTCGCGTCCGTCATGGTTGTGGTGACGGTTCGCGATTTACCGTCTTTCGATACGGCGATGGTGCCAGCTACCACCGTCTTGCCATTTTTCATCAGTGTCAGGTGGTTGGTGCGATCGTTCACAGGATTATAGACGGCTGAGTCAGCGATTGGATTTCCTTTGGTCTTGTAGGATCGACCGTCGAATTTTCCCGTCCAGCTCCAGTGGACGGCTTTTCCATCTTTGTCCATTCCATCGACCGTCACCATTGTCTTGCCACCTTTGGCCTCGGTGTAAGATACGGTGTCGTTCTTTGTCGCCCCGGGCGAGAACTTCGATTTCGCTTCGTTGAGCTTCCAGGTACCCATCATCGGGCTGGCCATCATCGGGCTGGCGGCGAAGCTCGCTGCGGCGGCCGTAAATAAGAGCGTCGTAGTCACTAACAGGAGTCGGTTTGTTTTCATGGCGCGATTTCGAGCACTTTCCCGGTTAGGGGTCAATGCAAATAATGGCGAAAATAAGCGCCTGACGGATCGGTAATTCTCTACCGACCCGGTCGGCGCTTGCGACCGACGGTAAATCTAACGCCTTTAGCAGCCGATCGCGCTGCATCGCCCGGGATGGAAAAGGCCGGGCACCGTGAAAAACACTAAGCGATGCCCGGCCCGTGTGATGAATCCAAACGCATCCCTTTTGAAGCAGTCCACATGCCATTGGCCTCGCTGTCCGAACCGGCGGGCATGGGGCGCGCGTGTCCTAGGAGTCATTACGGTTGCGTCGGAGGAGAGTGAACTCCGAGTCGCTCTGGGCGGTCCTCTTCACCCAGCAAAGTGCCGACCGTGCGCCGGTCGCGGGCCGGCTCGAGCTGACTAATGAATTCGCGAAAACGCGCCGAGAAAAGCTGACTGCGTATCCCCCAGTAGCGAGCAATCCCCGGCGCGGAGATATAATGCCGGAGCAACTCCTGCCAGCCGAGCCATAGCTGTTCGTCCATTAACCCATTTATATGGTGATAATGAATCGTCTCGAGCGCCTTGAGAAATTGGTGAGTGGCGTGGAAGAAGCGCGCCTGCTCTTCCGGTGAAAGCTTCTCCAGATCCTCCAGACCCAGCCCCCAGATGCGGGACATCTCCGCATTTTCCATGAAAGTATTGGTCACCTCGCGCACGGCCGAGGCGGCGGTCTCCTGCGCCGCCACCTTCGCCACTCGAGTGCTCCGCTGCACCTCCTTGGCCAGATAAAGCACCGACAAGACCACCGCGACCGAGCTAACGAGCTGCGAAACTGCGTTGATTGCGTCCCAATTCATTGAATCCGTTGGCAGTGAGTCTGGCATGATTTTTCACCATGCCCGGCGTCATCGCAACGTTCAGTTCGAAGCCGGCGAGGAAATGAGGGGGGATGAATCAGGCGGTAACGAATTCGTAGACGACGAATCAACAAGCCAGGAAACGGAATGAGGCTGAATCAGGAAACCAGGAAAGGATGAGGTTGAATCAGGAAGCTGCGAATGGAGCGAGCGAGGCGAGCGACATGGACGGGCGGCCGCGAGGATAGCGAAAGCATTGTAGGGCGGGCGCTCCGCCTGCCCAGTTTCGGTCCAAACACGCCGTCTCTGTGGTACGACTGGAAGTCAGGCATCTTGCCTGATTCGGCCGACAGGCTTCCATCCTGTCGAATCTGCGACTGGCCAACGCGAGACCGATTTCAGTCTTTCAGCTTTCAGCTTTCAGTTAGTCTTTCCTATGGCGACGGCGTGGCAGTCGCTGGGCTAGCGGCAACAGGCTGCTCAAGCGCGATCTCCTGCGCGTAGGCGGCGTCGATTTGCTGGCGAAGTTGACTAGCCCGGGTGGTCCAGGCGGTGAGGGCAGCTGAGTTCATAAAGGACTGGTTCGAATCCGGCTGACTATTCGCGGCTGTCTCCTTGGCGTTATTCGAGGGCGTCGCATTTCCATACCCATTCTGGGCGCGCACGGTGTTGGTCCGAACATCCTTTACGTCTTGAGGACTCGCTCCGGTTTGCGCGGAGGCATAATTCGCCGCCGCCTTGTCGCGCTCTTCGATCGCTGCGGCGAAAACGTCACAAGCTTTCAGAGCAGCGACATAGGCAGCCTTCTGCTCCGGCGGCGCGGTCGCGTTTTGAGTCTGGAGGGCAGTCCGCAGCAACAGGACATCCATGCGATAAATGATGCTCGCCGGCTTACCAGCCGGAGTGATATCCGATAGCAGCGGGACATGCACCTGCATGAAGCGGGTAAGATTCGCCGATGGAGGGTCGGTGGGATCGATTACCGCTTCGGCCGGCATCGAGAAGGAGCCGGCCTCCGCCTGGTGACGCCGGCCACGTCTCCCCGCCTCCGAATTGATAGCACAGACATGGCATAGCGACAGAGTCAGAAGGCAGGCAAGGAAACGCATTCCCGGGATCCAATTGGATTTTCGCCCGCTCTTCAAGCAAGAAGCTTTGGGTGTAACAGGAGAAGGTCAGTCGATAGTAAGCTCTGCCCGGGGCCTCGTCATTATGGCAAGGCTTGAAGTGTCTGTGCGCCCGAGCATACTTGCGCGCGTGAGATTGCGCGGCGAAGAGCATAGAAGATCATTCCTCGCCGTGATCATCGAAGTCGCGCTCATCACGGTCGGCGTTTTTCTCGCCCTCCTCGCGAGCAATTGGCATGAGGACCGCGAGCACTACGCGCTCGGCCAGGCCGCTCTGCGTAACTTCGCCGGCGAAATGCGCGCCAACCAGCGGGCCGTGCAGCAAGAGCGCCAATACCACGAGACCCTGGCGCGGGAGCTGCAGCAATTCAACGCCAGCAAGGAGCCGCCGACCAGCGAGCGCTTCGATCGGAGCGTCCATTTCACCGGAGTGCACCCGGTGGTGTTCGAGCATACCGCCTGGGACCTGGCCCTTGCTACCCAGGCCCTCTCCTATCTCTCGCCGGACCTGGCCTTCGACATCTCGAAAGTCTACACCGAGCAAAGCGCCTTCCAGACGCTGGAAAACAGCTTTCTCGTCTCCGCCTATTCCCCCACCAGCTTCGCGAGCGACAACCCCAAGGGAATGGCGATGGCGATCCAGGTCTATCTCGGCGACGTCAATACGCAGGAACCCGCCCTCCTCCAGCGCTACGGAAAAGGCATCCCCGAAGTCGATCGCGCCCTTACAGGCAAAAGCCGGTAGCGCTGGGAGGATCAGGTAAGGGGGGAACCTTCTTTAGCTCCCAGCTTTGGCCCGCCCCGCTCCGGGCGCTGCGTTACGGCAGCTCCCCGTTGTCAGCCGTCAGTTGGCTCTCGCTATTTCTTTTCGGACATCAGCATGCCGGCCTCGGCAATGCACTCCCATTTGCCGTTGCGCTGCATCCACGTATCCACCCAGCCGTAGCGATGGGTAAACGCTTTGCCGTCCTTATCCTTGCCCGCCTCCGTCGAGGTGCCACAAACGGTCGCGACGTTGTCACCATAGGCGTGCACCTCCATGCTATCGGTGGTCGACGAGGTCAGGGTTTCCCCGTTCGTCTTTAGTTCGTCGAGCAGGCTCGACTTGGTCTGCATTTTGCCCTTCGAAGTCACCCCCGCAAAATCGTCCGCCACCAGATCCTTGATGACCGCGACCCCGTGGTCCTTATCCAGCAATGCATTCCCCCAGGAGTTTTCCATTTCTTTGAGCTTGGTTGACACCGCGCCCGTATCAGCCGTTTCGGGGCTGGCCTGGAGAAGGGCAGCGGGAGCCACCGCGAAGGCCAGAAGCGAGATTAAGAGCAGAGGTTTAAGTGATTTCATTATCATGTTCCTTTGGTTGGTTAGGTTAAAAAAGAAGCCAGCCCCACCTACGAAAATACGTTGGGGCGACCAGCGACATCGGAGCAACACCCTCCGACAAGTGTCTTTCAGCCCGCAGCGTATTTGGCCGCCAGATCGGCAGTCAAGCAAGAATCGCCGGTGCCGTCCACGTCGGCACTTCGGTGGCGGTAAAAAGGGATAACTGAATCGGCTCGCGAGCTTGCTTCGCCGGCTCGTCACGCCCAAGCTGGCTTTGTCGGGCGAGCCTTTGGCTTCGCCAAAGCCAGGAACCTCTTATGCGAAGCTCCCTTTTTGCAGCGATGGCCACCGTCGCCCTTCTTCCATTATTCGGCACGCCGGCTCTGTCCGCACAAGGCGCCAGCCCCGCCGATAAAGCCGCCCCGGCCACGGCCGATAACTATCTCGATCAGTTCGTCGATCGCTCAGTCTCACCGCGCGACGACTTTTTTCACTTCGCCGTCGGCAAATGGCTGAAGGCAAATCCCATTCCGCCTTCGGAAAAGTCGTGGGGAATATATCAGGTCGTCCAGGAGGAGACCTACCATCGCCTGCTCGCGATCAATCACGAGAGCGCCGCCAAGGCAAAGGACGCGCCGCCCGGCAGCAATCAGCAGAAGATTGGCGACTTTTGGACCGCGGGGATGGATGAAGCGGCCAACGCGGAGCAGGGATTCAAGCCGATCGCGCCGGAGTTCGATCGCATCGCTGCCGTGCATGACAAGGAGAGTCTCCTCGAGACCATCGCGCACCTCCAATACATCGGGGTCGACGCGATGTTCTCCGTCTACGTTTTCCAGGACGAGAAGAACAGCGAAAAGAACGTGCTGCACCTTTATCAGGGCGGTCTTGGCCTGCCGAATCGCGATTATTATTTCGATACCGATAAACGGGCGACCACGATTCGCGAGGAATACGTCAAGCACGTCGCGCGCATGTTCCAGCTCCTCGGGGATGATAGCGTCCACGCCGCGGCTGGCGCCGCCACGGTCATGAGTCTCGAGACCGAGCTCGCCCGTGCTTCGCGCAAGCTCGAAGCGCTGCGCGATCCGCGGGCCAATTACAACGCCATGTCGCTAGCCGAGGTGGAGAAGCTCACTCCTTCGATTCCCTGGCGCGAGTTTCTCGCTAAGGGACACATCAGCGGCATCGACGGCGTCATTGTCGGTCAGCCCGAGTTCTTTCGCCAGGTAGAGACATCGCTCGGGAAACAATCGCTCGACACTTGGAAAACCTATCTACGCTGGCAGCTCGCCCACACCTTTGCTTCGGAAGCGGGCGGACGCTTCGACAACGAAGACTTTCATTTCTTCGGAACAATTTTGAACGGCACCCCCACGCAGCGGCCTCGCTTCAAGCGCGTCCTCGACAAAGAAGAGACTTACCTGGGCGACGCCCTCGGGCAGCTCTACGTGCAGCGTTACTTTTCCCCGCAGACCAAAGCGCGTTACGCCAAGCTCACCGATGTGATCTTCGCGAGCATGCACGATCACATCCAGGCGCTCGACTGGATGAGCGCCCCGACGAAGGAGCGCGCCTTGCGCAAACTTGCGGCCGTGACGAAAAAAGTCGGCTACCCCGAGCACTGGCGGGATTACTCCTCCTACAAGGTCGATCGCACTTCCTACCTCATGAACTGCGTGCGCGGCAACATCTGGCAGAGCGACTACGACATTGCCAAGCTGCACAAGCCGGTCGACCGCACCGAGTGGGACATGACTCCGCAGACCTATAATGCCTACTACAACCCTTCGAACAACGAGATGGTCCTGCCGGCTGCCGCTTTCATCCTTCCGGGGATCGACGATGCCCAGATCGACGACGCGATCGTCTATGGCTACGTCGCCGGCTCCACCGTCGGGCACGAGCTGACCCATGGCTTTGACGACGAAGGCCGGCAATTCGACGAGAAAGGAAACCTCGAAGACTGGTGGACGAAGGAAGACGCCGCCGAATTCGTCAAACGCACGGCCCGGATCGTGCAACAATTCAACCAGTACATCGCAGTCGACGACATCCACGTCAACGGCGACGCGACGCAGGGCGAGAATGCCGCGGACCTGGGGGGCATCACCCTCGGCTGGGATGCCTTTACCAAGACTAACGAGTATAAGAACGGTAAATCAATTGGCGGATTCACGCCGGCGCAGCGCTACTTCATCGGCTGGGCCATCAGCTGGATGAACCAGATCCGCCCGGAGAGCCTCGCCCTGCACGTTAAGACCGATGTGCACGCCCCGAGTTTCCTCCGGGTCACAGGGCCGGTCAGCAACATGGTTCCATTCTACGATGCCTACGGCGTCAAGCCAGGTGACAAGATGTATCGCGCCGACAAAGTGCGGGTGAAGATCTGGTAAGCACAGTCTTTGTCCACAAAGCGGAGCGGACGCCGCAACGCCACAGGCGCGCGTATCAGGAATGGATGCGAATCTTCGGCTTCTTGCCTTGCTTGAACTCTTTGAGCTTGATGCAGACGACCGTAAGCCAGGTGATATCGAAAGCATTGCCGAGAGGCTCGGCATCCTGATCCTGCTGGCTCATGTTGCTGTAGGAGTCGTCGATCCCTGCCGCCCAGATCTCTTCGCCGGCCTGCTTCAGGGCGATGACGACATCCGCGCCATCCATACCCTTGGCCAAATCCTGAAACAAGCTCCAAAGCTTGTCCCGAAAAGGAGAAACCGGGTCGCGTTGCTGTGTCTTGCGCTTTTTCTTCACCGCGCAGCTTCGCGCCTTGGGTGACACTTGCAAGAGTGTTTGCGCACGGTAACGGCCGTTAACCCGCAGCGCGCCGTCGCGCTCTCGCCTAGGCTGGATCGTGCAGCGTGTGCTGGAAGGTAAGGAGTAACTTTTTAGCCTTCGACGGGGCAGCCGCCAGCGTCTCGGAATTCAACCCCTCTTCCAGGATCGTGGCCCACGCCCGCGGGACATTCCAGGCCTCATCGAGCCGCTCGAATCCCATGGTCCAATCCGGGAACTGGCGCTCGGCGACTTTCTCGGAGAGGAGCACCTTGATCGCTTCATGCCGCGGATCGCGTTTCACGATCTCGAAGACACTCTTCACTTCGCGCTCGGGACCCTCCAGGAGCTGGAGAAATTGACCTTCGTGAAAGAGTAACATTCCCGTCACAGCGCGGAGGGCATTCTTGCGCCGCGCCGTTTCGACCAGTTGGAACAAATCGTCCGGCCAGAAATCCTGGGTCGCGGTGCTGCTATAGACCAATTGATAAGTCATGCCCTTCTCTAGAGCAATCTTCGCGCCGCCGGCTGCCCTGCCCGCAGCCGGTTACCTTTCCCAGGTCCTGGCCTGGGCCACGATCGCCTGCATCGGCGCACGCACCTCGGTCGCGCCGAACTCCTCCTCGATCGCACGGCTCAGGGCCGCGGTGATTTTCGGGAAAAGCGAGCCATCGCGCTCGGCGATCGCCACGGAGATGGGGTTGCCATCCACAAAACCCTTCGCCAGATCCGCGGCGGTGCTCGCCCCGGAGACCTTCTCCACCACCTCCAGAGTGATCTCGCGGAAGCCGGCCGCCTCCAGCATCCGCCGGATCTCTGCCTGGTCATGATAGCTAAAGGGCACCCGGTAGAAGGTCGGCGGATCCTGCTCGAAAAAGCCTTCCACCGTCTCGCGCACGATCCGGGCTAGGGGATTTCGCTCCAGCGGCCCCCACACATTGAAGAGGAAAACGCCACCCGGCTTTAGCACCCGACAGACCTCACGCGCGGCGACCAATTTCTCCGGCACAAACATCAGCGCAAACTGGCAGACCACCGCATCAAACAACCCGTCGCCAAACGGCAGACTCGAGGCATCCGCCACCGACCACCGCACTGCCTCATCGCCAGAGAATTTCGCCCGGGCCACACGCAACATCCCCTCGTTGAGATCCGTCGCCGTAAACGCCGCGTCGGCCGGGAGCCGATCCCGTAGCACCCGGGTGAGAATGCCGGTGCCGCAGGCCAGTTCCAGCACCGAGCCGCCCCTGCCCACCTCGACCCGCGCCGCGAGCTCCTCCGCATAGGTCTGGAACAAGACGGGACCGAGATAGCGATCGTAAGCGGCAGGAATCGACCCGGAAAAGTCGGCGTGCTTATCATTCATGATCGCTCGCAGTTAATCACGGATAAGCCCGGAAGGGAAGAGCGCTGCGCCCGCTCACAGCGCAGCGCGACCCTGAAGGCTCCTTCAATAACCAATAACCAATAACCAATAACCCCATAACAGATAACCAATATCCAATAACCAAAGCTAGGCCGTGACTGCCGCCGCTTTACGCCATCTGGCTCGATGAACGCCGAGCACAATTAGCAGGATAACTGTCGCCATCACACCGCCCGGCAGAGTCACCAGCATCAGCCAGCCGAGGACACCCAGAGTGTAGAGCAGATGTCCGTAGTCCTTGCCATCGATGATGCAGGGATGCACCGAACCTTCGTCCACCTTGCAACCGTGCGCGTTTGCGATCCACCCGCACGCCACCACCGAGCCAATCGGCGCGAGCGCGACGATCACGATCAGCGCCAGGATGATCCCGTAGATGAACCACGGAAATCTTCTCTGAGAAAGCGGACCCGCCTCTTTCACAGCTACGGGTGACTCTTCTTGAACCCGGCCTCGTAGCCATTTTCAAAAGCCAGGTCCCAGCTCTGCTGTTCACCCGTGCCCTCTTGCTTGAACCGCGCCTGGGCCATCATATTCAGGTCCGCGGCGCTCGGCAGTTTCGCATTCGCTGGCGCATCTGCGCCGGCCTTTTCGCCTAACGAGTAAGCTGCGCGCTCCGAGGCCGTATGGCCGTGGGCCGCGCGCTGGGTGTAGAACGCGGTCACGCCGCAGACGAGAAAGGCCGCCACCGCCATGAGCACAAAAAAACGAACCGGCTTAAATGTTCGCGCCATAGGAGCATCTTACTGACTGTCCTGGTCTTTGGCTAGCACCTCGTGCACGGTCTCGGTTGAGACCGGAGACCGATCTTAAACCGGAGGGACCTGCTTCTGCAGGTCCAGGACACGCGGTCAGCCGCGAGATCGTTGGCCGCTTCCTCCATCTGTGGCGGTTCGAAACGGCTATTTTGATAAAAGCCGCCGCCGTGGAGCCGGCCAGGGCGGATTAGAACCTTCGCTAACTTCGGCAACGCCGTTGCCCTGCATGGACGCACGGCATTGATTGGCGCGGATGGCCGCCAGGCAGGCCTATTACTCATGTCCGCTGCCTTTAAGTCGAGGGCCATTGCTCTTCCTAAGAGCAGGCATACTAAAGCTAACATCCGCAATGGCCAAAATGCGGAAAACAGCGCGCGAAATTGCTGAAAGACATAGGAAAAAAAAGTAAGCGACAGATGGTAAACATGCATTATGGTGGCGGCCAATTAACGACCGGCGGCGCCATTAATCGTGGCTAACTGCCACTTAACACCACTGCTACTTATTTTGTCATAGACTTATTATGAAACATCTTTCAGTTCTCTTTCTTATCCTTTGTGTCTCCCAGGTCCACGCAAACGATCTCCAGGTTCCTTCGCAGTTCGCGACCATTCAGGCAGCTTTGAACGCTGCTCAGCCCGGCGATTCCGTGCTTGTCGCGTCAGGCACCTACAACGAAAACCTGGTCTGGCCGCAAACCAACGACCTGCATTTGCTGGCCGATCCCTCGGATGTCGCACGACCGGTCATCGACGGAGGCTCCCTCGGGCGGGTGATTGACATCGAATCCACCGGCCGGGGCTTGCTCAACGCCACGGTCGCCGGGTTTGTCATTACCCACGGATTCCTCGATGTGCCGGCCCACATGGGAAAAACCGGCGCGGGTATTTTCGTGAGCCAGGCGTCCCTCCAGCTTTCGCGCTGCGTTCTGCGCGAGAATGAAGTCACGAGCTCATTTGCCATTCAAAATAATGGTGGCGGCGCTGGCCTGAGTATCGTCTCCACGCCTGCAGGGGCGACCAACGAAATAACCGGATGCCAGTTCTTATCCAACCATGTCTCCCTCGTCACGTCGGGCGACGGAGCAGCTATCCACCTGGATGGCGCGCCGGCTGTCATCCGTATGACGGAAATCCGCGATAACACCATCACGACGCAAGAGGTAGCCTTGGGAGCGATCTACGACTTTGCCAGCGACATCCGCCTTAGATCGGTCAAGATCGATCATAACCTGGCGCGGACGACAGTGTCGCTCCCGGTGGGATTTGCGGCCATTAAAGGGGCCGCTCTCTTTAGCTATCTCTCCAAGGTCACAGTCATAGATAGCCAGGTCATGGCTAACTTATCGACTCCGCAGAATAGCATGCTGGCCCTGCTCGGCGCCGCCTTCTATTTCTACGGGGAAGGAACGACTCTCCATATCTCTTCTTCTTCCATCGCTTTCAACAGCAGGACCGATGGTGCCGCCACTGCCGGGACGGCGTTATTCTTTTCCTCCGCCAACGCGGGGACGGCCTCGATCGTGAACTCAATCTTCTGGAATCCCGGGGCCGGCGATGAGATCGATAGCTTCTTCACCCGCGCGGCGGTTCATTTCAGCGACATCAGGAACGGCATGCGAGGCCCGGGCAACATCAGTGCCGACCCTCTGTTCGTTTCCGCGAGCGATCTGCATCTCCAGTCCGCCTCACCCTGTATCGCGGCCGGCGATAACAGGCTTGCGCCTCCCAAGGACCTTAACGGAAAGAGCCGGCCCCTTCCGGCCGGCACCAACGTCGACCTGGGTTGTTACGAGATAGACCAATAACCGGGCGCGCCCTCGTAGCGTCGGCTGTCCCCAGCCGAAAATCTAACGTGCGTGCTCCCCGCTTCCCGCCCCCGCTCCCGCCGGCGTTCAGCCGCGAGCCGCTGTGCTCGCAGTAGTTTGCGGTGGCGACGCATAAACCTGCTATTGTGAATCCGATCATATGGCCAGACCAAATTACTCAGGCGAAAAGCGGCGCAAAGAACTCGAGAAGCAGAAGAAAAAAGAAGAGAAAAAGCGGCGCAAACTCGAGAACGCTTCTGCGCCCCCGGCGGTCGAGCCTGCCGGCGACGCAAGCCAGCCAACAGAGCCGACCCTCTAGGAACGACTTTGCGCACATGCGACAGCGGAAGACCCCTCCCGGGGAGGACGGGGTGTTACCCCGTCGCGCTTGGTCGAGCCTCGACCAAGGCCCTAGCCGCACTGCATAACTCTAGGGCAAACCAACCCCTCCCGCATCACGCTGCGAGCTGTTCGACGGAGACTCCGCCGAACGACGGGGTAGCACCCCGCACCTCCCATACGGCAACTTTGCTCCCCGACGGCGAGGTCCTGGTCGCCGGCGGCACCGCTGACTTTGTGCCGCTCGCGAGCGTAGAAATCCCCTTTTTGCCTCCTCGATCTGGGGGAGAGGCCAGAGTCCATGCCCTGCTGAAAATTTCGGCTTTTCAATCCCCGGTTCCAGCCCGTAGTTACTCATCTCAATGATGAAAAACAGATCCATCCTTCGGGCTGCTTCTTTCGACACTCGTGCCTTTACCGGTTTGTTCGCCTCCAGTTTCGTGCTGCTACTTCTCGCGGGCGTCACGCCAGCCGCAACCGCGCAGGCGCAAGCCGGGTCGCAAGCCGCGTCGCAGAGTCGCACAGTCGTCGAGACCGATGCCCTGCTTCTAGGAGTTCGCGCTCTGCACCGGCCTGCCGCCAGCGGAGCTAAGGCGTCGGCGTGAGGAGGAAGGCGTGCGCCTTGCCATGCACCGTGCCATAACCCGCAATCTGGCCGGCGTCATCAATGGCGGTGCCCTCCTGCAGCACCCATCCCGTCCCCGCCGGAATCATCGTGTTCAAGTCCTGCATCCTCTCGCCATTGCTGGAGATGAACGCGTGATAAGAGGCATTCCGAATCGTCGAGAGCCCTACCACCGTGCCGGCGTTATTGATCGCCGAGCCATAGGAGCTGGAGCCGCCGAGCGAGCCCAGGTCCGTCATTTTGCCCTTCACATAGCGGAAGGCATGCGCGGTCAGGTTGTTCTTCGTGTAGGCCTGCCCCGTGATCTGATTCAGGTCGTTAATGGCATAGGCGATACTCCACGAGCCGCCGAGCGTCCCGAGCGCGGTCATCGTCCCGTGGCGATAGATGAAGCCGAGGAAATCGCCCGCCGCATTGTAAGAGTAACCCGCGATGACACCCTGCCGATTGATCCCGTAGGCGGCGCTCGTCGGGCCACCGAGCGTGCCCAGGTCTGTCATCTGGCCATTGCTATAAAGGAAGGCATTTTCCTGCCCGGCCACCTTCTGCGACACGCCGACCACCTGCCCGGCATCGTTCAGGGCATAAGCGGCGCTGTAGTCCTGCCCCAGCGTCCCCAGGTCAGTCATCACGCCGCCGGTATAGAAGAACGCGCGGTAAGAGCCGCTGGCGAGCGTCGAGTAGCCGGCGATCTGCCCGGAGGTATTGATGCCCTGCGCGGAGGCGTATTCGCCGCCCAGAGTCCCGAGCGAAGTCAGCGCGCCGTTGCTATAAAGAAACGCCGGATCAGTCATAGTCGTGGACGAAGCGCTGGAGATCCCGCCCACCTGCCCGCTGGCATTGATGCAGAACGCCTGGCTATAACTGCCCCGGCTGTTCTTGCCGAGCGTGCCCAGGTCCGTGATTGTGTAAGTCTGCGCCCCGGCCGTCGCCGCGGCCCCGAGCAAACCGGACAGGCCCAACGCCAGGCCTGCAACGCTATTCCGATTCGTCGATGGTGTGAATGACATATGTGTTCTCCTCCGGATGGTCTAAAGGGCCTCTGCCTTTGCGGCTCGAACAAGACTCTAGAGCAGCTCCGAATCACGGCCCACTTCGCTTCCGTAACAGAATGGTTACGTGCCCAAGATGCAATATCGGGGCCCGGGCACAAGATTTGGTGAAAGTTAAATCCAGCGCAGACCCGCGCCTCCCACAGGCAGGCGGCTACAGGCCGTGCCTCGCCGCTTCCCGTCCCTTCTTAAGTTCATGACACGATCTGGTGACTGTCCTGGTCTTTGGCTAGCGTCAAGAAATCGCCGGGCCTGTTTAGCCCGGGCCAACTCGATCCGGCCCTGACAGCCGCGCGAAAAATACGGCGGCGCTGACCCGGCTTTCCACGCCCAGCTTGCGATAGACTCGCTGGAGATGTTTCTTCACCGTCTCTTCGGTGCAGCCGACGATCTGGCCGATCGCCCAATTACTCTTGCCCTCAGCCAGCCAGACGAGAACCTCATACTCACGTGGGGTGAGCATGGCCAGCGCTGGCGCTTGCTCGTGGGGAACGGATTTGGGAGCCATGCTGAGGGCGAACGACGGCATTTTTGTGAGGGTGGGAGAGTTTACAAGAAAATAATTCTCACTCCTGTAGCCGGGCGCGCCGCCTCCGGTCATACAACGGGAACGACGTTTTGGACCGGCCGGGGTCGTCGACCCCGGCTACAACCAAGACCGTGGGAGTCACCTTGCTCTCTCCCGCGGTCTTACCTTGCGCCTTCATTGGTTAGGCAAAACACCCAGACGCCGGGGAAACGCCACGCGCTCCCCGGCGCTGGGACATCCCCTTTTAGAGAGCGATCTTCGTCACTGGCTCACTCCAATCGCTCTGCCCCGTGCTGCCGCCGAGGCCGCAGAGCTGCATCACATACGTGGTGCCCGCCATCAATCCTTTGAAGAAGATGTTGCGCGAGTTCTTGAAGGTGATGACCGGCCCGAATTCGCCGCCCGTTGCCTTGAAGCGGCCCTGGACCGCTTTGCGGTTGGGATCGCCCTTCACCCGCAGCTTGATCTCGCCCGTCTGGCCGTAGGTCACCGCGGTCACTTGCGGCGCTTCCAGCACCGTCTGTGCGCGATTCGTGCTCACCGGTTGAAAGCCGGAGCTGAGAAGGATAGCCAGGTCTTCATTGCAATTGATGTCGACATAGCTGGCATCCTTGTTCAGCGCTGTGATGATCGCGGCCCGGGCCGCATCCTTCTGCGCCGTGTGCAGGGTCCCGCCATCGGCGGCGGCGACGATCGTGTTGTCGAAGGTATCCTTCTTGGCTTGCAGGCTCGCCGGAGGCTCCGGCGGAGTCGGCAACTCTTCGTTGTTCGTTAGGCCTACGATCACTCCACCTGCGAACGCACTCACGTCCAGGTCGGGAAGCTTCCCGTAGATTCGGTTGGTTCTTATTTGAGGCATATTCTATCCCTTTCTTATTCGGCAAATCGCCCCGGCCGACCATCGACCGGTGTGCTTGCTGTTGGGCGGGGATAGAAGCAGCGCGGGTGCCGAGCCCTATGGCACTTAGGTGGTATAAGGTGAGAAATCTCGCCCCGGCTCGGATCGCGCGCTCGACCGCGCGGCGATTGCGCTTTCATCCGGCAAGATGGAAGCGTCATGAGGTAAAATCGCGCCGGGATCAGGCAAGATCTTCGCCGGATCCAACCTGACCCAACGGAGTTAAGGCGAATTGACTGAAGGACGCGGCTAGATCTTCAAGGGACGCGGTTGGATCCTGCAACGACGCGGTTAGATCCTCGCCAGATTCGGTTAAATGCTTGAGGAATGCGGTGAGGTCGCACACGATCCAGCCGGATCGGGCGAGGGTAAGGCGAGATGGTCGAAGGATGCGGTTGGATCCATCGAGGTAAGGGCGAGATGCTTCGTCGACGCGGCCAGGTTCGTCGGAATTGAACGCCCGGAATCTTTCTCCCGCGCCGGGAACTCCCGGCCCATGTAGCGTCGGCTGTCCCCGAGCCGAAACTCTGCGTTCGTCGGCACACGCCGATTGGCGAAAAATTCGGAGATCGTCCTACGGATGATGGAAACCGGCAGCAATCCCTCACTTCTCGAACCTTCAGTCCGATGCTGGCAGGGCAACTGCTCATTTTCACGTCATGACCGCGTCCAAAAAACCAGCTCGTCAGAGCCGGTGTCTTTCACTCCTCGTTGTCCTGGCGTGCGGTATCTGCGGCGCGCAGGCCGATGACCTCGCCACTCCCACGCCTACGCCCACGCCGACTTATCTGAATCCTCTCGCGCGCCGAGGCGAATTGCGGCGCCTCGAACGAAGCGATCGAAGGCGAGCGGCCCAAGAGGCGTCCCAGGCGAAAGCCGCGGCACGTGCGCAAAACAAATCCCATCGCCGCTCCAGTGCGGCCGCCGAGGCCCAAACCCGCGCCGCCGCGCGCGACCGCGAACAAGCGCAACGCCAGATCGCGGCCGAGGCGCGCCGCGAGACTGCGCACGCCACACCACACCCCACCTCCGATTTGATGGCCCGGATGGGCTTCAGCGCCCAGGAAATCGCGGCCCAAAAGGCGCACGAAACGCCGGTGACACCGGCTCCCAAGGAACCGACGAGCGCGCCATCTCCAACCAGCGCCTCGTTGGCCGCCGAACCAGGTTCCCCCTGACCTGGCCACGAGCCGCCGCATTGTTCTCCCTCTGATTTTCCGGCGTCCGGCAACAACGATCGCGGCGCGGATGGCCGTGCGGAGAAAGTGCAGAACCGTCCCCTACAGATGATCGCTGAAGCTTCTAAAGGCATTCATCATGCTGTCCAAAATTCATGGACCTCTACGATGTTCTCTCCGAAGGCTGTCACACGCCGCTTTCCTCCGAACAGTCGCTGATCTCTTCCGCGCTGGAAGGTTTTGCCGCGACGAACCTTGTCGGCGAGTCGGGACGAACATCTGGCGCACGATTGACGAACTCTTCCCTCTCCTCAAATACGAGCCCCGCGTTTCGCAGTTCCTTGATAAACGGCGGCGCGAGCTGACCCCGCTCCCGTTCGTCGTCGCCGGCATAATCGCTTTCGCGCTTGCCGGCCTCGCCTATTTCATCTGGCCCGATGGTGTGCCGATCAGGAAAGGCGATCAATTTGGAGAATCTGGCGAGCGCGCAGGCATCGGCGCCCCTCCTGCCGGTGGTCGCGCGTTTCACGCCAGCTCCCTCCTTCTCGTCCGATCAATCGCCGGACATCACCTATCCCGACCCGGCAAACGCCGAGCGCCTCCTGGCAGATCAACGCCAGCGCGAACAGACCGCTCGCGATCAGGCGGCGCTCGCCGAGCGGATGCGAGCAGAAGCCGAACAACGAACACGCGAAGCGCAGAAAGCCGCGGGGACCGACTACCACGTCCCGCTAAACGAAAACTATTACATCTCTATGCCCGGCACGGGCGTGTGGGTGAAGGTGCACGATAACGACGTGACGAGCTTCGATACCTGGATCAACGGTGCGCATTACCGCGACGTTCAGAAAGAAAAGGGGATAACCCATTCCGGCACAGACGAGACATTTGTTTATAACAACGGCCGCGCCAACCTTTACTTTGTTTGGGAGATCAGTGGTGAGCTGAACCACTGCTTGCTCCGGGTTCGAGAAAACTGACCGGCTGAGCAAAATCGCAAGCGGGGGCGGAACTGGCAAATCAAGTCCGGTATTAGAGGTGGCAAGCCACTGGCCTTCCGATCCCCGGTGGCGCTAAAATGCTTGTCAAATTTGCCGGACTTTGCTAGCAAACGCCCCAAATGAACCCAAAACTCACACTCCCGATTGGTCTCACCCTTATCCTTCTTTGCGCCAGCGTCATCCCCAGTCAAGGGAAGTCCGTGGGTGCCCCCATCGATACCAGCCTGTACACGACCTACTTTTTTGATTCCAGCCACACAATTGTCGGTTGGGCCACGTGCGGCTCCCTCCCGGGCAGCAGTGGCTGCTATGGCTCCGGCACCATGGGACCTTTCGGTAAGGTCGGGGCGATGATGGAAGGCAATCCACGGACAAATCTCAGCACCAATACCGTTACCCGCGCCATTTACGTTTTGGATGTGGCTGCCGGGACGAACCAAGATCAGGTCGTGCTGAATGTGTTTAAGAAGACAGATATGATTACATCTGATTTCGATACGGTTAGCGTCGCTTTAAGCAAAGCGATCACTCTCCCACTCAGGGGTGCGTCTTCGGCGAAGGGGTTGATGGCGGCCAATAAAGGCTTTCTCCTGGCTGGGACCACGCAGAATCGGAGCGTGGTTGAACTCGACAAACAGACATTCAACATCACGCCATTTAGCGGGTTCCCCAAGAATCTTTCTTCAATCACGGCTGATCAATATGGCTACGTATCGGCCTGCTTCGACGACAGTGAGTTTTTCGTGATTGGCCCTGACGGTAGCAACCAAGAAGGGGGCGGGGAGCGCAATTCATGCTAAACACGGTACAAGGAGTGCCCGCGGCATTTCCTTAAGTATTCACAACCGGCGCGCGCGACGAGAAGAAAGCGGCGGGAACCGACTACCGCGTCCCGCTTGATGAAGATTCTTTGATCTCAGTCGGCGGATCCCAGGCGCCGGCGCGGTCGGTTTTTTTTAGTCGAGAGCTGATTGCGAAAGTTACCCGCGACTCCGGCTGGTCCTCAATCGAGACGCCAGGGCTGCACAAGCTTGCCGCGTGCGCGCAGGATTGGCGCCGCCATTTCCTGAAGCTTCACGACGGCTGCGACCTTCTGCGGGAAAGGCAGCGCCGCCAGCTCGTGTCGGCGCTTTTCTTTCGCCGCCAGCAGCTCCGCCAATGCGGGTTCTAGCTTGTCCATGCCGTCCATTTATCCCTGAGATCGTAGCGCTGGAGCAAGTCTTGCAGCAACTCGTCATCCAGTTTTGTCTGGCCGCGGAGAAGTCGCACGCGTTCCCGATCCTTCTCGCGGCCGGTCTGGAGACAGATCGCCACGAGATGCTCGGCTCTGAGCACGCGCGTCGGCACGTCTTCGTACATCACCTCGTTCGCTTCGCGCAGCGCTTCCTCCAACAGTGGATTAAATACTGGCAGAAATTGCACCGGCACACCCTCGATCTCAACGCACTCGGCTTTTTCCGCATAGCCACGGGAACGCAGGGCGTCGTAGATTGGCGTCAACGACAACACCGGGCCGTTTCTTTCTGGGAGCAAAACGAAGACATCAAGATCGAAGGTGAGCGTGGGCTCCGCATAGAACGTCACCGCCATCGCGCCGCCGATGGCGTAGCGGGAAAACACGCCCGCCCGCTCCAGTTCGTTGAGCACCTGCAATGTGCGTTTCACGTTCGCAGCTTACAGCTTCACCGTTTCAAATCATCCGCGATCTGAAGGCCGGAAGAACGGAGCTTGGGTCGATAGTTAGCCCGGCCCCCTTTTTGACCTGAACTATAGTCTTGCTCGAGCTTTATTCAGCGATTTGATGAAGCTGGTTTCAGATTGATCCGTGAGTTATGATCAAGACCCATGCATGAATTCATTGATGTGGCGGTAGAACAGTTCGCGCGCGATCACACCGAGCCGGAGAGCGATCTGCACCGCCGCCTGCGGGAGGAGACTTATCGCGTCATGGAGAGCCCCCAGATGCAGGTCGACGCCATCGAAGGCCGCTTTCTCAAGATGCTCGTCCGACTCACCGGCGCCCGCACCATCCTCGAGATCGGGATGTTCACCGGCTACAGCGCGCTCATGATGGCGGAAGGTTTGCCGGAAGACGGCCGGCTCACGACCTGCGACATCAACCCCAAAGCCGAAGCGATCGCGCGCCGCTACTTTGCCGAGAGCCCTTACGGACACAAGATCGCCATCCGAATGGGACCCGCCTTGGAAACAATCAAAACGCTCACTCCGCCGCTCGACCTCGTCTACATCGACGCCGACAAGCCGAACTACACCCACTACTACGAAGCCTGCCTGCCGTTGGTGAAACCCGGCGGCCTCATCATCGCCGACAACGTCCTCTGGAGCGGCAAAGTCCTCGACCCGCAGGACGCCGACGCCCGCGCCATTGTAGCCTTCGACCGCAAAGTCCAATCCGACCCGCGCGTCGAGAACGTCTGCCTAACCGTCCGCGACGGAATGATGCTGGCTTGGAAGCGGATCTCCGCTACCTCATCCTAAGACTCAAAAACATCGCCGCCATGGCGCCGCCGATGGCGTAGCGGGAAAACACGCCCGACTGCTCCAGCCCGTTAGGCAGCTGTAACGTGCGCTTCACTCCCGTAGCTTACAGCTTCAGTGTTTCAATCGCCCGCGATCTAATGCCGGCAGAGCAGCATGTGTCGATAGTTAGCATTGACCCCTTTTGCCCCTTCCTCCGTAATGAGGCCGTGCGCTGACTAACGGGTGAGTTTAAAACAATGCGGTCGCGCTTATTTGCCCTGGCTTAGCCAAAGAAAGTAGGCGCCGGTGCTCAGTCCTGCCAGGATAACCGTCAAAGCCATACGACGCGCCAAAACCAGGTGACGATCGAAAAAGAGCGCGGCTACAAATATCGCCAGGAAGCAAATTAATCCGAGATGTAGAAAGTGTGGGTCCAGATTCCAATGACTCGCGTATTTAAAGGCCACCGTAAGACCCACCCCTGTCACTATCCCGCAGATACCGACACTCATGTTGTCTGAATATTTTGCACCGGCAGGCAATGCCGTCCCTTCCCAGTCTTTCGTGCGCAATGTCTTTGCTACCGCAAAGGGGCTGGCCTGGACCTGACTCAAAGCGTGTTCATAACGCGCGCGACGCGCTTGTAGTATTCGGGCGCGATTCGCCAAAACTTCCTCCGAGGCCGATCGACGCCGCTGCGCTCGCTCCAAGGCACGTTGATCGCGGCCAATCAATTGCGCTTCCTTTGCGCATAAAGCGTAAGCCCTTTCCTGCGGCGTAACTTTCGGTTTGGCTACCTGCGGTGTGCGCGATGCGCCCGGTGAAACCGGATTACTAAACGAGATTGTGGGTAGCTTATTGCGCTCATGATATTCAAACCAGCCAGCCATGGTTTGCGGACGGTAGAGCGGATCTGTCTTCGCCCGCCACGCATCTTCGCGGGGATTCATCGTGCGCTGTTTACCATGGTTTGTTGGACCGAGGCAAGCTTTCGTTAGCGCGCGCGCGACAACTTTTCGCGATCGCAGGAGCAGGTTCATGGCGCAGAGTCGCGTGACGCTGTCCACCAGCTCGATGCCGAGGAAAGTGCCGCTCTTGAGTTTCTGGATTTGTTGACTGAGCGACGGCTGGGGTGGAGACGTGAAGCCCGGTCGATTCGGCAGTCGTTCTCCCTCTTGTCGACCTCCGTGCCGCGCTCGCCAAAATGTGCCAATACTTAGGACTGACCCCGCCTGGGCCCCCGATTCGATGAGGTTAGCGTGGGTTGGTTCAGGCGGCCGTGGGCGCGTAGCGCTTGTGGCCTTTCACGTCATAGCGGTCGAGCATCATGACCTTGTCCCAGGCTTTGATGAAGTCCTTGACGAAGCGCTGGTGGCCGTCGCTGCCGGCGTAGACGTCGGCGACGGCACGCAATTGCGAGTTCGAGCCGAAGACCAGGTCGTTGCGCGTCGCCTTGAACTTGGTCTGGCCGGTTGCACGATCCTTGAGGGTGAAGCTCATGCCTTCTGCGTCGGCCTTTAGCCACTCGAGTTCGGTGTCGGTCAGGTTAACGAAGAAGTCGTTAGTCAGGACGCCGACCTTGTCGGTGAAGACGCCGGTGTCCGATCCATCGTGGTTGACGTTCAGCACGCGCAGCCCGCCGGTCAGGACGGTCCACTCGGGCGCGGTCAGCTTCATCAGGTTGGCCTTGTCGAGGAAGAACTCCTCGGGGGCGACGCCTTGCGAAACCTGGCGGAACTCGTCGCCGACGTAATTGCGGAAGCCGTCGACGATGGGCTTCAGCCACGTCGAACATTTCCAGGTCGGTGAGTTCCTGCGTGGTATCGACGCGGCCCGGCGTGAACGGGACGCTGGCGTCGACGCCGGCGTCCTTTGCCGCCTTCTCCACCGCCGCGCAGCCCGCCAGCACGATCAGGTCGGCCAGGGAGATTTTCTTGCCGGTCTGCTTGCCGTTGAAGTCGGCCATGACGCCGCGCAGCTTTTCGATCACGGGCGCGGCCCGGCGGTTGACCGTCCAGTCCTTTTGCGGGGCGAGCGCGAGGCGACCGCCATTCGCGCCGCCACGCTTGTCGCTGTCGCGATAGGTCGCCGCCGCAGAGAAGGCGGTGAAGGCCAGATCAGACACCGAGAGTCCGGTCGCCATGACCGCCTGCTTCAGCCCGGCGATGTCGGCGTCGCCGACCAACTGATAGTCGCGGTCGGGGAGCGGGTCCTGCCAAAGGAGGCCGTCCTCGATCGTCGCTTCCGGACCGAGATAACGGAACTTGGGTCCCATGTCGCGGTGAGTGAGCTTGTACCAGGCCTTGGAGAACGCCTTGGTGAAGGTGTCGAAGTCGGCCAGGAACTTCTCGCAGACTTTCCGATACTCGGGATCGACCTTCAGTGCGATGTCGCTGGTCATCATCATCAGCGGGTTCATCTGACCCTCGACATGCGCGTCCCGCGTCTTGGGCGCGTTCGGGTCGGTCGGCTTCCATTGGATCGCACCGGCCGGGCTCTTGGTCTGTTCCCATTCGAACTTGAACAGGTTCTCGAGATAGCTGTTGTCCCACTGCGTCGGGTTCGGCGTCCAGCTGCCCTCGATGCCGTTGGTCATGGTGTATTGCGCGAAGCCGGGACCTTCGGGGTTGTTCCAGCCGAGGCCCATGGCTTCCATCGGGGCGATCTCGGGCGGCGGGCCGACCTCTTTGGCGGACACCATTCCGTGGCTCTTGCCGAAGGCGTGGCCGCCCGCGATCAGGGCGACGGTCTCTTCGTCATTCATCGCCATGCGCGTGAAGGCGATGCGGATATCGCGGGCCGACCCCATGGGATCGCCGTTCGCGTAGGGGCCTTCCGGGTTGACGTAGATGAGCGCCTGGTGCGTGGCGGCGAGCGGGTTTTCGAGGTCGTAATCGGCATCGCCGTTCTTGCCGCGCCAGCGCTTGTCTCGCGTGACCATGCTGTCGGAGCTTTTGACGTCCTTCGGGTCCCAGATTTCCGGGCCCCAATAGGTGGCGTTGTCCGCCTCCCAGGCGTCGAGCCGCCCGCCACCGAAGCCATAGGTCGGGAAACCCATGATCTCGAGGGCGCAGTTGCCCGTCAGAATCATGAGGTCGCCCCAGGAGAGGCCATTGCCATATTTGTGCTTGATGGGTTGCAGGAGGCGCCGCGACTTGTCGGTGTTGCCGTTGTCCCACCAACTGCTGATTGGGGCGAAGCGCTGCATGGCCGTGCCGGCGCCGCCCCGGCCGTCCGCGATGCGGTAAGTGCCGGCCGCGTGCCAGGCCATCCGGATCATCTGCGGACCGTAGTTGTGATAGTCCGACGGCCACCAGGCGACCGAGGTCGTCAGGAACTGCTTGATGTCTCGCTTGAGCGCTTCGAAGTCGATCTTCGCGAACTCGGCCCCATAGTCGAAGTCCGGGCCGAGCGGATCGGCCGCCGGACCGTTCTGATGCAGAAGTTCGACCCGCAGACGATCGGGATACCAGTTCTCGAGCGTGGGCGGGGTGCCGAATGCACCACCGACTCTGTCGCCGCCGAACGGGCACTTGCCGGTCATCTCGTGGGTTGCGGTATTGGTCTTATCTAATGGCTTGTCGTTCATAGAAATTTTCCTGGTCGAATTCAATCTCTCATGAGGCGGGCAAACCGACAAAGCCTGATTGGTGATCCCCTGGTAAATCGACGCCCTCTCAAGGCGTTGCGCCGATCCACGAGGGATAAACAGTAGGGCGCTTCTGACTTTGTTAGTGGCGACGTTCTTGTATTTGAGCCCGCGCACCTCAGCGAGGAACTGATCGGAGAGGATGCTGATATCGGGTTGCTTGAGCCCCGCCGCGCTGAAGACGTCGATGATTTCGTTTCCCGCAGTCTTTCGACTGTATTAGAGCATCTCTTTCAGCTCATCCGGAATAACGGGACTAGCGAGAACCGCTGCCCGTACTTTCGCGAAAATCTCTGGCGGCAAATCGCGGTGATAGCGAACCTCCTTCCGCCTGACCATTCCCGCCAATTCCGAAAGCGGCTTCTCAAAGACCGAATTACAATCGATCGCTGAGTGCAGCGTGAACTCAGCGTATTCGGATGGGGTTGTTTCCACCACTGTCTGCATTCGAGTGCGATTGCGGGTGCGCACGTCTGCGAGATTCGACGTGAACGATCGTGAGCAGAAGAAGATCTGCGCGAATTGGGTCGCTATTAACGACAACGAAGAAATGTGGCTCCGCTGAGGTGAGCTCCCGGCTCTGAAAATAGAAAACGCTGCCGGCCCCTTAGACCCGTCCGGAGCTCCAGCGGCAAACGCTTGCCGGGCACACCTCAGCGCCAGCGCCTTTTGAACGCGGCGACTTCGTCGATGCCGATCGCTATGGCGTCGCGCTCTTTCGCGCCGAGCTTATAGCATGGATCGACCGATGACTCGGGATCGTTGAGGAAATCTCGATAGTTCATCGGCACTCGCGACACCAGTTTACTCCTTAGCGCAGCGTGGGAGCGAAGAGGGCGCGGCCCGAGGAGGCGCTAAGGGGAGTGGCGCGCCATTACGGGATGACGAGCGAGGAGTTAACGGGTTCGGGCGGTTTCATGGGGAGAAGCGCGCGACGTGGCGCTTTGGTTGGTGTGGGAAAGATGCGGGCTGAGTCAGCGGGAAATCGGGGAATTGTTTGGCGGCATGAATTACGCGGCGGTGGCGCCTCGGGATTCCTTTCGTGTTGGGCTTGATGCAGTCGTCGGCCCTCGGCGCCCGCACCCTTCGGGCTGCGCTTCGCTCCGTCCATCTCGCAGCCTCCCCATGCCGCTCGCTTCTCCTTGCGCATCAGCTCTTCGCCTTCGGTGATCCGCTTCGAATTCCTCGTCGATCTTCGGCAGCTCGCTTTGGTTCAACCCCAGCTTGGCCACGCGGCTCTCGTAATAGATCGGCATCCCGCGACTGCGGTACCTCCGCGCGCTTGATGTCGTAGATGCTGATGTAATCGCCGAAGACCGCGCGCGTATTGGCGTCGGTCTTCTCGATCGGCGTGCCAGTAAAGCCGATGAACGACGCGTTCGGGAGCGAGTCCCGCAGATTGCGCGCGAGCGGGGAAGAACGGAGGCGGGGAAGAACGGGGTCGCATCTATATAGATGCGACCCCATCTCCGCACATTAGTTCCCCCTACCACCATTACTTTGCCGCTGCGCACCGATCCCAACACAGTTCATAAAAACAGTTCCTTTCCTTTTTCCCAGAGCTTACGCCACCGAGAACTGTTTTCATGTTACCTGACTCCTATTCCCTGGACCTTCCCTATTCCGCCTACCACCTCCTCGGCCTCCGCCTATCTCAGTAACCTGCGATTCCCCATGAACTCCTGGGGACGGTGAACTCCTGGATTTGTGTCAGGCTGCCATCGCTGTGGATTTGAAAACCGGCCAAGGCCGGCACGTGGCCCTCGATGACGTAGAGATACTTGCTGTCGCGGCTGAGAGCCATATCCAACGGAAATGCGTCGCGCGTAAACTCGGCGGTCTTACCGTCGGCGTCGACCAATGAGAGGCTGCCGTCGGCCGCAATGGCGTACCCCGAGACTGTATCGGAATGCGTATTCGTGATGTAGGCATATTGTTGCGGAAAAGTGGGGTTGTTTGTGATCACTGTCCAGCAGGCGGCCTTGCCGAAATCGGTCAGATGAGCGGTAATGGCCTGAAGCACTCCACCAGCCCACGAGTAGGATGAGGCGGCGCTGTTGATGATCTCTGAGATTACGACATGTCCCGCGTTATCGAAGGCAAAACCGAATGGGCTGCCGCCAGCGGAGTGTTGGACGGTGGGCCCAGTCGCCAGTCCGTCGGCTCCAATGGCGTAAGTGTCGATGTTGTTCGCGCCTTTTCCGGTCACGATCAGGGTTGCGCCATCTGGGGTAAATCCCACTTGCGTCGGAATCGGCACGGCGGTGGTTACGGGACGGGTCGAGTTAGGGATAGCCACGGGCGCGCCGTTGTTCTGGATGGTGTAGCCGGTAATATTGGCCGCGGTGCCTTGGGCATTCAGAACGTAGAGTAAATTGCCGAAAACGGCCACGCTGTTGGGAAAGGTGCCGCCGGATGGCACCCGGGCGACGAATCGCAGCCCAGTCCGCTTCACCTGAAATGCGGTGATGTCATTGCTGAGCGCATTTGCCACGTAGAGAAATTTGGCGTCGCTGGTCAGCGCGATACTGTTTTGTGAAGCTAATTCAATTAGCCCGCTGCCTGCTCCCTGGGTCGAAAACGTCCCGGCGAGCGAGACCTGGCCGTTGTTGGCTCGTTTAAGCATCCAGACTTCGTTGCTGTCCGCATTGGCGTTGAGGAACATCACACCGCTGGCTTGTGCAATCGAGGTGCCTGAGAATTGAAGTCCCACCACGACGAGACTAAAGCAGACGGCACGTCGAAGGTGGCGAAAACAAGGAGTCGCCAAGCCGGTGGATGCCCGGCGAGCAACAGACGCGTAGATGGCTTTCATACTGCGGAGCGTAACTGCGCGACCTTGCGGTGTGTCAAGGCTCAAGATATGGAGCGCGGACGAGGCGAGAGATCGAAGGTCAAGCCGGCAAGAGGAAGCGGTTCAAAGCCCGGCGTCGCTGCGCATTGGAAAGCCCGGCCTCGCCAGCGGCTGCGTCACGGCGGCGATGACGTCAGTCGGCGGGGATGTCGGCGCTTTTTTCGAGGGTTTCGTCTCAAACACGTTTGTGCCGATAATTGGCTCTACCCCTCCCGCCTCCCTGTTCATGGTACACCCCACAGGACCGCGGGGGCACCCGCTAGTCGAAATACCATCAGACGCAACAGGAGCTGAATCCAAGCCGCTAATCCGATGATTAGTTCCAAGCTTGAAAGGTGCCTTCTTAGCTCCCATAATCGCACAGCGGCGTGGATTAACCGGTTTTGGCGCTGGATCCGGCCAACGGGCCGCCAAAGCTCATCCTCCTGCGCGGCGCGCGTTTTTTTCCCGGCGCGGACCTCATCGGTGCGCTTCTTAGATCGTGCAATGCGCTTTCCTGCCGCTGAAACAGACTTTGCCGCGTTCCCCTTCGGGGGCAAATGTCGAGCGACTTCCGACGGTATCTTCCTGACTAACTTCCCGCGGGCGGCGGGGTTGGATTTCATTTCCTTCATGCCAGGCTTTCTGTTACGGGATGGACGTACCACGCTGAGTTTTCACCTGACGCAGATCGGTCGTGTCGATCGAGCCGGTAGGCTTCACATCCATATAGAAGTTGGAACCGTTCACCGGCTGACCTATCTGCGCACGTGTCTGGGCGAGATCGGACTGATCAACCAGCCGGCTGCCGTTCACATCGCCCAGCAAAAATCCTATCGGTACGCTAACGGGACTCACACTTCCACCGCTCGTCGTAAGTGTCAGCATTTGTGGATTCGACACTTTATTCAGAGTCACAATCAGATCGTTACCGCTCACCGTCACCCGGGTCACGCTGCCAGTGGCGGTAGGTGGATCGTGGGCGGTCACGTTGGCCGTTACTCCTGCAGGGGCGGCCGTGTAACTCAGAACGATCGTGTGCTTCCCAGTCGCGCCGCCGAGGCGGTTTTCCACTCCAGACGCGCCGGTAAGCGGCATTGCGATGTCAAATGTGCCAGCCGCGCCGTGAGTCTTTCGAGAAACAACCGTCGGAGGATTCGTCCCGCCCCCTGGCGTGACGACCAGATTGTCCGCCATAAAGATTGGACCATAATCACCCCCGGTTGGCGGCGGGGCATCATAGTGGATCAGGATATTATCAAAGGGCTGAGATGAGCTGAATGACAACGTTCCGCTCGGCCAGGTGCCACCATGAGGAATCTGGTGGGTGCTGGTCCCGACATAGGTCGTGCCCAAATAAGCCGTCATTCTCATAGTACAGGACGAGTCCGTGCCATATTCTTCGGGTGAATATAAGATCGAGGCCGCGGTTAAGGTCGTGTCGAATGAAACCAGCAAATCGGACGCAAACACCGTGCTGGGAAAAATGCAGAGGCCTGAGAATCCGGGTGGAGTGAAACCCAACACGCCCGCTGATTGGATGGAATAGTTATAGAATGACGAGCCAGAGCTAAAGTAACCAGTTATTCCACCTGCTGTGAGATACAGAGGCAGGGGCGAATATTGCGGCGCGTTGTCGAAGTTAAATGTGACGCTTTGCGCCTTCGCACTGCAGATTGAAACCACCCCGATAACGGCAACTAGCAAGGATCTGCAATATGTTTTCATGCCTTCAAGATGGAAGGCGTGGCGAGGCTGCGCTTACCATTTATTGCCAAAGACAACTCGTATCTTGTGGTCTGCTCTCACGGCCGAGGAACCCGCTGACAAAAACACTTCCCTTGCCTGACTGTCCGAAGAAACAATGCAAGCCCACTCTCACCCCGATCGCCCCCTCAAACCCCGGATCGTTCCCTCAACTGCGAGGCAACCGCGAAAAAAAAGCTTGAGGGAGTTTAGGGAAGTCCGAGAATGGGTGCAGGCACGGTAAACGGAAAGGCGGTCTCCCATGGAAAAGAGGCGTTTCTTTTATTCTCTCTCGGCATTGCGTCGCCGATTAGACCCAGCGAATCGGAGCGTGACAATCAAAAGCTGTCGGTCGGATTCGGCTCGCGAAAACTTTCAGAGGCCCGGCGTCGCCTGCGCATTGGAAAACCCGGCCTAGTTGTCAAGGTGCGTCCCGGTGGGGTGGGGGGATTCTACCATCTATCCCATCTCCAGCTCCCAGCTCTCAGCTCCAGCTCTCAGCTCTCAGCTCCCAGCTCCCAGCTCTCAGCTCTCAGCTCTCAGCTTCACTCCAGCTCTCAGCTTCAGCTCTCAGCTCTCAGCTCCCAGCTCCCAGCTCCCAGCTCCCAGCTCTCAGCTCCCAGCTCTCAGCTCTCAGCTCCAGCTCTCAGCTCCCAGCTCCCAGCTCTCAGCTCCCAGCTCCCAGCTCCAGCATCCAGCTCCAGCTCTCAGCTCCCAGCTCCCAGCTCTCAGCTCTCAGCTCCCAGCTCTCAGCTCTCAGCTCTCAGCTCTCAGCTCCAGCTCCCAGCTCTCAGCTTCCCAGCTCTCAGCTCCCAGCTCCCAGCTCCCCGCTCCCTGCTCTCAGGCAGCGACTGTTCCTACCAGCGCAATCGCGTCGCGGTAGAAAATAGCCGCCGAGATTGCGTTCGGCACGCCCAGGGTGCGATAGATACGGCAGCGATGCTTCTTCACCGTTGCCTCGCTGCAATGCAGAATCTGGCCGGTTTCCCAGCTCGTTTTGCCTACCGCCAGCCAATGCAGCACTTCCCGTTCACGCGGCGTCAGGTCGTTCAACGAAGGGGTTTGCACAGGGGGAGGGAGGCTTTGGGTGCCACGTTTTACCAAGACGGGTGGCGGAGAGCCACAAAAATTTTCTGCGAAAAAGAAGCTTTTCATGTGAAGGGGAAACTCCCGGTTTCCGGCGTGTCCGCCGCCCCGCTCGAGGGCGACGACCGCCTCCCGCGGCCGCCGCCTCGAACGTTTCGCGTCCTTAGACGGCGATCTTTGTCACCGGCTCACTCCAATCGCTCTGCCCGGTGCTGCCGCCGATCCCGAGCAGCTGCATCACGTAGGTCGTGCCGGCAGTCAGACCCGCGAAAAGGATATCGCGCGAAGTCTTGAACGTGATCACCGGCCCAAACTCGCCATCGAGCGGTTTGACCCGGCCCTGGAGAGCGCGCCGGTTGCGATCGCCCTTTACCAGCAGCTTGATCTGGCCGGTCTGCGGAGAAGTGCTGCCGACCACCTGCGGCGGCTCGAGGACCGAGCGGCTGCGATTCAGGCTGACCGGCTGAAAGCCCGAGCTGAGAAGCACGGCCAGATCGTCGTCACTCTTGATATCGACGTAACTCGCCTCCTTGTTCAGTGCCGCGATCAGCACCGCGCGGGCGGCATCTTTGAGCGCAGTCTGCAACTTTCCGCCACTGTTAGCGGCCACGATCGAGTTATCGAAGCCCTCTTTGTTCGTCTCGAGATCGGCCGGCGTCACCGGCGGATCGGGCAGTTTCGGGTTACCGGTTAGCCCGGTGACGACACCTCCCGTGAACGAACTGAGGTCCACGTCAGGCAAGCGGGAAAAATCCCGGTTAGTTCTATAGGTTGGCATTTTATTTCCTCCATTGATTAAGGTTTGAGCACGTCACCCGGCCAACCTTTGACCGGCGCGCGTGCTGTTTGGGCGAAGGATTGAGCAGTGCCGTTGCCAAGCCATATACTCCGTTCGGCGTATATCCGTAAGACAGGCACGCTGCCTGTCTCGCAGCGCAGGCCTCAAGCCTGCCAGAGGCGCGGTGCGGGCCGGATGCCGGGCTGACTACCTCTGTGACCGAGCTGACGAAAGGTCAGGATTAGCCAAAATCCGGCCCGACAAGGCATGGTCCAGCGCGGATGAGGCATAATCCTCGGGGGATGAGGCATAAAGGCGGCCGGATTATGTATGATCCGAGCCGCATGAGGCATAGTCTCGCCGAGCTGAGGCATAATGACGTCGGGATTAGGCATAATGACGCCGGGAATAGGCATAATCTCGGCCGCATGAGGCATCATCTCGCTCCGATGAGGCATGATCCGAAGCGCATACGGCATAATGGAAGCGGCATCATGCCTCATCTCGTCGCGATGAGGCATGATGGTCGCGGGATTAGGCAAGCTCCTCCCAGGATCAGGCGACAAGGCGATGCCACGATCGCGTTTCCTCAACCAGCGCAACGAGAAACCCCTTTCGCCTCCCAATGTC
>CAWBXU010000017.1:0-23845 GCA_963792775.1 uncultured Verrucomicrobiae bacterium | reverse complement strand
TGAGGCGCGATGTTGTTCGCATGCAAAAGCGCAAACTTGGGAAGAGCAATCTGGAAGTGTCGGCGATCGGGCTGGGGTGCATGGGGATGAGTTTTTCCTATGGGCCGCCGAAGGATACAAAGGAGATGACCGCACTCCTCCGCGCCGCGGTCGAGCGCGGGGTGACGTTCTTCGATACGGCGGAGGTCTATGGGCCGTTCATTAATGAGGAGCTGGTCGGGCCCGCGCTCGCGCCGGTCCGCGAGCAGGTGGTGATCGCGACCAAGTTCGGGTTTGACCTGAGCGGGAGCGATAACCGGCCGGGCGCGGCGGGATTGAACAGCCGGCCGGAGCACATCAAGGAAGTGGCGGAGGCTTCGCTCAAGCGGCTCAAGACGGACGTGATCGATCTGTTCTATCAGCATCGGGTCGATCCCGCGGTGCCGATCGAGGAAGTGGCCGGCGAGGTGAAGGAATTGATCGCGGCCGGGAAGGTGAAGCATTTCGGGCTCTCGGAAGCGGGCGTGGAGACGATCCGGCGCGCGCATGCGGTGCAGCCGGTGACGGCGCTCCAGAGTGAGTATTCGCTCTGGTGGCGCAAGCCGGAAGCGGAGGTGATCCCGACGCTGGAGGAACTCGGCATCGGCTTGTGCCTTACAGTCCGCTCGGGCAGGGGTTTTCTCACCGGCAAGATGGATGAGAAGACGAAGCTGGAGAGTGACGATTTCCGCAGCACGCTCCCGCGGTTCACGCCGGAAGCGCTGAAGGCGAACCAGGCGATGGTGGAGTTGCTGGGCAGGATCGCCGCGGCGAAGAAGGCGACACCGGCGCAGATCGCGCTCGCGTGGTTGCTGGCGCAGAAGCCATGGATCGTGCCGATCCCGGGCACGACGAAGTTGCATCGGCTGGAGGAGAATCTCGGCGCGGTGAATGTGGAGCTGACGCCAGAGGATTTGCGCGAGATCGACGAGGCGGCCTCGGAGATCGACGTGCAAGGGCGCGCGGTATCCCGAGAAGCTGGAGGCGATGACGGGGCGTTAGGAAGAAGCCGACATCAGACGTCGGAGATCGGAAGCCGGGGAACAGGTCTCGGTCAGTCTTTTACTCGGGAGTGGAAAAAGGGCGTGCCTTTCTCTGCGTAGATCAGGAAGTCAGAATCAAGCAGGATAATGATGGCCTTGTCTGAAGAGCCGAAAATGATCTTGTTGCCCCTTACTTTCCAAGGCGTGTCCACAGAACCGTCTTCACTGCCATATTTGCCGTCTCGCCGAAAAACATAAGTACGGCGAGGAGATTCCCATTTGCCGATCAGAAGCTGTGACATCTTTTCCGAATCGGAATTTGGCGGAGCAGGATGTTTAATCCATTCGGCGTTGATGGTCGTCATGATGTCATCGTTTCGTTGCCCACTTTGCCGGTAATGGGTAATCAATCGATCGGCGATTTTGGCGAGCCTGGTCACGTAAGCGAGGCGAGCTGCCTCGGCGTCGCGTGGTCTGGCCTGTTCATACTCGAGCTTGGCTTGGCGCACCTCCTCTGCGTCTCCGGCCATGGCACACGTCTGTCCGACAAGGAAAACCGCCAGGGCCGCGCCCAGGGTTCGACGAGCGATATTTTGGAAAAGGAAAGGGTTCACTCTATGTCTCGGTTTTAGGTTAGGTTTGGGTCTTTCATAAACAGTAACGCACCGCGCGCCAAGCCTGCATGTGCGTGATTGCGTTGGATGGGAAAACGACGAGGCACGATTCCGCGGTTTCAAAAAAACGCGATAAAGGAAAATCAGCCGATGGTGGGTGTAGAGCTGACGCTGGAGGACCTGCGCGAGATAGATGACGCGGCCTCGGAGATCGCCGTGAAGGGTGCGCGTTATCGGAGAAGCTGGAGGCGATGACGGGGCGGTGAAAAGTAAGAAGCAATAAGGCAGAAGGAAGAAGTGGAAGTCGGAAACCGCGGTAACGGCTGGCGAAGCAACGGCGGGGCTCCGTTTCCCTGCGTCGCCAGTTTTTTTCCGCGCTCCTGCCGTTCCGGGAGGAACGTTCGAAGCTTGTTCAAGGGGTCTTGAGCGAATCGGTCACGGTGAGGCGGCTGACGACGAGATCGCCGATTTCGAGTCGGCCGATTTTGGCGCGGCCAATGACGAGGCAACCAATGGCGAGCGCGCTGAGAGCAAACGCGCCGACAGCGATTGCGCCGGTTGCCAATGCTCCCATAGACTGCACTCCGATCGCGACGGCGCGGGCCTTAACGATTCCCTGTTCCTGAATGATTCTTCCTGGGCTGCTCATTATTTTGTTTCCTTCCTGGTTTTATGGTTTGAAAGCCCGGCCGCATCTTCGATTTGGCTGCGGCCAGGTTCCATCTTATGAGATCGTGGGGCCAGAGAGTGATGGGCTGAAGGTGCTGCCTGTCGCCCCCACATCTCTCGCCGGAGTTAGCCGGTGTTTTTCAATCCGCCGGAGATGCCGTTGATGGTGAGTTCGATGGCGGCCCGGGCGGCTTCGGCCGCGGGCTTGGTTAGCTTGCTTCCGCGCAGGCGCCGGAGGAGCTCGACCTGGAGGTAATTCAAGGGATCGATGTAGGGGTTGCGCAGGTCGACCGATTTCAAGAGGACGGGCTCGTTGCTGAGGAGTTGCTGCTGGCCGGTGATCGCGAGGATGGCGGCTTCGGTGCGCGCGAATTCTTCCAGGAGCACCTCAAGGATGCGCGTGCGGGTCGTCTTATCTGTGACTAACGAGGAATAGAGTCGAGCAATGCCCATGTCGGCTTTGCGCATGGTGAGTTGGGCGTTGTCGATGAGGGTCTGGAAGAATGGCCACGAACCATACATCTCGCGGAGGAGCCGTTCTCCTTTTGCGCCCTCGGCGCGGAGGACGTCGAGCGCGGTCCCAAGCCCGTACCAACCAGGAAAGTTAAACCGGCTCTGCATCCAGGAGAAAACCCAGGGGATGGCGCGCAGGTCGGCCACGCTCTGGGTCGATTTGCGGTAAGTGGGGCGCGAGCCGAAACGCAGGTTGCCGATCTGGTCGATCGGGGTGGCTTGTTTCCAAAACTCGAGAAACTGCGGGTCGGCCACGGTCGTCTGGTAGGCGGTGACGCTGGCCGCGCTCATCCGCGCCATCGCGTCAGTCCAGTTCGCTGGAATTTCCGCCGGTTTTTCCGCGGCCGCGCTGCCGAGGAGAACGCCGTAGGTCATTTGCTCGAGAATGCGATGAGCGAGATCGGGATCGTGATAGCGAGTGGAAAGGACTTCGCCTTGCTCGGTAATGCGAATGCCGCCGTCGCGCAACCCGATCGGCTGCGCCAGGATGGCCTTGGCCGCGGGGCCGCCGCCGCGCGCAATGCTACCGCCGCGGCCATGGAAAAGAGTGATGCGGACTTTGTTCGTTAGGGCAACTTCGGCGATTTCTTCCTGGGCGCGATAGAGCGCCCAGTTAGCGGCGAGATAGCCGCAATCCTTATTGCTATCGGAGTAACCGAGCATGATGTGTTGATGCCGGTTCTGTTTTTCGAGAAGCGCGGCGTAATCCGGTTGCGCGATCAGCTCGGTTATAATCCTGGGTGCGCGGGTGAGATCGTCGAGCGTCTCAAAGAGCGGGGCGATCGGCAGGGTGGCGCCGGCCAACCGCATGAGGAGCTGTACTTCGAGGAGGTCGGAGACTGCGGTCGTCATGCTGATGACGTAAATCCCGAGCGCATCCGGGCCGAACTTGCGCGCGGTCAGCGCCGCGAGGCGGAGCGGCTCGATGACGTGCCGGGTCGGCTCGGAAAATTCGACCAGCGCCATCAAGGCGAGCGGCCGGGCCCCGGCGATCGCTTCCGCCAATACCTTGCGCTTCTCGGTTTCGCCCAGCTTCGGGTAATCGGCGCGCCCGAGAATCTCCGCGACCGCCGCTTCGTGCGCGCCGGAATGCTGGCGCAGATCGAGCCGCGCGGTGTGCAGCCCGAACACTTCGAGCGTCTCGATCGCGGTCCGCAATTCGCCCTCGGCCAGCAGCGCGCCGCGCCCGGCCGCGAGACTGCGGCGGATCGCCTCGAAGATCTCACTCACCTCCGTCGTCTGGAGAAAATGCGTCTCCTCGATGGCTTCGCTGGCGAGCTTCTTCTCGTCGCCGAGCGCGCCGATGCTGCGATCGAGTTGCTCGCGCAGGACGGCGAGGAGGAGGCGATAGGGCTCGTGCGGATAACGCGCCTGTAGCTGCGCGAGGTGCGCGGAGAATTGGCGATGCGCTTTCACAAGGCGGCGAACCTCCGGCGAAATCTCCGCCCGTTGGTCCGAGACGCTGATCGAGCGCGACAGCTCGCGCACCTGCCGCCGCAACTTCGTCAACGCCAATTGCCGATGAAGCAAAAGTACCTCCGCCGTGATGGCGGGCGTGACGTTCGGATTCCCGTCGCGATCGCCGCCGATCCACGACCCAAAAGTGAGCCAGCGCTGCGGCGGCAGCACCTCCGGATAATGACGCGCGAGCGCGCGCACCATGTCGCTCTGCAAGCGCGGCAGGGTTTCGAAGAGTGTTGTGTCGAAATACCAAAGGCCGGTGCGCGCTTCGTCCGTCACCTCGGGCTGGGCGACACGGCTGCGATCGGTCAACCAAAGCGAAGCGATCTCGCGTTCCACCCGCGCCGGGTTGGGCGCGTCGCCCTGTTGTTCGGGGAAATGGCGCTGGCGCAGAATCTCCGCGAGCCGCTGCAATTTCGTGAGCAGCGTGCGGCGTTTCGATTCCGTAGGATGCGCGGTGAAGACCAGCTCGATACATAATTTATCGACCAGCCGCTGCATCTCCGCGCTCGCGACGCCGGCCTCCTGCAATTCCTTGATCGCGGCCTCGATCGATTCGCGCATCGGCTCGGCCGCGTCGCCCACCTGCGCGGCGCGACGGCGGCGCAGGAGCATGACCCGGAAATTTTCCTCGGCCAGATTCACCAGTTCGAAGTAGAGAGTGAACGCCATCGCCTGGTGAATCGCCGCCTCCGGCGTGAGGCGCGCCACCGTCTTTGCGAGTTGCGCGGCGGCGGCCGAATCGCCCTGACGGCTCGCCTTCGCGAGGGTGCGCAATTTTTCTACCGTCTCAAAAGTTGCCTGACCTTCCAGCTGCGAGATGACCCGGCCGAGGGCGGCGCCGAGGAAACGGATTTCCGAACTGAGGGCCGACATTTCCTTGAGCGCGGAAGACCGCGCGCGCGAAGTCGTCTTGGAAGGCGGTCGCTTTTTTCTCATCTTCGGTTGCGTGACTTTAACGAAGGCGCAAAATGCGCGGCGGACCGTGCAGCGTCGAGAACGAATCGCGCGCGGCCTGACAGCCTATTCGAGCAAGTCGCTCGGGAGCGGCGGGATCGTGCCTAACGACTCGCCGGCCCGCAGGCGCGCGAGCTGCCGTTCCACCCCGGGACGCTGCGGGTCCACCGGAGCCATTTCGTGCCATGCGTGGTCATAGGCTTGAATGGCATCGGCGCGGCGGTCGGCTTTGAGGCAGACGTTGCCGAGGAGAATGGAGGTGCTGGAACTCCACGGTAAAGCCTGCGAGACTTCAAGGAGTTTGGCCGCGAGCAAATCCCAATCCGGCTTCGGATTCTTGTAGATCTCTTCCAGCACATGGTTGCGCAGACTGTAGGCGCGCGCCTCCGGAGCGACCCAGCGCCCGCGATAGACGATAAGATTTCCCAAGCGCGCGACACGTTCCAGACCACGGTAAGCCGAGACCGGATCCCAGTGTTCGTGCGGCACGGGCACGAGGCTGCTGGTGCTGACGAGATAGTAGCCATCGAAAACCGCGCCGGTGTTGTTGTCGTCGAGCTGCGGGGCGAAGCGCGTGTATTGAATGTGATCGGCCCGCGCCTGTTCTTCGATGAACGCCCAATAGCTTCCGCTGTAAACCGGTTTGCCCGATGGCTTGATCACTGTGTCGTAAAGCGATTTGAACTCGCAATAACGCTGCCCGAGATCCTGGCCTTCGTTCGTGAAATACCGGTAGGCGCCCGCGCTCCCGCCGACGAGTTGGTTGCTGTATTCCCACAGGCGCGGTTCGCGGATCGTGGTGAAAAGGGCGAGCAGCCAACACGCCACGCAAGCCAGCCCGAGGGCGCGGCTGCGCGATTGCCACGCCCGCCAGACCGCTGCTCCGGCGAGAATCGAGAGCGATGAAATCAAAGGCAGTGCGTGGCGAATTCCGCCCCATGTTCCCTCGGAAAAAAGCAGCGCGAGCAGATGCGCCGCGGCGACGGCGACGGTGCAAAGGAGAAGGGCAAAACATTTCGCGCGAGAGCGGCGCGCGCCAGAGGGCCGCAATTCCGAGGAGCGCGAAGGCGAGAAGGAAGAGCGGCACCTTGGAAGCGATCAGGCCCGGCCAAAAAAGAAGGGCGGATGTCCCGTGTACCATTTACCGAAAAAGAGGTGGCGCAGTTCACGACCTTCCACCCCGGTGCGAACGGTATCGGCCAGGCCCCAAAGATAGGAGCGTGGGAGCAGATGCCACCTATCGGCGAAGGCGATCACGGTCCTCGCACGGCCGTCGCGCAGATCGTCCACTTTTTGCGCCATCGGGACGTTGAACGGATCGGTGTCGTTAGGCGAAGCGTGCCAGCGGCCGCCGTATTGCGCCCAAAGGAGGATCCAGCCTAACAATCCCGCGAGCGCGATTTTGCCTAACCGGAGCAAATATGACTCGGGTTCCGTCGCGCCAGCCGGAAGCGATCGCCGCGACACAGCCGGTCGCGCCAATGCCCATCAATCCCGCCAAAGCCGAATGCTTCGCGCCCAATGCGAGGCCGAGCGCGAGTCCGAACATCGCAACCCATCGCCAGCGCCAGGTGGAGATCACCAATGCCTCCGCCGCGGCCGCGATCCCGAGGGTGAGCGCGAGAGGAAGATCAGTCATTGCGACTGGCGCATGGGCCATCAGCGTTGGCTCAAGTGCGATGAATCCGAGCGCGCCCGCCGCCCAGGCGAGACCAGCCGCGCGCCAGATCAAAAGGCCGAAGGCCAAAAGCAACAATCCATGAAACGTCCACATGCTCGCGCGGGTGCGGGACTGGGCCGCGGCCGCATCGTTGTCGTAGAAGACGGTCTCCTCGGTGAAGTCGCGTTCCTCGACCTTTTCGTTCAGCGCTCGAAAGGGGCGGAGCTTGAAACTCTCCGGCATCGAGGCCCCGAGCCAGAGCTTCATCAGTGGCGGATGCTCCGGGTTGAGCCGGAAATCGCCCGTCCGCACGTAGGAAGTCCCAGCGACGATGTGGTAGGGCTCGTCGAGGGTGAAACTATCGAGCCGCGTCCCGAGGTGAGAGCGAAAAATCGCGAATCCCACGAGGGCGAGGAGCAGCAGCCATCCTTTCCATGGAAAGCCCGCACCCCGTGTTTGCGTGTCGTTAGTCATGTGCGAGCCAGTTGCGCTCGCATCTAAACAGGAAGACACAAGCGAGGGCAAGTGATTGGACGCCGAGTCGCGGTTAAAAAGATCGGCGAGCGATGAACAAAGGTAGGAGAAATCTTGCCCTGTCCTGGTTTCATGGCTTCCAAGTTTCATCTGAATTCCGCGAGATCGATGAGGCTGCCTCGGAGATCGAAGTGCAAAGGGCGCGTTATCCGGAGAAGCTCGAGGCGATGACAGGACGAGTGAGTCACGGGAAGGGAACTTAATTTGGAAGCCAAAAAGCTAGGAATGGGAGTCAGTGGAACTTTAGTCCTTCCTGGTTTTCTGGTTTCCAAATTAAAGCCGAAGCGTAACGAGAAATCCGGGGGCAACTCAATGCGAGACCTAGCTGATCCCCTCATCTGCCAGGCGGGAACCCCAGGATAGGACGGCCCGGCGACCTAACGGCCTAACGGCGTTGTCACATTCGTCCCGGCTGGCGGCGTGAACTCGAAGGTCGCGGCCGGGATGGGGGCGCGTGATTCGTTCGAGTAGGTCGTGACGATGTGGTCGCCGTTGGGCTGGACCATCTCGGTGCGCGACACCTGCAGGTCGGCGTTCATCCGGATGTTGAATGTCTTGAGCAGCCGTTTGAGCGAGGGATTGCGCGGGGCGAGCTGAAAGCTGGTAGCCGTCGCCCTCCTTGCTCCCGGTGATGTGGTAGCTGTTCTCGACGTTCTCGAGATTGAGCGCGGCGGTGAGGGCCGCGATGCCGGCGTCGAGCGGGGAATGTTTGCCTAACGAATAGCGCTCGGCCGATTTGAATTTCGGGTAGTAAATCCAGAGCGTCTGCCCATCGCTCACCGTCACGCTGGGCGAGTTGCCGGTCACTTCGCGGCGGAACTTGTTCGGTGACTGGAACCAGACCTTGCCCGTGCTGCTGATCGGCTTGTTCATGAGGTGGACATCTTTTTCCTCCTGAAAATCCGCCTGGACCTGCGGCGTGCCGGCGCGTTTGGCGCGGATCTGGTCGAGCAGCGCCTTGACGTCGTTAGGCGCGAGCGGCTGGGCAAAGGCGACGCCGGCCGAGAGAATGAGGAGGAGGCGTGAGAAGGCGAAAGCGGTTTGGAATCATAACGTTGGCAGAAGCAATGCGCAGTTCGACGCCTTCGCGCAAAGAAATAATCGATCGCCCGATCCGGGGGGGCGATGGTTCGGGAGCGCAAACTAGGAAGCACGGCGACCTTCAATCAGCCGTTAGGCGAAGATGCGATTTGAATTTCCGGTCAGATACACGAGAGAAAACCGTGGCCATGGGCATTCGATCGTTTCTACGCTGCGGCGTGGTCCTTCTCACGATCGTCTCATGGGTGGCGATCTCGAACCATTGCGCGCTCGCTGCCTTTTCGGCGCCGAACGCCCCGGCCGAGTCCTGCCCGATGCATTCGAAGCCGGCGAAACAGAAGCAAGGTTCTGGTCGGGTCTGCTGCAAGATTCTCCGAGCGGCCAGCACGCCGGCGACGGTTAAGGCCGCCGTGCCGCAGCTGCAAATGCTCTCGCCGGAGCAGCTGCAGTTTTCCGTGGTCTTGCTCCTGTTCCCACCCTCCGAACCGCTTCTCCCGGGACTCGATACCGGTCCGCCCGGGCCGGATAGTTTTGCGGAATCGGTCCTACAGCGGAGCATTCTCGCTCACGCTCCGCCCTCGTTAGGCTAAGACCTCCTTCTCCGCAGGCGCGGGGCGCTCAGGAGGTTGTGTGTCGTGTCGCCGTGGCGCTGCCATCGCGGCTCTACCGGTTTCCCCCGGAGTTCTGTATCAACTTATGCCTGCGAAATATTCAATCCAGCTTGCTCGGTGCCTCGCCCTTCTCGGCCTGGCCTCGCTCGGCGCTTGCGCCGTGACTCTGCCGCCGCCTCCGCCTAACGATCCCGCTAACCCCCGCAGCGCGGAGGCAACGACCGCGCCGCTCCGTCCAAGCTTGCTCGCCAGCCCCCGCAATTTCCTCTCACCGAGTGCCGATGATCGCGAAGAGCACGCGAAGGAAATGGACATGAGCAAAATGATCGCTGGCTCGACCTATTTCACCTGCCAGATGCATCCCCAGATCCACGAAAAGAAGCCGGGCCAGTGCCCGATCTGCGGAATGACGTTAATCAAGAAAACCCCCGCCGTGGAGGGAGAGAAACAGTGAAGCGTCGTTTTCTTTTTCCGGCGGCAGCATTGTTGTTTGCTGGCTGCAGCACACCGGGTGCATCGCTCGACCGCGTCCGCGAGACGGTGGCGGGCCGGACTGGCCAGAGCGTGGAATGGGACCGCGGTGGTCCGGAAGACGCCCAGATCGAGCAGGCCACCCGGTCGCTCTTGCGCCACGAGCTCACGGCTCGCTCCGCGGTGCAGGTGGCGCTGTTGAATAACCGCTCGCTCCAGGCGGAGTTTGAGGAAATCGGGATCGCCCAGGCCGATTTAATCCAGGCCGGGTTGCTCACTAATCCGAGCTTCGCGGCCAGCTTTCGTTTCCCTGATCGCCCGCCTTCCGGGACGAACATAGAATACTCGATCGCGCAGGATTTCCTCGACCTCCTCGTCGTTCCTTTGCGCAAGCGGTTCGCCGCCGCTCAGCTCGCCCAAGTGGAAACGCGCGTCGCCGGCGAAGTCCTGAAGCTGGCCGCCGACGTGCAGGTGGCCTTCTACACTCTGCAGGCGCGCGAACAATTGCTCGGCCGGTTGAAGCTGGTCACCGAGACTAACGAAACCGCCGCCGAGTTTACCAAAAAACTCCACGACGCCGGAAACACGAGCGATCTCGAACTCGCGAATCAGCAGGGAAACTACGAGCAATCGCGTCTCGAAGTCGCGCAAACCGAACTGCAGGCGCGACGCGACCGCGAGCAGCTCAATCGCCTCCTCGGTCTTTGGGGGTCGAACACGAACTGGCGCATCGCTAACCACCTTCCCGAGATTCCGGCGCAGGAAATTTCGCTCCAGCATCTCGAAGCGCGGGCCATCGCGCAACGCCTCGACCTGCAAGCGGAGCGGATGCGGCTCGACGTGATCGGACAATCGCTCGCCCTTCGCACCAAGACGCGTTTCCTTCCTGCCGGCGTAAAGGTGGGCGTCGATACCGAGCGCGAATCGGATGGGCAACGCGTGACTGGGCCGACGCTCGATCTCGAGCTGCCCATTTTCAATCAAGGCCAGGGCGAGATCGCGAAGATGACGGCGCAATACCGGCAAGCGCAGCGGCGGATGGAAGCGCTCGCGGTCAACATCCGCTCCGAGGTGCGCGAGGCGCGCGACTCACTCATCGCGGCGCGGGATCTCACCTCCTACATCGGGAAGCGGTTGCTTCCCACACAGCAACAAGCCCTCAATCTCACCCTCCAACAATATAACTACATGCTGAAAGGCGCTTACGACCTCTTACTCGCCAAGCAGAACGAAGTCGCGGCGGAGCGCAGTTACATCGAAGCCTGGCGCGATTACTGGATCGCGCGGACAGAGTTGGAGCGCGCAGTCGGCGGCAGCCTCAGTGGTAAAAATTCGAAACACGAATATCGAAATTCGAAATAATGAAGACTAACGAAGAAATCAGGAAACGGGGAAAACGAGGGGTTGATTTAAGCGCTCTTTCGCAAAATGGCGGCGAAGATATTCATCAGCTCGCGCGCCTCGGCGAAGAGTTGCAGGCGGCTCGTCTCCGCTTCGACGCTCTCGCCGCTGTCCAGCAGGCGGAACCAGTAGGCGGATTCCTTGGCCTCTTTGCGACAAGTCTTGATGCGCAGGAGGAAATCCTTTCGACTCACCGATTCGTTAGCCTCAATGTAATTGGCTCCGACCGATCCGGAAGAGCGGACGACCTGCCTGACGTCTTCATGGTTGCCAGGTGTCATGGGGAGCTTTTTCACGAGCTCTCGGGTTTCCTTTGCAAAGAGAAACGTTCGTTCCTCCAAGTCGTAAGGCCTCTCTGGCTTCGCTTTTCCCCCTTCCTTCATTTCTTCGATTCAAGCTCCAATTGTTTCGAATTTCGATATTCGAATTTCGAATTTTCTTTCCCATGATTACTCGACGCAAATTCTTCTCTGGAACGGCCGCGCTCCTGGGGGCTTCGGCTCTCGCCAATCGGATCGCCGGAAAGGCCGACCTGCTCGCAGCGCAGGCGACGCCGACCCCCGCCTCGGGCGGGAAAGTGAACTATCGGCCGGTAGTTACGCCTAACGGATCAAGTTTGCCGTGGGTGATGAAGGATGGCGTGAAGGAATTCCATCTTATCGCCGAACGGGTAAAGCGCGAGTTTGCCCCCGGCATGGTGGTTAATTGCTGGGGTTACAACGGCCAGACGCCCGGTCCCACGATCGAAGCCGTGGAGGGCGATCGAGTGCGCATTCTGGTGACGAACAGGTTGAACGAAGCGACCACGGTGCATTGGCATGGCTTCATCCTGCCTAACGGAATGGACGGCGTCGGTGGCATGACGCAGAAGCACATTCCCCCGGGTGAAACTTATTCCTACGAGTTCACCCTCGTGCAGCATGGGGCGCAGATGTATCACCCGCATTCCGATGAGATGACGCAGATGGCCATGGGGATGCAGGGCTTCTTCATCATTCACCCGAAGGCTGGCTATCCCGAGCCGGTCGATCGCCATTTCCTCATCTTTCTCCAGGAATGGGCCATCCCGCCGGGCACCTTCACGCCTAATCCAAATGTCATGGTCGACTTTGACATTTTCACCTTTAACAGCCGGTGTTGGCCCGGGACGGACCCTTTGGTCGTTAGGCGAAACGACAGGGTGCGGATTAGCTTCGCCAATCTGAGCATGGATAGTCACCCGATCCACTTTCACGGACACCGCTGGTGGGTGGTCGGAACGGATGGCGGCCCGATTCCGAAAAGTGCCTGGATCCCGGGAGCAACGGTTAACGTCCCGTCCGGGACGACCCAGACGGTCGAATTCGTCGCGGATAACCCGGGCGATTGGCCACTGCATTGTCACAAGAACCATCACGCCATGAATGCGATGGGTCACACCATTCCGAATGTCATCGGCGTGGAGCAGGGCAGTGTGGCGAAGGAACTTGGCAAATTGGTGCCCGGTTACATGGCAATGGGTGAAGACGGAATGCACGGCATGTCGGAGATGGCCGGGATGATGCCCGGGCCACGCAACACTCTCCCGATGATGACCGGCACCGGACAATTCGGCCCGATTGAGATGGGCGGGATGTTCACCATCCTCAAAGTGCGCGATGGGATAACGAGTTATGACGATCCCGGCTGGTATCAAAACCCGCCCGGCACCGTCGCTTCCTCCATCTCCGGGCCTAACAAGAAGTCAGCCGAACCCATGCATTACGACCACTTATGAAAGCAAACATCACTATTCGCAGAGTTACTCTCCTCGCTGGTGCCCTTCTCACCCTCGCGGCCGGGCGTTCCGTGGCCGAGACCGCTGCACCCGAAGCAGCGGCGATCACCGCAATCGCGGAAAAGTTCCACACCGCTCTCGCTGCCGGAGCGTCGAAGGAAGTCATGTCACTCCTGCAAGCCGATGCCTTGATTGTCGAAGGCGGAAGCGTGGAAACGCGCGCCGAGTATGAACGGGGCCACCTCGGCGAAGACATCGCCTATGCCAGGGCGGTGCCGGCTAAACAACTCAGCATTGTTGTCCGGCAGGAGGGCGACGTCGCCTGGGTCATAAGCACCTCTCGCGTCACCGGCACGTTCCAGGGCAGGCCGGTCGATCGCCTCGCTGCTGAAACCATGGTCCTGGCCAAGTCCGTAGCGGGATGGGGCATTCGCTCTCTCCACTGGTCGAGCCATCGCGCGGCCGAAAATAACAAACCAGCAAAAACCAACAAGCAAGAGCAACCAAACAAAGTGCAACACAAAATCAAAATTGCCTTTGTCGACCGCTCTCGCTCTGGGCGGATGGATCGCCTACGCGGGCGGGAAAGTCCGGCATCCAGAGTTTCGCAGTTCGGATGAACCTGCTCCGGAAAGTGCGGCGAAAGAGACAGACATGGACTAACGAGCGGCGGCGGCCGCGCGGACAATCCGAGCTTTGGTGATAGCTTGCGTTAACGATGAAATTATTGGCTGTCCTCTTGAGTTTGTCGGTCGCGACTCGCCTCCAATCGGCGGCGTTGACGGTGCACGCTGCCGCCAGTCTGACTGATGCGATGAAGGAAATCAGCGCGACCTACGAAAGGCAAAGCGGTGACAAGGTGCGGCTGAATTTCGATGCCTCGAGCATCCTCGCGCGGCAGATCGAGGAGGGCGCACCAGCCGATATCTTTCTCTCCGCCGATGAAGCGAAGATGGACGAACTGCAGAAGAAAAACCTTCTCGCGGCTGGGACGCGCCGCACACTCCTGCGCAACACCCTCGTGATCGTCGTCCCGACGGAGAGCGGCCTAACGATTCGGTCCGCGGCCGATCTGGCAACGAGCGGCGCGGTTAAAAAACTCGCGCTCGCTCAGCCTGCGACGGTGCCGGCAGGGATTTACGCCAGGGAATACCTAACGAAAGCCGGACTCTGGGAAAAAATTTCGCCCAAGGTGATTCCGACCCAGAACGTGCGGGCGACGCTGGCCGCGGTCGAAAGCGGCAACGTCGAAGCCGGGATCGTCTACAAGACCGACGCGCTGATTTCCAAGAAAGTAAAAGTCGCTTTCGAAATCCCGGCCGCAGAAGCGTCGCGGATCAGTTATCCCGTCGCGGCCCTCGCAGGCTCGGAAGACTTGGCCGCGGCCAAGAAATTTCTCGCCTATCTCGAGAGTGAGCCTGTCCTCGCCGTTTTCCGTAAATACGGCTTCACGGTTGCCAAGTAGCTCCTTCCGGGGAACTGCCCGGTGGCGTCGCAGCGAGTTAGGAGGACGTGTCCGCCGTCGCCGCATCTACATTCCCAGAGATACGAGCGAAATCTTATCTCTTGCTAAATGCCTCTTCTCTTCGCAAGATAGCCGTCTCATGAATCGCCGCGAAAGAATGCGCGCCTTTGTCGCGAGTGGTTTGCTTCTGGCGATCCTTTTTGCCCTCGCGCTCGCGGCTTCGCCGCAACTGCACGCCCGATTTCACCCTGACGCCGGCGCGCCGAACCATGAGTGCGCTGTCACTCTCATCGCCTCGGGCAAAGCCCAGCAGGCGGACGCGCCTCCGGTCTTGGTGGCTCCGCCGCCGGCGGTTATTTTCGAGAAAATTCCGGCGCTCGCTCCTGTTTGGGTAGCGGCGCCGTTCCTGGGCGCCGCGATCTTCGAGCACGCGCCGCCCGCGCTCTCCTAGCGCTTCAGCCCGCCGCCTGTTTCGCACGGAGCGGTTGTTTTCCGTCTCCGGCCAGCGGTGCGCCTGGCGCATGCGTTTGTTCGTTAGGCTCTTCACCTGTCGTGGAGTGCCTCGTCATGTCCGTCTTTGAAAACCATTTGTAACAGGAGAGTTATCTTGAAAAAATTTGCAGTACTTTGTTTTGCGCTCTTTAGCAGCGCCAGTTTCGCGTCCGCCCAGATTGCGGCTGCTTCGCCCAGTCCCACCGCGTCACCTGTGGCCCCTTTACAGGCCGCCCGTATCGTCGTGACCGGCGGCGAGATCGAACGCAGTTCCGCCGATACCGCGCAAGCCGTGACGGTCTTGAATGAGGATCAGTTGAAACAGCACGCCACCGCCAGCCTCGGCGACACCCTCGCCAGCCAGCCTGGCGTGGCGGCGAGCGGGTTCGCTCCCGGAGCCAGCCGGCCAGTCATCCGCGGCCTGGCCGATAATCGCGTTCGGGTATTGAACGACGGCACCGAGGTCTTCGATGTCTCCAATCTGAGTCCGGACCACGCACCGAGTGTAAGCCCGCTGCTCAGCCAGAGCATCGAGGTCGTTAGGGGACCGGCCACGATTCTCTTTGGTTCGGGGGCGATCGGCGGGGTCGTTAACGTGGTCGATAATCGGATTCCGGTGGAGGCGCCGCCGGAGCCGTTGAGCGGCGAATTCGATGCTCGTTTTGCGAGCGGGGACCTTGAACGGAGCGCGGCCGGCTCGGTCGACGTTGCCCTAACGAAACATTTCGTGCTCCATCTCGACGGTTCGTTTCTCCGGACCGACAGCCGGCGCATTCCTGGTTTCGCGCTCGACGATCGCATCCACGCCGAGCTCACCCCGGAGCAACGCGACCTCAACGCGTTTGGCGGAAATCCGCACGGCGAAGTGCCGAACACTTACGTTGAGACAAAGGACTGGGCGATCGGCGGCTCCTATGTCTGGGATAAGGGTTACATCGGCGCCTCCTTTAACCAGTTCCTCTCCGTCTACGGCATCCCGGATGATCCGGAAGTGGACGAGCCCGGCATGATCCCGCCGCGAGTGCGCCTCGACGTGACCAAACGCCAGGGCAATGTGCGCAGTTCGATCGTCGATCCCTTTCCTGGCTTCAGCACGATGAACTTCAAATTTGTCTATACCGACTACAAGCATCTCGAGATCGACGGCAACGAAGTCGGCTCGACTTTCAAGACGAGCGGCGTCGATTCGCGGCTCGAGCTGGTGCACCAGCCGATCGGGCTCTTCCAAGGCTCGTTAGGCGGACAGTTCTTTTACAAGGATCTTTCCATCCTGGGCGCAGATGCCTTTCTTCAGCCGACGACGTCGGTCGCAGGTGCGGCCTTTCTTTTCGAGGAGGTAAAACTCGGGCCGGTCACCCTCCAATTCGGTGGCCGGGTCGAACAGGATAGCGTCAGCATCGAGTCGAGTGATCCCGACCTGACGTCGCTCACCTCACCGGACCAGAAGAATCCGGACTTCACACCGCTGAGCGCAGCGGGCGGCGCGATCTATCATTTCCTCGATAACTGGGAGCTGGCCCTCAACCTCTCCTTCTCGCAGCGCGCGCCGACCGCGGAGGAACTCTTCGCCCGCGGCGGACATGACGCGACTTTTCAGTTCATCGTGGGCGATCCGAACCTCGGGGTCGAGACAAGTCGCGGCGTCGATCTCAGCGTGCGGAAGAAAGCCGGCATCGTGACCGGCTCGCTCAGCGGCTACTACAATTCGTTCTCGGACTTTATCGACTTCGCGCCGACGGGGGATTTCGAGGATGGTTTGCAGGTGTTCGATTACACGCCGAAGAACGCCGATTTCTTCGGCGGCGAAGCGCAGGTCGATTTCCACCTTCTCCCTCTCACGATCACGCGGATCGCCGATCAGAGCGTGGAAGATCCCAAGTCGGTCAAAAACGTTATCACGCGGAGCGCCGGCGAGAGCGAGCCAAACCCGCAGGATCTTTTCCTGCGACTGCAATCCGATTACGTGCACGCCGAAGACAGCGATACGGGTGAGCCGCTCCCGCGGATCACGCCCTTCCGCTACAGCGCATCGCTCAACTACGTCAGCCCGACCTGGAGCGCGAGCATCGAGGGCCAGCGGGTGAACCGGCAATATCGGACCGCGGAATTCGAAACCTCGACGCCCGGTTACACTTTCCTCAACGCCACCTTGAGCCGGCGTTTCCGGATCGGCCCGACCTATGTCGATGCCTACCTGCGGGGCACGAACCTAACGAATGAAGAAGCGCGCGATCATCTCTCCTTTCTCAAGGATGTGCTCCCGCTGGAAGGCCGCAGCATCATCGTCGGCCTGCGCACCACGTTCTAAGGCGGTCGTCAGCGCGGGCCGGGGGCCGGTTGCCCGGCCCGCGATTGACGCTTTCGTTTCTCGACTGTAGCCTCGATCTCATGATTTCCAGGATTGGCCGGGCCGCGATGATCTTCGCGCTTTGCCTTTCCGTGGGCTTGCACTGGCTGGCGCTGCAATCGCTCGCCTGGACGACAATGCTGGTGAGCAACGCCCGCCAAAGTTCCCTGACCGAGGCGGTCGAGAAAACCTTCGACGGCGCGCATCCCTGCGATCTTTGTCACGCCGTGGCCGCGGGCAAGAAATCGGAAAAGAAATCCGAGATCCTGCCGCAGGCAGCGAGGCTGGATTTGATCTGTCAGAAGCGTCCGCCGGCCTGGCGACCACCAGCCGCGCCCTACGTTTACGCAGCGGCAGCTTTTCGAATAGTCGAGCGGGCACAGTCTCCTCCGGTGCCGCCGCCGCGCTCTCTCCCGGGCTAACTCATACTCGTTAGGCCAAGGCTGCGTCGTGTTCCTGCACGAGTCGCAGCATTTCACTTACAACCCGGGATCGGTCGCACCTTGCTGGTGGACGCATCCCAACTTCCTGAGGAGGAAACTTATTTTGAAAACACGACTCTTTTTGTTAGGCGCGCTCGCCGCGATCATGTTGGTCCCAGCGCGGGCGTGCGATCTCTGCGGCTGCTACACGCCGCAACTCGAAACGCTGCCGCCTGAGAGCAGCGCCACTCAGCCGGGCGCGATTGCGCCGCAGACGTGGCGCGACCGCTTCTATGCGGCGGTGAGCGAACAGTTCACCTACTTCAACACCGTGCAGGTGGACGGCCGCGAGGTCGATAACCCGACGGATCAATATCTCGCCAGCTCGATCACACAGCTCGTCGTGGGCTACACTTTCAACAGCCGTTTCGCGCTGCAGGTGAATGCGCCGCTGATCTACCGCTCCTTTCAGCGGCCGGAAGGTTTTGCGATCGATCGCGGGACGGAGTCGGGGCTGGGGGACGTTTCACTGCTCGGGAAACTCGTCCTCTTTCACCTGGAAAAGGGTGGCGGCCGCGAGATGGATTTCAGCGATCCCAAGTCGCCCCGCTTCATCGAGCGCGAACCGGATTTCACCTTCTCCGGCGTCTTCATTGGCGGAGCGAAATTCCCCACCGGCGACAGCAGCCGGATCAAGGAGGAGTTCAACGAAGTGGAAGTGGAAGGCGCGCCCGAGAGCGGAATCCACGGACACGACCTGACGTTAGGCACAGGCTCCTACGACGGGATTTTCGGCGGGCAAGTTTCTCTGCGTTACAAGAATTTCTTCTTTCAGGAGGACCTGCAATTTACCCTTCGCGGCGATGGCCTGCATCAATATCACTTTGCCAACGATCTCTCCTGGAGCGGCGGGCCGGGCTACTACTTTGTGCGTAATCCGCACGCCATCGTCGGATTGCAGGCGGTCGTTTCCGGCGAGCACAAGGATGTCGATCGGTTTCAGGGCGACCCCGCGGAGGACACGGGCATCACGTCGGTCTCCATCGGCCCGCGTTTGGTGGCGTCGTTAGGCAAGATCAGCGCGCAAGTGGCGGTGGAGCTTCCCGTCTTGATCGATAACACCGCGTTGCAGGTGGTGCCAGATTACCGGATCAGCGGCGCCATCGCGTTTCGGTTTTAAGATTGAGAGGCCCGATCGCGAGCGACGCTGCGATAGGGACGTGTGTCTCTGCAACTCGTCGCAATCGCTTGGCTCTGGGGAGCGCACGCGCCCTCGCGTGCTGGCAATGACGCCCCCGTCATTGCGAACTTTCTTCTCCCAATGTTGCCAGGCAAAGTTCGTTTCGGCGAGCCGCCGAAACCAGCACGCGAGGGCGCGTGCGCTCCCCACACCAGTACTCAGGCTTCAAGTGATACAGGCCACTAGTGTGAATGAATCGGCAGGTTGTCGTGCGTGTGGGCAACTATGCGGTGATATTTTTCGCCCGCTTCCGCGGTGGGATCGACGTGAACCATGACGTCGGAGAGATAGCCCACGTGGTGCATAAGCGAGTGTCGCACTTCTTTGGCGATCGCGTGTCCTTCGGTCACCTCCAGATGGGGCGCGACCGCGATGTTAATTTCGGCATGCAATCGATGCCCCAGCCAACGCGCCCGCACATCGGTCACTTTCTCGACGCCGCGAGCATGCGCGGCAGCGTGTCGCAATTTCTCGATCACCTCTGGATCGACCCCATCGAGCATCCGGGTAAAGATCGCCTTACTCGATTGCCAGACGATTTGGACGATCGCGATAGTAATAAGAGCGCCCACGATCGGATCGGCCAGCGGATAACCCAGCCATACGCCGATAGCTCCGAACAAGACGGCCAGGCTCGTCCAACCATCGACGCGCGCATGATAACCGTCCGCGACGAGCGCGGCGCTTTCTATTTCCTTGCCTACTTTGATCCGAAAAATCGCAACCGCCTCATTCCCGGCGAAGCCGAGAAGAGAGGCTACCACTACCGCCCAGAGATAGCCGACCGCTTGCGGGTGCAGGAGACGCTGCACCGTTTCGTATCCCGCCACGATCGCGCTAAAAAGAATCGTTAGGACGACGGCGACTCCGGCGAGATCTTCCACTCGTCCATAACCATAGGTAAAGCGACGGCTCGGCTTCCAGCGCGATAGCATGAAGGCCACCCACAAAGGGATGGCGGTGGCGGCGTCGCCAAAATTATGAATTGTATCTGCGAGTAACCCAACGCTGTGCGAAAGAATAAAAACAACCGCCTGCAGCGTGGCTGTGATCATGAGCCCCGCGAAAGACCACTTGATCGCCCAGATGCCGCGCTCGGAGGTGGTGATCGAAGGGTCAACCGTGCCGTGGGTGTGACCGTGTCGGTCGTGCTCGTGCTCCTCCCCGGAATGTGACCCGCGATGCGAGTGTCCCGCCATAGCGCGTGCAATATCGCCTGATTGGACCTTCCTACAAGAAGGAGAGCTGAACCTGGCAAGTGAGGCTCTCGGTCGTGAGCTATCGCCTGTTTAGTTCAACCATCGCCGCGCACGCCAACATTCGTCTTGACTGTCGCTCCGCAGGCGTAGTCAAATCGGCGGAAAAAAGGAGAATCTCATGACGCGCTCAGCCATCCTATCTACCAAAGCCTTAAGGTGCTCAGCGGGGGCCAGGGCCCTCGACGCCTGCATCGCGCTGCTATTGACGTTTTTCTTCCTCGCCAGCGCGTCCGCAGCCCGTGCGACGGGGGCCAGCGAGGAGGCTGAGGTAAATCCCGATGGGCCGCCTTTGACGTTGGTTTTCTCCGACGACTTCTCGACCGATCCAAACACAAACGGGCGGTGGACGATCAATCGTTATGCCGGTGATCCTACCACGGAAGCGGCGTGGGACTCGGCGGCTAGGGCTTGGGATCTGACCCGGGCCAGCACTGTCAAAGGCGCAGCTGTCTTTGCCAACTACGAGCTGACCGCGACCAGCTGGAGAGCGGAATTCAACTATCAGGCAAGCAGTCTGGGAGGACTACAGGGTGGAGGAGACGGGTTTGTTTTCATGTTCTACAAAGACAAGGGCGCATACGGCCAGCCGGGTTTCGGCGCGAAGAAAGGATTTGAACTCTCCAACGCAAGGAACGTGGCGGGATATGGGCTCCAGTTCGATCTTTACATTGAGGGATGTGACCCTGCAGCGACTGATTATATTGCGCTCATCCGAGACAACGTCTGCAACTTCGGCGCAGTTGTGGAGACGGATTGGGTGGGGGGTTCCACCTGGCACCTCGTCCAGATTGCTTTCACCGAAGGCCGAATCCAGATGAGGATCGACGGTGAAAAGACCCTCGAAACAAAAATCGCTTTCCCGGACTATTCGTTTAGCGGGATTGGTTTCGGGGCAGGCACCGGTTTTGCGGTGGGCGATTTTAAGATAGACAACTTTCGGCTCTGGGTTTCAGAGTGATACTAAAGGACCGGGCCCAGGACTCGTAGGAATGGGAGTTACCCCGCGCGAAGGCGTCATGGCGCAACTGGCGGCGAGCAAGCAGGATTGGATTGGGATTTCTCGCGGCGGCCTGCCCATCCGCCAGCTCCACAAAGTGGAAGACTACGTCAGCGCACGTTCAGGGATTGATTTCAGCGTTTCAGTTTTCAGCTTTTCCCTTGGGTCCGCTGCAATTCGTCACCCGCGAGTGCATCACTCGCCGGATTTCATTTCAGCGTTTCAGATTTTCAGCGTCTCAGCTTTTCAAATCTGCCCGAGCGCCTTCGCGCAAGTCTTCCGCCGCGTCGCTGGCGTCACGCCGACGGAGTTTCGGAGTGCGCTATAGTTGTTTTGCGACATGATTGCGCCTACGCTCGCTGTGTGAGCCTCGCAGAAATAAAGAACGCCGTGGACGCCCTTTCTCCCGAAGAGCTTGCGGACCTGGCCGCTTTTATTCGCGAGCGGGACCAAGCCGCGTGGGATCGACAGATCGACGTCGACTTTGCCGATGGCGGGCGGTTGCACAGGGTGGCCGAAGAGGTTCGCGCGGATATCCGTGCAGGACGGCTTCAGGACCTGCCGTGACCGGACGGACTCACCGTCGGTTCTGGAAACATTTCGCTTCGCTCCCTCCAGCGATCCAGAGACTGGCACGGGAAAAGTACGGGCTCTGGAAAGACGATCCGTATCATGCCTCTTTAGGCTTCGAGGAACGGCGCAACGGAATTTGCGTCGTCCGCATCGGCGAGCATTACCGCGCCGTCGGAGTGCGGGAAGGCGACATGATCGCGTGGTTCTGGATCGGCACGCACGAGGAATACAACCGCTTCCGTTTCTGATCGGACTGCTCCCATCTCAGCTTCTCAGGTTTTGAAAGCCCGGCCGTTCGCTTCGCGATCCGTTACGGCAGCGTGTCAGCTTTTTCCTTGGACTGGCCTGAGTCCGCTGTAGTTCGTCACCCGCGAGCGCATCACTCGCCGGATTTCATTTCAGCATTTCAGATTTCGATTTCAGCGTTTCAGTTTTTTGCAGAGGTCTTCCGCGGCATCGCCGGCGTCACGCCGACGGAGTTTCGCGGTGCGTTGTGATTATCGGGCTGAGGAGACTCTTGTGAAGACGATGGCAAAGGCTAAGCTGTGCTCATGAGTCTGGCCGAAATCGAGGAGGCTGTGAAGGGCTTGAATCGCGAAGAGATCGCGAAGCTCGCGGCTTACATTGCGCGGCAGGATAAGCTCGTCTGGGACGAACAACTCGAGGAAGACTTTTCTCCCGGCGGAAAGAATGCCGCCGCCTTGCAAAAAATCGATGCCGAAATTGGCGCTGGGAACTTCAGGCCCCTGCCGTGAAGTCCCATGCGCTTCGCTCTTTTTGGGAATGCTACGATTCGTTGCCTGAGCATGTGCAGCGGTTAGCGAAAAAGAATTTCGCTTTGTTCCAGGCGAACCCTCGGCACCCCTCGCTCGGATTTCAGAAGAAAGGCGAAGTTCACACGGTGGAAGTCGGCCGAAGCTATCGGGCGATCGCCCGGGAACGAGATGGCGAGTATTATTGGTTCTGGATCGGCACGCACGAGGAATACAACCGCTTCCGTTTCTGATCGGACTGCTCCCATCTCAGCTTCTCAGATTTTGAAAGCCCGGCCGTTCGCTTCGCGATCCGTTACGGCAGCGTGGCTGTGATCATGAGCCCCGCGAAAGACCACTTGATCGCCCAGATGCCGCGCTCGGAGGTGGTGATCGAAGGGTCAACCGTGCCGTGGGTGTGACAATGTCGGTCGTGGTCGTGCTCCTCCCCGGAATGTGACCCGCGATGCGAGTGTCCCGCCATAGCGCGTGCAATATCGCCTGATTGGACGTTCCTACAAGAAGGAGAGCTTACTTCGGAACGCGAGACTGTAGGACCGCAAGGTATCGCCGATTATTTCAATCAGCCGCTGCTCGTGAGCTGACCTTCGATCCTGGACCCAGCCAAGCGCGTCTTTTAGGTCGGGTGCAGTCCGGCGCGTTTCAGACGCGATGAATTAACGCTCCGCCTCGACACCTGGCCTCGCTCATGCTATGAGACAACATCGTGAAAGGAATCGTCCTGGTGCTTTTGCTGGCTGCAACTTTGTTGCAACCATCGCTGGCTTTGCCCGCGACCTGCACCATGCCGGGGCAACATCAGGTCATGACCTGCGCCTGTTGTTGTGCGAGCGGCCCTTGTTGCTCGGTCAGCGATCAGGCCACCGCGGAGCGGTTATCAGCTCTCGCAAATCGTGCGGCGACAGATCAGTCCGTCGTCGCCGCAGTTTCCTTTCCGATCGCGCTTGTCGGGCATCTTAGTCCGCCTGCGCCGAGAGCGAGACTGCTCGAGCACGACGCCGTCTCGCATTCGCCGCCACCGCTGGCGTTGAGCTGTATTCGTCTCATCTGATTCGGGAGCGCTAGACAGGCGCAGTGTGCCGTTTTCCCGGCACTCCATTCGACCGTCATCGGTCCGAATTCCCGAATCTTATGAAACCAATTACCGTCCTTTTTTGCAGCTTATTATTCACTACCGTCGTTAGGGGCGAGCCGCTTGCCGGGCTGGTGCGCGAAGTCATGGCGTCGAATCCGTCGCTCGAGGCGGCGCGTCTCAAATGGGACGCGCTCCGGGAGCGGCCCAAGGTCGTCGGGTCGCTGCCCGATCCGACGCTGAGTTACGGTTACTTCTTCGATAACGTCGAGACCCGTGTCGGCGCCCAGAACCAGCGCGTTGGCGCGTCACAGAAGATCCCGTTCCCGGGCAAACTCTCTCTCGCGTCCCGGAAGGCGGGACGGGAGGCGGTCATCGCTGCGTGGGAATATCAGACGCTCGCGCGCGATCTGATTCTGCGCACCAAGACCGCCTACTACGATCTCTACCAGGTCGAGCGATCGCGCGAAATCCTAGACTCCGAGTTGTCGCTTCTCGGCAATGTCTTGAAAACGA
>CAWBXU010000016.1:0-101607 GCA_963792775.1 uncultured Verrucomicrobiae bacterium | reverse complement strand
CGGCCTGGGGAAGGCAGGAAGGAAAGACAGAGGCTGAGGGAGCAGATGGTGATGATAGGTAGAGTTTTCATGCTGCGCTTTTTGTCTGCGGAAAACGCACCCGCCGCCATGACATCGTGACGACTATCTCGGACGTGTGATGCTTAAAACGAAAAGCCGCGCAGACTCGGCGTTAAAAGCTCGCGACACCGGCCGCACGCGTGCTACAGACTCGCCCTGAAAGAAAATCCAGAGTCTCGGCCCCACTTGGCATTACTCATTTGCATCTTCCTCCTGTTTACCGTTACGCCGTTCGTCCTTGCCCTTGGCAGCGGTGTTTTCCTTTTGAACGTGAGCGCGGCCGCGGTCCTCATCGCGAGTTCCTACACCCTCATACGACGCAGAGCGCTTTTCGTGATCGCGCTCATCCTCTGCGCTGTTTCGATCTATGCGACGTGGCGGCTCCGCCTCCATCCGCGCCATGCGAGTATCCTTTTTGCCCATGTCTCCGTCACCGTCATGCTCGCGTTTTTTTCCGTCACCATCCTCGGGTATGTGCTGCGCGACGGCCGGGTCACGATGGACCGGATTTTCGCCGCGATTTGTGTCTACATGATGATGGGATACGCCTGGACGTTTGCCTATGCGCTCCTCGAGGAAATCCAGCCGGGCTCCTTTAGCGCCCTCGCCCCGACGAACGCGGCCTCATTCTTCACCCGCGTGCTCGAGTTGCGTTACCTCAGCTTCATGACTCTCACCACGGTCGGATATGGCGACGTCGTCCCGCGCCTGCCGCTCGCGCGAACGCTCTGCATGCTCGAAGCCGTGACCGGCCAAATCTATCTCACCGTCTTGGTCGCGCGGCTGGTCGGATTACACATCGTCCACCGCATGAACGAGAGCCAGGACCGCATCAGCAGGTCAGGCGATGACTAAACAGTCACGACTCTTCCGCGGGTCTGGAGTTTGAGTATTTGCGGACGCCTGGACGCCTTACGTTCGTTAGGCAACGATTGCGTCCAGCGCCGCCTTGACGTGGATCACTGTCGTATCGAGGAAAGACAGGTTTGCCGGTTCGGCGCCGCGGAGGAGAAGCGGCAGCTCGGTGCCTGCCAGCACCACTGCATCGATGCGGTCTTCCTTCTGCATCCGCTGCATGATGCCGAGAAGCGCTGTGCGGGTCTCAGGCAGGAACTGATTCTCGAGCAGTTCGCCGATGTATTTCTCGTGAATGAATGCCCGCTCCGCCTCGCCCGGCGTGACCAACTCCAGTCCGGCGCGCGCAAACGCATCGGGATAAAACCGCGCGCGCATGGTGAACCCGGTACCGAGCAATCCGAGGCGTTTAAGGCCGAGGCCGCGTGCGTGGTCGCACGCCGCCTGTACGATGCTGAGCATGGGGATCCCCGCGCGCCGCGCCACCTCGTCGAAAACAAGGTGCGGCGTATTCGCCGCGATCAGCGCGATCTCCGCCCCGGCAAGCGCCAGCCGATCCACCGAGGCGCAAATGTAATTCGTTAGGCCGTCCAGGTCGTTGGCGTCGAGCATGGCGATCCCGCGGTTCACATCGAGGCTGTCGATGACGAGATGGGGCGCGCTCCCATCGGGCACCCGCGCGCGATGACCTTCGAGGATGAAACGATAGTATTCGATCGTCGATTCCGGCCCGATCCCACCGACGATGCCGAGCGTTTTCATTCCACGCACTCTACCAAGTCTGCCGTCCGCATTCCAAAATGATCTTCACCATCAGGTCTGCCGTCCCCCGGGGGGCGCCTAACGAATCTAGCTCTCAGGCAGCTGCGCCTCAGGGAAGAGCCAGGTAGATCGCAAGCGCAAGTAAGGTGACGCCCACGACGAGAGAGGCGCGGCCGTCGAGTACCATTTCGTCATCAATATCCAACGCCGAATTGACCGGATTCTGCGGGTCGTAATGGACGTCCAGTTCCGTGCCAACGACGTAACGCGCCGCCTCCGCCTCCGCGGACGCCCTCATTGTGCCCGGCTCGCCCACGGTGTTGTGATATTCCTGTCCATCCACCGAATAGGAAAACTCGACCAGTGCACGATAAAATCGATGCTGGGAACCACCGCTCCCACCGTCGAAGGCGAGATAGTTCTCCGTCGTGCTCGAGACGATCCGGCCTTTCGTGACCAGCCAGGGAAAGGCTTTGCGCACATGCCGCCGATTCCAGAGCCAGGACCCGATGCAGAAGAGGCCAAACAATCCCGCCAGGACCATCCCGATCGGATGGTGAACGCGCGGGAACGCGCTTTGCAGAGTCGCTCCCAGGCTGTCGACGATCGACTCGCTCCGCATGATGGAAAGGAGCACCCCGATGTAGACCAGCACGGCCACGAGCGTGCCGCCCCAGATGCAACCAAGACTGGCGGGAGGCTTGCGTTCCAGGACGCTTTCCTCGGGGTTGGCGGGATCGTAGAAGACCGGCACGGTCGCTCCCACCGGATAGTGCTTCAAGGTCTCGCTCACGTTATCCGACGGGCCGAACCCGAGGCTGATCCGGTTCCCATGGAAGAGTTGAGAGCCGACAGAAAAATCATACGCCACCGAGGGTGTGTTCGTGATCTTTGTCTCTTCCCCGGCAAACTGATGGCGTTTCACCGTCACCTTTGATTTCGTGATGTGCGCCTGACCTTCCTCCCATCTCGCCGCCCGGTGCACCCGCCGGGTGAGCACAGCCACCAGGACCACGAGGAACACCGGGAGGCCGGGTATCCAGATGAGGGGCCCGCCGAAAATGAGAAGCGCGCCGCCGACCAGACCGCCTGCGATCGCGAACATCGACGCCTTCGACAGCCCCGAGCTCTGCAGCCTGTTCGCCATCAACGCCAGACCACCGAGCAGGATCAGGAGGGCGCCCCAATTGCAGGCTTTGCGGATGAGAATGGTATGCTCGTTAGGCACCGGCTCCGCGCGCGGCGTATTCCCGATATCGTAAAGCTCGCCCCCGCCTTCCCGGCCAAAGGCCGCCTTCATCGCCGCGGTCATCCTCGCCAGCTCGTCGAGCGCTTCGCGTTTCGATCCCGCGGTGATCGTGAGCGTGGCGTCGCGCGTCTCCTGGGCGGGATTCTTCTCCGTCGCGAGGTTCGCCTCGCCGCCGCGATTATTTCTTAGCGCGGATTGGAAGGCCCGGGTCAGCCGCGCATCATCCTTTTCCGACGTCGTCCGCAGGGTTGTGTGCGTCGTCATCTGGGTGGCGGCGAGCGAAGAGATAAAGTCGCTCGCCAGCCAGGGAATGAGCGCGAGCACGACGACCGCCACAGCGATCCCCTGCAGCTGCTGAAAATTCCGCAGCATCGCGGGAGTCAACCATGCCGGTTTCGTGGACACCGCCCGCGATGAAATGGCAGAGGCGCCGGAAACTCAATCTCTTTAACAGGGAACAGCCTTCATCAGGCCCGGTGGCGGCGCAGGCTTGGGTGACGAAACGCCGGTGCCCGCTCGCTACCCGATCGGCGGCAAACCACCGGCCTTCAGGCTGTCGATCCGCCGGTCGAGTCGGCGCGCCAGACGAGATCGACGACGCGCGGGCGTGATCGTGTTCAAGGCAGAACAGGAGGCGATGCTTATCGGCCACCTGTGCTAATTTGAGGCCAAGCGCGAAATCCCAGAAACGATCCAGACCTCCAATGCTGCGCAGAGTCACAGATTCATTGCCATGCACGAGCTTCTCTCAGATTCGGGTTCGCGACTCTGTTTCTTCAGTAGCTGGCGGATCGTTTCCGGAGCCGAACTAACAAGGTCGCGATCGGTTCCCTCATATGCGATGTAGCCATCGGGTCGGATCAGGATGAGGCCTTCATGTTTCGCCAGCCGTAACTCGAGGAGATCCGGAAAGGTCTGTAGTAACTCATCCGCTGCTTCCCTCGCCGCTCGGTCGGCGTTCTCGTCCAGGCTGAGGATGAAGCGACTGAGAACTCCCTCGCCGCCCCGGATTGATTCATCGAAATAACGTTTGCCAGGGCCATCGATAATCGGGCTTCCGCGATAAGCGACGCCCAGCTCCGACAGCCTTTGGACGAAGGCATGCTGAAAGGGTGCCAGGCGCGAGACCATGGGTATGACGACGTCGCGCAGCGCCTGGACAACTTTGTTAGGAGAGCCCATGACGCGGGTCATGTGGTGGGTCGTCTCGATCACCTGCTTGATAACCGGAAGCCGTTCGCTGCTGTAGCTATCCAGCAGCTCTTCTGTTCCGCGACCTTGAAGGAAGAGATCGAGTTTCCAAGCCAGGTTCCAGACATCGTGCAACCCGGTGTTCATTCCCTGCCCACCGAAAGGGCTATGGATGTGGGCGGCGTCACCCGCGATGAAGAAACGTCCCACCCGCAGGCGGCTGACATGCCGATGATGAATGTGAAAGTAACTGCTCCAATACAGGCTACGCGCTTCGATCTCCCGCGGCGCGCGCTGCTCCAGGATTTTCTGGACCAGGCCTAAGGAAGGCGCATCGCCTTCCGTCTCAGTGATCGTCGCGACCACGCGCCGGCGGGTGGCGCTCATGGGAAAGATGGCGACCGGACCAAATTCGCTCGGGCAAAGCTGGAGCTGATCGGCGGGCAGGGCGTCGTTTGTGGCGATGTCGGCGAGGAGAAAAAGGTCGCGATACTCCCCGCCTTCGAAGGGCAGATTCAGAAGATGTCGGACGGCGCTATGCGCGCCATCGCAGCCGACGACGAAGCGGGCTGTGACCTCGGCGTGTTGTCCTTTCCGCTCCAGAGTCACTCGGACCCCTCCATCCTGCTCCACGCCGGAGACAAAGGAGGTTTCGTATTCTATTGCTCCGCCCCGGCGACCTAACTCTTCGGCCAGGAGTTGCTCAGTTATGTTCTGCGGAACCATGGCGATAAAGTCGTAAGGACTCTCGTGGGGAGTGAATGGCATGAGTGCGAGGTTACGCTCATGCGATTTCACGGCGACCGATGTGACTCGGTTAGCCTTTTCCAGAAACGGACCTACCAAACCCGCCATATCGAAGATCTCCATGGTGCGCGGGAAAATCGCGAGCGCTTTGGAATGTTCGGATTGCCCGGAGCGTTTCTCGACGATCCGATAGCGCATCCCGCGGCGGGCACACTCGTTAGCCAAAAACAAGCCGACCGGGCCGGCGCCGGCGATCAGGACATCGATATCCATGGTCGTTAAAGTTGAGCCATCAGGCTGCCTGCGATTCGATTTCTGTCTTGCCGGGCTGGAATGATCCTGGGACAGCGCGGAAAGAGATAGCGAATCGGTTCCATCCGTTGATGGAAACAATGGCCAGAGTCAGGGCGGCCAGCTCTTCCTCCGAGAATTGCTTCCGCGCCATCTCGAAAACGTCGTCCGGCGCATGACCTTCGGAGATGAGCGTGACGGCTTCCGTCCAGGCGAGTGCAGCTTGCTCGCGCTCGGAGTAAAACGGCGTCTCGCGCCATGCGGGAAGACAATAGAGCCGTTGCTCGGTCTCATGCGCTGCACGCGCTTCCTTCGAGTGCATGTCGAGACAGTAGGCGCAGCCATTGATTTGCGAGGCGCGCATCCGCACCAGGTGAAGGAGCGAGGACTCCAGCCCCGACTTTCTCACGCTGGTTTCCAAGGCCAGCATCGCCTGGAAGGCTTTCGAGTTTTGATTCAGATTGATACGTGATTTCATAGGTGCCCTTTCGTTTTGCGAAATAGCATCCGGCCTGTGATTCGTGGCTTCTAATACTATCTCGGTCTCATAATGATTCGGCAGAGGTATCGCCGAAGCCGATCCTGCAACTCGACCTTCGCCGCGCCATGGGAGCGCCGCGGCGAACGCAGGGACTTGTTCTTCCCGCAAGCATTCTCGTGCGTGCGACCGTTTCTATCGTAGGAGTGTCTTGCGATGGAGCTGCGTCATTTGCGCTATTTCGTAGGCGTGGCCGAAGAATTGAATGTTCGGCGCGCGGCGCAGCGGCTGCACATTTCCCAGCCGCCGCTCAGCCGCCAGATTCACGACCTCGAAAATGAATTGGGTGTGAAGCTCTTCGAGCGTGGGGCTCACGGGCTTGCCCTCACTTCGGCCGGCGAATGCTTCCTTCGCGAAGTCCGGCAAATTCTGGCGGGAGTCGAGCAGGCGGGCGATCTCGCCCGGGCCGCCAGCCGCGGCGAAGCCGGTCATTTGAATATTTCCATTCTGCCTCCGCTCGGCGGCCTCTTTCTTCCGGCGGCGATCCGTGCCTTTCGCAAACGCCTCCCGATGGTCGATGTGACGATCTCGGAATTATTGCCGCAGGATCAGATCGCAGCGCTGATCGATCAACGCATCGACTTGGGTTTTCTTCCCTCGCCAACGGTCGATCTCGGGACAGAACTCGTCTTTGAACCGGTCCGCGAAGTCGAGTTGCTGGTCGCCCTGCCCCCGGACCATCGCCTGACCAAGCTTCGCCGCATTGCCTTGCGGAAACTGGCCGCCGAGCCCTTCGTTATCGTGGATCGATCGGTCGGGGCTTTGCTCCACGATCGCGTTTTGCAACTTTGCCGCCAGGCCGGCTTTGAGCCGCACCTGGCCAAGACGGCAAACGGGGTTTCAAGTCTCCTCGATCTCGTCTCGGCCGGTTTCGGAGTAAGTATTTTGCCGGCTCTTTTCCAACGATTTCCTTCCGACGCGGTCTTCCGTCCGCTCCCTTCGGAAACTCCCACGCTTGATCTTGCGCTTGTCTGGCGGCGCGGAAACCAGTCTCCCTTACTCAACTCGTTTCTCGATATTTTGCGGCCGCTGCTGAAAACGAAAACGGCCGCAAGCAATCGATCGCGAAAATCTCGGGGCTGAGATCGGCCCCGCTTCCGTCGCTGCGTCCGGCTCATCCGGCGCGTTTTCGCCTAACGAGGCTCCGGGACTGCGGTTCACTCGGACGGCGGCAGACTCGTTAGGCTAAGCTCCCGGCCGCCGCGCGCTCCAACGTGGGCAGGTCCAGCTTCTCCATTTGCCAGACCTCGCTCGTCACCCGTTTCACTTTCGCGGGATCATCGCCGTTCAACCAATCCCAGATCTGGCTCGGCACGATTTGCCACGGCATCCCGAACTTGTCCTTCAGCCAGCCGCACTGGATCTGCTCGCCCCCATCCGCGGAGAGCTTCTCCCAGAAGTAATCGATCTCCTCCTGCGAGTCGCAGTTCACCACCAGCGAGACTGCATTGGTAAAGGGAAACCCCGGTCCGCCATTCAAGGCCACGAATTGCTGGCCCTTCAGCTCGAAGGCGATCGTCATTACGGCACCGGCGGTGCCCGGCCCGTCCTCCGGATACCGGCTCGTCGAATGAATTTTCCCGTCTTTGAAGACCGAAAGATAAAACTTTACGGCATCCTCTGCCTGACCATCAAACCACAGAAACGGCGTAATCTTTTGCATCGGGGATCATCGCCCAGGAGCAGCGAATTTAGAAGCCGGGAAGCACGCCTTCGACCCCTCACAGCGTCCTCACCATGCTCTGGGCAGCGCGCACTTTCTTCGACTCATGCCCGAAGCTTTTGCCTCCCTCGGTGCATCGGCCAGCTGAGCGTCGAACCCGTTTGCCATTCTGCCGGTCCGGGCACCTTGGCGATTGCCGTTGCACCCGAAAAAGCTTCAATCGCCTGGTGCGTCCATTCGATTTCGTCACCGTTTTCTATTCGGTCGTGCTGGGCATCGCTGTCGCCCAGCTCATGACCGGGGTGGCGCGGCTGATCGAGGAACGGCACCGGGTGCGCAATTACTGGGTGCACAGCACCTGGATCCTCGCCCTCCTCCTGAGCGATGCCGATAACTGGTGGTCGCTCTGGGCCGTGCGCGAAGTCCACACCTGGCGACTGATCTCCTTCCTTCTCCTCATCGCCCTGACCGCGCTTGTCTTTCTCATGACCGTGCTCCTCTTCCCGCGCCCGCCGGAGACCGGCGAAACGATCGACCTGCGCGCCCATTATTACGAGAACAGCGCCATCTTCCTGCGCGCCAACGCCGCCGCCTGGGCCGCCGCCCTCGTCTGCAACTGGACCATCTACCCGCTCGCCCCGTTCGATGCCTTCCTCATCATCCCGGCCGCGATCGTCCTCCTCTCCCTTCTCGTCGCGCAAACCCGGCGTCCGATCTATCACGCCGCCATCAGCCTCATCACGCTGGCGGCGATTATCGTCATCCTCGTCGCCCAAGGGGCGCGGATCGCGTGATGGGCAGAGAACGCGGCGGCGAGGTCGCCTCACCGAGTTCTCGCTTTGAAGCTGAGATATTCCTTTGGAAGGTGTCTCCGGGAATTTTGCAAAGTTCAAGAGCTAACCCTTTCTCACCTCGCACTGGATCACCTCCGCAAAGCAAGAAGAGACGCGCACCCGTTGCATCAAGACCGCCTGCTCGATGCTCGCGAGCGGCAAACGCCGGCCCTGCTGCTTCGACCGCTCCGGCTTTTACAGCAAGAGCTTGAGCGCTCCGAAGGCGGCCGCCTAGGCGACAAAGGAACTCTCGCTCATAACTCCGCGAGAGTTACAGACGGGCGCCGGATAACTCTAGCTCCCCTCTCAGCGGGATACGTTCATTTTCGCTTGCGTCCAATGCAGGGCGAGAGCAGGCGCGAGGAAGAAAAAGAGCAGAACGATCCGCACATTAAGAAAGAATTGGAGCACGATGCGGCCGAGCGCGCGTTGATCGACGGTGAAGAGATACAGCACCCAAGCCGCCGCCGTATTCCAAAGCAGAGTGGTGGCAAGAAACAACACAATCGCTATCACCACCCCGACAACGAAAGTGCGCAGTAGAACGTTCCGCCAAAGGATAATAACTTCTCGATTCATGCGCGAAGTTACTGCGGCTTCGCCCTCCGCACGACTCTTATCAATCAGAAATGCACCCAAGGTAGGGAATCACTCCGAGAACCGCCCCCGAGATTCACCCCGGCAAACCCAAAAACCGCCCCGCGCCGCCCTCAGCGAGCCCCGCGAACCCCATTTCCTCCCGCGCGTTACCCAAACCCGTCAAAGCGCGTGAATTTTGCCACCTTCCCATCTCGTCGCGGCACAAATTCTCTTTGATACCGGCCGCGTTCCGGACGGAACTTATGGTATGGGGCGGACGATCTGTTGCGCGCTGTTCGCACTGCTCGCGATGACTGGAACGGCTTTCCCGCAAAGGTTCCGGCACAGGCACTTCCTGCACCCGCGCCCCGTGGTGCAACTGACGCACTTTTACGGCTGGTGCCCGCCGTGGCTGCTTCCATCCTACGCGCCGTTCCCCTACCGGTATCCCGTTCCCTACAGCTTCTCTTATCCTGTCGTCGACTACACCCTGCCATCCCCGACCTATGTGTTCCTGGGCAGCGCTGCGGCGAGCTACCCACAACTGGTGTTCAACGATGGGACCAGTTACACCGTGGCGGATTACTGGCGGGTGGACGACCAGCTCCACTTCATCACCGTGGAAAACGGCGGAACCAAATCCGTCCCGCACAGCGTCCCCTTCAGCGATCTCGATCTCGAGAAGACAAAGGACCGTGCCAAAGCGGAAGGATTCCGGTTTCTGATCAGAGACAAGCCGATCGAACAATGGCTCGAGGAGCGCGCGCAAGAGCACGAGGCGCGGCGCGAAAAAACAGGAGAAGAAGTAGCTACCGCGGTCATCCCGCAGTGACACCGCCACTTCCCAGCGACGGAACTGAAGACGGCCGTCAGACGTTTGCTGGGGGATGCCGCACGCGCCGCCAGGACTTAGGACTCCATCCCGGCTAGCGGCCGAAAATAGCCTTTGATGCTGGCCTCGGGATTTCGGACGCAGATCTGCAGATGCGTTTTCGCCAGGATCTTCGCGCCGGGATAGAGCGGGAGGCCTTCAGTGAAAACCGCTCGAACCGTATCAAACGCTTCCAGCCCCTCACGTTCCCTCAGCAGATGGACGAAGTTGATCACCGCACAGTCGAGGTGACGTTTCACAAGATCGATGTCATCGCCTTGCGCGGGTTCATTGACCGGCAGGCGCGCCTCCGCATGCGCAGCCGCGCGACGAAGTTCATCATATCCGCCGCGGACGATCTGCAGCGAACTCGGGTCAGTTAGATCGAGGCAATTCCCGAGATCGATGATCGCCCCGATCACGAACGGCTCGCGAACCCGCCGATCCGGGTGCGGTGGGTGCTTCCTCAGAAACTCCGCCCATTGCAGTGCGCGTTCCGGGCTGTTTTCCCAAAAATACGCGCCTTCACCCAGCCAGTCGTAGCGATTTCGGCTGACCGCCACGTGATTCTCGTTTCGCAGAATCCCCTCGCCGACTTGTTCGTCGCAGCCGTGATAGCCGAGAACAAACGACGTCGCCCGCATCGCGGGGCTACCGGTAATGCTTCCCGACCTTATTATCGCTCGTATAAAGCCGTTCTTGCGCAGAAACGCGCGAGCGGTCGCCGGGGTTTTGTTGATCTTATCTCCCGCTTTCTTGATCGCCCGCAATTCCGTTTTGAGCTGACTCGCGCTGCGCTTGGTGACGACGGTGATCATGCCCGACAATAGAGCCGACCGCATGCCGCACGTGCAAGAAAATAAAACCGACGACCTTCGCGGTTTCCGACGCCGAGATTCACAGACCGACCCCGGCCCAACACACCGGACCTATCCAGAGCACTCCGCTGGCCAAGCGCCACCGATTCTGATCTACTCTCCGACGAATGGAAGCCGGCGATGGGAATGCGATCGCGACCAAGCCAACATCGATGCGTTATTGGTATGGCGCTTCCATTGCGGAATTTCTTGCCGCGGCTCCTGAGTCCGTAGCTCGGGCACTTAACCACTAATGGCACCTTCGCTCTGCTCACGACTCAACGAGATGCTTGGCTTGCCCAGATCGAATTACTGCGCGACCAACTCGTCGGTCTCACTGGCTCGATCTTCTTCGAGTTCAACATCCCACGCATGGGGCGGCGGATTGATGTGGTGCTGGTGATTGGGCCGGTTGTCTTCGCTGTCGAATTCAAAGTCGGCGAGAAGACGTTCGATCGGTCTGCGATCGATCAGGTTTGGGACTACGGACTCGATCTGAAGAACTTTCATGAGGCAAGTCATGATGCCTCGATTGTTCCGCTTCTGATCGCGACTGAAGCAACTGAATGTCCGAGCGTCGAATTTACAGGCTGACGCGGACAAGCTTTACCGACCGGTGGGTCTTGATCCCGCAAGCTTTCGCAGGGTTATCGACGCTGCCCTTGCGCAGATTGGCGGCGCTACAATGGATGCCGAGGCTTGGTCGCTTGCCTCCTACCATCCGACACCCACGATCGTCGAAGCAGCGCGTTCGCTCTATGCGCAGCATTCTGTCGAAGCGATCGCGCGGTTCGATGCCGGAGCCCAGAATCTGAATGTGACTTCGCGGCGAATCGAGGAACTCGTGGACGAAGCACAAGCCAAAGGTCTCAAACGTATCTGCTTCGTAACAGGCGTGCCGGGGCCGGGAAGACGCTCGTCGGGCTAAACCTCGCGACACGCCGGCGTGACGCTGACGAGCCGACGCATGCCGTCTTTCTCTCCGGGAACGGCCCGCTCGTGGCCGTGCTTCGCGAGGCTCTCACCCGCGACGAATTCGAACGGCGCAAGAAGTCGCGGCGAAAAAAGTTCGGAAAGGCAAGATCGGAGAAAGTGTGAAAGCCTTCATTCAAAACGTCCACCACTTTCGCGACGATGGCCTGATTGACAGCGGACCCGCCGGTCGAGCACGTCGTCATCTTCGATGAAGCGCAACGCGCGTGGAACCTGCCGAAGACCGCCAACTTCATGCAGCGCAAGAAGAAGCGCCCCGCTTCTCCCATTCGGAGCCGGAGTTCCTGATCTCCTACATGGACCGGCATCGGGATTGGGCGGTGATCGTCTGCCTCGTCGGCGGAGGTCAGGAGATCAACACCGGCGAAGCCGGCATCGAGCGTGGCTCGAGGCCGTGCACCGCAGCTTCCCAAACTGGGAGATGTTCATCTCGTCGCGCCTCACGGACAGCGAATATGCTGACGAACGAGACAGTCGAGCGTGGTGCAGGAGCGTCCACAGACGCACCTCGATGATTCGCTGCATCTAGCGGTGTCCATGCGTTCATTCCGCGCTGAGAACGTGTCGGCATTCGTCAAGGCATTGCTCGACTGTGATGAGGCGCAGGCAAAAACGCGCGTTTGCGGAATTGGCCCCAAGATTCCCGATCGCAATCACGCGCGATATCGACACTGCGCGGGAATGGGTGCGCTCAAAGGCACGAGGAACAGAACGCTACGGGCTCGTCGCTTCATCGAAAGCGATGCGACTGAAACCGCACGCGATCGATATTCGGGTGTCGGTTGATCCGGTGCACTACTTCCTCAACGAGCGCCACGATACCCGCTCCAGCTACTATTTAGAAGACGCCGCCACGGAGTTTCAGGTGCAGGGACTTGAGCTCGATTGGGCCTGCGTCGCCTGGTGCGGCGACTTTCGCTTCAACGGATCGGCGTGGAACTATCATGATTTCCGCGGGGACCGCTGGTGCAATATCGCGAACACGGACAACCGCACATTTCTGCGAAACGCCTATCGCGTCCTACTCACACGTGCCCGACAGGGCATGATCATCTTCGTGCCGCCTGGCGACTCGAACGATCCAACCCGGCTGCCGGAGTTCTACCAGCCGACATTCGAATACCTCACCGGGCTCGGAATTCCAGAACTCATCCGAATATGACACCGACAGGAGCCAGAATCACAGACTGACACCTTCCCGTAGACTCCATTCTGTTTTTCCGTGGCGACTTCGAATGTCACGATTCAGGCTCTGACCTGGGATCTCCCTGCACCGCGGCACTGAGGCCGGCAGCGCTGGAACGCGAGCAGAAGCGGCCCAACACGCCGGCAATTCACTGATTCATGGCGCAACCGCATCTCGAACCGCGCCAGCTTCAGCAGCTATTGCCGGTGATCTGCTCAGGCTTCGCTGAAGGCAATCCGAACATCCCGAGAATCACAGACCAACCCCTTTCCTGGCTTCGCGGATGAAATGCTTTTTGCTGCGACCATCGAGCCGTCTCTAAAGATTCACGCGCTGCCCCTGTCGTCCCCTTTGCTTGGACCGGCAAGAGACGTTCAGCTACTTCTCGCAGCTGATCACCAAATCCGTATATACCGGAGTGTGCGTGCGAATCCTACTGGGACCACGGGTAAAACGTGGAGTACGATCTGCGTCCCTCCCAGCTTGAAGGATGTACGCGGTCGGTAGCCGGGCTAAAATGAATGCGCCGAGCTCGTCATCGGGATTGGGTTCAACTGCGGCATTCAACAGTACCTCGCCAACTTTGCGCAGATTCGCCGGAAACAACTCGGCATCGAGAGCTCCACGACCCACAAGTTAGGCGGGAGGGACGAAGCGAGGCCATCGCACACCTCCTTCGATTCTTTTTCACCTTCACCAGTCCACCCGTCTATCGCGCGTAAGTGAGTAATATATTCATCTCTCGTCAATGCGAGAGGCCGCAATACAACTCTCTGCGAATCGATTGCTTTCAGAGCTCGGCTATACCACGGAATAGCAGCCGGAATAAACATCTTCCTAACGGTGTAGAGCGTGTTAATAGCGATCGCCTCAGCTTCTACCCCGCTGTATTTTACAAAGTCCGGATAGAGGCTGACGACGTATTGAGCCTGCTCTGGAGTAATGTATAGGCGAGGTACATTGTAGTTCGATCCGAAATTGTCGTCATGACCGACAAATGTGCTAACCCATGACTCACTCGGAACGTAGCGGGTTTCCTCGCCCACATGGAAATACGCTGGTTCTCGGTGTCGGGCACCCACATGTCGCGGTTAAAGGTGTGCCCAAAAAAAGGAATAATGTGATGCCCAGTTGCTTCGGGTCCCACAAGCTTGAAGCCCAGCAAGGCACCAGCGCCAGACTCAATGCCCGCATAGACAAATTTTTGGTAAGCTAATGCATCTCGATCTATTACATCCACGGTGTTGTAATCAATATCTGTGTAGCCAATTCCAAACCCGTCGAGCACTGCGCATAACTGGTTGGCCTCTAAGCCCTGGCTTGGATCGAAAGCGCCACTAACTTGACCCGCCAATTCGTTGATTCGACGAAACGAAACATCACTGGGGTTACGGTGAATTGAGCATAAGCTCCGGAGTGCGACTTGTGCGCAAGCCTTGTTTAGTCCGTTTTGCTGGCAGTATAGGACGCCGCATATTTCTAGTTCTCGATCGCAACAGCGAAATCTAAATCGGGTTGATCCAAGGGACATAGCTATAGGCGTATTTGGTCGGCCAGGTTACCGCCTCAAACACATGCCAGCAATCTTTGCGGCCGGGTACAGAATCTTGCTTTAGAATCGCATAGCCGAGACACGAATCCGGGTCCGCGATTGCAACATCGGCGCTCGATTTGAAGGAGGTCTTCCAAAACGTGAGTCGTCGCAGGTCGGTCATCCGATGTCCGGGATATAGACGTTTTATCTCCTCGTTCTCTTCTGAGATTAGGGCCGTGGCCGGAATGATTTCTGACACGATGCTGAACATCCCTGCCGCCCGCGCCTGAGAAAAGAGTCGACGAATTGGCGGGACATTTCCAAAATTTCGATCAACATAGTCGAAACTGGAAAACGGCCGTTGAGTGTTGACGACCTTACCCGGCTTCGTCGACTGACAAATCGCATGCTCCATCGGAATGCCTTTCCCGATAGGAATTACGTCAGCCTACTTGAAACGCAATGTGCTATTCCGCGATTTTCTACGTGCTTCCGCGACCTTCGCGAGAAATTTCGGAACATCCCTGCTTGCTCTGATGCTCACTTTTCCCTCTGAGGCTTGTCTCCGAACACCTTCGCCAACGTGGTTGCCGGTGGTGGACTGGAATACGTGATGATCTGCTGTTTCGGCATCGAACTTCCTTTCTCCCTTTCGCGCGCGTCGCTGCTGAAAAAGCACGCTTCGCGCCAAGTAGTGGTTTGTGTGCGGCTCTGCAAGAAAGAAGACCCACACTTGTTCGTTTTGTTCGATCCAGATCGTCCAGAAGCGCCACGGTCATTCACCCTGTAATGGGTCTCCGCAGTCGCCGCAAGCTTTAAATTCACGAGGCCAACCCATAACAAATATCCTTCCAGCGTCAATTCATCAGCCATTCCTACGCAAATTGCCAGCCGCTGACGAATCTCGGCATCCGCCTCAGGGGAACGCATCTTTGCGCGAAATTTTACCGGTGCTTTTCGTCGCCACGTTTCCGGTTCACCGATGTCTTCAAATACCTGCTCTTTAGCGACCGGAACGCCGCTAGTGAGCTCTGCGTTCTCGCCTTGAACGCCCCCAGCAATATAAGTGAAGTCGAGGAGATAGTCACCTCGTGCTCGCGCGGGCGCACGCTCATCATCAAAAAACTCGCGCGAATGGAATGGTCCGTGTGATGAGTCCCAGAGTATGTCGTCCAATCCTTTCCCTTCAGCTTATCTGGAAGAATCTCTGGTTTCGCAAACGGACATTGATGCGGCTTCATCGGTTTGCCTTCGTCAAGTTCGATCAGGTGCGTTGCTTTCCCAAACTTCGGATGATCATTAGCGTTGGAGATGGTAAGCATCGCTAGCCCGGCAGCCCACTCCCCCGGGTTAGCTAACTTTTCTTACCACTCCTTCGTTTGTACCATATGTCCTAGGCTGTTGAGCGTAAAACCAACACCGCCCGGAAACCGATGATCATGCCACCATCGCTTATCTCCAGGACAAGCGAGAATCCAGAATGACCCTGAACTTTACAAATTCATGTGTCACCGGATTCTCGAGATAGAGCCATTCATAGCAAACGTCATTTCCCGCAGGATCTTTCGCCTGGACGTCGACGAACAAATTCCGAGGTATTCGGAACAAATTTTTAACGCTTTGTTTGGTGCTGCGAAGTGTAGCCGTGGTGATGCAAACACTATCAACAGGCCATGGCGGCCATCGCCGCGAAGTGACCATTGCTTCCAAGTCCGCTTCTCAAGGGCGAGCTTTTCTCGCACGGCGTCTTCGCCTTGCTGAAGAAGCTCATCCGTAATAACGGCTATATATTGCCGTTCGGCCTTTGCCGGACTTGCCCGAAGACGCAGGGCTGGTGCTTCGCCAACCAGCCCCGGATTGCAATTTGCCGCTCATCATCGCGCGCATACGGGTGAAGAAGTATGTCTGCAACAATATCGATCTCAGGAGAGAACGGATTGGCGTCCCGCCATATGTCGCGATCTAAGGCGGCGAAATGCGCAGCAACAATCATGCGACGGAATTAGAGAACGCCCTTGTCAGAAAGCGTTAGCGTAACGCTACTTCCTTCAGATACATTGCCCTAAAATAACAGGTTGCCCCTACGGCACAAGCGCAAAGACCCGGCGGAGACCCGACTGTGATCTGGAGGCTCGACAAGCGGCGGTCAGCGTCAGAATCTCGCTCCAATCCTATTGCCATCTCAGCGGAGAGCGCCTGCAACGTTCAGGGATTCATGCCCGACTGGGCGGCCCGTTCCTCCCTTAGCAATCCTCCAAATCGAGCGGCGTGGTTCTCATGCTGAGTTCTCCTTAGCGGTGCGCGGCCATTGTTCCCCTTCCTTCTCGTTGAGCCTGCCCTTCAGTCCGCTCCGCTCGTCCATGCGGCGCAATCCAAATCCGCGCCGAAGCGGCCGAGACAATGGCGAAACTGATTAACCAGAGGGCGGGGCGTAAAAGGGGGTTGTCTGTGATTCCCGCTGTCGGGGTGAATTCACGGCAAGAAAAGCTTGGAATGTCGGGAGCAGCGAGAATCACAGACTTCCCCTTCCATCCTGCCTCTATCTTTTCATGACCCCGATTTTTTGGGCGAAGGCGATGAAGCGCGGGTCGTTCCTGTAGGCGCGGAGGAAAGGATCGCTCAGGAGCAGGGTCACACCCGCGTCGTGGGTCTTCCAGGCGTGCTCCAGCCACTCGTACATCTTTTCCGGTTCTTTGCGCAGCGCATAGACCTGCGCGATCTGGCTGCCGGAGTCGTTCGCGCCTTCGGCGATCAGTTTTTTCAGGGCCGCGTCCGCCTCGGCCCGGTCGCCGTGGGCGAAATAGGCCAGCGCCAGGGCATAGGTCCGCCAGAACGGATCGGTTTCCTGTTTCGCCAAGGCGACGGCGGCGCCGGGTTGGCCGCGCAGGATCTGACAGAGCGCGAGCTGCATGTAGCTCTGGGCGGAGTCGGGCTGCAGGGTCATGACCTGGCGCATCGCCGCCTCGGCCTCGTCGTAGCGGCCGAGGGCGGTGAGATAGGTGGCGAGGTTGAAGTGGGATCCGATGCGTAAGGGATCGAGCGCAATGGCTCGTTGCGTGAGCGCGACGCCTTCCTCGAGCTGGCCTAGGGAGGAGAGGAGCAAGGCGAGAGCCGCCGTCACCGGCGCATTCTGCGGGGCGAGCGCGGCGGCGCGGCGGAGTTCCGTTTCCGCCGCGGCGAAATTGAAATCGATGTCCATGAGGAGCCGGCCCTGGGCCAGATGCGCCTCGGCGAGATTCGGATCCAGCTCGAGCGCTTTCGCTGCCGCCGCGCGCGCTTTCGCGGTCAGCTCTGCTTTTTCCTGCGGCCCAACCCCCCCGAAGCGGGTGTCGAGAAACTCCGCCGCATAGGAGAGCTTCGCATAGGCGAGCGCGTAACGCGGGTCGAGCCGGATCGCCTCCTCGTAGTAGCCGATCGCCTTCCGGACGTCGTCGGCGGGGCCGCGTTCCAGGTAGAAATTTCCCTGCAAGAGCGCGTTGTAGGCCTCGATATTCTGGTTCGAAGGCGTGGCCGCAGTGGTCAGCGCCACGGGGTGGCCGTTGCTCTCGAGCAGCGCGACCTTGAGCGCCTTCGCCACCGCGCCGGCGATCTCCGATTGCACCGCGAAGATGTCCTTCAACTCCCGGTCGTAGGTGTCGGACCAGACATTGGCGCCGTCGCCAGATTTGATCAGCGCCACCGCGATGCGGACCCGATCGGCGGATTTCCGCACGCTGCCTTCGAGCAGGTAATAGACGCCGAGCTTTTCGCCAATCGTCTTGCTGTCGTCGGTCTTGCCTTTGAATTGAAAAGAGGAGGTGCGCCCGACGACTTTCAGGGCCGGCAGACGCGAGAGCGAGGAGATGAATTCTTCCGACATCCCATCGGAGAAGTATTCGTTCGCCGGGTCGCCGGTGGAATTAACCATCGGCAGCACCGCGATCGACTTTTCCGGAATGGCGGCGCTCTTCGGCGCGGCCCGGTGCGAGGTGAAATACCAGGTCGCCCCCGCCGCGAGGAGCGCGACGAGCACGAGCGCGGCGATTAATCCGCCTTTGCTCCTGAGTCGCGCCGATTTGGCGGTGGCGAATTTCTTCGGCAAGGTCGAATTGCCGAGTGGATCGGCATAGAGATTCACCAGGTGCAGCCGGACGCCGTGCTTCACTTCGCACGGGCCGAGGTCGTGCAGACGCGGCGCCCATTGCCGATACTGACCAAGATCCTCGGCCACGTGTTGCGAGAGCAGGATGTGCCCGGCATCGCCGCAATCCATCACGCGCTGCGCCATGTTAATCCCGGCCCCGGCGAGGTTGGTGCGCCCGCTCACGTCGGTCACTTCGCTCACCGGCCCGCTGTGGATTCCCATCCGGACCGGAAGCTCGGGATGCTTCCGCAACGCTTCCGCGATCTCGAGCGCACACCGCGCCGGCTCTTCCGCGCTGTGGTGGAAGACGAGCGCCATCCCGTCGCCGGTCGGCAGCCTAACGAGTGTTTCGTCGGTCGAAAGGCGCACCTGCTCCGTCGCGAGGACGATCGCGGTGAGCTGGTGCAGGCGTTCTTTTTGGTCCTCGATCAGAAGTTTCGAGTAACCGACCATGTCGATGAACAGGACATGCCCGATTTTCAGGCGAAGATCGTCGTCGGGTTCCGGCACGGGCTGTCTCTACTGGAAGCGATCGGGTGGGGCTATGTTTTTTTCCCGGGCGATCGAAGATTGGCAGAGCCTCATCGCTTTCCACAAGCTACGAGCGGGCGGGCGTAAAAAAGGTGTGATGTGATTCTCGAAGCAAAAGCACGGGGTCGGGAATGTGAATGTGGCCAAGATGCTCGATCGCACGCGGACTCCCCGCTTCTCGCTTGCGTCAGCCAGCGGATGCTGGATATACGGCTACGGCCCCTGCGTTGATGAACGATCCCGCGCCAGCGCATAACAATGAACAGGTTCTTTGGACCGGCGGGGTCTCGAATCTTCATTATGCCGGGAAGTGGGTTTTGATTCTCTTCCTCCTCGCCGCGGTCGGGGCGAGCTTCTGGCTCGTGCTGCCGACTCTCGGGCCCATCCTGTGGCCGGTCCGGGCGGTGTTTCTTGTTCTCGCGTTCCTGGTCTTCGGCTGGATCCAACTGGACCGGCGGCGGCGGCGCTACACGGTGACGAACAAGCGGGTGGCGGTCGATTTCGGCATCGTGAACCGGGTTTCCAATGAGGTCCGCATCTCCGATATCCGCAGCATCAACCTGCAAAAGACGGGCGTCAGCGGGCTGCTCGGGATCGGGCGGGTGGAATTTTCTTCCTCGGCCACGGATGACGCGGATGTGATTTTCTGGAATACGCCGGAGGCCGAGAAGGTCCGCGACCTGGTGCGCTCGCTCCAGCCGTGATTCGTATCGCGAGAATTGGACGGGGTCGCGTCTATACATTTAACATTTGGACGGGAGAATTGGGATACCTAGGAAGAATTGGGGTCAGGCAACAAATCCTGACAAGTCTCCGATGACGAGCGGACGGAAAGCCGGGGGCCGGGGAGCCAAATGCTGAAAACTGAAATGCTGAAACGCTGAGATTTTGAATTGACGTGCCGGAGGCCCGCGTGGAGCTCGACTTCGGCGCCGTCCTGGTCGCGACTGATCCTTAGGGTTTCGATACTTTAACCGTAGCGCGGTAGCCAAGCCGACGAAGAAACTCCTCGCAATCCTGCCAGCGCAGTCCGAATTCAGCAACATCCGCCAGCCCGAGGCGGCCAACAATTTCAGACAGAACTTCCGTGTCCGCTTCGTCGAAATCCGCGTCCATCATGGCGTGCTCCGCCCAGTCGACCAGTTCTGCCTGGCTGACCTTGCCGTGCAAGTAATCGGCAATTTTGTCCGCCGCGATCTGGCACGTGATTTTCATGGCGACGAATTTTACAGCTTATTGTGGCCCAAATCGACGGGAAACTTTTCGTGCACGGCGACGAGCCGACTGGTTGAATCGTATATTTCCTGAGCAAATCGAATCGTGGTTTCGTTGGAATCCACTTCTTTGATGTAGCGAGCGCGGCCGCCAGCCCGCCCCGCGAAGTCTCGGAAATAGCGGCGGCCACCGTTGGGCTGTCCTTCCCAGTTCCCGAACTTCCTTTCGTTTTGCTCCCGCGAAGCCATCGCTCTCCGAAGCTAGTGAAGGTTTACGTAACTGAGAAGGCTGTTTTGGCGTGAGGGGAATTCGGGGTCAGGGTGCAAATCTTGACAAGTCTGGGGGCCAAAAGCTGAAATTCTGAAAAGCTGACAGACTGAAATATCGGAGGCCGGAGCCGGTCGTCATTCTCTCCGTGTGCTCAATTCTTTGCGAATCCAATTTGGATTGCGCCGCAAATCGAGAACGGCGAAAATCTGCGCCTCATTGCCGCGCTCGCGATAGTAAATCCCAAATGGAAAACGGCTCGCCAGCATCCGGTGAAAATTCGAAGTGCACTGGGTGAATCCCGCTGAAGGAGCCGAGGAGCCTCGATGTCGGTCACTAATGAATTGACACAATATTCGCCGATACCCGCTTCGAGCGCTTCGTAGAAATCCCTCGCTGCTTCGATGTCCTCAGCGGCATCCGCAAGAACGATAACTTGCTTCAACGGCGCAGGCGTTCCTTGAGTTGGGCGACGCTGAGAAATTCTGCTTCGCCCGAGTCCACCTTTGCCTTACGCGCGGCGAGCACTTCGCCGTGCCATCCTGGTGACTCGATGTCCTGTTGTTCTTTGGCAAGCGACGCCCAGAGCCATTCCATTGCCTGAAGCCGTTCGGCCTTGCTCAGGCGAGACACCTCCTCTTTCAATTCAGAAACGCTCACCGGCTTCAATCATAGCAGTCGCCGCACGCACACTTAAGAATTTCGCCACCGAACGCTTTCGGGGAATTGGGGGACTGGGGTCAGGCAACAAATCTGGTGATTGCCCGGCTTTCACGTTTTGCCGCCGTCTTCCGTGTAGTCCATTTTCGATTCGAACCGATCTGCCGAGGCGTTGAATCTGGGGAAGCGCAGTCTCCCCGCTGCTAGGCGGCCGTCGCCAAGCGGGCTCGAGCCCAGCCGATGCTGCGCCAGGCCTGCACCGTGCCGGCCAGATACCAGAGACCAACGAACGGTCCGACGTCGAACGAACCGGCCTCGGCCGGTGGGATTGGAAAGGTGTAAAGATTGAGCACGATGACGAGGAACCCGACGACGAAGCCGGGAAGAGCGAACGGCCAGCCGAAGCGCGGATGACCGAGCATGGACCAGGCAAAAAAGAGCGTGCCAAGACCGATGTAAACATCCCACGCGACATCGAGGCCGAGCCAAACGCCGATCAAGTCGCGCTGCGGCGCGGAGGTCGGCCCGGCGTGGCGGACCGCGAGTTGGATCAGCACCATGGCCGTGAAGAGGGCGCCCGCCGCGAAATTCGTGATGGCACCGAGAGACGCCGTCACTGACCGGCCGTGAAGCCGGATGAGCTGGCGAAGACCGAGACTGCCAACGCCAATCGCCGGCCCGAGGAACGCGGCCGCCGCGGCGGTCGCGGCCAGCGGCAGTGGCGCGAAGAGCAGGACCGGATAGAGAACACTGGCGCAGAGGCCAGCCACGACGCCGCACTCAATCCAACGGATTTCAGATGGGTTTTCCAAGGTCGCCTCCCCGATCTGTCTAAAGGAAGTAACATGGTCCCGCTAGCGGGAGCGAGCGCCAAAAGCCGAAATTCTGAACACTGCCGTAACGGTTGCGGAGCAACCGCCGGGCTTTCCAAGTAGAAGACGGGAGCGGGCTAAGCGCAGAGGGCGAAGGCGGCTCGTCGCGGCTCGAGACTTTACTCCGCTCGTAATGCCTCCATCGGCTCAAGCCGCGCCGCGCGGCGGGCCGGGAGCCACGCCGCCAACAACACGACGCCACCGACCAGCGTCGCTCCCCCGACACAAATCCGTGGATCGATTGCGGAGACGCCAACCAGGAGGGCGCGCGCCAACAAGCCAAGACCGATCGACAAAAGCATTCCGGCCGGAACGCCCCACCGCAGCAGACGCAAAGCGTCGCCGAGAATGAGCCGTTTGATCCGCGCGGGCGTTGCCCCGAGCGCGACTCGCAGACCCAGCTCGCGCGTTCGCCGAGTAACAACGTAGTGCAGCGCGCCAAACAATCCCGCCGCCATGAGAGCCGCACTGAAGAGGCCTAAACCCGTCGCCGTGGCCGAGATCAAACGATCGGAAGTCATCGCCGCGCTCAAGTAATCGTCGAGCGTTGTCATTTGATAGAGCGTAACCTTCGGGTCGAACTGCCGGATCGCTTCCACCATCGCGCGCATCAACGCCGCCGGAGAGTTCACCGTCTCGAGCGCGATGGTCAAATCGTCCACCGGCATTTGTGCAAAGGAGAAATAAAGATACGGCTCAATCGTTTCATGGAGCTGGTTGATCGGCGCGTCCGCCACCACACCTACGACCTGCCAGGTCTTCGGGGGATTGGTGCTGAAAGCCGGTGTAACACGGATTGTCTCCCCGATCGGATCGCGCCCCGGAAGAAACTGCCGCGCGAACTTTTCTGAAACCACCGCGACCAGCGGCGTCCCGGCGCGATCGTTCGTATCGATTCCGCGTCCCCGAACAAGACGCGGCTTCATTACCTCGAAATAGTTGCCGGCGACATTATTGAACCCGACTGCGCGCGACGGTTGGTCGCCGACTTCTACTGAGACCGTCGCACCACCGCCCGAAGATCCGAGCGGCAGCCGACGGGCAAAGGTCGCGGCGCGTGCGCCAGGCAGGGCGGCGAGTCGATCACAAATTTGTTCCGCCCATTCATGCGGCGCGATCGACAAACCGGGGACCGCGTTTACGATCAGCAACTTCTTGGTCGGGTTGAAGCCCGGTTCGATCCTGGCGACTTCGCGCAGGTTGAAGACGAACAAGAGAGCGGCGCCGACCAGCGCGACGCTGACCGCGATCTGGGCTGTCATGAACAAATTCCGCCACCACGCCGGCCGGCTGCCCGCAGTGCCCTGGCCGGCTTTGATCGCGTCCGAGATATTTATTTCCGCGGCCATTCTCACCGGCGACAGGCCAGCGACAAGGAGTGAAAACAAACTCGCGAAGGCGGTGAAGGCGAGCACCCTGCGGTCGATGGCGATACCGATACTGTATGCAGGGAGAAACGGCGTCGCCAAATCCAGCAGATACTGCGCGAGCAGAAGCCCGACGAGCACGCCCGGTATCGCCGGAACGGCTGTTTCGATAAGCAGTTGCCGCGCAATTCGGCCGGTACCGGCACCGAGCGCTTTGCGGATCGCGAACTCTTTCCGGCGCCCCTCGGTCTGGGCCATGCGCAACTGGGCGACGTTCGCGCACGCGACAAACAAGACCAGCGCAAGCACGCCGAGCAGTGCGCCGCTCAATCTCACGTTGCTGCTCCAGCCTCCGCCAAATCGCGCGATAATCGCGGTGCCGCGGACGCCTTTCGGGGCCGGTTTGTGCGCGTCCGGGCCGCGAATACTTGCGTCAAGTCGCTCGGCAAGTTCGGTCGAATTGGTGCCCGGCTTGAGCCGCGCGATGATTTCGAACTGATCGTTGTGGCTTTGCCGCTCGCCGCGTCCAAGATAATCGAACCACGCATCAGTTGAGACCCAGACATCGTTCGAGATGCCGCGCTCAAGACCGCCGAAGTCGCGCGGCATCACCGCGGTAACGGCGAACGTGCGACCACTGAGCGTAATCGTTTTCCCGATGAGGCCGATATCGCCGTTGAAGCGGCGTTGCCAAAGTCGCCAGCCTAAAATCGCGCCCGGCCGGCCATCGCCGCTCTGAAATGCCAGAGCGCCGAGAATCGGTCGCACGCCAAGCATCGGAAAGAAATTCGGAGCGACCGGCGAAACCAACACCAGATCCGAGCCACCTTCATCCCGTGCCAGCATTCCACCGCGTCTTTGCAACGCGGCGAGCTCGGCGCGATCGCCTGCGGCCAAGCCCATCCTTTCGTAATCCGCCCACCCGTAAAAAAGCCGGCCGCCATCCTCGCCGACGGAAGTCACTTCGAAAAGCTGATCGGGCTGCCGGATGTCGAGCGGTCTGAGCAGCAGCGCATCGGCAACGGTAAAGACGCCCGTTGTTGTGCCGATCCCGATCGCAATGGAAATGATCGCGAGAAGGGTGCTGACGGGATGCTTCGCCGCGGCACGTAGCGCGATTTTTACGTCATGGGCGACACTCATGCTGTTTATGCTTATATCGTCACCGACGCCGGATTTTCTCTACGCGAATTGCTTTTTACTGGGCGTAATTTGCCACGGATCAGTTGTCCATCTCCGCGAACCACTCGAAACGGATGCAAAGCAACGGCCGGGCTTTCAAACGCTGAGTGGCTTGACATCGCCCGGGGCAGCGAGCCGTTTTCGCGAGGTCGCGTAAACCAGCACGCGGGTCGCGTGCGCTCCCCAGGCGGGTTTCCTTCGACGTCGACCCGCCCGGAAAACGACAAGAGTATCGAATGAGCTCGCCAAAACGCCTTTCGCCGAGGCTCCGGAGGGTACGGCTGCCGCGCGACGGGCGATTTGGGTGCTGCCCTTCGATATTACGGTGATATCTAAGCAGCGCCATGAAACAGCCCGACGGCCGCGCCGCGTCTTTGATTGTTCCGATCATCGTGCTGATGATCGCGATGGCCTGTTTCCAGGTCGGCGCCACCCTCGCCAAAGGCCTGTTCCCGCTGGTCGGCGCCGCCGGCACCACGGCCCTGCGCACCGGACTTGCCGCTATCATGCTGTGCGTCGTCTGGCGCCCCTGGCGCATGCGCTTTACGCGCCACGAGGCGCGCGCGGTGATCATTTACGGCCTGGCGCTCGGCTGCATGAACCTCTCGTTCTACTGCGCGCTGAAGACCATCCCGCTGGGGCTGGCCGTGGCGATCGAATTCACCGGGCCATTGGCCGTGGCCGTGTTCGCTTCTCGTCGCACCATCGACTTCGTGTGGATTGCGCTGGCCGTGCTGGGCCTGCTCGCCTTGCTGCCACCATCCCACAACAGCCAGCCCCTGGCGCTGCAGGGGGTGACGCTGGCGTTGCTGGCCGGAGGCTGCTGGGCGCTCTATATCATCTACGGGCGGCGCGCCGGCACTTCGCACGGCGGCCCATCGACCGCGCTCGGCATGCTCGTAAGTTCCCTCTTCATCGTGCCCATCGGCCTCGTGCAAAACGGGATCGCGCTGCTGGCGCCGCGCATCCTGCTCTACGGCTGCGTCGTGGCCCTGGTGTCGAGCGCGCTGCCGTATTCCCTGGAAATGATCGCGATGCCGAAGATTCCGACGCGCACCCTGGGCGTCCTCCTGAGTCTTGATCCGGTGCTCGGCGCCGTGGCCGGATTCGCGTTGCTGCACGAACATCTGAGCTGGCTGCAGTGGGGCGCGATCGCCTGCATTATGGTGGCATCGGCCGGCAGCGCTTCGGCGCATCGGGTCGATAAGTTACCGGATTAGCGCGAGCGCAATCTCCGCACGGGAGATGGATCCTTCCCAGCAGGATGCGCTCGAAGCGAAGAGCTTGTCCTCCCGACGACGGGAAGGCATCCTCCGGGAGTGCTGGTGCTGGTGATAGGTGGCTTTGGTTTAGCGGTCCTGGCGATTGTCGCGAGTTCGCTCCGTGAAGCAGCGGCGATGAAGCGCTAGCCGGTGGCGCAAGGCCGCGTGTTGTCGGCAGGCTTCGAGGGGCCGGGCAATTCCATCCCTGTCACCGAGCATTTCGACGGGGTACAATGGGCTATTGTGCCGAGCCCGCGGCTGAGTGGCGCGGCTGGACAAGGTAAGGGGGACTGCGAGTAATGACGTGTGGGCGGCTGGTACCTTTGTTAACAGTCACAATCAATTGCGACCACTGTTGGAACACTGGGACGGTAACACATGGAGCATGATTGCTACTTCGGACGAGGGCACAGAATCGGAAGGAATGGACCTGGCTATCACCCCGCATCGAATCCTGCTCGGGGGATGGGTGCAGTTTTTCCCGAACAGTCCGCAAGCCGAGTCGGCCATCATGCCGCGCTAGATCTGCCTGTCGCTCCGGTTCGTCGCGGGTGAATGTCTATACCAACGGCATTCCGAGGGAAGCGCAGCGATCGGCCGCGTTAAAGGAGTGGTCGGTTGAAATCCCGAGGTCGATAAATTGGCAAAAAGCACGGACTCGATCCTACTTCCCGCCGCAGGCGTTATCGCTTTTTGCTTGACCGTTGCGGGCGAAGTTGAAACTCTTTGAGTGTGCCTGGCGAGTTCGTTAGGCGTTCTCGTTTCTACTCAGTAGCTCACTTACCACTACCTGTTTGCAAAGGCGAACTGATGAGAGCATCTCTCCTTCTTTTTCTCGGCGCGGGATTGGCATTGATGCAGCCTTGCGCCGGCGCACCGTTCCAATTTGAGCCGACGGGGCCGCTCGTAACCGAACGGGGGCAACACACAGCCACGTTGCTGCCTAATGGCACGGTGCTCGTCGCAGGTGGCCGCAACGGCTTCGGTAACCTCGACGCAGCAGAACTCTACGACCCAGTCACGGGGATTTGGAGGTCCACCGCCAGTCTCAACCACCAACACGCTGAGCACACGGCGACGTTGCTGCGCAACGGCAAAGTGCTTGTCGTAGGCGGCTATGACCGCGATTTCCTTCGCGTCTACGCGGAACTCTACGACCCAGTAAGCGAGACTTGGACGGACACCGGCAGCCTCGCCCATAAACGCGGTTCTCATACGGCGACGTTGCTACGTAACGGCAAGGTGCTCGTCGCGGGCGGCTATAACGATAACTTCACGCCTCTGAGGAGCGCCGAACTCTACGACCCGGTGAGCGGTACTTGGACGACGACAGGTAACCTCCAGACCGCGCGCGTAAATCACACGGCTACATTGCTGCGCAACGGCAAGGTGCTCGTCGCAGGCGGAGCCGGCACGAGCGCGGAACTCTACGACCCAGTGAGCGGGAAATGGACAGTCACCGGCTCGCTCGCAAACCCACGGGGCTTGGACACGGCTACATTGCTGCCAAATGGCAAGGTGCTAGTTGCAGGCGGAGGGACCGCGGAACTCTATGATCCAGCCAGCGGCACTTGGACAGCCACCGGCGGCCTTAACACCAGCCGCACTGGTCACACGGCCACATTGCTGCCCGACGGGAAGGTGCTCATCACAGGCGGTATTAACTTTTGTGGCCTCACAAGCGCGGAACTCTACGATCCAGCGAGCGGGACCTGGGCACAGACCGGCATGCTCACTACCCGACGCTGGCTTCACACGGCGACGTTGCTACCGAATGGCAAGGTGCTCGTAGCAGCCGGCGACGAGTGCTTTGCTGCTTTCACCGCGAGCGCGGAACTCTACGACCCGGCGAGCGGGAGATGGGCACACACGGATTCGCTCGCAACCGCACGCGCTGAGCATACCGCGACGCTGTTGCCCGATGGAAGGGCGCTCGTTGCCGGAGGTACCAATGGTGTTAACGTCCTCGGGAGCGCAGAGCTCTACGACCCGGCACAGCGCAACTGGACAGTTACCGGCGATCTGATTAACGCGCGCGATCGTCATACGGCAACCTTGCTTCCGGATGGAGAGACACTCGTCGCAGGTGGACTGGGTGACGACGGCAATGCGACAACCACAGCTGAGTTTTATGATCCAGCCACGGGCATCTGGACGCTCAAAGGCGGCTTCTTTTCCAGACGCGCTGGTCACACGGCCACATTACTGTCTAACGGCAGGGTGCTCTTCGCGGGTGGCTTTGATCCCTTTTTTTTCCACGTTCTCTATACCGTGGAATACTACGATTCGGTGGCCGAGTTTTGGTCAATCACTGACGACCTGGCCGACGCACGCTTTGATCACACGGCCACGTTGCTGCCCGACGGCAAGGTGCTCGTGGCAGGCGGCTACGCCGACAGCATTTTCACCCCCCTCGCGAGCGCGGAATTTATGATCCAGGGTGGGGAACATGGACAGCCGCCGGTAGCCTCGCGGAAGCACGGGCGGAGCATACAGCCACGTTGTTACCAAACGGCAAAGTGCTCGTCGCAGGCGGGGTCTCTGCCAGTGGCCGCCATCTCAGGAGCGCGGAACTTTACGATCCAGCCAGCCGGACCTGGACGCTCACTGGTAGCCTAGCCAGGGGACGCTGTTGCCACACGGCGACGTTGCTACCCAATGGCAAGGTGCTTGTCGCAGGCGGATCCAGTGACTCTCCCATCGCAAGCGCGGAACTCTACGATCCGGCGAGGGGGACCTGGACTGCCACCGACAGCCTGGCCACCGCGCGCTTTATTCACACGGCGACGCTGCTACCCAACGGCAAGGTGCTCGTCGCAGGCGGAGAGGATACTACTTTGACGGCTCTGGCGAGCTCGGAACTGTACGACATTGGCCTCGGCTTCAGCAGGCAGTGGCAGCCTGAGATCGCCACCGCAACCTTGGATTCTGACAACCGCCTCTTTGTTACCGGCTCGCGTTTCCAAGGCATCTCGCAAGCTTCCGGCGGGGGCACGCAGGATTCATCAAGTAATTACCCGGTCGTGCAGTTGCGCAGCATCGATAGCAGCGAAGTCGTCTTCCTCCAGGATGATCCCAGCCGTGGCTGGTCGCAGACACGTTCTATCTCTCTCCCGATAACTGGTTTTCATTCCGGCCCGGCCCTGGTGACTGTCTTTACCAACGGCATCCCGAGCGAAGCGAAGTCAGTGAGCATCACCAACACGGCTCCTTAGAATGACTGAAACTTCCTGGCTACTACTGGAGAAGGGGGAATCGTCGGGGGCAGAGCATACTTTCGACACTCTTGCGCTTGAAACCATGCCGTGGCCCGATGCTAGACGACTACGTGGTGGCTGTTGCGGAGAATATCTCGCGACTTCGTCACAGCGCTGCGACGGAGTGGCCGGGTCCTGACTCCACCGAAGCGGAAGAGCCGAATACATTCACGATCGGAACGGTCTGACAGCGCGAGCATAGGGATTATTGCAGAAGTTCGTTTGCGCGAGGTCACTTAAACCAGCGCGCTGACCATGACGCCGAACGTTGCCGACAGTCTGTCCTCCCCAATCATTTCATCACCTCCGGGTCGTAGTTATTTCATCCGGTCGATCGGCGCTGGTCCTCTACGCGACGAAGCATCTCCAGCTCTCGGTGATAGTGGCCACGACGTGGATGGGTGAATTTGGCGCATCCACGTTTCGGTAACCAGTGACCAAACACATCCGCACGTCCAACTCACAGCGCTCGCGGGCGCTAAGCTTTTCAATCGCCTGCTTGATCTCCTCTACGCCGCTCACAAGGGCAGGATAATTGCCGGCGCGAAAAGCTCGAACCGCGGGTGCCGGCCAGCTGGATCTTCGGAGCGGCGATCGGTGTCTCCTTACTCGTGCTGGCGGCCTATACTTATCTCAGAGGTAGCTAAGGCGTCTCTCAGCCAATCCTTTTCTCCGCAGCTCCGGAGGGCACGGTCCTGGCGTAACCAATTTCCGAGGCATGACGCCGTCATGGCGCCCTAACCGCGGAGGTTTTTAGGTCATTTCGCTGAACTGGTGGCGAACGGCGGCGGCGCCATTTGTTCGACGCAGGTCGTGTCGAGGTCGCGGGCGTTTCCTTTGTCCATGAAGTCGATGATGATTCGATCGACGCAGCCTTCATCACTCAAGCCGTCCATGCCGTGGCCCGCCGCCGGGACGATGATGTGACGACTGTTTGGGAGATATTTCGCGACTTCGTCGCCGCGTTGCGGCGGAGTGACTGGGTCCTTGTTGCCGGAGAAGATCAAGACCGGGATATCCGAGGAGACGGGGTCGTGGTAGCCGGCCGGTATCTTCCCTCGTGGCCAGAGACTACAGGCGCGGGTTTGCTGAAAGACGCGGTAGTTCCCGAAAGGATTAGCGGCGTTCAGCTTCGCGGCTTCGACCTGGTGGATAAAGGGAACGTCTTCGGCGCAGGTGACGGAGAGATACATGCCATCCGCAATGAAGTCGGCGATGGAGGATGAGATGGCCGCGTGGAGAAAGGGCGCGAAATCGCCCTGCGCAGCCTGATGAACGATGCAGGGGATACCGCGCGCTTTGTCCTGGCCATACAGCCATGTGCGGATCTTCTCGGCGAAGATATCGCGCTGAATTTCCACCGTGACGGGGGCGCTCCCGTCGGAAGGTGAATAGGAAACCCGCGCCGGTTCGCGTCCGAGTTGTACCAGCACAGTTTCCCAATCGCGGCGGATCTGCGGGAAAGCTTCGTGACAGGTCGGGTCCTTCTCGCAATCAGCCAGCAGCAAATCCATGGCACGCGCCGCGGCCTGGGCATGGTAGAGAGGCATCCTGAGGTAAGTCGGCACGACGCCCATGAGGGTGGCGGTGCGCACGCGGTCCGGATGCTGGCGCATGTAAACCAGCACGGCGCGCGAGCCATAAGAGAGACCGAACAGGTTGATGTGTTCGTAGCCGAGCCAGCTGCGGACGTCATCGAGGTCATCCATCGCGATGGAAGTCGTGTATTGGGTGAGATCGGCGTGCTCTTCGAGCTTCTCTCGAAGCTGCTTCACGTAGTCCACCGGATACATCTCGCTGAGGCAATCCTGCGGCGTCTTCTTCACGGCCCTCGCCTTCAGCGGATTCGACTCGCCGGTGCCTCTTTGATCGACCAGGACGACATCGTGCCGGCGGCGGTAGTCGCGGCCTTCCCGGGCATAGAACGCTGCGCCACCGCTGGAAGCCTCTCCAGGTCCGCCGGCCAGGTCGAATACCGGGTCGAGCTTGTTCTTAGGATCGAAGGCTGGCAGCACTACGACGTTCAGCGCGATCTTTCGGCCGCTGCGCGTTTGGCGGTTCTCAAAGACGGAGAGCTTCCCGCAGAGGAGTTCCTCATCAATCCCTGGCAGTCGGCAGGGCTTTAATTGCGGCCACTCACGACGGTTCCCGCAGCCATCGAGAGAACCGAAGCACAGCAGACCTGCGAGAAGGATAAGACCAGTCGAAAATAAACCAGGCGCTCCGGGCATACGGCGATAGCGATCTAGCGCCGACGCGAACCAATTTGAAACAGCCAGGACTTATCGTCATCAACGCTCACGGCTGTGCTGTCCAGACTCGACCAGGAGTTACTTCATCCGATCGAAAGTCCCCACGAAGAAAGTAGGAAGTGGAAAGGCCAAAGTAGGAAGTCTTACTAAAGTTGGAAGTGGAAAGGCTAAAGTAGAAAACATTCGGGGCGAGGAGTTCCTATTGTTTAGCGTATTTCGCGGTGCTTTCGAGCTTCTTTTTTTGGCTCGTTAGGCTGTTGGCGGTGACGATCAAGTTCAGGATGGTGCAGAAGAAGGTAGAGAGTGAAAAGTCGAAAGTAGAAGATTCGGGCGTTCAGGACCCGGAGAGGAGGCGAGGAAGGTTAAGCCGTTCCAGGAGGACGAGCTGATATGTTCCACCTTGGAGTCGAAAATCTTTATTGCCCCGGGCTTTCGGCGGTCGTTACTCTCAGCGCCATGAACTCAAGGCTTCCGTTCTTGCTCGTCCTCGGCGCGGGTCTCCTTTGCGCGCCGCTCCTGCGCGCGCAGGATAACCCGTTGAATGATCCGGATCTGCAGGACGCCTTGAAGCAGGCCAAGGAACTCCAGAAAGGGAGCACGCCGGCCAAGATGTCGGACTTGAAAAAACAGGCGGACCAGATCGCGGCGGAACAAGGGAACGACGAAGCGCAGGAAAAGCAGAAGCGACAAGCCGCGTTGCAGAAACAGCTGGAGGCGCCGGGCCCGGTCACTTTACCCGATTGGACTCCAGCCACGCCGCAGTTCACGGCCGCCGGTCCGCTCGCCAAAAAAATCGTCGAGGATCAAGTGAAAATCGTGCGGACCGGCACCTCGCCGCTGACGCCCGAGGAAATCCTCAAGGCGTGGCAGGCCGAGATGGACGCCAACCCACTCAAATTGTACTACGAGCATGGCTACGATCACGGCACCTTCATGCCCACGACCACCCGTCTCTACGTCTACACGCGGCCCGATCGCCGGCAGACCCTGACGCTGAAAGCCATTCGCGAGCAGGGCGAAAAGATCACCCACATCGATATTTCCCTGAACTTACTCGCGCCGGGCGACGACGGGGAGTGAGGTCCAAAATACGCGGTCTTTCAGAATCCCGCGTTCTGGCTTTCAAATTCGCAATAAAGCCGAGAAATGTGGTAAAGCCTCACCGCCCTCGGCCGCTTCGCGACCGCGGAAGAGATTGCCGGCCTCGTCGCCTACCTCGCCAGCCCCGAAGCCGCCTGCATCACCGGCGCCAGCCTAACGATCGACGGCGGCTTCTCGGCGTGAATCGCGCCGGTTCCTCCACGACTTCGAGACGCTCACGCAACGGCCGCCCAACCGGCACTCCACGTCATGGGTTGGAAGCCTCATCCGATGGACTGACCATCGTCGAAGGTCGCGGCGCGTTCCTTTTCCCGGCCCGAGCCCGCGAGGTAGAACTTCGCGCCGGCCTGGACGAGGAAATAGAGGACGCCGAAAGCGATCGTGATCTGGGGCGGTTGGGCCTTTGGATTGGGGTGGCCCGACATGGAGAGCGAGGCGACGAATTGCGGAGTGAGCCCGAGAGCTGGGAGCGGGATTTTGTTCACCGCGATGGTGCCGACGACGAAGGCCAGCAGCGAAACCACCCAGAGCGTGACGGTGCGCCGGGTCTCGGCTGCGGCTGATTCCGGATGGATGAGGATGAAAGCGAATCGGCTGGTGAACAACCAGAAGAAGGCGAGGATCGGCCCATCAGTCTTGAGCTGCACGGCCATGAGCGTGATCGGGATGAGATAGAGAGCGGTGAGCCCGCCGAGAATCCAGGCGCGCTGGGCCAGCCGATCTTTGCGTTTGGCGATGCCAAAGCCGTAGAGCGCGCTGGCGTGGAGGACGAGAAATTCGATCACGATCGCGGCGAGCAGGTTTCGAAAACGGACCGGGTCCAACTGCGTGGGGGCGATCCAGGCGAGGAGGTAGGTAGCCGCGGTGAGGCAGTCGGGCGCCGCGACGCCAAGACGTGGAATGACGTTTCGCATGGAATGAGTGAGTGCCGGCGTGGCACCGGCCGATCAGTGAGGCATTCTCTATTTTGCGGTGCAGTAAGCGATCAAAATCCCGCCGCGAAAACGGGCACCAAACGGGGTCGCGAGTTTTGCGGACGCGTCCCTCCGAACACGGGATGCCCCTCACGACACGAACGTCCGCGGGCGCACTGGTTTCTCGCTCTTGGTATCACGGTTGGCTTGACATTGGCCCAGGCGGCGGGCGACAAGAGCGCTCGATGAATTCGCCTAAACGCCTTTTCTCCGCGGTCCCGGGAACGGCCACGCTGTTCTTCATTCAGATTTTCGCGACGCTCGGGTTCGCCGTTCTCTACTCGACGCTGGTCCTCTACGCGACGAAGCATCTCCAGCTCTCAGTGAAAGCGGCCACGACGTTGATGGGCGTGTTCGGCGCGTTTAACTACGGCCTGCACCTCTTCGGCGGTTACCTGGGTGGCCGTTTCCTCTCGAACCGGAATCTTTTTGTCGGGGGCATGGCGTCGCAGGTCGTCGGGTGCGCGTGCATTGCGACCGGCTCGCTCGCGATGTTCTACGTCGGCCTCGCCTTTTTCCTCACCGGCAGCGGGCTGAACGTCACCTGCATCAACATGATGCTGACGCAGCGTTTTACCTCGGAGGATCCGCGCCGCGAAGGTGCTTTCCTCTGGAATTACGCCGGCATGAACGTCGGGTTCTTTGTCGGGTTCGCTGTCGCCGGCTACTTCCAGGGGACCGAGAGCTATGCGAGCCTTTTTATCTTCGCGACGCTCGGCAACTTTGTCGCCATCATCCTCGCCCTCGCGTCGTGGAAGACGCTGACCGACCGCAACACGCCGCTGCTCGAGGCGACGTCGAAGCAATTCCGGCTGCGTCTGCTCGCCGGCCTCGGGATTCTCATCGGCTGCGTGCCCGTCGTGTGGTTCATGCTGCAGCGGCCCGGCGGGACCGAGATGATCATCAAGGGGATCTGCGCCGCCGTCGCGATCACGCTGATCTACCTCACGCTTCGCCACCCGGATCGTCGCGAGCGGCGGAACATGACGGCCTACCTGATTCTGACGCTCGGCTCGCTCGCCTTCTGGTCGCTCTATCAGATGGCACCGAGCGGGCTGATGCTGTTCGCGGTCCACAACGTCAACCTCTTCATTGGCAAGGTGGAGATTCAGCCGCAGTGGATTCAGAACATCAACACCGTCTGCATCGTGGTCGGTGGTCCGATCCTCGCGTCGCTCTTTACCCGGGTGCGCGCGCGCGGATGGAGGATCGACATTCCGCAACAGTTTGCGGCCTCGCTGCTCCTGATGGCGGTGGGGTTTCTCATTCTCCCGTTAGGCATCAAGCTGGCGGCCGTGGACGGTAAGAGTGCGTTCTGGTGGCTGTTCATGAGTTACGTGCTGCAGAGCGTCGGTGAGTTGCTCATCTCTCCGATCGGCTACGCGATGATCGGCAAGCTCGCCCCGAAGCAATATCAGGGAGTGATGATGGGCAGTTGGATGCTCGTGACGGGCCTGGCGTCGCTCTTCGCGGGCGACTTCTCGGGCATGATCCCCGACCCGAAGGGCACCACCGCGCTCGCGACCAACCCCGAGTATGTGAAGCTCTTCGGCGCGCTCGGCGCGGGCAGCCTCGTGGTCGGCATCGCGCTCGTCGTGCTCATTCCGTTCCTGCGCCGGCTGATCACCGACAAGGCGGAGGTATCGCCTGAGGAAATGGAGATGACGACCGTCGTGCCGGTCGTTTGAAAGTAGAAAAGCTAAAGGCTAAAGGAGGAAGATGGGCTGGACGGCGTTCGGCTGCACTTGGCGCTTCGAGTCATAGCCGGCGCGCGACTCTCATAGTACGCGGCAGCTTCAACCACATCCTCGACCGCCAATGGACGAACGATGATTCGCTCGCGATAGAAAGGCAGCTTTCAGCTCTTCTGCGGAATGCCAGATTCCGGATTGCGACGAAAATCGGCGAGGCGTTCCTCCAGAATGGTGTTCTCCTCGGGCGTCAACTCCTCGTCTTCAAGGGCGATGGGGCGGCGGACTAACTCCTGTCGTTCTGCGAACGACAGCTTTGGAATTTCCGCGAGGATCTCGGTCAGGCTTATCGCGAATTATTTCATCCGATCGAACGTCTTTTGCAGGAGCGCGAGATCGGTGGGCTGGCCGAGTTTTTCGCGCGTGCTATCCACCCACTTTTTCTCGAGAGCGTTTTTGGTCGGCCGATCGTTTTCGTAGAAGACGCCGAAGACGCCCGGGAAGGGGATCTGCGCCAGCTTGTAGGCCGCTAACTCATCAGTGACGTCGTGCCGTTGCTCATCTTCCGGGGTATTGTCGTATTTCTTCTCGTCGATCACTTCGAAGGCGCCGCCTTTACGCGGGTTGGCCGGGTCGAAGGCGCCGGGATAAAATTCGACGCACTCGCTCAGGCATTCGATGACGCTGAAGCCGGGGTGATCCATCGCGCGCTCGATCATTTGGATCATGTGGTTGACCTGGCTGGCGTGGGTGCGGGCAACGAAGGTGGCGCCGCTGGCGACGAGTTTTTTCATCGCGTTGACCGGCTGGTCGATCGCGCCTTGCGGGTCGGTCTTGCTTTTGAAACCGATCGGCGAAGTGGGCGAGGTTTGTTTCTTCGTTAGGCCGTAAACGAAGTTATCCATGATGACGTAGGTGAGGTCGATGTTCTTGCGCGCGCCGTGGTCGAGGTGGTTGCCGCCGATGGAGAAGCCGTCCCCGTCGCCACCGAATAAGAAGACTTTGAGGTCGGGCCGGGCGAGGGCCACGCCGCTGGCCAGCGGGACGCCGCGGCCGTGGATGAAATGGACGCCGTGGCCGTTGACGAAATAGGGAAAGCGCGAGGAGCAGCCGATGCCTGCGAGGGTGACGATTTTTTCGTGATCGACCTGGCGTTTCTCGAGGACCTTGTAGTAGGAAGCGAGGACGGCGAAATCGCCGCACCCAGGACACCATGTCGGGTGATCGGCGGTGATGGCTTTCTTGGTCAGTTTCTCGCGCTGCGGCGCGGCGGGTTCGGCGGTTAGTGTGTCGCTCATGGTTAGGATCTCTTAGGAAAGCAGGAACTCAGGAAAAGAGGGAGAGGATTCAGGACTATTCCTTTTTTCCTGATTCCTTCCCTTATTCACTCCTGAATTCCTGGCGTTCATTTTTCGAAAATATCGGGGTGTCGGCGTCCTTCGATTTTCGCGTCTGAGGAATTTTACCACGGAGAGCCCAAAACGCGAGGAGTCGTCGGCGGAGGTTTGTTTCGCATCTTTGGCATCGGCTTCGCGGTCGCTGATCGAAAGACTCGTTAGGTAAAAGTCATCAGTGCGGTTGCGCGTCTGCGCGCCGCTCGATTTCTTCCACGCTCGGATCGGCATTCCGGATCCAGTCGCGCGCAGCTTCGATCTCATCCTGGGCGACGGGCACGGCGCGTGGAAATCTTGGCTCGGCGCGCGCCACGAGTTTGCGTCCGACTTTTACTGGCTTGGCCCGTTTGACGGAAAATTTCCAGTGCCAGCCAAAGCGGTAGAGGGCGTAAAACATGGTCTTGGCTTCGACGGCGCCGACGCCGCTGCAGCGCATCGCGTGATAAAACATTCGGTCGCAATCCTGCCACGGCCGATTCTTCTGATCGTAGGCGACATCGTGCAGGACGGAGGCGTTGCGGTATTTGCCCTCGAACGGTCCGCCCATGAACGACCAGAGCGAGCGTGGAATCGAAGCGCCGTCCACGACTGAGCCGGCCGGCGCGCTCCAGATAAAACCTTTCGGGTCGGTGTAACGCAGCTCGTTGAGGAGCGTCATGCTGCGCCCGTCGGGATTCCAGCGGGTGATCGGCGCGCCGCTGAAATAACCCCACGGGTGCGATTTCGTCGCCGCTTCCGTCCATGGGACCGGAGCGTGCGAGGCGCAGCTGGTCAGAACGCCGGCGAGGAGCACGAGTGAGAAGAGACCGGTCAGTGTCGCCCTGAAGGCTGGAAATCCCGTCACGCAGAAATTTTCCCTACACTTCCATCGGCGGACTCGGCTCGGCTTGGGCGGCATCGGGTCGAGTCTCGTTCGTGCCCGCAGCGGCGTTGGCCGCTTCGGCGCCGGGCATGGTCGGCGTGTTGTCGCCGGCTTGATCAGCGGCGGTGGAAACTTTCGCTTCCGCGCGTTCTGTCGCGGCTGCGGTCGTCGTCTCGGTCGGGACGCCGATATTCCCCGAGCCGTTGCCGCGATGGAGGCCGGGCCGACTTGGGAAAGTCTTGCCTTCAAAAACCCGGCCGAGGATTTCCCTGACCCGGTAGGTGAGACCGTCGGTCTTGGTCACGCTCGAGATTTTCGGTTCGCAGAAACGCGCCCGCAGCATGGTGGCGAGCTGACCGAACCCATACAGACCCTGGTCGTTCATCTCGACCACGACGATGCGTTTGAACCTGGCGAAGATCTTGTCGAAGCCATCCGGGAAGGGATGGAGATGGCGGAGGTGGATCGCGGAAATGCTTTCACCGGCGCGGCGGGCGCGTTTCACGGCGTCGTGAATCGGGCCGTAGGTAGAGCCCCAGCCGACAAGAAGCACTTCGCCTTCTTCGTCGCCGTAAATTTCGGGCAACGGAATTTCGGCGGCCAGCTTTTGCAGCTTGCTCCGGCGTTTTGCGGTCATGCCCATGTGCATTTTCGGGCTGCCGGTGGGGTGTCCCATTTCGTCATGCTCGAGGCCGGTGATGAGCGGGTATTTGCCGTCGGCCATAGGCGTGCCGGGGGGCGCGTGCTGGGTGATCTGGTCGAGCGCGTAGGGTTTGAAGCCGGCGGCGCGCGGCGTGAGATCGGGCTTCGGGTCGAGCATCAGCTTAGCGAGCTCCGGCTCGTCGAAGGCCTCGATGCGCGTGGCGAGCGAGGTGTCGCTGAGGATGAAAACCGGCGTGCTGTATTTGCGAGCGATCCGCGCCGCTTCGACCGCGATGTAGAAACAATCCTCCACCGTCGCGGCGGCGAGAACAACGCGCGGACTGTCGCCATGCCCGCCGTAGATCGCCTGGAAAAGATCGCTTTGCTCGACGTTGGTCGGCAGACCGGTGCTCGGCCCGCCGCGTTGCACGTTCACGATCAGGATTGGGATCTCCGCCATCGAAGCCCAGCCGATCGCTTCGCTCTTGAGCGAAATGCCCGGGCCCGCGCTGCCGGTGACGGCGAGATTTCCCGAATAGGAAAAACCGAGCGTGATCGAGACGGCCGCGAGCTCGTCTTCGGCCTGGACAAAAAGCCCGCCGTATTTCGGCAGTTCGCGCCGGAGCGTTTCCATGACAGACGACCACGGCGTGATCGGATAACCGGCGCCGTAGCGGACGCCGGCGGCGATCAGGCCGTAAGCCAGCGCCTGGTTGCCGTCCATCGTGATCTGGTCGCGGTCGCCGGGTTTTTTCGGGACGGTTTCAAATTGGTAGCGCTTCGCGAGGACGTTGCCGACGGGATAGGCGTAGCCGGCGGTGAAGGCCATGATCGCGGTGTTCGCGACGCTCTCGTCTTTGCCGGCGAATTTCTCGTTGATCAGTGTGGCCAATTTCTCGATGTCGAGTTGGAAAATCTTTGCAATCAAACCGAGGACGAAGATGTTTTTGCCCTTGTCCTTGGCCGTGCCGCCTAACGCTTCCACGGTCAGGCCGGTGATCGGCACGCCGACGTAGACGAAACGTTTATCATCGAGATTCGGCTCGACGTTATCGGAATCGTAAAGAAGGATACCGCCTTCGCGCAGGAAATTGATGTGGTCCTGATAACTGTGCTGGTAAAAGGCGACGAGAAAATCGGCTTCGTCGCCCGCGGAGAGGACTTCGCCTGTTCCCATGCGCACCTGGAAAATCGACGGCCCGCCCGAGATGGTGGCGGGAATCGTCATGTACGTCATGACCTCCTGCGCGCTGCGGCCCGCGAGCCGGGCGAGAAACGCGCCCGCGCTCTGGATGCCATCCTGCGAATTACCAGCCAGCCGGATGACCGCGTCGTCGATGCTTTCCGGTCTCAGGTCGGCTCGTTCCGCGACCGGTTCGGCGCGAGTCGGATTATTTTCAGGCAATACAGGAGTCGGATTCACAGAGGATGAGAGTTGACGGCGAACCCTTTACTTTTAGGCAAGGGTGCCCGGAATGCCAGCGCGAATCCGGCGGAGGACGCGCGCGGCTCTCTCAGCCGCCAGGGAGCAGCTTGCGGAGCGAACGGCGAATATCTTCCGGCGTCGGAGGATGGGGACGCGGGGTGGGCCGATGATGCGGGCGGTGAGCGGGCGTGGGTGTGGCGCTGTCTGCCGGCGCAGGCGATTCGTTAGGCGAAGCTTCCTCGTCCGCGGCCGGCGAACTCTCCGGAGAGGCCGAGGGTTCGGCCGAGGGTGCGGGCGACTCTTCGGCGTCGGTCCGGATCTGCGCGCCCTTTTCCTGGAAGATCCTCTTTTTCGTTCCTTCGAAATTGCAGTTCGTTAGGCGGACTTCGCTGCCGACGCAGGCCCCGAGCGCGAAGAACCGGCTCCCGCTGAAACGGCAATCCGTTAGGGTGAGCGCGCCACGTTGTTCCTCTTTTCCTTTCACCCCGGCGATGGCGTCGCGCGCGTTGTTTTGGAATTGGGAACCGCTCACGGTCGCCTCCCCCTGCGCGTGAACGAAGAGCCCGGCGTCGCGATTTCGCATCACGCTCAGGTTTTCGCCCTGCAGTTGGGAAAGCTCGTCCAGCACGATGATCCCATCCTGGTTATCCCAAAACTTGGCGTCGCGCGCGGTCGCGCTGCTACCGGCGAAAACGCCGAGCCCGGTGCTGTTGTTGCGAAAACGGCAGCTCTTGATCTCGGCCGTCCCCGCTCCCGCGCTACGATCGCCCACCACAAGGCCGGCGCTGCGCGTTCCGGAAATATCGACTTCTTCCAGCTCGATCTTCGCCCCCGCCATGACCACGAGGGCGTATTGCGCCGAGTTCGAAAAAGCGGTGTCCCGAATCTTTCCGGTCGTGCCGGGGTCGGAGAGCGAGACCGGCTCGCAGGTCGGAATGACTTCGCGCAGACGGCGCGATCCGGTGTTGGTGAACTGGCATTTTTCCATCTCGAGATGGCTGCCGTCTCGCACGTTGATGCCCTGAAGATTCGCTTCGAAAAGGCTGTTGCTGACCGTGCCGGTGGACTTGTTACGCAGAGCGATGAGCGGTGGCGGGTTATTGTTAGGCGACTCCAGGCCGTTCTGCGAAAAAGTGGAATTCGTGATCGTTAGGCTGGCGGCCGCCGCGTTGATCCCGCCATGATTGTTGGCGAACTGGCAATCGTCGGCCAGGAGCGTGGTCCCGGGATTGTTCAAGACAATGATGGCGCCGCCGCCGTTCCCGCCGTCGCGCAGGAAAGCGCAGGAATGCAGCTCGGCTCGCGCGCCCTGTGCGAGCCAGAGACCGATCCCGCTGTCGTTGAAGCTGACCTGGGCGAAATCGCCTCGCGCCGCTTTCGTTAGGCGCAGCGCCGTTCCGTTGCGCGCGGTGAAACTGGAATCGCGCGCCTTCACCACCGCCTGACCGGCCGCGGATAGCGCGACCGCGCTATTCGATTGCACCTGGCAACTTTGCAGCTGCAGATCGGCTCCCTCGTAAACGGAAACCGCGGGCAGCTCGCCCGTGCCGCTGTTACTGAACTGGACGTCTTGCGCGGTCACGCCGGCCGCACGCACGGCAAGACTTTCGCGACCTGCACCGTCGATGAAGACCTGGCCTTTCGTTCCGACGAGGTGGACGGCGCGGTTGGCCACGAGGCCGCCCGGATAGTTGCCGGGCGGGATCCGGATCGTCGCCCCGGGCGCGGCGTTGGCCAGTTGCGCGGCCAGATCGTTCGTTAGGCGCGGAGGCGGCGAAGGAGGGACGACGGGCGGAGCCGTCGGCGGCGGGGGCGTCATGGTTGGCTGGGGCGGAGGAGTGGTTGGGATCGGGGTTGGGGTCGGCGTTGGTGTTTCTGCAATTGTCGGCGTGGGTGTGGAAGTGGCGGTCGGTTGTGGCGTGGGAGTTTCAGGCGCGACTGGCTTCGGTTTTCCGCCGCAACGGCTCAGCGCCGCGATCAGGACGAGAAGGAGAACGAGCCCAACTCCAATCGCGATGAGCCGTGGACTAACGAACGTCGGCGCCGTCGGACGCGGGATTGGTGCCGGCGCGGGAATTCGTTCAACTTCCGGCGTTTTGACCGGTTCGTTAGGCGCGACCGGCGCAGGTTCGGCGCGGACGACATTGGTCGCACCGCAATCCGGACAGGCCGGCCGCTTCACCGGATCGTAAACCCGGCCGCACTGGCAACGAATGCGTTTCGTGGTCATGGCCTTGGGGCCGGACCGGGCGGAGCCGGCGACGGCGCAGCCGATTCGTTAGGCACGGCCAGGTGCTCGCGGCGCGCCTTCATCTCGAGGATGTGCTCGCGACGGAATTGGACTTCGCGGCGCAGATGGTCGTTAGGCGGAAGCTCCTTGAGTAATTCGTCGCTCAACCGCAGAATCTCGGCGTCGTTTTTGCCGCTCGGATCGAACGGCAGGCGGAGAAGCGCGGTGACTTTCTGATAGGTTGCTCGCCGCTTGTTTCGGGCCGCTTCCTCCGCGGCACGTTCTGCATCTGACGGGGTCGGCGGCGGGGTGGGAGTCGGCGGTGGCGTAGCTCCGGTTAGCGCCTGCCAGGCGGCTTCGCGCTCTGCCGCAGTCGCTTCCTTGAAGCTGAGCTGGCTGTTTTGATCCATCGTCACTGTCCCGAGAAGAACCCAGTAACGCTCCGGATAAAGTGTCACCCTGGGCAGGCGAATGGGCGCGGTCCGCAACTCGTCGCCGACGATCGCGCCTTCGATCTCAGTCGACTTGCGCCGGTCCGGCGGATTCGTTAGGCGAACGAAAAGTTTGCCCTCGGTGTTCGGGGGCGAATCTTCGTTCATTGTCACGCCCAGGCCCCGACCGAAAAGCATCGCGTTGCGCACGGTGTGCATCATGTCGAATTGTCCATTGACCCAGTTTTGGAAAATCGGGCTCGGACTTTTCTCGAGCAGGGAGGGCTTGAAAAGCATGACGTCGAGGCCCTGGCCATAGTCCTCGGCCCGCTCCACGACGGTGAAAGGCCGCTTCGCCTGCAGGAGCGCCTGCAGTTTTTTGTTCGCCTCCTCGAGCTCCTGATTTTTTGCCCGAAGCGCCTGGTTTTCGGCGCTGAGCTGCGCCTTTTCCTGCGCGAGCTGCTGCTTTTCGGCGCCCAGCTGGTCGACCTGTCTTTGCAGGCTTTCTTTGTCCGCGGTCAACTGCTTGACCCGTCGCTGCAGCTCATCTCTTTCGCCGGTGAGAATGTTCACCTGGCCTTGCAACGCTTTGACCTGCGCCTTCAAACGCTCGAGCAACTCGGTCATGTCTTCGGCGGATTTCGCATCGCGCATCCGGTCTTTCATCTGGTCGAGGTCGTGCATGAGGCGCTCGGTTTCTTCCTGTGCCTTTTTCAATTCCGGCTCGCTCCCCGGCGGCTTGTAATAGGGCAGCGCGACCAGCATCATAAAACAAAAGGCTCCGAGCGCGCCGCACAAAATGTCCAGCAAGGACATGTTGAAGATGTTGATCTCGCGACGACGCGCTCTCATCGCGACGGGCGGCTAGCTCTCCGCGTAGAGACGGTTGATGAGATTGCGCAGGGTATAATCGCCGGCGTTGTTCAGGGCGGATTCCTCCTTCTCCTGCACGAGATGGAGGATGAAAACCAGAATCGCGCTCTCGATCAGGGCGATCATGGTGCAGTCGAACCCGATCCCGAGAGTGCGCGCGACGATCTTAAGATCGAGGGTGTCGCTCACCCCGGCCTGGGAAAGAGACGCGCCTAACGAGTAAACCGTCCCGATAAATCCAAGCGTCGGCACAACCCAGGCGATGAAACGAACGAGCCCGTAACGCAGATCGAGCCGGTGACTCATGAGCTCGAGATTTTGGTTCATGACCCCGGCCGCCTGCTCGACCGAAGAGCTCGATTGAAACTGCAGGACCGCGATGTTGATGAGCGAGGGGAGAAAGCCGTTCTCGTAATCGAACTCGCCCGCGACGCGTTTCCGGATCGGCCCGAGATCGGAGGAGACGAGCACAGTCTGGTCGTCTTCCGGCAGATATTTCAGGCCGAGAAATTTCTTCTCCCGGGTCGCAATCCGCCAGCGCATAAAGAGATCGCCCAACCCGACGAAAAAGATGATGTGCATCAGGTTTTGGATGGTGAAGGGATAGAGGAAATGCTGCGACGGTTTGTCGAGCACGAGGATGGCGGCGCGACCGGAAAGAATGAGCGAAAGCAGGGCAATGAAAACGACCCCGCCGATCGCGAAGAGAGTGAGGGTGAAGGAGCGTTTCGGTTTCGCCCAAAGAGTGTCCAGTCCCGCCATGGCAGCTTCCGACGCGGCTTCGAAGTCAAATCCTTGCGCGGCACCCATGGCGAAAATCTTGCAAGGAGGAAAGGCTAGAAGATTCGCGCCTGCGCCGGCAAGGAGATTCTGCCAGCTCGGAGTGTGTGGAGGGTGGCCGGCGCGCTTGGCCGCAACCGTGTTTACGAATATGTCTTGCCCGGGATTGGCATTCCTGCTCACGATTTCCCTATCACCATGAGGTTGCGCGTCGTTTCGGCCTTACCTCTCATCGCTTTCCTTTGCGTCATCTCGCTGGCGGGAGCATGCGCGGCGGTCGAGCCCGCCATGATCGGGACCTGGCAAATACACGGCGAAACCGAGCACCGGCCCTGGACGCTGACCTGGGTCATCCGTCCCGATCACTCTTATTATGTCGAGGGCTTATTCAGCGATGCGGGCAGGATCGCAGCGACCGGCGGCAACTGGCACATGGTCTCGAGTGTGACCGGTCAACGTTCGGAAGGGACTTACTCTTTTCCGGATCCCAACCACCTCTACGGAACCGGACCGCTCGGGCCGGGCACCTGGACGCGGGTTGGCGCCGCGCAGGAGAGCAAAGGCGATCCCAGCGCTACTCCTCCCGAGCTTCCACACGAAGAAGAACAGGCCATGATGAACGATTTCCTGAATGCCTCGCATAACAAAGAGTCACGCGATCGGCTGGAAAAGCGGGCACAGAGCGGAATCGCCCAAGCCCAGACCGTCTTTGGTCTGGAGTTAGAGTCGGAAAAGAATTTTACCGAAGCGGTCGCGTGGTATCGCAAGGCGGCGGCGCAAGGCGAAGCCAACGCGATGCGTAATCTCGGGGTCTGCTATCTCTCCGGTAAAGGCGTGACGAAGGAACCGGCCGAAGCGGCAAATTGGTTTCGTAAAGCTGCTGATCTTGGGAACCAGGATGCGCCGGATGATCTCGGCGATCTCTATCAGGACGGCATCGGAGTGGCGAAGGACGAAGCGGCCGCCGCCGGCTGGTATCGCAAAGGAGCGGACCGCGGCGATGGCAACGCGATGAATTCTCTGGCGGCCTGTTACTGGAGGGGCCAGGGAGTCGCGAAGAGTCCGCGCGACGCCATCAACTGGTGGAAAAAGGCGGCTGACACTGGGAACGATAACGCGAAAAAGAATCTGCAGATGGCGCTGGGAAAATTCGATGAATCAGGCCAGCCGCGCACCCCGGCCCTGGCCGAATAGAAGGACTTTATGAACCAATTCTCAAAAACTCTTATCGTGGGCCTGGGTCTTATTGCTCTTCTGCCATTAGGACAGGCTCAGACACAATCGAGCGCTCCCGCTGATCAGGCGCTGGCACAAAAGATTTCCAGAGCCCTGGCCGCCGCGGGAATCGATTCCCGCACTACCTCGGTCAGAGTGATCACGACTTCCGATCATGTCGTCTATCTCACTGGACTGATCAGCAACAAGGACGCGATCAAACTGGCTGGAGACGTGGCCGGGAAAACGGCGCCCTCTTTTCGCGTGGTCAACCAAATCCATTCGAGCTTCTTCGACGATCCGAATCACGTGACCGGCGACAAGACGAAATAGGCAGAGCGATCACTTCGCTTCCCGCAGATCGCCGATCAGGCCGGCCATGCATTGGCCTGTGCGCAGGGGCCGGCGGCTCTTGATCATCTTGTCGGCCGAGGGGCCGCCGAGAGCGATGGCGCGAAGGATGGTGAGCGAAGATTTCACAGAGTTACATTCGTCAGGCGAAGAGCAGCTCCCTTGTTCGCTCCGGCAATGGCTCTCTTTCCAGTTTCCCGTTCGCTTAAATGTATCGCGCTCTGCCGAATCGCAATGTGAGGTCTCAATGCTCGCGGTCACCTCACCCGTGCTTTTGGACTCGACCGCTTAAAGCGGTCGAGTTCCGGCCAGGCTGGCAACTTCTTTGCAATACAGGCGACGAAATACAGAGCACTAGTCGGAATCCGACCGCGCGTTCAGTTCTTCTTCGTGTTTCACGGCCTGGCGCAAATCCCGAAAGCTCTTTTTGTCGTCCCCTTTATGCTTGTAGGGTTTGCACAGAGCGCATCCGGAACCTTTGCGCGCCTTATAACGGCGTTTGGTCAGTTGACCTTTCATTGTTCCCCGCCATCGCCTTCCGGGCGCGGCGGGTCAACTGCCGGCGGCTGGCGATTCTTGTAGTCGTTCACTTTTTGCAAGCGCTGCCAGTCTTCTTTCCGCCGCGCGACATGGTTTTCGCGGATCGTGGGGGCCAGCGCATTTGCCGGCGGGTGGTCCTTCCAAAAAGCGAGAGCCTTTTCCAAATCGGCTTGCGCACCGACTGTGTCGCCGGATGACTCCTTGACCGTGGCCAGCTTATCGTAAAGCCACGCGGTCTCCGGCGTTTCCCCTCCCCGAGCGCGGCAGATTTCTAAGGCTGCCTGATAACTCGCCAATGCTGCCGGATTGGAAAGCCGGCCCTGCCTCATGTGCGCATCGCCGAGCTGATCCAGGAGCGCCGCATACTCCACGCTCTGCCCGCCATAACGCGCGCGGGTCGCGGCGAGCTTTTCCTTCAGGCGCTCCGGAGTCGGTTCAAACCAGCCGATCGGAGTTGGCTCGGGCGGCAGAGGTTCCATTGCGTCAGCGGCGCGGCTCATCGGTCGGGAGAAGGCGCCCACGTCGAGAGGCTAGGGATTGATGCGAAACGGGCAAGGGCGTTCCGGCCGGAACGTGGGAGCGATGGCACAGGCGTTGCTATAAATACAATAACAATGACAATTTCAAGAAAGGTTCCCGCTCTTTTTACCGCCGTGGCAATGTGCCTCGGCGGCTTCATTCTTCATAAGGCGGAAGCCTCCGGTTGGGCGGGCAAAGAAGTTTACGGCGTCGCCCCCGACGGCACGGAGCTGCACTGGGTGGTTTATAAACCGGACGGCGTCGGCCCCTGGCCTGCCGTGCTGGTCATCCACGGCGGCGGTTTCAAAGGCGGCGGATCGGCCAGCGGCGCGCCCGTTGCGCTCGATTTGGCCGCGGCCGGTTATCTTGCCTTCTCGATCGAATATCGTCTCGCGCCGCCCGGAGCCCTTCCCGGCCAGGTGTCGGACGGACGTTATCCGCAGCAGAGCGATGATGTGAGAATGGCGGTCCGTGCTGCCCGGGCGAACCCACTTTGCAACGGCCAAGTGGGCGCTGTTGGCGGATCGGCCGGCGGATATCACACCGCCTTCGTCGCCGCCACCGGCACGCCGGGAGATGACCGTATCGATGTCGGGGTGAGCATGTCGGGCGCCTACGACTTTTCCGACTTCAGCTCCGATCCCAACCTCTGGGATTTCACGAACGACGTGACCAACTACGTCAATGTCCCCTCCACCGATACCGAAGCGCTTCGCGCGGCCTCGCCCGCCTGGCTGGTCGACGCGACGGTTCCGCCGCTTTTCCTCATCAACTCGGCCGAGGATCCGATGCCTTTCCCGCAGCTCGCCGACATGACTTCGAAACTGGACTCGTTAGGCGTAACCAGCTACCGCGCGCTCACCCTGCCCGGCTCGGAACACGCCTTCGATTACTGGTCGACGGTCAAGGACGAGGCGATCGCTTTTCTCGCCGCCGGTTTCGCGGGTGTGCCCCCACCGATCCCCACGCCGACACCCGATCCGATTAAGACTGGGCCGGGGAAACTCGTCAACGTTTCCACCCGCGTCCACGTCGGCAGCGGTGACCGCGTCATGATCGGCGGCTTTATCATCCGGGGCGCGGTGCGCAAGAATGTCGTCCTGCGTGCCCTCGGACCTTCGCTGGCACGGGATGGTGTGACGGGCGCCCTGGCCGATCCGGTTCTCCAACTCTTCGATTCTGCCGGCAATCTCATCGAGATGAACGACAACTGGTCTTCGGCTCCGCAAAACCTCGTTGCTCTCGGCCTTGCGCCTTCTCATCCCGCCGAAGCCGCCATCTCCACGACGCTGCCGGAAGGGAATTACACCGCGGTCTTGAGCGGTGCCAACGGCTCGTCCGGTGTCGCCTTGCTCGAACTCTACGATCTCGATCCGGGTGGTTCCATCCTCAGTAATATCTCGACGCGTGGTGAAGTCGTCTCGGGCGACGATCCGATCATCGGAGGCTTCATTGCAGGCGGAGCGAAACCGACCCACGTGCTCATCCGCGCCATCGGTCCATCGCTCACCGCCCTCGGAGTGAATGGAGCGTTGCCCGATCCCGTGCTCGAACTGCGCAACAGTGATGGCTCGCTTCTCTTCTCGAACGACAACTGGCGCAGCGACCAGGAACAACAGGTGATCGACACCACGATCCCGCCAACGAACGACCGCGAAGCGGCTATCGTGGCCACGCTCGCACCCGGCAGTTACACGGCGATTGTGCGCGACGCGTCCGGCGGCAGCGGAGTTGCGCTGGTCGAAGCCTACGCCCTGCCGAGCAAGTAAGCCGCAGCTGTTGGCTCATCGTTAGGCCGATCTGCCCGGGCTTACCGTTTCCGGCGAAAATGAGTTCGCTCTTGCCCGCGAAATCGCTCTGCCCGTCAGTGGGCCATGGGCGGTCTCGTCGTCAAACCTCGCGCGCGGATTCTGCATGGACACGATTGGGTCTTCAGCGGCGAGGTCCTGAAAGTCTTCGGCGCGCCTAACGACGGCGACGTGATCTCGCTCAAGGACGGGCGCGATCATCTTCTCGGGAGCGCGATTTACAACAGCAAGTCGCAAATCGTGGCCCGGCGTTTCTCGCGTCGGAAGCAGGACCTCGATCTCGATTTTTTCCAGCGCCGCATCGGGCAGGCGATCGAGTATCGCGCCCGGCGCGGGATCGATCCGCGGCTTTGCCGGCTCGTTTGGAGCGAGAGCGACGGTTTGCCCGGAGTGATCGTCGATCGCTACGGCGACAATCTTGTCCTGCAAACGCTGACCCTCGCGATGGATCAGCGCAAAGAGCTGATCGTTAGGGCACTGGAGAATTGTAGGGCGGGCGCTCCGCCTGCCCCGGTTCTTGAGCCGAGCGCGGTGCAGGCGGCGGAGATTAGAAACTGGGCAGGCGGAGCGCCCGCCCTACAAATCATAGAGCGCAATGACGCCCCGGTGCGCCGCGCCGAAGGGATGGAGTTACGGAGCGGGATTCTGCAGGGAGAACCGCCTAACAAACTCGAAATCGAAGTGGCCGGTTTGAAGTTGCAGATCGATCTATTGCATTCACAAAAGACCGGCTTTTATCTCGACCAAATCCCCAATTACGCCCTCGTTGCAGAGCATGCGCCCGGCCGGCGAGTGCTCGATTGTTTTAGCAGCCAAGGCGGATTTGCGCTCGCCTGCGCCCGGGCGGGTGCGAGCGATGTCGTCGCAGTGGAAGCGAGCGCCCAGAGCCTGCGCGACGCCAAGAAAAACGCGGAGCGCAACGGCCTAACGATTCGTTGGATCGAGCAGGACGTTTTCCAATTCCTCCGCGGAGCGGAAAAGGCGGAGGAGAAATTCGACCTCATCATTCTCGACCCCCCTTCTTTTACCAAAAGCAAAGGTGGCCTGCACGGCGCCCTCCGCGGCTACAAGGAATTGCACGTCCGCGCTTTTCAACTTCTCGCGCCTAACGGATTGCTCGCGACCTTTTCCTGCTCGCATCATGTCGGGGAGCAGATTTTCGAAAAGGTGATCGCCGATGCGCTGGTCGATGCGCGCCGCTCCGCCCGCCGGCTGCGGCGCTACGAACAGGCGCTCGATCATCCCGTTCTCCCGACTCTACCCGAGACGGAATATTTTCGCGGGGTGCTCCTCGAGATGATGCCCGGTCGTTAGGCTCCCACTCGTGCTCCTGCTCGTAATCGATAGCCTAACGAGATCGTAGAAGACGATTACGATCACGAGCAGGAGTTGGAAACGGACCAGCTCCTCCGTTTTTCGATGGAAAAATCTGGAATTCTCAAAGGGCCCATCTAATATCCGCGAGAGCGGAAGCGCGACCCGAACGCCGCGTCCTGCCGCGAACCAAAAATGCCCGACCGCATCCGCCCAATCGAACAAATGCTGGAGCTCAACGAAGAAGAAGATGGTGTCACCACCGAGCAGATCGATTCCCAGGTGCAAAGAGCGCAGGAGCAACTCCTCCAGCTCAAGCGCCAGCAGGAACAGATCGAGAAACAAAAGCGCGAGCTCGAAGAGCTGAGCCGCCGCCAGGAGGAACTCGACCGCGGCCGCGCCGAGATGACCGACAAGCTGACCCGTTCGCTCGTCGTCCTCGAGCGCGAAGCCTACGACGCGCAGAAAAAAATGGAGCAGCTCCGCGCTACGCGAGAGAGTTTTGGTCAACACCTCGAGCTCCTCGAGTCGATCGATCCCAAGACTTGGAATCCTTCCGAACTGAACAAGGAATTGAGCCGCGCCCTCAGCACGGTGGACGACGCCCGGGCCGAGTACAGCCAGCAGCGCAGCCGCCTCCAGGCCTCGAGTAACGAAGGCCCCCACGAGATGCCGCTCCCCGAGACAAGCAGCGGCTACGAAACCGCCGGCTCCGCTCACACCTTCGGGCAATGGCTCCAGATCGGTCTCGCCTTTACCCTCCCGCTCATCATTTTTGGCATCATCGCTCTTCTCCTCTTTTTCTGGATGAAGGGGCCAGTTCGTTAGGCGCGCATGGCCCGGCGTCGCCTTCCCAGCAATACTCCGCTGACCGAAAAGCAGCGTGAACTCGCGCAACGCGAGAACGATTTGCGCAAGCAGATGGACGATCTCCAGCGCATGATCGAGGAAGCCCCGCGAGTCGCGGCGGAGACTTCGCGTCGGCAAAAAGAAGAGCTGCTCGAGCGCGCCAGCGGCGAGAGTCAGCGTCTCGATGTTTTCTCGCGACCTTCCGATAAACGTTACGGCGAAGATCTTTGGGACAACCGCCGCCCGCGCTCGATGCGCAAACAGCGCAGCGAAGGCCGGCTCCTTTTCATCGTCCTCGTCATCGTGCTCTCCGTCGCGGTCATCTGGATCGCGACGCATCTGCACTTCTGATTTTCGCCCGGTCCTGCAGGATTGGCGCTTCCGTAAGTGCGCGATAACTTTCGCCTCATGTCCGCACCTGCCGATCTCGATGTCGCTCACGTCGCGCAGCTCGCGCGCCTGAATCTAACCGCGGAAGAAACGGCGCTGTTTCAAAGCCAGCTCGCAGAAGTGCTGGAGCATGCGGCCAGATTGCAGGAGTTGAATCTCGACGGCGTCGAACCGGCCGCCCACGCCGTTCCGGCCTTCAACGTTTTCCGCGAAGATGAGGTGCGCGCTTCCCTCTCGCAGGAGGAAGCGCTGCGCAACGCGCCGCGCTCCGCCAACGGGCTCTTCATCGTCCCCAAGGTGCTGGAATGACGGCGGCCGAGCTCCCGGGCCTAACGATCGCTGAGTTGCAGAAATTGTTGCGCGCCCGCGAGGTTTCGCCGCGCGAAGTGATCACGGCCTTGCATGAGCGCATCACTGCGGTCGATCCGCGGATCGGCGCCTATCTTTCGCTCGATTTGGAGTCGGCGCTGGCCGCGGCCGATCGCGCGGATGTGGATTTGCCGCTCGGCGGCATTCCGATCGCGATCAAGGATATCATCAGCGTGCGCGACCAGCCCTGCACCTGTGCTTCGCGCATCCTGCGCAATTACCGGGCGCTCTTCGACGCGACCGTTATCGTTAGGCTGAAAGCGGCCGGCGCGATTCCGTTCGGAAGAACGAATATGGACGAGTTCGCCATGGGCTCGTCGACGGAAAATTCGAGCATGCAGCTGACGCGCAACCCTTGGGATCTCGAGCGAATTCCAGGCGGCTCGAGCGGCGGTTCCGCGGCGGCGGTCGCGGCCGATCTCGCGATCGCGTCGTTAGGCACGGATACCGGCGGCTCGGTCCGCCAGCCCGCGGCGCTCTGTGGAGTCGTCGGGATGAAACCGAGCTACGGCCGGGTCTCGCGCTACGGCGCGGTCGCCTTCGCCTCCTCGCTCGACCAGATTGGTCCCCTAACGAAAAGCGTTCGCGACGCCGCTCTTCTCCTTCAGGTCATGGCGGGAGTCGATCCGCAGGATTCGACTTCGCTCAGCGCGCCAGTGCCCGATTACGTGGCGGAGCTGGAGAAGGACTTGGGCGGTGTCCGCCTTGGTTTGCCGAAGGAGTATTTGCGCGGCGGGATCGAGCCGGAAGTGCAACGGGCGCTGGAAACCGCGCTGGCGCATTTCGAGTCGTTAGGCGCGGAGATTGTCCAGATCTCACTTCCGCAGACCGACTATTCAATCGCCGCCTACTACATCATCGCGACCGCCGAAGCCTCGGCCAATCTGGCGCGTTTCGACGGCGTCCGTTATGGCCATCGCGCTGGAGGGACGACCGCCGTGTCGTCCGTGTCTCTTCCGGATGACGACCAAACACGGACGGGACGGCGCACGTCCCTCCAAGGCCAGCAGCCGTCAAATTTGTTCGAGCTTTACAGCCGCACCCGCGAGGAAGGTTTCGGCCCGGAAGTGAAACGCCGGATCATCCTCGGCACCTATGTGCTCAGCTCCGGTTATTACGATGCCTACTATTTGCGCGCGCAAAAAGTGCGCAGCCTCATTCGGCAGGATTTTGCCGCGGCTTTTGCCAAAGTGGATGCGGTGATTTGCCCGACGTCACCCGGCGTGGCTTTCAAGATTGGCGCGCGCGCGGCTGATCCGCTGCAGATGTACCTGGCCGATATTTTCACCAACGCCGCCAATCTCGCCGGAATTTGCGGGATCAGCGTGCCCTGCGGTTTTGCAACCAGCGACAGCGGAACGGAAATGCCGGTCGGCCTGCAAATTCTCGGCCCGGCGCTCGAGGAGCTGCGCATTTTGCAAATCGCGCATGCCTACGAGCAGAGCACCGACTGGCATCGCCGCGCACCCGCAATGTCAGCGTAAGCGGCGCCCAACAAAACTTGTCATCCTGAGCCGGCGAAGCGCGGCGAAGGACCTCGCGACTGCAAGTCGCGCTCACCCTTGCCCGAACCGGTCGATTGCAATAGTGAGGTCCTCCGCCGTCTGCGCGGCTCAGGATGACAAAGTTTTTTGGATGAGCGTGCTCAAGAGATTCGTTAGGCGGACTCACCGCTGGCTGCGAGCTGGGCATCGCGTCGCCTAACGATCACGAGAGTGACGAACGCAGCCAGCGCGCAAATGACCGCCCCGATCCCGAGCGTCGCGGCAGTCCCGACATAATGCGCGAGCGCGCCGGCTTCGAGGCTGCCGAAGGGAATCATTCCGCCGAAAATCGAGCGACCAAATTCCCATCACGCGTCCGCGCATTTCGTCCGGCACGATCGTCTGCACGGTCGTGTTGGAGGTGGAAAAAAAGAGCATCATGCCGAAGCCGGCCACGGCCAGGCAGATCATCGCGACGTAGAGATTCCGATTGATCGAAAAAGCGAGGAGCATGGCGGAAAAAATCCAAACTCCGCCGAAGGCCAGCTTCCGCGGGGTGAGCGCGCTCCCGAAAGTCGCGGTGGTGAGCGCGCCGATGAGCGCCCCGACCCCGCTCGCGCCTAACAATAAGCCGTAGCCGCGTTCGCCGAGATGCAAGATATCCTGCGCGAAGGCCGGCATGAGAACGGAATAGGACCAGCCGAAAACTCCGACGATGGCGAAGAGGGCGAAAATTGTCCGGACCCGGGTGTGATTCCAAACGTAGCGAAAACCCTCGAGCGATTGAGCGAGCGCGCCGCCGCTCGTCGCCCTCATCACCCGCGCCGGCATCCGCATCAGGAGCAGCCCGGCGATGACGGCGATGAAGCTCACCCCATCGATAAAAAAACAGAGCGCGATCCCGACTTTGGCCATGAGAAAACCGGCCACGGCGGGACCAATGATGCGCGCGCCGTTGAACATCGCGCTGTTCAGCGAGATGGCGTTCATGAGGTCTTCGCGGCTCGCGATCTCAACCACGAACGATTGCCGCGCCGGCATGTCGAAAGCCATCGTGACACCGCCAAACAAGCCGAGCACGATGATTTGCCAGGGCTGGATTTTTCCCGACCAGACGAGCCCGGCAAAAATGAAAGCGAGAATCATCATGGCGGTCTGGGTGCAGAGGAGGACGGAGCGTTTCGGAAAACGATCGGCCGCCCAGCCGCCCCAGGTGGAGAAGAAAAGCATCGGCGCGGTCCCGGCGGCGGCGACGATGCCTAACAATGCCTTGGAACCGGTCAGCTGATAGACCAGCCAGCCCTGGGCGGTGTTCGTCATCCAGGTGCCGATGAGGGAGACGAGCTGGCCGAAAAAGTAGAGGCGATAATTGCGATACTGGAAGGCCGAGAAAGTCTTCCGCCAGGAGACGCCGCCGGTCACCACCCGGCGCTGCTGGCCGCTCACTTCCGGTGGCACCGGGGCGACGCGTTCGACTTGGCTGGAATTCATCGGCGGACTTGGCTGGGCGCGCGGCGAAACTGCGCCTAACGAAAAGCGCGGGCCGCCCGCCGTTCATTCAACCACGCCCTTCCGGCAAAGCAATCGGCGCACCATGCGCGATTGCAGAACCGTTGGGGCGCGCGGTCGCGAAATGATAAGGGATGTTTCGCGATCGCGCAGAGGCCGGGCGATTTCTCGCCACGAAACTGGCTCGCCTGGCGGGCCGGGCTGATGTGCTCGTCCTTGCCTTGCCGCGCGGCGGCGTGCCGGTCGGCTATGAAGTGGCGCGGGCGCTGCGCGTGCCGCTGGATGTTTTCGTGGTGCGCAAACTCGGTGCGCCCGGGCAAAGAGAACTGGCGATGGGCGCGATCGCCTCGGGCGGCGTTCGCGTTTTGAATCCGGACATCGTCGCCGCGCTCGGGCACGACGCGATGGCCGCGATCGAGCGAGTCACGGCGAAGGAAAGAAACGAGCTGCGCCTGCGCGAAGAAGCCTACCGCGGCGCTCGCCCGTTTCCCGATCTGCGCGCGCGGACGGTCGTCCTGGTGGACGATGGTCTCGCGACCGGCGCGACGATGCGCGCGGCGGTGCAGGCAGTCCGGTTGAAAGAACCGGCGGCCGTGATTGTGGCGGTGCCGGTTGGATCGAAGTCGAGTGTCCGCGCCCTCGAATCGGAAGCGGATGAAGTCCTGTGCGCGGAGACGCCAGAAGGATTTTACGGCGTCGGTCAGTACTACCAGGATTTCCGCCAAACGACCGACGACGAAGTCCGGGCCTGTCTCGCGGCCGCGGCAATCCCCTGGGAAAACTGACGGCCTAACGAGAAGTGAATCTCCCGGTCGCCGTCTTAGCCGGCGGGCTCACATCCAGAAGGCGCCAATGTTGTCCGCGTTCTTATCGAGAAATCCGGTGACCAACTGCTTCAGATCCACCTGTCCGCGATCAAAATCGGGCTTCCCACGATCGAAAGAGTGCGTGTAACGCAATTTGAGAAACTGATTTTTGTATCCGCTGATGAGGAGCCAGGAGAGATGTCGACGGCCTTTCGGTTTCTCCCGGAACTGATAAGCGGCGACGGATAAAGTCGCCTTTTTCCCGGTGCCTTTAATCGTGGGATGGCTTTCCAAGAGCTTGCTCACTTCGGTGAAACGACTCGTCACAGTGGCGAGCATTTCCTTCTGCACGGTCTCAAATTCTTTCTTCACCGCGGAGTTCTCTGCGCCCGTTGGAATCCGGGCGAGTCCGCGGTTGTAAACATAAAAGGCCGCGATCGCGCCGTCCCGGTTTTGATAATCGATCTCGACCCCGAGTTGCTTCTCCGGAAAATGAATCACGTTGCGCCGCTGCCAGGCGCCGATCGCGTCCGGGAAATGCAGGTTGGTTGTCTTCTCGGTAAAAGTGGCCGCGCCCGCCGGGAGCAGAAGAGCAAGCTGGAAAATGAAAACGAGGCCGATCCTTGCGCGCATCGAAGCGAAGAATAAACGGCGCGCGGAATTTCCGGCAAGACGAACCTGGCCTAACGATTCGAAGATTGCGATTCCCCTTCGCCGCCTGTTCGCTACCCTCGCGCTATGAGCACTCGCATTTTTCTCATCCGCCACGGCGCGACGGTCCTGACGGCGGAAGATCGTTTCGCGGGCGCGACCGATGTCGAGCTTTCCGATGAGGGCCGGGAACAGGCGCGGCGGCTGGGGCAAAGATTGAGCACGGAAAAGGTGGCGGCGGTTTACGCTTCGCCGCTCGCCCGCACGGTGGAGACGGCCAGCCTGATCGCACAGCCGCACGGGCTCGAAGTCGTGACCCGCGACGGCTTGCGCGAAATTTCGCACGGGCGTTGGGAACAGATGACTCGTCGCGAAGTAGAGGAAAAGTTTCCCGAGGAAGCCGCCGCCTGGAATGAAGATCCCTACACTTTCGCGCCGGTCGGAGGGGAGAGCGGGCTCGCCGTAACGGCGCGTTCCTTGCCGGTGCTGCTCGAGATCGTGCGCGCTCATCCGAGCGAAACGGCCATCGTCGTCTCGCACAAGGCGACCATCCGGTTGTTGCTCAGCTCGCTCCTCGGGTTCGATCCGCGGCGTTATCGCGACAATCTCGATCAAAGCCCGGCCGCCTTGAACATCGTCGATTTTAGAGACGCCGCGCACGCCCGGCTCACCCTCTTTAACTCGACCTCGCATTACAGCGCGGCGGACCATCCCGTGCCCTCGGTGCCGCAAGCCCGGCTCTCGAAGTGGTGGGACGACCGCGAGGGCGAGCCGTCGAGGCAGGGATGAATTCGGGCCCGGAATTGTCGCCGCAAGGCTCCTTGACAATAAGCTGACATATTTTCACAATACATATATGCATCGGACGACTATCCTCCTGCCGGCGAAGTTGCGGCGCGAGGCGGACAACGCCGCGCGCGCCCAAGGCATCACCCTAAGCGAGTTGATCCGGCGAAAACTGACCGCGGCGACGGCTGCAAAAAGCGGCAGCCGCCGAGGGCAGGACCCGCTCTTCCATCCGGCGCATCTGATCGAGAGCGAGGGACCGAAGGATATTTCCCTCCGGCACGACGATTATCTCTATGGCAAGAACGCGAAATCCCGTCCCGCCAAGACTGCTCGTTGATACCGGTGCGCTTTATGCGCAACGCGACCCGCGGGACCAACATCACCGCGCCGCCCTGGCCGGGTTCTCTCTGCTCGCGGAAATCCAGGCGGAGATTTTTTCCAGCGAACACATCCTCGACGAAACCGTCACGCTCCTGGCTCGCCGTGAAAGTTACGCCTATGCCGCGGCGGCCGGGGAAGAACTTTTCTCCAGTCGCATCCTGCGCTGGCTCGACGCCACGCCCGCGGAATGGCGAGCGGCCTTGCGCTTGATGCGCAAATACGCCGATCAGGCAGTTTCGTTTACCGATTGTCTTTCATTCGCCTTGATGAAACGCGAGAACATCCGGCATGTCTTTGGCTTCGACCGGCATTTTGAGGCGGCCGGTTTTCGACTTTGGCCTTCTTCGAATTAATCCGCCGCCCGAGCGGTCGCCCCGCCGGACCGCTCCGGCGATTCGTTAGGCAATGACGCCCGAGACTTTTGTGGAAGGCGCGCCGGACGGCGGCCAGCTCGCCCGCCGGCTCGGGCTTTTCGGCACGACCATGGCGGTGATGGGCGGGATCATCGGCGCGGGAATTTTCATCAATCCCTACATCGTGGCGCAACGGGTGCACACGCCGTGGCTCATCCTCGGGCGCGTGGATCGCGGGCGGGCTGATCGCGCTGGCTGGGGGATTTATTTACGCGGAGCTGGCCGCGCGATTGCCGGTGGTGGGAGGCCAATACGCCTATCTCCGCGACGCGCTCCATCCGGCGGTCGCGTTTGTCTATGGCTGGGTCTTGTTGCTCGTCATCCAGACCGGCGGGATGGCGGCGGTGGCGGTCACCTTTGCGCGGTATTTCTTGGAGCTGACCCATTGGCCAATCAGCGACTCGTTAGGCGCGATCGGCGCCCTTGCGATCCTCACGGGAATCAACTGCCTCGGAGTGCGCGCCGGCAGCCGGCTGCAATCCGCCATGACCCTGACCGCGATCGCCGCGGTCGGAATGCTCGAAGCGGTCAGCTTTTGGCGCGGCGGCGCTTCGCACGCCGTCTGGCAACCGGTCCTCGACCGGCCGGCGTCGTTCCCGCTCGCGATTGCTTTCGGCGCCGCCATGACGCCGGTGCTTTTCGCTTATGGCGGCTGGCAGACTTCCAGCTTTCTCGGCGGCGAAGTGCGCGATCCCGGCGAAGAATTTGCCGCGCGGATTGATCCTCGGCGTGATCGGGGTGATCGCGGTTTATGTCTCGGTTAATTTTGTTTATCTGCATTCGTTAGGCGCGGATGGGCTTGCGGCCACAAGCACGCCGGCTTCGTCCGTCATGCGCAACCTGCTTGGCCCGCGCGGCGCGCAACTGATCGCCGCCGGCATCGCCTTTTCCGCTTTCGGATTTCTCGCCCAATCGATGCTGACCGCGCCGCGCGTTTATTTCGCGATGGCGCAGGACGGCGTCTTTTTTCAGGCAGTCGCGAAGGTCCATCCGCGGACGCGGGCGCCGATCGTGGCGATCGCGTTGCAGGGTGTGTGGGCGAGCGTGATCGCACTCAGCGGCAGCTACGCGCAGGTGGTGAATTACGTCGTCGCGATGGATTGCCTTTTCATCGGCCTGACCGCGGTCTGCCTTTTTGTCCTGCGACGCAGGAATGCCGCGCCGACGAGGTTTCGGGTTCCGGGTCATCCCTGGACGACGCTTCTTTTCATCGCGGCGGAATGGGCGGTGGTGGCGAGCACCTTCGCGAACGATCCGCAGCGTTCCTCCATCGGGCTGGTTATCGCGCTGGCCGGTTTGCCGATCTATTTTCTCTGGCGATGAAAGAAGCGCCGGAAAACAAACGCTCGCGCTACATGGAGTGGGCCAAGCTCTGCTCCGCCGCGCGCTTCAATCTCGCGACCAGCGGCCTAACGAACGTGCCGCTGGCGGAATTTCCGCTCCGCCTCGAGGACCTGGAAATCACCGGCGGCGGCTACGGCTATGGGCCGTTGCTGGAGCGAGTCGCACACCATACCGGCGCTCCGCTGGAATGCATTGTCACTGCCGATGGCACTTCGATGGCAAATCACCTTGCGATGGCCGCGTTGCTCGAACCGGGAGACGAAGTCGTGATCGAGCAACCCGGCTACGGTCCGCTTCTCGATCTGGCGCGTTATCTCCAGGCCAAGGTCCGGCGGGCGCCGCGGCGTTTTGAAAACGATTTTGCGATTTCGTTAGGCGAAATGGAGAAGGCAATCACTCCGGCGACGCGTCTCGTCATCCTAAGCAACCTGCACAACCCGACCGGCGCGATGATTCCGGCGGAGACGCTGCGTGGCATCGGCGAACTGGCGGACAAGGTCGGAGCGCGGGTTTTGGTCGATGAAGTTTATCTCGAACTGCTTTTCGACCAGCCGGCGCCGCCTTTTTCCTTTTCGTTAGGCAAGAATTTTGTCGTGACCAGCAGCCTAACGAAAGCCTACGGCTTGAGCGGGCTGCGCTGTGGCTGGATCCTGGCCGCGCCGGAGTTGGCCCGGCGCATTCGGCTGCTCCACGATCTTTTCGGCGCGACCCGCGCGCACCCGGCCGAGCGCATGTCGGTCGTGGCCTTCGATCGTCTCGAGCAATTTCGCGCGCGCACGCGCCAACAGCTCGCGAGCAACCGCCCGCTGATTGACGCCTTTCTCGATTCGCGCGCCGATCTGGAATGCTTTCGTCCGGGTGCCGGCACCGTCTTTTTTCCGCGGCTGCACGAGGGCGATCCGGAAATATTCTTCCAACTGCTGCGCGACAAATACGAGACCTCGGTCGTGCCGGGTAGCTTCTTCGAAGCGCCCCGCCATTTTCGGCTCGGGATCGGCGGCGAGACGGCGGCGCTGCAGGCCGGCCTGGAAAGACTGGGCGCGGCCTTGGACGAATTTGCCTCAACTCGCTCCGGCCCGGGCGATGAAGATGCCTAACGAGTCGAGAAAGCCGCGGCTCCCGCGCAAATGACCGGTCGCGCGCCGGATTGATTTTTGCACGAGTTTCAGGGCCGCGATCCAGTGCCCGGTCGCGAGTGGGACTTCCATCTCCGCGCCGTCCGGACCGATCTTCTTTTCAAAAATGGAGGCGCGGAGAAGGGCCAATTGCTCGGCTAGCGCGGTCAGAATCTGATCGCGCGGTGAGCGGGCCGCGCTGGGTTTCGTGCTTTTTCCGCGCGCCGTTCCCGCACCTTTGCTCAGGAGCGAAAGGATCTGCGCATCGTTCAACTCGATCTTGTGGGCGCGCGCGATCCGGTCGCCTTCGGCAATTTTCTTCTCGATCGCCGAAACGACCGCGAGAAAAAATGGATCGTTCGTTAGGCTGGCTTTTTTCGGCATGGGATCGGGTGGGTTAGGCCGGCTCCGGCGAACTTACAACCAAAGACTGCGCCCCGCTTTTTCCACCGGCTGGGGCTGCGGAAACTGCGCGCCCTGCAAGGAATGATTGCCGAACAAGGCGCGATCTGCGAAGTAGAAATGAGAAGGCGACGGTGCTTGAAAGATCTCCGCGCCGCGCCAGGATGGCCTGGCCTAACGAATCAGAAGAGAAATAATTTATGCCGCATGTTGTGACGAGTAAATGTATCGCGTGCAAATTCACCGACTGCGTGGTGGTCTGCCCGGTGGCCTGTTTTTACGAAGTGGAGAGTCAGCTTTTGATTCATCCGGAAGAGTGCATCGATTGCATGGCCTGCGTGGATGAATGCCCAGTGCACGCGATCTATGCCGAGGAGGATGTGCCGCCGGATTTTCAATCCGATATCGAGCTCAACGCAGTCGAGGCGAGACGGGTGCACGATTCGGGGCAGGGACCGATCGAGACGAAGAAGGACCCGCTCCCGACGGCCGAGGCAAGGAAAGCGGAGCTGGGCTATTAAGCCGTCCTGGCCTAACGAATCATTCGGCGCTTCCGCGGACGGATTGGCAGGTTTTCCCGTTGCGCCGTCTCACCTTCGGAGTTCTGCGGCATGATCGCCCTTCCACAACATTGCGAGGGAGAGCGAACCGGCGGATAATGGTCGGTCGCGCGAAACCGCGACGAGCGAAGCGGCGGACAATTTGGAGAACCTGTGCAGAAGACGAGCGACAAGGAATTTCAACAGCGGCTCGGACGGGTCGAGGAACTGATCGCCGCTTTGGAAAATGCTCCCGACCCGGCGATTCGCGAACAGGTCCGCGAGCTGATCCAGACCTTGCTCGATCTGCACGGGACAGGGATCGAACGCATCCTGCAATCGGTCCATAACTCAGGCGTGCCGGGGGCCGCCGTGATTGATGAATTGGGGCGCGACCAGCTCGTGTCGGGCGTGCTCTTGCTCCATGGTTTGCATCCGCTCGATCTCGAAACGCGGGTCCGCAACGCGATCGAAACCGTGAGTCCACGCCTCGGTTTGCACGGCGGAAGTGTGGAGCTGGTGAGCGTGAGTAACGACGGCGCGGTGCGGCTGAAGTTGGAGGGAAACTGCAACGGCTGTCCTTCGTCGCGGATCACTCTGCACACCACGATCGAGGAGGAACTTTATAACGCCGCGCCCGACATCACTTCTCTCGTAGTAGATGGCGCAGCCGATCTCGACGCCCCAACCGCCCCGGTGCGGACCCCAGCTTTTACCGAATGCCCGACAGGGAATATCGGAGAGCAAGCAGCGGAGAAAGCAAAGTTATGAGCAAACCACCACAACCCGTCCACGTCACCGGCAACGGCAAAGGCGAAGAGATGGCACTGAGCAGTCGCGAACCGGGCCGTGATCCGGAGCGGAAACAATATCGGAGCGCGCGCGATTCCACCGGGATCTGCGCCGCCGATCGGCAGCCGATTCATCCGGACATGCCGAACATTCCGCCAGCCTAACGAACAAAAGCCTCGCCATCTGTGACGCCTGAGGGATCGATCGGAGGATCGAAGCGGAATTCTTTTGCCGCGCTGCGACGCTATAGCCAGGCCGCGCCTTCTGCGCCGACCGCAGCGCCGGTTCCCGCAGCCCAAGTGGTCGAGCAATGCGAGCTTTGCAGCCTGCGGCTCGCGCCGGAACATCGCCACATGCTGGAGATGGCGACGCGGAAGATCGTTTGCTCGTGCGACGCCTGCACGATGACTTTTGTCCCGGTGGAGGAAGGGCGCTTCAAGGTCATTCCGCGCGACGCGCGCAGCTTTCCGGAGTTCCAAATCTCGGATGCGGATTGGGAAAATTTCGCCCTCCCGATCAATCTCGCGTTTTTCTTTTATGATACGCCGAGCCAGAAAATGACGGCGCTTTATCCGAGCCCGGCGGGTGCGACCGAATCGCTCCTCCCGTTGACTGCCTGGGAGGCAATCGTCAGGCAGAATCCAGCCCTGCGCGATTTACTGCCGGACGTGGAAGCGCTGCTCGTCAATCGGGCGAACGAGGCGCGCGATTATTACATCGCCCCGATCGACAAATGTTTCGAGCTCGTTGGGTTGATCCGGATGCACTGGCGCGGATTTTCCGGTGGCGAGGAAGTCTGGCGCGAGATCGGGAAATTTTTCGAGATGCTGAAGGATACCGCCCGTCCGGTGGAGACGGCGCCGAGCGCCTAACGATGCCTGATCTCGATTTCGAAATCCTCGGGATTGATCCGGCGGTGCGCGGTTTGGCGCCGCTCCTTCATTTCAAACTCCGGATCAGCAATCAGCCGGAGGATGAGGTTATCCAGTCGGTCATTCTGCAGGCGCAGATCCAAATTCAATCGCCGCAGCGTTCCTATAACGAGAGCGAACGGGAAAAACTCTTCGAACTCTTCGGGCCACCCGAGCAGTGGGGCCAGACTTTGCGCGGTAAACTTTGGACGCATTCGAATACGACCGTCCGCACTTTTAAAGGCACGACGGAAACAATTCTGGCGGTGCCGTGCACTTATGATTTGAACGTTGCCGCCACCAAGTTTTTCCACGGTGTGGAAGAGGGTGACATCCCGCTTTTGTTTCTTTTCAGCGGAACGATTTTTTACGCGGGCGCGGACGGGCGCCTGCAAGTGCAGCAGATTTCCTGGAATAAGGAGTGCAGCTACGCGATGCCGGTGGAGCGCTGGAAGGATTTGATGGAGCAGCATTATCCAAACACCCTTTGGCTTTATCTGGAACGCGATGTCTTCGAGCGACTTTGCGCTTATAAGCGGCGGGGCGGATTCACCAACTGGGAGCAGCCGATCGAGCGGCTGCTCGATCTCGCCGACAGCGCGGCGTCGATCAAGGTGGTGCCGTGAACCGCGCGCTCATCGATAAGGTCGTCAACGCCGTGCTCTACGAGGGCTACATTCTTTATCCTTACCGGCCGTCTTCGAAGAAGAATCAGGTTGGGCGTTTTACTTTCGGGAGAGTTTATCCTGAGGTTTATGCAGCTGCACAGGGCGGGCGCGAGCCGTGCGTGATGCAGACGGAATTTCTCGTGCGCAATGAATCAAAGGACGCGGTGGCTAACATTAGTGTGCGTTTTTTGCATCCTTTGGCGCGGGATGTGGGGAAGTTATCTCGGTCGTTAGGCGAGTGGACAGCGGAAGCCAGCCCGGACTTCGAGATCGTTCCGCGCCTGCAGGTGGACGACAAACTTTACCAGACCTGGCAGGAGGCGGTGGAGCGTGAAGTGTCCTTGCCGCCGCTGACTTTGAATGAGGCGCGGCACGTCGATCATCCGTTCCGTTTCGATGCTTCCCGCGCGTTGGAACCGATCCAGGCGAACGACGGATCGATCCCGGGCGTCATCGTTAGGCGGCAGGCCGAAGTGGAAGGAGTCGTTGCGATCGATCTCGAGTTGCTCGAGCACGACGCAGTCAAGATTCGCGTTCGGATTCTTAATAAAGCGAGCGTGCCTAACGAACTCTCTGGAGAATCAGGAAGCGATCACGCTCCGCACCTTCGCCTCCACCCACACGATCCTGCACGTCGAGGGCGGCGAATGCATTTCGCTGCTCGATCCGGACGGCCAATACCTCGAAGCTGCCAAGGCCTGCAAGCAAGTCGGCACCTGGCCGGTCCTCGTCGGCGAAGAGGAGAAAGGCGAGCGTGATGCGATGCTCTCGTCGCCGATCATTCTCTACGATTATCCAAAGATCGCGGCGGAAAGTCCGGGAGATTTGTTCGATGGCGCGGAGATCGATGAGATTCTGACCTTGCGCATCCAGACGATGACCGATGAGGAGAAGGCGGAAATGCGACAGGTCGATGAGCAGGCGCGCCGCATCCTCGAGCGCACGGAAAACCTGGCCGAGGCCGACATGTTGAAGTTGCACGGCGTCATGCGCAGCTCGCGCGCGCAACCGGTCGACCAGGAATTTTTCAATCCTAATAAACCGGTCGATCAGGTGATGGTTGGCGGTGTCGCGCTCAAAGCGGGCGACCGCGTGCGTATTCGGCCGAAGAAGCGAGCCGACGTGATGGACATCGCGCTCGATGGAAAGATCGCGATCATCGAGTCAGTCATGCAGGACGTGGAAGACGATGTGCAATTCGCTCTCGTCCTGGAGGACGATCCGGGCCGCGACCTCGGGATGCTGCGGCAACCTGGCCATCGATTTTTCTACGGTGCAGACGAGGTGGAACCGCTGGGCGCATGAGGAAGATCCTCGTCGCCGGGATTGGGAACATCTTCTTCGGCGATGACGCCTTTGGTTGCGAGGTCGCGCAGCAGCTGATGCGGCAAGCGTTCCCCGAAGGAGTTCGGGTGTTCGATTACGGCATTCGCAGTTACGATCTTGCCTACGCGCTGCTCGAGCCTAACGATGCCGCGATATTGATCGATGCGGTTCCGCGGGGGGAAGAGCCGGGCACATTATTTTTACTCGAGCTCGACATAAATAGACTAGACAACGCCGGAATCGAGTCCGTTAATGCTCACGTGATGAATCCGGTTGCTGTTCTGCAACTGGTCCGCTCTTTCGGCGGATCCCCCCGCGAACTTTACCTCGTCGGCTGCGAGCCGGCGGTGCTCGAAACGGACGAGCTGGGGTTGAGTGAAAAAGTGCAGGCCGCGCTGCCGCTCGCCCTCGATATGATTAAGGAACTTCTACACAAACTCCTTCATGAAACTGAAAACACTCAAAAAGACAGCAAGGGATTGGAAACACGAACTGAGGGACCAGGTTCGAGGCGATGAAGGAGGTGGAGATATGGCAGTATTAGCTTGGGAAGTTTTGGGCGGCTTGGTCGTGTTGTTCGCGATCATAGTGACGCTCAATATGATGCCGGAGCTCGTTCGCTACCTGAAAATCAAGCGAATGTAATCCATCAGCATCCTTTGATGAGGATGACGCAAAGAATCTTCTAAGAGATTTGGTAACTGGTATGTAGTCAAATAAATAACCCAAACATCGCGGACCGATACGGGCGCGATACACGCAGCGCAACGGAGGAGAAAATAAAATGAAAGCACCCGACATGATCATCGCTGACCGGCCGCCAGACGTTAAGGAAATCCACGTCGTCTGGATGACGACAGGATTAAGTTGCGATGGGGATTCGGTTTCGATCACGGCCGCGTCGCTGCCCAGTATCGAAGACGTCTTGCTCGGGGCCATTCCTGGATTGCCCAAAGTCCATTTGCACAATCCCGTTCTCGCTTACGAGTGCGGCGATGATTTCATGCAGCATTGGTTCGATGCCGCGGCGGGTAAGCTGGAACCATTCGTTCTCGTCATGGAAGGATCGATCCCTAACGAGAATATCAAGTCGGAAGGCTATTGGGCGGCCCTCGGCACCGATCCCGACACAGGCCAGCCGATCACGACAAACGAATGGATCGACCGGCTCGCACCGAAAGCGACCGCGGTCATCGCTTGCGGAACTTGCGCGACCTACGGCGGCATTCACGCCATGGAAGGTAACCCGACCGGCGCGATGGGACTCGCTGACTATCTCGGCTGGGGTTGGCGCTCCAAAGCCGGTTTGCCGATCGTGAACGTGCCGGGTTGTCCGGTGCAGCCGGATAACATGATGGAGACCTTGCTCTATCTCCTCTATCAGGTCGCTGGTCTTGCCCCGATTATTCCTCTGGATGACCAGTTGCGCCCACAGTGGCTCTTTGGCAAGACTGTTCACGAAGGTTGCGATCGGGGCGGCTACTATGAGCAAAGTGACTTCGCCCATGAGTATGGTTCGCCTAAGTGTCTCGTGAAAATCGGTTGCTGGGGTCCGGTCGTTAACTGTAACGTGACCAAGCGCGGCTGGATGGATGGAGTGGGCGGTTGCCCGAATGTCGGTGGTATCTGTATTGGCTGCACCATGCCGGGCTTCCCGGATAAGTTCATGCCCTTTATGGATGAGCCGCCTGGTGGAACGCTCTCCTCCGGCATCATCGGGGTCTACGGCCGAATGATCAGGGCTTTACGCGGGATGACTAACCGCACGGTCAACAAAGAGCCGAAGTGGCGCCATTCAGGTCGCCAGCTGACCACAGGCTACGAACCCAAACATTACGGAAGAAATTAATCGGAGACTAACTATGCCTACACTTGAAACAGCACCTGCAGCCATGAAGTCGGTCGAATCCGGGGACCTCGTCGAGATGTCGTGGGATCCGGTCACTCGGATCGTCGGTAGCCTCGGCATTTACACCAAGATCGATTTTGCGGCCAAGAAAGTGGTCGAGTGTTTCAGCACCTCTTCCATCTTCCGCGGTTACTCAATCTTCATGCAGAACAAAGACCCGCGTGATTCGCATTTCATCACCAGCCGTATCTGCGGCATTTGCGGTGATAACCATGCGACCTGCTCGGTCTATGCTCAGCAAATGGCCTACGGCATTAAGCCGCCGCCACTCGCGGAATGGATCGTAAACCTCGGCGAAGCGGCCGAGTACATGTTCGATCACAACATCTTCCAGGATAACCTGGTCGGGGTCGATTTCTGCGAAATGATGGTGAAGGAGACCAACCCCGGCGTCTGGGAGAAAGCGCAAAAAGCGCAGGCGCCGCATGCGGCCGATCACGGTTATCGGACGATCGCCGATATCATGCACGCCCTTAATCCGTTTGAGGGTGAGTTCTATCGCGAAACACTCCAGGTCAGTCGTTACACCCGTGAGATGTTTTGCCTGATGGAGGGGCGGCATGTCCATCCTTCCACGCTTTACCCGGGCGGCGTCGGGACGGTGCCGTCGATTCAGGTCTTCACTGATTATATGGTGAGACTGGCCCGTTACGCCGAGTTCATGAAACGTTGTCTGCCGTTGCATGACGATCTCTTCGACTTCTTCTACGAAGCCATGCCCGGCTATGAAGAAGTCGGCAATCGCCGCGTCTTGCTCGGCTGCTGGGGTTCGTTCCAGGATCCCGATGAATGCGACTACAACTACAAGACGATGGGTGATTGGGGACGTGCCATGTATGTCACGCCCGGCGTCGTGGTCGATGGCAAGCTAGTCACCAATGACCTCGTCGATATCAACGTTAACCTGCGCATCCTGCTCGGCTCCTCCTACTACGAAGACTGGGCCGATAGCGGCGAAACCTTCGTCAAGACCGATCCGTTAGGCAATCCGATCGACAAGCGGCATCCATGGAATCAAACCACGATTCCCAAACCGCAAAAGCGTAACTTTGCCGATAACTATAGCTGGGTCATGTCACCCCGCTGGCTCGATAAACGGACGGGCGATCACCTGGCTCTCGACACTGGTGGCGGCCCGCTTGCGCGCCTCTGGGCGACCGCGCTCTCAGGCTTGGTGGATATCGGCTATGTCAAAGCTCCGGGTGACGGTTCGATCTCGATCCGTCTGCCCAAGACGGCGACGAAACCGGATACTACTTTCACTTGGAATATTCCGAAATGGGCTAACACCATCGAGCGCGATCGCGCCCGGACCTATTTCCAGGCCTACGCCGCGGCCTGCGCCTATTACTTCATCGAGAAAGCCATGGCCGAAGTGTACGCCGGTCGGACCGCGACCTTCACCCCGTTCAAGGTGCCGGACGAGGCCATCGGCTGCGGTTTCCACGAAGCGGTCCGCGGAGTTCTTTCGCATCACCTGGTCATTCGCGGCGGCAAGATTGCGAACTATCATCCGTATCCGCCGACACCGTGGAACGCGAACCCGCGCGACACCTACGGCACACCTGGGCCTTACGAGGACGCGGTGCAAGGTTGCCCGATCTTCGAAGAAAACGGCCCCGATAACTTCAAAGGTATCGATATCATGCGCACCGTGCGCAGCTTTGATCCCTGTCTGCCCTGCGGAGTTCACATGTATCTGGGTGGTGGCAAGCTTTTGAAGCAGATGCACACTCCGACCGCTTTGATGGGCCTCGCAAAGTAACTCAACTAATAACCCAACTCGGCGGAGCTCGAAGCCAACCCTTCGAGCTTCGTCATTTTCTCTCACATGATTCCAATTATTGAAGCGCAGCCCGACGAAATCTATGACATCGAGCTCGAGCACAGCCTGCTCGAAGCCAACGCAAAACTCGCGAAGGATAACCGCGCGCTCCTCGATAAACATGGCATCACGGCGATTGACTTCATGGGTGCCATCGGTTCGGGCAAGACGACTTTGATCACCCGGCTGGTCGAGAAAATGAAGGGTAAATTTGGCGTCGCGGTTTTCAATGGCGACGCGACCACGAGTGACGATGCCAATGCGATCGCGGCTCAGAATGTTCCGGTCGTGCAGATCGCGACGATTAACGGCTGTCACCTCGATGCCAACCTGGTCGGCAAGGGTTTGAAACAAATCGAGCTCGAGAAGTTGAAAATGATCTTCATCGAGAACATCGGCAATCTCATCTGTCCGGCGGAGTTTCCGCTCGGCTCGAAGGCCCGGGTGGTCGTCGTGAGCGTCACCGAGGGTCCCTGGATGGTGCGGAAGCATCCCCACATGTTTCTTGGCTCCCAACTCGTCGTCATCAACAAGATCGATCTCGCGGAAGCGATGGAAGTCAGCGTCGATCAGCTCATCGAGGACGTGCACAAGCTGAAGCCCGATCTCCAGGTTATCCCAACGAGTTGCAAGCGTGGAACGGGATTGGATGAGGTAGTCGAGGCTCTGCTCGCGATCTAGGATATTGCTCATGCATGAGTTTTCGATCGCATCCGGGCTGGTCGAAAAATTGCTCGATTTCGCGGCGAAAAATCCGGAGAAGAAAATCGTCGAGGTGCGGGTCGCGATCGGCGAATTCACCCAGATCGAAGAAGAGCAACTCTGCTTTTGTTATGAATCGATCATTACCGAAATGCCCATCGCGGGCTCTCGCCTAACGATTGAGCCGGTGCTGGGCAAGGTTATGTGTTCGCATTGTTCCTACAGCGGTCCGCCGAAATATTGGGAAGGCGCGCTTTCCGGGGCGCCCGTCGCTACTTTGGAATGTCCGCAGTGTGGCAAGGCCGCTCTTCCCACCGAAGGCGAGGAATGCGCGATCCGCTCCATCCGCTATACCCGGCCTAACGATTATGAGACCGCGCCCAAACCGCGCGAGGTATCGACCAAACGCCCTTGAACCAATGACGACGCTCCTTCCGATTTTACTCTTCGGTTTTTTCCTCGGGATGCGCCACGCGACCGATTCGGACCACGTAGTGGCCATGACCACGATCGTGAGCCGCCAGCGCAACATCTGGAGCGCGGCCTGGACGGGAGTTTTCTGGGGGATCGGCCACAGCCTGACACTTCTCGCGGTCGGTGGCGCGATCATTTTGTTTGGGGTGGTCGTTCCGGAACGTCTCGGAATGAGTCTCGAATTCTGCGTCGCGTTGATGTTAATCCTGCTCGGCGCAATCAACCTCAGGGCCACGGTTCGATCTGTTGAAAATATTTCGGCCGCTTCCGATCCTGCGCGTGAACCGGTGCACCAGCACGTTCATAGACACGGCGATTACGTGCACAGCCATACTCACGGCCATGAGCCGGATAAGCATGGCCATGCCGATGACGCTGTGCCGCCGGCGAAACTTGATCGACGCTTCGGGCGGTCAAAGTTTTACCAGGCGTTGCGGCCCGTCGTGATCGGGACGGTCCATGGGCTGGCCGGCTCTGCCGCGGTCGCGCTGCTTGTTCTGCCCGTCATCCACGATCCGCTTTGGGCCATGGGATACCTCTTAATTTTCGGCATCGGAACAATCGCCGGCATGATGCTGATCACCGCCGCGATCGCCGTTCCGGTGAGTTACTCGACTCGTTTTCAGTCGCTGCATCAACATCTTGGGACTGCGGCCGGCGTGTTGAGCGTGGGCTTCGGTTTGTTTCTTGTTTATCAAATCGGGTTCGTCGAGGGGCTGCTTCGCTAGGCAACGATGCGGCGCTGCCGCGAGGCGTGGCGCGTCTTGGGTTTCAAGTCGGCAGAATTCGAAAATTAAGCGCGGTAAGAATTTGAGGTACTTGACAGATCCGCCGGGAATTTTGTAACAACTATACCCACTATGAAACATTTCTTCGTTGTTGCCTCGCTCTGCTTGCTCTCCACGCTGGCGGTCCAAGCCAATCCCGTCACCGTGCAAGAGTTGGGTGTGAGTCCTTCCAAGGTCGTAGGAATCAGCGTCACCGGTTTTTATACCGGCAACGTCTATGCAGGCATCAACAATCTGCTGGTCGATAACATCGCAACCAACGGTTTTTGCATCGACCCGTTCCATTTTAGCATTGGCGGTCCTCAGCCCTACGAAAGCGTCGCGCTGGAACAGGCGCCAAAGGACGATCACCTGATCACCGGCACCCATATGACGACCGCCGAAGCCGCTCTCATCGGTAAGCTTTGGGCCATGGCCTATTCCGACATCGGATCCGACGCGGAAAAGGCGGCGGCATTTCAGATCGCGATCTGGGAAATTGTCGGGGGGAGCTATTTCCATGTGACCAGCTCGACTGACTATGGCGCTTCGCTTCTTTTAAGCCAGGCCTTGGCTTATGCAGGACCCGGTGCCAACCTGATCGCCTTGACGGGCCCGGGACAGGATTACGTTATTGGAGGGCCCAACTCGGTTCCTGACTCTGGAACAACCGCCCTGTTAATGGCTTCCGCTCTGGGAGCGCTATTCGTCGCGCGACGAGTCGGAGAGTCCGCAGGAAATCGGGCTACCCAAAGGTCGAATCCCAGCCGTTAGGCTGGTCTGGCGATCGGTCGCCGAACTTCGGCGTCTTCCCGCGGTTTGCGCACACTGCTCACCCCGGCGGAGGGGAGCTCAGCTCCGCGACCGTTTCCTTGAACCGTGTGGAACCCGTATTCGTCCTCGTATCCTTCTGGAGCTTTGCGTACCTCCCGCAGTACCGAGTGCGAATGCACCGAGTGTGGAGAAAATGACGATGCCGGCAGTCAAGAACATGCGATTTTATTTAGCAAATTGCGTGCCGAGAAGGCGATGCACTTTTTGTCGTAGGTATTTTCCTGATGCCTCGGATCGGTCCCCAAAATTTGTGTTGCTTTTTTTAACACTCATGTCCCGACTCGAACACTGTTCGTCCGCAATTTGTTAGCCGCGCAGCGCCCCAGACTCGGCGGTGTTTCCCGCGCAACGGGTAGGGTATAAGCTCAAGATGTGTCCAGGAAATCCTTCATCCCGTCCTTCCGAGAATGAAACTCGAGAGGGTGGGAATCGCGGTGCGCGGCGCAGTCCAAGGCGTCGGATTTCGGCCCTTCGTCTATCGACTGGCAGGTGAACTGCAAATCGTCGGCTGGGTCTTGAATTCCTCGCAGGGGGTTTCGATTGAAGCTGAGGGTCCACCCGGCTCCCTGCAGCGCTTCCTCTCGCGCCTGCAGAAGGAATTACCGGCGCGAGCGGTCGTGCAGAGTTTCGAGTCCTGGCAGCTCGAGCCGGTGGGTGATCGCGCCTTCGAGATTCGGGAGAGCGCGGAAGGTGGAAGCAAAACGGCACTCATCCTGCCCGATCTCGCTACCTGCGCCGATTGTTTGCGCGAGATCCTTGATCCGACCGACCGGCGCTTTCGTTACCCTTTTACTAACTGCACCAACTGTGGCCCGCGCTTCTCCATCATCACGGCGCTTCCTTACGATCGCGCCAATACTTCGATGAAGAAATTTCTCGATGTGCGACGACTGCGGGCGGGAATATGGCGACCCGGGAGATCGTCGCTTTCATGCCGAGCCAACGGCCTGCCCCCGTTGCGGACCACACCTGCGGCTTTGGAATTCGGTAGGCGAAGTTGTGGCGGAAAGGAATGCGGCACTCCTGCAGGCGGCCGCCGAAATTCGCGCAGGTCGGATCGTGGCGCTCAAGGGCCTTGGCGGGTTTCAATTGCTCGTCGCTGCGCATGATCGAGGAGCGGTCATGCGACTGCGCGAGCGAAAACATCGCGCGGAAAAGCCTTTCGCGATCCTCTTTCCCTCGCTCGTCGCGATCCGTGCCGTCTGCTCGCTCACCGACCTCGAAGAACGCCTCTTGCTCTCGCCCGAGTCGCCCATCGTTCTGCTTCGGCAACTGACGCAAGATGACGGGCTATCGGCCGTCTCTCCCGACAACCCGAATCTGGGCGCCATGCTGCCCTACACCCCGCTCCATCACCTCCTCATGCGCGAACTGGATTTTGCGGTCGTGGCCACTAGTGGCAACCTGAGCGACGAACCGATTTGCATCGAAGAAGGGGAAGCGCTCGAACGTCTGCGCGAAATCGCCGATTTCTTCCTCGTGCATGATCGTCCCATCGTTAGGCATGTGGACGATTCCATCGTGCGCATGATCGCGGGGCGCGCGATGATCCTGCGCCGGGCTCGCGGGTATGCGCCGCTCCCGATCACGCTCGAATCTAAAATCGGGGATCGGGATTCGCGGATCGTGCTAGCGGTCGGTGCGCATTTGAAAAATGCCGTCGCCCTCAGGATCAATTCCAACGTCTTCGTGAGCCAGCACATCGGCGACCTCGCGACGAGCGAAGCACATGAGGCGTTCACTCGCTCCGTGGCCGATTTGCCTCGCCTTTACGATGCAAAACCCGAGCTCGTCGCGCACGATCTTCATCCGGAATATCTCTCGACCAGGCACGCCCTGAAGCAGGCGGGCCGGCCCGTAGCCGTGCAACATCACTGGGCGCACATCGCCTCCTGCATGGCGGAGCATGGTCTCGAGCCGCCGCTCCTCGGGGTGGCCTGGGACGGAACGGGCTACGGCACCGACAGCACCATCTGGGGAGGTGAATTTTTTCTCGTTAGGCAGGATTCCTGCCAGCGGGTGGCCCATCTCCGCACCTTTCGTTTGCCGGGCGGCGAGGCGGCGGTGAAAGAACCACGGCGCAGTGCCCTCGGTTTGCTCTACGAAGTTTTCGGCGATGAATTGTGGGCTCGCCGCGATTTGCTGGAAGCGTTCTGCGGCGCTGAACTGCGCACGCTGAGAGGCATGTTATCAAAAGGAGTAAATTCGCCTGTGACCTCGAGCGCCGGCCGGCTTTTTGACGGCGTGGCCGCGCTCGCCGGATTACGCGCCCGGTCCACTTTCGAAGGGCAGGCTGCGATGGACCTGGAATTCGCGATCGACCCCAATATCGCCGATAGCTATCCATTCGCGCTCGGGAAAACCTCGCCCGTCGTTATCGATTGGGAACCGGCGGTCCAGGCACTCCTGGAAGACCGAAACCAGCCGGCGTCTCTGATCGCCGCGCGTTTTCATCATTTCCTCGCCGACGTGGTCCTTGCTGTAGCCCGTCGTTTCGCACAATCCCGGGTTGTCCTCAGCGGCGGATGTTTTCAGAACCGCTACCTGACCGAGCGCGTCATCGACCTGCTGCGGCGCGAAGGCTTTCAGCCTTACTGGCACGAGCGCGTTCCGCCTAACGACGGCGGCATCGCGCTCGGTCAGATCTACGCCGCGATCAGCCCCATCGGCGCTGTAACATGAATCTCGTTTTCGGAGAAGTGCTCGAGGTCCTGACCGAGGAAGGCATCCTGATGGGCCGGGTCCGGGTCCGGGGAGCGACGAAAAAAATTCCGTTGGGTCTCCTGACGGATGCCGTGCGAGGTGATAGAGTTCTTATCTGTGACGGCCTGGCGATCGGCAAGGTTGCGGCGGCGGATGGGGGAGAGAGAAAATCATGTGTCTGGCGATACCCGGTAAACTCATTGAGATCAGCACCGACACCAACGGCGTGCGCATGGGCAAGGCGAATTTCGGCGGTATCGTGAAACAGGTTTGTCTGGAATACACACCCGAGGTGGGGATGGGCGACTATGTTCTGGTCCACGTCGGTTTTGCTCTGAGTAAAGTGGACGAGGAGGAAGCGGCCCGCACCTACAAGGCGCTCGAGCAGATGCAGCAGTTAGGTGAACTCGATACTCCCGACGTGGCCGATGAGAAAATGTCGTTAAGCGAGGACGCGCCTCCGAATTCGGTCTCGCGGGCGGCATGAAATATCTCGACGAGTATCGGGACGAAGCGCTGGCGAAAGGAATCGTCGCCGAGATTCGCCGGCTCGTCACCAAGCCGTGGGTTTTGATGGAAGTCTGCGGCGGACAGACGCACTCGATCGTTAAATATGGGATCGACCGTTTGTTGCCTAACGAGATCGAACTGGTCCACGGGCCGGGTTGTCCCGTCTGTGTGACTTCTCTGGAGATGATCGACAAGGCGCTCGAGATCGCGCGCCAGCCGGATGTCATTTTCTGTTCCTTCGGGGACATGCTGCGCGTCCCGGGGTCGGACACCGATCTGCTCATCCTGAAATCCCGCGGCGCGGATGTGCGCGTCGTCTATTCGCCGATCGACTGCCTGAAAATCGCGCGGGCCAACCCTGACAAGAAAGTTGTTTTCTTCGCCATCGGCTTCGAGACGACCGCGCCGGGAAACGCCATGGCCGTCTGGCAGGCGCATCAACAAGGGATCAAGAATTTTTCCGTCCTCGTCTCGCACGTCCTCGTCCCGCCGGCGATGGCGTCGATCCTGCAATCGCCGCTCAATCGCGTGCAAGGTTTTCTCGGGCCTGGACACGTCTGCACCGTCATGGGCTATCGCGAGTACGAGCCGATCGCAGCCCGCTATCAGGTTCCGATCGTTATCACCGGCTTTGAGCCGATCGACATTCTGGAAGGCACCCTAATGACGATCCGGCAGCTCGAAGCGGGCAAGGCGGAAGTCGAAAATCAATATCCGCGTGTCGTCAGCCGGGAGGGCAATCGCGTCGCCCAGGATTTGGTCAACAAAGTTTTCGAAGTGGGCGATCGCAAATGGCGCGGCGTCGGCGCCATCCCGAAGAGCGGCTACAAATTGCGTTACGAATTTCATGAGCACGATGCCGAGCGTCTCTTCGACGTGCGCGAGATCGACACGAAGGAGCCCGAAATTTGCATCAGCGGCCTCGTCCTGCGTGGGGTGAAAAAGCCGCACGATTGTCCGGCCTTCGGCACCCTCTGCAATCCTGAGCATCCGTTAGGCGCGACGATGGTTTCGGCGGAAGGCGCCTGCGCCGCCTATTACGCTTACGGGCGCCACCTGCAGGAACCGGCGCTTGCTCCGGCCACTTAAGTTATGCCCGAGACGGTCGAGACGATCACGGATCGGCTGACGGAAGCGTTTCGCGAAAAGGTGCTCCGCAAATGCGGCGAGAGCATGGAAACGAAGGAGAAATTCTTCGCGCACTACGCCGACTCACTCGACGAAATGTCCCGCGCCCTCGCGCAGCGTTTTGAAAACGGCGGCCGCCTTTTTGTGATGGGAAACGGCGGCAGCCTGTGCGACGCACTTCACATCGCGGTCGAGTTCAACCACCCGATTATCGAGAAGCGCCTCGCCTTTCCCGCAATCCCGCTCATGACCGATATCGCGACCATGACGGCGATCAGCAACGACATCGATTTCACCCGCGTCTACGTGAATCAGCTCCGGCTCCAGGCCACGCCTAACGACATCGCGATGGTCTTCAGCAGCAGCGGCAAATCCCCGAACCTGATCTATGCGCTCGAGACGGCGCGCGAGAAAAAGATGCTAACGATTGCCTTCTCCGGGAAGGACGGCGGCCGTTTTCCCGAGGTCTCGGATTATTGCTACATCGTGCCGTCCTACAGCATCCATCGCATCCAGGAAGCGCACGCCACCGCCGTGCACATCATTTGGGATTTGGTCCATATCGCGTTAGGTGCAGAGGATGTCACCTGACGGGCCGCCGCCTTCCGATACCAGTCTGCTCGGGGCGAGCTGCCCCATCCCGATCACCGATTACAAGGAGATCGTCCTCGCGCACGGCAGCGGGGGAAGACTAAGCCATCAGCTCATCTCGAAAATTATCGCCCCGCAGTTCGCCAACGAACTCCTCGCGCCCATGCACGACGGCGCCATCTTTTCGTTAGGCAAGGAGCGAATCGCGTTCAGCACCGACTCTTATGTCGTGAGCCCGATCTTTTTCCCGGGCGGCGATATCGGAAAACTGGCCGTTCACGGCACGGTTAACGACCTCGCGATGTGCGGAGCGCGCCCGCTTTATCTTTCGGTCGGTTTCATTCTTGAAGAAGGAATCCCGATGGAGGATTTCTGGCGGATTGTGCAGTCGATGCGCGCGGCAGCCGACGAAGCCGGCGTGCAGCTGGTGACCGGTGACACCAAGGTGGTCGATCGCGGCAAGGCCGATAAAATTTTCATTAACACCGCCGGGATCGGCGTCGTGCCTGAAGGGGTCAACATCCAGCCGACGCGCGCGCAGGTCGGCGACAAGATTTTGATCAGCGGACCAATTGCAGTCCACGGGATCGCCATCATGTCGGTGCGCGAAGGCCTTGAGTTTGAAACCGAGATCGCGAGCGACACCGCCGCGCTCAACGGCCTCGTCAGCGAAATTTTAAAAGTCTGCCCGGACATTCATGTCTTACGCGATCCGACCCGCGGCGGTGTGACCAGCGCGGTCACGGAGATCGCGCAGTCGGCTAAGGTGGGGGTGGAGTTGCAGGAATCGGCCATTCCAATCAGCGAAGAAGTGAAAGGCGCCTGCGAAATTCTCGGCCTCGATCCGCTCTATGTCGCGAACGAGGGCATACTCATAGCGGTCGTGCCGGCCGCGAGCGCGCAGGCGGTCCTCGCCGCCCTGCGCGCAAATTCGTTAGGCAAGGAAGCCGCGCTGATCGGTGAAGTGGTGAGTGATCATCCTGGCTTCGTCACGATGAAAACGCGCGTCGGCGGGATGCGGGTCGTCGACATGCTCTCAGGTGAGCAGCTCCCGCGGATTTGTTAGGCAAGAGCTAGGCGCAGGCGCGGCGCCGCCGACCTCTGGCTTTTTGCAGATCCAGACGATCATCCCGCCTAACGTCAGGCAAATCCCGACGATATTTCTTTCCCGCCTCGCTGAGTGTGCGCGCTGCTATTCTTGAAGCGCGCGGGCGCCGCCGATTCCGCACGAGGCGGTCCATGGTAAAGCGGACCGACGGAACAACCCGCTGGCAAGAGTGAGCCGATAATCATTAGCTGCGCATCTCCAATTTCGCCTAACGAGTGCGAAGACCGATTCGCGGCTGTACGGAAAGGCCGGGGATCACGCGATTCTCGCAGCCGCGGATGCTCTCGGGCTCAAAAACGATCTTCACCGGAACGCGCTGAACGATTTTCGTAAAATTGTCGGTTGCATTGTCGGGCGGCAAGAGCGCGAAAGTCGCACCGCTCCCCGGCTGGAAACTATCGACGTGCCCGACGAAATCGTGATCCGGGATGGCGTCGATCTCGATCGAAACCTTTTGTCCGATTTTGACTTTGGCGAGTTGCGTCTCCTTCAAGTTGGCCGAGACCCAGGCGTTGCGCTCGACCACCGCCATGAGCGCCTGGCCGGGCTGCACCCGCTGCCGGGCGCGGAGGCGTGTATGTTTGGTGTGTGATGAAGCGGATCTTCGGATTGGAAACGGAATACGGGATCACCTTGGATGGCGCGGAATCGGTCGACGTCGTGGCGGAATCGATCGAGCTGGTGCGCGGCTACACCGAACATGGCGCACACATGAAATGGGATTACGACCTGGAAGATCCGCATTGCGACGCGCGCGGCTTTCGCGCCACGGAATTGCGGCAGGATACGGATGAGTCGGCCTATTTTGAGATCGATCGGAAGCGCCCGCTGAGTTTTGAAGAGATCAAGAGTGACCTCGTGCTGAGCAATGGCGCGCGTTTTTATAATGACCACGCCCATCCGGAGTATTCCACCCCGGAGTGCCTCACGCTGCGCGAGCTGGTGGCGCAGGACAAGGCGGGGGAACGCATTCTGATGGAATGCGCGCGGCGCCGGAATCTGAGGTTACCTGACGAATTGGAGGTGCGCCTTTACAAAAACAACACCGACTTTTCCGGTCACAGTTATGGTTGTCACGACAACTATCTTATGCGCCGCGACATTCCCTGGGATCGGATTGTCGCAGGGATCATTCCTTTTCTTGTCACTCGACAAATCTTCGCGGGCGCGGGGAAGATGGGAGTGGAAGCGGAGAGTGCGGTCGGCCAACCCGGCCTCTATCAGATTTCCCAACGCGCCGACTTCTTTGCTGTCCTCGTGAGCATCGACACGATGAATCGGCGCCCGCTCGTGAATACGCGAGATGAACCTCACGCGGATTCGAGTCAATACCGCCGCTTCCATGTCATCATCGGGGACGCCAACATGAGTGAGTGGGCTACTGCGCTGAAAGTGGGGACAACCGCGCTGGTCCTTGACCTGATTGAACGCGGCGAAGCTCCGCAGATCGAGCTGGCTCAACCGATCGCCGCGACCAAGTCGATCAGTCGCGACCAGACTTACGATTGGATCATCGAGTTGCGCGACGGCCGCAAAATCTCGGCGATTGAAGTGCAACGACTCTATCTCTCGGCCGCGCAAAAGGCGGCGCGGGCGGCGGACGCCGAGGTGACATGGTTACTCCGCGAATGGGAGACGGTCTTGAACGATCTGGAGCGCGAGGTGTCGCTCTGCCGGGATCGAGTGGACTGGGTGGCGAAAAAGGAACTACTCTTGGCTTTGCGCGAAGAAGAGCAGTTAGCCTGGAGCGATCCCTGGTTGCAGGCGATCGACCTCGAGTATCACAACATCAGCCTCGAGACCGGGCTTTACCATGAGCTCCTGCGCCAGGGCTCAATGCAGCGGGTGGTGAGTGAAGAAGAGATCAAACACGCGATTTTTGCGCCGCCGCCGGATACTCGTGCTTATTTCCGCGGACGCTCAGTCGCGCGGTTCAATTCCCAGATCAAATCGATCCAATGGGACGAGGTGGTCTTCGCGGAGGGGGGCTCGCGGCAAACGGTTGCTTTGCCTCAGCCTGCCAGCGATGGCCGACTCGAAAGATTGAGCGCGGCGGTGCGGGAGGCGGCTGATTATCCCGACTTCATTCGCACCGTGGCCGCTTTGTAACTGGAGTTACAAAGCGGCTCGCGGCGCTCCAGAATTACTTGCCCTGCGCTTTGCGGCGGGCCGCCCAGCGGGCTTTCATCATTTGCGAAAGCTTTTTCCGGCCGGCAGCGCTGATGCCGCCACCTTTCTTGCCCGACTTCTTAGCACTCTTCTTGGAGCTCGAGCTCTTAGCGCTGCTGCTCTGACTTCCTCCCGCGGCAGCTTTCGTGCGCGCCCAGCGAGCCCGTGCCGCTGCGGCAATGCGTTCGCGACCGGCAGCGGAAAGACCGCCCCGACGGCGTCGACCCGACTTAGCGCGCGCGGGTTTGGCGGAGCTGGGTGCTGTGCTGCTAGTTGTCGCACCGCCCGAGCGTCCCAGAATACTCGAGAGTCTGCTTTGCAGTTGGTCGATCTGTCGTCTAACGGCCACTGCGTCTTCCAATTGTTTTACAGATAAGTCCATGGCGCAGTTATAAGCTAAGTCAAAGAGAGAGCAAGCGATGTTTTCGCTGATTCCTAAAAGATTTCTTAGAGACGAGCTATGGACTAACGGGACATGAGACGTCTCAACCCCACGCGATAAGGCGAAGCTCGTGCGGCTGGAGGAGATGGGGATAAGTCGGAACCACTCTCACATTAAAACCGTAGGTACCGCTTTCCGCTGCCGGGATGGAACCTTCGTAAAGGTACTCGCCATTCTCGCCGAGACGCCCACGCTCGCTCAGCGTAGTCGCCGCAGGGTTGCGCAAGGAATCGTTCTCCGCCTCGCCATGGTAAGCCTCGACTCGGACATGTTGTGGATCGACCGCGCCGAGATGGACTTTGGCGGAAAGGTGTAGCGCTTCGCCCACCTGAATATTTTGCCGATCCGGGTTGCCGATCTGGACATCGGTAATTTGGACCTGGGGCCAGTCTTTCCTCATCTGCGCCTTCCACTGACTCAGGACGGTGGCGGCGCGATTGTTATCGCGGGAGAATTCCATGTGCGCCTTGGCCGCGGGGAGATAGAGGCGCTCGGTATATTCCGTGACCATGCGATGTGTGTTAAAAGTCGGTATGACACTGCGGATCGACTCGCGCATGAGCTGGAGCCAGGCGAGCGGAAGTTTGCCGTCCGGCTTGGCGTAGTAGAGGGGAATGATCTGGTTTTCCAGCAATTGGTAGAGACTGGAGGCGTCGACTTCATTCTGGAAAGCGATCGCGCCTTCCGAGATTTCGGAACCGATGGCCCAGCCGTTTTTGCCGTTATAACCTTCGCACCACCAGCCATCGAGCACGCTCAGGTTTAAGCCCCCGTTAGGCGGCAACTTCATCCCGCTCGTGCCGCTGGCTTCGAGCGGGCGCAAAGGATTGTTCAGCCAAAGGTCCACGCCCTGGACCAACCGTCGCGCGATATAGGTGTCATAATCTTCGACAAAGACGACCCGGCTATCGAAACCTGTCTCGCGCGTCCGTTTGTAAACTTCCTGGATGAGAGCCTTTCCGCCTTCATCGCGCGGATGTGATTTGCCGGCGAAAATAAATTGCACCGGTCGCGCCAGGTTATTCAGCATACGGAGGAGCCGATCGGGATCGCTGAAGAGCAAGGCGCCGCGTTTGTAAGTCGCAAAACGTCGGGCGAATCCGATCGTTAGGATCTCCGGGTCGAGGATGGAGTGAGCCGCGCGAATGACTTCCGGGGATTCGCCCAACCGCTCGCGCCGCGCCCGCACCCGATCGCGCACGAAGTTAACCAGGCGCAGCTTTAGTCTCTGATGGGTATCCCAGAGTTCCTGGTCGGGAATGTCGATGACCCCGCGCCAGAAGTCGGGCTCGGTCAGGTGCTCTTCCCAATCGCCCAGATATTTGTGGTAAAGGGCGGAGAACTCCGGCGCCATCCAGGTCTTGGTATGAATGCCGTTGGTGATGCTGGTGATAGGAACTTCGTGCGTCGGCACGCCCGCCCAGACGTCTTTCCAGAGCGCCTGACTGACCTCGCCGTGCAACTTGCTGACTCCATTGGCGTGTCGGCTGGTGCGCAAGGCCAGAATGGTCATGCTAAAACTGGCCAGCGGATCGGTCGTCGTTTGGCCAAAGTGGAAGAGCTCGTCGAAGGTGATCTTCAACTGCGCCGCGAAGTCCGCGAAGTAGCGCACCATCATCTCGCGCGGGAAAGGCGTCGTTCCCGGCCGGGACCGGCGTGTGAGTGGTGAAAACGTTAGCCGACGCGACGAGTTGCAGCGCCGAGTAAAAGTCGAGTTGATCCTGCGCCACGTGCAGCCGGATGCGTTCGAAGGAGAGAAAGGCCGAGTGGCCTTCGTTCATGTGATAAACCTCCGGCCGCAGACCGAGTGCGTGGAGAGCTTTCACGCCGCCGACGCCGAGCACGATCTCCTGCCGCATCCGCATCTCGAGATCGCCGCCATAGAGTTCCGCCGTGATCAGGCGATCCTCCGGACCGTTCTCCGGAATGTCTGTGTCGAGGAGATAGAGATCGATCCGGCCGACATGCAACCGCCAGATCTTGGCAAAGACCTCGCGACCGAGCAGCGGCACAGCTACGAGCAGAATCTTATCGTCCTGCAGGACCTCGCGGATCGGGAGGTGATGAAAGTTCTGGTTCAGACTAACGGCTTCCTGCCAGCCATCCTTATTGATCTGCTGTTTGAAATAACCGTGCCGGTAAAGCAGGCCGACCGCGACGAAGTTCAGGTCGAGATCGCTCGCCGATTTGCAATGGTCACCCGAAAGGATGCCGAGGCCGCCGGAGTAATTCGGGATCGATTCGTGAAAGCCGAACTCGGCCGAGAAATAAGCGATCGGCCTTTTGAAGGCGTGACCGGCTCCTTTCTTTCCGTAGGTGTCCTTGCGCGCGAGATACTTTTTAAAGGCTTTGTAAACGACCGCGAGATCGCGCAGGAAAGTCTCGTCCTGTGCCACCTCGATCAGGCGCGCCTGGCGCGAGAGCTGAAGCATGCGCAGCGGGTTGTGATTGGTCAGGTGCCAGAGCTCGGGATCGAGATGGCGGAAAAGGCGGCGGGCCGAAGGCTCCCAGGTCCACCAGAGATTGAAAACCATCTCGCGCAACGGCTCGAGTTGCTCGGGAAGATTCGGGATGACGTGGTAAGTCTGAATGTTTCGCATAGGATGAGCGCGACCCTGCTTGGAAGAAGGGAAAACTCTGGCAGGAAAACGAGTAGCAGCAAGCGTTCCTTCCGCCGCCGCAGAGCGGGTAATCGAGCCGGTTCGTTAGGTAGCGGGCCGCGCGGCAAAGACGATTCCAATCAGCACGCCGCTGAGAAATCCACCGAGATGCGCCGCCACACTCACTTGTGGAGTCCAAAGGTCGAAAAGAGTTTGCACCACGACAATGACGAGGATGTAGCGGAGCCGCTGGCCGACCAGAGGCGAGAGGCGATGGCGCAGAATCAAGCCGGCGGAGATACCGATGATTCCCATGACGCAACCGGAAGCGCCGACGAGTTGAGTCGCTTTCGTTAGGTGCACCGCTTTCAGGAAAACGACCCAGACGCCGGAGCCAAGGCCGGCCAGCAAATATCCAGCCGCGAATTTTACGGAACCAATCATCCGTTCGAGCGCTGGTCCGATGAGATAGAGCGCGTAGAGATTCACGGCGATGTGCAGGAGGCCGTAGTGCAGAAAGAGGGCGGTGAGAAGACGCCAGTATTGGTGCTGCAGGATCACGGCGGCGGGTTCGAGTGCGCCGAGTCGATGCAGAGTCAGGACGTTCGTGGCGCCGCCCAGCGCGATCTCTGCGCCGAACATTGCGACGTTGAGGAGGATGAGTATCCACACGGCGGGCGCGCCACGCTTCGCGGAGGCAATCGGCGCGGCCGACATTTCCGCAGTCAGTCGCGCAAGCACTCTTTCGCTCGTCGCGGAAAGCTGCGGCCTGGGAAAATCGGGCGCCTGGGCGAGACGACGCTCGAGCGCCCGTTCGAGAATCGCGTCCTCCGTCTTGCCGCGGAGACGCGCGAGTCGTTCTAGTGCCGCGGCGGTTTTGCCTGCGGCCAATTCAGCGGTCCCGATCCAAAATTGTTGGTGACCATGCGGCAGCCGGGCGAGCGGGCCGTCGCTCAGCCTAACGACTGCACCGATGCGTCCGGCAAAGGCGAAAAGGTAAAGCAGCTCCTGCGCGAACTGCGGTGAAGTCGCGAGGCCCTGCTCCGGGTTTTGGCTGCGGGTGGCAAGATCCCAGGCGAGATGATCGAGGGCGCCAACTTCACCGAGCCCACGCAGGTAGAGCGTGCGCACCGCAGGCAGGCGCGTCACGGAAAGATCGCGCCGGCACCATTCCACCAGGCCAGCCCAGTTTTCGGTCAGGGCAAAGGTGAAGGCGGTTGCGGTCCGGCCGGCGGCGGTCGTTTCCGAGCGCCTACCTGCCAGTTGTTCGAGGGCCGCGGATAAATTTCCGGCCTGGGCCAATTCCAAAGCGCGCAGGAGCCAGGGCAGGTGGGGCGAATCATTCCAGGGATGCAGCGCTTGCCTAACGAGAGCAAAACGGCGCGCGGCCTGATACTGTTTTGCGAGAAGGAGGCCCGCAATTCTCCGTTCCACCATAGAGGGCGCGAGCAGGAGCAAGGCCCAAAAAGTCCCGCCGACGTAGCCCGCGATCGAGGGAGCCAGGAGCCAGGTGATGCCCGCACCGACGAGGACAAGGATCGCGGCCGAGGCCCAGCCGGGCTGAGCCGCGCTGCGCAGTTGGCGGAGCCGCCAGAGAAGAACGAGCGGGGACGCGATCGCGATGAAAAGGAGGATGTGGTTGAGATCGAGCAAGGTTTAGGGTTTTCCGAAAATAGGTCGTATGCGACCTATATGACCTATGCGACTCCTCATCACCAACTACCTCGATGTCATTTCCTCCTGGTGCTTCTGGGCGACTCCGGCCTGGCAGGAATTGCAGAAACGCTACGCCGATCGAGTCGATTTCCAGTGGAAGATCGCGCTCATGGATAAAACCGGCCTGCCCCCGACGCACGCGCACATGGAATGGTTCTACCGGCGTAGCGGCACGCTCATGCGCTCGCCCGTGATGCTGCAGACGAGCTGGCATGAGGTCGGCCGGGAGGAATATCCAGAGCCGAACTGCGTGGCGGAAGCGGCCCGCGATCTCGGCGTGAGCGACGACCGCGTCTGGATGGCCTTGAGCCGGGCTGAGTTGCTCGAAGGGAAAAAGATTGGGCAATGGGACGTGGCCGCCGAGATCGGCGCCGCCGCCTCGGGCCTGGAGAAAAAGAAGCTGCTCGAGCGCGCGCAATCGCCCGAGATCGAAGCCCGCGTCCGCGCCACGCACCGCCGAGTTTCACGCTCTGCAGGTGACGCAGCGCCCCACCTTCGTGATCGACACTCCGATTGGCGATCGCGCGGTCTTTTCCGGGTTTGCCAAATCCGCTCCCATCGCCGCCGCCCTCGACGCCATGCTGGACGACATCGTGGGCTACGAAGCGCACGCCGCGCACTTCGGCGCGCCGCCTCCCTGATCGCTCAGAAACGCCTTGCGCCTGTTCCGATGTGGGATACAACTTCCCCTCGGTTCGGGCCTTGCCGCGAACCGGCCGGCGCGCCCCTCGCAAGCGTGTTGGCCTAACGAGTGCGGCGCGCTCCCACGGGGAGGCGACGGGAGGTGCGATCAACAAGAACGACGGCGTCAGTCTCACTCCCTTTCGCCGGCTGGGAGAGTATTCATTCTGCAACAACAAATTCGTGTTAACGGCCGGATTCGCGCTCGCGAAGTCCGGGTCATTCTCGGCGCCACGAGCGAGCAGCTCGGCGTCATGAAATTGTCGGACGCGATCAAGCGCGCCCAGGGGATGGGAATGGATCTGGTGGAAGTCGCGCCGACCGCGAATCCGCCCGTCTGCAAGATCGTCGATTTCGGAAAATTCCGTTACGACATCTCGAAGCAGATCAAGGACAAGAAAGCCTCGAGCACGAAGCTGAAAGAGATAAAATTTCGGGTCAACATCGATGAGCACGATTACCTGACGAAGATCCGGCACGGCGAAGATTTTCTCGACAAGGGGAACAAGGTGCGGGTGCAGTTGCAATTCCGCGGCCGCGAGATGGCGCACCAGGAATTTGGGATGCAGTTGATGTACAAAGTGCGCGACGATCTCGCCACCATGGCCCAGGTGGAGATGGAGCCGAAGGCAGCCGGGCGCAATATCACGATGACGCTTTCCCCCTTACCGGCGAACAAACGGAAGCGGCGCTTTTCGATTCCGGACGAAGAGCTCGAGCCGGATAAAGACGCCGAGCCAGACGAAGCGGAGGATTAGAGCATCTGCAAAATCATCTCCGGGTAACCGCCGTTGTAGCCTCCGCCGTCCCGGTGGCGCGCAAACGGCTAGATTTTGCGCCGCAATGGGCGCACGCAACTGACCAGCTTGCGCAGGCCGAGCTCGAGCCGCGTTTTCACCGTGCCTAACGGCGTCCGGGTGCGGGCCGCGATCTCGCGGTGGCTCAGCCCCTCGAAAAACGAGAGCGCGATCGCTTCCCGCTGATAAGCCGGGAGCGCATTCATCTGCCGTTCGAGGAAACGCCGCAGGTCGGAGCGAATCAGGTCATCGTCGATCCGGTTCTGCACCCACGACTCGGGCTGTTGCTCGATGTGGCTTTCGAAACGTTCCTTCGCCCGGCCGTAAGCCTGGCGACGGCGCAGGCGATCGATCGCCCGGCGCCGTGCCAGGGTCACCACCCACCCAAGTGGCTTGCCCGCATGTGGAGAATAATTTGCCGCTTCTTTCCAGATCTGGAGAAAGATTTCCTGGAGAACATCATCCGCCTCCGCGTCTTCGTGGACCACGTGCGAGACGACCGCTTTCAAGGTTTTGCCATAGCGCTGGTAAAGTTCGCGCAGCGCGGTCTGGTGCCGATCGGTGATCGCTTTCATGAGAGCTTCGTCGGAGGCGGCGGAGAGACTGGAAGGATCGATCAGCGGTTGGATCATGAGCGTGCAGAATTTTCCTTCTTCCGCTTTCCCTCTCAATTGGGAGCGAAGCAGATCGCGCCCTAGGTAAAACTCTTACGGCCGTCGGGCCCTCGCTTCCTCCTCTTCGGAGGTCGCCCTCGCCTAACGAGTGATGATTCCAGCCGCGATCTCGACGTGAAAGGTCTGTTTTATCTTCTCTTTCCCGTAACTCAGCTCCGCCGTGTACTCGCCGCTCGGGACGAACTTCTTCGGATCGTCGCCGCCATATTTTATCAGGACATCCTCCGACGGACGCAGGTCCCAACTCACCCGGCTCAGTCCCGGCGTGCCCGGAAGTTTCAAATTCGCCACCGGCTGGCCGGCCGCGTTGGTCACGGCAATCTTCGCTTCGTCGCCGGTGAATTCTTTCACCCAGACGGTGAAGAGCGCGCCTTCCGGCGGATTTTCCCCGCGGTAAACGCCTTTGCCATGGTTGTCGGCGAAGCCCGGTAAAGGATAGCGGCCGAAGACCGGCGCGACCGAGAAGAGATGCGCGGGCTTGGCCAGGATCTCGGGCGTGAGCTCACGAAAAGCGCGGGTGTCGTCGAGAATGTCGATGCTCCGGCCGTGCGTGCCGATGACCAGATCCGCCGAGCGCGCCTGAATCTGGAGGTCGTCCACGCGAACGTTAGGCAAGCCGCCGACGTGCACCCAGTGTTTGCCCTGATCGAACGAAGCGAAGAGACCGCGATGCGTGCCGGCGTAGAGCAGGTTGGAATTAACCGGGTCTTCGCGCACCACTTCCACCGGGTCGTTAGGCGGAATGCCCTCGCCGACCACGCTCTGCCAGGTCTTACCGAGATCGGCCGTGCGCAGGATCGTCGGCCGATCGTCCCCCTGGCGATAAGCGTTCGTCACGACGTAGGCGACCTTTGGATCTTTCCCGCCCGGCTCGATCCGCACGATCCATTCGCCCCGCGCCGGCTCCGGCAGATTGGCGGTTAGTTCCGTCCAGTTGCCGCCGTCGTTTTCCGTTACCCAAAGCCGGCCATCATCCGTCCCGGCCCAGAGCAGGCCCGGCTTGGCGGGCGATTCCGCGAGCGAATAAACGACCCCAAAATTCTCCGCACCGCTCCCGCTCGCGTTGACCCGTTCGGGATTGTTCTTCGTCAGGTCGGGGCTGATGACCTGGAAATGTTCGCCCCGATCCGTTAGGCGAAAAACGCGATTGCCCGCGAGATAAAGCACGCCGGCTTTGTGCCGGCTCCCGATGAGGGGCGAGTTCCAGTGGAAACGATAGCGCTCCTGGCCTTCCGGCGGCTCAGGGCGCAGCTCGCGCCGCTCGCCGTTACGAATGTTGAGCCGGTGAACAAATCCTTCCTGGCTTTCCGCATAATAGATGTCGTGATCGGCCGGATCGAAGGCCACCCAGAAGCCGTCGCCGCCGCCGAGCGCGAGCCAATCCTCGTTCCGAATTCCTTCTTTCGTCGGCACCTCGCTCGGGCCGGCAAAGCTTTCGTTATCCTGCAGCCCGCCCGCGACGCGGTAATACGGCTGCGAATCGTCCACCGTGATCCGATAAAATTCTCCCGCCGGAATGCGGTTGAGATGCTCCCAATCTTTGCCTGCGGCGTAGCTTTGGTAAACGCCGCCGTCCGTTCCGAGAATCAATCGCTCGGAGACCGGCGGTTTCGGCGGCTTGTTTTTGTCTTCCGGTTTCGCGGGCTTGGGCGCGGGCGCGGAGCCGGCCTGAATGGCGAGCGCATGACAATCCGGGTGCACTTTTTCGGAAAGATCTTCCCGGAAATTTTTCCCGCCGTCATCCGAGGCGAGAACCGCCATCCCGAGCACATAAACGCGCTGATCGTTCGCCGGGTCGATCCGGATCTGGCTGAAATAAAACGGGCGCGGATCGATGTCGTTCATCCGGGTCCACTTTTCGCCTTCGTCTTCGGAGCGGAAAATCCCGCCCGCTTTGCTGTGAATATTGCGGATGTCGCTCGCGCCTTCCGGCGTCGCTTTGCACCACCGCCATGACCACTTTCGGTTTCGCCGGCGTGACCGCGAGCCCGATCCGGCCGGTGTCGTTAGGCAAACCGTTCCCGCATTTCTTCCAGGTCGCGCCGCCGTCGCTGCTCTTGAAAATGCCGCCCACATCCGCGCCGTTGGTCGCGATCGTGCCGTAGGCAAACGACCAGGGCGTGCGCTGCCGCGCGTAGAGCGTGGCGTAAACGATCTGCGGATTCGCCGGGTCGAGCGCGACGTCGCCGCAGCCGGTCCGAACGTCGTTAGGCGAGGGCGCCTTCAGAATCAGCTTCCAGGTTTTGCCGCCGTCGGTTGTTTTGTAGAGGCCGCGTTCGCCGCCGTCTTTCCAAAGATTTCCCATCGCCGCGACGTAGGCGACTTCCGGCTTTTTTGGGTCGACCACGATCCGGGCGATCGCGCGGCTCTCTTTCAAGCCAACATTTTCCCAGGTCCCGCCGCCATCGGTGGAACGATAAACGCCGTCACCCCATTCCGAGGAATTGCGATCGTTCGCTTCGCCGGTCCCGACCCAGACCACGTCGGAATTAGAAGGCGCGAGCGCGACCGCGCCGATCGAGAGCGACGATTCCTTGTCGAAGATCGGGCTGAAGGTGACGCCGTTATCCGACGTTTTAAAAAGACCGCCGGTGGCAAGCCCGACATAAAACACCGCCGGATTGCGCGGATCGATCGCGAGATCGGAGACGCGGCCGCCCATCACGGCCGGCCCGATCGCGCGGGCCTTGAGATTTTTGAAAAGCACTTCCGTTAACGGCACCGGCGTCGGTGCGGCGCTCGGCGTCGGGCTCGCCGCCGGCGACATCGCGTTGGCCGGGGAAGGAGAAGTCGAGGGCAGAGTCTCGGCGGACGGCGTGGCGAGCGCGCGAGCGGGCGGCGGAGAAACGATCGGCGCGAGCTCGGATTCTTCTTGGGCAAGGATGGAGGCCGGAAGCAGGGCAAAACAACCAGCCGAAAAGACAACCGCCCGAAGAAGCAATGACGTGGACATAGCCGACAATAAAGCGATACGCAGCCGGTGCGAAATCGCGCCTGTAGACGCCTCCCTCTGGGAGACGCGAGAGCGGCGCGGCTGCTTCTATCATCACGCAACGCGCAGACCCGCGCTTCGCAGAGCGAAGCGTCTACAGTCGTGCAGACGGTTCCGATTCGTTAGGCGAAGCTCACGGCTTTTTCCCGGGCAACACCTCGTCGCTTTTCAGGATCTGGTCTTCCGGCGTGAGCTGGTTCGCCTTGCCGCTGAAAATGATTCGGTTGGGCTTTTCCGCGAGCGTATCGACGAGCGTTTTCGCGTGCGTCGTGATCACTTTCAGGTTCAAAAGGATGACGTGCAGCTCGCGCATCTGTTCGCGCAATTGTTTGTCGGTCGAGCCGACGAAGGTGTCGGCGGTGGTGAAAACGTTGCTCGCCTTGGTCTCGATTCCGTCGAGTCCCTGGATCGCTTTTTGCAGCTCGTCGAGGTCGACTTTGGCGCTGTCGGCGACCGGGGAAAGCTTCGGCAAGAACAGGCCGAGATCGGTTTTCACGGTCGTGACCGTGCTGTTCAGGTTCGTCACCGTGCCCTTGAGATTGTCGATCAACTTGTTGGCATTGCTCAGGACCGGGCCGACCGCGCCGATGATCTGCTCGATCCCGGAGGCGGGCGCGCCTTCGATCGTGGCATTGTTAGGCAAAATTTTCTTCCCGGGCGTGCCGGCGGAGAGAGCGACGAATTTGGGCGAGAGCAAAGTGTCGGAGCCGAGCGTCGCCGCGATGTCGTTAGGCAAAGGCGGCACGCTGTCATCGAGCGCGATCGTGACGCGGACGGCGTCGCGTTTGTTCGGCTCCGCTATCCGCTGCGCGGCGGTGAGATGACGCATCGCGATGACGCGGCCGGCCGGCGCTCCGGCATAGCGCACTTCGGAATGGATCTTAATCCCGGCCACATCCTCGTAATCAATCTGCAAAGTGCGCGACGGTTTTTTCAAACGATAGCCGGAAAGCGCAACGGTGAGAGCGCCGAGCAGGACGACGCTGCAGATGATGACGGCGAGAGCGACGAGGTAATCGGAGAAATTCTTTTTCATGGTGTTTTCCGGTGGAGACGATTGCGAGCGGAGACGAGCGGACGCGGCTGGAAGTGCGGATGTTTATCGTGATCGCCGGGCGCGAGGTTGAGCGGGATCGGTCCGTCCGGTTCGCCGTTGATGAATTGCTGCACTTCGGGAATCGAGCTGGAACGAATCTCGGCCGGCGTGCCCTGCGCGATGATCTTGCCGTGGTTGAGCATGATCATGCGGCTGGCGATGCGGAAGGCGCTCGTCATGTCATGCGTCACGACGACCGCGGTCATGCCGCTGCCTTTGGTTAATTCCATGGTCAACTTGTCGACCACCGCAGTCATGATCGGGTCGAGGCCGGAGGTCGGCTCGTCGCTGAAGAGCAACTCCGGATCGAGGGCGAGCGCGCGGGCCAGGCCAACGCGTTTCTTCATCCCGCCACTGATTTCGGCCGGCTTCAATTTCTCAAAACCGGCCAGGCCGACGTTTTCTAACTTTTTCCTAACGATCTCGTCGATCTCAGCGGGTTGGAGATCGGTGTGCTGGACGAGTGGGAGGGCAACGTTCTCGCCCACGGTGAGCGAAGCGAGGAGCGCGCCGGATTGAAACAACATCCCGAAACGCCGCCGGACCGCGACGATCTCGCGATCGTTCATCGTGGTGATCTCTTCGCCGAAAATCTTGACCGAGCCGGAGGTCGGTTTCATCACCCCGACGATATGGCGGAGGAGGGTGCTCTTGCCGCAACCGCTACCGCCCATGATGACGAGAGTCTCCCCGCGATTGATCGTTAGGGACAAATGATCGATCACGGCGCGATCGCCGAATTTCCGGACGATATCGTCCACCTGCACCACGGGCTCGGTCTCGCGAACTCATGGGCCGAAAAAGAAAACCGAGGTGAGGATCGCGTTCGTCACGAGCATGGCGAGAAGCGCCTGCACGACCGACTCGGTGGTAGCGCGCCCGACGCCTTCCGCGCCGCCTTCGACGTGGAGCCCGGCGTTGCACGCGATCGTGATGATGATCCAGGCGAAGACCGCGCTCTTGATCATGCCCGAGTAAAGATCCCAAGTGTCGGCGCTTTGGATGGCGCGGAGAATGTAGCCAGCGGTGTTGAAATCGAGCGCGAGCCGGCAGACCGCCCAGCCGCCGAGCACTCCGATGTAATTGCCGAAAATGGTTAACGCAGGAAGCATCACGAGCATGGCGAGAAAACGCGGCACGATGAGATAGCTCACCGGGTTGATCGCCATCACTTCGAGCGCTTCGATTTCCTCGGAGACTTTCATCGTCCCGAGCTCGGCCGCGACCGCGGAGCCGCTCCGGCCGATCACGATGACTGCGATCAGAACCGGCCCCATCTCGCGCAGGAGCGTGACCATAACGAGATCGGGCACGTAAATTTCCGCGCCAAGTTGTTGCAGAGAATGGGCCGCCTGCATGGCGAGAGTGACGCCGACGCTGAAAGCGGTGAGCGCGACCATCGGCGCGGCGCGCACTCCGATTGCGACCATCTGCCGAAAGACGGGCGCGATCTTAAACATCTCGCCACGAAATGGCGCGACGAAGATCCAGTAGAGAAGGCTGAGATTGAGCCGGAAATAGGTTCTCAAGCGAAAGTGCGCGGAGACTACCACCTGCCGTGTCGCCGTTGCGAGATCAGTTTTGCGCTGGCACTGTGGAAGCAGAAGGGGCCTCGGCCTAACGAACAAAAAATCATGACGAAAACGAATCAAATCGGCGCCCGCTTCGACCAGCGCGTCGTGGTTTTTCTCGAGTTTGACGTCGCGGCCTTGCGCACCGAGCCAGCAGGAAAGAGCGGCAACAAAATTCTGGCGTGGCTCAACGACCACGCGGACGACAAACGCGAATCGTCGCCCAAGCGCGGGCCAAGCTTGAATCGCGGGCCACTCGCCGCTTTATAATCCTTCCCGATGCGAATCCTCGTGATCGAAGACCAAAAAAAGTCAGCCGCCTTTCTCGAGAAAGGCCTCGGGGAAGCCGGCTACGAAGTCGAGATCGCGCGCGACGGCGAGGCTGGTCTGGAACGGGCGCGGGGCGGCCGCTTCGATTTGCTCCTCGTCGACGTGATGTTGCCGAAGAAGGACGGCTGGACGGTGGTGGAGGAGTTGCGCGGCGCCGGCGTGCAAACGCCGATTCTTTTTCTGACCGCGCGCGACAGTGTGCCCGATCGGGTGAAAGGCCTGGAACTCGGGGGCGACGATTATCTGGTCAAGCCGTTCTCTTTTGCCGAGCTTCTCGCGCGCGTGCGTTCGCTCCTGCGGCGGCCGGTCGTCACGCAGGAAACGCACTTGCGGGTTGACGATCTGGAGCTCGATCTCCGCCGCCATCTCGCCTCGCGCGGCGGCGCGCCGCTCCATCTCACGGGCAAGGAGTTTGTCCTCCTCTCGCATCTGGTGCGAGCGGCGGGCGAGGTCGTCTCGCGCGAAGAGGTGGCCGGCCAGGTATGGGGCATCGATTTCCGCACCAGCACTAATGTGCTCGATGTGATGGTGCGGCGGTTGCGGGCGAAAGTGGACGATCCTTTCCCGAAAAAGCTCATCTACACCGTGCGCGGCGCCGGTTATGTCCTCAAAGCGAGCTGAACCGCGCTCGATCGCGGCGCAGCTTGTTCTGCTTTTTACCCCGGCGGCCGCTTTTCTTCTCTGCTGCGGCATCGGCGTTCTCTACTGGGTCGTGGTCCGGCACGCCTTTGCGGAAGATCGCGCGGTCCTGGCGGATAAAGTTTATGCCGTGGGGGAGGACTTGCGCGCCGGTGGCCCGGGTGTGCTCAACGAACAGCTCCGGGCCGGGCGGAGCGGGGAACGCGTCGCCTACTGGGTGCGGGTGCTCGACGCGAGCGGAGCGACCATCGCGGAGACGCCGGGGATGAAAGATCTTCTGCCGCCCAATATTTTCGCGCAGGGAAATACGGGGGCGATGGCCTGGGGGCCGGAGGATTATCAGACCACCGGGAAGCTTTTTTCGTTAGTCTCGACCCCGACCACGGTCGCCGGTCAGGCCTATACGGTGCAGGTCGCGCAGGATCGCACGACCGACGAGCAGTTCGAGAAGCGCTTCGGTTTTCTCGTCGCGGCGGTCCTGATCGGCGGAATCTTCGCCGCCGCTGGGATCGCCGTGAGCGTGGCGAAGCGCGGATTGCGCCCCCTCGCCACCATGACTCGCTCACTCAAACGGGTCGGGCCCGACCGCCTCGACGAGCGGGTTCCGCCTAACGAGTGGCCACGCGAGCTGCAGCCGGTCGCGATTGCTTTCGACGACATGCTCGATCGTCTGCAGGATTCCTTTACCCGGCTCTCGCAATTTTCCGCCGACCTCGCGCATGAGCTGCGCACCCCGATCGCCAACATTCGTGGCGAAGCGGAAGTGGCCCTGACCCGGCCGCGTTCGCCTAACGAATACCAGGCGGTGATCGAATCGAGCGTGGCGGAATGCGAGCGTCTCTCCGCCATTATCGACAACCTCCTCTTCCTGGCCCGCGCCGAAGCGGCCGAGAAACAGGTGCAGAAGGAGAATTTCGACGCGCGCGCGGCCGCGGAGAAAATCGCCGCCTACTACGAGGCGATTGCGGAGGAACGGCGGCTCCGCATCGCCTGCGAAGGCCAGGGCTGGGTCGATGCCGACCCACTGCTCTTCAGTCGCGCTCTGAGCAATCTCCTGGAGAACGCCCTTCGCTTCACCCCCGATGGCGGCTTGATTACCATCTCGCTCGCGCCGCGCGGGTCTGGCCTCGAGCTGGTCGTGCGCGACAACGGCTCCGGCATCGCGGCGCAACATCTGCCGCGCGTCTTCGATCGGTTTTATCGGGCTGATCCTTCCCGCAGTTCGGAGGGAACCGGTCTCGGCCTCGCCCTGGTGAAATCGATCGCCGAGATCCATGGCGGCTCGGTTGCGATTCGGAGCGAAGTCGACCGGGGCACGAGCGTAATCGTGCACTTTCCGAACGCCGGGTGACGCCGCGAGGTTCAGGCGGTCGCCTAACCTGTCAGATAAATCATGACAATTTCGTAATTTTTTTCCTTGTGTTGCGAACGCATTCCCGCTAAATCGCCGCCATGCTAATCACAAATTCAGCTCGTCCACTCGGCAAAGAGGGCGTTTGGCGCGGGACCCTTTCTGCATGCGCGGTGGCTTGCGCCGGCATTCTGTTCTCGTTCTCCGCCTCGGCCCAGGACGCGGTTTCCGGACCTCATCCGGCCGCGACAAATTCCGCGAGCCCTGCCCCCTCGAATAGCGCGAACCCGACTGAGCAAGCCATCATGGTCCAAGGAGAGGAAGTGCCGAGTGCTTACGGTGCGCCCCCGGCACTTTCCCGCAGCCGTTTTTCAAGTTTGGTCAACGCCTACGTTTTGCCTCCCTACGCAGTTTACGCAGGCCTGATTTATCAAGGCGACGCCTTACGCTTCAATCGCCCCGACAACAGTTTCACGGAGGAGGTTGAGTTAGGCCTTCCCTATCGCTTTGGCGTTGCGGTGGAAAATCAGATCGAGACGTTCCGCGGCACGACCCAGGAACGCTCCTTCAGCCTGGAGGGGCGCTATGCCCTGGCCGACTGGGACAAGATTCCGCTGAACCCAACCTTGTTCGTCGAGTACAAATTCGGTATCGGGGATATTTTGCACGATGAAGGCCCGCCGGAGCCCTTGGAAAAAGGTGAGGCCGAGGCTTTCCTTAACGAGCATAACCCTCTGCCCGATGCGGTAGAGGTGCGTCTTCTCTTGGCGGAGACTTTCGGTGATTTCGAGTGGGCTTTGAATGGCTTTTTTGAACAGGAGACAAGCGGCGATCGCGGACGTGAGTACGGTTTTGCCCAGAGCGCGGTGGTGCCGATCATCCTTCCTCGCGAACGTCTGAAAGTCGGCGTGGAAATGCAGTTCACGACGTTTACGGACAAGGGAATCCGGGACGATCCCTCCTATCGCTTCATTATCGGGCCCACCATCGCCTGGAAGCCTTCGAAAAACACACGGTTTGACGTCTCACCCCTCTTCGGGACGACAGACGATTCTCCGCGTGCATCCGTCTTCGCCGTTTTCTCCTACGTCTTTGGAGGAAGCGAAGGGACCGAAGCCGAGGCGCCCGCCTCGACTCGCAATCGTTAGGCCGAGTGGTCTGAGTCTTCGGCAGCCGGATCGAGCCGGCGTCCGGCTTGAACCGTTACGGCGGTGTCTCGATCAGTTTCTGAGGCGGCTCCAACCGCGGTCCCGGTGTCCGGCGGTTAGGGCGACGCCGGGACTTCGGTGAGCTGGGAATTCGGACGGCGCTTCAGGATCGTGATGCGGCCGTTTAGAAAATCGATCTCTTGCGGGTAGGTCCACCGAGGCGGCCTTCTGGTTGCGGCGTCGAAGACGATCTCATAGGGGAACTCGCCCGCGAGAAGACCGTTATAATAGCGTCTGATCGCTCTGCTCGGCACCTGATAGTCGGCCGAATAAACCGCGACCAGTTGCGGATGCCGCGCGGCGAGCTGAGAACGGGTGAAAAGGCTTTCATCCCCTTCCAGCTCATACTCGGCCACATGCTTTTGCAGCCAGGCATCGTCCGAAAATAGTTTTCGAAAGAGCTGCAACCGTCCATAAGCATAAGGCATGCGCCAGTCGACAACCTGACTACGGTCGATCGTCGCCGGCGGATTCGAAGCTGGTAATTCAATCCCTGGAACCCCTTTCAGTTTGGTCCAGCTCGGAGACTCCGCGCTCGATTCGAGAATAAGTCCTGGACGCGCATGCCTAACCATCCACGACTGAGCTTTCATTCTCGGATCCCGCGTAAAGCGCCGACCGACCCACCAAGAGCAGACACAGTTATAGAGTAACACCGGGACAAGAATGAAATAAACCCATCGGCGCCGGGCGACCGCAGCTTGCAGGAACGGTCCTGCCATGAAGATCAGAAAAGGTATGGCTGGAAGGACAAAACGGTTCTCCATGCGGGGAAAAGAACCGATGGCGACGAAGTAAAGGCCGAAGACGCTTAGAGCCAGCGTAAAACACAGGGCGCTTTGACTCCGCTGATTGCCGGTTACGAGCACGATGATGAGCGAAAGGATGGCGGCAAGCGCGAGGATGATTGCACCCGGCCAACCGACGATTTCAGGAATCTTCCCGAGGAACTGGAGATAACCGTAGCCCGACATGACGCCGTTGTAGTGTGGCGTGACCTTTGAGTTGTAAGTGAAGTCAGCCACAAATTTTCGGTAATCGAGAAGAGCGCCGGGATTACCGGCGAGGAAGCCGATCGGAACCATGACCAGTCCACCGAGTAATCTGTAATCAAAGAAGAGTCTGCCGAAGGAGCGCCGTTCAGCCGACCAGAGATGCGCCACGACCAGACTTACTCCTACAGCGAGACCATTATATTTGGTCGCGGTGCAGAGACCGGTGAAAAACCCAGTAAGGAGATAGCTTGAGAGCTTTCCCGAGGAAGCGATTCGGAAAGCGAGCAGGAGAGTAAGGACGAGAAAAAAGAGAAGTGGCGAATCGCATGAGAGAAAGTGATCGTATTCGATGAACCCGGCGCTGCTGGCGAAGGCGAACGCAATCACGCGCGCGGCCGTGAGCCCGAAAGCGTCCCGGCTGAGGAGATAGGCGCAGACGATCGTACCCAGAAAGAGGATGACCACGAGCAGGCGTGACCCGAGGAGGCGCGCCTCGTTGAGCGCCAGATTTCCCCCTCCACAAGATTCCCAAAGACGTTCCGCGCCGTCGATCGGAGCGAGCACGAGCAGATGATTCAGATAGGTATGGAGTGGCGGCTTTTGGTAATCCAGCGGTAACACTCCGCGCAGCTCGCGCAAGGCCGTCTGATCGCGGTTCCACCCTTCCACCCGGCCCCATCTTATACCGTACAAGCTAAACCCAAGGGCCAGGACAAGGGCGGCAATTAAAGCCGGATCGAAGCTTCCGAGTTTACGTGTCAGCCATCGCACCAGGCATGTTAGCACAATTGATCTTTCCGCCAGCAGCGGGGCCCCATTCGTGTTTTCGCACGGTCGCTTTTTTGGTCTGTTCAAGTCTCGTCGTTCTCGCGCAATCGGCGAAGGTGACCTACGGTGGTTAGCCGTCGCCTCTCCATGGAAGGATCTTCTAACTCACAGACGGTTTCGATTATTGTCCCGACCTTAAACGAAGCGGAGAATGTCGAGGCTCTGACCCGCCAACTCATGGAGAGTGGCGCGCGGCCGCTGGAAGTGATCTTTATCGACGATGCCTCGAGCGATGGGACCTGCGATCGGATTCGAGAGTTAGCCGCGGAGTTCCCTCTCCGTCTCGTCCAACGGGAAAATCCAACGCTTGGCTTGGCCGGTGCGGTCGTCGCCGGAGCGCACGCGGCCGCGGGCGATCTCCTCGTGGTCATGGACGCTGATCTCAGCCATCCGCCCGCGCGGGTTCCGAATCTGATCGCCCCGCTACGCGCCGGCGCCTGCGAGATGGTCATCGGCAGCCGCTATGTTCCCGGAGGGAGCACACCGGGCTGGCCGCTCTGGCGAAGAATCCTATCGCGCCTCGCTTCCGCTTGCGCGTATCCGCTGACTCATGTGCAGGATTCGATGTCCGGCTTTTTTGCCATCCGGCGACACCTGCTCCTCGAGCTGGCGCCCGACGCGGTCACCGGATTCAAGATAGCGTTTGAGATCATTATCCGCGGCGGGCGCACTCTGCGAGTGCGGGAGATTCCGATCGTCTTCTCCGAGCGGGCGCGCGGCCAGTCGAAGATGACCTTCCGCGTCGCCAGTATCTTCTTTGTTCGCTGGCTCGCGGCGATGTTGCGGCGAAAAGGCTGAGCGCAATCAAGCATCACACGTCCGAGATAGTCGTCACGATGTCATGGCGGCGGGTGCGTTTTCCGCAGACAAAAAGCGCAGCATGAAAACTCTACCTATCATCACCATCTGCTCCCTCAGCCTCTGTCTCTCCTTCCTGCCTTCCCCAGGCCGGGCCGCACAGGAAGATTCAGCCAAGCTCAAGGAGCAACTCGTCCAACTGGAAAAGCAATCGTGGAAGGCGTGGAAAGATCATGATGGAAAGTTCTTCGAAGGCTTTCTCTCGGATGATCACGTGGAGCTTGGTTTCGGCGGGGCCTCGGATAAGAAGGAAGTAGTCGCCGGAGTGGCCAGTGGAGACTGCCAGGTCAGAGATTACTCGCTAGATAGCTTCGAAATGCGAATGCTGGGGAGCGAGGCCGCAATCCTGACTTATCACGAGGCCCAGGAAACCACTTGCCACGGCAAAGCGGTGCCATCGCCCTGTTGGGTCAGCTCACTCTACATGAAGCGGGAGGGGCGCTGGCTAAATGTGTTTTATCAGCAAACCCAGGCGCACAAGTAGGGATCTACGCCTTGGCGCAGCGATGAGAGCCTCCACCCTTTGCACTTACTTGGCCCCGGCGTCGGCCCAATCCCATTCCTGACTTCCGCGCCTAACGAGCATAGGGATGTCTTCGGACAAAAGAAACCGGGCGGCGGCGAGTTTCTCCGCGGCCGCCTGGAACTTTTTCAGGTAGTCCTGGCGAGATGGGTAGCGTGTACTGATCGGCTCGCGCGGGTCGTGCGAGGCTTGCGCCGCGACAGCCGTCTTCGGGAAGGGCAGATCGGAGCCGAGGAAGCTGGCGCGTTCGTTAGGGAAGCCAATCGCTGGAGCGCGCAGATTCCAACCGGTGTAGGTGGCGAGCGGGACGTCCAGCTCGGGGAGACGCACGCCGCCGAGATCGTTGCCCTGCTCGTCCACCTGCGGAACGAAAACCGGGAAGGGCTGGCCGACGGCGGGCGGCTGTTTGGTGATGAGGCGGTTCTTCCATTGCGAGCCATAGTCGACGTGGAAGGCGCGGTGCACGGTCTCGGGCAGATGTTGGCCGGGGATTTGCGGGAACTTGACCTCCTCGCGCCTAATGAGTGTTCCATCCGAGAGTTTCGGATACCGGCTCGGCGGCGGCGCTTTCCCGGCGCGCACCCAGTCGTCCATCGCGACAAAAAGCGCGCGCCAGAAATAGGAAACCGGATTCGGGTTGGAAAGATTTTGCGTCATCCCCGGGCCCTCCTTTCGCGCTCGGGCGGGAAGGGCGAAGAGAAATGTTGAAGGCCGGCGAAGAAGTAAATCCGCGCGTCATCCAGCAACGGCAGATCGTGCTGGCCGTCAGGCGAGGTGTGGATGAGCGAGCCGGCGCGCGACCAGTATTCGTAGGAGGTGTTGCTGTAGAAAATCTTCGGGACGACATGGGCGGCGCGGGCGCGATCGAGGAGACCGGCGGTTTGGCCGCTCACCGGGTCGGTCGTGGGAATGTCAGCAAAAGGGAAGATGTCGGTCGGATAGAAGAAGGTGTTCGTCGGCTGCGCGTCGCGCGAGGGCTGGGCGAAGCGATGATTGAAGCTGCCGCGACCCGCACCCGCGACGTGCACGAGGAGACCATCGAGCGCGATCCGGCCCTCTTCATCTGCGTTAAAGCCATCGAAGAGAAACTGGCGCAGAAAGCGGCCGCATTGCGAAATTCCCATCGCGTAAACGCGCTTGAGCGGCGCGACGTTATCGCGTTCGCTCTTGAGCCAGGAAGCGAAATCGCGCACCGCCGCGAGGCCGAGCCCGACCACCACCGGATCCTGCGCGCGATAGACGACTTCGTATATTTTTCCAGGCTCGAACCCACTCGTTAGGCGGATGGCGCGGAGGCCGGAGAGCTTTAAGGCTGGCGCCTCCACGAATTGCCACTCCTTCCGCGGAATCGTGCGGCGTTCGCCTAACGGCGCTTCGCGCACGGTGAGCACATTTGCCGGGTCGTTCGGATCGGAGCAGGCGTATTCGGTTCCGCCGATTCGGCCCGAGATCATATGCCCGAGCGGTTGCTCGGTCGCTTTCTTATCGACGATGAAATCCGAGCGGACGAGGCCCGTGATCGGTGTGCCGCCGGCACCCTTCGCGACGGGCGCATAGAGTCGCATCTGGCCCGGTTCGTCGCGCACATCCCATTGCCAACCGAGCCAGATCAGGGTGGTGCCGCGGCGCATGAGGAAGCCGTTGCCGAACTCTTCCGCGCTGGTGGGATCGAGCGAGCTCTTCGCGTCCTGGATGACGTGCAGCATACCTTTGCCGCCGCGATTTGGGATTTCGATCAAACCGCTGCCGCTGGCGTGCGCCGCGTCCTTTGGTTTGAGAATGTAAAGGTCGGCCGCGAACTCGACTTCGCCCCGGGCATTGCGCGGCGCTTTGTCGAGATCGACCACGATCTTGTTTGCCGCCGTCTCCGGTTTTACCGAGAAGTGGACCTTCCCGATCAGCTTCTCATACCCGCCGGCGCCGCCGAACGCCCGGCCGCCGAGCACATCAGCGCGCGAAAGGATTTCCACTCGCTCGACCCGAGCCTCGAGCGGAGTCGCGAGAAGCGCGAAGAAAAAGAAGGCGCCAAAATATTTCACCGGAAATCCGAAGCGGAGAATGCCATTCTCGTTAGGCCGCGCTTCAGGTTAGGTGAGACGCAGCGCAACCGGGGATTCTGCCCCGCGAGGTGAGATAACGCAAGCACCTGACCGGCCCGGTATCCGAGAAACTGCGCGCCGCCAAACAGAAAAGCCGCCGGGCTCGGACCCGGCGGCTTTCCTTTACGAGTGAGTCTGTCTTAGCCCAGCCCGAGCGATGCGAGAGTGGGCTCATCGATCGCGGCGGTGGTGTAGAGTCCGTTATCCGATTGATAACCGGTGAGGGCTTCGCGGGTCAACGGCCCGAGCAACCCATCCACCTCGCCATGGTAGTAACCCATTTCCTGCAAGGCGGCTTGCACATCCGCGATCACCTGGTCGGGCGGCTCTGCGCGTTGCCCAACATAGATCGGGCCGTCATAAGCGAGTAGGACTCCGCGGGGCTGTAACCCCAGGCCGGATACCAATAGCCGGCATTCCAGTAGTAATAGCCGCCACCGATGAGCTCGACTCGGGTGTAGCGCGAACGGTACCAGTTCCGGTCATGCCTTTCGGGATGGTAAGAGCGGAAAACGGCATATTTTTCGCCCTGCCAGTGATCGCTACCCTCTATCCGCCGGTTCTGGCTGAAGGTAACGGCCGGAGCTTGCTTCGGTTTTGGCTGAGCATGAAAGTTGGCGTGCTGAGCTTTGATCGCCTGAACGTCCGGCTTTTTCCCTTTGGCGACGCGATTGTTTGCGCGCGGCTTCTTTTGGTCAGCAGGCGCGTTTGGCGGGTTGGCCTGAGCCGCCACCGGCGCGGTTTCATTTGCGCTCGCGGCTTGCTTGGCGGCGTGTTGTCCTTTCTTGTGTGGCTCGGCCTGGGAATTCGCATGGGCCTGTGCATTCGCAGGGGCCTGCGCTTTTGCCGGGTTTGCCGGGTTAGCGGGCATGTTTCCATGAACCTTTGCATGGGCGCGAGCTTGGGATACGCGCGGCGGGTGCGCCGCGGGTTTTGCTCCCTGGTCCGGTTGCGCGTTTGCTTTTGCCGCGTGTTTTTTCTTGGGCGTGGGTTGCTGTCCTTCGTCCTGCTGGGCGAGAGCGCCGGCGGCCAGGGCCAGCGAACAGCTCATCAATATGGTTATAAATCTCTTCATCTTACTCCTTGGTCGATTATCGGTTTGCATTATTCAATTCCCTGAGCGGAAGGAAGCAGCGAGCGCCGTGCCAGCCGCCTCATCCCTTCAGGGAGATTCGTAGGCCAAAGGAGTTTTGGCCGGGCGCCCGGCCACTCATCCGAGTTGATCGCCGATCGATAGGCGAAGTTGTCCTGGGCTCTCCCAACAGCCGATCATTTGCGCCGCGGACGCGTGTATAGTTGCCATTAAGGGTCAGCAAGACAACAAGAAGCGAAGCACGCAGCAAAGGCAGTCGACGGCAGGATAGAGTCATAAGAGTGGTCCCTTCTCCAATATCTTGCGAA
>CAWBXU010000015.1:0-121076 GCA_963792775.1 uncultured Verrucomicrobiae bacterium | reverse complement strand
GATGTATTGCTGGCCAACATCCTCCTTTCCGCGCTTTCGCCCTCGGGCCTAAAAGAGCCGGCCCCGCGACGAACGCGCCGCAAAATCCGCCACGCCGCCGGGAGAGGCTTATGTGGCGCGACGTTAAATTCGCCGCCCGCTCGCTCCTCAAGGCGCCGGGTTTCGCGTCCATCGCCATCCTCACCCTCGCCCTCGGCATCGGGGTGGTGGTGACGATTTTTTCCGCGGTCAACGCCCTTCTCCTCAAGCCGCTCCCCCTCATGCAGGATCAGGACCGGCTCGTCGCGATCGGAGGTTTACCTGAAAAGCCTGGGCCCCGAACACGATGTCGGCCTCGATTACCCCGGCTTCCTCGACGCTTGTCAGCAGCTCACCACCGTCGAAGGCCTCGGCATCTCGGAGCATCGCACCATGGTCGTGGGCGGGGGCGAAAAGCCGGAAGCGTCACCCTGCTTCTCTGGAGTGCAGGCCGACTTCTTTGACTCGTTAGGCGTAAAGCCCATCCTCGGGCGCTCCTTCCGTCTGGCGGAGAACGAAGCCAGCGCGCCGCCCGTCGTCCTGCTCGGCTACGATCTCTGGCAGGATCGTTACGGCGGAAAACGCAGCGTCATTGGCCAAACCATCCAGGTCAATGGCCTCCTCGCCACGATCGTCGGCGTGATGCCGAAGGGCTGGCGCTTTCCGGAGGCGGCCGATCTCTGGATGCCGCTGCGCATGACGGAGAAGGATTATTCGCGCGGGACGTTCGATTTCACTCCCTCGGCTCGGCTCAAAGAAGGCGCGACCCTGGCGCAACTCAATGCCGAGCTCGCGCTCTTTGCCAAAAATCTGCAGCACGCTCATCCCGCGGTTTACGAAGGGATCAACTCTCCACGCGCTCCCGCTCCGCGAGCAGATCACGCGCGATTCGCGCAAGTCCTTCACGCTCCTCCTCATGGGCGCGGTGCTTTTCGTGCAGCTCATCGCCTGCGCCAATGTCGCCAATTTGCTTCTCGTGCGCGGCGCGGCGCGGACGAAAGAGTTCGGCATCCGCGTTGCCCTCGGCGCCGGCCGCGGCCGCGTCGTTAGGCAATTGCTCGTCGAAAGCGCCCTCATCGGTCTGGCCGGGAGCGCGGGCGGCATCCTCTTCGCCTTCTGGGGGATCGACCTTATGCTCTCCCTCATTCCGGTCCAGATCCCGTTCTGGCTCCACATCAACCTCGACGGCCGCGTCTTTCTTTTCGCGATCGCGACCGGTCTCCTCTCCAGCCTCCTCTTCGGGATTTTGCCTTCCTTAAAAGTCTCGCGCCCGAATCTGACCGAAGTGCTGAAGGAAGGCGGCCGTTCCTCCGCCAGCGGCGCGCGCGGCCAACGCCTGCGCGATTATCTGGTCGTGACCGAAGTCGCGGTCGCGCTCGTCCCTCATTGGCGCGAGGTGCTCATGCGGAGTTACCTCAACTACCAGCACACCGATCTCGGCGTGACGACGAAGAACGTTCTCTTTCCGGGTCGGTCTGCCCGCGGCACAATTTCCCGAACCGCAGGCTGCTTCCCTTTTTTGAAAAGCTGATCCCGGCGCTCGACGCCATTCCGGGGGTAAATTCCGCCGCCGCCACGACGCGACTGCCCACGGGCGGGGCCGGTCTTTACGTCTTCCGCCTCGAAGGCGAACCGACGCCGAAATCGCTCGATGAGGCGCGCCCTTCGAGCTTCGTCACGATCACCCCGGGATATCTCGAGACCCTCCACATTCCACTCCTGCGCGGACGCGATTTGTCGCCTAACGACAAGAAAGACCAGCCGCTCGTCGCCCTGATCGACGAACGCGCGGCGGAGAAACTTTTCCCGGGCCAGGACCCGATCGGGAAGCGCTTCTCTCAGCTCGGCACCGCTGACCACGAGGCGAAATGGATCCAGATCGTCGGCGTCACCGGCAATGTGATTTACGATCGCCTAACGAACAAACATCTCCGCCCGACCTTCTACCTGCCGGAGGCGCAGTCGGGAGAAAGTTTCATGTCGGTCGTCCTGCGCACCGATGGGGCACCCGCCGCATTTGCAAATCTCGCGCGCCGCGCCGTTCTCTCCGTGAACAAGGAAATTCCGATCTACAACGTGAAGCTCCTGGGCCAGGTGGTCCGTGAATCGTATTGGGACCGCATTTTCTCGGCACCCTCTTCACTGTTTTCGCCCTCCTCGCCCTCTTCCTCGCTTCCATCGGGCTCTACGGCGTGATGTCGTATTCCGTCCGCCAGCGGACCCAGGAGATCGGCGTGCGCATGGCGCTCGGCGCGCAGGCGCGCGACGTCCTTCGCCTCGTCACTTTCCAGGGTTTGCGCCTCATCGGCTCGGCCTCCTCCTTGGCCTGGCGGGCCTCCTATTTCGTCACGCAACTGCTCCGCGGAACGCTCGAGCAAATCTCCGCGCATGATCCGCTGAGTTTCCTCCTTCTCTCTTTCTTCTTCTCGTTGTCGGTCTTGTCGCCTGCTATCTGCCGCGCGCACCGCCACCCGTTTGAATCCCGTTGAAGCCCTTCGTTACGAATTAACCGCCACCCGCCTAACAATGCTCCAGGAAATTCGCCTCGCTCTTCGCCTGCTGATCAAGAATCCGCTCTTCACGCTCGTCGGCATCCTCACCCTCGCCCTCGGGATCGGCGCCACCACCGCCGTCTTCACCCTCGTCAACGCGCTCCTCATCAAGCCGCTGCCTTACGAAGATCCGTCCCGGCTTGTTCTGCTCTTCGAGCATTTCAAGGATCAACATCTCGACACCATCCCGGTCTCGCCGCCGGAGTTCCTCGAATACAAATCCCAGCTCAAAAGCTTCGACAAGCTCGCCGCTTTTAACACCGCGACCTTCAATCTTTCGGAAGGCGATCTGCCGGAGCGCATCTTCGGCGCGACCGTTTCGGCCGATCTTTTTCCATTGTTAGGCGTGCAGCCGATCCGCGGCCGCACTTTTCGCCCGGAAGAATGCGCCGCCGGGCGCGACGACGTCGTCGTGATCAGCGAACGGCTCTGGCGGAGGAAATTCGATCGCGACCCGCGCGTCCTCGGGAGCAAGCTCATGGCCGACGGCCACACTTTCACCGTCGTCGGGATCATGCCGGCGAGTTTCGAGTTCCCGCTCCCGCTCTTTAATATCACCGGCGCGCAGTTCGGCGAGCAGGCCGACATCTGGCAGCCGCTCGGCTTTACCGATGAGGAAATGAAGCAGCGCGGCTCGCGCAGTTATGGCGTCATCGGCCGGCTCGCGCCCGGCGTTTCCGCGCAGCAGGCCCAGGCCGAGCTCGAGACTGTCGTCAGCGGGAATGCGCGCCGCGCTTCAAGGATAATTACCCGCAGACCGACAGCTTCGGCGCCACCCTTTACCCGCTCAAGGAACAGGTCATCGGCGGGATGAAACCGCTCCTCCTCATCTTGCTCGGCGCGGTCGCGCTCGTCCTCCTCATCGCCTGCGCCAATCTCGCCACCATGCTGCTCGCCCGCGCCACCGCCCGCGAACGAGAAATGGCGATCCGCGTCGCGGTCGGCGCGAGTCGCGTCCGGCTGCTTCGCCAGGGCCTGACGGAAAGCGTCGTCCTCGCGATCCTCGGCGGCGGCGGCCGGAATCGCTCCTCGCGATCTGGGCGATCGATCTGGTGAAATCGATCGGCACCCAGACCATCCCGCGACTCGGCGAAGTGCACATCGACGGCACCGTCCTCCTCGTCACTCTCGCGATCGCGATCGGCACCGGCTTGCTTTTCGGGCTCGTCCCCGGGCTCGCCAGCGGCAAGCCCGACCTGACCGAAGCGCTCAAGGAAGGCGGCCGCGGTTCCACCTCCGAGCCGGCGCCATAACCGGCTGCGCAACGCCCTCGTCATCGCGCGAAGTCGCGCTCGCGCTCGTCCTGCTGACCGGCGCCGGACTGCTCCTCAAGAGTTTCGTTAGGCTGCAAAACGTCAACCCGGGCTTCAATCCGCGAGAACGTCCTGACCGCGGAAATCTCTCTGCCCGCGCTGCGCTATCCCGACAACAACGGCGCAGGCCAATTTCTTCGCCGAGCTCGAACGGCGCGTCAGCGACTCTGCCCGGCGTGACCCACGCCGGCCTGACGACCATCCTGCCGATGAGCGGGATCAACAGCGATTCCTCCTTCGGGATCGAAGGCCGGCTCGAGCGACGACGCCCATCCCAGCCCGGACGAAGAGATTCGCCTCGTCTCGCCGGATTATTTCCGCACCCTCGAAATCCCGCTGCTCAAGGGCCGCTTCTTCACCGCGGCCGACAAGCTCGACGCGCCCCCGGTCGTCATCATCAACCAGCGCGCTCGCCCAGCGCTATTGGCCTAACGAGAGCGCGCTCGGCAAACGGATGCGCGTTCCCGCACCACGAAGGCCCGGTCTGGGCCACCATCGTCGGCATCGTCGGCGACCTGCATCATCGCGGGCTCGATCAACCGGTCAAGCCGGAGTTCTACGTCCCGCTCGCACAGGCTCCCTATTCGTCGTGATCCTCGCCGTGCGCAGCTCGCAGGACCCGACGCAGCCTGACGAGCGCGATCCGGCACGAAGTGCAGGCGATTGATCCCGACCCTGCCGATCGCGCACGTCCGCACGCTCGAGCAGGTGATCGCCGACTCGGTCGCGCCGCGCCGGCTTTCGGTCGTCCTCCTGGCCGTTTTCGCCGGCGTCGCGCTCGTCCTCGCCTCCGTCGGCATTTACGGGGTGATGTCCTTTCTTGTCGTGCAACGCACCCATGAGATCGGCGTGCGCATGGCGCTCGGCGCGCAGCGTTCCGACGTTCTGCGGCTGGTCATTTCGCACGCCGGCGCTCTGATCGGCGCCGGCACCGTCCTTGGCTTGATCGTCGCCCTCCTCAGCACCTCGGTCCTGCGTTCCGTCGCTTTACGACGTCAGCGCACTCGACCTTCCGACCTTCCTCTTCGTCACCCTCACGCTCGCGCTCGTCGCCTTGCTCGCCAGCTACATCCCGGCCCGGCGCGCCACCCGCGCCGACCCGATGATCGCCCTTGGACGAGGATGAGATCGAACTACGCCGAATCTTTCGACCAATTCCATGCGAACAGCCGGTCGTGCGATTCCGCCTGCACGCTTCGACGGCCTCCCCAACATCATGATGCGAACCACTGATCAAACTCCACCACGTCGAACGCTCTTATCCGTTAGGCAAACAGCAGTTCTTCTACGTCCTGCGCGACATCAATCTCGAGGTCGAGGAAGGCGATTTCGTTTCCGTCATGGGACCGTCCGGCGCCGGGAAATCGACACTGCTCCATGTGCTAGGCATGCACGACTTCGGCTGGACGGGCGAATATTTCCTCGACGAAACCGCCGTCCATCGTCTCAAGCCGAAAGAGCGCACCACCCTGCGCAACGAGCAGATCGGTTTCGTTTTTCAGAACTACAACCTGCTCGACGACCTGACGGTTTACGAGAACCTCGACATCCCCCTTTCCTATCGCCATTACGGCAAATCGGAGCGCTCCGCGCTCGTCGCCGACACGCTTGATCGCTTCTCCATCGTCGGGAAAAAAGATCTTTATCCGCGCCAGCTCTCCGGCGGCCAGCAGCAGCTCGTCAGCATCGCGCGCGCGATCATCGCCAAGCCGAAACTGATCCTGGCCGACGAACCGACCGGCAATCTCCACTCCAGCCAGGCCGAGGACATCATGCAGCTTTTCAAGAAGCTCAACGACGAAGGCACCACCATCATCCAGGTCACGCACTCCGAAACAAACGCCGCCTACGGCAACCGCATCATCCAACTGCGCGACGGCTGGATCGTCGACGGCAACCAAGGAAAATCATCATGATTCTCGACTCATTCACTCAGGACATCCGGGTCGGACTTCGCGTCCTCCTGAAGGACAAAGTCTTTCTGTCTTCTCTCCATCCTCGTGCTCGCGCTCGGGATCGGCGGCGCGATGACGCAGTTCACGGTGGTCAACGCGATCGTGCTGCGCGGATTTTCGTTTCCGCATCCGGAACAGCTCGTCAGCGTCGGGTCTGATCGATCCGAAGGCGAGCGACCAGAACAACAACTTCGGCAACGGCAATATCCCGACCGCGCAGGATTACGAAGACATCAAGGCGGCGCAGAATTCGTTCGCGATGATGGCCGGCTATCTCAACGGCTCGACCATCAACCTCACCTACAAAAACAATCCGCAGCGTTACACCGGCGCCTATGTGACCGAAGACTTGTTCAAGATCATCGGCGTCGTCGCCGGTGCTCGGGCGCGATTTTACCGCGGAAGATAACAAGCCGGGCTCACCGAAGACCGCGATTCTCGGCGACGAAATCTGGCGACGCGATTTCAACGCCGATCCGAACATCGTCGGGCAGAGCGTCACCATTAACGGCAAAGCCGCGACGATCATCGGCGTGATGCCGCCGGGCTTTAAGTTCCCGATTTCGGAAGAACTTTGGACGCCGCTCTACAATGAATGGCCGCCGACGCCGCGCGGTGAACTTCTCCTCGGCGCGAACAACCGCGCGCCTGCGGTCATGGGCCGGCTCAAAGCCGGGCGTCACGCTCGACCAGGCGAACGCGGAGATGATCGCGATCGCGCGCAACATCGCGGCGGACAATCCGAAGACGAACCAGAATCTCACCTCGGCCAGCGTGCAGCCGCTGATCAATGCCTTCACCGGCGTGCAACTGCGGCAGATCGTCTGGGCCATGCTCGGCGCGGTCATTGTCGTCCTGCTGATCGCGTGCGTGAACGTGATGAACATGCAGTTCGGCCGCGCCGCCCTGCGCGCGAAAGAACTCGCCATCCGCGGGGCGCTCGGCGCGACGCGCTGGCGGCTCGTTAGGCAAATGCTGACCGAAAGCCTGGTCGTCGCGATCTTCGGCGCGATCGCCGGTTCGCTCATCGCCTATTGGGGCGTCGGACATGTTCGACAAAGTCGTCAAGGCCGCGCCGTTCCCGCCGCCTTACTGGTGGAAATTCACGATCGATGGCCGCGTGCTCGTCTTCACGCTCGCGATCACGCTCGTCGCGACCATCGTCTCCGGTTTGCTCCCCGCCTTTCTCAGCTCGCGCGGCAACGCGGCTGAGGTGATGAAAGAAGGCGGGCGCGGCAATAGCAGCCGCCTCGTCAATGTCATCACGCGCGTGCTCGTGGTCGGGCAAATCGCGCTGACCGCGGCGCTGCTCATCGCCGCGACATTGCAGATCAAATCGATCCGCAACCAAACGAAACTCGATTACGGCTACGACGAGAACGGCCTCTATGCCGCGCGCCTCGCCTTGATGGAAGGCACGTATCCGACCGAAGACTCGCGCCGCGAATTTTTCAAGCGCGCCGTGCGCGCGCTGCGCGCCAATCCGCAATTCGAAGCCGCGGCCATGACCGATCGCTTCCGCATGACCTTCGCGCCGGGCGGGCAATACGAAGTCGATGGGCAGAATTATCTGACCGATCGCGATCGTCCGCGCGGCAATTTCGAATCCGTCTCCGACGGCTACTTCGCCACGCTCGGGCTCAAGATTCTGCGAAGGCCGCGATTTCACCATCGACGACAGCGATTCGAAGCAACCGGTCGCGATCGTGAACGCGAGCTTCGCGCGCAAACATTGGGGCAGCCAGAGCGCGCTCGGACATCACGTGCGCATCTTCAATCCGGGCAAGGAACAACCGTGGCGCACCATCGTCGGCGTCGTGCCCGACACCTTGATGCAGGGCCCGTTCGATCAGCAGACCGAAGCCGCCGGATTCTACATGCCGCTGCTCGGCGCATCGCCGGCCACGCAGTTTGCCACCGTCGTCGTTAGGCCGCGTGCCGGGGTCACGCGCCGACACGCTCGGACCGGTGCTGAGCAAAGCGGTCGCGGCGATCGACTCGAACCTGCCGATCTATTTCCCCGGAACGCCCGCGCAGTTTCACAACGACATCCTCTCCGGCAATCGCGTGATCGCGACGCTCTTCACCATCTTCGGCCTCGTCGCCTTCATCCTTTCCGGCGTCGGCCTCTACGGCGTGATGAGTTTTTCGGTCAATCAACGCACCCAGGAGTTCGGGATTCGCATGGCGCTCGGCGCGGATGCCGGTCGCATTTTGCGCATGGTCATGAGCCAGGGCGCGTGGCAGCTCGCGATCGGTCTCGTTCTCGGCGCCGGTGGCGTCGCCCTGCTCCTCGGCGTGGTCGCGGCGGCCGCGCTCAAGAACATTCTCTTCAAGGTCAATCCGCTCGACCCGACGATCTACTTCGCGGTCGCGGGATTGCTCACCCTCGTCGCCGCCTTGTCCTGCTTTCCTGCCCGCGCGCCGCGCCACCCGCGTCGATCCGATGGTCGCCCTGCGCTGCGAATGAAAATTACCACGCCCATCCAAAGACATCCCTATTCCTATGAAAAAACTGCTCACCATACTTACACTCGTTAGTCTTGCTTCCTTCTCGGCCTGCGCCGCGACGGAAGAAAACATCCACGAAACCCGCGACGCCAAACCCGGCGGCACCGTCGTAGTCGACGTCGATTTCGGCTCGATCGAAGTCCTGCCGGGAGACAACGACAAGGTCGTGATCGACGCCCATCGCAAGATCGAAGCTTCCTCGAAGCAGAAGGAGGAAGAATATCTCAAGGCCGCACCGATTCGGATCACGACCGAAGGCGACAAGGTCATCGTCCGCGCCACTCGCAAACACGACTCGTTGGCCTCGCAACTTTGGAACTTGCTCGGCCACCACAGCAACGAAGGCCATTACAGCATCCGCGTGCCGGCTAGTTTCAACGCCGACCTCGACACCTCCGGCGGCGGGATCACCGCGAATGGGCTTACCGGCACGATCAAGGCCGATACCAGCGGCGGCGATCTCCAGTTCGGGAAGATCCACGGAGACATCCACGCCGACACGAGCGGCGGCGACATCAAGGTCACGACCTGCGAAGGCAAAACCCATCTCGACACCAGCGGCGGCCACATCGAAGTGACCGACGGCCGCGGCGACCTCAACGCCGACACTTCCGGCGGCAATGTCACGGTGATGAACCTCGCGGGCGACGCGAAGGTCGACAGCAGCGGCGGCAAGCTCCGCCTCGCCAACATCAGCGGAAAACTCCACGCCGAGACTTCTGGCGGCGCGATCTCGGCGATTCTCCCGGCGACGGTTTCGAACGACATCCACCTCGAGACTTCGGCCGGCGCGATCACCGTCGTCACTCCGCCGAACGCTGGCCTAACGATCGACGCCGAAACCGGCGCGGGCAGCGTGCGGAGCGATTTGCCGATGGCAACGTCCGCTCGGACGACGACTCGCTCAAAGCCACTCTTAACGGCGGCGGCAAAAAACTCGTCCTGCGCAGCGGCGCCGGCTCGATCGAGATCGTCTCCGCGGACCACCAGACGGCGCAGCAATGAGCGTTTTGCCTAACGAAAGGCTTGGCGAGCACGCTCTGGGGGAGCGCACGCGACCCGCGTGCTGGGGATGGCGACCCGCCATCCCGAACTTTCTCTTCGAGCTGCCACCGCGTGCGCTCCCCGAGACGCTCTGCCTAACGACTAGAGGACTATGCTGACCGACCTCCGCTACGCCTTCCGCATGCTCCTCAAGGCTCCGGGTTTCACCCTCGTGGCAGTGGTCACGCTCGCGCTCGGGATCGGTGCGAACAGCGCGATCTTCAGTGTGATCGAGCCCATGCTCCTGCGGCCGCTGCCGTTCCCGGATGAAAATCGCATCGTCGCGGTCTGGGGAAAAACCGGCGGAATGTTCGGCGACCGGGACGTTTTCTCTTATCCGAACTACGCCGACCTGCGCGACCAGAACAAGAGCTTCCAGGCGCTCGCTGCCTTCACCCGCGCGGCCGCGGTGCTGAACCAGGCGGAGACGTCGCAGGCCCTCGAAGGCGTCGCGATCAGCCCGCAGATTTTTGATGTTCTCGGGATCAAGCCATCGTTAGGCCGGGTCTTCACCGCGGCGGAAGATCGCCCCGGAGCCGGCGCGCCGGTCGTGGTCCTCACTTATCCGTTATGGCAGCGCGCTTTCGGCGGCGATCGCCGGATCGTGGGGCAGCAGATTTCGCTTTCGTCGCGCAGCTACACCGTGCTCGGCGTCATGCCGCCCGGCTGGAAATTTCCGGTCGAAGAAGAACACGTCGACTACGTCATCCCGCTCAACACCCAGATTGGCGCGAACGCGCAGAATCGGAACGCAATCTTCCTCACCCTCGTCGGCCGGCTGAAACCAAATGTCTCAATCGCGCAGGCGACCGCGGAGTTGAACGCCATCGGCGCACATCTCGCGCAGCAATATCCCGACTCGAACACCGGCCGCGAAAACGTTTCTATCGTCACCTATCACGACGACGTCGTCGGCAATGTGCGACCGGCTTTGCTCGTCCTCTCGGGCGCAGTCCTTCTCGTGCTCCTGATCGCCTGCGCGAATGTCGCTAATCTCCTGCTCGCCCGAGCCGCCGCGCGGAGCCGGGAGATCGCCATCCGCACCGCGCTCGGCGCCAGCCGCGCCGTCGTCGTTAGGCAACTGCTCTGCGAAAGTCTGCTCCTCGCGATCATCGGCGGGACGGCTGGCCTCCTCCTCGCCTGGTGGAGCGTCGATCTGCTCGGTTCCCTCGCCGCCCAGGCGCTGCCGCATCTCGCGTCAGATTCGGGTCAACAGCAGCGTCGCCGTCTTCACCTTCGCGCTCGCCACCGCCAGCACGCTTCTCTTCGGGCTCATTCCGGCGTTGCAAATCTCGCGGCCGAACGTCAACGAAACGCTGCAGCAAGGCGCGAAAGGCTCGAGCGGCGGTCTGCAGAGTCATCGGCTGCGCGCGCTCCTCGTCATCTCGCAGGTCGCGCTCTCCTTGCTGCTCCTGACCGGCTCTGGGTTGCTGATCAAGAGCTTCGCGAATCTGCGCGCGACCGATCCGGGATTTGTGCCGGACCGGCTCATGACCACGCAGATCAATCTGCCGCGCGCGCGTTACGACCAGGATCCGGCGCCGGCAACTGCGCGTCTTCCAGGGGATCGAGGCGAAGCTCGCGGCCATCCCCGGCGTGCAACTCGTGGGCGGCGTCGATCCGCTGCCGTTAGGCGGGAACACCCGGTTTTCCTCCTTTGTCGTCGAGGGCGCGGCGCCGCTCCCACCGGGCGAGGAAGCGAGCTCCGGTCGCCTCGCGGTCACGCCCGATTATTTCCGGACGATGAAGATCCCGCTGCTTCACGGGGCGCTTCTTTACGCCTAACGACAAGGAAAAAGCCCGCGCCGTCACGATCGTGAACCAGGCTTTTGCGCGGCATTTTTTCGCCGGTCGCAGCGCGCTCGGTCAACGACTCCTGCTCGGCCGCACGTCGGAGGAAAAGCTTCCGCTCGAGATCGTCGGCGTCGTCGGCGACTCGCGCCACGACGCGCTCAACACCGCGGCGACGCCGGAATTTTATCTTCCCTTCGCGCAGGATATCGGCCGCAGTCTCGACCTCGTCCTGCGTCTCGCGACCCCGCACTTGAGCGGGCTCGACGCCCAGGTGCGGGGCGCGATTCAGAGCGTCGATAAGGATCTGTTCGTTCCACCGCTCAAACCGATGAGCAGCTTCCTCGCGACCCAGCTTGCGCAGCCGCGTTTCAACATGCTCCTGCTCGCGATCTTCGCCGGGCTCGCCGTGCTCCTCGCCGCGATCGGGATTTACGGCGTGATCGCCTACAGCGTGGTGCAACGGACGCGCGAGATCGGCATTCGCATGGCTCTCGGCGCGCAACGCCATGACATGCTCCGGATGGTCTTGCGGCAAAGCCTCAGTGTCGTCGCGATCGGTGTCGGGATCGGATTGCTCGCGGCGTTCGCCGGGACGCGTCTGCTCGGCAGCCTGCTCTACGGCGTCGCGCCTAACGACTTCTTCACTTACGCGGGCGTTGTCACCTTGTTAGGCGGGGCAGCGATTTTCGCCAGCTACATCCCGGCGCGCCGGGCCACCAAAGTCGATCCGATGGAGGCGCTTCGTTATGAATAATCTTCGCCTCGCCCTGCGCCAGCTCGCCAAATCTCCCGGCTTCACTTTCGTCGCCGTCCTCACCCTTGCCCTCGGGATCGGGGCGAACAGCGCGATCTTTTCCGTGATCAACGCCGTCCTCCTCCGCCCGCTGCCTTATCCGCAGCCTGACGGATCATGATCCTGAACGAGACGGATGCGAACCAGCCGGAGATCTCGGTTTCCTTTCCCGATTATCTCGATTGGCGGAAAAAGAATCACGTCTTCGACCGACCTCGCGATCAGTCAGCGCAACTCCTACAACTTGAGCGGGGTGAAAGGCCGCGAGGCGGAACAGGTTTCCGGCGCGCTCGTGACCGCGAATTTTTTCCAGGTCGTCGGCCTGAAGCCGGAGCTCGGCCGCGTCTTCACCGAGGAAGAAGATCGCGCCGGCGGGCCGGCACTCGTCGTGATCAGCGATCAACTCTGGCAGCGCGTTTTCGCGCGCGATCCGAAAGTGCTCGGGCGCTCGCTCAATTTCGCGGGCGAGCTCTACACCGTCGTCGGCGTGATGCCGCCGCAGATGTTTTCGCCGCGCACGGTCCAGGTTTGGTTTCCGCTCATTCGGAAATCCGCGCAGACCAGCTGGCAATCGCGCGACAATCATCCCGGGCTTTACGGCTGGGGCCGCCTGAAAGAAGGCGTGACCCTCGAACAGGCGCAGGCCGACATGAGCGCGATCGCGGCGCGCCTGGAAAAAGCTTACCCAGAATCGAACAGCAAAGTCGGCGTCAAAGTCACCGAGCTGCTCGAGAATCAGGTCGGCGAATACCGGCAAAGTTTGCGCCTGCTTTTCGGCGCGGTCGCGGTTGTGCTGCTCATCGGTTGCGCGAATCTCGCCAATCTCCTCGCCGCGCGGGGGGCGGCGCGCTCGCGTGAGTTCGCCATCCGCATCGCGATCGGGGCGAGCCGCTGGCAAATCGTTAGGCAACTGCTCGTCGAAAGTCTCGTCCTCGCCGTGCGCTCGGCGGGCGTGCTCGGACTTTGCTTCGCCGCCTGGGGCCGCGATCTGCTTGTCGCCCTTTCGCCGCACGATTCGCGACGCTTCGCGGAAACGCGGCTCGACGGCTGGGTGCTCCTTTTCACCGGCGCGCTCGCCCTCGGGACGAGTCTCCTTTTCGGGCTCTGGCCCGCCTGGAACGCCTCGCGCGCCAATGCGCAGATGGCGCTCAAAGCCGGCGCGCACGGCGCTTCCGATGCGCCCGCGGCGCGGCGTTCGCGCGAGCTGCTCATCGTCGCGGAGGTCGCGCTCACCCTGGTCCTGCTCAGCGCCGCCGCCTTTGTTCTGCAGAGTTTCGCAAAGGCGAGCTCGGTCTCGTTAGGCTACGAAACCGAGCACCTGCTCACCGCGCGCGTCGAGCTGCCCGACGCCGATTTCGACACCCCCAAGGCGCTCAACTTTTCCACCGCCGTCCTCGAAAAATTGCGCGCCATTCCCGGCGTGCAGGAAGCGGCGATCGCGACCAACCCGCCGCTCATGACCGGCTGGCAGACCGGCTTTCTTCCCGAAGGCATGGCCGAGCCGCCGCCCGGGCAGTTGCCCTCGTTCGAGATGATGGTGGTGCAGGGCGACTACTTCAAAACGTTAGGCACGCCCGTTTTGCGCGGCCGCGCTTTTGCTCCGCAGGATGACAAAAAGACGCCGCCGGCCCTGATCGTCGACCAGCTTTTCGCGCAGCGTTATTTCCCGGGCCAGGATCCGCTCGGCAAACGCGTCCGCATGCAGGTCGACGAAAGCGGCAGAAAAATGCGCACGATCGTGGGCGTCGTGCCACACCTGAAGGTGCACGGTTTCGACGAACAGAGCGACCTGCCGCAGGCCTACATCGCGCAAACCCAGGTCCCGCAAACCAGTCTCGTCCTGCTCGTCCGGAGCTCGTTAGGCGAGGAAGGGCTCGCGCGCACGATTCGCCAGATCGTCGCCTCGATCGATCCGACCCAGCCGGTCTTTGAATTCCGCCGGATGCAGACGCTCGTCGCGGAAACCTGGGCGACGCCGCGGCTCATGGCCTTTCTTCTCTCGGCCTTTGCCGGTCTCGCCCTCCTCCTCGCGGTCGTCGGGATTTACGGCGTGATGGCTTACAACGGCCAGCGGCGCACGCGCGAGATCGGCGTCCGCCTCGCGCTCGGGGCGCGCCGCCATCAGATCGCCACCATGATGCTGCGCCAGGGCGGTCGCCTTCTCGCCCTTGGCCTAACGATTGGACTGGTCGGCGCGATCGCGGTCTCGCGCGTCATGCGCAGCGTGCTCTTCGAAGTCAATATTTCGAATCCGGCGATCTATCTCGTTGTTGGCTGCGTCCTCGCCGGAGCGACGCTCGTCGCCTGCTGGATTCCCGCCCGCCGCGCCTCGCGGGTTAACCCGATGGTCACCCTTCGCGCCGAATGAACGATCTTCGTTACGCCCTGCGTTTGCTCTGGAAATCGCCCGGTTTCAGCCTGATCGCGATTGCCACCCTCGCGCTCGGGATCGGGGCGAACACCGCGATCTTTTCCGTCGTCGAAAGCAGCCTGCTTCGTCCTCTGCCGTTCCCGCAGGCGGATCGACTCGTTAGGCTTTACGAACTTTCCGGCGGATACCGGCGAGCACAGCACCCGGCTGAATCTTTCGCCTAACGAATGGCGGCAATGGCGCGAAAACAGCCACGAGATTTTCGCCGGGATTGGCGCCGCCACGGGCGCGAGCCTGACCCTCGGCGCGAGCGCGGGCGAGCCGGCGCGGAACATTCCGGCCGCGCAGGTGAGCGCGAACTTCTTTGAGGTGGTTGGTTTGTCACCGGTGCTCGGGCGCAATTTTCTTCCCACGGAAGATCAGCCGGGCGCCGCGCCGGTGGTGATCGTCGGCTACGATTTCTGGCAGCAGAATCTTGGCGGCCGCCAGAATGTCCTCGGCCAGACCGTTCGGCTCGACGGACTGCCCTACACGGTCGTCGGCGTGATGCCGAAGACCTATCGGCATCCCTATCGCGCGCAGGTCTGGCTGCCGTTGCGGATCGATTATTCCGCGGCGCGCTCGAAGCATCATTACCTCTATGGCGTCGCGCGAATGCGACCTGGCCTAACGATCGCGCAGGCGCAGGCTGCGACCGATCGGATGTGTGCCGCGCTCAAGGCGACGACGCATGATCCGCGCGCCGCCGGAACGCGCCGAGCTGATCCCGCTGCGCGACAGTTTCATTCTCGATCTCCGGCCGAAGCTGCTCATCATTGCTGGCGCGGCGCTCTGCGCGCTCCTCGTGGCGGCGGCGAATTTCGCCGGTCTTCTTCTCTCCCGCGCCGTCGAGCGCGGCGGCGAAATGGCGATGCGCGCCGCCCTCGGAGCGACCGCGTGCCCGACTCGTTAGGCAAGGCCTCGTGCAGTCGCTTGTGCTGACCGCGGCCGGCACTTTGTGCGGATTGCTGGTGGCCGGCTGGCTCACCCCGCTCCTCGTCGCGATGAGCCCGGAAGGCGCGGATAACACCGGGAGCGCGATCCGCGAATTCGATTACGCCGTCCGGCTCGACTGGCCGGTCTTCGCTTTCGCCGCGGGGGTAATGCTGGTGGTCGGAATTGGCGTTGGACTCTTCCCGGCCTGGCGCGCTTCGCGGATCGATCTGCGCGGCGCGATCGGCAACATCGGCCGCGGCGCGACGCTCGATGGCGGCACTCGCCGCTGGCTCGGCGGTCTGATCGTCGCGGAAATCGCGATCGCCGCGGTGCTGCTCGTCGGCAGTCTTTCGCTGACGGAATATTTTCGCGCCATCGTTAGGCAACCGTGGGGTTTCAAAACCGATCATCGACTTCGTTTTCAGCGCGATGTTTGCGGACCGGCTCTTTCCCACGCCGGACGCGCGGCTTCGGGCGATCGATCGGACGCTCGATGAATTGCGCGCGCTGCCGGGCGTTCGCTCCGCCTCCGTGACCGCGCCGCCGCCGATGGACGCGTCGTGGGACACGATCCCGTGCGCGCCGGAAGGGAGTCATCCGCCGGAAGCGAGCGGAGTTTTCTTCGCCTATCTGCGCGCGACCGGTCCCGGCTATTTCGCGACGATGGGTCAGCGGTTGGTGCAGGGCCGGGAATTTACCGACGGGATCGCGCCGGGGCGCCGCCGGTCTGCATCGTGAACGAAGCCTTCGCGCAACGATTTTGGCCTAACGAAAATCCGATCGGGAAGCGGATCAAGGAAGGCCGACTCGACGGGCCGCACCCCTGGCTGACGGTCGTCGGCCTAACGAACGACACGAAAGCCGTGGCCGATCCGCGCGACGGCGAAGTGGTTGGCACGCTTTATTTTTCGCTCGCGCAGGCGGTCGCTTCCGGGTTCGACGAGATGACCTTTGTGGTCGAGACGGCCGGGGAGCCGCTGGCCGCGGCCGGCGATGTGCGCAGCGCACTTGGTCGCGCGGATAATCGCATTGCCGCCTATAACATTTCCTCGCTCGAGAACGCCGCCTCCGAATCGTGGGTGACGGAGCGTTTCCTCTTCGTCCTCGTGTCGCTCTTCGGCGTGCTCGGGCTCGTCCTCGCCGCGATCGGCGTCTATGGATTGCTCGCCCTGCAGGTGGCGCGGCGGACCCGGGAATTTGGCGTGCGGGTCGCCCTCGGCGCGACCGCCGCGGCACTCGTTAGGCTGATCGCCGGACAGAGCGTGCGTTTGCTGGGCTTGGGATTTTTGGTGGGAACGCTTGGCGCCTGGGCCGGTGTGCGCGTGCTCCAGCACGAATGGCCGGGAGTGCCCGCGGGCGATCCGCTGATCTGGCTCGGCGCCGCGACGGTGCTGTCGTTAGGCGTGGCGCTCGCTTCCTGGTTTCCCGCGCGCCGCGCCGGTCGCGTCGACCCGATGATCGCTCTCCGTGCCGAATGAATTTTGCCTAACGAATATAAGACTTGATGAACGACTTCCGCTTCGCTCTTCGCCAGCTCCGCAAATCGCCTGGCTTTACCTTCATCGCCGTCCTCACGCTCGCGCTCGGGATCGGCGCGAACACCGCCATCTTCAGCGTGGTCAACGCCGTGCTCCTGAAGCCGCTGCCGTTTCCCGCAGCCGCAACAGCTCGTCGCCGTCGGCATGCACCAATACCCGCGACGGTTCGGGCCGACGCGATCAGCTCAACTCGCTCTCCTATCCGGACTTTTTCGATTTCCGGAAAGACAACCGCACGCTCGCGAGCAGCGCCGTTTATCGCGAGGAGAACGTCGCCTTCACCGGCGAGGCGGGCGCGCAAAGCTTCTCGGAGTGAAATGCAGCGGCGAGTTTCTTCGACGTGCTCGGGGTCAAGCCGCTCCTCGGGCGCGATTTTGCCCGCGCCGACGAACAGGCCGGCGGCGGGCCCGGCGGCTTCAAGGTCATCCTCAGCTACGACTTTTGGCAGAAGCAATTCGGCGGCGACAAGAATGTCCTCGGCCGCACCGTCGAGCTCGATCGCCGGCCTTACACCGTCATCGGGGTCATGCCGGCGCATTTCCAATTCCCGATCCAGACCGATCCGGTCGATCTCTACGTGACGATCGCGGAAGACGCCTCGAATCCCGAGGGATTCAAGCCGGATGACGGAAGCGCGCGGCAATCATAGCCTGCAGGGCGATCGCGCGGCTGAAACCCGGCGTGTCGACTCGGCCCAGGCGCAGGCCGATCTCTCGACCATCGCGGCCCGGCTCGAGAAGCAATATCCCGATACCAACACCTACTTCGGCGTGCTCGTGAAGCCGTTGCGCGAGGACATGGTCGGCGATGTCCGGACCGCGCTCTATGTCCTGTTCGGCGCGGTCTTCTGCGTGCTCCTGATCGCGAACGCGAACGTCGCCAACCTGCTGCTCGCGCGCGCTTCGGTGCGCGGCAAAGAGATCGCGCTTGCGCGCGGCCCTCGGCGCGAGCCGCGGACGCATCGTTAGGCAACTGCTCACCGAAAGCGTCCTCCTCTCCGCGCTCGGCGGCCTCTTCGGTTTGCTCCTCGCGGAATGGGGCACGGCGGCGCTGATCAAAGCCGTCCCGCAAAACATTCCGCGCATCGGCGACATCCAGCTCGACGGCGCCGGTCCTCGCCTTCACCCTCCTCGTCTCGCTCGCGACCGGCGTCATCTTCGGACTCGTCCCAGCCTGGCAGGCGTCGCACGTCGATCTCAACAGCTCGCTCAAAAGCGGCATGCGCAGCGGCGAGCGACGGCGGCCACAAAGGCCGCCTGCGCAACGCCTGGTGATGGCCGAAGTGGCGCTCGCGCTCGTGCTCCTGATTTGCGCCGGACTGCTCATCCAGAGCTTCGCGCGGCTCGGCCAGGTGCCGACCGGGCTGCGCCCGGATCGTCTCCTCACCGCGCGGCATCAGCCTGCCGGCCTCGGCTTATCCGAAGAACGAAAACATCATCGACTTTCTTCCACCAATTTCTGCCGAAAATTCGCGCGCTTCCCGGCGTGGAATCGGCGAGCACGATCGTCCCGCTGCCGCTCAGCTCGAGCAACATGACGACCGATTTCGACATCGCGGAGCATCCGCTGCCGGAAGGCCAGCGGCGCGGCCGCGCCAGCGCGGATCATCGCGACCGACTACTTCAAGACCGTCGGCGTCCCGTGCGCGCAAGGGCGGGTCTTCGACGAGCACGACACGTTCAAATCGGCGCCGGTCGTGATCGTGAACGAGCTCTTCGCGAGCAAGTTTTTCCCGGGGCAAAACGCGGTCGGCAAACGGATCACGCCCGGCTTCAGCGCCGGCGATGAGAAGCCGCTGATGCGCGAGATCATCGGCGTGGTCGGGAACGTGAAACACCGCTCGCTGCGCGATGACGACACGCCGGAGATGTATCTGCCGCTGACGCAGATTCCGTTCAACGATCACCTCGCTCGTCGTCCGCACCCGGGTCGAGAACGCCGCCAGCCTCACCTCCGCGGTGCGCGCGCAATTGGCCGACGGTCGATCCGAATATTCCCCTAACGAGTGTAAGAGTCTTTGAGGAATACATCTCACGCGTCGCTCGCCCGGCCGCGCTTCAACGCGCTCCTGCTTTCGATCTTCGCCGCGACCGCGCTTCTCCTCACCGCGATCGGGATTTACGGCGTGATGGCTTACTCGGTCGCGCAACGCACGAACGAGATCGGCATTCGCATGGCGCTGGGCGCGGCGCAGTCCTCCATCTTCCGCCTCATCGTCGGGCAGGCGATGACGCTCGTCGCGATCAGCGTCGGTCGTGGGCGTGCTCGGCGCGTTCGCCGCGACGCGGTTGCTGAACAGCCTGCTCTTCGGCGTCGGCGCGGCCGACCCGCTGACCTTCGGCGGGATCGTGCTCCTGATCTCCGCGGTCGCTTTTCTCGCCGCCTGGCTGCCCGCACGGCGCGCCGCCAAGGTCGATCCCATCGTGGCTTTACGCACCGAATGAATATGACGCCCAGCCAGAATCCGGGGAGCGCACGCGACTCGCGTGCCCTTTCCGGCGACTCGCCGGAAAGACGAATCACCCCGCGATTCCATTGGCTGCTCGGCGAGTCGCCGAGCAGAGCACGCGAGTCGCGTGCGCTCCCCAGATAAACGCGCGACGCGTGAAGCAATCCATGCCTAACGAACAAAGCTCATGATCACAGATCTCAAATACGCCTTCCGGATGCTCTTGAAGTCACCCGGCTTCACCATCGTCGCCGTGCTCACTCTTGCCCTCGGGATCGGGGTGAACAGCGCCATCTTCAGCGTCGTCGACACCGTCCTGCTGAAGCCGCTTTCGTTTCCGAAACCCGATCAGATCGCCATGATTTGGGGCCAGGATGCGACCCAGCCGAACTCACAGGAGACGGATTCGTTTCCCGACTTTTACGACTATCGCGCGCAGAGCCAGAGCTTCAGCGCGATGGCAGTTTACTCCGGCGCGGGCACGGTTTTGAACGGCCGCGGCGAAGCGCAGGAGCTGCACGGCGTGGCCGTGAATGGCGACTTCTTCGAGACCATCGGCGTGCAGCCGATGATCGGTCGCGGCTTCAGCGCGGCGGAGTCGAAGGTCGGCCAGCCTAACGTTGTCGTGCTCGGCTACGGACTCTGGAAACGCGCCTTCTCGAAGGACCCGAAAATCATCGGTCAACAGGTCAATCTCGCCGGGCGCAACGCGACCATCCTCGGGGTGATGCCGGAAGGTTGGAAATTCCCTGTTCAGGCGGAATCGAGCGAATTCGTCGTGCCGCTCGAGCCGCTCGTGGCCTCGCAGGTACACGATCGCGGCGCGCCATTTCCTGAAACTGATCGGCCGGCTGAAACCGGGGTCAGCCCGCAACAGGCGGAGGCGGAGATGAAGCCGATCGCGGCGCGGCTCGCGACGCAATATCCGGACACGAACAAAGGCCGCGGCGTTCTCGTTAGGCCGCTGCTCGAGGACATCGTCGGCAATGTGCGGCCGGCTTTGCTGATCTTGTTAGGCGCGGTCGCGCTCGTCCTCCTCATCGCCTGCGCGAATGTCGCCAATCTGCTCCTCGCGCGGGCGGCGGCGCGCAGCCGCGAGATCGGAATCCGCGCGGCGCTCGGCGCGAGTCGTGCGCTGATCGTTCGGCAACTGCTCGCGGAGAGTTTTCTCCTCGCGCTCATCGGCGGCGCCGCCGGGCTGGTCCTCGCCTGGTGGGTGGTCGATTTGCTCGGCAGTTTCGGGCCGCACGATGTCCCGCGGCTCGGCGAAGTGCATGTGAATCTCGGCGTTTGCGCCTTCACTTTCGGCCTAACGATTCTAAGCACGCTCGTCTTCGGGCTGGTGCCGGCGTTGCAGGTTTCGCGGCCAAACGTGAACGAGTCGCTCCAGCAAGGCGCGAAAGGCTCGACCGGCGGATTGCACGGGGCGCGCACTCGCGCCTTCCTCGTCGTCTCGCAGGTTTCGCTCTCGCTGCTGCTCCTCGCGGGCGCGGGTTTGCTGATCAAGAGCTTCTTCAATCTGCGCGCGACCAATCCCGGTTTCGAGCCCGCGCGCCTCCTTGTGCTCGATCTCGCGCTGCCGCGCACGACTTACTCGGAGCCGGATCTCCAGCGGCGCTTCTTCGCTCAGACTGATGCCGAAACTGGCTGCCATTCCCGGGGTGGAAGCGGTTGGCGGCGCCGATCCCCTGCCCTTCAGCGGGAACGACAACGACTCCTCCTTCACGATCGCCGGTCAGGCCGCCGCTCGCGCCCGGCGATCATCCCGACGCTTCGCATCTCACCGTCATCCCCGGTTATTTCCGCACGATGAAAATCCCGCTGCGCAATGGCCGCGTTTTCGATCAGCGCGATAACGAAACCTCCAACCACGTCGCGATGATCAACGAAGCTTTCGCGCGCCGATTTTTGCCTAACGAAAACCCGATCGGCCAGCACATCCTCCTCGACATCGGCGACAACAAGTCCGACGCGCTCGAAGTGATCGGGGTGGTCGGCGACGCGAAACAGGGCGACCTCGGCGCGGCCGATCACGCCGGAGATGTATCAGCCGCTCGCGCAGAATCCGACCCGGCGGGTCTGGCTCGTTTTGCGGACCGCGAGCGCGTCGCTCACCGGCGTCGACGCCGCGGTGCGCCGCGTCATTCACGAACAAAATCGCGACGTCTTCGTGGCCAACCTGGAACCGATGCAGACCCTGATCGGCAAAGGGCTCGCGCAGCCGCGCTTCAACATGGTCCTGCTCGCGGTCTTCGCTGGCGTCGCGATGCTCCTCGCCGCGGTCGGGATCTATGGCGTGATCGCCTACAGCGTCGCGCAACGGACGCGCGAGATCGGCATTCGCATGGCGCTCGGCGCGCAACGCACGGACATGCTCCGGATGGTTTTGCGGCAAAGCCTGAGTGTGGTCGTGATCGGTCTCGTCATTGGATTGGCGGCCGCTTTCGCTGCGACGCGTTTGCTCGCGAGCCTGCTCTACGGCGTCGGCGCGAACGATCTTTTCACCTACGCGAGCGTCGTCTTCTTGTTAGGCGCGACCGCGTTTTTCGCCAGCTACATCCCGGCGCGTCGCGCCATGAAAGTCGATCCGATGGTCGCGCTTCGTTATGAATAACCTGGCCGCTTCGCGACATCTCTGGGGAGCGCACGCGACTCGCGTGCCCTTTCCGGCGACTCGCCGGAAAGACGAGGTTATCCCGCGGATTCCATTGGCTGCTCGGCGAGTCGCCGAGCAGAGCACGCGAGTCGCGTGCGCTCCCCAGATGAAACCCGGCCGCCTAACGAACCATAGAACGCCATGAACGACCTTCGCTTCGCTTTCCGCCAGTTGCGCAAGTCGCCGGGCTTTACGCTCGTCGCGTTGCTCACGCTGTCGTTAGGCATCGGCGCCAATAGCGCCATCTTCAGCGTCGTCGACGCGGTCTTACTGCGGCCGTTGCCGTTCCCGCAGCCTAACGAGTTGGTCGCGGTCTGGGAAACCAACCCGCAGGCCGCCCAGCCCTCGCAGAGTCGCAACGAAGTCGCGGCCGGCGATTTCTTCGACTGGCGCGCGCGGAGCACGTCGTTCGACGGCTTGTCGGCGCTCTATTACACCAGCCTCAATCTCACCGGTAGAAACGAGCCGGAGAGAATTTCGAGCGCCTATGTGACGAGCGATCTTTTCCAAACGCTCGGCGCGCAGCCCGCGCTTGGCCGCACTTTTGCGAAAGGGGAAGCGAACCTCGGCAGCCCGCGAGTTGCGATCATCAGCCATGGTTTGTGGCAGCGGCGCTTCGGCTCGGACGCGGGCATCGTTGGCAAAAGCGTCCTCCTCAGTGGAAATCCGACCACCGTCATTGGGGTGATGCCCCGGGATTTTCAGCTGCAATTCCCGACCAACATGCAGGTCGATATCTGGATCCCGCTGCGCCTCGACGCGGCCAAGTCGGCGAATCGGCAATCGCATTATCTCTACGTCGTCGGCCGTCTCAAAGACGGTGTTTCCATTCGCGAGGCGCAGACCGGCCTGAGCGGAATCGCGGCGCAACTGCAAACGCGTTATCCCGAAACCAACGCCGGCTGGGGCGCAAAAATTCTCTCCCTGCACGAACAGATCGTCGGGGACGTGCAGCGTTATCTTTATATTCTCTTCGCCGCCGTCGGGATCGTCCTTCTCATTGCCTGCGCAAATGTCGCCAACCTTCTGCTCGTTCGTGCGGTCGCGCGCCAGCGCGAAGTCAGTGTCCGTATCGCGCTCGGCGCCAGTCGCGCGCGCCTCATCCGCCAGTTTCTCGGCGAGAGCGTCGTCCTTTCGCTGCTTGGCGGTTCGTTAGGCTTGATTCTGGCCCGCTGGAGTTTGGACGTCTTGGTGGCGTTGAGTCCGCCGGAAATTCCCGACCTGCACCACGTCGGGCTGCACGCGCCCGTGCTGCTCTGGACTTTTCTGATCTGCGTCGCGACCGGCGTTTTGATGGGCCTCGCACCCGCGTGGCAGGCGACCAGGCCCGACATCAACGAAACCCTCAAGGAAAGCGGTGGCCGCAGCGTGCAAGGCGCGCGCCATCGCAGCCTGCACCTGTTCGTCATGGGCGAAGTCGCGCTCGCGCTCGTTCTCCTCATTGGCGCCGGCCTCATGCTCCGCACGGTCGCGCGCCTGCAGCAAGTCAATCCGGGCTTCAATCCGAAGAACGTGCTCACGATGGCGCTCTCCTTGCCCCGCCAGAAATATTCCACCGGCGCGGAAATGAACCGCTTCTTCGAGCAGCTCCTCGCGCGCGTGAAAACTTTGCCGGGAATCGAAGCCGCCGGCGGGATTGATCCGTTGCCCTTCAGCAACAGCAACGGCACCACCGGCTTCGTCGTCGAAGGCGGCGAACAACTTGCGAGCGCGGATCGGCCGGAAGTCGAGCAACGTACCGTGATTGGCGACTACTTCGCCGCGATGCGTATCCCGGTTCTCAAGGGCCGCGTTTTCACGGAACAAGATCGCGCGGACACACCGCGCAGCGTCATCGTTAACCAAGCCTTCGCGCGCCGTTACTGGCCGGGCGGCGACGCCGTTGGCAAACGCCTCGGTTTCGATGACGGCCCGAAACAAAACTGGTGGGAAATCATCGGCGTGATCGGCAACGTGAAACACCAGCGGCTCGACGCCGAGACGAACCCCGAGGTCTATTTCGCGGAAGCGCAATCGCCCGGCGGCTACATCAGCCTGGTCGTGCGGACTTCCGCCGCGCCGGCGCTCATGACCGCCGCCGTGCGCCAGCAAGTCGAAGCCCTCGATCCCGATCAGCCCGTCTTCGAAATTATGACGATGGAGCAGCGGATCGCGGCCGCACTCTCGCAGAGCCGGTTCGTCATGCTCCTGCTCAGCATTTTTGCCGGCCTTGCGGCGCTCCTCGCCGCGCTCGGGATTTACGGAGTGATGGTCTATGTCGTCGCGCAACGGACGCGCGAGATCGGCATTCGCATGGCGCTCGGCGCGCAGCGCACAGACATGCTCCGGATGGTTTTGCGGCAAAGCCTGAGCGTGGTCGTGATCGGTCTCGTGCTCGGACTGGCGGCCGCTTTCGCCGCGACGCGCTTGCTCGCGAGCCTGCTTTACGGCGTGGGCGCGAACGATCTTTTCACCTATGCAAGCGTCGTCTTCTTGTTAGGCGGGGCCGCCCTTCTCGCCAGCTACATCCCGGCGCGCCGCGCCATGAAAGTCGATCCGATGGTCGCGCTTCGTTATGAATGATTTTCGTTACGCTCTTCGGACGCTGCGCAAATCTCCAGGCTTCACCCTCATCGCCATCGCCACGCTCGCGCTCGGGATTGGTGCGAACAGTGCAATCTTTAGCGTGATCGATGCGGTCCTCCTGCGCCCTCTGCCATTCCCGAATGCTGATCGCCTAACGATGGTCTGGGCGACCGCACCACAACATCCGGAGAACAATCGTGAGTCGCAGTCCTATCCTGACTACGCCGATCTGCGCGCACAGAATCACACGTTCTCCGCGCTCGCGGCTTACACCAGCATCTCCGGAATTTGGGGCTCTGGCGAGGATTCGGAGGATGTCGCCGGCCTCGCTATCACCCCCGACATCTTTGACGTTCTCGGCAGTCGGCCGCTCTTGGGGCGTGGTTTCTCACGCGAAGATGAAAAACCAGGAGCCGCGCGCGTGGTTGTGATTGGTTACTCATTCTGGCAACGACGCTTTGCCGGCGATCCCCATGTTGTTGGCAAACAGGTCACGATGGCAAGCCGCGTGTACACCATCACGGGTGTGATGCCGCGCGACTGGAATTTCCCGATTCAACGCGAGAACGTCGATTACATTACACCGCTCGTGCCGGTGTTCTCGACCGCGCCTGACGATTACGTCAACCATCGCGGGATCCATTTTCTGTCTGTGGTCGGTTGTTTGAAACGCGGTGTCGATTTGCGAACGGCGACCGCGGATTTGCAAACCATCGCCGAACAACTGGCCAAGCAATATCCCGACAATGATGCCGACCGAACCGAACGGGCGGTTGGCCTGCAGGCGGACGTGGTCGGCGACGTGCGGCCAGCCTTGTTCGTGCTCACCGCCGCGGTCGCGCTCGTCCTGCTCATCGCGTGCGCAAACGTGGCGAATCTCTTTCTCGCACGGGCGGCGACGCGAGAGCGAGAGATCGCGATCCGTGCCGCGCTGGGCGCGAGTCGCTTCCAAATTGTCCGTCAGCTCCTCGTCGAGACCTTGCTTCTCGCAGTGGTGGGCGGAGCCGCTGGGCTTTTCCTGGCGTGGTGGAGTACGGACGCGCTGATAGCGATGGGCCCCGCCGATCTTCCGCGCCTGGACGAAATCCGCGTCAACGGCGTGGTCGTCGCCTTCACTTGCGGTGTCGCGCTCCTAACGAGTCTGATTTTCGGATTGGTCCCCGCTCTCCAGGCCTCACGCCCGCAGCTCGAACAATCACTGAAAGAAGCATCACGCGGATCGACCGGCGGATTGCGTGGGCGGCGTTTGCGTTCCGCCTTTGTCGTCTCGCAATTTGCACTTTCGCTGGTGCTTCTGGTCGGCGCCGGCTTGCTCATCCGCAGTTTTGCTCAACTGAGCGCGGTCCGACCCGGTTTCGATCCGCAGCGAGTAATCACCTTCTGGCAATCGTTGCCGAAAACGCGTTACGCCGGACTCGACCAGGAGGTCCAATTTTTCGACAAATTGCTGCCGAAACTTGCAGCTCTTCCCGGAGTCGTGAATGTCGGGGCGGTTTCGCCATTGCCCTTCGGCGGCGACGACAGCAGTTCCTCTTTCACGATTGTCGGCCAGCCTGCGCCTCCGCAGGGATTGGAGCCTTCCGCCTCCCACCTGACGACGAACGGCCAGTACTTCCAGACCATGCGCATTCCGCTAATCAGCGGTCGCACCTTCAACGCCCGCGATCGCAAGGATTCATCTCCGGTCATGATGATCAACCAAACCTTCGCCGAAAAGCATTTTGCCAACCAGAACCCGATCGGGCAACGGGTGAAGATCGGATCATCAGACGAAGAGCCGCCGCGCGAAATTGTTGGCATCGTCGCGACGGCCAAGCATGGCAGTCTCGCCGAACCGGGGGCGCCGGAGTTTTACGTCCCGTTCGCGCAGGATCCGGGCCGTTATCTGGACATCGTCCTGCGCACCAGCCAGGCAGACTCGAGTGGGCTGGACGTGATGATTCGCCGCGCTGTGCACGAGATCGATTCCCAACAATTTGTCCCAGCCGGCAAACCGCTGTCGCGGCTCGTTAGCCAAACGCTTTCTCGAACGCGCTTCAATACCGCGCTCCTCGGAGCCTTCGCCGCTGTGGCCATTCTTCTCGCGGCAGTCGGCATCTATGGCGTGATTGCTTACAACGTCGCACAACGGACGAAGGAGATTGGAATTCGCATCGCGCTCGGCGCGGTGACCGGCGATGTCCTGCGTCTCGTTCTCAAGGAAGGCCTGACCCTGGCGCTGGCCGGCGTTGCAGTGGGTGTCTGTCTCGCTCTCGCCGGGACCCGGGCTCTCGCCGAACTGCTTTACGGCGTGTCTCCGACCGATCCTGCGACTTTCGCCGCGCTCGCCGTCGTGGTCATCGCGGTCGCCCTCGCCGCCTCTTTTTTCCCGGCGCGTCGCGCCGCCAAAGTCGATCCGATTGTCGCGCTCCGTTATGAATGACCGCTGCGCGGAATGACGAAATCCGAATGACGAAGCTCGAACGAATGACCAATGACCCAATGACAGAAGGTTCGCGCGGAGGTTTCGAACTTCGGACTTCGTCATTGATTCGGATTTGGAAAGCCCGGCCTCGCCCCGCGACTGCGGGGCTGCGTTACGGGTCATTCGGATTTCGTCATTCTCACCTATGAACGATCTCCGCTTCGCCTTCCGCCAGCTTCGCAAATCGCCCGGCTTCACTTTTGTCGCGATCCTCACCCTGTCGTTAGGCATCGGCGCCAACACCGCCATCTTCAGCGTGATCAACGCCGTCCTTCTTCGGCCGCTCCCTTATCCCGACGCGGCACGGATCATGACCCTGCACGAGCGCGACTCGAAGGGGAACGAATTCGCCATCTCGCTTCCGGATTATCTCGATTGGAAACGCGACAACACCGTCTTCGAAAATCTTGCGCTCTACCGCACCTACTCGCTCAACCTGAGCGGGATCAAAGGGCGCGCCGCCGAGCCGATCTCGTCCGCGCTCGTGACCGCGAACTTTTTCAAAGTCGCCGGGATGCGGCCGGAGCTCGGCCGCACATTCACGGAAGAGGAAGACAAAAAAGGCGCGCCGACTTTGGTCGTGATCAGCGATTCACTTTGGACGCGCGCTTTTCAACGCAATCCTTCGGTCCTCGGCCGCGCGGTCACCTTTCACGACCGGCTCTACACCGTCATCGGGGTGATGCCGCCGCAGTTGCGCGGGCCGACCGAGACGGACGCGTGGTTCTCGCTCATGCGCCGGAACAATGAGGCCTGGGAAACGCGGATGAATCACCCGCTCATGTACGGCTGGGGAAGATTGAAAGCCGGCGTGACGGTGGAGCAGGCACGCACCCAGATCGGGGCCATCGCCGCGCGGCTGGAGAAGCAGTATCCGGACTCGAACAACGATGTGCACGCCGTCGTCACGCCGCTGCTCGAGAATCTCGTCGGCAAATATCGGACGAACCTCACCCTCCTCCTCGGCGCGGTCGGCATCGTCCTGCTCGTGGCCTGCGCCAATCTCGCCAACCTGCTCGCGGCCCGCGGCGCGGCGCGGGCGCGCGAATTTGCCATTCGCGCCGCGGTCGGGGCGAGCCGCCTGCAGATCGTTAGGCAACTGCTCTGCGAAGGCGGGTTCATCGCGCTGGCCGGCGGGGCTTTTGGGTTTCTCTTCGCCCTCTGGGGACGCGATGCGATCGTCGCGCTTTCGCCGGCGAATGTGGCCCGTTTTCAAGAGGTGCACTTCAACCTCCCGGTCCTGGCTTTCACCTTCCTTCTCGCCGGCCTAACGACCTTGATTTTCGGGCTGCTCCCGGCCTGGCAAAGTTCGCGGGTCGATCTCCAGCTCGCGCTCCAGGCGGCCCGGCTCGGCAGCTCGGAGGGACGTTCCGCCCGGCGCGCCCGTGACTGGCTCGTCATCGGCGAGGTCGCGCTCACCCTCGTTCTCCTGAGCGCGGCCGGGGTCGTGCTCAAGAGCTTCGCCCGCATCCAGGCGGTGTCGTTAGGCTACGCCCCCCGCGGTTTGCTCAGCGCGCGGGTCGATCTGCCTTCCTCCCGCTATAATACCGTCCCGCAAGTGGCGGGCTTTTCCGATGCGCTCCTGCAAAAAGTCCGCGCCCTGCCCGGGGTCGAATCGGCCGCCACCGGCGGCACTCCGCCGCTCTTCACGCCGTGGCTGATTCGCTTCGTGCGCGAAGGCGTGCCCGCGCCACCCGCCGGCCAGGAACCGGACACGGAGACGGAAACGATCTCGCCCGATTACTTCGCGACGATGGGGGCGACGCTCCTGCGCGGGCGGATGCTCGACGCGCGCGACAATGAGACCGCACCGGCCGTCGTGGTGGTCGACCAGACGATGGCGGAACGCTTTTTCCCTAACGAGGACCCGATCGGCAAACGGCTGAAGATGGACCCGGACGATCGCGGCGAGCGCTGGTTTCAGATCGTCGGCGTGGTCGCGCGAATGAAATTCGGCGGCTTCGATGAAGCGGTCACGCAACCGGTCACGTTCTTCTCCCGCGGCCAGATGAACCGGCAAAGCCTGGTCCTCTTCGTCCGGAGCAGCCTGCCGCCGGCCGCGCTCGAAAAATCGATCCGCAACATCGTCGCCTCGATCGATCCCGATCAGCCCGTCTTCGACTTCCGGAGCATGTTCGACCGCGTCGGCGAAACCTGGGCGGCCTCACGTTTCCTGAGCACGCTGCTCCTGGTTTTCGCCGGACTCGCGCTGACCCTTTCGATGGTCGGACTCTACGGGGTGCTCGCCTATTCCACCGTGCGCCGCTCGCGCGAAATCGGAGTGCGCATGGCGCTGGGCGCGCGACCCGGGCAGATTCTCACGCTCATCCTCAGTCACGGCGTGCGCCTCCTCTTTCTCGGCCTCACCATCGGCCTCGCCGGGACGCTTCTTTTCTCGCGCCTGTTGGACAGTCTGCTCTTCGAAGTCGACGCGATCGATCCGCTGATTTATCTCGCGGTCGCGCTCCTCCTCGCCGCCGCCGCTCTTCTCGCCTGCTGGCTCCCCGCGCGCCGCGCCGCCCGGACCGATCCGATGGTCACCCTTCGTGCCGAATGAAAACGCCTAACGCCTAACGAACCATGCTTACCGATATCCGCTACGCCTTTCGCATGCTTATGAAAGCTCCCGCTTTCAGCGTCATCGCCATCGTCGCCCTTGCCCTCGGGATTGGCGCGAACACCGCGATTTTCAGCGTGATCGACGCGGTGCTCTTGAAGCCGCTGCCTTATCCGCAACCGGACCAGCTTCTCCTCCTGCGCGAGAAAATGCCATGGTTCGATACCGGCTCGGTCAGTTACCTGAATTATCTCGATTGGCGCGCGCAGAATCGCAGCTTCACCGATCTCGCGCTTTTCCGGCGCGGCGCGATGAACTTGTCGAGCCGCGACGAATCGACGCCGCCGGAGCGCGTCGCCGGTGCGGTCATGACCTGGAATCTGCTCCGCATCCTTGGGTTGAAGCCGATTATCGGCCGCGATCTTACCGAGGCCGAGGATGTGCCGGGCGGACCGAAGATCGCACTGATCAGCGAGGCGCTTTGGAAAAGCCGGTTCGGCAGTTCGCCGAAGGTGCTCGGGCAACAGTTGATCGTCGACGCGGTCCCGCGCGAGATCGTGGGGGTTTTGCCTAACGAAATGCAGCTGATGCGCAAGGCGCAGGTTTATCTCCCGTTAGGCGATCTACGCGCCGACAAAAGTATTTTGCAGCGCGATAATCATCCCGGCTTTTCCGCTCTTGGCCGACTGAAACCAGGCGTGACTCTGAAAAAAACGCGCGACGATTTCGCCAACATCGCGCGCGAGCTGACCCGAAAATATCCCGCGTCGAACACGGGTCGCACGGTCAACGCGATGCCGCTGCTCGAGTCGGTGGTGGGCGATTACCGGCAGAATCTGCAGCTCCTGCTCGTCGCAGTCGGCTGCGTCCTGCTCATCGCCTGCGCGAATGTGACCAACCTGCAGCTCGCGCGCGCCCTCGCTCGCGGCAAAGAGCTCGCGGTCCGGGCGGCGATGGGCGCGAGTCGCTGGCGTTTGATGCGGCTGATGCTGATCGAAAGCGCGATCCTCGGCGTGATCGGTGGCGTTGCGGGCCTGCTTATCGCGGTCTGGAGCCTCGACGCAATCCACGCGCTCAGTCCGCCTAACGTCACCCGGTTTCAGGAGACCCGGCTCGATTTGCTCACCCTCAGTTTTACCGCCGGCGTGGCGTTGCTTTGCGGAATCCTCGTCGGCATCTGGCCAGCCTGGCGCGTCTCACGTCTCGTCTCCTTAAGCGGCGTGCTCCATGAAGCCGGCTCACGCGGCGGGAGCGAGAGCGGCGATCGGCAACGCGCCCGCGGGATTCTCGTCGTCGTCCAGGTGGCACTCGCGCTCATCCTTCTCGCCGGCGCCGGGCTGACTTTGCGCAGTTTTTGGAATTCGGAGAACGCGCCGCTCGGTTTCGAGCCGAACGACGTCCTGACCATGACGCTGGCGTTGCCGGAAGCGCGCTACGATTCGAACGCGAAGGTCGCAGATTTCTACACCCGATTGGTCGAGCGGATCGAGGCGCTGCCCGGAGCGGCCGCGGCCGCGATTGGGCAGAACATCCCCTTCGACAACACGGAATGGGACAGCTCGTTTCATCTCACCGGTTCGCCGCCCGCCATCCCCGGTCACGAGCCTTCGGCGGAAGTGAACGTGATTTCGTTCGACTACTTCAAAGTGCTGCGGATGCCGATCCTGCGCGGGCGCAATTTCGGACCCGAGGAACGACCGGATACCACCATATCGGTCGACAATTTCAAGGTGACGCAATCGCCCAAGCCGGGCGCGGCCGCAGAAAATCATCCGAAGCGCCCGCGTTCCGTCATTATCGACGACGTCTTTGCGAATAAGTTTTTTGCCGGAACCAATCCGGTTGGACAACACATCGACGACAACCAGACGAACGATCCGAACCCGCCGCCCCTAACGATCGTGGGCGTGGTGCCACACGTCCGCCCTGATGCGCCGGGCGAGACTTTCGATCGGCTCAACCTACCGCAGATGTACTTCTGCGCGGCGCAGATGGCGACGCATGAAAATAACCTGCTCGTGCGGGTGAAAAGCGGCGACCCGGCGGCGCTCGCTCCGGCCATCGTGCGGGCGGTGCAGAGCATCGATCCGGACCAGCCGGTGGCGAACATCGCGACGATGCAAAAGAACATCGCGGAAAGTCTGGCGACCCGTCGCCTAACGATGACGCTGCTGGGCGCGTTCGCCGCGCTCGCGCTCGTGCTCGCGAGCGTCGGTCTCTATGGCGTGATGGCGCTGAGCGTGACGCAGCGGACGCGGGAGTTTGGCATTCGCCTCGCGCTTGGCGCGCCGCGGAGTGATGTCTTCCGGCTCGCGCTCGGGCGCGGGTTGTTGCTCGTCGGAATCGGGCTTGGCTTGGGATTGTTAGGCGCGCTCGGCGCCGGGCGTGCCCTCACCAGTCTTCTCTACAACGTCGGCAGCCTCGATCCGGTGGCATTGTGCACCGCCATCATCGCGCTCGCCGGCGTCGCCATTCTCGCCTGCTGGTTTCCCGCCCGCCGCGCCACCCGGGTCGATCCCATTGTCGCGCTTCGTTATGAATAATCAGACCGCATTGCGACAGCTCTGGGGAGCGCACGCGACTCGCGTGCACTTTCCGGCGACTCGCCGGAAAGATCGAATTATCCCGCGGGTTTCATTGGCTGCTCGGCGAGTCGCCGAGCAGGGCACGCGAGTCGCGTGCGCTCCCCAGAGATCTCTCGCCTAACGAATAACTAATTCCCATGCTAAACGACCTCCGCTACGCCTTCCGGCTCCTCCTCAAATCACCCGCTTTTACCATCGTGGCGGTTCTGACCCTCGCCCTCGGCATCGCCGCCAGCACCGCCATCTTCAGCGTGGTCGACGCGGTCCTGCTCCATCCGCTGCCTTATCCGCAGTCCGAGCAACTCGTCTCTCTCGCGCAGACCGACCGCAGCACCGGCGAGTCGTCGGAGGATGCTGCGCCCGCGAACTACCTCGATTGGGCGGGGCAAAACACCGTCTTCTCCGCGATGGCCGCGAGCCGCGGCTGGCAGGCGAATCTCGCCGGAACCGGCGAACCGGAACGCCTCCGCACGACGATGGCGTCGTCGCAGTTCTTCACGCTCTTCGGCGTGCAACCGATTCTCGGCCGCACTTTCGGAACGGAGGACGCGAAACCCGGGAACGCCAACGTCGCCGTGCTGAGTTACCCGCTCTGGTCGCGTCGCTACGGCGCCGATCGCGGAATCATCGGGCGCGACATCATTCTCGACGGCGAAAAATTCAACGTCATCGGAGTGATGCCGGCGAGTTTTTCGCCCGACGATTACGGTGAACTCTGGGTGCCGTCGCCCTGGGATGTGCCGACCCATCAGCTCGCGCCTAACGATAACCCGCGCGCCTTCCGCGGTCGCAGCTACCTCGACATCTGGGGGCGGTTGAAACCGGGCGTGACCCTGCAGCAGGCGCGGACCGAGATGAGCACGATCGGGCTCCGCCTCGAAAAGCAATATCCCGACGACGACCAGAATACCGGCGTCGCGGTGGTGCCGTTGCATGAGGAACTGGTCGGCAGCGTTCGGCCGATGCTCCTGATGTTACTCGGCGCGGTCGTGTTCGTTCTGCTCATCGCCTGCGCGAATGTCGCAAATCTTCTCCTCGCCCGGGCCGCCTCTCGCTCACGCGAGATCGCGATTCGCACCGCGCTCGGCGCGCCACGCAGCCGCTTGATTCGGCAACTGCTGACGGAGAGCACGCTCCTCGCGCTCCTCGGCGGCGCGCTCGGCGTTCTTCTCACGCTCTGGGCGTTGCCGCTGTTGCTCTCGCTCGCGCCGCGTGAGATCGGCGACTTCAAGGGCATCGGCCTGAACCGCGAAGTGCTCGCTTTCAGCCTGCTCGCGTCGCTTGCCACCGGCATCCTCTTCGGATTGGTGCCGGCGTTTTTCGCCTCGCGGATTCAGCCTAACGAATCGCTCCGCGAAGGCGAACGTGGCAGCTCGTTAGGCAAAAACTTCACCCGCTCGAGCCTGATCGTGGCCGAGATCACCTTCTCGCTCGTCCTGCTCGTCGGCGCCGGTTTGATGATGAAAAGCTTCCTTCGGCTGACCTCGGTCGATCCCGGTTTCAATCCCGAAGAATCTGCTCGTTTTCAACATCGGCCTGCCCGCTTCGGTCGCGCCGGAACGGCAGGCGCAATTTTATCAGCAAGTCGTCGAGCGGCTGCAGACGTTGCCCGGCGTGCGCTCGGTCGGCGCGGTCAGCCGCCTCCCGCTGGCGGGCGGAAACAGCTCGCGCTCCTACGATGTGCCGGGTCAGACCAAGGATCACAACGCCGATATCCGCATCAGCACACCGGATTATTTCCGGGCGATGGGCATCCCGCTTTTGCAGGGCCGGACCTTCACGGCGCACGACACGAGCACGTCGCTGCCGGTCGCGGTCATTAACCAGGCGGCGGCGGCGGACGCCTTCCCCGGAGAGAATCCGGTCGGCCGTTACCTAACGAACTTCGGACCGATCGACGGCAAGCTGCAGATCGTCGGCGTGATCGGCAACGTGCGTCACGAAGCGCTCGAGAAAGCGGTCCGCCCGGAGATTTATCTGCCGCTCGGCCAGGCGAAATGGCCATCGGTTTTCGTCGTGATGCGGAGCGCAACCTCGAATCCGCTGAGCCTCATCCCGGCCGCGCAGAATGTGGTCTGGAGCCTCGATCACAACATCCCGCTAGCCAACGCACAGACGATGGAAGACGTGCTCGCGCACTCGGTTTTGCGGCACCGTTTTGGGATGTTGCTGCTCTCGATTTTTGCGGGAATGGCGACCTTGCTCGCGGCGATCGGGCTCTACGGCGTGATCTCGTTTTCGGTCGCACAACGGACGAAGGAGATCGGCATTCGCATGGCGCTGGGCGGGCAACGCGGAGACATGCTCCGGATGGTTTTGCGGCAAAGCGGAACGCTTGCGCTGCTCGGGATAGCGATTGGAATTCCGGCGGCCTTCGGCGCGACGCGATTGTTAGGCACGATGCTCTACGGCGTCGGCACGAGCGATCTGCTGACTTATCTCTTCGTCATTGCGCTCCTCGGCGGCGCCGCTTTTCTCGCCAGCATCATCCCGGCGCTCCGCGCCACCAAAGTCGATCCCATGATTGCGCTGCGTTATGAATGATCTCCGCTTCGCGTTTCGCCAGCTCGTTAGGCAACCCGCTTTCACGATCGTCGCGGTCCTCGCGCTCGCGCTTGGGATTGGGGTTAATACCGCGATCTTCAGCGTGACCAACGCGGTCCTGCTCCGCGCGCTCCCTTACAAAAATCCCGACCGGATCGTCGCGATCGACAAGGTGCAAACAGCGGAGGGAATCGGAGGTCTCATCGCCGGCGCTTACTTCGATTTCCGCGAGCAGAGCGCCGCTTTCCAGAGTTTCGCGGCCTACAGCGAAGACGAATTCATCCTCACCGGCGCGGGCGAGCCGGAGCGGATGCTTTGCGCGGAAGTTTCGCCGTCGCTTTTTTCCCTGCTCGGGATCGAGCCGTCGTTAGGCCGAGCCTTTCGACCGGAGGAGGAAAAGCCGGGGCGCGATCAGGTTGTTGTCGTGAGCCAGGGTTTCTGGCAACGACGCGCGGGGAGCGATCCGAATTTCATCGGGAAAACGATCACACTGAACGATCGCGCTTACACCGTGGTGGGAATCATGCCGGCGCAGTTTCAGTTCCCGAGAAAGTTCGAGATCTGGAAACCGCTCGCGCTCGATCCGGTGAAAGAGCGGCACGGGCAGGAATTTACGCTCATTCAACTGATCGGGCGGCTGAAGCCCGGCGCCACGACCGCGCAGGCGGAGGCCGAGCTCAACACCGTCTGGCAGCGGAGCAAAATCGAGGGGCCAGACGATCGCGCGAAGACCCACATTGAGGTGCGGCCGCTGCACGAGGAGCTGGTCAAGGATGTGCGCCTGGCGATTCTGGTGTTGCTCGGCGCGGTTGGCTTCGTCCTCCTCATCGCCTGCGCGAATGTGGCCAACCTGATGCTGGCGCGAGCGGCGGCGCGGCGGCGGGAATTTGCCATTCGCGCGGCGGTCGGCGCCAGTCGCGGACGACTCGTTAGGCAACTCCTCACTGAGAGCGTTCTGCTCTCGCTTGTCGGCGGCGCGCTCGGGTTGCTTTTCGCGGTTTGGGGCGTGGAGGTGATCGTCTCGAGCATTCCCGCGGATGTCGCCGGCACGATCTACGGGCTGAGCCATATCGCGATCGATCGCGGCGTGCTCTTGTTCACCGCGGGCGTGTCGGTCGCGACGGGAATTCTTTTTGGACTCGCCCCGGCGATCTCGTCCTCGAAGCTCGACCTCAACACCTCGCTCAAGTCGACCGCGATCACGAGCAGCGCGCGTTCGGGTTTGCGCGGCACTTTTGTCGTGCTGCAAATCGCGCTCACCCTCGTCCTCCTCGTCGGCGCGGGATTGATTGACGCGCAGTTTCGTTAGGCTTTTGCAGGTGCCGCTCGGCTTCGAGTCGCACCATGTCCTCACCGTGCGGGTAGAGCTGCCGCGTTCGCGTTACAGCAAAGGCCCGCAGCGCACGCAATTTTTCCAGCAACTCCTCGAGCATTTGCAGAACACGCCGGGCGTCGAAGGAGTCGGCGCGATCAGCCAGTTGCCGCTCTCCGGTTACAGCATGATCGGGAGATTCCCGGTCGAGGGCGAACCGCCGAAGATGCCGGAGGAAAAGCACCTGCCGACTCCGATCGGCGTGGTCACGCCCGGCTATTTCGCGGTGATGAAAATTCCGCTCCTGCAGGGTCGCGTTTTCAACGCCGGCGACACCAAGGACCGTCCCGATGTCGCGTTGGTCAACCAGGCGTTCGCGCGCAAATATTGGCCTAACGAGAACCCGATTGGGAAAAAGATCGGCGCCGGTTGTGATGGCCAAACGCTCTGCCGCTCAGTCGTCGGAGTGGTCGGCGACGTCCATCACGAAGGTCTCGCGCAGGAGCCGCAGCCGGAAATTTACACGCCGCATCTCCAATTTCCGCTCAACGGCATGAGCCTGGTTTTGCGGACCGATGGCGATCCGCTGCGCTTCGTTTCGGCAGTGCGTGCCGCGGTGCGCGCGCTCGACAAGGATCAACCGATCGCGCTCGTGCAGACGCTCGAAGAGCATGTCTCGGCCTCGATCCTGCAGCCGCGCCTGATCACGACGCTGCTCGGAATTTTCGCCGCGCTCGCGCTTCTCCTCGCCGCGATCGGCGTCTACGCGATGATGTCCTACACGATCGCGCAACGGACCGGTGAGATCGGAATCCGGATGGCGCTCGGCGCGGCGCGCTCGTCGATCTTCCGGCTCGTCCTGCGCCAGGCGATGACGCTGGTGACGATCGGGGTTGCGATTGGTTTAGCCGCTTCTTTCGCGAGCACGCGACTGCTCAACAGTCTCCTCTTTCGGCGTCGGCTCCTCCGACCCTCTCACCTTTTGCGCGACCGTTTCTTCTCCTCACCGCGCTCGGGATGATCGCCGCCTGGCTCCCCGCGCGCCGCGCCACCCGGGTCGATCCGATCATCGCACTTCGCCATGAATGACGGCTCAAACGACCTGCCTAACGATATGTTAACCGACCTCCGTTACGCCTTTCGCCAACTGCGCAAAGCTCCGGCTTTCACGCTGACCGCGCTGGCCACGATCGCGCTCTGTCTCGGCGCGAATCTCGCCATCTTCGCGGTGATCGATTCCATCCTGCTGCGGCCGCTCCCGTTTCCGCAATCCGATCGGCTCGTCTCGATCTACAACACTTATCCGAAAGCGGGCGTCGAGAATGACGGTTCTTCCCTAACGAATTACTACGAGCGGCGCGGCCACATTCCCGCCCTCGCCAGCCTTTCGATGTTTATGGAGAGAGCCGAAACCGTCGGCGATCCGGGCTCCACCAGCAGGAGCCAATCGTGCGCGTCTCGCCGGATTTTTTCGCCGACCCTTGGGGTCGGCCCCGCGATCGGTCGGGATTTCACCGAGCAAGAATCGGCCGCGCAGAATAACGTCGTGATCCTGAGGACGCCTTTGGCGCCAACGTTTCGCTTCCGATCCAAACGTGCTCGGCCAGATCACCATCATCAATGGGATCCCCCGAACGGTGATCGGCGTTCTGCCTCCGTCTTTTCGTTTTCTCTCCTCGGAGGCGCGCATTTTTCTCCTGCTGAAATCCGACGTCGAAGAGCGGGGACCGAAAGCGCGCCACTCCGGCGGTGGCGGCACACACCATGATCGCGCGCCTGAAAGCCGGCGCGACCATCGCCGAAGCGCAGTCGCAGATCGACGCGCACAACACCGCGGTCGAAAAGGACGACCCGGAAGCGCAGAGTGATGCGCGAGGCCGGCTTCCGCTCGCTGGTGGTTTCGCTGCATGCGGAGCACGTGCGCTCCATCCGCCCGACGCTCTGGTTGATGCAGGGCGGGGTCTTTTTCCTCCTCCTCATCGGCGCGGTCAATCTCATCAATCTCCTCCTTATCCGCGCAAGCGACCGGGCGAAGGAAATGTCCATTCGCCAGGCGATGGGCGCGAGCCGCTGGGATGTCGTTAGGCAAGTGCTGCTCGAAACCGTCCTGCTCACTTTCGCCGGCGGGTTGCTCGGGCTCGTGGTCGGCGCCTGGGGAACCCGGCTGCTCGAGATCCTGGGCGCGGATCGGCTGCCGTTAGGCGCGCACATTGTGTTCGACGGCACGCTCGCGGCGCTCGGGCTGGTCGGCGCGATTCTCCTCGGAGCGGTGATCGCGATCCCGCTGGCCTGGTTCAACCTGAGCAGCCATCTGGCGAACGCGCTGCAATCTGAATCGCGCAGTGGCACGATCAGTCGGGCCGCGCTGCGGCTGCGCCACGGCTTCATCGTGGCGCAGATCGCGCTCGCTTTCGTCTTGCTGGCGGGCGCGGCGCTGCTCGGGCTCAGCCTGCGAAAGGTCATGGCCGTGTCGCCCGGATTTCGCGCCGAGCATGTCCTTACCGGCCAGTGCGCCATCTCGTGGGACCTGGGGAAGAACCGCGTCGCCATCGTCGATCGTTTGCTCGACTCCATCCGGCAGCAACCTGGCATCGCCGCCGCCGGCACGATCACGAACATTCCGCTCAGCGGCGAGAACGGCAAGACCGCGGTGACCCCGAAAGGCTACGTGCCGCCGGCCGGTCAATCGGTGCACGGTCATTATTCCTATGGCGTGAGCGGCGATTACTTTGCCGCTCTTGGGATTCCGCTCCGGGAGGGGCGGTTCCTCAACTCCGCGGATTCTCACCGTGCTGAACGCGTCTGCGTGGTGGACGAAGATTTCGCCCGGCGCTACTGGCCTAACGAGAGTGCGCTCGGCCGGCAGATCGCGCACGGCGACGAACGAGAGGACGCGAAGCTGTTCACGATTGTCGGCGTGGTCGGTGCAGTCAGGCAAGCCGAGCTGACGGAAGCGCAAGGGCAGGGCGCGGTTTATCTGCCATTCGCTGATCGTGGCAGTAACAGCGTTTTCATCGTCACCCGCACGAGCCGGCAGCCGGAAGCGTTTGCGGAAACTCTCCGCAAACTGGTCCGCGCGACCGATCCGAAGCTGGCCCTCGGCGACGTTGAGTCGATGGAAACACGGATCGACGAGAGCTTGCTCGCGCGGCGTTCGCCGGCGCTGTTGGCCGCCATTTTTGCCGGCGTCGCGCTCTTGCTCGCGGCCCTCGGCACCTACGGCGTGCTCAGTTACGCAGTCGCGCAACGGCGCCGCGAGATCGGTATCCGGATGGCTTTAGGGGCGCAGAGAAAACAAATCGGCGCGCAGTTTTTCTCGTTAGGCCTGCGCCTGCTCGCAGCCGGAACCGTTCTCGGTTTGCTCGGCGCCTGGATGGTGAGGCGTGCGATGCAGGGTGTTCTCTTCGACATCCCGGCGCTGCCGATCGGCGCTCTTCTCGGCACCGCGCTCGTCATGACCGCCGTCTCGCTCATCGCCTGTCTCATCCCCGCGCGCCGCGCCACCCAAGTCGATCCCATGATCGCGCTTCGTCATGAATAACCTCACGCGTCGCCAGCACTTCCGGGGAGCGCACGCGACTCGCGTGCCCTTTCCGGCGACTCGCCGGAAAGACCGATTCACCCCGCGGATTCCATTGGCTGCTCGGCGAGTCGCCGAGCAGAGCACGCGAGTCGCGTGCGCTCCCCAGATGAACCCTCCGCCTAACGAATAGGGAAATCATGCTAACCGACCTTCGCTTCGCTTTCCGCCAGCTGCGCAAATCGCCCGGCTTCAGTTTCCTCGCCATCCTCACGCTTGCCCTCGGGATCGGCGCGAACAGCGCCATCTTCACCGTCGTTCACGCCGTTTTTCTCGAGCAGTTGCCCTATCGCGACGCGAACCGCATCGTCGCCATCTGGGAGACCAACGCCCAGAAGGCCGGCAAGTCCAACGTCGTCGCGCCGGCCAATTTTCTTCGCTGGCAGGAGCGCGCGAAGTCCTTCGCCAGCCTCGCCGGCTACGCGGAGACGCGCGCCAACCTCACCGGCAGCGGCAATCCGGAAGAGCTGATCGCGCAGAATGTGACCAAGGAATATTTCTCGGTCATCGGGGTCGAGCCGTTTCTCGGACGCACTTTCACCGCGGCGGAAAGCGCGGATCCGAAATCTGTCGCCGTCATCCTCACCCACGAATTGTGGGAGCGGCGTTTTGGTTCCGATCCCGCGATCATCGGCCGCTCAATTCAACTCAACGGCAAACCGCAGACCGTCGTTGGAGTGATGCCCGCGGGGGTTCGCCTGTTCATGAAAACCGGCTCGCTCGTGGACAAGCCGGTCGATTTCTGGTGGCCTTTCGCGCTCGGTCCGGAAGCAGCGCGAACCGCACGGCCGCTATCTCTCCGTCGTGGGCCGGCTCAAACCGGGCGTGACTCTGGCGGCGGCGCGCGCCGAGATGAACGCGATCGCGACCAGCCTAACGAAAGAGCTACCGGACTTCGATACCGGCTGGGGCGTCAAGGTTTTGCCGCTGCGCGAAGAATTGTCCGGCGAGATCCGGCCGGCGCTCCTCCTGCTCTCGGGCGCGGTTGCCTTCGTCCTCCTCATCGCCTGCGCGAATGTCGCCAACCTGCTCCTCGCCCGCGGCGCGGCCCGCCGGCATGAGATCGCGATCCGCGTCGCCCTCGGCGCGACCCGCGGACAGATCGTTAGGCAACTGCTCGGCGAAACGCTCCTCCTCGGAGCTCTCGGCGGTTTGCTTAGCCTTCTCATCGCGCAATGGAGTCTGACGTTGCTCGCGGCTCTCAGCCCGGTTGACCTCACGAGCGCGCACGAGCTGACGCTCAGTTATCCGGTCCTGGCTTTCACCGGCGCGATTTCGATTCTGACCGCGCTCGCTTGCGGAATGGCCGCCGCCTGGAGCGGTTCCCGGCCCGACGTGCAGCAGGCGCTGGTCGAGGGCGGACGGCAAATCGGCGGCAATCTTCGGCACCGCCGGTTGCGCCATGCTTTTGTCGTGGCGGAGATCGCTCTCGCCGTCGTCCTTCTCGTCGGCGCGGGGCTGATGCTGCGCAGTTTCGCCGCCATGCGCGAGGTCGATCCGGGTTTCGATCCGCACCATGTCCTGACGATGCGGATGCAGTTGCCGCGCGCGAAATATCCCGACGAGCCGGCACGGATTCGCTTTTTCCACGACGTGACGGCGCGGGTGGCGAACCTTCCGGGAATCGAAGCGGTGGGCACGGTGAGTTATCTGCCGATGGCCGGTCTGGGCGCGGCGACCGATTTCACGATCGAAGGTCAACCGCCGAGCGCGCCCGGCCAGGAGAAGGTCACGGCGGTGACGGTTTGCGACGACGGATTTTTCCGCGCGCTCAAGATCCCGCTCCTGCGTGGCCGGCTCTTCAGCGCGCAGGAGATGCAGGAGAAACGCGACGTCGTCCTCATTAACGAGGCCTTCGCGCGGCAATATTTCCCTAACGAGAACCCGATCGGCCGGCGGGTCGCGATCGATATGACCGATCCGGTTGTTCCGACGGAAATCATCGGCGTCGTCGGCGACACCAAGGCGAGCGATCTGGTGACGCCGGCGAAACCAACCGCGTTCTGGCCGCATCCGCAACTCGCTTACAACCTGATGACGCTGACCGTCCGGACGGCGGGCGACCCGCGCGGCGCGGCGCAATCGATCGCGGCGCAGATCCACGCGCTCGATAAGGATCAGCCCGTCTCCGATGTGCAAACGATGGAGCAATGGGTGGCGAAATCGCTCGCCCAAACGCGCTTCAGTTCGCTCCTGTTGATGACGTTCGCGGGCCTCGCGCTCGTCCTCGCGGCGGTCGGGATTTATGGCGTGATGTCTTACGCGGTCAGTCAGCGGACCGCGGAGATCGGTGTCCGTCTCGCCATTGGCGCGGAGGAGAAAGACATCCTTCGAATGATTGTCGCGGACGGCGCGCGGCTCGCCGGCCTCGGTCTGGCGATTGGTCTTTTGCTCGCCGTCGTCCTGAGCCGCAGCCTAACGAGTCTGCTTTTCGAAACCGTGGCGGCCGATCCGCTCACCTACGGACTGGTCAGCGCAGTCCTCGGAGCGGTCGCGCTCCTCGCCTGCTACCTGCCGGCGCGCCGCGCCGCCCGCGTCAACCCCATTGTCGCCCTTCGCTATGAATGACCTGGACGCGTTTCTGACATCTCCGGGGAGCGCACGCGACTCGCGTGCCCTTTCCGGCGACTCGCCGGAAAGATCGAATCACCCCGCGGATTCCATTGGCTGCTCGGCGAGTCGCCGAGCAGAGCACGCGAGTCGCGTGCGCTCCCCGGAAGACTCCGCCTAACGACTAAACCAATATGATCACTGACCTCCGCTTCGCCCTTCGCCAGCTCCTCAAATCGCCTGGCTTCACGCTTCTCGCCATCATCACCCTCGCGCTCGGGATCGGACTGAACACCGCGATCTTCAGTCTGATCAACGATCTCTTTCTCCGCGGTCTGCCCTTCAAGGAACCCACTCGCGTCGTCCATCTCTTCACCAAACCACCCGGTGGCGACACGTTCGACTACCCGCTCTCCGCGCCGCGCTTCATGCATTATCGCGATGGGCAACAGATCTTCGACGGCTTCGCGGCGGAGAGCGGCACCGCCTTCACCCTCACCGGCGTGGGCGAGCCGGTGCAGCTCCAGGGTTTCCGCACGACGGCTAATTACTTCGATGTCCTCGGCGTGCGGCCGATCATGGGACGCACCTTCCTGCCGAAGGAAGAGGAAGGCGCCGATGTCGCGATCGTATCGGAAAAATTCTGGCGCAGCCGGTTGGGCGGCGATCCGAATGTGCTCGGTCGCAGCATTACGCTCGACGGGGTCGCGCACACGATCGTCGGCGTCGTGCCGAACATGCCGGCGCAGTGGGTGGGCCCGAACGGCAACGAAGTCTGGACGACGAAGCCGATGGTCATCCCCGGTTTTTCCTATGAAAGGATGATGCGCGGGACCGCTTTCCTGCGCGTGATCGGCCGGATGAAACCGGGACAGACGGTCGCCCAGGTGCAGGCCGCGCTCGTCCCGCTCGCGCAGAGTTATCAGAGCGCAAATCCCGGCAAGATCGACGCGGACGTGGTCGGCTTTGTCAAAACCCTGCCTGAAGATGTGAGCGGCGATTTGCGCCCGGCCTTCGGCACGCTTCTCGCCGCGGTCGGCTTCGTCCTGCTCATCGCCTGCAGCAACGTCGCGAATTTGCTTCTCGTTAGGTTCAGCGGGCGGCGGCGCGAGATCGCCTTACGCATGGCGCTTGGGGCTTCGCGCGCGAGCGTCCTTCGCCTCTTTGTCCTCGAAAGCCTGCTCATCAGTGTTCTCGCCGGCGTGGTCGGCGCGTTGCTCGCCTGGCAATTGGTCCCGCTCGTCCCGAAGATGGCGGCGAATTTTCTCCCGCTCGATCCTGTGAGCGGCGTCGGCTTGTCGTGGCCGGTGCTCCTCTTCGCGATCGGTCTCTCGCTCGTGACCGGTCTCGCGATGGGACTCTATCCGGCCTGGCAAAGTTCGCGCGCCGATCTCGTCGATGGCTTGAAGGAAGGCGGACGCGGCTCGAGCGGCAGCGTAAAGCAGCAACGTTTCCGGAGAATTCTCGTCGGGGCACAGGTCGCGCTCTCGCTCACCTTGCTCGCGGGTGCGGCGCTGCTCATTGCCAGTTTCGTTAGGCTAAGCCACCAGGATCTCGGTTTTCGCTCGCAGAATCTCTGGGTCGGTTTCGTCACGCTGCCGGCCGCGCCCTATCCGGACATGGCGGCGCGGACGCGTCTCGCGCAACAACTCGACGCGAGACTTCGCGCGGTGCCCGGCTTTGAACAAGTCAGCCTGAGTGGCGACATCCCGCTCGCCGGCGGCAACCGCACCCTTTACACCCGCCCCGACGGCAACGTCCTGCCCGTCAATGAGCGCGCCGCCGCGCCGTCCCACGATATAGCACCCGGCTACTTCAAGACCTGGGGCATTCCCCTACTCTCCGGCCGCGCCTTCAACGAGCATGATCTGAGCGATCGCCCGAATGTGATGCTGATCAGCCGGGCCGGTGCGCGCAAAGTTTTCGGGAACGAGAATCCGATCGGCAAAACCCTGCTCGTCACGAGCGCGAGTGTGCCGACGGAAATCATCGGCGTGGTAGGTGACGTCCGTTCCGAAAAGGTCGCGCAACGCAACCAGATGGAATTTTATCGTCCCTTCGCGCAGGAGAATTTCCCCTTCCTCAGCCTCACAGTGCGGAGCACGCTCCCCACTTCCGAGATCACGCGCCTCGCCCAAAAAGCCCTCGCCGGCATCGATCCCAGCCTCGCCATCGCCCAGCCGCAAATGATGAGCGAGATCGTCGCGCAAGCTCTCGGGCAGGCGCGCCTAACGACCATACTGCTCGGCCTTTTCGCCAGCGTCGCGCTCCTCCTCGCGACGGTCGGCATCTACGCCGCAGTCGCCTACAGCGTCGAGCAACGGACGGGCGAGATTGGAGTGCGCATGGCGCTCGGCGCACAGACAGCCGATGTCGTGCGATTGGTCGTTAGGCAGGGAATGAGCCCGGTCCTGATCGGTCTCGTCCTCGGCCTCGCCGCCGCGCTCGCTCTCGGGCGGCTCCTGACCACGCAGCTCTACGAAGTTTCGGCGACGAACCCCGCACTCCTCGCCGGCACTGTTTTCGTCCTCGCTGTCGTGGCGTTGCTCGCCTGCCTCATCCCGGCCCACCGCGCCAGCCTGGTGAACCCAATCGAGGCACTGCGCAATGAGTAATCGTCACGCATTGCTGACATCTCCGGGGAGCGCACGCGACTCGCGTGCCCTTTTCGGCGACTCGCCGGAAAGATCGACTCACCCCGCGGATTCCATTGGCTGCTCGGCGAGTCGCCGAGCAGAGCACGCGGGTCGCGTGCGCTCCCCGGACAAATCTCTCGCCTAACGACTACAAAACATGATCCACGACCTCCGCTTCGCTATTCGCCAGCTCTGGAAATCTCCCGGGTTTACCTTCGCCGCCGTCACCGTCCTCGCGCTCGGGATCGGGGTGAACACCGCCATTTTCAGTCTCGTCAACGCGATGCTTTTCTCACCCCCGCCCTACGAGAAGCCCGCCGAGCTCGGTACAGCTCTTCTCTCAGGACAAGAAGAATCCGAAAAGCTTTCGCGCCTTTTCCTACCCAACCCTGCGCGACATCCGCCAGCAGAACACGGTCTTCTCCGGCGTGCTCGGCCATTGTGAGACGGTCGTCGGACTCGGCGCCAAGGGAGAGACACGGCGCGCGCCGGCTGATCTCGTGACCTCGAATTATTTTTCGGTCCTCGGAGTTCGACCCGCCTACGGACGCGAGTTCCGGCCGGAGGAAGAAAAGCCCGGGAGCGGACAGCGGGTGGCGATCGTGAGCTATCGCTACTGGCAGAGACATTCGCGCGATCCGCAGTTGCTCGGTCACACGGTGCTCATCAATGGCCAGAGCTTCACCGTGGTCGGGATCATGCCGAAAGGACTGACCGAGACGGAGAGCATTTTCGAGGCGGAGGTCTGGCTGCCGCTGGGAGTTTATGACGAGATCATGAACGACCGCGGGAGCGCGCCTAACGAGTCGTCGCTGGAGGATCGCGGGCGCGATAATCTCATCGTGATTGGCCGGCTCAAGCCCGGCATGAGCGCCGCAATCGGCCGCGCCGGCGCTGAAAACTCTCGCGGCCAATCTCGAGTCGGAGTTTCCGGTCGCGCAAAAGGATCAGACTTTCATCACCAGACCGCTCGATCGTTTTTCCACCAGCACCGATCCGACCGATCCCGGACCGATCTACGCCGTCGGCGTAATGATCTCGGGAATGGCGGCAGTCGTTCTGCTCGTCGCTTGCCTGAATCTGGCCAACATGCTGCTCGCGCGCGGGACCGCACGCCGGAAAGAGATCGCGGTGCGGCTCGCGCTCGGGAGCAGCCGCGGGCGCATCGTTAGGCAATTGCTCACGGAAGGCTTTCTCCTTGCGTTGCTCGGCGGACTCGGCGGCCTCGTCCTGGGGCTTTGGTCGATCGATTTTCTGGCTGCTTCTTTCAGTCGAATCGCGCCGATCGAAGTCGATTGGTTGGGCCGTCCCAATCCGATGGTCCTGGCGGCAACGCTCGGCTTCTGTGTTCTCGGGACGCTCGGCTTCGCGCTCGGTCCGGCGCTCAAGCTTTCGCGCACGAGCGTGCTCGGAGATTTGAAACAGCACGCCGGCGAGGACGCGGTCCGACGGCGCTGGAAATTTCTCCCGCGCCATCCGCTGATCGTGGCGCAGATCGCTCTCTCGCTCGCGCTCCTTACGGCGGCCGCACTTTTCATCCGCGGCGCGGCCAAGGCGGCTTCGGTCGATTCCGGTCTGCACGCCGAGAACACTTTCCTGGTCGAGACCGATGCCAGTCTCGGCGGATTCGATCAACGGCAGGCCAGCGATCTTTATCGAACGCTGCATGACAAGCTCGCCGCTCTGCCCGGCGTCGAACACGCGAGCATCTCGGCGACGGTTCCGTTCGGCAACAGCTTTGTCCGACGCGACGTGCAGCGCGCCGGTGCGCATCCCGCGCCGGGGGCGAAACCGGCAACCGCGGCCGAGGGGCGAACTTTCTCGCCCTGGTGGAACAGCGTCGGGGCGGATTATTTCGCGACGGTCGGACTGCCGCTTTTGCGCGGCCGAGCTTTCACCGAAGCGGAAGCGACTCAACCGGGCGGGCCGCCGGTTGCCATCATCGACGAAGTCCTGGCGAAAAAACTGTGGCCCGACGGGAACGCACTCGGACAACGAATTCAATTCCCGACGCTCGAAATCCCGACTAACGAATCCGGCAAAGAGACCGGCGAAATCAAACGCGGCGAGGCGATCGAGATCGTCGGCATTGTTCCTCCGGTTAAGTATCGCCTCTTCGACAAGCAATCAGACGGCGCGATCTACCTGCCGTTCGCGCGCGGATTCCGGAACGATGTTTTCTTCTTCGTCCGTTTCGCCTCACTTCCGACCACCGACGAACCCGCCACCGCCGATCTGCTTCGCCGCACGGTGCGGAGCGTCGATCCGGTGTTGCCCGTCTTCGAGCTGCGCACCTTCGCCAATCACATGGCGCGCAATCCGCAGCTCTGGTTCGTGCGCGCGGCGGCAGCCATGTTTTCTGTTTTCGGCGGCCTTGCGCTGGGGCTCTCGGTGGTTGGTCTCTATGGCATAAAGGCCTACTCGGTCGCGCGGCGCACGCGCGAGATCGGCATTCGCATGGCTCTCGGCGCGGAACGCCGCACCGTGCAATGGATGATCCTGCGCGAAGGATTCGTCATGGTCGCAGCCGGTCTCGCCGTCGGTCTGCTCCTCGCGCTCGGCACGGGGAAAATCGTCAGCAGCATCCTGTTCCAGGTCAGCCCCTTTGATCCGCTCGCCTTCACCTGCGCGCCCGCGCTCCTCGCAATCGCGGCCCTGCTCGCGACCTGGCTGCCGGCGCGTCGCGCCACTCGCATCAGCCCGATGGCAGCGCTCCGCACTGAATGATTAACCGCCAAAATTTATGATTAACGACTTCCGTTTCGCCATCCGTCAGCTCTGGAAATCTCCCGGCTTCACCTTTGCCGCTGTCGTTGTCCTCGCGCTCGGGATCGGGGTGAACACCGCCATTTTCAGCCTCGTCAACGCGATGCTCTTCGCACCGCCGGCTTATTCCCGGCCTAACGAGATCGTGCAGCTTTTCTCGCAGGACAAAAAGGATCCGACGAATTTCCGCTCGTTTTCCTACGCCACTTATCGCGACATTCGCGAGCAGAACACTGTCTTCAGCGGCCTGCTCGCGCACAGCGACACGATGGTCGGACTCGGCGAAAAAGGAAACACGCGCCGGGTCACCGCCGATCTCGTGAGCGCCGATTACTTTTCCGTGCTCGGCGTCCCGCCCGCCTTCGGGCGCTCATTCACCGCGGAGGAAGAAAAGCCGGGGCGCGCCGCCCACGTCGCGGTAGTGAGCTACAGCTACTGGCAGAAATATTCCCGCGACCCTGCGCTCCTCGGGCGCGAACTGCTGATCAACGGCCGGCCTTTCACCGTCGTTGGGATCATGCCGGAAGGATTCACCGGCACGACGAGCCTGTTCTCGGCCGCAGTCTGGCTGCCGCTCGGGGTTTACGACGAGATCATGAACGATCTCGGCGGGGGCTTGAATAAACCCCTGAGCGATCGCGCCGCCGACAACCTGATGTTGATCGGTCGACTCAAGCTCGGGCCTCACCGCCGCCGCGGCCGCGCCCGCCCTGCGGGGATTGGCGACGAACCTGGAAAAGGCTTTTCCGGTTGAACAAAAAGACCAAACGCTGACCACCGCGCCGCTCGACAAATTCACCACCAGCACCGCACCCGGCCACGGCGGGCCGCTCGGCACGATCGCCGGTTTGCTCGCCGGCATGGCTGCGGTCGTGCTCCTCGTCGCCTGTCTCAATCTCGCGAACATGCTCCTCGCGCGCGGCATCGCCCGGCGCCGGGAAATCGCGATCCGTCTCGCGCTCGGCGGGAGCCGTGGCCGCATTGTTAGGCAGCTGCTCGTCGAGGGCTTCGTGCTCGCGCTGCTCGCCGGCGTTTGCGGTTTGCTCCTCGGCCTCTGGTCGTCCGACCTGCTCATGGCCGCCCTCGGCCAGATCGCCGATGTCGACGTGGTCTGGTTAGGCGGACCGAACCTGGCGATCCTCGGGGCAACACTTTTCTTTTGTCTGCTCGGCACGCTCGGCTTCGCCCTCGGACCGGCCCTGAAACTTTCACGGGGCTCGGTGATGGCGGACTTGAAACAGCACGCCGGCGAAGATGTCGTTAGGCGACGCTGGGCTTTTCTTCCCCGCAATCCGCTCGTGGTGGCGCAGATCGCCTGCTCGCTCGCGCTCATCACCGCGGCGGCGCTTTTCATTCGGGGCGCGCGGGAAGCGGCCGCGGTCGATTCCGGTTTGCGCGCCGACAACACTTTCGTGGTCGAGGTGGACGCGAGTCTCGGCGGCTCCGACCCGACGCGGGCGCGGACTCTTTACGAAAACCTGAGCGAGAAATTTGCCGCGCTCCCGGGCGTGCAAAGCGCGAGCGTTTCCGCGCTCGTGCCGTTTGGAAACACCACCATTCGCCGGAGCGTGCAGCGGGCTGGAACGCATCTCGCGCCCGGCACGCAGGCGGCGACCGCCGCCGCGGGGAAGACCTTTGGCGCGAACTGGAACAGCGTCGGCGCGGATTATTTCAAAACGGTCGGCTTGCCGCTCCTGCGGGGTCGCGCTTTCACGGTCGCGGAAGCGACGCAACCGGGCGGACCGCCGGTCGCCATCATCGACGAAGCGTTGGCGAAGAAACTTTGGCCTAACGAGGACGCGCTCGGCCACCAGATCCAATTCCCAAGAGAGGAAAACGGCGCCGCGGATACGACGGATCCGAGCAGCGGCGCCATCCGCCGCGAAGTGCCGATTGAGATCGTCGGCATCGTGCCGGTGACGCAGAGCCGGTTGTTTGAGCAGGATCCGCCGGGCGCGCTTTACCTGCCGTTCGTGCGCGGATTTCGGAGCGACGTTTTCTTCTTCGTCCGCTTCGCCCCAGAGCAGGCGAAGGACGAGGTCGCCAGCGCGGCGTTGCTGCGTCGCACCGTGCAGAGCGTCGATCCGGTGCTGCCGATTTTCGAACTGCGCACCTTTGCGAAGCACATGGATGCGAACCCGCAGCTCTGGATCGTGCGGGCTGGCGCGAGTTTGTTTTCGATCTTCGGGGCGCTGGCGCTCGGCCTCGCGGTGGTCGGGATCTACGGCGTGCAAGCCTACGCCGTGGCGCGGCGGACGCGGGAGATCGGCATCCGCATGGCGCTCGGCGCGCAACGGCGTGCCGTCCTTTGGCTGATCCTGCGTGAAGGCCTAACGATGATCGCGGCCGGCGTTTTTCTCGGTCTCCTCCTCGCGGTCGGGACCGGCAAAATCGTCAGCAGCATTCTCTTCCAAGTCAGCCCGCTCGATCCATTCGCCTTCACTTTTGCGCCTGCGCTGCTCGCCCTCGCGGCGTTACTCGCGACCTGGCTGCCCGCGCGGCGGGCCACCCAAATCACTCCGATGGAGGCGCTACGCAATGAGTAATCAAGCCGCGTCGCTGGTTAGTCCGGGGAGCGCACGCGACTCGCGTGCCCTTTCCGGCGACTCGCCGAAAAGACCGAATCAACCCGCGGATTCCATTGGCTGCTCGGCGAGTCGCCGAGCAGAGCACGCGAGTCGCGTGCGCTCCCCAGCAGATGCTCGCCTAACGAACCAACCACTATGATCCAAGACCTCCGCTACGCGCTTCGCCAACTCCTCAAGTCACCTGCATTCACCCTCGTTGCGATCGCGACGCTCGCGCTCGGGATCGGGGCGAACAGCGCCATCTTCAGTGTGATCGACACCGTCCTCCTGCGTTCCCTCCCATTCCCGAATGCCGATCGCCTAACGATGATCTGGGAGACCGCACCGCAGCATCCGGGCGAGAATCGGCAGGTTCATTCCTATCCCGATTACCTCGATCTGCGCGCGCAGAATCACACCTTCGCGGCGATGGCCGCCTACTCGGACGTCTCCATGATCCTGGGGACGGGCGAGGAGTCGGAGGACGTGCCCGGGCTCGCCGTCACTTCCGATATTTTCGCCGTGCTCGGAACGCCGCCGCTGCTCGGTCGCGGCTTTTCCCGCGCAGATGAAAAGCCCGATGCCGCGCGCGTCGTCGTGCTCAGCTACTCGTTTTGGCAACGCCACTTCGCCGCTGACCCGAAGGTGCTCGGGAAAACAATCACGATGTCGGGTCATCCGGCGACGGTCACCGGCGTGATGCCGCGCGGCTGGAAGTTTCCGGTCCAGGACGAGCAGATCAATTACATCGCGCCGGTTACGCAGCTTTACCCGACTGGCTTGGAACGGCGCGGTTCGCACTTTCTCAGCGTCGTTGGTTGCTTGAAACCGGGCGTCAGTCTGCACACGGCCACGGCGGATTTGCAGGCGATCGATGCCCAACTCGCGCGCCAATATCCCGACACGAACGCCGGCCGGAATGAACGCGTGGTCGATCTGCAATCGGATGTGGTCGGCGATGTCCGGCCGGCGCTGCTCGTGCTCAGCGCCGCGGTCGCGCTCGTCCTCCTGATCGCCTGCGCGAATGTGGCGAATCTGTTCCTCGCGCGCGCGGCGACCCGCGAACGCGAGATCGCGATCCGGACCGCACTCGGAGCGAGCCGGTTTCATATCGTTAGGCAACTACTCCTCGAAACGTTGCTCCTCGCGCTCCTCGGCGCCGCCGCCGGTCTGCTCCTGGCGTCGTGGAGCACGGACGCGCTCGTCGCGCTGGGGCCGGCGGGTCTGCCCCGGCTGAAGGAGATCCGCGTGAACGGTTTCGTGGTCGCGTTCACTTTCGGCATCGCGCTGCTCACCAGTCTGATTTTCGGGTTGGTCCCGGCGCTCCAGGTGTCGCGCCCGCAGGTCGAACAATCGCTCAAGGAAGCGTCGCGCGGCTCGACCGGCGGCACGCGCAGTCATCGGCTGCGCTCCGCGTTTGTCGTCTCGCAATTTGCGCTCTCGCTCGTGCTGCTCGTCGGCGCGGGATTGCTCATGCGCAGTTTCGCCGGGCTGCGTTCAGTGCAGCCAGGTTTTGAACCGCGCGGCGTGCTCACCCTCTGGCAATCGCTGCCCAAATCCCGCTACGGCGAGGCGAAGCAGCAGATTCAATTTTTCGACAAGCTGTTGCCGAAACTCGCGTCGCTCCGCGGAGTCACGGATGTCGGGATGGTTTCGCCGCTGCCCTTCAGCGACAGCGACCAGAGCACGAGTTTTGGGGTCCTCGGCCAGCCCGATACCGCGCCCGGGATGCAGCCCTCCGCGTCGCACCTCACGACGGACGGAAATTATTTCCACGCCATGCGCATTCCGCTCCTCCGCGGGCGGACCTTCAACGAGCGCGACCGGCAGGATTCGCCGCCGGTGATCATGGTCAACGAGACATTCGCGAAAACGTATCTCGGGCAGGGCAACCCGCTCGGGCAGCGAATGAAAATCGGCTCCAGCAAAACGATCCGCGAGATCGTCGGCGTAGTCGGGAGTTCGAAACACGACAGCCTCGCGGCGCCGGCGGGTCCGGAGTTTTATATCCCCTTCACGCAGGACCCGGACAGCTACATGGACCTCGTCGTGCGCACGAGCGAGCCCGCGCCTAACGACATCGACACCGCGATCCGCCGGGCCGTGCACGAGATCGATGCGCAGCAGTTCGTTCCGGTGATCACACCGCTTCCGGAACTGCTCGGCCGGACGCTCGCGCAGTCGCGTTTCAACACGATCCTTCTCGGCGCCTTCGCGGCCGTCGCGATCCTGCTCGCCGCGATCGGCATCTACGGCGTGATCGCTTACAACGTCACCCAACGGACAAAAGAGATCGGCATTCGCATGGCCCTCGGCGCGCAACGGCGGCAGATGCTGACCATGATCCTGCGCCAAAGCCTAACGATGGCGGTGATCGGGATCGTGATCGGAATCGTCGGCGCCGTGGCCGCGACGCGACTGCTCAGCGCGCTCCTCTTCGGCGTCGGCACGACCGATCTCGTCACCTACGCCGCGGTCATTTTATTGCTCGGAGGCGCGGCGCTTCTTGCCGCCATCTTGCCCGCGCGTCGGGCGATGAAAATCAACCCTGTGATCGCACTGCACTATGAATGACCTCCGCTACGCTTTCCGCCAGCTGATCAAATCGCCTGGCTTCACCTTCGTCGCCATCCTCACCCTCGCGCTCGGGATCGGCGCGAACACGGCGATTTTTACGGTCGTGCACGCTGTCCTGCTTGCGCCGCTGCCCTATCCGGGGGCCGATCGCATCGTCTCGCTGCAGTCGGACAGTTTGTCGGAGAACCTGAAGAACGAGGCTTTTGCGCCCGCTGGATTTCGCGAGTTGGAGAAAGAGGCGACCTCCTTCGAGTATCTCGCCGCCAACCGTTACAACTACGACAACCTCACGGGCGTCGCGAAGCCGACTTCACTCACCGGCGGCTTCGTCACGCAGGATTATTTTCGCGTCCTCGGCGAGCGTGCGCTCATCGGCCGCACGTTCACGCAGGCGGACGCGGCCGCGAACGCACCGCGCACGGTGATTCTCAGCTATCCGCTTTGGCAGAAACAATTCGGCGGCCGGCGCGAGATCGTGGGCGAAACGATCACGCTCGACGATGTGCCGCACGAGGTCATCGGGGTGATGCCGGCGAGCTTCAAGGAGCCGTTCAACAACGCGGAGGAGTGGCGACCGCTTCCGAATTCGGGCGGCGAAAATTTTGTCGCGACGGCACGTTTCTGGGCCGTGATCGGGCGAGTGAAGCCAGGCGTATCGTTGAAAACGGTGAACGCCGAACTGTCGACGATCGCCGCGCGCTTCGCGCAAAACGATCCGAAGTTTTACAAGGGCTGGAATTTCCTCGCGACCCCGCTGCGCGAGCAGGTGGTGGGGAAATTCGCGCAAGGTTTGCTCCTCGTCGTGTGCGCGGCGCTGCTCGTGCTCCTGATCACCTGCGCGAACGTCGCCGGCCTGCAAATCGTGCGCGCCTCGACACGGCAGCGCGAGGTGGCCATTCGGCTCGCGCTCGGGGCGAGCCGCGCCGCGATCATGCGCGCGCGTCTCATCGAGTCGCTCCTCCTCGTCTTCTGCGGCGGGATCGGCGGCGCGCTGCTTGGGAGCTGGGGTCTGGATTTGCTCCTGGCGAGTCTGGCGCGCGATTGGATCCCGCGGAGCGATGAGATTGTGCTCAACCTTCCCGTCCTCGCGGCGACCGGTGCGATCGCGCTTGTGACCGGCCTGCTCTTCGGCCTTTATCCGGCGTGGCGGGCGACGCGCGTCGATGCGCTCGATTCGTTAGGCGACGGGGGCAAAGGCTCAACCGGTCTGCAATCGGTCCGCCTGCGCAGCGCGCTCGTGGTCGCCCAGATCGCGCTCACGCTCGTGCTTCTCGTTTGCGCGGGATTGGTCTGGAAAAGTTTCGCCACCATCCTGCGGGTGAACCCCGGGATGCAAATCGAGAACACTCTCAGCATGGTCCTGACCCTCGCGCCCACGCAATACGACACCGGACCGAAACGAAGCGACTACTACGAACGGCTCCTCGAAAAAGTGAGCGCCGTGCCCGGCGTTGAATCAGCCGCTTTCACTCAGACAATGCCGTTCAAGTGGGGAATCCCGGCGAACTTTTCCATCTACGGCTCGGCCGACGACGCCGCGAAATTGCCGCCGACGATTTACGACTCGGTCAGTCCATCGTTCTTCGCCACGTTGCGCATTCCCTTGCTCGCGGGGCGCACCTTTACCGAAGACGATCGCGGCGAATCGCGGCCGGTGATCATCTTGAACGCGTCCGCGGCAAAGAAATTTTTCCCCGGCGAAAACGCGATCGGGAAACGCCTCCTGCTCCCGCCGACGCGCCAGCGGCCGAAACCGCAGGTTCTCGAAGTGATCGGCGTAGTCGGCGACATCCCGCGCAACGGGCTCGACAACGAAACGCCTTTCCAGGCCTACGCCTCGCTCAGGCAACGCGGCACGCCCTTCGCGAACTTGCTCGTGCGTTCGCCGCTTCCGCTCGAAGCGCTGACCCGCACGGTGCAGCGCGCCATCTGGGATTTTAATCCCGAGCAGACCATCTCGGAGGTCACGCCCGTCCGGCAACTCGTTAGGGAAACGCTCACCCAGCCGCAACTTTATCTCACCCTCTTCAGCCTCTTCGCCCTCCTCGCGCTCGTCCTCGCCGCGATCGGGCTTTATGGCTTGATCGCCTACAGCGTCGCGCAACGCCGGCGCGAATTCGGCATTCGCATCGCCCTCGGGGCGCAAGCGCGCGATCTCCTGCGCCTTGTCCTCGGGCAGGGAATGCGCCTGACGATCGCCGGATTAATCATCGGACTGCTCGCGGCAGTCGCGGCCGCGCGTTTCATGGAATCGCTCCTCTTCCGCACCGCTGCCTATGATCCTTTCGTCTTCGGAATGGTCGCGCTCGTGCTCGCGACGATCGCCTTGCTCGCCGCCCTCCTTCCCGCGCTCCGCGCGACCAAAGCCGATCCCGTCATCGCCTTACGCTCTGAATAGTCCCGTGAGAAACCAACCATCAGAAATCCTATGAACGATCTCCGCTACGCCTTCCGCCAACTCATCAGCTCACCTGGTTTCACCGCCGTCGCCATTCTCACCCTCGCGCTCGGGATCGGCGCCTGCACCGCGATCTTCTCGGTCGTGAACGGCGTCCTTCTGCGCCCGCTCGATTACCCGCAGCCCGATCGGATCGTCGTGATGCGCGAGACGAATCTGCCGCAGTTTCCCGAGTTCTCCGTCTCGCCGCCTAACTTTCTCGATTGGCAGAAGCAGACGAAATCCTATGCCTATCTCGCGGCTTACGGTGGCAGCCAGATGAATCTCACCGGCGAAGGCGAACCGCAGCGGCTCATCGGCGTGAAGGCGACCGCGGATTACTTCAAGGTCTACGGCGTGCAGCCGGTCCTCGGTCGCACGTTCCTGCCGGACGAGGACGCGCCGGGGAAAGATCACGTTGTCGTCCTGAGCAATCCCTTTTGGCAACGCGTCTTCGGCGGGGAGAAAAACGCCATCGGACAGACCGTGCAGTTGGATGGCGAGACTTACACCGTCATCGGCGTCGCGCCGCCGGATTTCGGTCAGGCGAGCAAAGTGGATGTCTGGGCGCCGATGGCGTTTAGCCCCGAGGAGCGAAGCAATAAATATCGCGGCGCGCATTATATCAGCGTCGTCGGGCGCTTGAAACCGGGCGTGACCGCGGCGCAGGCGAACGCCGAATTGAAGCTGCTCGCGGCGCAGCTCGCACAGCAATATCCGGATTCGAACAAGGGCTGGAGCGTTTTCGTGATGCCGATGCTTGACTACAGCGTGCGCGATGTGCGCGTGGTCCTTTACACATTGCTCGGGGCGGTCGGCTGCGTGCTACTCATCGCTTGCGCGAACATCGCCAACTTGCTCCTCGCTCGCGCGACTGCGCGGCATCGCGAGTTGTCGATTCGCGCCGCGCTCGGGGCGAGCCGTTTTCGCCTCGTTAGGCAACTGCTCACCGAGAGCGTGCTCCTCGCGCTCTGCGGCGGCGCGGCCGGCTTGCTCGTAGCCCGCTGGGGACTCGACGCCCTGCTCGCCCTCGCACCAACCGATCTGCCGCGCGCCAGCAGCATCCATCTCGATGCCGGCGTGCTCGCCTTTTCCTTCTTTCTCAGCGTCCTGACCGGCGTCGTCTTCGGCGTCGCGCCCGCCTGGCTCGCCGCCCACACCGACATGAACGAATCGCTCAAGCAAGGCTCGCGTGGATCGACCGACGCGCGCGGACGCCTGCGCGGCGCGCTCGTCGTCATCGAAGTGGCGTTTGCGCTGGTGTTGTTAGGCGGGGCCGGTTTGCTTGCGCGGAGTTTCATGCGTCTGACCCATGTCGATCCGGGTTTTAATCCCAAGGATGCGACCGTTCTGCGCCTCACGCTGCCGGAGAAGAAATACGAAAAGGTGGAACAGCAGGTGGCCTTTGCAGACGCGCTCCTCGAACGCCTGCGCGCCTTGCCCGGCGTGCAAGCGGCCGGCCTCACTCACACCATGCCTTTGATAGGCGACTGGGTCCTAACTTTCCAGATCGCGGGCCGGCCGAAGATTGCGCCGAGCGATCTGCCGAGCACGAATTACTACTCGGTCACGCCCGATTATTTCCACGCCATGGGCATTCCGCTGATCCGGGGCCGGCTTTTCACTCCGCAGGACAACGTCAAGTCGCCACACGTTGCGATCATCAACGAAACCATGGCGAAGCAATTTTTCCCTAACGAGGACCCGATCGGGAAACAGATCGATGTGCAGAATGGTCCGGAAAATTTCCGCCAGATCGTCGGGATCGTCGGCGACATCAAACAGTACGGCGTCGACAAGGAGACAACGGCGCAGACTTACGAGCCCTTCGCGCAGCATCCCTTCAACACCCTCAACGTCGTCCTGCGCAGCACGGGCTCGCCCGCGGCGCTGATTGGGGCGCTCCGACCCGCGGTCTATTCCATCGACAAAGATCAGCCGGTCGGCACGATCCAGCCGCTCACGGAAATTCTCTCGGAGACGATCGCGAAGCAACGCTTCGCCATGACGCTCGTCGCCGTCTTCTCAATCGTCGCGCTCATCATCGCGTCAGTCGGGATTTACGGCGTCATGTCCTACAACGTCGTGCAGCGACGCGGCGAGATTGGGATTCGCATGGCGCTGGGCGCGCAGACCCGCGACGTGCTCAATCTCATTCTCGGCAGCGGCGGCAAGCTGGTCGGGATCGGATTGCTCGTCGGCCTGGTCGCGACCTTTCTCGCGACCCGCGCGATGGGCTCGATTCTTTTCCAGACGAGCGCCTCTGATCCGCTCACCCTCGGCGCGATTACGCTCTTGCTCGCGGCGGTCGCGCTTGTCGCCTGTCTGCTCCCGGCGCAACGCGCCACGCGGGTCAACCCGATCGAGGCGCTGCGCGATGAGTAATCTGGGGAGCGCACGCGACTCGCGTGCCCATTTTGGCGACTCGCCGAAATGCTCTTCGCGCCCAGCGCTGAGACCGCAGAGGCAATCGGCGAGTCGCCGATTGCAGCACGCGAGTCGCGTGCGCTCCCCAGAGTGCGCGCCACATCCAAGACGATTATGAACGATCTTCGCTACGCCTTCAGGCTTCTAATAAAATCGCCGGGCTTCAGCCTGATTGCGATCCTCACTCTCGCTCTCGGGATCGGCGCGAACACCGCGATCTTCAGCGTGGTCAACGCCGTCCTCCTGCGCCCGCTGCCGCTCACCCGGCCGGATCAGCTCGTGCAGATTTTCGAGAGCAAGAAATTTCCAGCGGGCTTTCTCGGCTCCAGCTCACCCGCCAATATTCGCGACTGGCGCGAACAGAACACGACGCTGCAAGGCATCGCGGCCTACCAATATCAGGATTTCGCGCTGCAGGATAAAACGAGCCCGGAGCGCATTCTTGGCGTCACCGTTTCGGCAAATTATTTCCGCGTCCTCGGCGCGCAGCCGCTGCTCGGCCGAACGTTTGTCGGCGGTGAAGACCGGGCCGGCGGCACGAACGTGGTTGTGCTCAGCGAGGGAATGTGGCGCGCGCAATTCGGAGCTGATCCCGCGATCGTTGGCCTCACCATTCCGCTCGATGGCCGGCCTTTCACCGTCATCGGAGTAATGCCGGCGAGCTTTCGTTTTCCGAGCGAACGCGGGCAGCTTTGGGTGCCGCTGGTCGTGACTCCGGCGCAGATGGCGGCGCGCGGCGATCACGGATTGCAGGTGGTCGGTCGTCTGCGTCCCGGCGTCTCCCTGGCGCAGGCGCAGGCCAACATGGAAGCGGTCGCCCTAACGATCGGGAAAAAATATCCCGACGAGCAGGGCGACCGCAGCATCTCGCTCGTCCCCCTGCAGGAACAGCTGACGCGGAACAGCCGCGCCTCGCTCCTCGTTCTCCTCGGAAGCGTCGCCTGCGTCCTCCTGATCGCGACCGCCAACATCGCCAATCTTCTCCTCGCCCGCGCCGCCGGACGCCAGCGCGAGATCGCGCTCCGGCTCGCGCTCGGCGCCAGTCGCGCGCGACTCGTTAGGCAATTTCTCATCGAGAGCATTTTGCTCGCGACGCTGGGCGGCGCGGCCGGCATTGTCCTCGCCATCTGGGGCATCGATCTGCTCCTGGCATTGTTAGGCAATCAAATTCCTGGGGCGAGCGCGGTGCACCTCGATGGAACGGTCTTGGGTTTCACCGCGCTCCTCGCTTTCTGCGTCGGGGTCGGCTGCGGACTCGCGCCCGCGCGGCAAATGTTGGGACGTTCCGCGGCCGATATGCAAACTGCGCTGCACGGCCAGACTGCGCTCGCGGGCGCGAACCGGTTGCGCGGTCTCCTCGTTGTCGCGGAAGTGGCGCTCGCCGTCGTCCTCCTGAGCGGCGCCGGCTTGCTCCTGCGCAGTTTCGCGGCCCTGCAGCAGACCAACTCGGGATTGCGCGAGCCGGAGCAGGTGCTGACCGCGCGGGTCGCTTTGCCTAACGATCGTTACGCGCGCGCCGATCAGGTCATCGCGTTTTACCAGCGTGCGCTCGGCCGCATCCAAAGTCTGCCCGGAGTGCGCGGCGCCGGGGCGATCAATTTTCTGCCGCTCGCGCAATGGGGCATGAACGGCAGCATCAAACTCGAGGGTCATCCTTTCCCGCCCGGGCAGGCGCCGCTGGCGGAGTTCCGCTGTGTCGCCGGGAATTACTTCGGGACGATGGGCGTGCCGCTGCTGGCCGGCCGGCTGACTGATGCGCGCGATGGCGCGATGGCGTCGCCCTCGATCGTGGTGAACCGCGCGCTCGCTCGTCGCTTCGGTGAAAGCGAAAGCGGAATTCTCGGCGGAAAAATTCTTATCGGGAGCGAATACGCCTTCACGATCGTCGGGGTGGTCGCTGACGTCAGGCAGAGCGGTCTCGATCGCGAGCCGCAGCCAGAAATTTACTTCGCGATTGCGCAGGCTCCGGGCTCGAAAGATTTGGGAGGCAACATGCTGCAGACCGCGACCTTGGTGGTGCGGGCGAATGCGACTGAGCCAACGGCGCTCGTGGCTTCGGTGCGGCGCGCCATTCAGGAAATCGATCCGAGCTTGCCGCTATTCCGGGTCGAAACCATGCAAAACGTGATCGCTGAATCGGTCGCGGATCGACGGCTGAACGGCGCGTTGCTCGGCACCTTCGCCGCGATCGCACTCGCCCTCGCCGCGCTCGGTTTGTATGGCGTCATTTCCTACGCCGTCACCCAGCGCACGCGCGAGCTCGGCATTCGCATGGCTTTGGGGGCGCAACGCGCGACGCTCTTTCGCATGGTCGTGGGCGACGGAATGAAACTCGCTGCCATCGGGCTCGGACTCGGCCTGCTGGCCGCGTTTGGCCTAACGAGATTTCTTGCGAGCCTGCTCTATGGTGTGGGCGCGACGGATCCGGTGACGTTCGTCAGCGTCGTTTGTCTGCTCGCGCTCGTCGCGCTCCTCGCCAATTACCTCCCCGCGCGCCGCGCCACCAAAGTGAATCCGATGGAGGCATTACGGGCAGAATGATCTTCCGGCGTGCTATTTCCGTTCCGGGGAGGACGGAGTGTTACTCCGTCGCGCTTGGACGAGTCTCGTCCAAGGCCCTCCGCGAACGGCGCCACCCGTGCTCGAGGAATCAACCCTGCGCGCAGTTCGGCGCAGACTGCGCCGAACGACGGAGTGGCACTCCGTCCTCCCCAGAATTTGAAGGCGCGGCAGAGGAATTTGAATCCAACAAGGCGGCCACTGCATCCAATTGCCGATGACGTCCGACCTTCGTTTTGCTGCGCGGTCGCTCCTCAAGCGGCCGGGATTTACCTTTGTTGCCATCGCTACGCTCGCGCTTGGGATTGGTGCTTCGACCGCCATCTTTAGCGTGGTCGATGCGGTGCTCCTGCGGCCGCTGCCGTACCCGCAACAGGAACGGATCGTCGAGCTGCGCGAGCTCGATGAGACGGGCAAGGGTATGCCGGTGGCAGATCCAAATTTCGACGATCTGCAAAAACAGATTCGCAGTTTCGAGACGATCGCGCGCTACAACGCGGGCTCGGATGCGGTCGCGGGCGGAAGCGAACCGGTGCGCACGATCGCCTGCGCCGCCTCGACGAATTTCTTTCGCGTGCTCGGCGTGAAACCTTTTCGCGGCCGGCTCTTCTCCAATCGGGAAGAGAGCCAGGTCGCGGTCGTGAGCTATGGCTTCTGGCAACGTTCGTTAGGCGGAAGGACGAGTCTCGAAGGAACCACCTTGCGGCTGGAAGATCACAGCTTCTCGGTTATCGGCGTGCTCCCGCCGGGCGTGGAGTTTCCGCCGGGTGTGGATGTCTGGTTCCCCGCCTCGATTTATCCGCCGACGCCTTCGCGCACGGCGCATAACTGGAGCGTGATCGCGCGTCTGCGCGAAGGCGTTTCGATGCAGCAGGCGCAGGCGGAAGTCGCCGCGCTCGGCCAGCAGCTGAAGCGTGAATACGGCAACCAAACCGATGCGAGCAGCTTCGGCCTCACACCGCTGCGCGAACGGATGGTGAAAAATGTGCGCGGGCTGCTCCTCGTCCTTTGCGGCGCGGTGGGTCTGCTCCTCGTCATCGCCTGCTCCAATGTCGCCAATTTGCTTCTCGTTAGGGCAACTTCCCGGCGGAAAGAGATCGCGCTGCGCGCCGCGCTGGGCGCGTCGCGCTGGCAACTGACACGGCAGTTCCTCGCTGAAACGCTGCTCCTCACGTTGGTCTCGGGCGCGCTCGGGGTTTTCCTCGCCTATTGGGGCGTCGCGCTGATCGTCGGCATTTATCACGGTAATCTCCCGCGCATCGGCGAGATCGGGGTCGATTCGACCGTGCTCGTTTTCACCGTCGGCATTTCGCTCCTGGTCGGGATTCTCCTCGGGCTCGTGCCGTCGCTCCACATCTCGAACAACCATTTGCAGGCCGATCTGCAGGAAGCCGGACGCGGAAGTTCGGACGGGCATTCCGGTTCCCGCATTCGCAATTCCCTCATCGTCTCGCAGGTTGCGCTCACTCTCATGCTCCTGGTCGGCGCGGGATTGTTAGGCCGGAGTTTTCAGCGACTGCTGGCGGTGAATCCCGGGTTCCAACCGGAGAGCGCGGTGGCGATGAGTGTCTCGCGCGGAGACCCGGCGACGCCGGCTGAGCAACGCGGATTGGCGCAGTTTTATCAGCGTCTTTTCGATCACCTGCGCGAGTTGCCGGGCGTCAGCGCGGTCGGAGGGATCAACGCGCTGCCGATGAGCGACACCGGATCGAACGGGAGCTTCATCATCGAGACCGGCGGAGAGACGGCGAAAACACTGGATGACCTCGGGAAAGAATTCTCCGCGCTCGCCGGAACGCCGCGGCTGCGCGACGCGGAGTTTCGCGTGGCCAGTGCCGGCTATTTCCCCGCGATGCGCATTCCGCTCGTGCGCGGCCGCTATTTCGACTCATCCGATGGGCCGGATTCGCAGCAGGTGGCTCTGGTCAGCCAGGCGCTGGTGCGACGTTATTGGCCTAACGAGGACCCGATCGGAAAACAAATTCAGTTCGGCAACATGGATGGCGATGTGCATTTGCTTCACGTCGTCGGAGTGGTAGGCGATGTGCGCGATGATGGCCTCGACGCGGAACCGCGGCCGACGGTTTACGTGGATCTCGTCCAGCGACCGCGCGTCGCGGCGCAATTTTCCGTGGTCCTGCGCGGACGCGGTGATCCGACCTCCTTGATCGCTTCCATGCGACAGGAAGCGCGCGCGCTGGATCCGCAAATGCCGACGGATTTCCGGACGCTCGAACAGGTCGTCTCGTCATCGCTCGACAGCCGCCGCTTCAGCATGGTGATGCTGGGCGTTTTCGCGGGCGCCGCCCTGCTCCTCGCGATGGTCGGCCTCTACGGCATCATGGCTTACGTCACGTCGCAACGGACGCGCGAGATCGGCATCCGCATGGCGCTTGGCGCGCAACGCAGCGACATGCTCGCGTTGATCTTGCGGCAAAGTTTCGCCCTCGTTCTCGTCGGCGTCGTCCTCGGCGTGCTCGGCGCGCTGGGCGGCTCGCATCTTCTCGGTTCGCTCCTCTACGGCGTGAGCGCGATCGATTTTCCCACTTATCTCCTCGTCGTCGCGCTGCTCGGCGCGGCGGCGTTCATCGCCAGTCTCATCCCCGCGCGTCGCGCCACCAAAGTGAATCCGACCGAAGCGCTCCGCGCGGAATAGAAAACCACGACCATGCTCCACGACCTCCGCTTCGCCCTTCGGCTCCTCCTCAAATCGCCCGGCTTCAGCGCCCTTGCGATCCTCACCCTGGCCCTTGGCATCGGGGTCAACACCTCCGTCTTCAGCCTCATCCACACACTGCTCTACGACCCGCCGAGTTATGAGCGGCCTGACGAAATCGTGCAGCTCTTCTCGCAGGATGCGAAAAACCCGAAGAGCTTTCGCGGTTTTTCCTATCCGACTTATCGCGACATTCGCGAGCAGAACACCGTCTTCTCCGGCCTCTTCGCGCATAACCTCGCCATGATCGGCATCGGCGAAAAAGGGAACACCCGACGCGCTTTCGCGGATGTCGTGAGCTCGAACTACTTCTCCGTCCTCGGACGCGCACCCGCGCAGGGGCGCACTTTTTTGCCCGAGGAGGAAACGCCCGGCCGCAACGCGCAGGTCGCGATCGTTAGTCACAGCTATTGGAAAAAACAGGGCCTCAAGCCCGATCTCCTCGGCTCGAAAATGCTGATCGATGGGCGCCCGTTCACGATCGTTGGGATCCTGCCGGAAGGGTTCGCCGGGACGATGCAGATCATCGCTCCGGAGGTCTGGCTGCCGCTCGGGGTTTACGATCAGGTGGCGAACGATTTCGAGCAGGATAATCGCAACTCGTTAGGCGACCGCGCCAGCACCCAGCTCATGCTGATTGGCCGGCTCAAACCCGGCCTGACGGCGGCGGCCGCGTTGCCCGCGCTGAAGACGCTGGCGACCAATCTGGAAAAGGCCTACCCCGTCGAGCAGAAAAACCAGACCTTTTTGACCACGCCCGTCTCGCGCTTTTCCACGAGCACGAGCCCGCAAGGCGCGGGCAACCTGGGCACGGTCGCGCCGCTCCTTCTCGGGATGTCGCTGGTCGTGCTCCTCGTCGCCTGCCTCAACCTCGCGAACATGCTCCTCGCCCGCGGCACGGCGCGGCGCAAAGAGATCGCGATTCGGCAGGCGCTCGGAGGGACCCGCCGGCAAATCGTTAGGCAACTGCTCATCGAAGGATTCGTTCTCGCGCTCTGCGGCGGGGCCGGCGGATTGCTCCTCGGGCTCTGGTCGTGCGACCTGCTCTTTGCCTCGGCCGGCAAGCTGATCCCGCTCGATCTCGTTTGGACGACGGGACCCAAGCCCGCCATCCTTCTCGCCACCCTCCTCTTCGCCATGCTCGGCACGATCGGCTTCGCCCTCGGGCCGGCCTTGAAACTTTCGCGCGGTCTCGTGATCGGCGATCTGAAGGAAAACGCGGCCGAAGATGTCGTTAGGCGGCATTGGAAATTTCTCCCGCGCAATCCGCTCGTGGTGGCGCAAATCGCCTTTTCTCTCGCCCTCCTGACGGCGGCGGCGCTCTTCGTCCGCGGCGCGCAGAAAGCAGCGAGCGTCGATACGGGCTTGCAGACGGAGCGGAGTTTTCTCCTCGAAGTCGATGCCAGCCTCGGCGGCTACGATCAAAAACACGCGCAGGAACTTTATCGCAAACTGCAGGAGCGCCTGGCCGCTCTTCCTGGGGTCGAGCACGCCACGATTTCCGCGACCGTGCCTTTCGGGATGATTTCGTTGGATAAGAACGTGCAGCGGGCCGGCTTTCATGGAACAGCCGACTCGCATCCGGCGACGGCCGCGGCGGGCCTCGCTTTCAGCGCGCGCTGGAACAGCGTGGGCGCGGATTATTTTTCCACCACCGGACTGCGCTTCCTCCGCGGGCGCGCCTTTAATGCGGCGGAGGCAAACGAGCCCGGCGGACCTGCGGTCGCGATCATCGACGATGTGCTCGCGAAAAAACTCTGGCCCGATGGCGACGCGCTGGGACAGCAAATCCAGATCGCGAGCGACAACGCCCCCGTGAAAGGTACCGAGCGGAACGGGTTCAACATCAATGACGACCGCAACGGGCAAATTAAGCCGGAACAACCGATCGAAGTCGTCGGCATCGTGCCGGCGACGCGTGGCGCCATCTTCGAGAGCGAGCAGCCGGGAACGCTTTACCTGCCCTTCGCGCGCGGATTCCAGAGCGAGGTTTTCTTCATCGTAAAATTCGCGGCGCTCAGTCACGCCAATGAAAGCACCGCCGCCGATCTCGTCAGGCGGACGGTTCGCGAAGTCGATCCGGTGCTGCCAATTCTCTCGCTGAAAACGTTCTCGCAACATCTCGAGAGCAATGTCGAGCTCTGGCTCGTGCGGGCGGGGGCAGCGCTTTTTTCCATCTTCGGCGGGCTCGCGCTCGCGCTCGCGGTCATCGGGATTTACGGGGTGAAAGCCTACGCGGTCGCGCGGCGCCGGCGGGAGATCGGCATTCGCATGGCGTTGGGCGCGCAGCCGGGCGCGGTGCAATGGATGTTCATGCGCGAAACCGCGCTCATGTTGCTAAGTGGCGTCGGGCTCGGGCTGGTACTTGCGATCCTGATCGGCAGAGTGGTGAGCGGGTTGCTCTACGAAGTCGGCGCGCTCGATCCGATTGCCTTCACGCTCGCGCCGCTTCTCCTCGCGGCCGCGGCCCTGCTCGCGACCTGGATACCGGCGCGACGTGCGGCGCGCGTAGATCCGATGGTCGCGCTGCGCGCAGAATAATTCGTTAGGCGAAGCGATTTTTCTCTGTCTTCCGAGCGGGCTCGCTAGTCTGCCGGCAATATGAATCGCTTCTCGCTCTTTGCCGCGTCTCTTCTCTTCGCTGCGACCGGCTTTTGTCAGGCGGCGGCCGCGCCGGACGAGCCGCTGCAAAAATTGTCCGCGGATTTCTGGACCTGGCGCGCGCAATACGCGCCATTCTCGGGCGACGATGTGAACCGGATGGAGCGGCCCGGCGGGAAACGCGATTGGTCGGCGGCATCGATGGAAAAGCGGCATGCGGATCTCGCGAAGTTCGAGGCGCGCTGGAAAGAGATCGATCCGAACAATTGGCCGATCCCGCAGCAAGTCGACTATCGGTTGATCGGTTCGGCGCTGGCCCGCGTGCATTGGGAGTTGGACGTGAATCCACGCTGGAAACGCGATCCGAATTTTTACCTCGAGCAGACGCTGACGCCCGTTGTGGAAGCTCTGACCGTGCCGGGTCCGTATGACGAAGCGCGCAGCCGCGAGATCCTCGCCCGCATTACAAACATCCCGTCGATCCTCGAGAGCGGGATGGCGAACCTAACAAATCCGCCTAAGCCATTTGCGAGTGTGGCGATCGCCGCGCTCGACAAGATTCGGCCGCGCCTCCAGCAAATGGCGACCGCGCTGCAGCCGACGACGACGCTCTCGGCGGCGGAGTTGAACGATGCGACGAAGGGAGCGGCGGACGCGCTCGAGAAATTTCAGTCCGGCCTGCAGAAGCGTCTCTCGTCGTTGCCCGAACAAACTTCGCTCGGCCGCGAGGCTTATCTGTTCTTTCTGAAGAACGTGGCGCTCAATCCGTATTCTCCGGAGGAGTTGCTGGCAATGGGGCGACAGGAATGGGATCGCGCGGTGGCATTCGAAGCTTTCGAAGCGCAACGAAATCGCAACGTGCCGCCGCTCGCGCTCGCGACCGATATCGAGAGCTGGAAGCGCGACGAGGCAGCGAAGGAGCAGCAGATCCGCGATTTCCTTGGAACGCATGGGATTCTCACCGTGCCGGATTGGCTCCAGCACTACACCTTTCGCGCGATGCCGCCGTATCTCGCGGCGATGGAGGGATTCACCGAGCTCGATGATTTCACTTCGCCGTCGCGTTTGAACGAGAACTGCATTCGTTACGTCCCGCCGCCTTCGCCGAAGCTCGGATATTTCCTGCGCGCGACTGCAGCCGATCCGCGACCGCTGACGGTGCACGAAGGAATTCCCGGGCCATTATTTTCAGCTCTGTCTTTCCTGGAAACACGAGGACCCGATCCGGCGGCATTACTACGACTCGGGCGCGAACGAAGGGATCGGGTTCTACGCCGAGGAGATGATGCTGCAGGCCGGGCTTTTCGACGACAGCCCGCACACGCGCGAGATCATTTACAATTTCATGCGGCTGCGCGCGCTCCGCGTGGAAGTGGATGTGCGGCTGGCGCTCGGGGAGTTCACGCTCGAGCAGGCAGCGAAATATTTGGAGTCGAAAGTGCCGATGGATGCGGGGACCGCGCGCTCCGAGGCGATTGCGTTCTCGACCGGGCCGGGCCAGGCGCTGACCTACCAAATCGGCAAACTACAGATCACCAAGCTTCTCGCCGAAGCGCGGCTGCAACAGGGAGAGAAATTCAACCTGCAGGCGTTTCACGATTTCGTCTGGAAGAACGGCAACGTGCCGATCTCATTGCAACGCTGGGAGTATCTCGGCAAAGACAATGAAGTGCCGAAGTAAATCACGCGCAGCCCAGTGACCGTGAGCGGACAAAACCAAGCCGACCACGCGATACAAGGGCGCTTCTCGGAGCAAAAAATCAAAGAAGCCGGTCCGCCGGTTTGGCGACCATGACATCGCCCTCCGACAGTCGGCGCTGAAACATCTCCAGCGCGAGCGCATAGCCCTGTTGAGCGAGCACCGGGTTGTAGCGCGGGCCTTCGTCGCGCAGAAAGGCGTGGGCGGCATTAAACTCGTGCCATTGAAAAAGCGTGCCGGCCGCTTCCAGCGCAGCATGGATTTTCAAGCGCCCCTCTAGTGGCACGTGCGGGTCCTGGCGACCCCAGACCATGAGCATTTCACCAGCAATCTCGCCAATGCGGTCGAGCGTGTTGTCCTTCATGCCCGCACCGAGACTGCGCGTGTGGATGTCGGTGGCGTAGAAGCAAGCCGCGGCGAGCACGGCGGGATTCATCGCCGCGCGGAAGGCGAGATGACCGCCGATGCAGATGCCCATGACACCGAGCCGACCGGTCGAAGCGGGATGTTCGCTCAGGTATTTCAAAGCCACTTGCGCATCGGCATCGTAGGCGTCGAGCGGCTTCGTGGTCTTCAGAGCATTGCCCCGTTTCGCTCCCGCATCGTCGTAGGCGAGGACGGTGCCGGCGGGTTCGTATTCATGGTAAATCTCCGGCACCGCGACGAGAAATCCGTGCCCGGCGAGCAGCGCCGCCGTCCGCCGGATCGGGCCAGTGACCTGAAAAATCTCCGAGAAAAGCAGGAGACCTGGATAGCGTCCTTCCGCGGCGGGGCGCACGATGTGCGTGCGCATCGGCCCAGTGGGCGTGGGGAGATCGACGATTTCGTGCTCGGCAAGGGTCATTCCGGCGCGCCAGGGTTCAGGCCGATGCGGTGGTCGTTTTTCTCAACGAAACGCGCGAGGAGCCAGCAGAGATCGGAGAGGCGGTTGAGGTAGCGGAGGATTTCGGCGTTGGAATGCTCGGCGACGTCGAGCGCCGCGACGCGGCGTTCGGCGCGGCGGCAGGTGGTACGCGCGAGATCAAGGGCGGCTCCGAGCGGTGTGTTGCCAGGCATGGCCCAGCCTTTGCCGTAAAGCGTTTTATCTTTCTCCAGTTCGTCGATTGCGCTCGTTAGGCGATCGACCATCGCGGATGTCGTTAGGGCGAAGCCGTCCTTTTCGTAGCGCGCGAGATCCTGCGGCGCGGTCGCGAGTTCGCCCATCACAGTGACGAGCTCTTTTTGAATCGCGAGAATCTGTTCCGCGATTGGCCCGGAGCCGGTCGTGGCGCGGACAAGGCCGAGCGCGGAATTCACTTCATCAACACAGCCGTAGGCATCAACCCGGTGATCGGTCTTTGGCACCCGCCGGCCATACATGAGCGAAGTTTCACCGGCGTCACCGGTCTTAGTTGCGATCGACATCTTTTAAAAAATGAGAGCCGCAACTTTCGTTGCGGCTCTCGCGGTTAACATTGGTTGCGGGTTCGTTAGCCGAGCGCGGGTTGCGCTTCCGGTTCTTCCATCAAGGGCGCGCCGACCTGCTCGCCGAGCTCTACGAGTTTGATCTCGCGGACCGCAGGGAAGCCAGTGCCGGCCGGGATGAGGTGACCCATAATGACGTTTTCCTTGAAACCGCGCAGCTTGTCGACTTTGCCTAACGTTGCCGCCTCGGTCAGGACGCGGGTGGTATCCTGGAACGAAGCCGCGCTGATGAAACTGTCGGTCTCGAGCGACGCCTTGGTGATGCCGAGCAGCACCGGGGTCGCTTCGGCCGGCTTGCCGCCCTGTTGCACGACGGTGGCGTTTTCCTTCTCGAAATCGAGCTTGTCGATCTGGTCGCCCCAGAGGAGCGAGGTATCGCCCGGGTCGGTGATCTTCACCTTGCGAAGCATTTGCCTAACGATGATCTCGATGTGCTTGTCGTTGATCTCGACGCCCTGGAGACGGTAAACTTCCTGCACTTCGTTCACGAGGTGCTCCTGCAGATCCTGCGGTCCGCAGATCTCGAGGATCTCGTGCGGGACGATCGGACCTTCGGTGAGCTGCTGGCCTTTCTTCACGAAGTCGCCCTTGAAGGCGATGATGTGTTTGGTCAGCGGGATGAGGTGTTCCTCTTCCGCACCCGTCTCGGTGTCCTTCAGAATGAGCTTCCGCTTCCCGCGAACGGTGCCGCCGATTTCGACGATGCCGTCGATCTTGGCGATCTCGGCCGCGTCTTTCGGACGGCGCGCTTCGAACAACTCCGCTACTCGTGGCAGACCGCCGGTGATGTCCTTGGTCTTGGCCACCTTTCGCGGCGTTTTCGCGAGGAGCGCGCCGGCGCGGACTTTGTGGTTCGCCTCGACAATGACGTGCGCGCCCGCCGGAATGGAGTAGCTCGCCACGACTTCGCCGTCGTCGCCCACGATCACGATCTGAGGGTGGAGATCTTCCTTATGCTCGATGATGACCGTGCCCATGAGCCCGGTCGCTTCATCGACATCACGTTTCATCGTAACGCCGGCGATCATGTCGCGGAATTCGATCTTGCCGGTCTTGTCGGTCAGGATGGGCACGTTGTAGGGATCCCACTGCACAAACGTTTCGCCCTTCTTGACTGTGCCGCCGTCGGCTTTGGAAATGACCGAGCCGATGACCACATTGTAACGCTCGATCTCGCGGCCTTCGTCGTTATGCAGAGTGATCGAGCCGTTTTTGTTCAGCGCAATCCAGTTGCCGTCGAGCGATTGGACGGTGCGCAGATCGTTGAACTGCACCTTGCCGTCGTTTTTCGCCTTGATGATTGGCTGTTTGAAGGTCTGGCTGGCGGTGCCGCCGATGTGGAACGTCCGCATCGTGAGCTGCGTGCCGGGTTCGCCGATCGATTGCGCCGCGATGATGCCGACCGCTTCGCCGAGTTTGACGAACTGGCCGGTGGCGAGGTTGCGCCCGTAGCAATACGCGCAAACCCCGCGGCCGCATTCACAAGTAAGGACCGAACGAATCTTGAGGCTTTCGACGCCGACTTTTTCAATCGCGGCGGCAACGTTCTCGTCGATCAGCTGATTGGCTTTCACGACTTTCTTCTTCTTGTTGACCGGATCGACGATGGTCTCGCAGCTCACCCGACCGATGATGCGCGTGGCCAGATCGACGACCTCTTCGTCGCCCTCGTAGATGGAGCGAACGGTGATCCCGTTGACGGTGCCGCAATCGATCTCGTTGATGATCACGTCCTGCGAGGCGTCGACCAGTTTTCTCGTTAGGTAACCGGAGTCCGCGGTCTTGAGCGCGGTGTCGGCCAGACCTTTGCGGGCGCCGTGGGTGGAGATGAAATACTCGAGCACGGTGAGGCCTTCGCGGAAGTTCGAGGTGATCGGACGCTCGATGATTTCGCCCGACGGCTTGGCCATCAAACCGCGCATGCCGGCGAGCTGTTTGACCTGCTGGCGATTACCGCGCGCACCAGAGTCGACCATGAGGAAGACCGGGTTCAATTCCTTGCGACCCTCGTTGTGCTCGAGAGTGCGGAACATGACGTTGGAGATTTCGTCACCGGCGTGGGTCCAGATGTCGATGATTTTATTGTAGCGCTCGCCATCGGTGATGATGCCTTTGCGATACTGCTGCTCAACCTGCTTGATCTGTTTGTAAGCGTTAGCGAGCTCGACCTCTTTCTCCTTCGGAATGATCATGTCGGAGATACCGATGGAGACGCCGGCCTTGGTCGCTTCGCGGAAACCGAGCTCCTTCAGCTTGTCGAGCGTTTCGACGGTGCCGTCCTGGCCAGCGACCTGGTAGCAGCGCCAGATGATGTCGCTGAGCTGCTTCTTGCCCGCCGCTTTGTTGAAGAAACCGAGAGCGTCAGGCCAAATCTCGTTGAAGATGACGCGACCGGCGGTCGTTTCCATGACACGTGTCTCGGAATCGCCGTAGATGGTTTGCTTGCCGAAATCCGGATTCTTCAGGCGAATCCGGTCGTGGGTCTTGACCGCGCCGTCCGCCATCGCAAACTCGACTTCGGTCGCGTTTTCGAAAAGGGGCAGGCGCGATTCGACGGCCGCACCGGCGGCGCGCCGCGGATTCTGCGTGAGGTAATAGCAGCCTAACGTGATGTCCTGCGACGGCGTCGTGATCGGCTTGCCGCTCGAAGGCGAGAAGATGTTGTTCGGCGCGAGCATGAGCATGCGCGCTTCCATCTGCGCCTCGACCGAGAGCGGGACGTGCACGGCCATCTGGTCGCCATCGAAGTCGGCGTTGTAAGCGGTGCAGACCAAGGGATGAATGCGGATCGCTTCACCTTCGATCAAGAGCGGCTCGAAAGCCTGAATCGAGAGGCGATGCAACGTAGGCGCGCGGTTCAGGAGAACCGGATGGCCTTTGGTCACTTCCTCAAGGATGTCCCAAACTTCGGGCGTCTGGCGCTCGATCATCTTCTTCGCGCTGCGCACGGTGTGGACATAGCCGAGGTCTTTGAGCCGGCGAATGATGAACGGCTCGAACAACACGAGCGCCATTTTCTTCGGAAGACCGCACTGATTGAGCTTCAACTCCGGCCCGATCACGATGACGGAACGGCCCGAGTAATCGACGCGTTTGCCTAACAAGTTCTGACGAAAACGGCCGCCTTTGCCCTTGAGCATGTCGCTGAGCGATTTGAGCGGGCGGTTGCCGGCGCCGGTGACGGCGCGACCGTGGCGACCGTTGTCGAAGAGCGCGTCGACCGCTTCCTGCAACATGCGCTTCTCGTTGCGGATGATGACGTCGGGCGTCTTGAGCTGGAGAAGATTCTTGAGCCGGTTGTTCCGGTTAATGACGCGACGATAAAGGTCGTTCAAATCCGAAGTGGCAAACCGTCCACCTTCCAGCGGAACGAGCGGGCGCAGGTCGGGCGGAATGACGGGGAGGACTTCGAGCACCATCCATTCGGGGCGCGAATGCGAAGAGGCAAAGCCCTGCACGAGCTTCAAACGTTTCGCGAGCTTCTTGCGAATCTGTTTGCTCTTGGTGTTCCCCATCGCTTCTTCCAGCTCCTTGTTGAGCTTGGAAAGTTCGATCTCGGTGAGGAGAACTTTGACCGCGTCGGCGCCCATCCCGGCTTTGAATTCTTCGCCGTACTGCTCCTGCGCTTCGCGATATTCCACCTCGGTCAGGAGCTGGCATTTCGTTAGGGGAGTATTGCCCGGATCGATCACGATGTAGTCCTCGTAATAGATGACGCGCTCGAGCTGGCGCGCGCTCATGTCGAGCATGAGACCGAGCCGTGAAGGCATGCACTTGTAAAACCAGATGTGCGAAACGGGGACGGCCAGCTCGATGTGGCCCATCCGCTCACGGCGGACGCGCGCGAGCGTCACTTCGACGCCGCAGCGATCGCAGATCACGCCTTTGTGCTTGATTCGCTTGTATTTTCCGCAGGAGCATTCCCAGTCCCGGGTCGGACCAAAAATGCGTTCGCAAAACAAGCCGCCTTTTTCGGGCTTGAAGGTGCGATAATTAATTGTCTCAGGGTTCTTGACTTCGCCCTTGCTCCACGAGCGCATCGTGTCGCTGGAAGCGACGCCGATCGCGACTTGATCAAAACCAACGGTGCGTTCTTCACCCACCAATTCCCGCCATGAATGTTCGTTCATAAAATTGTCTTCTAAAAATTCTCTAGCGCTGAGGAACGCAGAAAAACAGGAAGAGAGATGGACTTTGAGAAATCCACTTCTTCCTCCTGACCATTCCTGCTTTCCTGCGTTCCTTAGAAATCTTCTTGCTTTTCGTTAGGCCACATTCTCCAGGAAAGTTGGCGCCTGACCCCCGACTTTGACGTCCAGGCCTAACGACTGCATTTCCTTGATCAAAACGTTGAAAGATTCCGGGGTGCCGGCTTCGAGCGAGTTATCGCCTTTCACGATCGACTCGTAGATGCGGGTGCGCCCCTGCACGTCGTCCGACTTCACGGTGAGGAGTTCCTGCAACGTGTAAGCCGCGCCGTAGGCTTCGAGCGCCCAGACTTCCATCTCGCCGAAACGCTGGCCGCCGTACTGCGCTTTGCCGCCGAGCGGCTGCTGCGTGACTAACGAGTATGGGCCGACCGCGCGGGCGTGGATCTTGTCCGCGACGAGGTGACCGAGCTTCAGCATGTAGATGTAGCCGACCACGACTTCCTGGTCGAACGGGTCGCCCGTGCGACCGTCGAAGAGGCGCGCCTTGCCGTTTTCCTGCACCCAGGTATAACCGTCGACCTTCTTCGCGTCCTTCAGGTATTCGCGAATCTTGGCCTCGGAGATACCGTCGAAAACCGGCGTGGCCACCTTGAAGCCGAGGGCTTTCGCGGCGACTCCCAAGTGGGTTTCGAGCACCTGGCCGACATTCATACGGCTGGGCACGCCTAACGGATTGAGACAGATCTCGACCGGCGTTCCATCCGCCAGATAAGGCATGTCCTCTTCCGGCACGATCCGGGCGACGACGCCCTTGTTGCCGTGCCGTCCCGCCATCTTGTCGCCGACGCTCAGCTTGCGCTTGCTCGCGACGAAAACTTTGACCTGCTTGATGATGCCGGGATCGATATCGTCGCCGCTTTCGACGCGATCCATCGAGCGTTCCCGCTCGAGTTCGAGCTCGGCAAACTTGTGCTCGTACTGCGCGATGATCTCCCGGATCTTGTTCCGGATCGGGCTCGGATCGATCTCAATGTGATCGTGCGCGACCGCGAGTTTGCGCAGGAGCGTCTTGGTGATCTTGCGATTCGCCGGGATGATGATCTCGCCGCTTTGCGCGTTGACCACGTCGAGCGGGACTTTTTCGCCTAACAAGAAGTTGGAAAGCGCGTCGGTCAGTTGCTCGGTCAGCTCGTCCCTCTTTTTCCGGTTGTCTTCCGTGATCGACTTGAGCTGGCGCTTGGTTTCGGCCGGCGTCAATTTTTCGCGCGAGACTTCGCGGCGGGACGAAACCTTCACGTCCATCACGATGCCGTAGGTGCCCGAAGGAACGGTCAGCGACGTGTCTTTCACGTCCGCCGCTTTTTCACCGAAGATGGCGCGAAGGAGGCGCTCTTCCGGTGCGAGTTCGGTTTCCGCTTTTGGCGTGATCTTGCCGACGAGAATATCGCCCGGCTTCACTTCCGCGCCGACGCGGATGACGCCGTCCGGACCGAGATTGCGCAGCGCTTCTTCGCTGACATTCGGAATGTCACGCGTGATTTCCTCGGGGCCGAGCTTGGTGTCGCGGGCGCCGATTTCGAATTCGTCGATGTGAATGGAAGTGTAGATGTCTTCCTTCACGACCTTCTCCGAGATCATGATCGCGTCTTCGAAGTTGTAGCCGTTCCACGGCATGAAGGCGACGAGCACGTTGCGGCCGAGGGCGAGTTCGCCCTGCTCGGTGTTCGGGCCGTCGGCGATGACCTGGCCCTTCTTCACGTGCTGGCCCTTTTTCACGATCGGCTTCTGGTTCACGCAGGTGCCGGCGTTCGAGCGCATGAATTTGCGCAGCTCGTAGACGTGGACGCCGGCTTCGACATCGGTCTTGAGCTTCTTGCGGCTCTCCGGCATGTGGCCGTCTTTCGTGACGACGATCTGGTCGGCCGTGACGGAAGCGACTTTGCCGGCCTCGGTCGAGACCACGACGGCGCGGGAATCGCGCGCGACTTTTCCTTCGAGACCGGTGCCGACGAGCGGCGATTCGGAAACGATCAACGGCACGCCCTGGCGTTGCATGTTCGAACCCATGAGCGCGCGGTTGGCGTCATCGTGTTCGAGGAAGGGGATCAAACCGGCGGCGACGGAGACGAGCTGCTTCGGCGAGACATCCATGTAGTGGACCTTGGTCGGTTCGACTTCCAGAAAGTCGCCGCGATAACGGACGGAAACTTTCTCGCCAGTGAAATGACCTTTCGCGTCCATCGGCGCATTCGCCTGCGCGACGATGAAGTTCTCTTCGCGATCGCCGGTGAGATAATCGACCTGATCGGTAACGCGACCGTTCTCGACTTTTCGGTAGGGCGTTTCGATGAAGCCGAATTCGTTGATTCGCGCGAAGGTGCTCATCGAGCTGATCAGACCGATGTTCGGACCTTCCGGAGTTTCGATCGGACAAATGCGTCCGTAGTGCGAAGGATGCACGTCGCGCACTTCGAAACCGGCGCGATCGCGGCTCAGGCCGCCTGGCCCGAGGGCGGAGAGACGGCGCTTGTGGGTCAACTCCGCGAGCGGATTCGTTTGATCCATGAACTGCGAAAGCTGCGAGCGGCCGAAGAAATCGCGCATGACTGCGCTGAGCGCTTTCGGGTTGATCAACTTCTGCGGCGTCATGCCGTCGATGTTGATGTCGAACAAAGTCATGCGCTCCTTCACGAGACGCTCCGTGCGGGCGAGACCGACGCGGCATTGGTTGGCGAGCAATTCGCCGACGGTGCGAACGCGGCGGCTGCCGAGATGATCGATGTCGTCGAGCGTGCCTTCGCCACGGCGGAGATTGATCAAATATTTGATCGCGCGCGATGAAATCCTTGTCGGTCAAAATGCGCTCGCCGAGATCGACGTCGATGCCGAGCTTCTGGTTGAGCTTGTAGCGACCGACGCGACCGAGATCGTATTTCTTCGGATCGAAAAAGAGCCGCTTCAGCAAAGCGCGCGCATTCGCAACCGTGGGCGGATCGCCCGGGCGCAGCTTGCGATAGATATCCTTGAGCGCTTCCTCCTGGTCGTGCGCCGGATCTTTCTTCAGCGCTTTCACGACGGTGTCGTCGTTCGAGATGTCGATCACCTTCACTTCCTTGTGACCGAGCGCCATGATCTGGCGGACCGTCGCCAAGGTGAGCGGCTCAAAAGCGCGCGCCACGGTCACTTCGCCGTCGAGCACGTCGGCGATCAGAACTTTGGTCGCGAGCTTCTCTTCGTCGAGCTTCTCGCTCAGCTTCAGGTCTTCGATCGTGTAGAAAAGCTTGATCACTTCCTCGTCCGGGCCGTAGCCGAGGGCGCGCAGGAAAGTGGTGGCGAGAAATTTCCGCCGGCGTTTGCGGCGATCGAGATAGATGTAAAGCAGATCGCTGGTGTCGAACTGCACTTCGATCCAGGAGCCGCGATCCGGAATGATCCGGAAGCTGTAGAGCACCTTGCCGTTGAGGTGAATGCTCGACTCGAAAGCGATGCCCGGGGAGCGATGCAGCTGCGAAACGACGACGCGCTCGGCGCCGTTGATCACAAACGTGCCCTGCGGCGTCATGAGCGGGATTTCGCCCATGTAAACCTTCTCCTCCTTCGTCCCCTTCTCTTCCTTGAGCTGGAAGGTGACGTGGAGCGGCGCGCTGAAAGTCTGGCCTTCGCGCTGCGCCTCGAGCGCGCTCAATTTCGGCTCGCCGATTTCGTAATGGCTGAAATCGAGCTTGGCCTTTTCGTCGTAGCTCTCGATCGGGAAAACTTCCTTGAAAACGGCCTGCAAGCCGGTGTTCTTGCGCTTGCTCGGGGGAACATCTTTCTGCAGGAAATCGACGTAGGAATTGAGCTGAACCTCGATCAGATTCGGCGGCTCGATCGCCTCCTTGATGGTTCCGAAATGGATGCGCTCTGCGGTACGTTCTGACATAACAATCACCAATCTCCAATGGTTAAATACCGGCAACGACCCTGGATACAGGTCGTGCGGAGGCTGAATATCAAAGGATCAGCCGGGAATCGCGGGCAAAAAAAGTAGCAGCAAAACAACGGTCGGTCAACGTGACCTCCGCTGTTTTGTCGCTAATCTTGGATTAAGCCGTCGAGCGCGGGTAAAAATAAATCGGGAGACTGGTGTAGCTGGAAAAGCGGGATTGCTAGTATCCACCGCCAGCCGGAGGGCGCAAGCGCTTTTTCGCAAAGCGCTGCGCCCGCCGCTGGCGTGGAAATTACTTGATCTCGACCTTGGCGCCGGCCGCTTCGACCTTTTTCTTGATCTCTTCGGCTTCTTCCTTGGTCACGCCTTCCTTCATCGTCTTGGGCGCGCCCTCGACCAGAGCCTTGGCTTCCGCCAGGCCGAGGCCGGGGACCGCGGCGCGCACTTCCTTGATCACGCCGATTTTGTTCGCGCCCATTTCCTTGAGGATGACGTCGAAAGTGGTTTTCTCTTCGGCTGCCGGAGCGGCCGCACCGCCGCCGCCGCCCGCCGGCGCGGCCGCCGCGACCGGAGCCGCGGCGCTCACGCCCCATTTCTCTTCGAGTTGCTTCACCAGTCCAGCAACCTCGAGAACGGTCAAGCCGCTGAGTTGCTCCACGATTGCGTTTGTATCTGCCATTTTATTTATCCTCCGATTGCCGCTCCCGAAAGCCTTCGGGAAATTACGACCGGCAGCCGCCGAGTCCGGACAGTTGTTTGTTTGTTGGTTAGCCGTCCACGCAGGCTGCGCCGGACGAAATTCGTTAGGCGTTAGGCTGCTGCCGCCGCCTCCGCCGGTTTGCCTTCCTTCTCGGCTTTGGCCTGCAAAAGTCGGGCGAGCGCCGCGGCCGGTTCGTTCAGGACGCGGACCAGCTTCGTCGCCGGCGCCATCAGCATGCCGAGGAGCTGCGCGAGCAGGACTTCGCGCGACGGGAAGTCGGCCAGCGATCTCCACCTCGGCGATCGAGAGCACGCTCTTGTCGACCACGCCGATCTTGAGCGTCGCGATCTTGAACTCCGCGGCAAAAGTCTTCAGCACCTTCGCGACCGGCGCGACGTCGCTCTTGCCCGTCACGACCGCCGTCTGGCCGCTCAATTCCTTCGCGACATCGGGCAGGCCGCTGGCCGCCATGGCGCGCTTGAGGAAGCTGTTCTTGACCACGTGCACTTCCGCGCCGGTCGGGGCGAGGCGATTCCGCAGCTCGCCGAACTGGTCGACCTTCATCCGCTGGTAATCGGTCACGAGCAGGAAAGGCGAGCTGTTGAGCTTCTCGGACAAGTCCGAAACGATGTTGGCTTTTTCAGGTCTCATATTGAGGAAAATCTAAACGGTGAGATAAGGCGACGGATCGACTGGCAACCCGGGCGACATCGTCGCCGCGAGGGTCATGGCTTCGACAAAACGGCCCTTGGCCGTGGCCGGACGGGCTTTCACCACCGCTTCGATGATCGCTGTGCCGTTTTCCACCAGCTGGTTTTCGGCGAAGGAAAATTTTCCGACCGGCACCGCGACGTTGCCATTCTTGTCGAGCTTGAATTCCACGCGGCCGGCCTTCACTTCCGCGACGGCCTTCGCCGTGTCTTCGGTCACCGTGCCGGTCTTCGGATTCGGCATGAGCCCGCGCGGCCCGAGCACCTTGCCGAGCTTGCGCACTTCCGCCATCGCGCCCGGCGTCGCGATCGCGACATCGAAATCCTGGAAACCTTCCTGGCATTTCTTGATCATATCCTTGAAGCCGACAAACTCCGCGCCGGCATTCTTGGCCGCAGTCGCCGCCGCGCCTTGCGCGAAAACGAGCACGCGCACCTGTTTGCCGCTGCCGTGCGGAAGCGGGCAGGTTCCGCGCACCATCTGGTCGGATTGCTTCGGATCGACGCCGAGACGGAACGACATCGTCACCGTCTGGTCGAACTTCGTCGGCGGAAGCTTCTTCAGCGTCGAGACCGCGTCGGCGAAGCTGTAAGTCTTGTTGCGATCCACCAGCTCGGCGGCCGCGCGATAACGTTTGCTACGATTTTTTTGCATGATGATTTTCAGTGCGAACGAGTCGGGTGACTCTCCTGATGGGTCCCCCATTGGGGGACGCGGGACGTGGAAACTAGCGGCATTTCGCGAGTTGTCAAAAGAGTCGGGCGATTTGATAAAACTAGGGCATGAAACGCAAACTCTCCGCCGTCCTTCTGCTCGCCCTTCTCGGCCTTCTCCCCGCCTCCGGCCGCCCGATTGAATTCAGCGAAGTCTCGCTCCTCGTCCGCGCGCACGAAAGCAATCCCGAGATCATGCAAGCGGTCCGCGACCGCAAGCTACTTCACCCGCTGACCGCTCCGCAGGTGAATACCCTCAAAGCCCAGGGAGCCGATGAAACGCTCGTCCGGAACCTGCAGGATCCGAATCTCGCCTTGTCGCCGGCCGAAGCCGCTGCCTTTACGGAGCAGTCGCAGCCGGCGGCGAAAAATCCAGCTCCTGCCCGTCATGAGGCCTCGTTAGGCGAAAATGTCCGCGTCTTCGACGTCGCTTACGGGCACCCTGTTAATCTCAGCCAATGGGGCGGGGCGTCCCAGGAGATCACCTTCCGGCTTCGGCGTGACGCCGGCGAAGACATCGTCGAGCCGATCCTGGTCGATTCCTACACCAGCGCGGCGACCTATCGCGGACAAGGCCGCCCCGACGACAGCACCACCATCTTCGATCGACGCGATTACCGTTCCGTCGTCTCCTACGATCGCTCGCAGCCAGCCTCAATCGACACCGCTAATCCCGTCACGATCAAAGGCGTACCCTACCTGCTCTACCCGGTCAGCGGCTCCGGCGGCGTGGCCCTCTATTACATCGGCAAGTCCGGCGATTCCGTCCGGCTGGCAGTCGTCCTCTCGAAGAGCTGAAGGTTTCTATGGAATCCGAATCTCGTCGAAAGTCGTCGCCACCCGCAGCTCGTCGAAGTTGAAGACGCCGCCGTTGAAGCCCTCGTTCAGGCGCATGTCGCTGAAGCCGTTCGTCTGGAAATCGGGCGTCATCCTCAAGACCGCATCCGGCGAGGCGTTCTGAGATCTTGGGTTGATGAAAAGCTCCTGGCTTCCGCGGCTGAAATTCAACTTTATCACCACCCAGGTTGTGTCCGTGCTGGGCGGGATGGTGGTGAACGCCTGACTCCGCGGCCGCCCGGTATCGTTATCGATCCCGAAAAGCCGGTGGGCGTCGAGCACCCCGTAGCCGGGGAAACCGGTCGTCCCCGTGCCCGCGGTGAGATTGAGCACGGCGTAGCCGTCATCTCCGCCACTCACGTTACGGATGAGAAAGCCGATCCAGACGACGCCGCTCGTCACCGGCCTGAGACTCGCCACCGCCGTCTGCGCGACAGCGAAATCATTGAGCGAGATGGCTCCCCCGGCGTAGAACAGACTCTTCAAGTGCAACCCAATCGGGGTGACCTGCGGCTGGCCCGAGAGAATGCTCCAGCCCGATTGACCCGGAGGGGCACCGGCCGGCGGACCATCCCCGTCGAGCGGACCAGGGGTATATTGGAAGCTATCGGAGAAAAGCAGTTCACCCTGCGCGGTGGAGCTGCCTAACGAGAAACTAAGCGCGACCGCGAGGGCCGCGAAGAGAAGGGGGATGACTGACTGCGAGTAGCTGCGTTTTCTAAGGTTCATGGCGTAGATCTGTTCCTGCTTTGTGCATCTGTTGCTCATCTGCTGCAAAAACGCGTCGCCTAAAGGAGGAATGGCCGAGAGGCTTTTCGATTTCGCTGGCTTCTGTCAAGAATGAAACATCGCCTTCACTGGCCGAGCTCTCGACCGGCCCGATGGCGCCGTGGGCGGGTCGGCGAGGGAACGGCCTTTCGCCTCGGGAAATAAGGCCGTCGATCTCAGCGAGAAGGCCGCCGGAACGAAAACAAGACCGTCGCGATCGTAAATCTGACCTGAAGAACTCCTGACAAGGCCGTCCGATCAATCGCTTCGGCCTTTACGATTGCTCTCCCGGTCTTCGCGAAAATCGAAACGGCCTTTTCGGAACCTGCGACGGTCAGTCCACGAGCGCTCCCGGCCTCCGGAATCACGATGACGGAAACTTGCCTCCACAAGTTGCGCTCCCCGCAAACGGCCTTGGGCGAGACTCGCCCAAGCGCGACGGGCTACCAGCCCGTCCTCCCCAGGCACCTGAAGCGGACACACGCCCGGGTAGCGCACACGTCTCGTGTGCTGGTCGCGCTGTTCCAGCGCGACGAACTTTTTGTTACGCCACGTCGTTCGAACGGGCTCCGCCGCAAGAAAAGTTCGCGACGGTGGAACACCGTCGCCAGCATGCGAGACGCACGCGCTACCCAGGCGCCGCGGCAACCCGCGGGATGCGATCGAGATTTTGCCGGCTCTTCAGGTCAAGGCAGCGCGAGCATGAACATCCCCCGACCAAAGGTGGCGGCGTAAAGCGCGTTCGAGGCTGCCCGATATTCGAGGTCGGTCACGGGAACGTTAGGCAACTTCGTGCCCGCCGCGCGCCATTTGCGGCCGCCGTTAGGCGAGCTGAAGACGCCGACATCGGTCGCGACGTAAAGGGTCGAGCCGATCGGGAGGATGTCGTTAACCGGCGCCTGCGGGAGGTTGCCGGAGATGTTCGTCCAGTTCGTTCCGCCGTCGGTCGTCTTCAGGACGTAAGGCATGGCGCTGCCGGCGCGGAAACCCGAGAAGGTGGCATAGGCGATGGTCGCGTTAGCCGGGTCGACGGTGACCCGGGTGACCCACGTCCCGGGAACGTCGGGATCGGTCACCCGGGTCCAATTTCCACCAAGATTCGTCGTGAACCAGAGGCGGCCGTCGTCGGTCCCGGCGAGGACGCGGTTGGGATCGGTCTTCGCGCCGGCCACGGTGGTGACGGTGCCGAAGGGATAACTCGGATCGCGCCCCGGTCCGCCGGTCAGGTCGGGGCTGATCGCGGTCCAGTGGACAGCGTGATCGACCGAGCGGTTCACCTGTTGCCCGCGTAGTAGAGGATGGCGGGATTGGCCGGGTCGAACTGGAGCGGGCTGAGCCAATTCCGACGGGAAGAGGTCGTGGCGCCGGTAAAATCGGAAGATGAAGAGCCGCCGTTGGTCGAGCGATTGCATTCGCCGTATTGGGAGCAGCCGTAGACGTTGTTCTGGTCGACCGGATCGATCAACGCCTCGAGGCCGTCGCCGCCGACGTAGGTGTTCCAGCCGGTCCCGCCGATAGGAACGGTTCACTCCGTTATCCTGCGCGCCGCCGACCAGCCGGCTGGCGTCCTGTTCGCTCACGTCCACGCTGTAGAACTGCGTGAAAGGCTGGGAAGTCGCGGAAGTCCATTGGTCGTTCGAGCCGTTCACGTCCGAGCGGTAAGTGCCGCCGTCGTTCCCGAGATAAACGCGGTTCGGGCACTTTCAGGTCCCACGCCATGGCGTGATGATCGGCGTGCGGACTGAACGCGCCGGTGAAAGTCGAGCCGCTGTTTTTCGATTCGCAAAGGTAAACCCCGGCCGCGAAGACGTGGGCCTGATCGAGCGGATCGACCCAGAGCCGCCCAAACCACCAGCCGTAGCTCGATTGCGCGCCCGAGAGGGTGGAATTGTTAGGCAACTTCGTCCAGGTGTCGCCGCCGTCGGTCGATCTGTAGAAGCCTTGGAAGAAACCGTTCGTCTGGTTGACGATGGCATAGAGCTGCTGCGGGTTGGAAGTCGCCAGCGCGATCCCGATCCGGCCGATCGTGGGCGACACGGCGGGCAGACCGCTCGTTAGGCGCAGCCAATGTGCGCCGCCGTCGGTCGAGCGATAAACGCCCGAGCCGACTCCGCCATAGGTGCGCAGATCGGGCTCGCGCAAGTGGTCCCACATAGCGGTGAAGATCCGGTTCGGATTGGTCGGGTCGATTGCGAGGTCGACCGCGCCGGTCGTGTCGTTGTCGCCGGCCAGGACCTGGGTCCAATTGGAGCCGCCGTCAGTCGATTCGTAAACGCCGCGCTCGCCGCCGTGGTTGTAAAGTTGTCCCGCGACCGCGGCGAAGATGCGCTGCGGATTAGTCGGATCGATCGCGATCCGGCCGATCGCGCCGGAGTTCGTTAGGCCGACGAGTTGCCAGGTCTTCCCGCCGTCGCTCGAACGGTAAATGCCCGAGCCGCCGTAGGTGATGCTGCCGCCGCCAGGATTGGCTTCGCCGGTTCCGGCAAAGAGCGTGCCGTTAGGGGAAATGGCGAGCGCGCCCATCGATTGCGGATTTGTCGCCGGCCAGATGGCGCTGAAGTGAGAGCCTTTGTCCTTGCTCTTCCAGACGCCGCCGGTCGCCGCGGCGATGTAAATCGTGTCGGCCGCAACCGGATCGACAGCGATGTCCACGACTCGGCCACCAATGTTAGTCGGCCCGACAAATTTCCAGCGTGCCGGCTCGGAGCCGGATTCGCCTGCTCGGTTGCCGCGATGAGCGCGGCCGCCTGCGCGCCAGCTTTCTCGAGGGCGCCCGCGGGAATTCCGCCATGCGTGACCCGCTGGGTAACGAACCAATCTTCCGGCGGGCTCTCTTTTTCCGCCCCAGCCTCCCTCAACGCCGAGGTGTTTTTGCCTTCCCGTTCGTGGAGCAGCGAGGCGAGCGGAAAGCGTCGCCGCCGCGAGGAACAAAACCGACAGGAGCACCGCGATTCGAGAGTTCATCGGGTGCGGATTGTTGGGAGCTGCGCCGATGGCGTCAAGCTCGCAAATTATTCGCTTGGCAGACCAGCCGCCTGCCAGGCGCGAAAACCTCCGGCCAGCGAGCGGACATTGCGATAACCCATCTTCTGCAGGCTCTCGGCGACGAGCGCGGAGCGGCTCCCGCCGCCGCAATAACAGATGATGCGCTGGTCGAGATCGGGAATCTGTTCTTCGATCTCGAGCTCGACTTCGCCCCGTTCGAGGTGACGTGCGCCGCGCGCGTGGCCGGACTTCCAATCTTCCGCAGAACGCACATCGATCAGAGTGGCGGCGCCGCAGCCGACCTCGTGCACGGCGTCGTTAGGCGAAATCTCGCGGATATTCTTCTTCGCTTCGGCGACCAGTTTTTGAAAGCGATTCGGCCCGGTCATGCACTATTCGTAGCGCAGCGCTTCGATCGGGTCGAGGCGGGCGGCTTCGCGTGCCGGATAGAACCCGAAGAAGATGCCGACCGCGGCGCTGACGAAGAAGGCCGCGACGATCGAGCGGGATGGAGATCAAGGTCGGCCAATGGGCGAAGGCGGAGAGGAGCTTGGAAGTGCCAAGGCCGAGGATAATTCCGATGACGCCGCCAATCGCGCTCAGGGTCACGGCTTCGATCAGGAATTGAGTGAGGATGTCGCGGCCGTGCGCGCCGACCGCGAGGCGCACGCCGATCTCGCGCGTCCGCTCGGTCACGCTCACGAGCATGATGTTCATGATCCCGATCCCGCCGACGACGAACGAGACGCTGGCGATCGCGCCGAACAATAAGGCCATGACTTTGGAGGTGGCGGTGGCGGTCTCGGCGATCTCCTGCTGGTTGCGCACGGTGAAATCGTCGTCGCGGCCTTCGCGGATGTTGTGCCGCTGGCGGAGGAGCGCGGTGATCTGCTGCTGCGCGGGCGCGAGGTCGTTAGGCGAAGCGACCTGGACATTGATCCCGCGCAAGGTGGTGCCGCCGACGACGCGTTTCATCGCGCTCGTGTAGGGCATGATGACGATGTCGTCCTGGTCGGTCCCCTGCGGGCTGAGGCCTTTCGGCATGAGGACGCCGGTGACGAGAAACGGCACGCCTTTGACGCGCAAGGTTTGCCCGACGGCGTTGAGCGAGCCGAAGATCTGTTTCGCCGTCGTTTGCCCAATGACGCAGACTTTGTTCGCGCTGCGCACGTCCTGTTCGGTGAAGCCGGCGCCGTCCGCCAGCGGCCATTTGCGGATGTCGAAATACTCGGGCGATTCGCCGTAAATGCGGGTGAACCAATTCTGGTTTCCCGCGCCGACCTGGCCGGTGGAAACAACTTCTTCGCTCACCGCGATGACGCCGGGCACTTCGCGCCGGATCGCGTCGGCGTCTTCGATTTTCAAAGTGCCGGCGCTGCCCCAGCCGGTGTGCACGCCGCTCGAGGTGACGCTGCCGGAAAAAATGAGGATGACGTTCTCGCCCAGGCTGGCGATTTGCGCTTCGACCTGCGACTTGGCGCCGTTGCCGATGCTGACCATGGCGATGACCGCGCCGACGCCGATGATGATGCCGAGGGCGGTGAGAACGGAGCGCAGCTTGTTTCGGCGCAGCGCGCGAAAGGCGATCTTGAAAGTGGAGTTGATTCTCATGCTTCCACCTCCGCTTCCTGCTCCACGACTTCGGAAAGCTTTTGCGCCTCGATCTTGGCGGAAAACCGCTCCTTCACCGGGCGATCGTATTGCACGAGGCCGTCGCGCATCACGATGTTGCGCCGCGCGTAGGAAGCGATGTCCGGTTCGTGCGTCACCATGATGATGGTGATGCCGCGCTCGTTCAGCTCCTGGAAAATGCCCATGATCTCGACGCTCGTGCGGCTGTCGAGGTTGCCGGTCGGCTCGTCGGCGAGGACGACCTCCGGGTCGTTGATCAGCGCGCGGGCGATGGCGACGCGCTGCTGCTGGCCGCCGGAAAGCTGGCTCGGGTGATGATCTTCGCGGCCGGCCAGGCCGACCGCGGCGAGCACCTTGTCGGCGCGCGCGGCCAGTTCCATGTTCGTTAGGCGATGCGCGCCGTAAAGCAGCGGCAGCTCGACGTTCTCCCGCGCCGAAGTGCGGGCGAGCAGGTTGAAACTTTGAAAAACGAAACCGAGTTTGCCGTTGCGGATATCGGCGAGCTGATCGCGCTCCAGGCCGGAGACATCCTCGCCATCGAGCAAATAGCGGCCGCGTGAAGGCCGGTCGAGGCAGCCGAGGATGTTCATGAGAGTCGATTTGCCCGAGCCGCTCGAGCCCATGAAGGCGACGAATTCGCCTTTCGCGATCTCGAGCGAGACGCCGCGGACGGCGTGCACTTCGACTTCACCGGTGTGGTAAATCTTGTGAACGTCTTCCAGCCTAACGACAGCTTGATCGGCCATCTCCGGCTCCTAGAAGCGCCGCCGTCCACCGGCGAGCGGATTATTCGTCGCGTCGGAGCGCGACCGCAGCTTTGCCCAACGCCGCGGTGACGACCTGATCGCCTTCTTTCAAGCCATCGGTCACTTCGGTGTAAATGCCGTCGCTGATCCCGGTCTTGATCTTCACCGGCTGTCGGCGTGTTCGCGCCGGCCGGTAAAACGTAAACCGTCTTCTCGATCGGATGCGCGCCCGCTTTTCCACGACCTCCGCGCATGCCGCGGAGCGGAAGCGCTTCCGCTGGCCGCGGGCGCTTCTTCCGGCGGATGAAATCGCAGCGCGGCGTTGCTGATCTTCAAGACGTTGTCGCGATGCGCCACGATGATCGAGACGTTCGCAGTCATGCCCGGCTTCAGTTTCAAATCCTTGTTATTGACGCCGATGACGGTGTCGTAGGTGACGACGTTTTGCACCGTGGTCGGCGCGTTGCGCACCTGCACGACCTGGCCGTGGAAAGTGCGATTCGGGAAAGCGTCGACCGTGAAATCGACCGTCTGATCTTTCTCGATCACGCCGACATCGGCTTCCGCGACGTTGGTGTCGATCTGCATTTTCGTTAGGTCGTTCGCGATCGTGAAAATAACCGGCGCGGAAAGACTGGCCGCGACCGTCTGGCCGACATCGACGCTGCGCGAGATGACGGTGCCGTCGATCGGCGAAGTGATCGTGCAATGGTCGAGATCGGTCTTGGCACGATCGAGCGCGCCTTGTTTGATCATGACGTTGGCCTGCGACTGATGAAGCGTGGCCATTGCCTGGTCGAGCTCCGATTGCGAGGAAGTCTGCTTCTTCACCAGGTCCTCCATGCGCGCGGCGTTGACCTTCGCCAACTCGAGCCCGGCCTGCGCGCTCTCCAGATCGCCCTGCGCCTGCGTGACCGCGGCCTTGAAAATCGCCGGATCGATTTCCGCGACGACCTGGCCGGCTTTGACGTTGGAATTGTAATCGACGTAAAGCTTGGAAATGTTTCCCGAAATCTGGCTGCCGACCTGCACGTTGACGACCGGGTTGAGCGTGCCGGTTGCCGTCACCATTTGCGTGATATCGCCGCGCGTGACCTCCGCCGTGCGATAGGTTTCGCCGCCGGATGCGCTCCAGCGCCGGACCAGCCAGATCGCGAGAAGCACGACGACGACTCCGGCAAGGATGGGAAGGAAGCGGCGCATCGACTTGGGCGTTGCATCGGCCGAACGAACGCGGCCGTCAAACGCCCTCGTGCTGTCGCGCTTTCCGTTAGGCAAATTCGGCGGCGCGATTTCGCGCGGTTGACTCGTCATACAATTGAATGACAAGAGAGAGGCGTGCGCCGTTACTTCGAAATCTACTCGATCATGCTGCGCAATTCCCTCATCCGCGAGCTCAGCTTCAAGGCCAACTTCCTCCTCTGGATGGTGGTGGAGGTGCTCTGGTTTTGTGGCCAGATCCTCTTCTTCAGCATCATCTTCGGGCAGGTTGATCGGATCGGTGACTGGACGAAATGGGAAGTCGTCCTCCTCGTCGGCACGCACCAGATCATCGCCCAGCTTTTCCAGGCGTTTTTCTTCGTTAACGTGGCCAACATTCCCGAGCTCGTTCGCACCGGGAAACTGGATTCGCTCCTCGTCCTCCCGCTCGATAGCCAGTTTGTCGTTTCGACGAAACAATTCGGCCTCGACAGCATCGTCAACGCGCTCATCGGCGCGATCGTCGTCATCATTTCGCTCGTGCGTTTGCACGTTGTCCCCGGTCCCGGAGCGATCGCGCTCTACTTCGTCGCGCTCGGATTCGGGGTCGCGATCCATTACTCAATCATGCTCACGCTCGCCGCGGTCAGCTTCTGGATCGTTAGGGCACAGGGACTGGTCTACGGCTACTTCAACTTTCTTAACATCGCGCGCTATCCGGACGTCATTTTTCCTCCAGTCTTCCGCTGGGTTTTCGGCTGGATTGTGCCCGTCATCATCGTGGCCAACATCCCGGCGCGGCTCCTCATCAAGTCGTTAGGCCAACCCGCCTGGCTGATGTTTCACCTCGTCGCGGCGGGGACGATTGCGGCCCTCATCAGCCGCGCTTTTTGGCGCTGGGCGCTGCAGCATTATTCCAGCGCCAGCTCGTGAGCTAAGCCCTCGCGCGCAGGGACAAAAACCTAGGCGCGAAATCGCTCCGAAACCGCTTGCGCCAAAATTGAATTGCCCTTAATTAAGCCTCCCCTTTCTCCGGACGGGTTCGAACGCCGGACTCTTACCTCTTAATTTATGGCCAGTTCCAAGAAGACTCACGCTGCGAAAAAGCCCGCTAAGAAAACGACGCCAAAGAAGGCTGTTGCGAAGCGGAAGACCTCTGCGGCGAAAAAGTCGGCACCCGCGCGCAAAGCGCCCAAGAGCAAACCGGCTGCCGCCAAGGTCGTCGCGCGCAAGCCTGCCGCACGCAAGCCGATTAAGCCCGCGAAGAAAGCAGTGGCTCCTCCCGCCAAACCCGCCAAATCGAAAGCGGTCAAACCCGCGAAGCCGCACGGCAAAAACGGCACCCAGACCGACACGATTATCGGTAATCACACCAAAGCGAAAGAGCGCCGGCTCGATCCCTTCACCCGCGCGCAAAAGCAGCGTCTTCTGCAATTGCGCGACGCGATGGTCGATTCGATGGCCGGCGTGGCGCAGGACACTTTGCGAGCCCGCGCCGAGGGCAGTGAAGCCTCCGCCTTTGGCATGCACCAGGCCGATGCCGGAAGCGACGCCTACGATCGCGATTTTGCCCTGAGCCTTTTATCGCAGGAACAGGATGCCCTTTACGAAATCGACGAAGCGCTCAAGCGCATCGAACTCGGCAGCTACGGCAAATGCGAAATGTCGGGCAAGCCGATCAGGCACGCCCGGCTCGAGGCGATTCCGTTCGCTCGCTACACCGTGGAATGCCAGTCCCAGCTCGAGAAGCAGAACAAAGCTTCCCGCGTGCGGCAATCCGTCACCTCGCTCTTTGGCCTAACGGATGACGAAACACGCGAAGGCGAAGAGGAAGAAAAGGCTGAGGACACGAAAGAATAACGAACATGGCCCAGGAAATCATCACTCTCGAATGCACCGAAGCGAAAGCCGCCGGGATGCCCGCCTCGCGTTACATGTCGACGCGCAACAAAAAAAGCCCGCGCACCCCCAACCGGCTGGAGAAGAAAAAGTATAATCCGTTCATGAAGCGGCACACCCTTCACCGGGAGACCAAGTAACATGCAACCGAAAACCGCCAAACGCCGTTCCGCCTTTCGCCGCGCCAATCGCACCATGCCGCGTCGCCGCATCGATATCGCGGCCGAAGCGATCGATTACAAGAATCCCGATCTCCTCAGAAAATTCGTCACCGAAAGTGGAAAGATTTTGCCGCGCCGCGTCACCGGAATGCCGGCGCACATGCACCGCAAAATCACGCGCGAAATCAAGCGCAGCCGCTCCGTGCTGTTGATGAAGTAATTGTAGGGCGACCGCTTCGGTTGCCCTGACTCGTCTCACATTTGGGCAGGCGGAGCGCCCGCCCTACAAGTGGCCGCTACTGATGCACCAGCGCCGGCGGGCTCGTTGCCTCCACCGCGGTGAAGTTCTCGACGATTTTGTAGGTGTGCTCCGCGTTTTTCGGCACGGCGTAGGAATCACCCGCGTTCAGGATCAAGGTCTGCCCTTCGAGATGGAGCTCGGCTTTTCCCTTGATCACGTAGCCGACGACTTCGTAGGGATGTTTCGAAACCGGCTTTTTGTCGTTAGGCTTTTCGTTTTCCCAGAGCCGCATGGCGACGTGAATTCCGGAGGCGAGATACTTTTCTCCTTCCGGACCGTGCGGGGAAAACTCTGAAGTGACCTTGGTAACGCTCGTATCTTTCATCACCAAAGAGTTCGTTTCCGCCCCCGCATAAGGTTGTGCAGGCGAGTCGTGATCAGGCCTGATCAGGGAGCGGCGGTTTAAAACCGCCATGGGCGCTTGCAAAGCGCCCCTCCCTGTTCAGCCCCCAGCGATCCCGCCGTTTAGGGCATGATGCGATCGGTCAGCGTATCGTGATGCAGAGCCACGTGGTTGCGCAGCTCAAACCAGCCGCCCTCGCCCTTGTTCGTCTGCGCGATGCTGTTCTTTTCGCCATCGGCGTATTTTTCCCAGCTATCGTAACGGACGACGCCAAGGAAATTCCACGGCGCGCCTTCCACATGTGCGAGGAGGACATTTCCCGAAGCCGTATCGCCCGGAGTCGCTTCGCTCAGCATTTTCTCCAGCTCATCGCGATGACCGGGCACGGCCCGATAATCGGAAACGATATAAACCGCACCGGAAGTCTTGGAGGCATCATCCAGGCCGAGGGCTTTCGCGAAGTCGGCCCAGGAGGGACCGCTGACAAAAGTGTCGCCGTGCCATTCGCTGATGAGCCGCTGCTGCGGCGTCATCGGCGTGGCGCTCAGGTCCACGGTCGCTTTCGTGCCGATGTGCTCGATGGCGACAAAGTCCCACGCGTCACCGTCCTGATGACGCAGGACGATTCCCTTGGCGTCGGGATGTTGCGGATCGGGTTGCTTCAGCCAATCCTGTAATTCCTTCGCCTTGCCGGGCGCGGCTTTGACAATGAAGACGTGGTAAACGTCGGTCCGCTTCATGGTCGCGGCGCCTTTGGATGCGGCGGATGGCTGCTGGGCCTGCAGTGCCGCAATCGGCAAGAAGGCGAGGATCGCGAGTGCGCGAGTGAGTAATTTCATTTTGATTCTTTCTTGTTGGTTCAACTGACGGGGCGAGGTTTTGCCGCCGACCTCGCAGCTGTCAAGCCTAACCGATGGCTCCGCGCGTTCCCTCAGGCTTTCCGGGTTTTCTCGCCTTGCTCGATCAACTTCCAGAACTCCCGCGTCTTGCCGAGCTGATCGTCTTCCGCCATCGGCAGTTTGCTCCGGTAAAGAAAATCCCGCAGCGTGTTTTTGTGCAGGACGCGATGCACCGTGACGCCTTCCGGGCTGCGCTCGAAATAGATGCGGTAATCCTTCGCTCGATAGCGATGCAGCGTTTTCCCCTCGCGCTTGATCACGCCGAAGCGGTTGCCGTCGAGGTTGTCGAGGTCTTCCGGGAGGATTTGAAATTCGGCGAGCAAATCGAGCTGGAGCGTTTTCGGCAACGCCGCCATTTCCGCGGCGCTGAGCTCGTTGAAAATGATCTGGAACATCGCCGCCTCACAAATACACACGCCGCACCCGGCTGCCAATCCCGGTGAAAATCTCCCACGCGATCGTGCCCGCGCGCGTCGCGACTTCGGCCGCGAGAATTTCCTCGCTCGCCTTGACGCCCGATGAGCACGACCTCGTCGCCGACGCGCGCTGCGGGCAGCGGCGCTCACATCCACCATCGTGAGATCCATCGTGATCCGGCCGAGAACGGGACAGCGTTTCCCGCCGATCAGCACGGCTGCGTCGCGATTGGAGAGCGAGCGCGGATAACCGTCGGCGTAGCCCGCGCTGATCGTCGCCACGCGCATCGGGCGGGGGGTGACGAAGGTTCGGCCGTAGCTGATGCCGCGGCCGGCCGGCAGGTCGCGGAGCAGGGCGATGTGCGTTTTCAATTCAGCACCGGTCGCAGAAATTGTTGCGCATCTGGTAACGGCGAACTGCCGTAGAGCATGAGACCGGCACGAACGATCTCGAAATTCTGCGGCGGAAAACCGAGGATTCCGGCGCTCAGGAGCACGTGCACTTTCGTCGAAGCGGGAACGCGCGGCCGAATCTGCCTAACGAGTGCGTCGAACTGAGCCAGCTCCGCGCGGGTAAAGGCGGCGTCTTCGTCCGCCGACCGGCAAATGCGTCGAGACGCTGTGCAGCAGCAAGCCCGGAATGCGCACAATTTTTTCCAGCGTCGCAAGCGCGTCGTCCTGCCAGCAACCCATCCGCCCCATTCCGGTATCGATGACAAAGTTGATCCCGCTGCGATTCACCGCGAAGGCGCCCGCTTCCTCGACCGTCGAGACCGAAGGAATGAAGCCCTGCGCATTAATCGCGGCGCGCTCTTCCGGAAGCGCCGGACCGAGGAGGAGGATCGGCTGCGTGGCTCCGCTCTCGCGCAGCGTGCGCGCCTCGTGCAGGTTGGCGACGCCAAAAAGATCCGCCTCCTCCCGCAGGGCGCGCGCGATCTCGATCATGCCGTGGCCGTAGCCGTTCGCCTTCACCACCGCGAGCAGCTCCTTCCCCTCGCCCGCGCGCTCCCGCGCCACTCGCGCGTTGTGCCGCAGGGCCGCGAGATCGATCTCGGCCCAGCACCGTTCTTCGCCTAACGATTCCATGGCGTGGCTTTCGGGGTCGTAATATAAGGCTCGCGCAAGTAAATCGGCTCGAGCGGTTCTTCTGTTCCGCGATTTTCAGCCAGACGGGCGAGAACAGACGCGGAGGGATGCGCGACGCGTGACTTCTGCAAATTGCGGCAACGATTGCGCAGCCAGCCGCGGCAAATTGCTTTGTTCGCCTAACTTTGCGCGCAATTCCGTCTCGCTCATTAAGACCGGGCCCTCGATGCAGTCGCCGTCTCGCACATGGGCAAAAAAATAACTGCTTCGCCGCGCATCACCGACGACGAAATACTCCGCGCAATCGATCGCGCAAATCGACGGCCAACCCACGAGCCGCGCCCCCGCCGCCGCCCGCAGCCCGAGCGCGGTCGCGATCGCAATGCGGATGCCGGCGTAGGAACCCGGGCCAAGGCCGACCGCGATCACGTCCGGCAATCCGCATTCGCGCCGGAGATCGCCCAGGTTTTCGAAAAAAAAGCCGGAATCCTTGCGGTCGGCCGGAAATTGCCTAACGACGCTGGTTCCATCCGGGTGACGGAAGGCGATGCTGCCGAGCGGTGAAGAAAGCTCGAGGGCGAGAATGCTCATCGGCTTGCTTCACTGATCATGCGCTCGTTGGCCGTGCCCGCGACGACGTCGATCCAGCGGGTTCGCTCGGGCAATAACTCGGGAAACCGATCGGCCCATTCGATGACGGCGAGGCCGCCGTCCTCCAGATATTCTTCGAAGCCAAGACGCTCGACTTCCGCGCGATGCTCCAGCCGGTAAAAATCGAAATGGAAAACGGGCAGTCGCCCGCCGCGGTATTCGTGCAGAATCGTGAAAGTGGGACTGGTGACGGGATCGGCGCTGCCGCAACCGGCGACGAGACCTTTGACGAAATGCGTTTTGCCCGAGCCGAGATCGCCGCGCAAGGCCACGACGTCGTTAGGCCGAAGCGCCTGGGCCCATTCCCGCGCAAAAGCGATCGTCTCCTCCACGCTATGCGAAGTGAACGTAGCCACGGGACCAATGCGGAATGCGGAATGCGGAATGCGGAATGAGGGAGCCGATGCGGGTGAGCGGTAGAGGCGGGAATTTCTTGCGCCACTTTTTTTCCAAAGGCGCGGCGTCGTTAGGCGCGAGGGCGAAGAGCAGTTCGTAATCTTCGCCGTCGCTGATCGCCTGCTTAATCGTACAGGCGCGATTTCGTGGCAGGGCTTTCTCGTCAATCTCGAAACCAACTTTGCTGGCTTTCGCCAGACGCGGGAGATCGGTCCCGAGGCCGTCGCTTAAATCCATCATCGCGTGAAGGAGGAAATTTTCCGTGAGCCAGCGGGCTTCGGCGATGCGCGGGACGAAATTCAAATGCTTCCGGCGAATGGAGCCTCCGAGTCTTCCCGTGACGAAAAGCGCGTCGCCGCTTTTCCCGCCACTGCGCGAGACCCAGCGACTTTTTTCCACCGTCCCCAGGGCGCTGATGGAGACGACAGCGGGGCCTTTGGTGCTGCTGGTTTCGCCGCCGACGATCGCGACCTCGAAACGATCGGCGACGCGGCGCAACCCGCGATAGAGTTCGTTAGTCCAGCGCGCGGCGCGCTCCGGCGGCACGATCAAAGTGACGAGGGCAAAATGCGGCAGACCCGCCATCGCCGCGAAATCGCTCAAGACCCGCGCCATCGCTTTCCATCCGACCGAACTGGGCGATTCGTTAGGCCGAAAGTGAATGCGCTCGACCACGCAATCGGTTTTCAAGAGAAGCAACTGCTTCGCTCCCGGCAGCGTCACCACCGCGCAGTCATCGCCCGGGCCGGCGATCACATCCGGACGAGTTTTGAGGCGGCGGACCAGTTGCGCGATCAGCCGGTCCTCGCCCAGTTCGCCGCAGCGAATCCGTCCTTTGGCGGACTCGCGCACTTTCATTGCGGCAGGAGATTGGGAAAAGCGAGCGCGCTAAGGGTGAAGAAATTAAAGAGCGCGTGCATCGTCATGGGGACAAGAATCGAACCGCTCCATTCGTAGGCCAGGGTAAAGCAACTGCCGAGGACGAAGAGCGGCCCGAAGCTCGGCAGATGCACGTGCACGGCGGCGAAAAGCAAGGCGTTCATGATCAGACCCGGGCCGCGGCCAAAATAGCGCTTGAGCACTCCGTAGAGGAAAAAGCGGAAGATAAATTCTTCGGTCATGGGGGCGATCCCGATCGCGAGGACGATGATCATGACGCGCTGCTGGAGCGTCTCCGAGCCGGTAAACATTTCGATAATCTGCTGCCGGCTCGAGCCGTTCCCGAGAAACAACTGTGAAATTTCGTCCGCCGCGAAGAGCAGCGGATAAGCGGCAAAAAGGAGGACGGCCGCGGTACTGATGGTCCGTCCAAAACCGAGCCGGGAGAATCCGCCTAACGAGAGCACACTGAAGCCGCGAAATTGCAGGAGCGAAGTGAGGAGGAGGAGGATGGCGAGGGAAAAGACGCCGGTGATAATGAGCTCGCGCGTCTGATAAGCTCCCTGCCCGTAGCGGATCGCGGTCACGACGTTCAAGCCGAACCAGCCCACGAGAAGAGCGGCCGTGGCCGCCTCGGGCAGGCCGAATTGTTTTTCGCCTAACGAGGCCGCGCCGTTGACCTGGCGGGCCGAGATCTGGCGGAAGAGCGCGAGGTAAACATAGAGCGCGGCGACCACGAGCAGCGCGTTGAGCAGGCTGTCGAACATTTCTTAGCCGCGCCGATCAGGGAGCGTAGAAACTGGGGAGAAAATAGGCGCGCCCGCTCTGCAATTGCGGAACGAGCTGCCCGGGGAGGGAGAGCTCGATCTTATTGTCGCCCGCTTTGGTCAGGAGGCGGAAGACGCGCCCCAGACTGAAGGGCGGTCCGTATTTCACGATCTCGGCGTTAGGCGCGCGCCCCAGCTCTTTCGCTTTGGCGAAGGCGTCTTCGATCTGGCCGAGTCCGTCGATCAACTTGTCGTCGAGCGCATCCCGCCCTGAAAGAATGCGGCCGTCGGCGATGCCGTTGCGCAATGCGTCGGCCGGGAGATTGCGCTCTTTCGCGACGATGCCGAGAAACTTGTCGTAGGTTTTCATGACAAAGCCCTGGATGTAATCGTGCTCTTCCGGTGTGATCGGGCGCGCGCCGTTGAGCATGTCCTTGAACTTGCCGCTTTTGAACACGACCGAGGCCAGCCCGATTTTGTTGAAGAGCTGCTCGTAGTTCAGGGTTTGAATGATGACGCCGATGCTCCCGGTGATGCTGGTTTCGTTCGCCATCAAAAATTGGCCGCCGCAGGAAACGTAGTAGCCACCGGAAGCGGCGAGCGATTCCATGTAAACGACGACCGGCTTGGTCGCCCGTGTCTTGACCACCGCGTCGTAGATCATATCGGCGGCGGTCACTTCGCCGCCCGGCGAATCGACCTCCAGCACGACCGCGCGAACGTCCCGGTCGTTCCGCGCCTGCTCGAGTTCCCAGCGCAGATCGTCCACCATCGATTCACCGACGTTGCCGGCCACGCCCGAGCTGATCAGGCCGCGCAGGCTGATGACGGCGATCTTGCTCGAATCGCCACGCGTTCCCCGCTCCAGCACCATCTCGGTAAAACGCGGGCGATATTCCACATCGCGCCCCGCGCCTTCCAGGCGGCGAAAAGCGGTCATCGCGAGGAAAAGGTTGACCAACACGCTGAGGCAGAGGGCGACGAACAAAAATATGCTGAGACATCCCAGTTTGCGGTTCGCCATGACCGGGATGAAATCGCCGAAGAACCGCAGAGGCACAAGCGCTTTCCGCCTGAATAAGCGGCCGTCGTCGCCGTCGGATCGGATATGGCAGGGAAGCTGCTATTCGATAGCCATAACTATTATGGGGCCTATAACTTCTGGGGGAGATCTAAAGGTGAGTGAAGCGACTGTCCGGCGATTGCCGAAACGGAAGACGCCGAAGAAGCCCAAACGCAGCCCGAAAGCAGCGGCGAAAACCGGGGACGAGCCTAATCGCCCAGCGGTCGGAACGCTCACGCGAACCAAGAGTTTGCTGCTGGCGGCATTGCGCGTCTGGGAACTGAAGCAGGGCATCCGCGAATAGAGGCGGCAAAGCCGTCTGCACGGCGCGTCATCCCAAACTGACGTTCCTCTACGCCGTTTTTCGAGCGTGGACGCTTCGTCGTGCGGCAGTGCCGGCGGGGTCGGATTGTTTTTCTCCTTGAGAAAACGCTGATGCTGCGGCGATTTTTCTCGCCCGCAACTCGCGGTTTTTCTGGACGAAAAATAGTCCTTCTCGTAGTGTAGCTCCCTCAGCTCGCCAGCGAGCCGGCGCCCGAATAATTCGGATTCGCCAAACCTCTTCCTGTTATGAAAAAACTTTGTCTTTCAGTCGCCGCTCTTTCGCTCAGCGTCTTCACCACCTGGGTTTCTGCTGCGCCTTCAACGATCGAGCTTACCCCGGAGCGCGCCGGTCACACCGCCACTCTGCTCAACTCCGGCAAAGTCTTGATCGCCGGTGGAATCAACGAGAGCGCGGCACTCGACTCCGCGCTTCTCTACGATCCGTCGACGGGCACTTTCACCCCGACCGGCTCGATGACGACGCCGCGTTCCTATCACACTTCGACTCTCCTATCTGATGGTCGCGTCCTCATCACCGGCGGCGTCCTGTCGAGCGGGCAGCAGCTGAAAACGGCCGAGTTTTACGACCCTAACACCGGCAATTTTACGCAAGTGGCTCATCAAATGACGATCGGACGGAGCAAGCACACCGCTAATCTTCTCACCAATGGCAAGGTGGTCATCGTCGGTGGCAAGAACGCCGATCTTTTCGATCCCGTCACGCAAACCTTCACGGCCACGGCCACCTCCCCGACCAACCGCTCCAGCCATTCCTCCGTCAATCTTGCTGATGGGACGGTTCTGGTCACCGGTGGCTATGTCGGCCCCATCCCGGCGGCGGATGCCTGGATCTACAATTCGACGAGCAATGCCTTCACCCAGCTCGCCGCGCATATGACCCTCTCGCGGGCCAACCATACCAGCACGCTCCTGCCCGATAACACGGTCCTGATCACCGGCGGTTTCACCGGCACGAGCCCCCACGACGAGACCGAGATCTACAATCCCCAGCAGCAAACCTTCGCCAACGCCAAGAAGATGCGCTACCACCGTTCCAATCACGAAGCGATCCTGCTGTCTGACGGCAGCGTCCTCGTGATCGGCGGCACCACGCTCGAGAGCGGTTTCCTCGCCGTCAACGAAATCCGCGACCCGGTCACGGGCCTGTGGTCAGTTCACGACACAATGCAGGAAAATCGTACCGGCCCGACCGCCACCCTCCTGCCCAACGGCAGCGTCCTCGTGGCCGGCGGCATTACCGGAAACAAGACCCTGCAAACGGCGGAGATTCTCGATCCGGTCACGCATGCCTTTACCTCGTTAGGCAACATGCAGGTGGCACGCAATCAACATACCGACACCCTGCTCACAAGCGGCAAAGTCCTCTTGGTGGGAGGCAGCACCGACGCCGAATTTCTCGATTCCGCGGAACTGTTCGATCCCAAACATAACTCTTTCAGCCTCGTCGGCTCTCTCACTCAGGCTAGGAAGAGTCACACTGCGACCCGGCTCAAGGACCGAAGAGTCCTCATAGCAGGCGGCAAGACAGAGAATGGCGATACCGAAGTGTGCGAAATTTTCGATCCGAAAACCAATCAGTTCTCCCTCACCGGCGAGATGGTCAATGGCCGCTCGTTGTTCACCTCCACTCTCCTGCCCAATGGCCAGGTCCTGGCCGCCGGCGGCCGCATGGGAGCCGATCCGCAGAAGACGGCGGAACTTTACAATCCGCGACGTGGCACGTGGTCGAGCACCGGGGACCTGAACGTGCAAAGAAAGCGCCATCGCGCGAATCTTCTACCGAACGGCAATGTTTTCGTTGAGGGAGGCGCCTCCATTTCCAACGGCATGCCGGTGGATACCGGCACGCCGACGTCGGAAATCTATAACGTCAAGGCACGCACTTGGACTCTCAGTGGCGAAATGCATGTCGGCCGCACCGAGCACGACGCGACCCTGTTGCTCAACAACACGATCCTGGTCACCGGTGGGATTTCCTTCCCCGATACCTCCGATCTCTACAGCATTTCAGCCGGCACCTTTTCCGAGACGGACGGGCTGATGCAGCAGCGGCAGCGTCACGTCGCGATTCTCCTGGACAATCCCGCTTGGGGCTCTCTTCAGGGCAACGTCCTGGTCATCGGAGGCGCCTCGACTGGCAACTCCGTCTTTGGCGGTTTGGAGCGAGCGCTCGATTCCGTTGAAATGTATGATCCGGCGACGGGCCGCATGAGCTTGTTTGGCACCATGACCGAGACCCGGCAGAATCATACCGCGACGCTTTTGAAGGACGGCCGAATTCTCATCACCGGCGGAGTGGATAGTCCGGCGATCAGCGGCACGGCCGAACTCGTCCAGCCCTAACGATCCCGCGAGCGCAGCTTGATCGGCCGCCAACCCGGCGCAAAGTGTCGGAACCAAACGGACGCTGCCTTGGCGCGCTCGTTTAGGTTACGGCAAAAGCGCCCATAGCTCAGCCGGATAGAGCATCGGATTTCTAATCCGACGGTCGGAGGTTCGAGTCCTCCTGGGCGCGGACCCTCCGCGCCTCGAAAATTCGCTGCCGTTGCCCGGAATCCTTTGACGGCCGCGACGGCTAGAATAAGTGACGATTATGTTGACATAAGTCCAACCGACGAACTAGCCTCGGGTCGCAAACCTTCTCTTCGCGTGCACACCATCTTCCTGCGCTATTTCGAATCGATTTCTCTCAGCCGGAAAATCCTCTGGTGTTACCTCCTCTGGTATCTGGTCACCCTCGGACATCACTTCGATCCGACGCCGGTCCATCTCTTCGCTCCTCTTTTATCTGGCTTTTCTTCTGGTTTATCTATTTTTATTTTTTTTTTTTTTTTTTCGGGCTCCCCGTTGGCTGAATTCGTTAGGCATCACCGCCCTTATCGGCTTCGCCCTCCTTCTCAGCGTCCGCGGCCTGGCCGGCGGCGCACCCGACGGCTGGCAGGCTTTTCGTCTTTTCCTCATGCCGTTTTGCGTCTCCAGCTTTTCCTCCCTGATCAAGGGCAAAGGTTTCTTCCTTATTTTTCCACCGGTGCGAAATGAACTGCTGATTTCGATCGGCACATGCCTCGGCTTTCTCCTCTTCGTTGCGCTGCTCCAGCGGCGAGCCAACCCGAAGCGGGTGAAAACGACCGCGCCGTTAGGCAACGGAATCGGGAGCGTGGCAGGCTAAGCGAGGGTCGAAGCGCTTCAGGATTTGCCGGCGCAGTTTCGCTCGTGCTCGAGCAGCCATTTCTTCCGCCAGAGCCCGCCGCCATAGCCGCAGAGCGTGCCATCCGCTCGAATCACGCGATGGCACGGGATGATGATACAAAGCATGTTTTCGCCGTTGGCTCGACCGACCGCGCGTCGCATTTCCTTGTCGCCCAGCTTCTCCGCCATCCACGAATAGGAGCGGGTTTCGCCCAGCGGAATCGATTGCAGCAACTTCCAATCGCGGAGTTGAAACGGAGAACCGACCGGTGCCATCGGCACCTTGAAGACCAGGTTCGTTCCTGAAAAATAATCTCCTAACTGACGGCGAAGCGCCGTGAGATGCCGATGTTCACCCGGCACAACGTTGGTTTTTAGGCGCGTCCGCAGGATCGAGAGCTCGCGTTCGAGAGCCCGGCGATCGACAAACTCGAGCAGGCGCAGACCGGCGTCATCGGCGATCGCGAGCATCGAGCCGAGCGGCGTTTCAATTCGCTCGGCCATCAAACCGCCCTGTCCTTTCGCCGCGCTCGGCGATTCTCCAAAGATCTTCGTAAAAGCGTCGCGGAATCCGCTCTCCGATTGAAAACCGCTCCCGTTGCGCACATCCTCCACGCGCTCCCCTTTACGCACTTCGCGCAAAGCCAGCCCCAGCCGCCGCGCCCGATGATAAGCCTGAAACGTCATTCCGTAATGGCGCTTGAACTGTCGCCGCGCCGTCGAAGGATCGATCGCGAGGGCAGCTAAGTTCCTTGTCCGTCAGGCGACCATCGGGCGCCTTTTCCACCTCCGCGCGGAGGCGCTCGATCAGCTCTGGCGGACGCTGCACCGGATCCATCGGCCGGCAACGCAGACAGGGCCGATAACCGCCAAGCAAGGCCTCGTTAGGCGACGAGAAGAACTCGACGTTTTGCGGCGCCGGCTTTTTTGCGCTGCAGGTGGGGCGACAGAAAATTCCCGTCGTGCGCACCCCCGCGAAGAAGATGCCTTCGAAGGTCGAGTCACGATCGACCAGCGCGCGATACATGGTGTCGTTAGGCGGAAGCAATTCCAGAGTCTTCATGAGCGTTCGATTCTAAAGGTGTAACAGCCGCGCGTGCTGCTCCGCGCCTGCAGGAAAGCAGTCTCGGGATTTTCCAGCAACCGCGCGATCACCGATTCGGGCTTACCATTTTCCAGCGCGACCGCGTCGATCATGTCGTTGCCTGCATTATAGGCCCGGAACACGCGATGGCTCCGAAAACTGGCCGGATATTCCGCCGTCGCGGAATAACGCGCGCAGTTCTCCGCGTGCACGAAGATGGGACCGCTCTCCGCGTAGGGATGACCGGCCGGAATGGACGCGTAGGGGAAGAGAATGACTTCTTCGCCCGGCCGCGCCCATTGCAGGCAATGCCGGCACGGGTAGCCGGTCGGCGCGTCGGCCGTCACGACGGCGTGATCCGGAGCGCCCGTCGCAGCCAGACGCCGGGCCGCCTCCGCCACCTCGGCGAGAAGCGGAACGATTCGAAAGTTTGATGTTTGCATGGCGCAACGTAAACCTGCGCCGGCGGCACGCGCATCGACGGAATTCAGGCAGCGAATTCCTCGCGCTATCTGGAATCGTTAGGCGAAAAGCTGTCCGCGATTCGACGTCCGTCGCCTTCGCGTTCGTTAGGCGGGTCCTCGCATCCGATGGAATAGAATCGCGCGGTCGCTTGGCCCATTCCAGGTCTGAACCGCGCGGCCCTTGGCCCGCCGCCGGTTCAACCCACCGAAATCATTCGTCCACGTGAAGGCCGGTTGGAGCGCTCGGCTCGTTTTGCGTGAAAACCAAATAAACGGGCGCATCGCCGACCTCGACGGAGAAGGTGCCGTCCTTTTCGAGTTTTGCGTTCAGCGCTTTGCCGAGATAATCCTGGGCGCTTACGGGCGCTCGCCGCAAAATTATTTTCTGCGCGGCCGCATCAACCGTCTCCGACCAAAGAGCAAGCATGGCATCGTCAACTCCCTGAAATTTCAGCACGTGGATTGCGTTATCGGGTGCAGGGAGCAGACCGCTGAACGTTCGCCCGGCGCATTGTCGCAGGAGCGTTCGAATTGATGACGTCAATGGTTTTTCACCTCGTTGGGAATCGAGGACGCCAAAATTCATCTCGGGGTCCGACGGGTTGGAGCCGTGATCACGAAGCTGAAAGAGACTGTCGAATGCAAGGCCGAGGGCTGCGCCTGTAAGCAACTGACGCGCGCAGAATTTCGCCTGTTTTACCTGGTTTTCTTCGAGAGTGCCGTCGCCGTACCAGGCCGATGAGTAACCGCACTCGGTACTCCACACAGCGGGGGCCGGAGCCGAGGCCGGGGAAAAACCGGCCAGGCTTGCGCGCATGAGAACCATTTCGTCGCTCAGCTTTTCCGGCACCTCCAGACGATAAGGGTGAACTCCAATCGCATCGGCCCCGCTTCCGCCTCCCTGGGCGATGAAGCTCTTGAGAAATGTCATATCCATTCCCGCGAGACCGCCCGTCGACACTTTTGCCTTCGGATCTCCGGCATGCAGACGCGGGATGGCTGCTTTCGTGAGCGCAGCATATTCACTCGGGCTGGGTGGATCCCAGAAGCGCGCGGCGTTCGGTTCATTCCAAATTTCGAACTGGACGCCTTTGTCTCGGAAATGGATCGCGGCGTTTCTGGCGAATTCCGCAAAACCATCAATCGCGGAGGGGGTGCGCGGGGGCGCAAACCAATCACGGCCTGTGTAAAGCGCGTTGCCATAGCAGAGAACGAAGTGCGCTTTCATCCCACGGGCCGCTAAAGCCGAAACCAACTGGTCGTATTTGGTGAAATCGTAGCTGTGCAGGGTGGTCTCGATATCCGCCCAAAACATCTCTACCCGGACCCATTTAAAGCCGATTGAATGGGCGAGATCGAGCCCGGTAGCGTCGGTATCGCGGACGGCGAGTTGCACCCCGAGGTTGCCGAGGAAATCCAAGGCTTTGCCTGCGCTTGGGTTTTGGGATGGATCGATCACTGAATCGAGCGAACTGAGGGCCTCAACATCATCGAAATCGATCGCGCCGATCTTCGTCTGTCCGGGCTGGGCGAGGACACTTACTTTGACAATGGGATTGTGAACAATTCCGTCATTTGTGTTTCCGCCCCAATGCTCGGTCGTTGGGCCGAGCTTGACTGTGAGGCGATACCAATCGCCTGCTTCCGTAGCCTCGAAAGGGCGAGTGGGTGAATACTGCAGGGTTTGACCCGTTTGGTCGGTGACGCGGATCTGAATGTTTACGCCACCGGGATGTTGCACCCACAACCGGATGGCAGCGGCCTCCAAAGGCAAAGTAAGGCTCCGATCTGCGCCCACATAATTACCGCCGCCGGCAACGTTGAAGGAGAGGTGAGCGCCTGATCCCGCGTGGCCTTTGCCACGAGTCAGCGAGCCAGTGGCGCCCGGAAATTCTGCCCCCCGATTGAAGGACCAGGGCTCGGGTGCGGTCGGGGATTCGAATTGATCGATCATGGCACCGTGCGACAGCAGCGGCGCCAAAAGGCACGGGCCGCCACAGAGAAAAAAACGGAGCCAGGAAGTTCGCATGACCAAGAACTAAGGAATTCGAGCAGAGCATGTGCCAGACCCCAACCCCTTTTGAGTTCTTAGTCTTCCATTTCAATCGGACCCGATTCGAAAGCTTTCGTCGCGATGGGCGACTCGGGCTAAGCCTCCGCTGCGACGCCCTTTAGACGGCAAGTCGGTAGCGTCCAGCGGTTCGTCCTATTCCGGGCGGAACTGCGAACCTTGATCGCAGAAAATACCCGCAGATTTTTCTGCGCCGCGCAGAGTCGCGGTACGAGTGCTGCTGAAAACTGCCAGGTGTCCCGCGTGTGAAATACCGGCAGATAGTCGCCAGCGCGGACGGGGGCCGAGGCTCACAAAGCTTCCTGGAAAATTTATGTCGCGTGGCGACTCGCATGACAAATTCAATCACTCCTCCGCCGAATCCCCTGGCGCGCCGGCCTGGCTTGACCAGATCCAGATTTGCCCAGGGGGAGTCGTTCGAAAATGGAGGACTGAATTGAAGAAGACACCCGAGGGTACCGTCTTTTTGAGCAAGTTCTCTTTCTTGCTTTGCGGAGTGACCCTGGCGGCGGGGAACTCACTCGCTCAAGAAGTGGAGGTGCCCACGACTTCTTCGAACGCGGCTCCCATCGCCAAATCGGCGGATTCTGCCTATGTGTCGGTAGAATCCGCCAGCGTGGTCAAACCTGCCTGGGATTTTGCCGCCGAGGTACAAACGAAGGTGACGTATGACGACAACTTGTTCATTAGTCACGATAACCCGCAGTCTGATGTACAGTTTTCCCTGACTCCATTGCTTGCCTTCGGCTGGGGGGACGTTCACAGGTCGGCGCACGAAGAACTGCCGTTTCCTCACCGGTTTGACGAGCCGATGAATGTCGAAGACGAGCGCAGCCTCGTCATGGTCGTTTACGCTCCAACCGCCGCCTTTTTCGTCGATCACAGCTCCGAAAACAGTCTTAACCACGACGGATCGCTCGTCCTACAACGACACTTTTCAAGACTGGATATCAGCTTTATCTCTCGCTATCAGACGCTATCGAACGCCGATCTCGATTTGGGCACTCGGGTCGATCGGACGTTTATCGATACCTTTCTCCGCGCCACTTACAAAATTAGCGAGAAGTCTTCCCTTGAAAGCCGTTTTCAAAACGAGATCCATGATTACGACGTCGGCAGCAGTTCTGTCACCTGGCAAAACGAAAACTTTTGGGATTACCGGCTAAAACCGAAGACTCATCTCGGGTTCGGAGCCGCCCTCGGCCGTCTTGAGTACGATCGCGGAGATAGTCAGGTCTTCGAACGCGCTTTGGCCCGGGTTCTCTACAACCCAACTCAAAAGATATCGCTCAAAGCGAAAGTCGGCCTGGATTTTCGACAATTTGACAGCGGCAGCGACACTCTCAATCCCATCTTTACCCTTGGGGCGACTTATCTGCCCTTTAATGGCACGACCATCTCACTCGAAGGATCCCGGGATGTCGAGAGCACGGCCCAGAATTCGCGCTCAAACGTCAAGCGAACGAACGTGTCGATCAATCTTTTCCAGCGTTTCCATGAGTTTGTTTACTTGATGCTCGCCGCCGGCTACACCAACGCCGCCTATGAGACCCTCCCCGGAGTCGTTGCTCCCGCCCGGACCGACGATATTTTCTATATCTACCCATCAGTTGGGTTCGATATCACGAAGCACGCCAACCTCCAGATTGGATACCGCTACATGCGCGACGAATCTTCTCTCCAGACCTTCAGCTATGCCGACAACCAGGCCACTGTTCAATTGAATCTCAGCTTTTGATCTGCTCATCCAGGACTTATGAAAACGTTATCTGCTCACTCAATCCTTTGTTTCGAACTTCTAACTCTCTTCGGTCTTTCTGGCATCGTTTATGCGCAGTCCGAGCCGCGCTCTCCTCAGGTCCAGGGTGCTTTAAGGGCCGTCCGTGTCACAAACGATCAGTCACAGTCAGTTCTTCCGAGACAAGACCTTCCCCGAGAAACCCTCTCCGATTACTCTCTTTCGTCCGGCGACTTGGTCGATATAAAGGTTTTCCAAGAAGATGATCTTGAATCGAAGGTGCGGATCTCCGACCAAGGGACGATCACGTTTCCGCTCGTCGGCGTGGTCAGGATCGGCGGCCTGACCTCGCAGGGCGCCAGTGAGGCTCTTCGCGCCGCCCTCAAGCGTTACCTGGTTAATCCCCAGGTGAACGTTATCGTGACGGAGTACAGCAAGCGTCGCTTTACCGTCCTTGGGCAAGTGCAAAAGCCGGGCTCTTATGAAATGCCGGACCGCGACGCTATTACTCTTCTCCAGGCGATTGGTATTGCGGGGGGTTATACCCCAATTGCGGATCCATCGAAAATCGTCTTGAAACGCGCAGGCAACCGGAGCGACCAGGTGATCAAAATCAATGCCAGCCGGATGGCAAAAGACGACTCAGTCGTCGCGATGCAGGTTCTTCCTGGCGACGTAATCAGCGTCGGCGAAAGTATCTTTTAAAACGACTTGGCCCGCGGGGACCCATAGTCCTTCATCCGTCCTCCTCAGAGAGGTCGCGCGGTCTTCTGTCGTCGGAAGGTGCCAAAGAGTTGCGCATAGCTATCCCATAACCAAAAAAGGAATTCGTATTTCCATCGGCCCACGCGCGAATCCGGCGGAGTGAAATGTTTGAGGTAGAATTTTTTCGTTCCGGCGAAAAGCTCCCGAGACATCGCGCGGTACTCTCTGCTTGAGCTTCGGCCTTTGAGATGAATGATCGAGAAGCGGCCGTCGTAAACGACCGAGAAACCTTGCACCCGGCAGCGAAAACAAAGATCGAGATCTTCGCCGTACATGAAAAATTCCTCGTCGAACAGTCCGATTCGCCGAAGGACCGCGCGTGAACTCATCATGAAAGCTCCGTTCACCGCACCTACGCAATAGGTTTCCGTTTCCGGCAAATGAGTGAGATTATACCCAGCGCAGAGAGGGATATGGGGAAATACCCGGGCCAATCCCGAGGCTCGCATTAAGCCATCCCACACACTTGGGATGGAACGCCGACAGGCCAGATCCATTTCCCCATTCGCCAACACGAGTCTGGGCGAAATGATTCCAACCTCAGGTTCGTTTTGGAGACGATTCAGGCATTTTTCCAATGCCTCGCGGTTCACTATCGTATCGGGATTTAGGAATAGGATGAACCTCCCCCGCGCCCGCGCATATCCGATGTTGTTTGCCCGGCCAAAGCCGAGATTTGCGCCGGTCCCGACCGTGATCGTTGTCGGATAACGCGGACCAACGAAATCGATGGTTCCATCCGTCGAAGCATTGTCCACGACGATGACTTCCACCTGCGCTCCGCAGACATCCGGCGGGATCGATTCCAGACATTCCGCAATTTCATCGCGTGACTGGTAAGTGACAATAATGACCGACAAGAGCGGCTGCGAGGCAGTCAGCGGGCCGCTTGGTGTCGGGTTTTCGTTAGGCTGCGTGGACATAATCAGCACGCGACGATAGAACGTATTTGTAGGCTTCCACCGTCTGCTCGGCCACCTCGTCCCATGAATAACTCGGCAGGCGCGCAGGCGGCGTTGTCTCGACCTTGGCCAGCAGGTCATCGATTCCGCACGCGATGGACTCGGTCGAAAACGGATCGCAGTAGGTTACCGAATCCCGATAAAGCTCGCGAGTGTAAGGTGTATCGCTGACACAGGTCCTCGCCCCGCAGGCGATGGCCTCCAGCGCTGCGAGGCCACACGTCTCGAAAAAGCTTGCAAGGATAGCGCCTTTCGCCCGGGCATAGGCGGCAAAGATCTCCTCTTGCGGAACAAACCCACGGTACTCCAGTTTTCCATCCCGCAGATGTTTTTGCACCTGCTTCCAGTAGTGCCGGTGAGAGTGACTCACGCTCCCATAGAAAAGAAGTCGGTCCTTGCCTCTCGGGCGGGAGCTAAACGCTCGCGCCACCTCCAGCTGATTCTTCCGCGGCTCGATCCGCCCGACACAGAGGACATCACGCCGCTCTTCAACTGGCGCATTGCTTCGCTCCAGCGGCTCGAAGCCCAGTGGAACAACGAAACTCGCGCGCGGTTGGACTGCCAATTCATTGCCGAGAATCCTTAACTCCGCCTTCGAGTTTGGAAGCAACGCGTCGCATCCGCGGACGACCTCACGCTGTAACTCTCTAAATTGAAAAGTCGCCGGCCAAAACATCGCCAGCTGTGAGCGTCTCGCGTAGCGAATCTCTTTGGCCCCAAGATAAGCCTGAATCGGCAGCCATGGCAGACCATAGAGTCTTTGATAAAAGCGCTCCATCTCCGCCGTCGAATGCCAGATCGGAGTCAAGACGACTGGAACGCCTCGCCGTTTTGCCTCTCGGAATTGCAGAAAGGTCTCGTGAATGCGCGTGGTATTGAAGAGATGGACAATATCGATGCCCGACGGCATAGGATCGAGTCCTGGCGATACGATACAGGAAATGCCTATGCGCTCGAGCGCCTCACGGGTTTTCTGTAGATGAATGTAGTCGCCCCCAGGATATGTCTTTACATCCGAGCGAATTCGCAGGAGCACCATCATGAGGTGCGGCTCCTTGTTCTGGGATGGCGATGTCGTTTTCCTCGGCCTTCCTGAACGTTGTCTGAGGCAATGACATAACCGCAAGCAACGAACAACCCTACGCAACCCATGAAGGTCAGCGATTCCCGGGCAATGCCTTCGCCCATCACGAACAGGAGAAAGAGAATGAGGGCATCGAAGACGTGAGGTTCCGACCAATTGTCCGCGGCTTGCAAGACCCGAAAGAAGTAAAAAGCCATGCCGAGGGACCCAGCAATGCCGAGGTGATAAAGGTTCCAAAGGAATTGATTATCGGCCCAGTGAAACATCGGCCCGATACTGTGATCGAGGAGCGAAGCGAAAGGACCGCCGAGAATCAGGATGATAGGACTATGCCCAAAGGCCGCGAGCATCTGGACCCAGTAAGAATCGCGCATGTAGGCACTGCTGGCATCGCCATAGTGTGCGCCGCTCAGAACGTTGGCGCTGATCCACTCGGTGAATCTCCCTACTCCGAGGAGACTCAACCCGATTCCTATAGCCAGCCACACCAGCACATAATGGCGACCGAACCGCCGCATTTTCTGTCGGAAGAGGAGTAAGCAGACCGTATATACAGCCGCGGCAAGCGCGCCGAAGAGCGCGGACCGACCGCCCGAGACGAACATCATTATCAAGAAAACGATCGTCCAGAGCGCAGCGCTGACTCGAATAACAACGCGACGCGTGATCGTTAGGAAAACCATTCCCGCAACCGCGCTCAGCGCCATTAGATTCGCAAAGGAAAAGACATCTCGTTGCAACCCGCGGATACGAAATGCGCTGCCCAAATATTGATCGTTTCCTACCAGGACCCCAAGGGTGGTTCGTTGGCCCCAGGTGGTGGGAAACAAGTACTTGCCGGTCGATAACTCAATCACCCCCGCCAATAATTCGACAAGCAGCCAGCCGATTGTCACCATTCCCAGGATCTGAAACCATTTCCCCCAATTGCGGTTCATCCGCAAGAATACACCAAGACAAAACCAATCGAGCCAGCACAGGCTCCACTTGCAGGTGCGCAACGCCTCTACCGAAATCGTTTCCCCGTTGGGGGTGAAACTGGAATTAAGCACCGCTGGGATGAGCAGGATCGGCGTGATTAGAATGACCCAACTGTTCTCCGCTACCCAGCGCAAATGCTGGCCGCGAGCCAGCCAGAAAATCGAGGCCGCAAGATGTAGACCAAGAAGAAGATCTCGCCCGTACACTGCATTACCGAGAATGGCGTGCAGCATTCCACTCGGAAGATAAAGAAGCACAATGACCCATCCCGATATGATCAAGGTCTTGAGTGACCGAGAATCGAGTCCGGGACGCGGTCCGCTTCGTCCGGGCAACTGCTCTCTTCGCCGCTGGCTTCTGTGGCTCCTTCTGCTTAGAACTGTTCGATTCATTTCCGTATTGAATCTTCTCTCTGCAGCGAGGGTGCCTCGGACGTTTCTCCTATCGAGCTTTTCCGCCGTCGCCGCCGCCGGTGCTTCGATCTTTCGGAGACGACGGCATGGTCAACGCTTCGCCGTCCGCCTGTAGCCGGTAGGGATCGCGAGTGAGAATCACTGATAAAGCCACAAGCCACAAAGAGCGGCATGCAGCCAATAAAAGTGAGCGCCTCTCGCGCAATTGATTCGCCCATCACGAAGACAAGGAATAACAAGCAGCAGTCACGACCCCATTCCCGAGAGGCCGATACATTATAGCCAAGTACTTTTCGGAAATAAGCTACAACTCCCAGCAAGCCGATAACGCTGGTGTGATAAACCAGCCAAAGATAGTTGTTATCCGCCCAGTGATAAATTGGATCGACCTGACTATCGATGTAGGAGCCGAGCGGGCCTCCAGTGAAAAGCACAATAGGAACGTGCTCAATCGCCGTGAGAATGTTTCCCCAACTCCTATCCCGCGCGTAAGCACTCGCGGAATCGCCTACATAGGATCCCTTAATCAGCGAGCTGCTCACCACGTCGGTGATCTGTCCCACGCCGATCAAACTGATAGCAAGGGCCAGGCACAGCCAGACAGCGGCAAGGTGTTTTGAGTACCTACGCATTCGTAAACGATCGACCGTGAAGGCCGCCGCAAGCAGACCTGCAGCGAAGATTCCGATCAAGGCCGAACGTCCACCGGAAGCGAAAATGACAAGCGCGAACATTCCGCTGATCACGAGAGCTGTATAACGCTGAAGCGCATTCTTAAGACTGACGAAAAGACAGAGCGAAAGCACGCACCCGAGACCCATCAAGTTAGCAAACGAGAAGACGTCCCGCTGCAATCCTTTTAGCCGTAGATGATGCACCAGGTGCTGATCTTTTCCCATCGGAACACCCAATGGAGATACTTCACCGCGCATCGGGAAAAAGAACTTATTGGTCTTCCATTCATAACAACCAATGGCGGCGTCCGCGGCGAGCAGAAAGACGGTCAAACCGGCCAGTAGCCACATCACTCCAGTGAAATTTCTCTGCGTGGCGAGAAGCCGGCCAAGAAGAATCCAGTCCAACCAGAATGCCGTCCATTTCCACAAGGTGAGCGCCTCGATCGAGTATTCGCTCTTAAAGAGGGCGGGCAATATGAAGAGGGGCACGAGGCAGAGCAGCCACGAGTTAGTGATGAACGACCGGAGTCTGCCTGACCTGGCAAAGAAAATGACTGTCCCCCCCAGATGCAAAATCAGCAGACCATCTCTTACGTAAACCAGCGAACCCAGCCATTCATGCATCAAACCGTTTGGAAAATAAAGGAGCGTGATCGCCCAACCGGCACAGAAAAGGAAGGTGCTGACGCCTTCGTCACTCTCGGAAAACCGGTCGCGGTGCGCCTTTGCTGTTCTGGTGTGCTCCATTTATCTCGCCCACTCCTCCACGCGTTGAGAGCTACCGACTATCCGCCCGAAGAGCTCGGAGTAAGCCGGCCCAAGAACATCTGCTCTGTAACGCGTTGCCTGCAGATCAGACGTGCCACACCGCCACTTCTCGACTTGCGCCGGGTTATTCAAAGCCCACTCGATTGTCGCCTGCCATGCCGCCGCTTCCCCAGGCGGGATTAAGCGCCCCGTAATATTGTCATTAACTAATTCTGCAAGACCACCGATATCACTGGCCAGAACAGGCAAGCTACTTTCGATAGCCTGGCGAATGACAAGGGGAGCATTTTCAAACCAGAGAGAAGGCACGAGCAAAAAGGCCGCTTTTGCCATGAACGCTCCAACTTCATCGGGAGGCCGTTTACCGTGAAATTTCACCCAAGCCCGATCACCGTACCTGTGAGCGCAGCGAAGTCAGTTCGTGGCCGCCGCCGACCACGTCAAAAACAAATCGTCGATTCCTCGCGATTCGTTCCAGGACCTGCAATATGAAACCAACACCCTTCCACGATTCGATCTGGCCCACATAAACCAGGTGCGGGAGCGGCTCCTGGTTGGATACACCATTCGACCGCTCGAAGTAGAGCGGAGGGGGAATAACCGTCGCCTGCGCTCCTTCAACCAGAAAAGGACGGTAGCGTTCCAACAATGCGCGCGAGTAGGATATATAAGTCAGGCGTCGGATTGTTTTGAAGTAGGATTGCTTGAGTCTTGTCGAGAGGCGACAGGGCAAATGATGGCGACGACACTCGTGTCCCCCGCGAAACTGGTTCATATTGATACAAATCATCCCAAAGTCGTGTAGCACCTGAACGCAGGGCAGGCCGCTCCGGCCAATCGCTCGCAACAGGTTATAACCTATTCCCTGCAAATCGTGAGTGTTGATGACGTCCGGCTGGAAACGCGCGATGACTTCCTCCGTGATCCTTTCCGTCTGCAGATGGATATGGTCGTGTAAGTGCCAGACGAGTTTCGTAAACGGATCCTTTTTGTCCGCCTCAAACACTTGATAAAGATTTCGGAAGAACTTTCGCTCAACCGTAAAACCGAACGAATTCTCTTCCAGGCCCTCCACGAGCTCGGTCGGCGCGCTCGTGAGAACATGGACCTGGTGACCCTGGGCGGCTAGCGATTGAGCGAGCGAATAGGCAGACATCTCCGCTCCACCCATAACAAAGGGTGGGAAAAGATTGGAGATGAGAAGAACTTTCACGATTGACTTACCCTCGCTTCAGACTGGAAAACGAGACTGAGGTGACTCCAGAAGTCCCGCACCAAGCCGGGGCGCAAAAGATAAACAATCAGCCCGTAAATTGCTGCGCCTAGGGCGACCGCCGAACAAAGCCAGGTGGCGGAAGAAGGGGCGACAGCAACTTCTTGTAGTAAATAGATCCCGAGCGTCATGGCGAGCGCGGCAACGAGCGGCGACGCTAAGAGTAAAAACAATTTGACGAAGGAAATTGGAATCAGCTGACGGACGAAACAGAGTTCCACCGGGTAAAACAAGGCAGCACGAAGGACGTATGCGATGCTCACCGCGAGCATCCCGAAACGGACGGCGAGAAAGAACATCGCGACGTTCACCAACGCATGCCCCAGGGTCAGGAGAGAACACCATTGCGGACGTCCTCGGCTGATCAATACCGAGAAATGTATCGCGGAAAGAGCTTCGAACGGTAGGGCCAGAATCAAGACTTGAACGATTGGGGCGGCGCCAAGCCATTTCGCGCCGAAAAAAAGCGACACAGCTGAGGGCGCGATTAGAGTCATTCCGAGGGTTATCGGCAAGACGAGAGCAACCTGCATTTCGGTCACGTCATAGAAACCGCGGGCGAGACGCGCCGGATCGTTTTGCAGACGCGCAAAGGCACTTAGACTTACTCGGGAAAACGAGCGGACAACCAATTCTCCAAAGAGCATGCTGATTCGTCCGCCGATCGCGTAAATCCCCACAGCCACCGGACCCAGAAAGCGCGCGATAAAAAACTGGTCCGACCGCCGATTGGCCAGACTGGCCAAATCCACCCAGAGAAGGTTTGCGCCGAAGCGGGCCAGTCGGGACGCACGCTCGCGCGAGAAGCGAAAGCGAGGCCGCCAATCGCTTGCTCTCCAAAGCACAACGACATTCAGCGCCCAAATAGTAAGCTGCTGGCCAACTATACTCCAGGCACCGGCGCCACCTAGGGCCAGGGCGACACCCACCACTCCGCCAGCGACGTAAGAAATAAAGGTGCGCGCGGCGAGTGAGAAGAACGCCATCTGGCGGGTGAGCAGGTTACTCTGCACATCGCTCAAAGCGGCGAATAGGAATATGGGAGAAAGCCATCGAAGTAATGGCCCGAGAGGCGGCGCACCCACACACCCTGAAAAGAAATCGGCGTCGACCAAGGTGAGCGCACAGAAAAAGCAGCCTGCCGCCAGATTCATCCAAAAGACTGTGTCCAGATGAAGGTCGTCGAGATCTTCGAATTGGATGACGGCCTGTCCGAGCCCTTGGAAGACAAAGATCTGGACCACCAACACATAGATATTGGCGAGGGCAATCAAGCCGAATTGTTCGATGGACAAAAGCCGCGCCAGCAAGAGAAAAACAACAAACGAAACGATCTGTCCCGAGAGGGAACCCGCGACCGACCAGCCGGCGCCACGAATCGCTTTCGTCCGAAGATCGTACATAGTTATGTCCCAATTTCAGCCGCCCGCCGCGAGCGCGAGCAGCTCCCGCTCGTAAATTGGTAAAATCGTGTCCCAGGCATAGAGCTTACTGCGTACCAATGACCTCCGACCCATCTCTCGCAAAAGCCCCGGATCAGCGGTCCAGGCATCGAGGGTATCCGCGAGCTGGCGATCATTACCTGGTTCTACGACTGCCCCAAAACCACCGTCTCGCACTTCGAGACCTAGCGGGCTGGTCGCATCACCGATTGCCAGGATCGGAGTTCCCGTAGCAAGGGCGGGGAGAATTTTACTCGGCAGGAAATTTGCCCCTATCCCTGGCTGTTGTGTGACCAGACATGCGGTCGCGGAACGGAGCGATCGGACATAGTCAGCTTCGTCCAAGACACCCCCCAATGTGATCGATTTACAGCGCTCGATCTGTCTGCGAAGATTTCCAGCTTCGCTGCCTCCCCCGTGCATCCTCACGCTCCAATCGCCCGAGTAATGACTAAAGGACTCGACGAAGCTCGGAAGCCCTTGCTTGACGCCAAAGTTGCCGGAATAAAACAATGAACTGGGCTGGCGAAGAATCGGAATGTCCTTTTGACGGGTAACCTCGTCCTCCAGACTCTGATGAATCCAATTCGGGACAAACAAACAGCGCCTTTTCGCGTCCAACTTACCTTCCAGCTTCTGGAGCATCGGACGACTTATGGTGAAAAGCGTGGAGGCGGAAAGAAATGACCAGCGTTCAATCTGGCGGAGCGTTGCGGCCAAGCCGGGCAACCAGAGTATCTTTAGCTCGAGAGCGGCATCGACAACGAAATCCTGCACAACGATGAGTCGCGGAATCTTTTGCCCGCGATAAAGAAACCTCTGGACCAAACATTGCGAAAACATCGGCGACGCCGTCAGTACGACCTCCGGCGTCCAGTCCTTGAATTCCCCGTAGCGCAGGAGATTGATGAAGAACGTCAGATCGGAAGCGACGCGGCGGGCGCCGTTTGGTCTTTCCGGAACAAACATTCCCACACGGCGGACTATGATTCCGTCAAGGCTTTCGTCGCGGCACTTCACACCCTTATCTTCCGGCCTCAGCCTCCACGCGGGATAATAAGGAAAGGTGGTTGTCACCCTCACATCATGTCCCTGCAGCTTTAGAAAGAATGCCAGGTCGGTAAAGAGAGCCGCACCGGCCAGCTCATCGGGACGAAACAGATTACTGATGATCTGGATTTTCAAAAACTGATCCTCGAGAGATTACTTGCTCGGTCGTTCCGACTAGCACGGCAGTGTTCAGGGACGGCATCTCACGCCGTATTGTGCATCCGCCTCTTCAGCCCGCCATCTCCAGTTAACCCCCTGAGAAATCTCCCGCTGTTTCTCACAAACCTTTCAGGAGCCTTTGGCCACTGCGTTTTTCAGGAAGGAAATCTCTTCATCCTTTATGGAACGAAGAATTTCACGATCGAGTGTTACCGGCCGGTTTCGTATTTCATCCAACCCAAGTCGGTCGAAGAGCTTCGATCTTGGCGAAGGACTAAACAACATGGCAGGTTTGCCGTAGGCGAGAGTGGCGACACACGCGTGCACCCGGTCGCTGATCGTAAGTTGTGTGTTCGCGTAAAGAGTGAAGTAACTCCACGGCTCATCGGATGCCACTGCATTTGCCTGCTTATAGATCTTCCATGTCACATGCGGATTAAATCGATGCTCAGGTCGGATGACCACATAGTCGCCCAGTTTTTTCGGAAGCCTTCGCACATCTAAGAGTGCACCCAAGTAGGACTTAACCTTGTCCTTACTTGAAAGATAGTATTGAAGACGCGGAAACTTCAGAGACCAAAGATGCGAAAGATACTCGAAACGGCGATCAGCAGCACCATTCTCCTCATCTAACCTAATGCTAGGCTCAGGCCAGCGATCGAAATTCACCGTAATGTAATCAGGGCCCGTCAACCGAAATGGCACGTAGGCGTCGGAAGCGAAGAAGCCGCTGTCTATCCCCGAATAGGTGAAGTCAGCCGCGTCCTTGAACGCTTCGTAGGTCGGGACATCACGCGTGCTAATAATGGCCGGGCGAAATCGACGAAGAAATTCGAGGTTTATTGCCCTTTCTTCGTCGGTGTAGCGAAACATTGCGGCGCCAAGTAGGATAAATCTTGTGCCCCTTGCCTTGAGAGCTGTAAACGTGTCCTCCCATAAAGCCGGAAAAGACGTTGTCAACATAGGCCCCTGGAGAACAATGTATTCGCAGTCCAGATACTTCAGGAGACCAAAATCATTCTTAGGATTCCCCGTGCGTTGTTTGTGAAAAGTCCGATATCCAGGTTGATCCAGAATGAATTCGACTCGCCTTTCCGGAAACACATGATCAAGGATCCATTTGCCTCGATGTTAAAAAATGCATTTCCAATGTTCTGCCCCCAGAATCCGGAAACCAGCGCAACATTTCGACTAGCGAGCATGTGTATATTTAACAGTTTGAGAACTGCGAAAGCGATCCGATGCAGGATATCTTTGACTTTGTGGGGCGGGCAAGGCTTTGCTCGATGTAATGAACATGCCCACAAATAGCCAAATAAGATAGTCTCGGTCGATGATAGACAGTTAAGTCGTACTAATCACTCCGCACAGCAGTAACGACAAGGCCATCCAGCATTCCCGCCGATAGATGATCGTGCGATTAATCGTCCACAATCCCCGTCGAACAAGAGTGAAAAGAACGCAGACCCAAACCAAAACACCTAGCGCGCCATACCGAAAAAATACCCCCACGAGAAATACATGGATGTTATGCAATTCGCCCCCGGAAGCCTCAGCGAGCGCCGCGGCATAATCACCGGCGCTCTCGTACAATTCAAAAGTGGCGCCGGCGCCCTCACCTGCCAGTAACGAGAGCGGTGATTTTTCCATCTCCTGAACCGCAGCACCTATCTCGCCAAATCGTCCGGCGAGAGGGATCATTAAGCGGATCGGAAGCCAGGATCTTCCAGCGCTCCAACATGTGAGTGCCTCGGCCCCTCTCTATCAAGACGGTAGCGCCGGCCGACAAAGCGATCAATCCTACGAATGCGAGCACGGCGAATCTCGACCAATAGCGACGGGGAACAATCCAGAATCCATAGGTTACGCAAATAACGGCGTAGAGAGCGAAAATTAAGCGATAGCCGGTAACTACGCCAACCAGGGCAACGAGGCCGAGTGCACTTGACCACGCAAGCCGAAGGATGTATCCCCGGGGCCATGTCGCGAGTAGCCCTGCAAAGGCTGTCAAATTGTACGTCCAAGGACCAATGGTCCAAAGCCTCGCGCCCGATGCCTGATCAGCAACGGCGCGATGAAACACCCACTGAACCAAGCTCGCCGCTGCCCCCGCAACAGCAATCCAGGTCACAATCATCATCAGTTTCCCTATTTCTTTCTCGCTTAGACGTCGCACAAGGATGGCGCCGCAGAACAGTTGCGTCGGAACGATTAACATTTTCAAAGTGTCTCCAATGACGTAACCGACTAGATTCCGGTTAAGCAGACCGATGAGCGAGCCAAAACAGGCGACCCCCCCCATCATCATTACTAATGGAGTAATCCTTTTCCTCTGCGCAATCGCAAGCGAGTATCCTCGCACGAATACAGCAGTAACGGCTATCAGCGCGAAGGGAACGCCAGCCACAAGGTTGTAGCCTATTGTCAGCCAACGCCGTTCTTCGCCGGCCCGCGCTCGGGCGTAAGGACACTCCCCGCCATAACTGAAATGCCGATGACAAGGATAAACAGCGCGGCGGGCTGTCCGCCGACGAAGCGCACCAATGCCCAAGTAGTAACAGCCAGCAGTGCAACAACGGCTATAAGAAGAAGCAAATTCACGGTAAGTTATGCCATTGCCAACATTCTGACCTTGCCGTCACGTCCCAATTGCTAACAAGAAAGCCCCTTCTCAAGCGCCGCCTTCACTCGGACTCCTTAAAAAAGCGCACGTAATCAAAGCTGGCTACGGCGGGTAAGGTCGCTTCATTCACCATCTTGGTGTTTCCGTCACTTGCTGCAATCGAGGTCAGCCAGATATTCTCGTCGCCATGGCCTATCATGGAGACGTCCTTTCCCGCGACTCTCGCCCCGTCGAAAAAGAACGTCACCTGCCTCGGCGTAAATTCGCAGCCCCAGATGTGATACCCGTCCGAAAGATCGGGAGAATTGATGCCTATTTGCCCGAGGCTTCGATGGGTCGGATTGTAGGTATGAACATTCACCTTGAACAGTGTGTGGTTAACGGAGTCATTCTCACACACGTCTATTTCTTGGTCCGCCGCCCGGTTGCCGCCTGTCTTCATCATCCAGAAGGATGTGTGCCAGCCTCCACCGGGAGGGCATTTGAATCGCGCCTCATACTAACCATATTTGAATTGCTTCTTACTAATAACTCCACCGCCAGTATATTTTTTGCCGCCATAATATTCCTTTCGCAGAGAAATTCGGAGCTGACCATCAGTTACGGAAACATTCTCCTGGCGCTGAGTGCTCCATTTTCTAGAGTCGGAACGGCAACTCCAATTGTCGCTGTTGAGTGTGTCGCCATCAAATTCATCGTGCCACACCAGTTTGTAGCGTTCCAATTCGGGCCCGGCAGTGAGCGGATGAATATCGCTGTTCGTGACCGAGCGAGGAGCGAAAAGGCCGAGGCCAAGAACAACGAACAGCAAGGCTATAACATTACCCGACCTAGCTAGGTGCATATCGAATTCCCGTTAATGAATTTGGTTCCCACTAGAGGTTGGTTGGATCGGAAAATGGGCTGGGTGCGACTTCAGTGTTAAAACGAGGTAGCGGCTTGTAGCTGATTGGTCACAACCGGACGTAAATGAGCGAAGCCGCCGCCCGTACCGCCATCGACAACGAAAAGGCGAACGCGACGCCCACCACACCCCAAGCTTTACCCAATAGCGCCGTAAAGCCTAAAAATATGACAAGTGAAGAGACAGAACTCCAAAACTCAGCGCTGCTTCTGTTAACCATCGATAAAAAATATTCGGTAAGTCCGCAGGCAGCATTTACACCTCTTCCTATTGCCAGAATAGCGAGGATGGTGATCGTATCGCCGGCTCGATGTGCCTTCCAAAAATGACCAAGATAAACTTTGCGAATACGGTTACAGAGCAGAAACGGCAAATAGGCGAGAAAAGACCAAACCTGAGACGACCGGAACTGGTGGGAGAGTTCATCCACCTTGCGAAGTGAATAATTGCGAGCGAAACCAGGCCCGAAGTGATTCCCAGCGCAACCGTAAGGGTGGCGCAAAATCTTATCAAACGGTGCGCAATGGCAAAACACCCGATTTCCAGAGAGGGTCGCGAAGTGCGGGAGGACGAGGTAGGGTAAAAGTGTGATTGCATTATTCACCAGAGCTATTCCCCAGAGCGGGAGCGTGTCCATGTCTAGGGCGATCGAGTTAGTATTTGTCGCCGGCGACGGGGATGACCTCCAGAGCCGGACTGCGGCTAAAATTCCGATGAAGATCAGTGTGACGGCATAGCTATTCACCACCATGGCTGGTGACAATCTGAGGGAAACCGCAGTTGCCATTCCCATGCACAACAACAGGCCCGCGAACGGTAGGACTGAATCGAGGCACATGCCCTCGTTTGCGCGGTTGCGGGCTTTCAGTGTCTCGGAGGCAATCCGGGTAGCAGTGAAGGCCACGGCTGAGATTGACGCCAGGATGAGAATCGGATATTTGCGGACGTCCAAGGCCAGCCATATTGGATAGGTAAGGAGCGGCGAGAGCGATTACTGCCGCGAGACAGATGGAATAGCCGATTGCCGCCACAAAGTTTTGTCGAATGCGAGCGTTGGCATCTTCGATGCGCCCCCGGGCGTCTAGCGATGCTACTGCTGGCATGGTCTGAATAGGGAGACCGAGGCTGCCAAAGGTCCCTGAAAAAGATCATCCACGACATAAAAAGGTAAAACAACCCGGCAGTCTCAACTCCGCTGGACCTTGTAATCACGGCCAGCACCGCAAGCTGCAAGAGCGATCCAATGCTACGTGTCGCGATTGATCCAACGAGCCGCGTTTTCCTTTCGTGTCTGCACGAAAGCAACCTTCAAGGCGTCGCGGGCGAGGCAGGTCGCAGTGGTTGGGACGACGAATGAGGTCGTTAGGTTGATGGGTTGCTTGATCATCGCTTAGTGGCGCGCAGGTTAAGTCGGATTGTTCCTAACTGATCAACGGTTCAGTTTCACTACGGTTCTTTTCTCACGGCCGCGCTCGTGATTACTCACACGCCAGCGGCGCAAAATGCTGGGTCCGAATAGAATTCATACGCGTTCTCCAGGGCGATACCTAACCAGGCGAAACAAATGGGGACTCCGTCTGGTTTGTTGGCCCTGGAGGGGAAGCCGTCTCAACTTGCAGCGGCGTAAACTCCCTCGCCGTATTTGCCCGCTGAATAGTAATAGTAGTAGCCTGCGCCCTGGTGTTGTGAGGCGCGGTTAAGATTACTCCAACCGGCCGTGCACTCCCTTCGCTTAAGATCTGTACCGCTCGCTGGACTGCGCGGCGGGGCGTCTTCCGGCCCGCACTACCAGGCAAACCGACTCGACGTACCGCAGGAGTCACATCGTGTCGCTTACCGCATGGACGGGTGCGCTATCGATCACCACCCGCTGGTAGGTCAACTAAGGCTTTTCTGAGCAATTCACCGAAATCTGCGGTGGTGAGCAACTCCGCCGGATTACGAATTCGCTCGCCGGCCGTGAGAACAGAAAGATTTGCGACTTCAGTGGGCCGAATCGCTTCCTGGAGCGCGCTGTGCCTTTCAGGACACCCGCAACCCCAGGACTTTCATCAGACCGGAAGAATTCTTTGCTGATCGCGGGTAAGCGCAGATGACGTCAATCAACAGCGTACGCTGCCCTAGCTGGGCCAGCGAAACTGCGAAGTTCGACGAGCAGAAAGTTTTGCCTTCACCCGGTACCGGCTAGTGAAGAGAAATCTCGTGTGCTCAGCTTGCGCCTCCCGCATGGAGAGGGAAGCAGGAGGGTCCGAATTCCTTCTGCGACAGCGCTCTGCGGCTCGCGCAAGATGAGAAGAGCCTGCCCGTGAGTGACGACCTTATCGGCTATCGGCACTACCGCCAGCATGGGGAGGCCGAGGGCCTGTTCTATTTGATCCACGGTTCGAAACGACTTGTCGGTCGCCGAAAGGGCGAAACTGACGCAGAAGCCGAGAAGAAGACCGCCAATAACCGACGCGATGCCTACGAGCAATTTCTGCGGCTTAACCGGTAAGTGCGGCGTCAATCCCGGAGTCACCACCCGGAGGTTGTTAGTATTAATCTCCTGAGTGATTGCTGTCTCCTTCAGACGTGCCTGCACGCTAACATAGAGGTCTCTATAGCTATCGGCTTCCCGAGTATAGGCCGCAAACGGAATGGCAAGTCGATCGATTTTGAGTTTTTCTAGCTCCAAGTCTTTCAGCAAACTTTCAATATTCGCCTCCGTTTGCCGGGCCGCAGCGAGAGCCGATCCCACCGTCTCCGAGGCCTGCAAGATCGCTTTGTCGAGTTCGGCCCGCAGACCCGCAATCTGGTTTTTCATTTCGGCGAACTTCGGGTGCAGCGGGGTGTACCCTCTTTCAACTTGCCAAATTCCCCCTCCTGCTCGCCAATTGTCTTTTGCAGCTGCAACACGTTGGGATTATTGCTGACGCTGGAGATCGCCAGGACTTGCTGTGCTTTGGCCGAGTCCGACAAATCGCTGCCAAGGATCTTCCGCACTTGCGTGTCATCGGACGCGAGCTTAAAAGTGTCGGAACGCGCGTCATTCAGCCTCGTCGTTAACGCCAGCACTTTACTGTCGATAAACTGTTGACTGTCTTCTAGCGCGATGCCGGGATGTTGATCCTTGAATGCCTGCACTTCGCGCTCTGCCGCCTCGAGCGAAACCTTCAATCGCGTAGCTTCGGCCGCGAGAAATGTAGGTCCGCCCCAGTGACACCGGCCCGTTCGGACATATCGATGCGGATGTATTGTTTGACCACTTCTTCGGCTTCCCGTTTTGCCAACGCCGGGT
>CAWBXU010000014.1:0-60475 GCA_963792775.1 uncultured Verrucomicrobiae bacterium | reverse complement strand
GCTGCGAGAATACCGGCGCAGCGGCCGCGGAGAAATCCTTCAAGCCTTCGCTCACGTAGAGTTAGCGGCACGGCGCGGCGTGATGCGAATAAATCTTGCCGCGATCGGAGGATCCGAGTAGGACTTTCTTGGGAACCTATTTTAATATGAGACCGAAGCGGCCTTATCTCCGACTCCTATACACCGTCGCACTTTTGCTCTGCAGCACCCCCTTATCAGCTCTCGCTGCGTCGGCGGGGTACACCTTCACCGGCAGCCTGAATTTTGCTCGCGAATTCCACACTGCCACTCTGCTTCAGGACGGCCGTGTGCTCGCAGCGGGCGGAGTCTATGGCGACCCTTTGAAAAGCGCAGAGTTATACGATCCTGCCGCTAAGACGTGGAGTCTGACTGGCGATCTCGTAACAGCGCGCTCCGGCCACACCGCCACTGTGCTGGCCGACGGACGAGTTCTGATCGTGGCAGGTGACGGCAAAGCAATCCCACCACTCAGCTCCGCTGAATTGTACGATCCTGCCTCGGGCGCATGGACCGCTACAGGCAGTCTGAAGGCCAGGCGCTCCGATCATACCGCCACTCGTTTGCCCGATGGCCGTGTGCTGGTGGTGGGCGGGACGAAAGATTTTACCAATGGCCTTAGCTCGGCGGAAATCTACGATCCGGCCACCGGCCTCTGGAGCCCGACGGGTAGCTTGCATACCGGCCGCTACACGCACGTCGCGACGTTGTTGCCTAACGGTTACGTCCTCGTCGCAGGAGGCGCCGGCGCGCACCGCACACCATTGGCCAGCGCCGAAATCTACGACCCGGCGACCGGCGTCTGGACAGTTACTGGCTCGCTCGCAGCCGCGCGCTGGCTCACCAGTGGCGTGCCTTTGCCCGACGGCCGCTTCCTGGTCGTCGGCGGGCAGAGCAACTCGAGCACCGTCGCGGAAGCGGAAGTCTACGATCCTGCCACCAGCATCTGGTCGAGCGCCAACGAGCTGCGGCCGAAACGAGTGGAAACAGAACTTGCCGTTTTGCGAAACGGCCGGGTGCTCTCAGTGGGAGGGGCCGACGCATTCGGCGGGCCGATTGGTGCCTCTAGCTCGTACAGCCCGCGGCGCAATGTTTGGCAGGATGCTCCCCCCTTGAACCTCGACCGCAGCGAAGGGCACACGGCCACCTCTCTTCCAAATGGTGAGGTGCTGGTTGCGGGCGGATCGGGTTTTCGAGGCGCGGTCACCGCGACCTGTGAGCTCTTCAGCTACACCCACAAGAATTGAGCCTACTGCGAGCCACCCGGTCGAGGCGCCCCGGACTTTCAGCACGGTTGTCCTTCGGCAGGCAGGTTCCCTCCTAGGGCCGAGCCTCCAAGCGTCGCGATCGTCAAGCTCATTTTAGGCGCGTGCGGATGCTCGATGTCGGGATGACAGAGCCTGGAAACACGCGGAACTGGTCAATGTCGTGACGACGGAGCCCCGAAATGTGCGCGGATGGTCGATGTTGTGACGACAGAGCCTATAAATTCGCGCGGATGACCATTGTCGTGACGACAGAGCCCATAAATTCGCGCGGATGATCATTGTCGTGACGACGGAGCCTCATCAATTCGCGCGAGCTCACGTCGAGACGACAGCCCGTATGTCCGGCGGCTGACGGGAGAGCGCGATCTGCTCATCGATACTGCATCTCATCTAGCTCGCGTCGAAAGCAGACAGTCGGTAAAATCGGGGTCAGGTAACATGAAAACAGTTTTGGGGAGCGTAAGCTCCGAGGAAAAAGGAAAGGAACTGTTTTTATGAACTACGTTGGGATCGATATTCACAAGCACTATAGCGTGCTTTGCGCGCAGGATGAAGCGGGGCAGAAGCTAAGAGAAGCACGGATTGAGGGGCACTCGATCCAGGACTACGCGCATTTTTTTCGCGCGTTGGAAGGACCGAGTAAGGCGGTTTTGGAAGCATGCTGGAACTGGGGTTTAACCCATGATCTGCTCGAAGAGATCGGGGCAGTGCAAGAAGTGGTGCTGGCCCATCCGCTGAAGACTCGGCTGATCGCCGATGCTCAAATCAAGACCGACCGGCTCGATGCCTTTGCCCTGGGGACGCTACTGCGCGGCAACTTGGTGGCGCGGGCGCATGTCCCGCGACGCGCGACTCGGGCCCGCAAGAACCTGCTGCGGCAACGGCTTTATTGGTCGCGACTGCGCACCATGCTGCGCAACCGCATCCACGCGCTCTTGGATCGGCAACATGGGCTGGAGCTTCCGCAATGCTCCGACATCTTTGGGGTGCGCGGGTTAGGCTTCCTGCGCCGGCTGGAGTTGTCCGAGCCCGACCATACTCTCTTAAAGGAGGCGCTCGCTTTGCATGATCTCATTGTCCAGCAGATGGGCGCGCAAGAGAAGCGAATCGCGGCCGAGTTCAAACTCGAGCCTGACTACGAGCGACTCTTGAGTGTGCCGGGAATCGGAGTGACTTTAGGTGCGGTCCTGGCGGCCGAGATCGATCAGATCGAACGCTTCTCGAGCGCGGAGAAGCTCTGCGCTTATGCCGGAGTGGTCCCTACGACTCACAGCTCTGGGGGCGCGGATTCACAGACTAAGTGCAACACGGACGACGTGTGGAGGGAAGGGAAAAAGAAGGGTTTGGAAAGGGAAGAAATCCGGCCGGAAAGTGGGGATGAAGTATCGGCAACTGGGTGGGGAAGAGCGGAGCGTGCTGGCGGCGTTGCGAGTGGTGGGGTTGAAGCCAACGGAGATCGCACGGGAACTGGGACGACACCGGAGCACAGTGTGGCGGGAGCTGCGGCGCAATCGGTCGCGGCACGATGGCCGGTATCGAGCGAAGCAGGCGCAAGAGCGAACGCAGGCGCGCAGGCGACACTCGCGAGGCAACAGCCAATTTGGACGCGGGCACTGGGAACGAGTGGAAGGGTTGTTGAGGCAAGAGTGGAGCCCCCAACAAGTCTCCGGGCACTTGCGCTTGCAGAGAGAACTGGCGATCAGCCACGAGACCATCTATCGCCACATCTGGCGGGATCTGCGAAGCGGGGGCACACTGCACCAACATCTGCGCGGGGCGCGCAAGAGCTGTCGGAAACGCTACGGACGCTACGACAGCCGAGGGCGCCTGGCTGGCAAGCGAATGATTACGGAGCGACCGGCCAGGGTGGAGCGACGGCGTCAGATCGGCCACTGGGAGATCGACACCATGATGGGCGAGAGCCCGGGGAGAATAGCCACTGCGTACCGGCCCTGGTCGAGCGCAAGAGTGGCTACCTCCTGATCGGGAAACTCCAGGCCCGGACCGCGGCCGAGACCAACCGCGCCTTGCTCGGACTGCTGGCGCGTCATCCCGGGCGGATGCGCACGATCACAGCCGACAACGGGACCGAGTTCCACTGGTATGGGGAAGTGGAAGCGAAGAGCCCGGTCAAGTTCTACTTCGCTACTCCCCATCACAGTTGGGAGCGTGGGACCAACGAGAACACCAACGGGCTCATCCGGCAGTATCTGCCCAAAGGTCAAACCATGGCCCAAGTCACCCAAAGCGAATGCGATCTAATCGCCCAACACCTCAACAACCGACCGAGAAAAAGACATGGCTACAAAACACCCAATCAGTGCTTCCTTCAGACCTAGCAAATGTTGCACTACAAAGTTGAGCCTAAGTCTGGTTCACCGAGGGAAAAGGCGCAAACTTGATTTAGGTTCCACCCGGATAGTGATACTGATTGGTAAAGAGTTCGGTTGGTCGATAAATCGAATCGAACTTACTGCCACCCGTCGTTTAATCTGAGTGATATCAAAACCCAGTTCGCTCAAAGGAATCTCCGCCAAGGGTTTGTCTTTAAGAACATAGTGGTTCACAAACCAAGCCCAATTAATCGGAAGCCAGTTCAGTTCGAAAACAGTAACGTGAGGGAAAAATCCAATTTCTGGGTTACCGTTGGCGAAAACTTGCTTCGGCTGAAGATACGCGACGGCATTTATGGCAGAGCTCGGTCGAAGTTGCCAACTTGGAGAGTGCCAGCAGCAAAAGTATGGGCAACTACAAAAGACGCACGGCAATCAGCAGTCGGCACAAATGCCGGGCGTAACCGCTCGGAGAGAAATCGATGCCTTTACATAAAGATCAACGCTCTGAATGTTGATGCGGGCTTGCCCCGAGCTTACACTTGGGCGTTGCGTCACATCGATCCGCAGGTGATCCACCCTGTATTGAACTCCCAGACAACACTCCCCTCTTAGTGTCGAAAGGGGGACTGTGGACCGCTTCCCCTCCCAGAACTCCCGTACAGCAATCAAATCCCCCAGTGGCGGCGCTCCGTCCAGCGGCTTGCCACTTTGTAAATACTGAATGGCACGATCTGTTTCTTCCTTAGCGCTATTTATCGCCTTCGCGAACTGAACTTCGTCGGCAGTGTATTCTGCGCTACGCTTCGATTTCAGCCTTGTGATCAACCTACTCGTTTCCTTGATGCCGAAACACCCCCAGTCTTTGCTACCTGGTCCGTCGAACGCGGTGTATGGGTAGTTAATCGATGTCAATACTTTGTCGACCGCTGACTGGTGAATAGTAGCGACAACGTCCTCCGTCTGGGCGCTGTTCGCAGCCAATACGGGGTTGCTAGCCGCAGTCGCCAAAGCGAGAAGGACGAATGCGCGGAGTGCTTTTAATATTGGGTGCTTCATGGTAGTGCTTACTGATTACTACGGCTTTTTCGAATCGAAGTTTCGGGAAATCGCAGCGCAGCGCCATAGACCTAACGAGAGTTATACGAAAGTTCGCAATTAAATACGAAAAAAGTTTCGTATAACACGGCCGGGAACACCTGCGCGCGGGGGTGGATGGAGGTCACGATGCCGATTTTTAGGCAATCGGCCGCTATCGGGCAAGCCGAAAAATGCCCCCGCGAAAAGGAGGCGCGTTCGCAGCGGCGCGAGACGCCGGGTGGCCGCACAGGCAAGATGCCTGCGATCCGACACTATCGACGCGTCCCGGCAATCAGGCCGCGACTCCCTTTACGACCACGCGCATTCCGTCGGTCGCGATGACGGCGACCGGCGTTTCTGGCGCGATGAATTCGCCCTCGGTCACGACATCGACGACGCGATCGTCGAACTGCGCCTTGCCGCTCGGACGCAGGATGGTGAGGGAACGCCCGCGCATCCCGAGCGCGATCGGCGTGGCCTGGACGAAGGCGCGCTGCGGTTCGCCTAACGACGGCCCGGGCGGGTTGACGGTGGAAAGAATGAAGCGCCGGTAAATGCTGGTGCGCGGGAGAAACTTCGCCAGCACGGCGATGAGGATCGCGGCCGCGATCAGGGTGATGAAGAGATTCATGACTGGTGTTTTCAGCATCCCGCCGCTTGGGAAAAATCCCTGGCCCGGGTAGCGATCGATCATCGCCCAGAGGAGCGAGGCGAGCATGAGTAAAACGCCGACGACGCCGAAGATGATGGTGGTGTGCCCGAAAAACAAAACTTCCACGAGGACGAAAACGAAGCCGACGACGAAGAGCGCGACCACTTCCCAGCCGGCCAGCCCGGCAAAATAGTGCCCGAGAAAGAAGAGCGAAAAACAGATGATGGAGATGATTCCGGCAAGGCCGAACCCCGGAATCTTGAACTCGATATAGGCGCCGAGAATTCCGCCTAACAACAAGAGAGGCGCGAGCGCAGTCAGCCAAAAGGCGAGCTGCTCGAACCCGCTCGGATCGAACTGGACGACCTCGCCTTTCAAACCGGCCTTCTGCATGAGATCGGGCAAATCCTCCGCGATCGCCGTCGGCCAGGACCGGTTTGCCGTTTATTTTTTCGGTCGCTTCCTGGGCGCTGAGGGTGAGGAGCGTGCCCTTGGCGTGCACCACTTTGGCGCCGATTTTCACCTCCTTGTCCTTGTTCATGAAGGCCTCGCCGACGTCGGGATTGTGGCCGTTGCGGAAGGCCATCCCGCGGATGAGCGCGGACCAGTAGGAGATGGTTTTTTCCTTCTCCGTCGCAGGGAGATCTTCGCCGGTGGAGAGGATCGGAGCGGCCGCCCCGATCGCGCTGACCGGCGCCATGTAAATGTGTTTAGTGGCGAGCGCGATCAACGAGCCGGCCGACCCGGCGTTGGAGTTGATGTAGGTGTAGGTCGGGATGGTGGCGTGATTGAGGATGCCGGTGATTTCCTCGGCGGCATCGAGCCGGCCGCCGTAGGTGTCCATGTCGAAAATGATCGCGCTCGCCCCGGCGCCTTCCGCCGTTTTCTCGGCCCGGCGCAGGAAGATCGCGAGCGAAGGCGAAATCTCGCCGTGCAACGGCACGACCACGACATCGCCCCGGCCGATGGCGTTCCCCTCCTCGCGCCTAACGACAAGTGAGAGGCGAGCAGGAAAGCGAAAACGCAGAGTGCAGAGCGGAACATGACAAGATCGTTTGGAGGCCCGAAGGCGCTGCGTTAATCTGCCATCGCTCCGCTTTCGTCACGAGGAAAAAGAACGCACGCATGGGCACCATCCCGACTCACACCATTGAGCAAGTCGCCGCCGCGAACGACATCGTGGAGGTGATCGGTTCCTATTTCCCGCTCAAACGCGCGGGGGCGAATTTCCGCGCGCTCTGTCCTTTCCACCAGGAGAAGACGCCGTCGTTTCACGTCAATCCGGCGCGGCAATCGTTCCACTGCTTCGGCTGCGGGGTGGGCGGGAGTGTTTTTCGTTTCGTGATGGATTACGAGCATATCGATTTCCCGGCGTCCGTCAGGCGACTGGCGGCGCGCGCGGGTATCCCGGTGATCGAGGAAAGCGGCGGCAGCTCGAGCGACGATCGCCAGCACGAGGCGCGGCGCACGCTCCTGAAGTTGCACGCCGAAGCGACCGAGTGGTTTCAAAATAACCTGCTCAAGAGTGAGATCGGTCAGGCGGCGCGCGATTATCTGAAAAATCGCGGCATCACAAGCGCGGTGGCGAAATCGTGGCAGCTCGGTTTTGCTCCCGACAGCTGGGACGCGTGCCTCGATTGGGCGCTCGATCGCGGCTACGAGCGCGGAACAATCTTGCAGAGCGGGCTGGTCAAGTTGCGCGACGAAGATCGGCCGGATAGTGAGGTCTACGATCGTTTTCGCGGCCGGCTCATGTTCCCGATCTGTAACGACGTCGGCGAGGTGATCGCCTTCAGCGGGCGCATCCTGAAAAGCGAAGTGGAGAGTGCGAAATATCTCAACTCGCCGGAGACGCCGCTCTTTCGCAAGGGCAGCATTCTTTTCGGTCTGCACAAAACCAAGCGCGGTCTGATCGATGCCGGCCGCGCGATTGTTTGCGAAGGTCAGCTCGACCTGATTTCGCTCTTCGAGGCTGGCCTAACGAATGTGGTCGCGCCCCAGGGAACGGCCTTCACCGATGGGCAGGCCCGCATCCTGAAGCGCTACGTTAACGAAGTCGTCCTTTGCTTCGACGCCGACGCTGCGGGGGAAAAAGCCGCGGAACGCTCGCTCGAGCCGCTCCTGCAGCATGATCTGGTGGTGCGGGTGGCAGAGATGCCGGCGGGGGAAGATCCGGACTCGTTAGTCCGAAGAGAAGGCGCGGAAAGTTTCAGTGCGCGGATCACCGCGGCTCCGGACTTTTTCGATTACTGGATCGAACGAAGCGCGGGCGCGGCCGACCTAACGAATCTGAGCGCGAAGATGCAGCTGGCGCGCCAGCTCGCCGACACGGTCGGCCGGGTGCACGACCCGCTCATGCGCAATGAAGTGATCAGCAAAGTGACGGCGCGACTCGGCGTTTCCCCGGCTGATTTCGCGAACCTGCTTCCCAAAATATCGCGCACGCGCGTCACCGAAGAGAGACCCCGCACGGTCGCGCCCGCACCGCGACACGAGATCGCGCTCCTCTGCCTCCTCGCGCTGCGCGATTCCGCGGCGCGCGATTTTCTCCTCGAGCAGAATTGGCACGACGTCGTGGAAGAAACGCCGGGGACGGAAATGTTAGGCAAGATTCTGGAGAGCGACCTGCGACCGGACGATCCGGCGACGCTCAATCTTTTCATGGCCTCGCTCCCGGCGGAGGAGGAGTCGCTCGTCTCGGGCTGGCTCCTGCAAAAGATGCCGCCCAAGGCCGAAACGGTGGCGCGGGAATGGTGGCAAGGCCTGCGTCAGCCGGCATTGCGACGCCGACTCCAGGCTGCGGAGAGCCGGCTAAAACTTCCCCAGCTCACCGCGGGCGAAGTCGTTACCCTGCAGAAACAAGTTGTTGACCTGCGTGGGCAGCTCGACGAATTTTCACGGTTTTCGCCGAACCGCCAGGTCGAGTCCTGAAGGGTCGTCCACGGGAGGGCGCTTCGCTTCGATCTGCCGGTTTCTTTTTCTAGACCTCAACAGACTTCGATTTGGCTAAAAAATCCAAACCACGCGGCCGGCCGAGAAAGAACCCCAAGCCCACGGCTGCAGCCAAGAAAAAGCGGGGACGCCCACCGGGCAGTCTGAACAAGAAAGCTGCCGGAGTCGCAAGGAAGCCGAAAGCCGCCGCGCTCCCAAAAATCAAACGTCCCCGGGGCCGTCCGCGCAAAAATCCCGTCCTAAAAGCGGAAGCGGTGAAGCGCGGTCGCGGTCGTCCACCCCTTGGCCGCAAATCTGCTTCGGGATCGCATGTGCAAACCGGCAACGGAAACGGCGCCGCTCCAGTGAGCGACGGGAGCCAGACGCAAACGCGCATTCGGGAGCTGATCAAGCTCGCCAAGGAGCAGGGTTATCTCACCTTCGACGATCTCAACGAAGCGCTCCCGGCGGAGCTGACCGATCCCGACGAGCTCGATATCATTCTCATCGGGCTGCGCAAACTCGAGATCGACATCATCGAAGCCTCCGAGGTCGACCGTTACAAGGACGTAAAAAAAGACACCGAGGATGAGGAAGAAAAGCCCGAGCCGAAGCTCGACATCCTCGACGACCCGGTTCGGATGTACCTCAAGCAAATGGGACAGGTGCCGCTCCTCACCCGCGAGCAGGAGGTCGAGATCTCGAAGCGGATTGAAGAAGCGGAAGGCATGGTGCAGCGGCATATCAATCGCTTTGGCTTCGTCGCGGGAGCGCATCTCGAGCTGGCGGCTAAATTGGTCGAAGGCGGCGAACGTTTCGACCGCGTCATCCTCGACAAAAAAATCGAGAGCCGCGAGCGCTACATGAAACTCCTCCCGCGTCTCTGCAAGAAGGTCGAGAAGATGAGCGCCGAGATCGAAGGACTCTACCAGCAACTCGCCCGCCGGGCGCATCGCGATCCCGCGCAGCTCAAGCGCTTCGAGAAGGCGGTCGTTAGGCTGCAGGATCTTTACCCGCAGTTTTATTTCAAGCAACGGGTCACCGAAGAGTTCGTGCACCTGGCGGACAATCATTACGCCATCCTGCGCAATCTGCAGGAGGAGATGAAGCGCCCCACCCGGCGCACGCGTGAGCCCCTCCAGAAAAAGCTGCGCGAGATTGAGAGCCGTGTCTGGCTTTCGATGGGAGAATTTGACGAGCGTTACCAGGAGTTGCGGGGTTGGCTACGCCGCGCCCTGCGGGCCAAGACCGAAATGGTGGAGGCCAACCTTCGCCTCGTCATTTCCATCGCGAAAAAATACACCAACCGCGGCCTCTCTTTTCTCGATCTCATTCAGGAAGGCAACATGGGCCTGATGAAAGCGGTCGAGAAATTTGAGTACCGCCGCGGCTATAAATTTTCCACCTACGCGACGTGGTGGATTCGGCAGGCGATCACCCGCTCGATCGCCGATCAGGCACGGACCATTCGCATCCCAGTGCACATGATCGAGACGATCAATAAATTAATGCGGGTGCAGAAGCAATTGCTCCAGGAATACGGCCGCGAGCCGACTCCCGACGAAGTGGCGGAGGAAATCTTGTTGCCAGTCGATCGGGTGCGCGCGGTGCTGAAAATGGCGCAGCAACCGATTTCCCTGCAAGCACCCGTGGGAGAAAGCGAAGAGACAAACTTCGGCGATTTCATCGAGGATAAAACCGCCGACAACCCGAGCGACATGACCGCGATCGCGCTCCTGAAGGAGAAGATCAAAGATGTGCTCGAGACCTTAACCGACCGCGAACGCCAGGTGCTCGAGCAGCGTTTCGGTCTGGTCGACGGCTACAGCCGCACGCTCGAGGAAGTGGGGCGCCAATTTCGGGTGACGCGCGAACGCATTCGCCAGATCGAGGCGAAAGCGCTGCGCAAGATGCGGCACCCGACGAGAATTCGGCAGCTCGAGGGATTCCTCGAAGCTGCCGATCTCCAGACTATCGTAAAACCACCGGTCTCCGCCTAGCGGTGGTGGCGGTGATGAACGACGCGGCCCCGATAAACGATCGGGCGCCGATAAACGAAGGGGCGCCGATAAACAAACGGCCGCGCGTATCCGTAGTAACCGTAGGATCCGTAGTAGGCCGGATAGCCGTAGGGGTACGGATAGCCGCCGTAATAAGGATAGCCGTAGGCGGGATAAGCGATCGGCAATCCAATGCCAATACCCACACTGACGCGGGCGTCAGATTTAGGTGCGGAAACGAAAGCGAAGGCCCCAACAACCGCAGTGATCAAGAGAAGCTTTTTCCAGTTCATGTCTCACCTCCTTTCAGATAAAGAACGTAAATTCAGACGCTCGCGGCTGCAACTTATTCAACCGATTTCGCGGCCCACTCCGGATACCCCGTAACGCAAAGATCCGAGCCGATCCGTTCGTATCGCAGTTCCCGCAGGCGCGCCCCGCAGGCGGTCGCGGCGGCGCCTTTTCCACCAACCGCCGGAACCGGACCACCGGTCAGGATCGGCGCGAGATAAAATTGCACTTTGTCCACCAACTGATTCGCGAAGGCTTGGCCGAGGAGGTCGCCGCCTCCCTCGAGCAAGACGCTCGTGATCTCTTTTTCTCCAAGATCGCGCAGGACCTTTTCGAGACTTTTTCCACGATATACCAGCGTGCGCCCGGCGAGTCGGTCGGTGAAAAGATGAGCTTCGCGCGGAAGGCGGCCGCTCCGGGTCAGCGCCACGCGCCAGGGTTGCTTCGCTCCGCGAATTCCCCGCGTCGTTAGGCGCGGGTTGTCCTGGCGGAGAGTTTCCGCGCCGATCAAAATCGCATCGACCTCGGCCCGCAGCTGCCGGCCGTGACGGCGCGAAGCCGCGCTCGTTAACCACTGGCCCTCGTTAGGCGATCTCGTTAGGCGGCCATCCAGGCTCATCCCGCATTTCGCAATGACAAACGGCCGGCGGGTCACGATCCATTTGTTGAACGCTTCATTCAGGCGGGTGCATTCCAGCGCGAGCACGCCGGTGGAAACCTCGATACCCGTCGCGCGCATTTCGCGCGCCGCGCGTCCGGCATTTGCGGGATTCAAATCCATCGCCCCGATGACCAGACGGCTCAGCCCGGCGCGCGCGATGGCCTCGGTGCAGGGAGGCGTGCGTCCGATGGTCGAACACGGCTCCAGGGTGACGTAAAGTGCAGCCTTGCCTAACGAGCGATCGCCGGCGGCGGCAAGGCATTCCACTTCGGCATGGGGAAGTCCAGGGCCGCGATGATAACCGCTGGCGATGATCCGGCCGTTTTCAACCAGGACCGCCCCTACCGCGGGGTTCGGGCTCACGTGGCCGACGCCCTTGCGGGCTTCGGCTAACGCCGCCCGCATGAACTTCTCATCCGTAGACGTTGGCACCGGAGAGACTATGCAGGTCCTGATACCCGCTGCAACGTGTGTACCTGGTTGTAAGCGCTTATCCTTGAGCGACTGTCTGGCGCATCATCCCGCTACCGCTCGAAAGTTGAAAAGCGCCGTCTTGGCGCTGTTTCGAGCCGAATGAAGATTCGAAAGACAAGCGTATGCTTCTATGAACAAATAGCTTACGCTTGAGACTAGAGGCCAGAGAATCTACGGCACCGTTCTAGCTAATCCTTATATCGCAAGTTGATAATTTTAACAACGAAAGGAAAACCAAAATGAGTCTAATACGTTACCAATCTCCAGAAATATCCACATGGCCATCGCTTGATCGATGGGCCAATCTTCGGGACGAGATGAACAGCCTCTTCGAGCTGCCCGTTGTGGCCAACTTCGGCCGCCAGACGCAGCTTTTCAGCGGCTGGACTCCCGCTCTCGACCTCTATCAAAACGCGGACAATGTCGTCGCCGTCGTCGAGCTGCCCGGCCTGCGCAAGGAAGACATCGAAATCTCCCTGCATGACGGCACCCTCACGATCACGGGCGAACGCCAGGCCACCGCGGGCGAGGGCGAGAATGCCGAACGCACCGAGCGTTTCACCGGCAAATTCCGCCGCAGCATCACCCTTCCCACCCGTGTCGACTCGGGCAAGGTCGCAGCCTCCTATAAGGATGGCATCCTGACCGTGACCCTGCCGAAGGCGGAAGAGGCGAAGCCCAAAAAAATCGCAGTCAGCATCGAATAATTCCTCAGAAAGGACCAAAACCTATGACCAACAATCTAGTGCGCGAAAACAACGGAACCCCAAACACTCGGCGGGAGAGCGAGAAATTCATCACGCCCGTCGCCAGTGTGAACGAAACCGCAGACGGCTACACGCTTGAGCTGGAAATGCCGGGCGTGAGCAAGGATGAGCTCGAGATCTCGGTCGAGAATAACGAACTCTCGATCGTGGGACGGAGAAGCACTCCCGCCGTCGAAGGCACGCTCATTCATCGCGAGTCCCGGCCGCACAATTATCGCCGCTCCTTTGAGATCGATCCTTCGATCGACAGCGGGAAAATTGCCGCCCGGATAAGCCAGGGCGTCGTCACCCTCACCTTGCCGAAGGCGGAGGAAGTGAAACCGCGCAAGATCACCGTCTCCTAATCCACTTCGGGTTAGGTGATTGGGAAAGCCGCAGGCCGCAAGGTCTGCGGCCTTTTTGTTCCCCTCTGCTCTGGAAAAAGTTACATTTATGATTCCTTAATTTTCTTCCCTCTCCGACTGGTTTCTGCTAGTAAATTCCGCCAGCAGTTAAAAAACACCACAACAACAAATGAACCTAACGAAAACCATCTGTTTGCTTTGCAGCCTTTCCGCTCCGGCTCTCTTCGCCAAGAGTCCGCTCGAAGCGCCGCCCATCCGCCAAACCGATCTCGCACAGCCGGGGCGCTCGACCACGTCCAGCGTTTCAGCGTTCTATCCTAACGAATTCCGCTCGATCGACGGTTCGGGCAATAACCCGATCGACGGCACACGCGGCGCCGCCAACATCCCCTTGTTGCGCAAGACCACCATCGCCTACGACGACGGCGTCGGCTCACCAGCCGCGCCTAACGAGCCGAGCGCGCGCGAAATCAGCAACACGGTTTTTGCCCAGGACCACGACGTGCCCTGTTCCAAAAACGTTTCCGATTACCTTTGGCAATGGGGCCAGTTCATCGATCACGACATGGATCTCACGCCGACGATCAGCCCGCCGGAACGCTTCGATATCAAGGTCCCGTTAGGCGATCCGTTTTTCGATCCGGATAATACCGGCACGCAAATCATTGAGCTGGATCGCTCCATTTATCAGGCGATCAATGGCATCCGGCAACAGGTCAACACCGACACTGCTTTCATCGACGCCTCGCAAGTCTATGGCTCCGACCCAGCTCGCGCGCAAGAGCTGCGCACGCTCGATGGCACGGGTCGCCTGAAGGAGAGCGATGACGGACTCCTGCCTTATAATGTCGACGGTTTCCCCAACGCTCCCGATAACAGCCCCGGCTATTTCCTCGCCGGCGACGTGCGCTCCAACGAACAGGTTGGTCTCACCTCCATCCAAACTCTCTTCGTGCGCGAGCACAACTTTTGGGCGACCCGGCTCAAGAAAAAGGATCCGTCACTCGATGACGACGGCATCTACTACCGGGCGCGCGCCATTGTCGGTGCGGAAATCCAGTATATTACCTATCACGATTTCATCCCCGCTCTTCTCGGGCCGAACGCACTCCCGCCCTACCGCGGCTACAAGCAGGACATCGACCCAAGTATTGCGAATTCCTTCTCCACTGCGGCCTTTCGGGTCGGTCACACCCTGCTCTCGGCTACCTTGCGCCGTCTCGACGCCAATAATCAAACCATCGGCGACCTCGACCTTAGCCAAGCTTTCTTTAATCCCACCGCCGTCAGCAGTGTTGGGATCGAGCCCTATCTGCGTGGATTGGCCAGCCAGATTCCGCAGGAGGTTGATTGTTACCTCGTCGACGGCGTGCGCAATTTTCTCTTCGGCCCTCCCGGCGCGGGCGGATTTGACCTCGCTTCGTTGAATATCCAACGCGGGCGCGATCATGGCCTGCCGCGCTACAATCAAGTCCGGCAGGATTTCGGGTTGGCCCCGAAGACAACCTTTGCCGAGATCACCTCGGACCCGGATTTGCAAAGCCGGCTCGCCGCCGCCTATGCCACTCCGGACGATCTCGATGTCTGGGTCGGAGGGCTCGCGGAGGATCACGTCAACGACGGCCTCTGTGGCCAGCTGATCTTTACGATCTTGCGAGATCAGTTTACCCGCGTGCGCGACGGCGATCGTTTCTGGTTCCAGACTTATCTGCCAAAACCGATGGTGCGGCAGATCCGGCACCAGACCCTCGCCACGATCATCAAGCGCAACACGCCGATCGGCGACGAGCTGCAGGCCGACGTTTTCCACGTGCCGGAACAATAAGCAGACCGCGTCTCCCGGCCTGCTGCGATTCTTTTCCACGCGCTCCGCTTTTCTGCTTGGCGGGGCGCGTGGGCCGACGTACCTAAGAGGCCGCTATGGCCTCCAAAACTGAAGAAAAACCCTCCGAAAACAAGATCACCGCCGCTCGCGACAAGAACCTCGAACTCGCCATCCAGCAGATCGCCAAAGACTACGGCGAAGGCGCGATCATGCGCCTCGGCGACGAACAGGTCGTCGACATCGATGTCATCCCCACCGGCAACATTCTGATCGATCGCGCGCTCGGCGTCGGCGGCGTTCCCCGAGGGCGAATCGTGGAAGTTTACGGGCCGGAGTCATCCGGAAAAACAACCCTCACCCTAACGATCATCGCCCAGGCCCAGAAGCGTGGCGGCCTCGCGGCTTTCGTCGATGTCGAACACGCCCTCGATCCGCAGTACGCGCGCCGGCTCGGGGTCGATCTCGACGACTTGTTAGTCTCGCAGCCGAGCTCGGGCGAAGAAGCGCTTCGCATCGTCGAGACGCTCGTCCGCTCCAACGCCCTCGACGTTATCGTCCTCGATTCCGTCGCCGCGCTCGTGACCAAACAGGAGCTGGAAGGCGAAATCGGCGACTCCACCGTCGGCGCCCAGGCCCGCTTGATGAGCGCTGCCCTGCGCAAGCTCACCTCCCTCATCTCGAAGGCGCGGACCTGTTGCATTTTCACCAACCAGATCCGGGAAAAAATCGGAGTCATGTTCGGAAATCCGGAGACAACGCCCGGCGGCCGAGCGCTGAAGTTTTACTCCAGCGTGCGCATGGACATTCGCCGCATCGGCGCGATCAAGCAGACCGACGGCGTCGTCACCGGCAACCGCACCCGAGTGAAAGTGGTGAAAAACAAAGTCGCGCCGCCCTTCACCGAAGCGGAGTTCGACATCATGTACAACGAAGGGATTTCCGCGACCGGCTCCCTCCTCGATCTCGCGCTGGAAAAACAGATCGTGGAAAAGCGCGGCTCCTGGTTGAGCTACAAAGGCAACCAACTCGCCCAAGGCCGCGATGCCGCCAAGGAAGTGCTAAAGAACGACCCCGCGCTCTACGAAGAAATCGAGACCGCGGTAAAAGCGAAGCTCGACGAAGACAAGAAATAACGCGGCCGGCGAATGATTTAGTGCGGCGTCACCTTCTCGCCAAACTTCGCGCCTAACGAATTCAGGTAATCGTCGAGCGTCTTCGTTTGTCCAAAGACGAAGCGCGACATGAATCGAAAGAAGACGTTTGAGACCTCGCCGTTTTCCGTCACCCGAACGCGCGTGCCCGAACCGGAGGGGAGGAATTCGTAGGTCCATGAACCGGAGTAGCCGAGATTGCGATCGACGATGCGTGTCACGAGCTTGCTCTCCGGAATGTCCTCCACGACCTCGTAGTTGACCTTTCCGTGCTTCGATTCTTCGCGAAAATGTGTGGCATCGAGGACCTCCACACGGTCGAGATCGCGCCGCCAACTGGCCGCCGCGCCGAAGTCTCGCACGACCGCGTAAACTTCCTGCGCCGGGCGCGCCAGCGTGATCGAACGCGTCACCCGATGTTGTCGAGGCAACATCGCGCCGATGATCAAGACGAGCGCAAGCAGAACGACGAACGCCGCCAGGATAAGCAGCGCAATTTTCATGATCGCTCCTGCAACTGCCGCGCCGCGCGCGCGAGAAGGTGCAAGCCGCGCGCAACGGTCTCGCGTTCCTTCGCCGTGAAAGTTTTCACCAAAGCCGCCACGCGCGCGCCATCCAGCACCGAGGTCGCGGCCATCGCTTCCGCGCCCAGACTCGTTAGGCAGAGCTGCCGCCGGCGCTTGTCCGTTTTCGTCGCGGCGCTGCGAATGTATCCCAGCTCGACCAGTCGCGTGATCGCAGCCGAAAGCGTTGAGGCCGCGACATTCAGATGCCCCGCCAGCTCCTTCGGCCTCATTCCCGCGTCGCGATCGAGATGCGAGAGGAGGGAAGAATCGCGCGCGGAAAGCCGCCACTCGGTCGAGCGCGCCCGCACGTGATCGACGTGACACGCCAAATAAATCTGTGGGTAAATCCGTTGCATCTCGCCGACGAGATCATCGCTCATGGCACGAATCGTCTGCGCGCAAAATAGTTCGTCAACCCGAACAAATCCGACTCCGGGCCGACGACCGCGGCCGCCTGATGAAAACTGGCCGCAATCCACGTTAACCTCCGAACCAATGACTTCCGCCGAAATCCGCCAATCCTTTCTCGATTTCTTCCGCGAGAAAAAGCACACCATCGTGCCGTCGTCCTCGCCTCCTGCCGGACGCGCCCAACCTGCTCTTCACCAACGCCGGCATGAACCAGTTCGTGCCCATCTTTCTCGGCCAGCGAACCTGCCCCCTACGATCCGCCGCGCGCCGCCGACACCCAGAAATGCATCCGCGCCGGCGGCAAGCACAACGACCTCGACGACGTCGGGCTCGACACCTACCACCACACCTTTTTCGAGATGCTCGGGAACTGGAGCTTCGGCGATTACTTCAAAAAGGAAGCGATCGAGTGGGCCTGGGAGCTGGTCGTTAGGCGCTGGAAATTTCCTGCCGAGCGGCTCTACGCCACCGTCTATCGCCCGGGCCTGAGCGAGCCCTCCGACTTCGACCAGGAAGCGCACGACCATTGGGCCGTCTCTTCGACGCCGCCGGACTCGATCCCGCCGTGCACATCGTCAACGGCAACAAGAAAGACAATTTCTGGATGATGGGCGACACCGGCCCGTGCGGTCCTTGCTCGGAGCTGCATGTCGACCTGACGCCGCTGAGGCGACACCCGCGGTTCGTTAGTCAACGCCGGCGACCCGCGCTGCATCGAGATTTGGAATCTAGTTTTCATCCAGTTCAACGCCAACCCCGACGGCACCTTCTCTCCGCTGCCCGCAAGGCACGTCGACACCGGCATGGGCTTCGAGCGCGTGAGCGCGATCATCCAGGGGACGAAGAATCTGACCGACTTCACCGGCACGATCTCGAATTACGAGACCGATATTTTTCGCCCGATCTTCGACGAGATCGAGAAGCTGAGCGGCAAGAAATACGGCTCGACCCTGCCCACTGCCGCGAATGCTGGCGAGTCAGAGCAGGAAAAAATCGACATCGCTTTCCGCGTCATCGCCGACCACATCCGCACCCTCAGCTTCGCCATCGCCGACGGCATCCAGCCGAGCAACGAAGGCCGCGGCTACGTCCTGCGCCGCATCCTGCGTCGCGCGGTGCGCTACGGCCGTTCGTTAGGCTTTCATAAGCCGTTCTTTAGTAAACTGGTCGAGGTCCTCAGCCTAACGATGGGCGATGTCTTCCCCGAACTGCGCGCGCAGCAGGCACGCATTAAGGAAACGATCCGGCGCGAAGAAGAATCCTTCAACCGCACGCTCGATAACGGCATCGAGCTCTTCGCGCGCGAAGCCGCTCGCCTGGGGAGCGCACGCGACTCGCGTGCTGTTTTCGGCGACTCGCCGAAAACTTCCCTCGCAGCGCAAACGCGTTATTCGAAGCGTCGACTCCCCCACTTCGAGCGCCCATGGAGCAAATATGCGATTTCCTTCAGCACGGAAGCTCGTCGTCCCCTGACCGAAGCCGAGCGTAAAATCGTCCTCGAATGCATCCTTTACCCGGCCGAACAAAACCATTTCGAGCTCTATGCCGCCTGCGTGATGCCAGATCACGTTCATCTCCTGCTCGAGCCTCAGATCAAGGAACAGGATGCAAAAGGCGACGCGGTCTTCTATTCGCTCACCGAGTTGCTGCAAAATATCAAGTCGGTTTCCGCGCACCGGGTTAATAAGGAGCGAAAGGCCGCTGGTCCCGTCTGGGAGAAAGAATCCTTCGATCGAATAATTCGGTCGGAAGCGGATTTGCAGGAAAAGTACGCCTACATTTGCGAAAATCCCTGGAAGTCGGACCTCGTGAAACCGGAGGAAGGTTATCCCTGGCTTTGGACGCCGGAGAGCGCGCGGTCGTCCGGCGAGTCGCCGGACGAAGCACGCGAGTCGCGTGCGCTCCCCGATTCTGAATCCGAACGCGGCATGATTTCCGGCGCGTTCGCTTTTCGCCTTTATGATGAACAGGGTTTTCCGCTCGATCTCACTGAGCTGATGGCGCGCGAGCGCGGGCTCAGCGTCGATACCAAAGGCTTCGAGAAGCTGATGAAAGAACAGCGCGAACGGGCGCGCAAAGCGCAGAAGAAAAGCGTGATCGCGGTGACGGACGCGACCGAGCAAAACGCCACGAACTTTCTCGGCTATGAGCACGATCATATCCGGCGCGGATGTCGAGGGTATACTTGAGCTGGAAGGCGAGCGCCGCGGCGTCGTCCTGAACAACTCCGTGCTCTATGCCGAGATGGGCGGGCAGGTCGGCGATCGCGGCGAAATCGTCGGCGAAAAGGGCCGCTGGCAGGTGGTCGATACGCGAAAATCCGGAGCGGCTTTCGTGCACGTGATCGAAGGCAAAGATGCGCCGCGCGATCGGCGAACATGTGACCGTGCGAATCGATCGCGCGCGGCGGGCCGCAATCGAGCGGCACCACACGGTGACCCACCTGCTGCATTGGGCATTGCACGAAATCGTGAGTCGCGATGCGGCGCAGAAGGGCAGCTACGTCGGGCCGGAGAAGCTGACCTTCGATTTCTCGAGCGCCGCCCTAACGAAAGCAGCAGGTGCGCGACGGTCGAGAAACTGGTGAACGAAAAAATCGCCGCGCAACGCGGCGGTTTCCTGGACGGGAAATTCCCTACGCTGAGGCGAAGAGAACGCGCCGATATCATGCAGTTCTTCGGCGACAAATACGGCGACCTTGTGCGGGTGGTGCAGATCGGCGGCTGCGCCTAACGAACTCAATGGTTACTCGATGGAACTGTGCGGCGGCACCCACGTCCGCGCGACCGGCGACATCGGATCCTTCCGCATCCTGAGCGAGGGCGCGATCGCGGCCGGCATCCGGCGGATCGAAGCGATCGCGGGCGACGCGGTCGGCCAATGGATGCAGGCCGAAGCGGCCCGCCAGGAGGAAAAATTTCACGCCCTAACGAAAAAGAAAACCGACCTTGCCGCTCTCCCGGCCTTCGCCGCGACGGATGCAGCGAGCATCGATGCCCGCGCCGCGCACCTCGAGAAGCTGGAAGCGGAGGTGCGCGATTGGGAAAAGGCCAAGGCCAAAGCCGACGAAGCAGGAATGCAAAGCCGCGCCGCCGCGATCGCGAACGAATTGGCGGCAAGCGACGGCGCGACTTTCCGGGTCGCGCGCGTGACAGAAGCCGACGGCAAGTTGCTCCAAGCCGTGGCCGATGCGCTCAAAACTCGAGTTCGACGGGCCGATTTTCCTTGCCGGATGAAAAGGAAGGGCGCGTCGCCCTGCTCGCCTCCGTGCCCGAAAGCCCTAACGAGCCGCTTCAGGCCGGGAAATTAATCCAGGAAATTGCCCCGCTCGTCGGCGGCAAAGGCGGCGGCCGGCCGGAGCTGGCCCAGGGCGGCGGGACGGATTCCGCGAAAATCGAGGCCGCCCTGGCCCGCGCGAAAGAGCTCCTCGCCTAACGAGTCGCTAAGGCACCGCGAGGGTCACGATCGCGGTCACGGCGAGCGCGAAGATGAGCACGCAGAAATAAATAAAGCCGCCAAAAAAGAACTTGAACGTGGTCATCAGCCGGCTCTGGCCGTAGACCTGCCGGATCGAGAGAAAAACCTGGGTGATGAGCGCGAGGGACAAGATCCAGATGAGCGGCGTTTCCAGCGACGGGATGGAATGTTTCGCGGCCCACGCGCTCAAGACGATGACGAGCAGCGCGATGTAGAAGAAGGCGTGGATGTGGAGCGCGTAAACGAGATGCTCGATGTAAAAACGGCGCTGGCGGAGATAGAGAATTTTCAGGACGAGAGCGAAAAGCGGGATGCAGAAAAGCATCATCGTCGAGATGTTGTTGCGCAGCGTGTTGCCGAGGAGCTGCACGTTGTTTCCGTGCGGGCCGACCTTTTCTTTCACCCGCCGTTTTAGCCAATTGCTCGAGCTCGCATCGCCCGCACCCGGAAGCGCGTGAATTTTCTCGAGCACCGCAGCGGGCGCGGGCGGCGGGGTCGGTGGCGCGGGCACGAGGAAGGAATCAACTCCTTTCATCGCGCGCGCGGCCTCCGCGTTCGCCAACGCCTGCCGGACCTGCTCGCGCACGGCGGCCGGCACGTTCGGATCGCTCATCGCCTTCTCCACCCCGGCACGATCGGCCGGCGACATTGGTCCGTGGACACGGCCGGGCGAGATCGGAAGAAGCCGCGCGCAGAGGAAAAAAGCCACGCTGACGAGCAGATAAAGCCGCAGCGGGTGGAGATAGCGGGTGCGCCGGCCGGCGACGAACTGGTTCGTTAGCCAACCAGGAAAAACGAGGAGGAGCCCGATGGTTTTGACGAACTTGGAATCCCAATTCAGGAACGAATCCGCGACGTCCGCGATGACGTGACGAAAAGAGCGCCGGTAATCGACCGCCACTTGCCCGCATTTAGAACAGTAATGTCCGTGCAAAGGAGCGCCGCAATCCTCGCAGTGGGTGAACGGCCGGTTCTCTTCGACTGTTTTTTTCCAGCGGAAAAAACCGCGCCGGCGGCCGGGCCTTTCCAGCGAGTCAGCGACAGCGTCGCCGAAGATGGCCTCGCTCGTTTCGTCGCTCATCGCTTCCGCCTAACGAAGGGCCGCCCAGACCCGGTGGACGTCTTCGTGGTCTTCCAAAATCTGGAGAAATTCCCCGACCTGCTCGCGATCTTCCTCGCTCAATTCCGGATAAGTTTTTCGCGAGGTAGCCGAGCTCGCTGGTCACGATCGTCCAGCCGTTTCCGCCCAGCCATTGCGAGACGGCATGCAGATCGGTCGGCGCAGTGATGAAGCGCGCTCCGGCCGCGCCATCGGGAATTTCGGAATCGTCCGCGTTCGTTAGCGGGGACGAAATCCTGCGCGCCCGCTTCGATCGCAGCGGCTTCCGCGTCGGTTTGCGGGTCAGGATGATGCGCTTCGACGAGGCCGACATGGTCGAAGAGGAACTTGTTGCTCCCAGGCGCGCCGAGCTGCCCGCGTTTGAAAAGAACGCGGATTTCAGGCGCGGTGCGGTTTTTGTTGTCGGTCTGCACTTCCACGATCACGGGGACCTTGTTGGGCGCGTAGCCTTCAAAGACGACATGCTCGAGCTCGAGCTTTTCGCCGCCGATGCCCGCGCCTTTCTTGATCGCGCGCTCGATCACATCGCGCGACACGCTCGCCCGGCGCGCTTTTTCCACGACCGCGAAAAGGCGCGCGTTCCCGGACGGATCGGCGCCGCCGAGTTTTGCCGCGACCATGATTTCTTTCACGAGCTTGCCGGTCACCTGGCCTTTTTTCAGACCGGCGACTTCTCGTTTAGCGTGGAGCCACTGACGTCCCATGCGACTGATTTAACGCGGGGCAGCATTGTAGGGCAAGCGCTCCGCTTGCCCATGATCAAACTCGGCAGGCGGAGCGCCCGCCCTACAATTCGCCTTGAACGCCTTTCGCCGCGTGGGATGGAAATGAATGAATCTGGAACTGCAAGGGAAGAAGGCGTTTGTCAGCGGGTCGACCGCTGGGATCGGGCTGGCCATCGCCAGCCGGCTCGCGCAGGAGGGCGTCGAGGTGTGGGTGAACGGCCGCAAACAGGAGCGCGTGGATGAAGCGATGGCGGCGATCAAAAAGGAACTCGCCGACGCGAAGGTGAACGGGATCGCGGCCGATCTGGGCACGGCCGAGGGCTGCGCCGAAGTCGTTAGGCAACTGCCGCAGCTCGATATTCTGGTGAACAACGTCGGCATCTTCGAGCCGAAGCCGTTCGAGAAAATCAGCGACGCGGATTGGGAGAAATTCTTCACCGTCAACGTCCTCTCCGGCGTGCGCCTGAGCCGCGCCTATCTCGGGAAGATGAAGGAGCGCAATTGGGGCCGGATCGTTTTCATCTCGAGCGAGTCGGGCCTGCAAATTCCCGCCGAGATGATCCACTACGGCATGACGAAAACCGCACAGCTCGCGATCGCGCGCGGCCTGGCCGAGACGTGCAGCGGCACGAATGTGACGGTCAATTCCGTCCTCCCCGGCCCCACCGCATCGGAAGGCGTCTCGGAGTTTGTCGCCCAGCTGGCGCAGGAGAAAAAAATGAGCCAGGCAGAATTCGAAGAGGAATTCTTCAAGAGCGCACGCCCGTCCTCGATCCTGCAGCGCTTTATCGAGCCGGATGAGATCGCGAACGTGGTCGCCTTCGTTTGCAGCCCGCTCGCGGCGGCCATCAACGGCGCCTCCGTGCGGGCCGACGGCGGCGTGATCCGCTCGATCGCCTAACGACTCGCCATTTCAGGGAAGGAGCAAAGTGAGGACCGCGGTAATGCCAAAGGCCGTCCCGAGCAGAACCGAATAAATCAGACTTCCGAGAGCGAATTTGAAGAGTGTGGCCAGCCAGTTCTGCCGATAGACCCGCCGGATCGCGATCAATATCTGCACGATCACAGCACAGCCGAGGAGGGTGCAGGTGATCGCGGTAAGGGCCGTCGACTTCATGGAGATGAGAAAGCCCAGACCGATAATCGTGACCGTGCTGAGAAAAACAAAGGCGTGGGTGTGGAGCGCGAAGATGAGGTGGTCGATGTAAAAGCGCCGTTTGAAGATGTAGAGAATCTTCAGGACGAGCGCGAAAAGCGGAATGCAGCAGAGAACCATGGGCGCGAGATTGGAGATCAGCGCCTTGAGGAAAAGATCGCCGCGATCGCCGGTGGGGCCGAGTTTTTCCTTGGCCCGCTGCTCCACCCAGCGGCCGAACGCGGGCATTTCCTTGTCTTCCTTCCCGTCGTCGTCGAAGAGGACAAACTTTGGCTCGTTGGATGGGGCGACCGATGGGCGTCGGCGGTGGAGTGGTGTTGATGGAAAACCCGGGCGCGACGCCCGGCGGCGGCGAGGTGTCGAGCGAAAGAACGGAGTTGGACTCGCCCGGCTTCGGCGCGGTGGAGCTGAGAGTAAGATTGTGGCTTTTCCCCTCGTTGTGCGCCTGCACGTGGGCGCCGCGAGAGAGAAAATTGATGACCAGAAAAAACGCGACGCTGGCGATGAGGTAAACCCGGAGAGGATGAACGTGACGAGCGCGCTTGCCTTCGATGAATTCGTTCGTTAGGCGCCAGGGCTTGAAAAGCAATAGCCCGAACGACTGGAAAAAACGCGCGTCGAAATTGAAAAAGGCATCGGCCGCGTCGACCAGGAGCGAGCCGAAGGAACGCCGGTAATCGATCGCCGGCTGGCCACACTGCGCGCAATACGGACCGGTCAGGGCGTTCCCGCAGTTTTCGCAATGGGTCAGAGGCGGTTTCTGCTTTTTCTTGCGCCGCCACCAGCGCGGGCGCGGCGGCCGATTGATCTCAGCGACAAAGGCGTCACCGAGAATGAGCGGCGTTTCGTCGGACATGGTCGCACGTTAGGCAACGGCGCGGGCGAAGTCCATCGCGCAGCGCATTACTGGGAATCCTCCGGGGAGGACGGGGTGTTACCCCGTCGCACTTGGGCGAGTCTCGCCCAAGGCCAGGATTCGGAAATTGTCTTGACGGACCAAAAAGAGGCACGCCAAACTCATCCTGCGCCAAGTTCGTTAGGCGTCCGCCCCACAAGCTGCACCTGACCCTCTTTCCGCAGGGTGACCGTGAGTAAGACGGTCGTTCGCACATTCAACCACAGGAAAGCACCCTCATGAAAACGACCATCAAATCTGTGTCTCTCACGTTCGCCAGCGATAGCGCTCGCGTGCTTTGCGCTTTCGCCGGGAGCGCAAGGAGCTCCACCTGAGCCGGCTAAAGTTGATCAAGCAACGCGTGCCCGGGTTAGTGAAAGTTACGGCAAACTTCCTCTCAGCTTCGAAGCCAACGAGGGCCAGCAAGATAGACAAGTGAAGTTTCTCTCTCGAGGCAGCGGTTACAATCTCTTCCTGACCAACAAGGAAGCAGTGCTGGTGCTGAGCAAGCCGGAGAAACCTGCGCCGCCTGCCAGGAAGGCGATCGCACTCGACTCTTTCGCAAAAGTCGAAGCAGCAATCGACCGTTTTACGCACGCAGCTAATTGCGGCAAATCCAGCAGGCAAAGTGACCGGGGAGGAGGAGCTGCCGGGCAAGGTTAACTACCTCATCGGCCACGATCCCGCGAAGTGGCGCACGGATGTGACGACCTACGCCAGGGTGCGCTATGAAGAAGTCTATCCGGGCATTGACCTGGTTTACTACGGCAACCAGGGGCAACTGGAATACGATTTTGTGGTCGGGCCCGGAGCCGATCCTGCTCGCATCCGGCTCAAGGTGGCCGGCGCCCGGAAGATGTACGTGAATAGGCAGGGCCAGCTGGTGGTGCAGACGGCGGGAGGCGCCGTGCGCTGGAATAAGCCGAGCGTTTACCAGCAGGCAGACGACAGCCGTCACGAGGTTAAAGGCAAATATGTTCTCCGGCGCGGCCATGAGCTAAGCTTTGAAGTCGCAGCCTACGATACGGCCAAGCCACTCATTATCGATCCGAGTCATCGTTTACTCCACTTATCTCGGAGGCAGCGGTTTCGATTACGGCCGAGGCATCGCGGTGGACAGCCTCGGGCAACGCCTACGTTACGGGGCACACGTATTCGATCGACTTTCCCACGACCGCTGGGGCTTTCCAGACGACCAACGGTGGTGGCTTTATGATGCCTTCGTGACCGAGCTCAATCCCACCGGCAGCGCCCTCGTCTACTCCACTTATCTCGGAGGCAGCAGTTACGATTACGGCTACGGCATCGCGGTGGACACCTCCGGCAACGCCTACGTTACGGGACAGACGGAGTCGAGTGAACTTTCCCACTACCCCTGGGGCTTTCCAGATGACCTACGGTGGTGGCACTCGATGCCTTCGTGACCGAGCTCAATCCCACCGGCACCGCCCCTCTCTACTCTACTTATCTTGGAGGCAGCGGTGCCGATTTACGGCGCAAGGTATCGCGGTGGACACCTCCGGCAACGCCTACCTTACCGGAGTGACGACTTCGAGCGATTTTCCCACCACCGCTGGGGCTTTCCAGACGACCTACCAGTGGTAGCCAGCGATGCCTTCGTGACTGAGCTCAATCCCACCGGCACCGCCCTTGTCTACTCCACCTTATCTCGGAGGCAGCAGATGTGAAGATTACGGCACGCGGCATCGCGGTGGACGCCTCCGGCAACGCCTACGTTACGGGAGCAGACAGCAATCAATCAACTTTCCCACCACCGCTGGGGCTTTCCAGACGACCTTCGCTGGTGGCTTCACCGATGCCTTTGTGACCAAGCTCAATCCCACCGGCAGCGGCCCTCATCTACTCTACTTATCTCGGAGGCAGCGGTCGAGGAACCGATTCGATTACGGCCTCGGCATCGCAGTGGACACCTCCGGCAACGCCTATGTTACGGGACACACGAACTTCGATCGACTTCCCCACGACTCGCTGGTGCTTTTCAGACGCACTTCGTTGGTATCGGTGATGCCTTCGTGACCGAGTTCAATCCCACCGGCACCGGCCTGCTCTACTCCACTTTTCTCGGAGGCAGCGGTTTCGATTCACGGCTACGGCATCGCGGTGGACACCTCCGGCAACGCCTACCTTACGGGACTGACGCAATCGAGCAACTTTCCCACTACCCCTGGGGCTTTGCCAGACGACCGACGGGTGGTGGCGACGATGCCTTTATGACCGAGCTCAATCCCACCGGCTCCGGCCTCTGGTTTACTCCACTTATCTCGGCGGCAGCGATATCGATTATGGCTACGGCATCGCGGTGGGCCCCTCCGGCAATGCCTACCTTACGGGAAATACGGCTTCGAGCGACTTCCCCACTACCGCTGGGGCTTTCCAGACGACCTTCGGTGGTGCCGGCGATGCCTTTGTGACCGAGCTGAATCCCACGGGCAGCGCCCTCGTCTACTCCACTTATCTCGGTGGCAGTGATGCGGTTCAGATGACGATTGTGCTCACCGCCTCACGGCACAGGAGGGGGGAGACGGTGTTGGTGCGTCTTGTTTGGACTGGGGCGAACCTCGGACCAAGGTCGACATCTACCGTGATGGAGTTCAAATCGCAGCATGTGCAGAATACCGGTCGCTATCAGGACTCGCTCACTGTCTCCGGGATAGCTATACCTATAACGGTGTGCGAAGCGCGGCACCGCGAACTGTTCGAACGAAGTGACGGTGAAAGTCCCCTAGAAAATCGCCGCCTTTGCTTTGGAAAAGGGAAGCGCACTCCGGGCTCTGACCGATTCGCTGTGCCTCGTTCTTCTGGGGAAGAGGCGTGGCATCGCGATGAGGTAAACGCGCAGCGGATGAACATGGCGGGCCCGCTTGCCTTCGATGAATTCGTTCGTTAGGCGCCAGGGCTTGAAAAGGAGGAGCCCGAAGCCGCTGTTGCTTTTTTCTTCCGCCGCCACCAGCGCCGGCGCGTCGACGATTGAAATCGGCGGTCAACGCATCGGCCGAAAATTAGCGGTGTCGGCTCATCGGACATCGCGCGAAGATAGGGGAACGGGCGGCGGTAATCCATCGCCGGCTGGCCGCATTGCGCGCAATCCACCGGACCGGTCGGAGCGTTGCCGCGTCGCATTTCGGGCGAGTCTCGCCCAAGGCCCGTCGCGCTCGCCGCGGCGAGGCAATTTGCGCGCAGCGCAACCGCGTCGGATAGGCTTTTCGTTAGGCGAAACGCTGCGTCCTGTTCGGCGGAGACTCCGCCGAACGACGGGGTAACACCCCGTCCTCCCCGGAGGACTTAGGCGACGCTGAATCACCAGTCGCAACCGAAAGAACCATCAATCGCGCAGGAAAAACAGCGCCGGCCGTGCCGAGCAACCCGAGCAGGCAGATCATGACCGTGCTCTCGATGAAGTAGGGATAAGCCATGAGCGCGATGCCGATGAACATCGGTTTCCAGAGGCTCATCCGTTTGCCGTAGGCCAGCCCGATGAAGCCGATGCTGCTGAAGAGCAGCCCGGCGAAGAGGTTCGCGGCGGAAATGCTGGGCAGCGTCGGCATCCTGTCTGACCAGCTAAATCCGGGCCACGCCGGGATCTCGCGGCCGGTGTCGTTAGGCGCTTTCCCGGCGTATTTTCGAAACTAAGGGTTGACCGCCCCGCGCGCGCGATGACACGATGCCCGCGCTTCTCATAAAAAATCGCAGCGCAACAACCGGAGACTTCTCGTGGCCGCCAATCTTTTTCGCACCAAAAGCCCTGAACTCTTGATCCGCGAATCGGAAGCGCCCGAGCGCAAAATGAAGCGGTCGCTGACCGCTTTCGATCTCACCTGCCTCGGGATCGGCGCGATCATCGGTGCGGGTATTTTTGCCCTCGCAGGCACGGCGGCGGCGGGCGAGGCCGCGCGCGTCGGGGACTCCATTTTCAAAACCCCGGTGCTTAACTTTATCGAGTCGTTTGTTCGTCATACCGACCTCGTCTTTGGGCGCCCCGCGGCCGGGCCGGCTGTCGCCTTGTCTTTTGTCGTCGCGGCCGTCGCCTGCGCCTTCGCGGCGCTCTGCTATAGCGAGCTGGCCTCGATGATTCCGGTTTCGGGTTCGGCTTACACTTACTCCTACGCGACCTTGGGCGAGATCGTTGCCTGGATCATCGGCTGGGATCTGATTCTCGAATATGCCGTGGGCAATATGGCGGTGGCCAAAGGCTGGTCCGATTACTTCGTGAAATTGCTCTACAGCCTGAGCCACGGCGCGATTAAATTTCCCCTTTGGCTGGTGACGGATCCGACGACGGCCGCGACCAAGATTTCCCAAGGTGGCGAGTCTGCGCAGTATTACTCGCACCTCACGTTGCCGCATCTTTTCGGCTATTCTGTCGCGCTCGATCTCCCCGCCCTCGTCATCGTCGCCGCGGTCACTGTTCTGCTCATTTACGGAATCCACGAGACCGCAAAGACCAACAGCACGATCGTGGTGGTAAAGGTCGCGGTGGTGATCTTCGTGATCGCTTTCGGCGCGTTCATGGTCCATCCGACGAACTGGCATCCTTTCATGCCCAGCGGCTTCGGTGGCGTAATGAGCGGAGCGGCGATCGTCTTTTTCGCTTTCATCGGCTTCGATGCCGTCTCGACCACCGCGGAGGAAACGAAGAATCCGCAACGCGATCTGCCCATCGGAATGATCGCGAGTCTCATCATTTGCACGGTGCTTTACGTGCTCATGGCTTTGATCCTCACCGGAATCAAGAAATACACGGTTTACCTGGGCGATTCGGCCGCGGTCGCGACGGCCTTTGCGAGCAAACCGTGGGCGCAGGCGCTCATCAGTGCCGGTGCTCTCGCCGGCCTGACCTCCGTTCTCATTGTCTTCCAGCTCGGTCAACCGCGCATCCTCATGGCGATGGCGCGAGATGGTCTCCTGCCAAAATTGTTTGCGCGAATTCATCCGCGTTTTCGCACGCCTTACGTCACGACGATTTTGACCGGCATCGTGGTCGGCGGCGTGGCCGTGTTCGTCGACATCGGTTCGTTAGCCGATCTCACCAATATCGGAACGCTCTTTGCCTTCGCCCTCGTTTGCGCGGGCGTAATCGTCCTGCGCCGGAAAGATCCGGACCGTCCTCGTCCTTTCCGCGTCCCTTTTGTCCCGCTCTTTCCGATCCTGGGCGTCCTATTTTGTTTTGCCCTCATGCTAAGTCTGCCGATCGAAACCTGGGTGCGCTTCTTCATTTGGCTCGGAATCGGTCTGCTGATTTATTTTTCCTACAGCCTCGGCCACAGCCGGCTGCGGCACGGGATCGACACCGGCGAAACCGAAAACGAATTCCCGCCCATCGTGCCCTAAAGCGCGTCTCGCGTGCCGGTCGCGGTGTTTGAAAGCCCGGCCGTTGCTTCGCATCCGTTACGGCACCGCGACGGACTTTCTTTTCTCCGGCACGAATCTGGCAATACTCATCAGCGCGGTTGCGGCTGGCCTTTTAAGCGAAATCAGGTCGGCGAACTGGCCGATTTCCGGAATGCCTTGCGCGCGAAGAAAATCAAAACCGTCACTGCCAGCAAGGCCCCAATCCCCATAGCTTCGCGGGCCGTCATTTGTAACAGCAGCCAGACCACGACCGCTGAACTGCAAATCGGCACGATCGGCCCACCGGGAATGCGGAATTGGTCCCCTGAAGGTGGCCCACCCCGGCGCCGCAGAGCGATCACAGCCAGACTGACGCCCAGGTAGACGAGCAGGATGGAGCCGGATGCAACCACGGCGAGCTGCTTGAATGTGCCGGTCAGTGCCAATACGCAGTCTGCAGCCGCGTAAAACAGGATGGCGACATATGGCGTGTGGTGTTTCGGGTGAACCCTGGCCAGGATGCCCGGAAGCAGCCCATCGCGCGCGGCCGCGAATATCACCCGCGGTGTGTTGAGCACATCGCCGCTGAGGCATCCGAAAATCGAAATGATCATGCCAATCAGCAGAAGTTGGCCGCCCCAACCGCCGAATACGGCCGTGGCGACGGCAGTCAGCGGCGCCTTGGTATTGCTGGCCAGTTCCGGACCCAGGGTACCTTGCGCTACCAGCTGCAAAACGACGTACAGGAATAAAATACCGCTGATCCCCAGGAACAGGCCTCGAGGAATGGTTTTAGCCGGGTTATTGATCTCACCGCTGGCATTCAGGGCGGTTTCTGCACCGGCAAAAGCAAAGAACAGGATCAGAGCGGCGGCGCCGAAATCATGCACCGATGGCCAATCGACAATCACCAGGTTGTCAAAGTGAATGGCAAACAAGCCGACAGCTGCCAGCAGCACCAGGGGCACCAATTTGCCAATGGTGCTCACAATCATCACTCTGATTCCCGCTTTAAGGCTTGTAATGTTCATCACCGCCAGGAATCCGAACAGCGCAACCAGGAACAGGTTTCGCGGCGCGCCGGCGCTCAGCACTGGCAGCTTAAGGGCAATGGCGTCCGTCATGGCCACGGCCAGCGCTGCATCAGAGAACGCCGACCATCCCAGCCACAGCAGGGTCGAAGCGACAAACCCGGCGAACGGACCGAAGGCGTCTTCGATGTAGGCGTAACTGCCGCCACTGCGCGAAACCCGGCTGCCTGCTTCGGCGTAACAGAGAAAGATCAGCCCGACGATCATTGCGCAGACTAGGTAGGCGACCAGCGCTGCGGGCCCCAGTTGCGCGGCCACCACGCCTGGCAGGACAAAGATGCCGGCGCCAATGACTATGTTCATGATATTGGCGCCCAAGGTCCAGGTGCCGATCCCCCGTACCAGGCCTTCGTCAGTCGCGGTGCTGTTGACTTTTATAGCGGCTCCTCAATGCATCAGGCTGCTAGATCTGGTCTCAGAGTAAAGTGCCAGAGCAAATTTCAGTGACCTTGAATTTCTGACCCCAAATTTCACATCAAGCAATGAAGCGAAAGCCGCTTCGCCTGTCAGGTGTGGACGCGCCATTGGAATGCCGTTGCGAGCGGCGCGAGTGAATGCATCGCCAGAAAAGAATGGGAATCCCTCTCGCGCTTCGCAGAGCGAAGCGTCTACAATTTCGGCCTCGTTAGGCCGCCGGCTTCAGATATTTGGCGAGGAACTTCTCCATCGCGCCGTAGAAATCGAAACGGTTTTCCTCGTTATGGAAGCCGTGGCCCTCGTTGTCTTTCACCATGTATTCCACGTCCACCCCGCGCTTCTTCAGGGCCGCGACCATCTGATCGGATTCATCCTTGTTCACCCGCGGATCGTGCGCGCCCTGTGCGACGAAGAGCGGTGTCTTGATCTTGTCCGCGTGCATTACGGGCGAGACGGCTTCCATCATCGCCTTATCCTTTTCCGGATCGCCCACCATCTCGTGGAACATGTCGAGAAACGGCTTCCAATAAGGCGGGATCGTTTTCATGAAGGTAAACATGTTGGCGACCCCGACGTAATCGACCGCCGCGGCGTAGAGATCAGGCGTAAAGGTGACGCCGGCGAGGGTGGCGTAGCCGCCATAACTGCCGCCGTAAATCGCGATGCGTTTCGGGTCGGCGATCCCTTCCTTGATCAGCCATTGCACGCCATCGGTGATGTCGTCCTGCATCTTCTGGCCCCATTGTTTGAAGGAAGCCTCCCAGAACTTGCGGCCGTAACCGGTCGAACCGCGGAAGTTCATTTGCAGCACGGCATAACCGCGGTTGGCGAGGAATTGCACCTCGGGATTGAAACCCCAGGTGTCGCGCGCCCAGGGGCCGCCGTGCGGGTTGATCACGACCGGCAGATTCTTCGCCGCGCGCCCGAGCGGGAGAGTGAGATAACCATGAATCGTTAGGCCGTCGCGGCGTCTGATACTCGATCGGCTTCATCGGCGCGAGCTCCGCTTCCTTCAGCCAGGGCGCGACATCCACCAGTTTCGTTAGGCTGCCGGTTTTGGCGTCGAACAAATTGCGCGAACCGGGGGAGCGATCGTTGCTCGCCATGACGATGAACTTGTCTTCCGCCTTGTCGTTCGCGACCACTTCGACTTCGTAGCCGGGCAGCTTTTCCGCGAGCGTCTTGTACATCTGCTCAGTCTGGGGATCGAAGAATTTTCGTTCCGTCTTCCAGGTCGTGAAGGCGGCGAAGGTGACAACTTTGCGCTTCTTCGAAAAAGCGAGCGCGTCGACATCGACTTCCGGATTTTCGTAGAGTTTTTCCAGTTCTTTGCCGGTGCTCGGATCGATCGTGACCACGGCCTGCTTGTCGCGCCCGATGTTTGAAACCGCGTAGAGGTTCTTGTTGTCGAAAGTGTAGAACTGCGGGCTGAGCTGCTCGCGAAAGTTTGTCGTCAGCACTTTCTTGAACGGCGTCTTCTCGTCCGGGCGCGTGAGGAGGCTGGCGTTGACGCCGTCGGTCTCGGTCGCGGCGCGAATGACGCCGGCGTGATCGGTGATCCAGCGATCCACCTTCCCGGGATTTTGCGCGACCATCTTCATCTCGCCGGTCGCGACGTTCATCCGGAAAGCGTCGAACACCTCCGGGTTGCGCTTGTTCAAGGTGATGAGGATGTCGGTCTCGGAGACATCCGCGAGGTCGTCGATGATGTCGCTCCGCACTTTCGGGAACGGCGTCAGATCTTTCACTTCGCCGGTCTTTAGATCGACCCGCTTGATGTGGAAATTTTCATCCCCTTTGTCGTCCATCGCGTAGACGAGGAAATTGTTCCCTTTCCAATTATAGGTGCGGATGTCGCGGTCCTTCTCTTGCGTCACCTGCCTGGCCTCGCCGCCTTTGGTCGGACGAACGAAGATGTTCATGCGCGATCCAGACGGCTGGAGAAAGGAAAGCGTCTCGCCATCCGGCGAGAGATCGTAAGCGCGGCTGACCGGATTCTTGAAAAAATCCCGGAGCGGAATCTTGGGCGCGGCCGCGCTTTTTATCGCAGGAGGCTGTGCCGCGGAAGGGGCTGGCGATGGCTGGGCGATGACGCCGAGAAACGGCACGGTGAGAAGGGTGGCGAGGATGAGTTTCATGTGCGTTTGTTTTTCATCTGATGCGTTGGGCTCAGTTTTGGATTCAAAATTCCGCTCGTCGCTCCGTGGCAAATCAGAGGAGAGCTTTCCCATCGGGCTGCTTCAGCTTGGGCACCAATTCTTTGATGAACTTCTCCGTCATCTCGGCGGTCGCTTCCTCGGAACGGCCGTTTCGCGCCCAGCCTTCCATCACGATCGAAGCCACGGTGACATAGGCCCAGCGCTGGTTGTAACCGTGCAGAATCCGATCGCGCAGATCCATCCCGGTGCGCTCGAGGTGCGACGGCGTCATTTTGTGATAGCCGATAAACCAGTAGTAATCCAAGCCGTGCAGCATCGCGGCCGGGCCGCCTTTTTTCTGCTCCACCATCCGGACATCGCGCAATTTCGTAACCGCGAGTTCTTTCCCGCCCTCGATCGGCAGCTCGCGCCGCGCGCTTGATTGCAGACTCCAGCCTTGGGCCGGCAGACAACGTTCGGGCCGATGAATGCTGTTCGTCATGTCCTCGCCCGAGAGGACGATCGAAACAAAAATCTTCTCGCCGTAAAGGCTGGTGTAAGTCTTGCGCGCGAAACGCGTGTCAGGTGCGAGGATTTCACGCTCGCGTTTGGTCACGGCGGCGTCTTCGCCGATCCAGTCGCCCACCAAAACCGGCAGCTCCATCCGAATTCCCGCCGGGCTCTTCTCCGCGGAATGGGGCAGAAAAGCGACCATGCTGAAGCCGGCCAAAAGGACGATCGCGACCGTGAGAAGCCGCTTAGTAATCATAAGTCACGGTCTCCTTCACCGCGCTCGCGCGCTTCATTTCGCCGAAACGAAGGTTGAGCAATTTGCCGAAAAGCAGCATCGCCGCGATCGCGAACGGGAACGAAAGATAGCCCGAGACCGCATGGAAAGGACCGCCTGCCGTTTCCTGTCCGAACAACCGCGCCACCACCATGATGGAAACGAGCCGGCCCGCATTTCCGATAATGGCGAAGACGATGGCCGCCGCGAAGATCAGCAGTTTTTTCCAAAGCCGATTCTGCGTCAGATGTCCGTAGATGGCTGAGAGCATCGCGATCGCCATGAGCGAACGAATCCCGCTGCAGCCTTCGTCGACCTGAAAATGGAACGCTTCGTTCGAGGCGTTGATCGTGGTCCCAACGCTGTAGACGTGGATCCCGATCATATTGCAGATCGCGGTCGCGGCGCCGGTCTCGATGAACTGCAGGTTGGAAGTCGCCTGCTCGAGAAAATTCAGCGGCACCATGAAAAGCAGAAACGCGATCGGGAAAAGCAGGATGCGCCCGACCTTGCCTCCCCAGAGATAAAGCACGATGCCGAAGAGCAAGAACGGCAGCGCGGTCAAAGCCAGTCGCGCCTGCAGCGTGCGCGCGGCCGCGAAATAAAGGAATAACCCGAAGCCGATAAAAGCCCAACCCCAGCGCGAGCTTCCGATCGGCGCGGCGCGCAATTCGATCGCGACTGTGCCAGATGAGAAACGCGGTAATCAGAGGGATGAGCTTGGCGTGTTCGTAGTTCGTCTCCGGGTTCCACGCCTGCCAGGCCCAGCGAAAAGTCGAGACCCGCTCACCGGAAAAAAGCGGCAGGAACCCAAAGAAATAGATCAGGATCGCGAGCACCGCCGCGCCCAGAAAAGTCGGCAGCGGATGACTGCGCAGCCAACCTACGGAGTCGGTCCAGGCGCTGGGGGCCGGCGCCGGCGGCGATTCGCTTTTCATTCGGCGGTGAGGGTATAGCGTTTGCCAGCGTGACGCAATCGGCCCGGACCTACGATCTGCTCGGCACTCCGCTGCTCGCCACCACCTACGAAGAGCTGATCGCGCGTTGCCACGAACTCGCCCGGCGCGATGGCGTGTCCGCAATCGACCTAACGAATACTCACATCGTCACCTTGCGCCGGCAGGACGCGCACTTCCGCGAAATCACGAGTCGCTTCGATCACTTCGTGCCCGACGGCATGCCTCTCATCTGGTGCCTGAACGCGCGCGGCGCCGGGCTGCGCGATCGGGTTTACGGGCCCACTTTTATGCGGAAATGCCTCGAAGCGAGTCCGGCGCCGTGGACCCATTACTTGTTAGGCGGCTCCGCCGAATGCGGCTCGCCGCCTTGCGCGAGCGGTTCGCTAATCTCCCGATCGTCGGCGCGCATCATGGCTATTATTTCGGTCCTATCGAAGTAGCCGAGAACGATGTCTCGAGGAAATCAACCGGCTTGCCCCCGACTTCATCTGGGTCGGGCTCGGCACGCCGAAACAGCAGGATTGGATTCAATCGGCACAAGCCTGCGCTCCGCCGCGGAGTCCTTCTCGCCGTCGGCTTCGCTTTCGACGTCAATGCCGGTTTAAAAAAAGACGCGCCCTCCTGGATGCAGCGCGCCGGGCTGACCTGGGCCTTCCGCGCTTTCTCCGAGCCGCAGCGCCTCCTCACGCGCTATCTGCGTTACAATTCGCTCTTCCTCTATTATCTGCTCAAAGATGCGTTTCGCCCGACTCATCCCTGACGAACTGCGCGTCCTCGGCGTAATTCTCCTGGGCACAGCGACCGCCGCCGCGGCAGCGGACTCGCCCGCTTTTCAAAAAGGCATGACCGTTTCCTGCCAGACCTCGGGCTGGGAATGGGCCACCCCGGAGATGGCCAGGACTCTCGACGAGTTAAAGTCGTTAGGCGTGAACAGCATTGCGATTCACCCTTACGCCCAGATTGAAAATGACGGCCACGTCCGGTTTCGCAACGGCGACGATAATCGCCATATCACCGTGCCGCTCGATTGGGCGCGCGAGCGCGGGCTTCAGGTCATGCTCATCCCGCACATCGCCTATTGGGGCACGAAATTTCTCTGGCGCGGCGAGATCAACTTCCAGAGCTCCGAGGAATGGGACCGATTCTTCGGCGACTACCAGACCTGGATCGTGCAAATGGCGCAGATCGCCGAAGCGCACGGCGCAGGCACCTTTTGCATCGGGCTCGAGTTTACCGAGGCGCAAAAGTTTGAGGCGCGCTGGCGCAAGATCATCGCCGCGATTCGCACCGTTTATCACGGCAAGATCACCTACGGCGGGAACTGGGACAGTTACGACCAGGTGAAATTTTGGGACGCGCTCGATTACATCGGCGTCCTGGCCTATTTTCCCCTAACGAAAAGCGAGAACCCGTCGAAGGAGGAAATCGCCGCCGCCTGGGCAAAAAAATGCGCGGAGCTGCAGGCTTTTTCGCAGGCGCACGGCGACAGGAAATTCCTCTTCGTCGAGATCGGCTATAACGAAAGCGCCCGCGCCGCAGCCGAGCCCTGGGCCTTCAAAATGGGCGGCCCGCACGCCGACGAAATCCAGCAGCGCTGCATCGACGTTGCACTCGATCTTCCGAGCCATTGTCCGGTGCTCGCCGGGATGTACTGGTGGAAATGGTTTCCGGAATTACCGAGTCACGAAGAGGAAAATTACCGCCTGCAAACTCCCGCGATCAAAGCGTTGATCGCGAAACACTGGCGTTAGGCGACCTGCTCCTGCACCCGTTGCACCATCGTCGCGGCGGCGATCAGGACGAGCGCCGCGATCACCTGGTGAAAGTGCAAGGCGGCGTGGAAAAATCCCCAGGTAATGCAGACTGCCGCGAGCGTCTGCATCATTTCGAAATAGCCGGCGGTCGAGGCTTTCGTTAGGCGCAGCCCTTCGAAATAAATCAGAAGCGGGATCCCTCCGGAAATGCTCGCGAGCAAGACGAGAGCGCCAATCGCGGTCACCGGATGCGCCTGCGCGGTCGCCGGCCAGAGCGACGCGCCGCGCAACTTCCCGGCGACGAGCAGAATCAGCGTCATGCAGACCAAACCGACCACGAATGCGCAGACTCGCGGCCAGCCGGAGCGACATCCCGACCATCACACCGCGACCCGCCACGGTGGAGAGCCCCCAAAAAACCGCGCAGACGAGCGCGTAACCGGTTCCCGTATTCAGCCCGGCCTGCGCAAAGGAGGTGCCGATGAGCGACGGATGTTCGACCGAGAGAAACATCCCGGCCACGATCGCGAGGCCGGCGAAGAGAAAAAATCGCCGGGCCAACCGATCGCCGAAAAAGAAGCAGGCCCCGATCGTGGAAAAGACCGGCTGAATATTCAAAATCACATTCACGACCGTCGGATTGCCGTATTTCAGCGCGAGGGTGAAAAAAATCGTGCCGACCGCGGAACCGGCGAACCCGGAGAAAAGGAGAAAACCCCAGGTGCGCCGATCGATCTTCGGCAGTTCCCCCAGCCTAACGAGAAGGAGAGGCAGGAACATGAGAAGAATGAGGACGTGCTCCCAAAAAACGATCACCTCCGCGTCGAAGAGGTTGTTCGAGCGGGATGCGCCAGGCGCTTTCCGTCCCCCAGAGAGCCGCGCCCAGCGCCACGAGCCATGGCCCGTAGCTTACATTCGGGCGTGTGCGGTCTTTCACGGCGATCGGTCTAACGAACAAAAGGTGCTGCGTCAACGTTGTCGCCGGGGGCTGCAACCGTTTCCTCCTTGATGATCGAGCGCCGCGCCGCGAGTTTCGCGGGGAATGAATGCTTCTCAGTCTTCCGCGATCCATGCCTTCCGGGCGTTGCACGAGTCGGGTTGTTTCGTCCTGCCGAATCCCTGGGATGTCGGGACGACTCTGTTTCTCCAGCATCTGGGTTTCAAGGCGCTCGCCACGACCTCGGCCGGCTTCGCTTTCAGTCGCGGGCTGCCGGATGGCGGGGTGCCCCGCGACGAAATGCTCGCTCACATTCGCGAGATCGCGGCGACCACGACGTTGCCGGTGAATGCCGATTTTCTGGGCGGGTTCGCCACGGAACCCGAAGGCGTGGCTGCAAATGTGGCGCGCTGCATCGAGACGGGCGTAGCCGGCCTTTCCATCGAGGATTCCACCGGGAACGACGAGGAACCGCTCTTTGCTCAGGACTTGGCGGTCGCCCGGATAAAGGCGGCACGGGACTCGATCGATGCTTCGGGAATTCCGGTGCTTTTGACCGGGCGCTGCGAAGCTTTTCTGGTCGGTCATCCGGATCCGCTCTGGACCTCGCTATCGCGGCTCGTCGCTTACGCGGAGGCGGGCGCGGATTGCCTTTACGCCCCAGGTGTGACCGAGCCGGACGACATCGCGGCGATCGTTCAGGCGGTCGCACCTCGGCCGGTCAACGTTCTCGTCGCGGGGTTTAACGCGAAGCTTTCGTTAGCTCAACTGGAAGACTTGGGCGTTCGGCGCGTCTCGGTGGGTTCGGCTTTGGCCACCGTGGCCTGGGGGGCATTCGTGCGGGCGGCGCGCGAGATCGCGGCTGACGGCACCTTTGCCGGGCTGACCGGGGGTGCGCCTTCCGCCGATCTCGTCGCCGCCTTCGCTGCCGCCCGCGCCTAACGAGGCAAGGCATGGATCTCCCGGAATCTCCCGCGCCCGGTCATCGACGACGGCCACGCTATCGCGGGAAAAATCCGCGCCGCTTCGAGGAGAAATACAAGGAACACGACCCGGCGCGTTACGGCGAGACGGTGGCCAGGGTCATCGCGGCCGGGAAAACGCCGGCCGGCTCGCATCGGCCGATCATGGTGCCGGAAATCCTCGAGGTGCTCGCCCCGCAGCCGGGCGAGGTCGCGGTTGATTGCACGCTCGGCTACGGCGGCCACGCCGAGGCGCTCCTGTCGCGGCTGCAACCGGGCGGTCGCCTCCTCGGGCTCGACGTCGATCCCCGCGAACTGCCGAAGACCGAAGCGCGCCTTTACTCGTTAGGCTACGGACCGGAAGTTTTCACGGCGCAGCGGAGCAATTTCGCCGGGCTCCCGCAGGTCGCTGGCGCGAAGCGGGCTGGAGGGCGCGGACGTGATCCTGGCCGACCTGGGAGTTTCCTCGATGCAGCTCGACGACCCGGCGCGCGGCTTTTCCGCGAAGCACGATGGTCCGCTCGATCTGCGGATGAATCCGGAGCGCGGGCAGGCGGCGGCCTTGCTCCTGCAGGCGCTTGATTCTCCCAGGCTCGTTAGGCTGTTGCGCGAGAACGCCGACGAGCCGCAGGCCGAGGTCCTCGGGCCGGCACTCGCGGGAAAGCTTTTCCCGGGCACCGCCGCACTCGCGGCGGCCATCCGCCGGGCTCTGCCGCGTGCGGAGGAGGCGGCGGTCGAGCTTTCCATCCGGCGCGTTTTCCAGGCGCTGCGCATCGCGGTGAATGACGAGTTCTCCGCGCTCGAGACTCTCCTGCGCCATCTCCCGGGCTGCCTGCGCCCGGGCGGGCGGGTGGCCGTTCTCACCTTTCATTCCGGGGAGGATCGCCGGGTCAAAAAATCCTTCGCGGCCGGTCTGCGGGAGAATCTTTACCGCCGCATCGCGACCGAAGTCACCCGGGCGACGCCGGCCGAGCGGCAGGCCAATCCGCGCTCTACTTCCGCGAAACTCCGCTGGGCGATTCGAGCCTAACGAGTATAGGACTCTTCAGTTCCCGCTGGCTTTGTGGTATTCCTCGAGCGCCTGCGGCATCCAGGATTGCAACTCCGCGATGCGATGCCCGTGCGAGGGATGGGTGGAGAGAAACTCGGGCGGTTGCGCCGACCCGCTCCGCTCCATCCTTTCCCAGAAGCGAATGCTCTCCTGCGGATCGTAACCGGCCCGCGCCATGTAGATGAGGCCGATATGGTCGGCTTCGGATTCCTGTTTGCGGCCGAATGGCATGAGCACGCCGAACTGCGCCCCCGCGCCGAGCGCACCCATGACGGCGCGCTGTTTGTTGTAGTCCATGTCGGAAAGGGAAACGGCCACGCCGGTCATGGCGGTCTGGGCAAGACTTTGTTCGAGGACGCGTTGTGCGCCGTGCCGGGAAGTGGCGTGCGCCATTTCGTGCCCGAGGACGGTGGCGAGGGCCGCGTCGCTGTTCGCCACCGGAAGGATTCCGGTATAGACGACGATCTTACCGCCGGGCAAACAGAAAGCGTTCACCTTGTCATCGCGAATGAGCGATTCCTGCCAGTCGAATCCGCTGCCCGCCTGCCCGGTGGCCGCGGCGAGCTTCGAGGCGACCCGCCGGACCATCTCGAACTCCGGCCCGGCATCGACGGACTGCGATTGGGAGAGGACCTGGCGATAACTCTGCAGGCCGAGAGCGGACTCCTGCTGAGTCGTTAGGCCGACGTGGCTGGTGCGGCCGGTCTCCGGGTTAACGAACTTCTCCGAGCTAAAGTATTGGTAGGCGAGGAAGATGAGCGCGACGGCTACCGGGAGCCATTTGATGTGGGTGCGATTCATGGATGTGATCGCCGCCGGGACGCAAACATCCCGGCGGCTTTGATCACTATTCGAATCGCTGCGCCTTCCCGGCCGGGAAGATTGATCCCATGGGCGCGGGCCGGCGCGGAAAGGCTATTCGCCCGGGCTATTTCAGACCATCGGGAGAAATTCTTCCCGCACGACCTTGCCGTCCTTTACCTTGTAGATGCCGACTTCCGACGCCTGCATGCGCTGGCCGGAATTCTTGTCGGTCACATCGATGTCGAAACGCACGACGAAGGTATCCCGGGCGACAAACGGCCCGCTCACCTTCGAGCTGTGCACTTCGTGGTTTTCGATCCACCATTTCGTCTTCCCGGCGACCGCTTCGAGGCCCTTCATCTCCGCCGGCATGCCGCCCATTGCTTGCGGCTCGACGCTCACGATGTCCTGGGCGTAGAGGGTCTTCGTCGCCTCCTCGTAGTCTCCGTTGCTGCAGAGTTCGACCAATTTTTTTCCAACTTCTTCGGTATTCATGATTGCCTCCTTTTTCTTGGTTGTTGTGCTTGTGAAAAATTAACTCATCTCCACGGCCGCGCCATCGAGTGAGCTCTTGCGGCGGATGTCCTCGCCGAAAAAGACGGGCGCCAGCCGCCCCTCCAAGATGACACTGCTCGCCCTGCGATGCGCAACCACGCGCCTTCGCGCAACCCGATAACGGGCGTCTCGTTTTCCTCCAGAAACTGCTGGATGCGTTCCTCGCGCGTCTCGCCCATGTGAGTGGAGCTGCGGATCGGGATCGAGATAGTGCGGATTGATCTGGAACGGAACGAGACCAAGCGCATCAAAACTCGGCGGCTCGACGATCGGCATATCGTTCGTCGTGCGAATGGTGGGCCCGGCGACATTCGAACCCGCGCTCGACCCGAGATAGGGAATGCCGGCCTCGACCCGCTGGCGAATCGGCAGTGAGCAGATCGAGAAAGTAAAGGCTCCTTAACAGACGAAAAGTATTGCCGCCTCCGACGAAAATTGCCGAAGCATTCATGACCGCATCTCGCGGTGAAGAAGCCCGGTGCAACCCATCCATTTCATAATCCATCTGCCCGAAGCGCTGGCTGACCCGCAGCGTGTAGTCATCCTGATCGTGCAAGGCGAAAGGCACAAAGAGCACCTTCCCGATCGCGCCGAGGAAATCGCGGATCTCTCGCTCTGCGTAGTCGAGATAACCGCCCCCGCTGACGGTCGAGCTGCTCAAGAGAAGGATTCGTTTCATCCTGGCAGGAGGATGCCATCCGTGTGGCAAAGCGCCAGGGCCAAGAAACCAGCAAATCCGGACTCAAGGCGAAATTTCGTCGGCCGCGCGGCTCGCTCAGGATCTAAGTCAGTCCCGAACATCAAAGCTTAAGTCTGAACGGATTATCCCTCCATCACTGTCCGCGAAAAAAACGGGGGCAAGCCCAGCTTCATAATCTCGAGATCATAGGGCATGGGAGTCAGCCCTGGAATCTCGGCAGATTTCATTTCCGCATCGTTTCCTTTTCACCAGAAGGTCTCCGATTTCGCGTCGGCCAGGCTGCTTTCGCCGCGCCGCCCGTAGCGACTCACATTGCTGGCGTGACCAGGACCGAGCGCTTGCGCGAGCCAGCGATTAGTCATACTCGTCTGCTGCCGGATCAACCGCGCTATCGCCAGCTTGCGCGGATCGTTTCGTTTCAGCTACACAGCTCCTCCTCGGCCAGACCGAAATACCGTTCGATGTGTGCTTTGTTCGTTAGGCGGGCTTCGCCGAGGGAAACCTATTCCCAGCTTCAACGCTGGCGCGTTGCGGCGCGGCGGCGATGGCGGATTCGAGGACGTGGATGTCGACTGGTTTGGTCAGGTGGGCACAGAAGCCGCTGGCCCGGCTGCGCGCGATGTCGTCGTCCATGCCGTAGCCGCTCAAGGCGATGCCGGGCAGGCCATAGCTCTGGTGGAGCTCGCTCATGAGAGCGTGGCCGTCGCCATCGGGCAGGCCGAGATCGGAGATGACCAGATCGCAGTCGCCCGCTGCGGCCCGTTCCCGCGCGGCAGTTGTCGTCCCCACGCCGGCAACGACGTGGCCGCGTCGCTGTAACAACTGCACCAGAGTGGCGCGGGTTTGCTCGTGATCCTCGACGAGCAGGATGCGGCGCGAAGCCGGCGGAACGATGGGCGGCTGGGCGATCGCCGGGAGCGCGGTGGCGAGCGCTTCGCTCCGGTCGAGAGGCAGCTGGATGCGAAAGGTGGCGCCGTGGCCGCGCCCTTTGCTCTCCGCATGGATGCGCCCGTTTTGCAATTCCACGAGCCGCTGGCTGATGGCCAGGCCGAGGCCGATTCCGCCGAAGCGATGACCATGATCGTGGTCTTCCTGAATGAAGGCGTCGAAGACTCGGCCGATCATTTCCGGGGCAATGCCGACGCCAGTGTCGGTGATTTCCACCTCGAGTGTCTCGGGATTCTCGAGCGGGTTGCAAGTCCGCACGATGACAGCGCCGCCGCGCGGGGTAAATTTCACGGCGTTCTTGAGGATGTTCCAAAAAATCTGTTGGAGGCGAACGGCGTCGGCTTTGATCGTGTGACAGGGCGCGGCGAGATCGAGAGTGAAGGCGATCTGCTGCTCCCGAATGTCGGACCGCAGAATCTCGTAGGCGTGCTGCAAAGCGGCGTGGGCATCGATCGGGTGAAGATCGAGACGCAACTTCCCGCCGGTGATGCGGGTGATATCGAGCAGGTCATCGACGAGGCGGGCCTGGAGGGCGATGCCTTTGGCAATAACGTTGATGTCGTCGCGCGCCTGAGCCGGGAGGGTGTGGTCTTCGGCGAGTGACGTGGCGAGCAAGAGTGCGGGATTAAGCGGGGTGCGCAGCTCATGGGAAAGGGCGGCGAGAAAATCATCCTTTGCCCGGGTGGCGGCTTCGGCGCGGCCTTTCGCGGCCTCGGCGCTTTGGCGCGCTGACTCGGCCGTTTCGAGAAGGGCGCGAATCTGTTTCTCACTTTCGCGGAGGGCGGCGTTGGCCTTCTCCAGTTCCGCGGTTCGCTCGGCGACTTTGTCTTCCAGTTCGGCGGCATTGCGTTTTTGCTGCAACGCATAACGGATCGAGCGCTCGAGGGCGGCGGCGTCGATCTCCCCTTTGACGAGATAATCCGCCGCGCCGGCGGCGAGGGCTTGGAGCGCGGTATCGCGATCGCCCACGCCGGTAAGGAGGATGACCGGCGCCTTGCAATCATGCTCGAGCGCTTCGCGCAATAATTTGAGGCCATCCCCTTTCCCGAGCCGATAATCGAGGAGCACGGCATCGTGCCGGCACCGCGCCACCTCCACCATGCCGCCGTCGAAATCCTGCACCCAATCGAGCGCGATCTCGACGCCCGGGATTTCCTGGAGGAGCTCGCTCGTGAGGACATAATCATCCGGATCGTCCTCGACGAGCAGAACCCGGAAGGGCCCCTTGGTTTTATCCATGCCCGTCTCCGCTGCCGCCGTTCATCTCTCCCGGCAGGGCCACGATCTCGAGCCAATATTTGCCTAGCACTTTAATCACTTCGGCCATCGCGGCAAAGGTGACCGGCTTGGTAATGTAGGACGCGGCCGATAAGTCGTAAGTGCGGTAGATGTCTTCCTCGGCCTTGGAGGTGGTGAGGATGACGATGCGAATGCTTCTCAGAGCGGGATCGGCTTTGATCTCGCGCAGAGCTTCGCGGCCGTCTTTTTTCGGCATGTTCAGGTCGAGCAGAATCAGGCCCGGGCGGGGCGAGCTCTCCGGGTCTTCATATTTGCCCCGCCGTTGCAGGTAATCGAGCAACTCGACGCCGTCCTCGACAAAGCGCAGGTCGTTGACGAGCCGGCTTTCTTCGAACGCCTCTTTCGTCATCAGGCGATCGTCCGCGTCGTCATCCGCCATGAGAATGGTGATTGGTTTTCCTTCGTGTTCCATATTTCTGTTGCCTTTCATTCTTGCCTTAGCGGCAGATTCACGACAAAGGTCGCCCCTTCTTCCGGCGCGCTCCGGGCGGTGATCGTCCCGCCGTGCCTCTCGACTATTTTCCGACAAATAGCCAGTCCCATGCCGGTTCCTTCGTACTCCTGGCGGCCATGGAGGCGTTGGAATAATTCGAAGATTCGATCGAGATAGACTTCTTCGAAACCGATCCCGTTATCGCGCACGAGCAGCTCGAAGCGCGAAATCTCGCCGTTGCCCTCTACCTTCGGGAGGATGCGGCTTTCCACCTGCACGACGGGCGGCTCACCCGGACGGGCAAACTTGAGACTATTACTGATGAGGTTCTGCAGCAGCTGGCGCATCTGCAAGGGGTCGGCTTCCAACGTTGGCAATGTGCCGATTTCCACCCGGCCGCCTGTTCCTTCGATCCGGCTCTCCAGATCGGAGACGACATCCTGCGCGGTCGCGCTGAGATCGACCGGCGCAAAGGGCTGGGCTTTGGTCGTGACCCGCGAAAAACTAAGAAGCGCGTCGATCAGGCTGCGCATGCGTGTCGCTGAGCTGAGCATGCGCGTGAGGTAATCGCGCCCCTGCTCGCCTAACCCTTGCGCGCAACGGGTCTGCAAACGGTCGCCGAAAGCCTGGATCTTGCGCAACGGTTCCTGCAAATCGTGCGACGCTACCGAGGCGAATTGTTCCAGCTCGCGATTGCTGCGCTGGAGAGATTCGTTCGCCAGGTTCAAGTCCGCCGTGCGCGCCACGACACGGCTCTCCAGTTCGTCATTGGCGCGGTTGAGCGCCTCCACTCCGCGACGCCGCGTCTCCAGCTCGCGCGCCGTCATCCAATAACCCGCGCCGACCAGGAGCAGGCCGACCAAAGCAGTCAGCCATTGCGTGACAAGAGCGGTGCGGTAACTGACGCGGGACTCCGCATTTCGTTCCTGCAAGAGCTGCGACTCCGTCGCCTGCATCTGGCCCAGCAGGTCACGAATGAAAATCATTTCCCGCTTTCCTTGCCCGGCCAGGACATAGAGCCGCGCGCCTTCCACACCCTGCGCGTCGCGGGCGACGATTCCGGCCCGGAGCGAAGCGAGCCGCTCGGTCACGCTCCTTTGCAGATCAACAATTCGATGCTGCTGGATGGGGTTATCCTGTGTCAGGGACTTCAGCGTATCGACGTGGCCCTGCACGGTCTTGAAGGAGGCGCGATAAGGTTCCAGGTAACTCGTTTCCCCCGTGATCAGATAACTGCGCTGGCTGCTTTCCGCCGAGCTCAAGGTCGCCAGGATGTCGCGGATTTCATCGAGCACCTCGTGGGTGTGCACGACGAGGGCGTCGTTGCGCGAGATCCGATAGATGTTGACGGAGGCGACCCATCCGCTCGCGATCAGGACCACGATGGCCAAAGCGAATCCGAAGGCAGCACCTTTGCCGACTGAGCGTTTCATCCTGTCACTCAAGCACACCAAGGCGGTGCGGGCGGGGTTGGTTCATCGGCCACAACCATCCGACGGTGTTCTCGATCCGCAAGAGCGGAGCGAAGCGGCCCGGCTCAGTCGGATCCGGTCCCCGCTTTCCGGCGATCGAGATTTTCCTAGGCTCGCGCGCTCGATTCTGGAAAACATGGAGCCGCCATGAAAATCGCCACCATCATCGTTCGCATCCTGCTTGGGCTGGTCTTCGTCGTCTTCGGCTCGAACGCCTTTCTGCAATTCATGCCGGTGCCGCCGCTCGGCCAGGACCCGGCGGGCCACTTCCTCAACGCACTTTTCGTTAGTCACTACGTCATCGCAGTCGCGATCTGCCAGGTGGCCGGCGGGCTGCTCCTTCTCATCGGCCGCTTCGTTCCGCTCGGTCTCACCTTGCTCGGGCCTGTCGTCGTCAACATCGTGCTCTTTCACCTCTTCATGGATCGAACGGGGCTCGTCATCGCTTTCGTTGTCCTGATCCTGTGGGGTTTTCTCGTATGGAGTTACCGGAGCGCTTTCGCCGGGCTGCTGCGCGCCTAAGGATTCGTTAGGCTAAGCTCGTTAGGGGGAAGATTATTTTAACCGCAGAGGACACAGAGTGCGCAGAGGAAAACAGGATTATCTTTCAGATCTCTGCGGCCTATTTCCTCTGCGGTTAATCCTCCTACCTCGACCGGCGAAAGAAGCGCCGGCCACCCGCCGGCCGCTTGCGCCGCCCGCCTTCCCGCTCCGATCGCGTCGCTCCGCCACCGCGCGCTGAATTGCCCGGCAACCTGGGTTCCACTCGTGCCGGTCGCGCCCCACCTCGCCCGCGCTCTTCCCGCGGCGGACCTTCCGCGTTGTAATCGAATCCTTCCGCCCGTTTCCGCACGATCCCGCGCCCGATGAAACGCTCGAGCGAGCGCAACGGCCCCTGATCTTCCGGCGTAATAAAACTGATCGCGTCGCCCACCGCGTGCGCGCGACCGGTTCGCCCGATCCGGTGTACGTAATCCTCCGAGTGCATCGGGAAATCGTAATTCACCACGTGAGAAATCCCGTCCACGTCGATCCCGCGCGCCGCCACGTCCGTCGCCACCAGCACCCGCACCGCGCCCGATTTGAAATCCTTCAGCGCGCGCAGCCGCTGATTTTGCGAGCGGTTCGAATGAATCGTCCCGGTCTTGATCCCGCTGCTCTCCAACCGGCGCGCGATCCGATCCGCGCCGTGCTTCGTCCGGGTGAAAACCAGCACCGTGTCGTAATCCGGATCCGCCAGGAGATGGAGAAGCAGTGACGGCTTGAGATGCGGCCGCACCTCGTAGACAAATTGCGTCACCGTCTCCGCCGGGTTCGCGCGACGCCCGATCTCGATCACTTTCGGCGAATGCTGAAACTCGTGGGTCAGCGCCTCGATCTCGCGCGAGAAGGAAGCCGAGAACATCAGCGTCTGCCGTTTCTGCGGCAGCGCCCTAACGATGTGCCGGATGGGCGGGAGAAAGCCCATGTCGAGCATGCGATCCGCTTCATCGAGGACGAGAAATTCGATCCCCGGAAAAATTCGTCTTCCGCTGCTCCATCAGATCGATCAACCGCCCCGGCGTCGCCACCACCAGTTCCACCCCCGACTGCAGCGCCGCGATCTGCGGCCGCTCGCTCACCCCGCCGAAAACCGTCGCCATCCGCAGCGGCAAATGCCGCGCATAAGCGCGCACATTTTCCTCGATCTGCACGACCAGCTCCCGCGTCGGCGCCACGATCAACGCCTTCATCCCGCGCCGCTGACCATTCGCGCCCGCCGCGGAAAGCTTCGTCAGGATGGGCAAGACAAACGCCGCTGTCTTCCCCGTCCCGGTCTGCGCGATGCCGATGACGTCGCGGCCCGCCAACACTTCTGGGATAGCGGCGAGCTGAATCGGAGTCGGCTCGGTGTAACCGGCTTCCTGGATGGCTTTGAGAATGGGAGGTGAAAGTTGGAGAGCACGAAAAGACATGAGGCGGGGACTATCGTCCGGAAGTAGCTCATACGCATCTGCTGCTTTCCTGCGGGAGGCGCTCGTTAGGCTGAAAACGCGAGTTAGTAACCGCAGAGGACGCAAAGGGCGCAGAGGGCTGAAAAATAATCTGGTTTCCTCTGCGCACTCTGCGTCCTCTGCGGTTAATTCCTTATCACCACGCGCTGCCAGCTCCCGCGAGCTGCCATCCTGAGGCGGTGAAACAAACAGCCCGCGCCATTTCGCAATGACACGGGCTGCTCTTAGCTTCGGTTCGGGCTAGCTAAGTCGCTCACGGCGAGACTGCGACTGCCGTTCCCATTGCCGTTAGGCGCGATCGCGGCTGGCGCGGCCACTTTGACCTCCGCCGCCCGGGCCTCGGCTGCGACGGCGTCCTGGGGAGCGCACGCGACCTCGCGTGCTGGCGACCGCGACTCGCGATCGCGAACTTTCACTCTTTAGGAACCGCAGATCTGGCTCGCATGTCGTTAGCCAGTCGCGGATTAAGCCCTAGGGGTGATTGCCGCTCCGTGGCCGCCTCAGTGCGCCGCTGCGATCAGCGCGGCGCTCGTCTCCCAAAGTCGCGCCGCTACTTCCGTGTCATAACTTAGCGGTGAAGAGCGGACCTCTTTTAACTTTAGGAAATAGCGCCCGCTCACCGTCGCGCAGGCCGGATCGCTGGCGAGCTTGATCAACGGCTGTGCCCCGCGCTCGGCCGAGATCATGAAGGGCTGCACCATCAAGGTGAGCAACCGGAGAATGCCGCGAGCCGCCCCCCAGATGCCGGTGCGCACGGTGCCGGGATGCAGGCAATTCGCCGTCACCCCGCTGCCGCGGAGCCGCCGGTCCAGTTCGTAGGTAAAGAGGATATTCGCCAGCTTCGAGATCGCGTAAGCCCGGAAGCCCTTGTAACTCTGCTCGCCCTGCAGATTGTCGAAATCGAGCGTCTTCAACATCCGGTGCGCCTCGGATGAAACCGTCACGATCCGCGCCGGAGCGCTCGCCACGAGCAAATCCCGCAATTCCTCCGTCAGAAGAAAAGTCGCGAGATGATTGACCGCAAACGTCTGCTCGATTCCATCCGGTGTCAGCCGACGCTCCGTGCTCACGCCGCCCGCATTATTGAGCAACACATCGAGCCGCGTATGCCGGGAGCGCACTGCCGCGGCCAGCTCGCGCACCGCCCGCAGCGACGAGAAATCCGCCTGGAGAAACTCCGCCGTCCCACCGCGCCGCCGAATCTCCGCCACCGCCGCCTCCCCGCGTCCGCGATCGCGGCCAGCCAGCAACACCGTCGCGCCCATCCCGGCTAGCGCCGTCGCCGCCACTCGCCCGATCCCCGAGGTCGCCCCAGTCACGAGACACACGCGGTCGCGCAAGTTTGTCGGGAGTTTTTCCATAATTGAAGCGGCAGAATCAGTCATCACCACCTCAGACTGGACGCAGGTCCGCGCCGAATGCAAAAGCCCCACCCAAAGCCGCGAAACAGGACCCGCGCGAGCCGGATCCGAGCGACGCCAATCGAGTGCCGACTATCCGTGAAAGCGAGCGTCGAGTAGCTCTTCTCTGAAGGACTAGTCAATAGGTTAGATTTCGTGGGTTACTCGTTAGGGAGGGAAGGAAGAGGCGCGATCATTCTTCTCTGGGCGACGCTGGCGGCAGCTCGCATGGTAAATAATCAGATCCCCGGCTCTCCATCCTGACCCAAGACGCGCGTTTTAAGGTCTCAAGGAGAGACCGCCGTCAGAGCTAACGCGGAGCAACCGGGGACACGGGTAATTTGCACCCTGGGAGGACGCTTTTCAAAGCTTCGTTTTTGCGCCAAGAGCTGGTAGAGGATGCGGCACATCCGCCGCGCTACGATGGTGATGGCGGTGTTGGCTTTTTTCCCGCGCGCGCGTTGCTGGCGATAGAGCGCGCCGAAGTAGGGCGAGCAACCAATCGCCACCCAACTGGCTTCGATCAGAGCCCAGCGCAGCCACTTATTACAAAAAGGCAGGAGGCGGCCGTGATGGACTTTGCCTCCGGAGCTATGGGTGGTCGGGACGACCCCAGCGTAGCCGCAGAGCTTGTCCGCGCTCGGGAAGCGTTCGATCTGATCGATCTCCGCCGCCAGGACTGCGCCCAAGGTTGGTCCTACTCCCGGCAGACTTAAGAGCCGCTCGTAGCTCGAATCGAGTTTAAACTCCGCCGCGATCCGCTTTTCCTGCGCCTTCATCTGTTGCGCGATCAGGTCGTGCAGCGCCAGCGCTTCCTGGAGCAGAGTCCCATCCGGCTCGGGCAACTCCAACTGGCGCAGGAAGCCTAAGCCGCGCGCCCCGAAGATATCGCTGCACTGGGGTAACTCCAAGCCATGTTGCCGATCGAGCAAGGCATGGATGCGATTGCGCAGCATGGTGCGCAGGCGCGACCAATAGAGCCGTTGGCGCAGGAGGTTCTTGCGCGCCCGCGTCTCGCGCCGCGGGACGTGAGCCCGCGCCACCAGGTTCCCACGCAAGAGTGTGCCCAAGGCAAAAGCATCCAGCCGGTCGTCTTGATCTGCGCATCGGCAATCAGCCGCGTCTTCCAGCGGATGGGCCAGGACCACTTCTTCCACTTCCTCGATCTCTTCGAGTAAGTCATGGGTCAAACCCCAGTTCCAACATGCCTCCAAGACCGCTTTGCTCGGCCCTTCCAAAGCGCCAAAAAAGCGGCATAATCCTGCCCGCTGTTCCCCTCAATCCGCGCCTCTTTTAACTCCCGCCCGCGCTCATCCTGCGCACACAGCACGCTATACTTCTTGTGAATATCGATCCCAACGTAGTTCATAAAAACAGTTCCTTCCCTTTTGCCCACAGCGTACGCTGCGGCGAACCGTTTTCATGTTACCTGACCCTAACTTGCCCCGCTCTCGCGCCGAAGTAGGTCGCACGTCGAACGGCATCAGCGAGCCGGAGTCTCGTTGCGAGCGAGGCGGGCGGCTTCCTGGTCATCGACCTGTTTCCAGAATTGCGAAAAGGTGGTGTCCTTGTTCTTTGCGGATTTGATGTGGTCCATGGCGCTTGAGAGCCAGGCAGGTGGGGCTTTCGGTTGCCATTGGGGAAGCAGGACGCTGCAGTTGAGAAGCGTTTTCAGGCCGATGAAGACACCGAAGAAATACCGGTTCACGCCGGTGAACATGACAGCCATCATCCCGCCGATGATGGTGAGGTGAACGACGAAGACGCGCCCGAGGGTTTGCTGACCGAGCCGCTCCAGCCAGGCAAAAGACCGGCCTCTCAGCCAGATGAGATCGAGGCAGAAATCGGCGCCCTGAAAGAGGACGAGACCGCTCAGCCCAACGAGTAAAGGTCCGGGCTCAACCCGCGCTTCCGGCGCGAGGTGATTCGCGACCGCCATGAAGCCGAGCGCGGCGAGAAACACTCCGTGAGCCAGAGTGAAAACCAGAGCCGGAACAAGAAAGGCGGTGAGATAGGTGCTTCTGCCCGGCGACGGCTGGGTCTGCTGGGCCTGGTAACTCCAGTGTCCCTTGCTTGGACGGAACCGCCGGTGGATGAGAATGCGGGCAGCGACGAGCAACGTGCCGAGAAGAGTCTCTATCCAATAAAGGACGAGAGTCGTGCCTGCGGACCACTCACCGAGGAACCAGCCGGCCGCCGGGACGGCGTTGAGCCCGAGAGCGGTGATGAGTCCACGAATGCGCATGCGCCGGGCGAGCCTAGCCGGACCGGGAGGCAAGGAACAAGGGAAATGGCCCTCTGCGCGCGGCAGGAAGGGCGGCACATGAAACCTGGCGCCTAAGGCGGCGTTCCGGCTCGATCCGAATTCGTAGCTTCGCCCATGCGTATCCCTTTTCTTCTCGCACCGTTGGCAATCGTCGGCGCGCAGCTCGACCTCCGGCGCGGAGCCGGAAACAGCCCGCGCCATCTTACAACGGCACGGGCTGCTCTCTTAGCTTCGCTTTGGGCTAGCTGAGCCGGCTAAGGGCAAGACTGCCGTTGCCATTCCCATTTCCGTTAGGCGCGAGCGCCGCTCGGGGAGCAAGCTCCGCTTCCGGCTTCGCAGCCTGCGGGCACGTGGCGGTAAATACGGCCACGACCGAATGGTCGCCATCCGACGCTACCGCCCCGCGTAAGGCTCCGAATGCGCGAAATGCGTCTGCCAGTTCTGTTCGTACTGCGCGGCGAGCGCCGCATCATGAAGCACAAGCAGGTTCTCCGCGTTCTTCTCCTCCGCCGCCTTCGTGAAGTTGAACGAACCGGTCAGGACGATCCCGCCGTCGATGATCATGACCTTGTTATGCGCGATGGCATGTTTCGCGTCGATGAATGTCGGCACGCCTTCATGGGCGAGGAAGTCGGCTGCTGAATAGTTAGCAGTTCGATTACTCTTATCGAGGATCGCTTCCACATCCACGCCCCGCTTCTCTGCCGCCACCAGCGCCTTCGCGATCGGCGCCGAGGTAAACGAATAGGCCTGCACATGAACGCTCCGCTGAGCGGCATTCAACTCCGCGACCACCTCCGCCGTCGGCGAGCCCCCGGGCGCGAAGAAAACCATGGCAGGCGCCGCCTGGCCGGGTCCTTGAGAAGAAATCGCTCGCGATTCGGAGACACCGCGATGGGTCACGTAAACCAGCGCATTGATCCCGACCAGAGTGAGAGCGATCGCGAGAAAAGAGAGGAGAGCCGGCAAAACCGGCAACAAGGGGGGTCGAAGTAGCTTCGGCCCAACGATCATTCATGGCACTGAAGCACGTGAGATGCCCCCGCGCTATGACGCGGGAGGAGAACCCTTCGTAGCAATGCGAACCGACCACCTCACTCGCCGCCCTAAACCGCCTCCGGCATCTTTCCGTAAGTACGGCCCGCCGGGCCGATGTCTTTACTGGAATCGGGATTGCGACGCTATCGGCAACATGATGGAATAGCTCAATGAGCCATGAGAAAACGAAAGCGCCTCTTTCAGAGAGGTTGGATTTCTTCAAGTTTCAATACTCTTTCCAGACGTTTGCTCAGGCACGCAAGATATTGCTCTACATTCAAAATGAGAGGGTTCTGAATGGACATCCTCTCCACCATACACTCTGGACGTCTTTCATGGTTCTTTATGGAAAGCCATTTAAACGGTACAAGCCCTTACGATTGGACGCTATCATCGTTCCTGAAGAGTATTTAGAAACACACCATCACTTACTCGACCTCCGGGACAAGATGTTCGCGCACGCAGATTTGATTTGCTGGAGGAGCGATCCTTGGACCCGCTGAATTCGGTCGTTGTGATTATTACCGACGGAAAAGTGAAGATGGGAAATGGGTTCATCTATCCAAATCCAAAAAGCACCGCCAAATATCGCTCACTGGTAGAGGCCTTGATCGAAAAGACGAACTATCACGCCGCAAAACGTTGGAAAGCATGGGACGTGATAGCGAAACGCGACGGACGCTACGTGTTCAATGTTGGGGAAAAGTCTGACGAGGTCCTTCGGCCTATCACATGGGAGGCCGGCACGGATCTTGGATCAGAGATTACTTAGAGCGTTTCGACGGCCGCCGCAAATAAACCCGCTCTGGTCAAGGTTATGGGAGAATAGCTAGCATCGCGCATCGACAGCTATGGACACCTCGGACTTCGTCTACGGCAAATGGTTAAATCGGGAGCCGCTCAACCCGACTATTGGCAAGTTGCCGAACAATTCACATCTTCACGACCCGGCGAAGGCGTTCCTCAGCAACATGGGTCGTGTTGAAGCTCTCGCGCGACTGCCTCACATCCTCCTTTCACTCGGCATCTCGAAAGGCCATGCCGATGTATTGGCCAAAGCCCAAGGCAAGCGCATCGACGAAGTATCGAAGGTGCTCCAAGCTCAAACGGAATGGGCCGAGGGCGTCCAGTCCGATGCCAAGCAACTGGCAAGCCAAGCGGCCAATTCGACCGTGCCGCAAATCCGAATAGCAAATCAAGCCCTGATTGCGGCGATCGTGGTGACGGCGTATGGCGCTCTCGAGAATCTCATGGTCGAGTTACGTAGCGTCGTTTTGCAGCTGCGGCCCAAGCTTGCGGCGAACGTTCCAAAACAGTTGCTGAATCGTAGGAACCTTAACGACCTCCGAACTACGTTTGAGAAGATATTCGGCAAGCGCTCGGACAATCCGTCTCACGAACTGTCAAAGGAGTTTGCTTCTCATTACCAAGCATTGCTCGTGCTCGAGGCAGTTCGGAATCTCTTTGCCCATCGCTGCGGAATCGTGGACGAGAAGTTTCGTGAGCGGGTTAAGACAGCTCCCGCGCTTCAACATCTGAAGGTCGGGGATGAACTCTTTGTCGATTTTGGAATTGCCCGAGCATTGACAGGCACAGCAAGAGACTTTGGTGTGTATTTAATCAGGTTTGTGGATTGGTGGCTCAATACTCATCCCAACTGATTCGTGCATGGCCCGACAGAAGTGTCGATAGTATGCTCTGGGCTTGCATTGTTTCTTCGGACAGTGAGGAAGGGTAATTTAGTTCAAGGGGAGAAGACGGGGTCGCATCTATACATTTGACATCGCATTGCACGTGGCGCCACGGCTGCGGCGGCATTCAAGCCCGAATGCCGTAACCAGCGCCTAAAAACTGCCCCCGATCGCTTTCCGCGCGAAAGACCCGTTGCCGCTCGTTGTCCCGCGCCGTCGGATGATAAAATCGCGTCCTCAAATTCGATTCGCAACGGCCGCGCCATTGCCCAAGACTTTCAATTTCCTTCCGCTATATCAAATGTATAGATGCGACCCCATGCTTCCGCGCATCGCGGGGCATCTCGCTTTTGGCAGGGCGCAGGGCATCACGGCACAACCGTTAGCGTCAGATCATTCCCATCGCCACCTTCGTAACTCGCCTGATAACTATTTGGACCGGCAGTGAAGCTGGAGCCATCGGGCAGGTTGGCGAAGGTGCCGCTGATCGGGGTGCTGGAGGTGTTGCTGAGGGCGGTGAAGACTGTGCCCGCGGCAAGCTTCTGGTTCCCGATCGCATTGAAGTCAAACTGCGCCCCTGTCTCGATCGTGACGCCGTTGGCAATTACTTCGTCGGCTTTGGCTTTCTTGCTGTTAAGCCGATAACTGTAAGTCGAGTCGGCCCTAAAGGTGGTATGATTCAGCGTGAGGGTGCGCGGCTGGCTCGCTGCCACGCTCGGCGCGAGGAATGCCCCGGCCCCGCTGCCGGTTCCAATCGTGACCCCCCCAGAAATGATTCCGTTGCCCCCAAGTGTGCCCTCTTGAACAGTCACATCGCCAGATCCCGAACCGGAGCCCGCCCGGTTCTCGAGCACGAGCGCGCCTCCTGCAACGGTTGTCCCGTTCTCATACATATTGGCATGAGTGAGGCGCAAAACTCCTGTGCCTATCTTTTTGATTGAGCCGCCATAGCCTTCGGTGTTGACGTTCTCGAGCAACCCGGAAAAGCGCGTATTTGCGTTGTCACCGCCCACCGTGAGGGTGAAATCGCCAAGGTCGACGGCCCCTTTGCCTGCCAGAGAGCCAATGGTGACACCGCCGCTAATGCTGATATCCAGGAAGGCATCGCCGTTCAGCTGGACGTGAGCCAGGTTACCCGGGATGTCCTCAAAAAATTGGAAGACTCCGCCTGTGCCGCCGTTGACTCCGCCATTGCCAATGAGTGTCGGCTCGGAGGGCAGGATGCCAAAGAAGGCGGCCTCGCCGCCCTTCGCGCCCGCAACCGTGGCTCCATTTGCAATGATGATGGCATTCCCGGCTGACACCTGACCGTCGTCGAAGCTGACGCTGCCGCCATAGGCGCCGGCCACGGTCCCGGGTTCCAGAATGAAAGTGGCGTCTGCGCCGCTCGAGCTATCACGGAAATCCGCCCCCGCCCCAGCGTGTCCTTGAATCGTGCCGCCGCTAAACACGAACATGCTTTTCCCGGCGCTGGCGGAATCGACAAAGTGAATCGCGCCATTACAGGAGTAGAGAGCGTGGCTGCCGGCGGTGGCGCTCTTCTCGAACATGATCGTTCCGCCCGTCACGGCAAAATTCTGCTCCCGGCCAGAGTTATTTATAACACCCGTTCCGGTAAGGGTCAGGGCTTTCTTGGCGGGAATTGTAATCGTGAACGCACTGGCCCCGGGTTTGAAAATGATGTCCTTCACCGCGATTGCGCCTGAAAGCGAAATGTCGGTAATGGTGGACGCGTTAAAGGTGGCTCTGGCGAATGGACCGTTCGGGACCCTATTTGGGATCCAGTTGCGCGGGTTATTCCAAGCGCCGCTCACCGGACTCGAGCTCCAGGTGGCGTCGATGCTTTGTTCGAAGCTAACGACCACTGCATTGGAGCAGGTCTGGCTGCCGGCTTCACACACCACGTAGGTATAGTCAGCCTGGTTCCCGTTGCCGATGGAATCGACATACAAACCATCGTTCGCGGTGGTGGCGATCACCACGCTATCGCGGTAGACGTCGACGTCGGTCGTGGTCGCCCCGCTCCAGGTAAGATAGGTGGTATTCATTCCCTGCACCTTTTCCCCCTGGCCCTGCAGCGTGATCGGGGCAGGTGTCGGGGTTGGCGTCGGGCCGACATCCGCACAGTATTTCCCACCGGTATTCAAAAAGTGAAAGTCGGTATCGAAAAAGAAGCCGCCCCAGATGATCATTTGACTGCCGGTCCAGACCGCCACCTGAACCCTTCGTTCCGAAGGCGCGTTTACAGTGCTGGTAGCTGTCCAACTATCTGTGAAAGGACTATATCTCCCCCCGGTGTTGAAATAATGGTTGTCATTCCCATCGTAGAAGGATCCGCCCCAGATGATCATTTCACCGCCCGTCCAGATCGCGGTGTGAAAGGATCGAGCAGAGGGCGCGCTGGCAGTGTTGGTTGCCACCCAACTATCGGTAAAAGGATCGTATCTTCCGCCGGTGTTCACATAGTGGGTGCTGGTATCAACAAAAATTCCGCCCCAAACGATCATCTCAGTGCCAGTCCAGACTGCCGTGTGAGACTGGCGAGCGTGGGGCGCGTTCCTGGCGGTGGTGGCCATCCACGTGTCCGTCGCAGGATTGTATCTCCCGCCGGTGTTCGTTTGATGAGAGAAATCATATCCGCCCCAGATGATCATTTCGCTGCCAGTCCAAACGGCGGTCTGATCTATTCGGCCAGAAGGTGCGTTTATCGTGGTCGCCTTTGTCCAACTATCCGTATTCGGATTGTATCTCCCGCCCGTGTTCAAGGCGCTCCCGCCATTGAAACCGCCCCAGACGATCATTTCAGTGCCGGTCCAGATTCCCGTGTGGTTGCTGCGCTTGGCAGGTGCGCCGCTCGTGCTCGTGGGGGTCCAACTGTCTGTCGCCGGGTTATACCTTCCGCCGGTATTCAGGTAAGCATTGGGGTTGGATCCACCTCCGCCCCACACGATCATTTCAGTCCCGGTCCAGATCGCGATGTGGCCATTGCGGGCCGCGGGCGCGTTGACGGTGCTCGTGGGTAGCCAGCTATCTGTGCTCGGGTTGTACCGTCCGCCGGTATCAAGATTACCGCTGAGATCGCTTCCGCCCCATACGATCATCTCAGTGCCGGTCCAGACCCCGGTGTGACTCTGACGGCCCTCGGGCGCATTCGTAATGCCGGTGGCAGCCCAGGTGTCATCGGTGCATCCGTTCCCTCCGTCCGCTACTTTAGGAAGCGTATAACTAACAGTCGCAGCTGCCACGACGTTCGGGTTCAGTGCTCGGGTCCAGGCCGGCGTCGCGTGCAAGTTCGTAATCATGCGCTCCGCGAGCACGGGTCTGGCCAGACACTCGGCAACTACAGAGGGATCGTCGCCCAGACTCGCAAAGAGTTCGCGCAGCACCTCGGGCTGTTTGCTGTGGCTAGCCATCCGCTCCATCTCTGTCTGCAACTGTTCTGCACTCAACGGCGCATGGTAGTAATCCGCCAATGCCTGGGAATTGCGCAGGTAACCCTCGACCTTCTTTTCCAGCTCCGCCTGAGACATCACGGCATCGAGTGACGGCTTGGGACCAGGGTTCTCCTCTGGCCAGATACGATGACGCCAGTAGACCTCTTCGATCGCTCGTTGATAAGAGACGCGCTCGGCAAAGCCGAGAGTTCGCGGTGCAACTTTCGTCGGCGCCTGAGGCACGAAAAAGGCTATCATTGTTCCCCCCGCGAGAAGGAGCAGGTAAGGCACGGCTTGGATAATGTACGCTGTGAGCGTCGCCTTGGTTTGTTTTTTCATTCCTGGGCTGGCTTTCTGGCGAACCTGGCTTCCGCGCTGGCAGCGCTGGGTGAAGTCGCCGGTTTATGGCCGATCTCAGCAGAACTCGGCCATCGCTTCAATCCAAATCGAGCGCACAAACGACGACGACGGAGGTTGCTCTGCGCAGGACCAGATACGGCGCCAGAACCGAGCTGAAAGGACTACGACACCACCGTTAGCGTCAGATCATTCCCATCGCCACCTTCGGAACGAACGGAAGGGGGTCGCGAACGGAAGGGTGGGACACCCGTCACATCCGGGGTCAGTCTGTGAATCGCGGCAGTTGCCGCGGCCGAGCAGATGATAGACCGCTCCGGCAAATTCGACCCGAGCTTTTCGCGCCATCCCTTCTCTTTATCCGCCGCTCAAACGACTTGTCGAGCCCATTCGCCGCGATTCACAGACTGACCCCGATTTTACTGCCCGGCAATCGTAATAATCTCTGCAACAGCGGTTCGTCCCGGCGGGAATCGAAACAATCCAAACAGTTGCTAGAGCTACAGACCAATCTGGTTTGGCGGCATCGCCTTTCCGGCGTCAGGCCACCGGCCATACGGCCCTGTCTGCTTTCGACGCGAGCTAGATGAGATGCAGTATCGATGAGCAGATCGCGCTCTCCCGTCACGACATGGGTCATCCGCGCGAATTTATGGGCTCTGTCGTCACGACATTGACCAGTTCCGCGTGTTTCCAGGCTCTGTCATCCCGACATCGAGCATCCGCCCGCGCCTAAAATGAGCTTGACGATCGCGACGCTTGGAGGCTCGGCCCTAGAAGGGAACCTGCCTGCCGAAGGACAACCGTGCTGAAAGTCCGGGGCGCCTCGACCGGGTGGCTCGCAGTAGGCTCAATTCCTGTGGGTGTAGCTGAAGAGCTCACAGGTCGCGGTGACCGCGCCTCGAAAGCCCGATCCGCCCGCAACCAGCACCTCACCATTTGGAAGAGAGGTGGCCGTGTGCCCTTCGCTGCGGTCGAGGTTCAAGGGGGGAGCATCCTGCCAAACATTGCGCCGCGGGCTGTACGAGCTAGAGGCACCAATCGGCCCGCCGAATGCGTCGGCCCCTCCCGCTGAGAGCACCCGGCCGTTTCGCAAAACGGCAAGTTCTGTTTCCACTCGTTTCGGTCGCAGCTCGTTGGCGCTCGACCAGATGCTGGTGGCAGGATCGTAGACTTCCGCTTCCGCGACGGTGCTCGAGTTGCTCTGCCCGCCGACAACCAGGAAGCGGCCGTCGGGCAAAGGCACGCCACTGGTGAGCCAGCGCGCGGTTGCGAGCGAGCCAGTAACTGTCCAGACGCCGGTCGCCGGGTCGTAGATTTCGGCGCTGGCCAATGGTGTGCGGTGCGCGCCGGCGCCTCCTGCGACGAGGACGGTACCGTTAGGCAACAACGTCGCGACGTGTGTGTAGCGGCCGGTATGCAAGCTACCCGTCGGGCTCCAGAGGCCGGTGGCCGGATCGTAGATTTCCGCCGAGCTAAGGCCATTGGTAAAATCTTTCGTCCCGCCCACCACCAGCACACGGCCATCGGGCAAACGAGTGGCGGTATGATCGGAGCGCCTGGCCTTCAGACTGCCTGTAGTGGTCCATGCGCCCGAGGCAGCATCGTAGAATTCAGCGGAGCTGAGTGGTGGGATTGCTTTGCCGTCACCTGCCACGACCAGAACTCGTCCGTCGGCCAGCACAGTGGCGGTGTGGCCGGAGCGCGCTGTTACGAGATCGCCGGTCAGACTCCACGTCTTAGCGGCAGGATCGTATAACTCTGCGCTTTTCAAAGGGTCGCCATAGACTCCGCCCGCTGCGAGCACACGGCCGTCCTGAAGCAGAGTGGCAGTGTGGAATTCGCGAGCAAAATTCAGGCTGGCGGTGAAAGTGTAACCCGCCGACGCAGCGGGAGCTGATAAGGGGGTGCTGCAGAGCAAAAGTGCGACGGTGTATAGGAGTCGGAGATAAGGCCGCTTCGGTCTCATATTAAAATAGGTTCCCAAGAAAGTCCTACTCGGATCCTCCGATCGCGGCAAGATTTATTCGCATCACGCCGCGCCGTGCCGCTAACTCTACGTGAGCGAAGGCTTGAAGGATTTCTCCGCGGCCGCTGCGCCGGTATTCTCGCAGCGCAAATCCCCGTAGTATGTGTCTCCCAGTCGCCCAACCGACGAACACGTTTGCATTGTGCCGTAGCGACGAAGAAAGCACAGGCCTCGGCGTCGCGATCGCTAGCGGGGCTGAATTTAGACTGCGGACGGCGAAGGAAAAGGGCCTGAGCTTGGGCGATCCTTTGCTGGTGGGGACATCCGGGGTCAGTCTGTGAATCGCGGCAGTTGCCGCGGCCGAGCAGATGATAGACCGCTCCGGCAAATTCGACCCGAGCTTTTCGCGCCATCCCTTCTCTTTATCCGCCGCTTAAACGACTTGTCGAGCCCATTCGCCGCGATTCACAGACTGACCCTAATTTTCCCCCTTTCAGGAGATTCTGAATGAGCCGCAGATGAAGA
>CAWBXU010000013.1:0-184346 GCA_963792775.1 uncultured Verrucomicrobiae bacterium | reverse complement strand
GAAAGACGATGGAGCGAACCGCTGGCCGGCGTACGCTCAAGTTTTCCATGATTCCAACCTCACCTCCCGCCGACGCGCGCGCTCTCGCCAGCGGTGGCTGATCTTGTTCTCGTTAGGCGACTAAAAGGCGAGCACCATGTCGGACCTTCAAACCATTGTTGATCAAGTCTTGAGCGCACGCAGCTCAATCCCAGCTCAGCGGAGTGTCCTGGTGGCAATCACAGGGATCGACGGCTGTGGCAAAGGCTATGTCTCTGCGCGAATCGTCAATGCGCTCCAGTCTAAAGGTGTAGCCGCTGCGGCTATCAGCATCGATGGCTGGCTGAACCTTCCCCATAGGCGGTTTGACCCGTCTAATCCCGCCGGGCACTTTTACCTTCATGCGATTCGCTTTGACGAGATGTTCACCCAGTTGGTCCTTCCATTGCGTGACCGCCGTTCCCTACGCTCCGAGGCAGACTACGTCGAAGAGACGGCTACGGGCTACCGAAGGCACATCTACGAGTTCGCGGACACCGATGTTATCGTGCTGGAGGGGATCTATCTCCTAAAGCGGGCCTTTCGACATCATTATGACCTGTCATACTGGATCGAGTGTAGCTTTGACACGGCATTGGACCGCGCCATTTCTAAGGTAACAGGAAGGACTGCCGCCCGAGGAGACCGTTCGGGCATACCGCACGATTTACTTTCCCGCGCAAGAGATTCATTTCCAACAAGACGACCCGAAAGCTGCGGCAACGCTGGTCGTCAACAATGATACGCGGCTTGGTCCGGTCAGTTGGAACGCATGAGTGGGCTGGCCAACAACCGAACGAACCCAACGTCGCCTAGGCTCAACTTTGAAGTGCAACATTTGCTAAGCCTGAAGGAAGCATTGATTGGGTGTTTTGTAGCCATGTCTTTTTCGCGGTCGATTGTTAAGGTGGTCTGCGATTAAGTCGCATTCGCTTTGAGTGACTCGGGCCATCGTCCGCCGCCGCTCATCTTGTTCTCGTCAGGACAATAAATAAAAAAGGCCCGCCGGGAGAGAGAATAGGGGTCAGCTCTTGAATCCTGCAAAAAGTTAGACGAGCTGAGGTGTGTAAAGGCACGATGACGGAATGGCCTGCGAATGAAATGTTGCAAGATTCAAGAGCTGACCCCTATTCTTTGCTACTATCGACAGGGACGGGGCATTCTGGCCGCGGGCTGCACTTTCGTGAAGCCTGCGAACCCACAGTCAACGGCAACCGCGTCGATGTGTTCTCCGGCGCCACGGGCGAGCTGCTCTTTCAAATGGAATCGCCCAATGCCGACGAGTCGACGCCGCTGCGGGCTGGGAGCCCGCTTGACTTCACAGGCGAGACGCCTGTGTTACGCCGCTCGCCGGAGGAAGCTTTTGCTCGGCGCCGATACCTTCCGGCGTTAATAGTTGAATCGCATGAACGAGCTCAAGTCTGGCCAGCTTCTCTGTCTCCGCTGCGACGATCTCCCGTGGAAAGCATCAACTTTCGCCGCCGGAGTGTCGGTCAAGGATGTCGCTGTGACCGATGGATTGGAGATGCAGATCGTGCGACTCGACCCCGACGCGCAACTGCCGCTCCACACCCATGAGCGCCCGGAATTCATCTACGTTCTTGAAGGCGAGCTCATCCTGGGAGGCCAACATCTCTCTGCCGGATGGGCGAGCGTGGCGAGCGCCGGATCTGTCCACGCCGACGTGCACTCCGAAACGGGGTGTGTATTCGTCCTCGTCGATCGTCCGCTGTGAACAAGCCAAATATTGACGCGCAGATCGCCGGGGCGCGCGTATACGAAGCCCTCCACGTCCCCGCCCTCTTCGAGCAATGGTGTCCTCACCTGCTCGATGCAGCCGGTGTGGCCCGCGGCGATCGCGTTCTGGATGTGGCGTGCGGTTGCCCGTAATGGGAGTCGCGCTGCGGGAGGAACAAATCGACCGTATTTTGGATGAGGCTAGAAGGAGTCCTCGCGAAAATACGTCACCGCCGACGGCAAGATCGTTTTCAACTCGCCCGCGCACATCGTGGCGGGCGTGGCTGGCGCGGTCTGACGGTTGCAGGCAGCGGAGGGCGCGGGCTGGATGGACGGAGGCGCGACGTGCACCCGAATTTTCCGGTTGCTCGCGCGGGCATGATGGCCACGATTTACGTGACGCGATGAGCACGAGCAAAGCCGCAGCACCCTTCGTCTACGACACCAACACGCGACGATTCTACCATGGCACCCGGGCGGACCTGAAGCCCGGGGACCTGCTTGGCCCCGGCTATTCTTCCAACTACACCGAGCGCAGGTCGCCTTGGATTTACTTCAGCGAGACCCTGCATGCGGCGACTTGGGGAGCGGAGCTGGCGCGGGGCGAAGGTCGGGGCCGCATCTACGAGGTGGAACCGACCGGTGCCTTTGTGGATGACCCCAATCTGACGGACAAGAAGTTTCCCGGTAATCCGACGCGGTCCTATCGCTCCCGCGAGCCGCTCCGGATCGTGCGCGAAGTCCTCGATTGGCACGGGCATTCTCCGGAGGAAATCCAGGCCATGAAGAAAGGGGTCTCCGGCAAGGAGCCGATCGACGACTGAGGACCGCACGCCTTTTGGTGCGGTCGTGCGCGCGCAATTCGATCGGATTTTCCGGCTTCCCGACTGCGCCCTCCCGAGAACCGAGACCGAATTTCCGCTATAACAAACCAAGCTCCCGCGCGACTTCCTCGAAAGCGCGGCCTGGCTGTTTTTTCGCGCTACCCTTGGCCCGGCGGAGTTCCTTGAGCGCGTGATAATCCTCCAATGCCTCCTGCATTTTGAGAAACTGCTTGTAAGGAATGACCGCAAATTCCTTCTTTCCGCCCTTTTCGATAATCTGTGCAGTCATGGTTCAACGGTAGGCTTCGCGTCGGTGCAGGATACGGTAAATCACGATTTTGTCATTCTCGACTTCGAACAGAATGCGCCAATCGCCGACTCGCAGCCGGTATTCCGGGGTAAAGTTGGTCAGCCGCTTTACATTGCCGCTCAAGCCGAAGCGCAAGGCCATAACCGCGGCAACGATTCGCTTGCCGTCCCGCGCCGGAATGCGCCGCAAATCCTTCTCGGCCCTGCTTCGGATTTCCAGTTTGCGCTCCATCGCGATCGATCGATGCCGGGTAGTTCAGCGATTTCTTCGGGCGCAAGCAAGTTCTTTGGCCAGAGAGCGAAGTCACAGACTTCTCTGAAGGGGGCCGTCAAGGATGCTGTTAGCTAGTCAGAAATAAACAAACGGAATCAAACTTCTCTCGGTGGCCCTTGGCATTCGCATGGCAAATATCAGATCCTCGGGTTCTCCATTCTGACCCAAGAACGCGGAGCCGCGCAGTTGACAGTCGGCCACGTTAATCAGTCCGAGACAGATTCATCAAAGAAGCCGTGAGCCCTCAGGGGCCGCTACACGATGGCAGGGGTGCTTCACACACTGAGTCAACGCTCCGATCATCCTGGCACTGGCTCGGTTTTAGGGGTGTCGGTCTTGGAGCGCGCTCCTTCATGCGAGATTGCTCAGGCTTGACTCCGCTGCCGGAATGGCTGTGGTCTTGCGGGAGATGTCTCGCCGTAATCCGCTTGTCGCTGCCGAATCGCGCCCATCTTTTTCGCGCACGACGCGAATGGCGCTGAGTTATCTCGCGCTTCTCGTCTTCACTCTCTTCGCGCTTTATCCGATCAGCCGCGTCGTCACGATCGCGCTCCGGCCGGGCGATCAACTGCTCACTTCTTCGCTCGCGCTCATTCCGCGCGGCGCGACTCTGGCGAACTTCCGCATTCTTCTTTTCGAGACGCCGTTTTTGCGCTGGCTAGGCAATTCCACTCTCATCGCGCTCGCCGTCACGGTGACCGGCGTCGGGCTCGCTTCCACCGCCGGCTATGCGCTATCGCGTTTTCGTTTTCTCGGGCGGAGCGCGACGCTCAACGGCCTCCTTGTGACGCAAATGTTCCCGGCGACGATGCTGCTTCTCCCGCTCTACCTCATCCTGATCAAGCTCAGCCTGATTAACTCCTATCTCGGCGTCATCATCATCTACAGCGCGACGGCGCTGCCGTTCTGCATCTGGCAACTGAAAGGCTACTACGACACGATCCCGCTTTCGCTCGAGGAAGCCGCCAGCATCGACGGCTGCACACGCTGGCAGGCGTTTTATCTGGTCGTCCTTCCGCTCTCGCTCCCGGCGCTCGTCATCACCGCGCTTTTCTCTTTCATGACGGCCTGGAACGAATACGTCGTCGCGGCGCTCGTCCTCCAGGATGTCGATCTTTTCACTCTCCCGCTCGGCTTGAAAATGTTTCAGTCGAACATGAGCACGCAGTGGGGACTCTACGCGGCGGGGGCTCTGCTCGTCTCGCTTCCCGTGGTCGCGACTTTTTCTAGTCTTGAGCCGGTTCCTCATTTCCGGCTTGAGTTCCGGCGCGGTCAAAGGTTGAAAGGACAAAGATGAAAACGTTCGCCATCGTCAGTTGTCTCGCTCTTCTACTCCTGCCTTCATTCGTTAGGGCAGACCAGACCAACATCGCCGAAGACGACGCCAGCCAGGAAGCCTACAACGGCGGTTTCGACAGCGGGAAAAATGGCGGGAGCGGTTTTGGCGAATGGAAGATGACGAGCGAAGGCAATGACGAAAACCGGCACTCCGGATTTTTCGTGGCCACGACCGAGAACAACAAGGACCTCAACGGCATCGCCAAGAACGACAAGGCCTGGGGCCTTTATGCCAACGGCACGGGCTACGAGCAGGCGGTGGCGTTTCGCCCTTTCACCGAGCCGCTCGCGGTCGGCGATTCTTTTTCTTTCATGATGGAGAACGGGAAGATCGAGAAAAAATTCGAGACCGACGATCCGGCGACGGGCTCGATCGGTCTGACCTTGCGCACCGGCAACGCGAGCGATTCGCCGGGCGATTACAACAAGGACGCCGTCTTCGAATTCGGCTTCTACGAGGGGAAAGACAACTACCAAATATATGACGGCTCGGGGGAGGATAAGACCGACTCGGGCGTGGCGTTTACCGACTCGGGTGTGATCGTGACGGTGACGATCACGGGCGAAGACACCTACGATCTGGAAATCCAGACCGCGAGCGACAAGAAGGTGACGAAGTTACCGGGCCGCAAATTGTCGAAGGCGGGCCCGATCACGAGCCTGGCGATTTTCAATCGCGACGGCGAAAAGACGGACGCGTTCTTCAACTCCTTCCAGGTCGCGCGCGAGAACAAGTAGCTCGTTAGCGGCATTTCACTGGCGAATTATTTCCGATTGTAGGGCGACCGCTTCGGTTGCCCTCGTTCAATCTGGGCAGGCGAAGCGCCCGCCCTACAATTGGGGCCCACTTTCCTCTTGTCGCACCTCGTCGGGGTTCGCTAACGTCGCTCCCGTTCGTCCGCTCAATGCAAAAGCCGCGCCTCAATTTCGGTCAGATCTGGAACATGAGCTTCGGCTTTCTCGGCATCCAGTTCGGCTGGGGACTGCAGATGGCGAACATGAGCCCGATCTACAAATATCTCGGGGCGCGCGACGACCAGATTCCGCTCCTTTGGCTGGCCGCGCCGCTCACCGGGTTCCTCGTCCAACCGATCATCGGCGCGATGAGCGACCGGACCTGGGGACCGCTCGGCCGACGGCGCCCTTATTTCCTGATCGGCGCGATCCTCAGCTCGCTCGCCCTCGTCCTCATGCCGAATTCCACCGGTCTGTGGATGGCGGCGGGTCTTCTCTGGATTCTTGACGCCTCCATCAACATCTCGATGGAACCGTTCCGGGCTTTCGTTGCGGACAACCTTGCCGAGGAACAGCGCGCGACCGGTTTTACGATGCAGAGTTTCTTCATCGGCGCGGGCGCGGTCATCGCCGGGCTGCTTCCCTGGGTGTTGAAACACGGCTTCGGCATCACGAGCGAAACGAGCGCCGGCCACGCCATTCCACCTAACGTGAAGTACGCTTTTTATATCGGCGCGGCCGCCTTTCTCGGCGCGGTGCTCTGGACGATTTTCACCACGAAAGAATATCCGCCGGAAGATCTGGAAGAATTCCGGCGCAGGAAATCCGAGCGCGGCGGCTTGGCCCATCTCATGGCGGAAATCCCCGATGCCCTCCGGAAAATGCCCCTAACGATGAAACGGCTCGCGCTTGTCCAGTTCTTCACCTGGCTCGGGCTTTTCTGCATGTGGCTCCATTTTTCCAACGCCGTCCCGATGGTCTTCGGCGCGAGCGACACGCAGTCGCCGCTCTTCAAAGCCGGCGCGGAATGGGCCGGCGTTTGTTATGCCGCGAAGGACTTCGTCACCTTCATCGCCGCCTTCGGCTTGATGGCGATCGCGAGCACCTACGATCGGCGCAAGATCCATTCGGCTTGTCTGACCCTCGGGGCGATCGGTCTTCTCGCGATCGGCTTCATCCACGGCGAAGGACAGAAGAGCTTATTGTTAGGCGCGCTCGCCCTCGGCGGGATTGCCTGGGCTTCCATTCTCTCGATGCCCTACGCTATGCTGGCCGGCGCGCTGCCGGCGCAACGGATGGGCGTTTACATGGGCATCTTCAATTTCTTTATCGTCCTGCCGGAAATCCTGGCCGCGCTCACTTTTGGGCCGGCCGTGAAAAATTTACTCGGCGGCAACCTCGTTTACGCCGTCATGGCCGGCGGCGTTTTCATGCTTCTCGCCGCCGTCCTCACGCTCTTCGTTCCCGCGGACTTCGCTCGACGCCGATCGGCTACAGCGCGTCGTGGAAGAGGAGGGGATGTTGCCCACTGGGACGCCATCGGAAAGTCCGCTCGTCTGATCGTGAGCACGAGCCCATGGTCCGTTTCATCGCCGGCGCCATCGCCCTCCTCGCGCTAATGTCGACCGCCCACGGCAGCGACAAAGCGACCGCGAAATTTTCGGTCGTCTCCGATCACTTGCAGATCGAATACCAGTGCGGCGAGACGCCGGCTCCGCGCACTCTTTTCATTGCGCTGCGGACCGATGCCGGGCTCGGCTCTGCCGTCCTTCCTTTCGCGGAAAATTCTGAAGGTTCGACGGTCTTCCTGCCTTTCCAGGCGGACAGACTTTACCTCGTCCGTTGGGAGGAAGATTCCGTCGCGATCTTCGAGCGGAGCTGGAAAGATTGGCGCTGGAGCGAACGCCGGGAGGCGCCTAAGGAGGTTACGGCGACGCGCGAGGGGTCGTCCGCGGTCGTCCGCATTCCGCTCGCCAGTCTTGGCGAGAAGGTGGATGCGGCGATTTGCGCGAAGGATTTCGCCCATGAGAAATGGGGATGGTTTTTCGGTTGCTCCGATCCGTCCGTGAACGCCGGCGCCGGCGACAAGTACATCCCGCACTATCTGGAAATCGATTTGCAGGACCCGACGACGCCGAAGGTCTCCGTGCGCGCGCGGCTCGCGGGTGAACGCCTGCGCATCTATCAGCTTTTCGTTAGGCTGTTTGGCAACCTCAACCAGACGCGGCAACCGAATGGAACGCTCGCTCAGAATGGCGTCGGCAAATTCAACGACATCAACGACGCGGCCCTCGCCGCGATCCAGAAGATGGGTTTTTCGCACATCTGGCTGACCGGGGTTTTGCAACAGGCGAGCGCGACCGATTACTCCGAGGCCGGCCAGCCGGCGGCTGATCCCGATCTGCTCAAGGGTCTCGCCGGCAGCCCTTACGCGATCGCGGATTACTTCGATGTCTGCGCGGATTACGCAGCCGAGCCGAAAAAGCGCCTAACGGAATTCAAGTCGCTCCTCGGTCGCATTCACGCGCACGGCATGAAAGCGCTGATCGATTTCATTCCCAACCACGTGGCGCGCTGTTATCACTCCGACATCAAGCCGGAGATCAACTTCGGAACGAACGACGATCCCTCGAAATTTTTCGATCCGCAGAACAATTTCTTTTATCTGCCAGTGGACGCGGACGGTCCGCCGCTGCAGTTGCCGACCTGCAAGGATGGAGTCGCGATCAGTCCGACCTGTCAGCTTGCGGGGATGAAATGCGACGGCCGCTTCGAGGGCGAGTCGAAGTTTGGGCGCGTCACCGGCAACAACGTGGTGAGCTGGAAGCCGAGCCTGAACGATTGGTACGAGACGGTGAAACTCAATTACGGATTCGATTTCACCGATCCGGATAAGAACCGGCGCGAATATCCGAACGCGCGCACGCCGGACAAGGCGGTGCCCGACACCTGGACGAAAATGGATCGTGTCATCGGCTACTGGCAGTCGTTAGGCGTGGATGGTTTTCGCTGCGACATGGCGCACATGGAGCCGCCGGAATTCTGGAAATGGCTGATCGGGCGCGCGCGGGAACGAGCGCCGAAAGTGGTTTTCGTGGGCGAAGCTTACGACAACGATCCGGCGAAAGTGCCGGGGAGCGACCCGGTCATCTCGCGCCTCGCGCACGAGCGCGGCAACGTCATGTTCGATCTGCTCGATGCGGGATTTAACGGTGTCTACGACGATCCGACGTATCGTCTCCTTAAGGGAATTTACGAAGGCGGGCGCTGGGCGAACGATCTTGATACGTCGGAGCGCGAGCCATTCATCTTCGAGAACTCGCTTCGCTACGCGGAAAATCACGACGAAGTGCGGCTGGCCGCGCCGAGCCAATGGGGCGGAGTCGGGATGAATGTCGGCCGCCCGGTCGCGGCGATTCTCTACGGGCTCTCGCGCGGACCGCTCATGCTCTACAACGGCCAGGAAGTGGGCGAGCCGGCGGCGGGCGCGGAAGGTTTCGGCGGCGACGATGCGCGCACTTCCATTTTCGATTATTGGTCGATGCCGGAGTTGGTCCGTTGGGTCGACGGCCACAAATATGATGGCGGCGAACTTTCCGCCGAACAAAGCGCGCTCCGCCAATTCTACAGCCGACTCGTTAGGCTAAACGCCGAGCCGGCCTTCCGCGACGGCGCGCTCTATCCACTCAACTCGGCGAATCACGGCAATCCGCGCTTCGGCCGGATCGGCGACGAAAGCGCGAGCGGCCATTGGTGCTACGCCTTTCTCCGTTACGATCACGCCACGCAGCAGCGTTTTCTCGTCATCGCCAACTTGCATCCGCATGAAACACTCCGAGATCTCCGCGTTCTCGTTCCCGCGGAAGCGCTGCGCTTTCTCGCCCTCTCCAATCCGGAGACGAAACTAAAATTGCGCGATCGTCTCGCGGCTGAGCCGACAGAACTCGAATCCACCACCGGCGATCTGGCGACGCACGGCCTGCAGATTCCGCAGCTCCCGCCGCTCAGCGCCTCCTACCTGGAAATCCTCCCTAACGAGAAGTAGGCGGCGGTGGCGGACCAGGCGGTTCTCTATATCCGAGGCGTTTGCGGCGTTCAGCTTCCATTTTATCAAAGTCAACTTTTTGCTCGGGATTGAGCAGCACGGAGATTTCCCGGTTGGTTTCCTCGATTCGTTTCGAAACCCGTTTCGTCGTTTCGCGGCGGATCGCGACCATGTCGGCGCTCGTCCGGTCGATGATCGGCTGCACCTGGGTTTTTTGTTCCGGGGTTAACTGGAGGCGCGATTGCAGGCGCGCCATCATCTGACGCGACATTTGCTCGGGACCCGGCGGCCGCAGGAAGGTGCGCCCAACGATCGGGGCGACGAGGGCGCCAGTGACGAGGCCGGCAAGGAAGATCACTCCTGCATAAAGGACGATCCGGCCGACGCGCATCCTATTCATTTCCGAAGGCGGTCGAGATCGCCGAATCCGCCAGATTCTTTTCCGGATCGTAGCCATTACTAAACGCCGTCAGCTCTTCGCGGCTCAGAGCGCCGGCGAGAAAGGCGACGCTGCAGGCGAGCAGCGCGGCCCAGCGCAAGCCACGGAGGATGCCCGAATCACTCGAGCGTTGCGCGCGGGCTTCGCGCCAATGCGCGAGCACGACCGTCTCGAGACCAAATGGCGCCGCCGAATCCTCCGGGGCGGGGGCGCGGCGGGCGAGCGAGAAAAGCCGATCGACGAATTGATTGGTGTTCATGTGAAGAGCAGGGCGGACACTTCCTGTTGGCTGATCATTTTTTTCATCCGCGCGCGGGCCCGAAACGCGCGCACCTTGATCGCGCTCCGGCTCCAGCCGGTCAACGCGTGAATTTCCTGGATGGAGCGTTCCTCGAGATGGAGGAGCGTGACGAGGAGTCGATCTTCAGGCGAAAGTCGCGCGAGCAATCGATTGAGGAGCGACTTCGCAGCACGCGTGTCGTCCACCGACGCGAGATCAGTCTCGGTCCGGGCCAGCCGCTCGATCGCAGCGGAAGTCTCGGGATCAAAATCGGCCAGGCGAAATTCCGGCCGTCGTTTTTCAGCGCGCAACTCGTTCAAACAGGTGTTGACCGCGATGCGGGAGATCCAATGTGAGAGCGGCACTTTCCCGGCGTACTGCGCGAGGTTTTGAAAAATTTTAATAAAGATCATCTGGGTTAGATCTTCTTCGCTCATCCGGCGGGGCAGATGGGAGCGCACAAGCTTGAGGACGAAGGGATGGAAGTGGTGCAGAAGCTCGCGCGCGGCGCTCTCGTCTCCCTCTCCAATCCGACGCAGGCAGGCCCGCTCGTCGAAGTTTTCATCTGGCATCGGCAACCGCGCGGCGAATCCACATCGGTGGTAAGACGCCGCCGGCCTGGAAAGGTTACACCCGATCGGCTCCGCGCCAGCTTCGAAAAAAATTGCGCCACCCTGTAACCAAGCCGCTCCGGCTGTGTCTCTAGGGCCAATCAACGACCGCCAATTTTTAGCTGACGGAACACGACCAACCTTATGAATTTCTCGCCCGCTGCGACCTCGGACCTCGCTTCCACTCTAAGCCGCGTGCTGCGCCTGAGCGCTCCGCAAAAAGCGCAGTTGTGCGCGATCGTGGCGGCGGCACGCCCGCCATTCGATGTGCGCCACCCGGAGGGGCTGGCCGACTCCGCTCGCGCGATGGAACGGCTCCACCGCCGGATCCGCCCGCTCCTTCGGGCCGAACAGCGAAAGCGCTTCGCTGCGTTGATCGCTCTGCTCGACGCCGGGATGGAACGGCGGGCGGCGGAATAATTTTGTCAATGGGGGATGGGGAGAGGCTGCGGGAATTCCCGCAGCCTCATTCCTTTCCACGGGTAAGCGCGCGAAGAGTTCGCGTTTGAATCCGGAGGGTCGCGCTACTAGATGGTCGCCGATGCAACGGCGCGCCGCTTCTTCCGACCTTCGCACGATCTCGGCCCTGACCGCGACCTGCATCGTGATCGCGAACATGGTCGGGACCGGCATTTTCACGAGCCTCGGATTTCAGGTCGGCGCTTTGCCGAGCGGCTTCGCCATCATGGCGCTTTGGGCGCTGGGCGGGGTGTGCGCGCTTTGCGGCGCGCTCTCCTACGCGGAGCTGGCCGCGGCTTTGCCACGCTCCGGCGGCGAGTATCATTTTTTGCGCGAGATTTATCACCCGGCGCTCGGCTTCGTCGCGGGCTGGATTTCGGCGACGGTTGGCTTTGCCGCGCCGGTCGCGATCGCGGCGGTTCCATTCGGTCGCTATCTCGCCGGAGTGCTGCCGGGATTGAATCCACTCCTTTTGTCGTTAGGCGTGGTCTGGCTCGCGACGCTTATTTTGCTCTGGGATTTTCGGCTCGGGAGCGGCTTTCAAAACACCTCGACTCTGCTCAAGATTGTTTTGATTCTCGTCATCATCGGGGCCGGTTTTGTTGTCGCGAAGACGCAGCCCGATTTCTTTCTGGCCGGTGCACACGGATCGGGCGCTGATCGTGAGCGCGCCCTTCGCGATCAGCCTTTACTGGGTGATGTACGCCTACTCGGGGTGGAACGCCTCGGCTTACATCGTCGGCGAAGTGCGCAATCCGGCCCGGGCCATTCCGCTCTCCCTTGGGCTCGGCACTTTCCTGGTCACTGCGCTCTATCTCGGGATCAACGCGGTTTTTTTGCGCACCACTCCGGCCGCGCAGATGATCGGCAAACAGGAGATCGGGTTGATCGCCGGTGTGCACATTTTTGGCGAAGCGGGCGGCAAGGTCATGGCGATCTTCATCGCGCTCGGGCTCGTCTCGACGGTGAGCGCGATGATGTGGATCGGGCCGCGCGTGACGGTCGCGATGGGCGAGGACCTGGGAGCTTTGTCCTGGCTGGCGGGGCGCAACGCGCGCGGCATTCCGGTCCGCGCCACGCTCGTGCAATTCGCGATCGTGAATTTCTTCATCCTCTTCACCAGTTTCCAGAAAGCGGTCAACTACGTGCAGTTTAGCCTCATGCTTTCATCGACCCTGACGGTGCTCGGCGTGATCGTGTTGCGCTGGCGCCGGCCGGATCTGAGTCGGCCCTATCGGACCTGGGGTTATCCGATCACGCCGATGATTTTTCTGGCGGTGAGTGGCTGGATGCTCTGGCACCTCGTGGAAGATTCCGCCACGCGCGAACCGTCGCTCTGGGGATTGGCGACCGCGGCTTCGGGACTTGTCGTCTATTACGCGTCGCCGAAGACTCCTGCCAGAGTCTCCTGACCCCGGTCACCCGGAACGGCTCCTGCTTATAAACACGCAACCGTCGGAACAAACGGCGGGAATGCACCCGACAACGGACGCGCCACGGCCGGCAACGCGGAAGCCTGTTTGTGGCCAGTTCCACTGAGATGAAATCAACGCCATTTTCACTCTGCCGCCCGCGTTTTCTCGCAGGCTGCTGCGGCCTCGTCCTGTTGCTTGCGCCAGGCTTTGCTTTCGGAGCGAACCCCGTCCGGGTGATGCCCGCCTATCATCACGACGTCTCGCGACCCTTGCGTGAGCTGGCGGCCATCGATCGTCCCGATCAGCATCAGGAACGGGAGGCGGCGGAAAATCCCAAGATTCCCAACTCACATGTCGACGTCGCCGACCCGGTGGTGGAGTCTAGTTCGTTCGTTAGGCTTCTCGCTCCGAGAATTCCCACGCCGACTAAGACCTTCGACGGGATCGCTTTTCCCGGCGTCGGTTGCTACTGCGCGCCCCCGGATACCAATGGCGCCGTTGGCCTGACCCAATACGTCCAGATCGTGAACAAAGCTTTTCAGGTTTTCAAGAAGGCGACCGGTGCCTCCCTTCTCGGGCCGAACAGCATCGGCTCGCTCTGGAGCGGCTTTGGTGGGGCATGCCAGAATGGCGGGGCCGGCGATCCGGTCGTCCTCTACGATCGGCTCGCGAATCGCTGGATCATCTCCCAGTTCGCCTCCGCCAGCGGCAGCCCTCCGATCACTGATGAATGCGTGGCAGTCTCGACCTCGAGCGATGCGACCGGGCTCTATAATCGTTATGGGTTTCATCTCGGGTCGAACTATTACGATTACCCGCACCTCTCGGTCTGGCCCGACGCCTACTACATGAGCACGAATGTCTTTAGCTCCGACGGCACGAGCTACCTCGGGCCGCAACCTTTCGCGCTCGATCGGACGGCGATGTTGGCGGGCGCAGCGGCGACTTTCATCAGCCCAGTGGGTCCGCTCGGGGCCTCGGCTTCACCTTTTCTGCCGGCCGATTTGGACGGTTCGACTTTGCCGCCCGCCGGAGCGCCGAACACGTTTCTCGGTTTCCCGAGCGGCAATCTCTACACGCTCTACCATTTTCACGTCGACTTCGCCGCGCCTTCGAATTCGACCTTTACCATCTTCGCCGCTCCAGCCGCAGCGGGCTTCACCTCGCTCTGCCCCAACACCATCTCCTGCATTCAGGAGGCCGGCGTTTCCTCGGCGGATAGGTTGGATGGAATTGGCGACCGGCTGATGTTTCGTCTCGCCTATCGAAATTTTGGCGACCACGAGTCGTTAGTCGGCAATTTCAGCGTGAGGTCAAACAACGTCGCGGGCATCCGCTGGTTTGAGTTGCGGGGAGTGACCGCGGGCCCGGTCACGGTCTTTCAGGAGAGCACTTATCAGCCCGATAACACCTCGCGCTGGCTGGGGAGCGCGGCGATGGATGGCCAGGGAAATCTGGCGATAGGTTTCAGCGCTTCAGGCCCGGCGATTCACCCGCAGATTCGTTATGCCGGGCGGCTTGTGACTGATCCGATCAACACCCTGTCCCAGGGGGAAGCCCATCTTTTCGATGGCACCGGGAGCCAGACCGGAAGCGGCAACCGCTGGGGCGATTACAGCTCCCTGACGGTGGACCCGGTGGATGACCTCACCTTTTGGTACACGACCGAGTATTACTCGGCGACAGGCTCCTATAACTGGCGCACCCGAATCGGCAGCTTCAAGATGTCGGCGACGGTTTCGCCCCCGACTCCCACCCCAACGCCTTCAGGATCTCCGACGCCGACCCCAACTGGAACGCCCACGCCGACCGCAACACCGACACCGACACCGACGCCGACACCGACGCCGACCGCCACCCCAAGGCCGACGCCGAGCCCGACTCCGCCAACCGCGCTCGCCAACATTTCGACCCGACTGGTCATTGGAACTGGCAACAACGTTGGCATCGGCGGCTTCATCGTCAGCGGGACGCAGCCGAAGAAAGTGATCGTGCGAGCGATCGGTCCCTCGCTCGCGGTGCCGGGCAAGTTGGCGGATCCGACCCTCGCGCTCTACGGCGCGGGCGGAAAACAAATTGCCTCGAATGACAACTGGCGCAGCACACAGCAGGCCGAGATTGTGGCCAGCGGTGTCGCGCCGTCGAACAACCTGGAGTCGGCCATCGTCGCGACCTTGCCGGCGAGCAGCAGCGGGACGGGCTATACCGCCGTCGTTAGGGGAGTGAATAACACCACCGGAATCGGGCTGGTCGAGATTTATGACCTCGATGCCAGCGCAAATTCCAAGCTGGCCAACATCTCGACCCGTGGCCAGGTGCAAACGGCCGACAACGTCCTGATCGGAGGCCTCATCGTGCGCGGGAGCAAACCGCAAAAAGTGATCGTGCGTGCGATCGGTCCGTCGTTAGGCAGCGCCGGTGTGACGGACGCGCTGCCGGATCCCATCCTGCAACTGTTCGACGCCAATGGCTCCCTCATCGCGGAAAACGACAACTGGCGCGACACCCAGCAAGCCGCGATCATCGCGACCGGTGTAGCGCCTTCGAACGATCTGGAGTCGGCCATCGTCGCGACCCTGCCGGGGACGCCGGACGGCACCGGCTACACCGCGATTGTGCGCGGCGTGAATGGAACTACGGGGGTTGCCCTCGTCGAAGTCTACGCGCTCGAGCCCTGAGAGGCCGAGGCGTTATTTCCCGAGAAGCAAACGCAGGAAATGCGCGTCCGAAAATCGTCCGCCACCGCCGTGCCTAACGACCACGAGGTCGAGCGAAGGAATCACGTAGAGCCGCTGATAGCCCGAGCCGATGCATGCCATTAGGTCGCGCGGGGCGTCGCGGCAAAGGCAGGCGTCATGCCAGTCCTGGCGCGACCATTTTGGAATCAGCATCTCCTCGAAATCGAATTCCCGGCCTCCGGGCGCGGCGCGGTTGTTCCACCAGCCTAACGAGAAGGCGCGATTGGGCGGCGAGCCGCGCCAGGATTGCGCGAGCGTTTCCGGCCTAACGACCGGCTTGCCGCGATCGAGAACGAGCTGGCCCAGCTTCGCCCATTGTCTCGCCGTCATAACAAAGCCGGCGGCGAGAAGCGGATTGCCGGCGCGGTCCTCGAGGTAACGCTGCGGCCCGAGGTGAAGCCGGCGCAGGACGCGGCGCTCGAGATAGTGACTCGGCGTTTCGCCCGATAACTTGTCTTTCAACACCTGGTGAAAAACCTGCAGCGCGCTCGGCCCATAAATAAATGCCTTGCCCGGATCGGCCACCATCGGCAGACGGAGCGCGGTCTTGTCGCGATTCCCAAATTCATTCTGCTGCAGCGAAAATCCCGGCGCCAACCCGCCGGAAAAATCGAGCAGCTCCCGAATCGTGACCCGCGCTTTGCGGCGATCTTTGCGCCACGCCGGGATCGTGTCCGCGACCGGTTGGTCGAGGTTGAGGATGCCGTCGTCCGCGGCGGCGAGCGCGGCCAGATTCCAAAACGCCTTCGTTCCGCTGTAGATTCGGCGCGCGCTCTCCTCGTCGCCTTCGCCTGGATATTCCTCGAGCAGAGTCTTTCCGTTTTGAATGACGAGAAAAGAAAGCCCATGATGCGCGGCGGAGTATTCCGCGGCTTTGCGCACGGCCGCCGGATTGAGCGGGGCCGGGCTCGTCTTTCCCGCCACGGACAAGACCACGAGCAGTAAGACAAGACCCGCCCCGCAAATTTTTCTATTCCGCATTGTTCGCCGTCTCATCTACGCTCGTCGTCTTGATCGCCTATTATCTCGATAATTTCAGCCCGTTCCTTTTCAAGTTGGGGCCGAGCTTCGGGATTCGCTGGTACGGATTTTCTTACCTGCTCGGTTTCTTCTGCGGCTTTCTCCTCCTCCGCTGGCTCGCGCAGCGCCGTTATTGCGCGCTCCCGGCTGCCAAAGTGGGCGATTACATCGCCCTTGCCTCGTTAGGCGTGATCGTCGGCGGAAGATTGGGCTTCGCCCTTTTTTACCGGCTGCATCAGACCCTGACCGACCCGCTCTCGATCTTACGGGTCTGGGACGGCGGGATGTCGAGTCACGGCGGCATGATCGGGCTCACCCTCGTGACTTTTTTCTATGCGCGACAGCAGCGCATCCCCTGGCTCAGCCTGGCCGATAATATCGCGGTCGTGGCGCCGGTCGGTTTGTTTTTCGGACGCTGCGCCAACTTCATCAACGGCGAGCTCTACGGCCGCGCGGCTACCGTGCCGTGGGCGATGCAATTTCCGAAGGAAGCGCTCGACCTGCCGGCGGTCGGCGAACGCACGCTCGCCCTCGCACGGTCCGCACACCCGGCGATTGAAAATCTCGACGCGTTGATCGTGCAGGCGCGCAGCGACCTCTCACTGCAGGCTGTGCTTCATCAAACGCTCACCCCGCGCCATCCATCGCAGCTCTACGAAGCGCTTCTCGAAGGTGTTTTCCTTTTCACCTGTCTCTGGATTTTGCGGGTTCGCACGCGACCGCCGCGCGGGATGCTCGCCGGACTTTTCCTCCTGCTCTACGCGTTCGTTAGGATCGTGGTGGAATTTTTCCGCGAACCGGACGCGCCCCTCACCGGCCCGTTCACCCGTGGGCAAACTCTTTCCGTCCTGCTCATCGCGGGCGGAATTTGTTTCGTCGCCTACGCCCTGAAGACGAAGCGCTACGAAGCAGCCTAACGAGTCCTCAGGGAGCCGGCCTCCAGTTTTTCAGGACGAGGGCGACAACGAGCCCGGCACAAAGGAAACCGACTACCTGCGTGAAGATGTAGGCACAGGTATAAACCGCGGGAAAGCCGTACCAATTCCAGTAGGAAATGTTAGTCGAGATTCCGGCCAGAATTCCCGCCACAAAAATAAATCCAACCCGTGCCCCGTAGCTCACCAGTCGCGTGCAACTCAGCATCCAGACGGCCAGAAGCGTCTCGAAGAATTCAGTCACGAACTCAATCCCGAGCCAGCGTCCCATCATCATCGGGCGCCCGCCGGGCGGGAAATACATCATGATGCCCGAGGGAAAACGGGCCGCGCGTTCGTCCATGTGTTTCATCGCTTCTTTTTGCTCGGCCCGGGTCGCGCTCGGCGGGAGGCCGAAGCCGGGAAAGATGTAAAGCGCGCTCTCTTTGCCGAGTTGGCCGGCGAGCGCGTCGAGCGTTGCGTTTTCGTTAGGGAATTCCTTCAGCCCGGCTTCGCCGAGCGGAAGAGCCATGTGCGCGATCGACATCCAGATAAACATCGCAATCGCTCCGAGCAGTGCTGCCAAAAAAATGCGCATGATATTTTACCTCCGGCCGCGGATGGTGGGCGCCGCCGAAGTGGATGTCGAGCAGGGAATTGTTACAGGGCGAACGGTCGCGTTCCAACTAATAGACCGCTTCCGTCGCGCGGGTGTTCCTGAGAAAGACCTGCGCGAAGAGAAAGAGAATCGCGAAGATCACGACCGAAAGCGCCGCCGCCCAGCCGAAGCGATACATGTTGAAGGCCGCCTTGTAGACGTAGGAGACGAGGATGTGGGTGGAGTCGGCCGGTTCGCCCATGTTCGAGACGAGCCAGACGACGTTGATGTTATTAAACGTCCAGACGATGCCTAACGTAATCGCGGGAATCATGACCGGCCGGAGCAACGGCGCGGTGATGTGCCAAAACTGAAACCAACTGCGAGGCGCCATCGACGTCGGCCGCTTCGTAAAGCTCGTCCGGGATCGATTGCAAACCGCCGAGCGCGATCACCATCATAAAAGGAAAACCCATCCAGATGTTGGTAATGATGACGGCGAGAAAAGCCTCGAACGGCGAAGTGAGCCACTGCACCGGCGAGAGGTGAAGATATTTCACGATGAGTAGATTCACCGCGCCATATTCGTAATTGAACATTCCGCGCCAGGTGAGCGCGGTGATGTATTGCGGAAGCGCCCATGGCAGGATGAGCAGGACTCGCCAGGCGCCTTTGCCGCGGATGAGTTTTTGATGGATTACGACCGCGAGAAAGACGCCGATCGCGACATGGAAGACGACGTTCACCACCGTCCAGATGACCGTCTTGAGCAGGATCGACCAGAAAAGCTGCTGGCGAAAAACCGAGACGTATTGGGCGAAGCCGATCAGCCGCCAATCGCGGATGTGATAGATGTTCGCGTTCGAGAACGAGAGGATGACGTTGAAGACGAACGGGAAGAGGACAACCGCGAGAATGACGAGAATCGCCGGCGCGAGGAGGAGGGTGATGAAGAGGCGGGCGCGGAAGTTCAAGGTCGTGAATCGTGAATCGAGGATCGTGAATCGGCAAACGCGCTTTTCGAATCCGACGAATTTCGATTCACGAATCTCGATTCTCGGATCTCACAGGTTGCTATCGGCAATGTTCTTCTCCGCTTCGCGCTGCATCCGCCGGGCCGCTTCCTGCGCCGTGATCGCGCCGTTCATGACGAGCTGATACGGGCCGCGCATCCCTTCCCAAATCTGCCGCATCTGGGGACGGATCGGCATCGGCCGGCCGTGGGCGATTTGTTCCATCGAGGCTTGCAGCGCCGGGTTGTTCTTGATCGCAGGCGAGGCGAGCACGCTTTTGTCGACCGGCGTAGTGGCGAGCTGCAGCGCCATCTTTTCTTGCACTTCGGCACTCGTTAGGTAATCGATCACGTCGCGGATGACGGCGAATTTTTCCGGCTTCACATTCGCGCTCACGGAATAGCCTTTGGCGGAAATCATCGGTTCGCACCAGAGCCCGGTCTCGGTGTTAAAGGGGAGCGGCGCGATCATGCTTTTCTCCGGCACATCGTAACCGCCCCACGACCAGGGGCCATTGATGATCATGGCGGCGCGGCTTTCCTTGAAGAGCATGTCGGCGATCTCGTAGTCGCCTTCTTTCGGAATAATTTTGTATTTGTCGCGCAGGTCGAGGACGAACTGGATCGCGCGCACTGTCTGCGGCGTGTCCAGGGTCGGGTGTCCCTGCGCGTCCATCACCCAGCCGCCGAAGCCGGTCAGGAACGGGATGAAGAAAAACGGTTCGCGATAATTCCAGGTGAGCCCGTACTCGTCCATCTTGCCGTCGCCGTTGTCGTCTCTCGTTAGGCGCTGGCCGGTTGCGATCAGCTCGTCGAGAGTGGCCGGCGGCTTCGGGACGAGCGCCTTGTTGTAAACGAGAGTCAAATGGTTGCCGATCTGGTCGGCCGCGAGCCAGTGCGAGCCGTGCCAGTCGACCAGCCCCTGCGGAGTGAAGCGATGGAAAAACGTCGCGTCGAAAATCTGGTCGAGCGGCCGGATCGTCTCGGTCGTGACGAGAATGCCGACGTTATCCGCCGGCCCGTAAATCAAATCCGGCCCTTGGCCGGCGACCGCGGCGATGACGTAGAGATTGCGCAGCTCTTCGTTTTCCTTGTAGAGGGCCTCGATGACGCGATCGGGATGCGCGGAATTATATTGCCTAACGAATTCATTAAAGAGGTCGCGCTCCTTGCCGATCTTCTGATGCCAGATGCGGATGTGGGTACGGGTGTCGGGAGCGCGGGTGCAGGCGGCGAGGAGCGCGATCGCCATGAATAAAAGCGCGAGGCGTAGACTCCGGGGAGCACGGGCTGTCAGCCCGTTGGTCGGCGGAGTCTCCGCCGACGAACTTTCAGGCGTGTCTGGAGACACCCGGGGTCTTGAATTTCCATTCCACCCGTAACGGAAGTTCGCGATGGGAGACTCCCGTCGCCAACGGGCTGACAGCCCGTGCTCCCCGGAATCGTCGTGCGACGCGTTCACTCGAAGGAGAGCACCACGCCGGTCAGCGCCGGCATTTTCAGATCGAGCGCGTTGCCGGAATCTTCCGCCCGCACATCGCTCAGCTCACCGCGGGTGACGAAGATCGGCTGCGCCTTGCGATGGGGAAAATTCATCCCAAGCGTCGCCGGCTCGCCGCTTCGGTTGATCGCGATAAGCAGCTTCTCCTTCCCGCTTCGCCTAACGAATGCAAGAGAGTCGTGGTCGTTGTCCATCAGAACGACCGAGTAGTCGCCGTGATTGAGCGCGTCGTGCCCGCGGCGCAGCGCGACCGCGCTCTTGTAGTAGTCGAACAACTCCTGATCGAACTTCACTTCATCCGCTTCGCGCTCGTCGCCCCGCGGATCGATCGCCTGCGGGTCGTACTGCAAATCCGCCCAGACCATCGGCATCCGGTCGTCCGGATCGTGCCCGCCCCACATCCCGGCTTCGTCGCCGTAGTAAATCATGGGCGCGCCCACGTAGGTCATCTGGAAGAGAACAATGAGCCGCTGAATCTCGCGCTCGCGCTCGTTAGGCTCGGCGGATCCGGTAGCTCGCCGAAGCGCGCGCGTCGTTGTTGTTGTTGAAGGAAATTTCGCCGTTCTCGTAGGACGTGCCTTCGCCGTTCACGATCATGGAAGCGAGCCGGTCGGTGTCGTGCGAGTCCATCAGGTTTTGCATGACGTAAGCGACGGGAGCGGGAAAGCCTTCCCGCCGTTCGTCGGTCAGCTTGACAAATTTCGAGGGGCCGATGTTGTCGTCCACGAGATAGCCTTTCACCGGGATGGTGAAAGCGTTGTAATTCATCGAGGCGGAAAAACCGCCTTCCTTGACGAGCTGCGCCGCGTCCTTCCAGATCTCCGCCGTGGTGTAGGCATTCGGGTTGCACTTGCGGACGAAGGCGTTCCAGTCCGCCCAGAATTTCGCCGGCCGCTCATCCGCGACATCGAGCCGCCAGCCGTCGATGCCTAACGACGGATCCTTCCCGTCCGGCAACATCCAGCGTTTCGTCGCCTGCATAATGTAGTTCTTCGGCCCGGCGAACATGTCCTTGCCGTCGGCCGAGGCGGCGAAAACGGGCAGAGTGGCGTGGCCCCACCAGCCTTTGTAGGCGAACTCATTCCGTTTCGTGTTCGGATCGTCGAAGCTGCTGATGACATACCAATCCTTGTAACGCGATTTCGCCTGGTTTTTTCGGATGTCTTTGAAGGCGAAAAAGTCGCGCCCGGTGTGATTGAAAACGCCGTCGATAATGACCCGGATCCCGCGGCCGTGCGCTTCCTTGATCAGCTTGAGAAAAAGCTTGTCCGCCGCGGTCCACTGCCAGGTCGAGGGATCGGCGGTTTCCTTTTCCATCAAAGCGAGATCGCCGCTCGGATCGGGACCGAAATTCGGATCGATGTGGTGATAGGAATTCCCGTCGTATTTGTGGAGCGAGCGCGAGTAGAAAACGGGATTGAAATAGATGCAGTTGATCCCGAGGTCGCTCAGGTAATCGAGCTTGTCGATCACGCCCTGAAGATCGCCGCCGTAGCGCCGATCGAAGACGCCATTCTGATAGAAGTCCGGCCCCAGTTCTTTTTCCCAATCGTCCCGCGCATACCAATCCGCCGTCCAGGGCGAAATCTTCCAGTCGTTAGGCGCCATGATCGGCGTCTCGAGGGTTTCGCGGGTCGGATCGTTTTTCGGATCGCCGTTGCGAAAGCGCTCCGGAAAAATCTGATAGAAGACCGCTTCGGCGGCCCAGGCAGGAGCGGGATGGAGGGCATCGAGGGAGACGCCTTTGTCCTCCGGGAAAGATTTCGGACCTTGTGCATGAACGTTGCCCAAGCTGAAAACGACGGCGCCAAGAGCGGCGAGAAAGAAAATCCGGTCAACCATGGCGAAACGAGCGCTCACTCTGGCGAAAGGTCTTAGGGCAGGCAAACCTTTATCCGACATTCTGGACACGCGGGGACATGTCCCTCCGGAGGGACGAGCTTCCGCTCGTCCAGATCACGGGATCACCCGCACGCGATAAAAGGCCGGAGCGCTGCTCGAGAAAGTCTCGCTCGTGCTCGGGCCGGTCGCGGTCATGGGCGAGCCGACGGAGAGGTAGCTGCCATCCGGCGATGGCGCGCTTTCCAATTGATAGGTCTTGCCCGTCACCGAGCTCCAGGTGACCGAGAGCGAGCCCGGCGACGGGATGCTGATGTCCGTCACCCGCAGAATCGAATTGCTGCTGAAAGGATTGGTCGCGGCGACATCTTCGGCCGCGTTGTTCATCCCGTCGCCGTCGTCGTCGCCCGCGGGATCGATCACCTTGATGGTGGCGGTCGCGCTGTCGGACCGCCCTGCGTGTTGTCGTTAGGATTAACCGCCTGCACCGTCGACGCTGATGACCTGCCCGGGCGCGACCGCGAAGGTCAGACTTGTCGCGCTCGTGAAGTAAACCGTCGTGTTGCCGTCGATCGTAATCGCTGACGCGTAGGACGGAACGATCCCTTCGCTATCCGGCGGCGGCGGCGGTCCAGTGCAGGGTCGCGGTGTTCCCGACGACGTAGCTATAAACGTTAGGCGGAGTCGCCTGCCCGGGTGTGCCGGTCGGCGCGGTCACGTCGTAGAGCTTGAGATATTGCGCTTCGAAAGGCGCGGTCGCCCAGTCCGCCGTCCGCCGCCGGGACCTTCTTCAGGCCGACGAAAAGCCCGTTGTTGAGCAGTTGGTCGCCGGTTTTGCGATTGAGGAAATAACTGCGCCGATTCGGATCGACGGCCGTGTAGGCGGCGATGTTGCTGCACGTCGTAGTTACGGCCGCGTTTGATCCCGAAAAGGTTGCTGCTGTTCTGCGTGATGTTGACGTTGAAATTTCCGCTCTGGTTGTTGTTGCGATCGAGATTCATGAAACCGAAAACGACATCGGTCGTGCGCGGGCGAAGCGTTGTTCGAATCGATATTTCGCGACCGAGAAAATCTTCTGGCTGCACGCTGCCGCCGGTCTGATTCAGGTAGTAGCGATTCGAGCTGCGGAGCGCGCTGCTGAACTGCCGCGCCTGGCCCATCGCGGCGTAAACCGGGGAGAGCTGCTGCAAGCCCGTAGGTCTGGTTGCCGAGGATCGGGCCGAGGTCGTTGAAGACTTTTGAAGTGCGGGATGTACTTGCCGAAATTCATTTCGTAATGGCTGAAGCCGAAGGTGCTGGAGATGCCGTTCTCCTGGCCGTAGAAGACCATCGGCACGCCGTCGATCGTGTTGCTCACGCCGTAGCGGATCAGTGCCTGGAAGGGATCGGCGTAGTTCTCCTCGTCGTGCGAGGTGGAGTTCAGCAGGACCAGCCCCTGGCCGTAGGCGCTGCGGCGTGAATCGAAAATTCCGCGGTAATCGTCCGTCGGTCGAAGCCGCCTGGAACGGGAAAATGATGTTCTCGTTCAGGATGTCGAAGTGCCGCGCCGAACGATAAGTGACCGCGCCGCCATCGAGCGACTCAGTCATGAAAACGAAGTTCCATTTATGACTGCGCGCGACGTTGATGATGTACTCCCAGGCTTGCGGCGGCAGACCCTGGCCGAAGTCGGCGCGCAGGGCGTCGATGCCCTCGCTATCGAGCGCGAGGCGAGTGGCGGCGTCGCCGTCGGCGGCGGTGCTGTTGAAACCGCGATGGCCGGTCTGGGTGAGCCAGTACGGAATGTAGCTCGGCGAAGTAGCGCCAGACGTTGCGGGTGATGTTGTTGTTCACGCCGCCGCTCACGAAGTCGGTGCTGGTCCAAGCCGGATCGGTGTACTGGAAGATGTCGTTTTCGTTCAGGTAATTTCCGTTGTCCTGATTGTTCAGGCAGACGAGTGCGGAGTATTCGCCGAAGTAGATATCGAAGGTGTCGCCGAATTTTCCGAAGTCGTTCGCGATCCGGCGCCGGCGCGATGTCCGACGCACCGGAGGCGCGGATGCAGTAGTTATTGTTTGCGATGTTAAAAAGATCGCCGTGGGAAAAGAAACGCGCCTCGGCGTTGCGAATCTGGGTCAGCGGGTCGGCGCCCGGGCTTGATCAGCTCGACGCCCTGATTGGCCAGCTCGACGTCGTAGGAAGTGTGATTGAAGGGGGCGTCCAGCATCACCCCGACGCTCGCGTTGATCGGCCGCAGTCATGAAACCCTGGAACTCGTTCATCGCGCCGGAGCGCGTGTTATCGCGGCCCATCAGTTCCATGATGCTGAAGAAATTCTTCACCGCGTAAGGGCTGCCGACCGTAAAGGGCAGGCCGGTATTCGGATCAGTTTGCCGGCCGTCGATTCCGTTCGGGTGAATCGGCTGAAACCACAGATAATTGCAGCCGAGGTTCTTCACGTAATCGAGGTTCCAGCGCTTCGCGCTGTCATGCAGATCGGCAAACGTGCTGCGCTGCGCCATTTGATCGCCGGTTGCGTCGATGTTGAGAACGTTCATCTCGTAGAGGTCGATGTTGCGCGCGCCTTTCGGCGAAACCACGATGGCGTGATCGCGCCGACCGTTAGACGTGTAGTAAATCCAGGTGTTGCTCCCGATGGCCGATAGCGCGCGGTCAGGCGATAAGCGCCGGTGCGGGCTGGGCCGGCGTTCGAACGCGTCGAGCGTAAGGCTGTATTGACCGCCGCTCGCGGGCATCGTGTAAGCCTTGTAATAGTGACTGTCGTTCGTGCCGACGACGTCGCCGCTCGGCGGATTGATTCCTTCCTCGGTCGCGATCCCGCTGCCGTCGGTGTAGGCGACGGTCGCGTAATCGCGCCGGTTCAGATTGGTGAAAACCTGCACCGTGGTCGGGTCGACATTCGCTGCGTTTGGACTGAAGACGACGCGAATAGGGAACCGAGTCGCCCGCGATTTCATCGACGTAAACGTGCGTCGGTCGTGTAGTTGGCATTGACACCGTTTACGGTCAGCGCCGGGTTCAGATCGACCGAGTAAGGATGCGCCGCAGCAAAGGCGGCGTCGGCGGTGGCGTTGCTCGTGGTGTCGGTGCCGTAGAGATAGGTCGTGGTGTGATCTTGGTAAGTGATCTGGAGATAATATTGAACCGGACCCGGGGAAGGCGCGGGGCGTTGTCACTTGCGTCGTGAATCCGTGCCGTAGAGATAGGTCGTAGTGTGATCGCTGAAAGTGATCTGGAGATAATATTGGACCGGACCCGGGGGAAGGCGCGGAGAAGCTGGCGAACCAATACTTGTCGTTTCCACTTTGGGTGAAAAAGCCGAGCGCGACGGATGGTAGCTGCCTGTGCCGGATTTATAGAAGACCGTCCCGCCGCTCTGGTTGCCGGGATTGCCCGAGCCTTGGAACTGGTTGCCGTTGTAAACCGTGATCGTCGCTGCCGGCGTCGCTGCCGCTCAAAGGCGAGCGCATCGTGGAGCTGCTGTTCGGGACGGTGTTGACCGGGATATGCCAGGCATTACCGATCGTCTGCGCCTGCGCGCCGATCGCGCAAAGCCCGCAGATAAGGACAGAGAAAATCGAAGCGCTTTTTTCATTTACGAAATCGTTAGGGCGCGAGGCTGACGTCGAGTTTATAGAAACGCGGCGTGCTCGTGGTCGGCGGCGAGCCGGTGCCGCTGCCGTCGTCGGTGTAGGTGATGGGGCTGCCGGTGCCGGCGATGTTGCCGCCGGCCTGGGTCCAGCCCGGGTTCGTTAGGTCGGAGGTGTAGAAAATCTTGTAAACCCGGTCGCGCACCGAGGGGAAGGTGAGCGCGACGGTCGTCGGCGAAGTGCGCGCGATCGTTAGGCCGGCGGTCGCCGCGTCGGCCTGGACCGGGTTGGTTCCGAGGATGTATTCCTGCCGATTCGTTAGGCCATCGCCGTCCTGATCGCCGCTCGCGCCGTTGTTTCCGTTCGGGTCGTTCGGATTCAGTCCGTATTGCGTTTCAAAGGCGTCGGGCAGGCCGTCGCCGTCGCTGTCGTAACTCAGGGTCGAACCCGTCTCGAAGCCGAGCCCGAAGGTCATGCTCGTGCCGCCCTGCATTTCCACCTGCTGAGTCTGCGCCTGGTTGCGCATCACCACGGTATCGAAAGTCGCGTCGGCATCGCGATCGGTCGCGGCGGCATTATAAGTCGCGCCGCTGAACCCGGCGGCGTTGAAGCGGAGATAGGCGCGCACCTGGCGGCTCGGGTTGGTGTTGAAAAGATTGACGTCCTGCGTGTCGCTCGTTAGGCCGCTGAGATATTTCTGGCCGTCCTGGAGAAGATCGAGCAGGTCCGGGCGAGAGACCGAAACGGACGAACAACTGCACATAACCGGTCATGGCATAGTTCGCAGTGAGCTGGCCTTTGTTCGCCGGCAACGTGATCGTCTTGACGATTTTGCCGTCGGAGCTGGTGAACTTCCAGCCGACTCCGGAAGACGCTGCCACCACGGAATAAAGATTGTTGGTGTAGGAAACGCCGTCGCTCGAGCTGTTATCGATCTTGGCGAACCAATCCTTGAACCCGGAGGTGCGATAAGCCACGACCGCGCCGCCGCTCGTGTTCACCGTTCCTTCCTCTTCCGTATCGGAACCGGCGTAGCTCGTTAGGCTACCCGCCACCTGCGTGACGTAGCCGGTGTTGATGTCGCGCAGCCAGGCCGCGGTCATGCGTCCACCGAGCCGCTCGAAAATGGTGAAGAGCCGGTCGTTGTAGATGAGGTATTCGTTCTCGCCGTCCAGATCGATGTCGCTCTGTTCGGCAACGGAAGAGCTATTGTAGCTGCCGTTCGCGGCCGCCTGCGCCCAGGTATTTACCCGCGCGTAAATCGCGGCATCGCGGCTGTGCGCTTGCGCTGCTTTGGCGAAGCCGGCGAGATTTTGGAAAGTGGTGTCGGGATTGATGTAGGCGCCGGTGCTGTATTTGCTCAGGTCGTTGTTCGTCTGGTCGTGGAAGGCGGTCTCGAAGGTCGAGGCGTGGACGGTCGCGCGCGCCAGAGTGTCGAGTCCGATCGTGGCCGGGCCGGGGACGATGGCGGCGACCGATTGCCAGGCGGAGTTGACGATCCCGCTGCTCCCTTGCGTGCCGTAGCTGGTCGTTAGGGCGACGCCCGTGCGGATGTTGAATTTCTTGTCGCGGAGCGATTCCTCGAGGCCGCTGCCGTTATACCAGTTGTCGTAATTTTCCTCGGTCGCGTGATCGACGTAATCCTTCGCAACATTGCCTAACGACAGCCCGGTTCCGCGATCGGCCTTGCCCCAGGCATCGCCGATGCCGTCCGGCGGGACGGAAATATCGATCTCGCCGTTCACGATCTGATCCGGGGTCACGATCTGAATCCAAGGATGGCTGGCCAGCCAGCGCATGTTCTTGTCGTAATTGGTCGCGTTCGTTAGGTTGGTGAAATCTTCCCAATTGTTCATGAAGATGACGACCTGGTCCTGCGCGGCGGCGCGGGCCTTGCGGTTGAGGAGCTGGCGCGAGAGGACGGGCGAGCCGTTGTCGTCGCTCTGGAAAAGGTAGCTGCTCGCGCTGTCGTTGATGACGAAAGCGTTCGTCGCGTTGATCTGATTGATCCGATAACCGTCGTCGCCGAGCGCGGCCGTGCGGCCGAACCACTTCGTGATGTGCCGCATCTGATCGACAAAAGTGTAGCCGTAGCCGGCATCGGCAACCTTTTGCAGAACGGCGGAACTGGAAACGCGCTCCGGTGTCCAGAGCACGTTAGGCGAAGGCAGGTGCCCGTAGATGGTGCTCAGGAAATCGCGCGCCAGGCTAATGTTGTCTGCGTTATAGGCGGTGTTGAAATAGGGCAGGAGATGATCGGAGAAAGTGCTGCCTAACAAGTCGATCGTGCCGTCGCCGATGAGGCTGCCGATGCGGGTGTTGAAGGCCGGGCCGTCATCCGGGCCGAGGCTGGCGGAGCGGGCCCATTGCACGGCGGACGCGAAGGTCGGGGTGACGTGCAGAGCGAGCGGAACTTCGAAAGCCTGGTGCGCATCGAGCGCGCGATAGTAGCCGCCGCCCGCGCCGTTATTGATCAGCTTCTGCATCACGCTCCCGGGCTGGATGGCCTGGTTGCCATGGATCAGACTAACGACTTTAACCTTCTTGCCGCGATCGTTGTCGGCGGTCAGGCCGACGTAGGCGCGCAGGACGCTGTTCGCGCCCGGCGATGTTCGGCTGATCGGCATAGTAATCAGAGGCGATGTTGTCGTTCCGGATGGAATCGCGGATGTCGCTCCGCCCGCCGATGTCGCCCGCGCCCTGTGGACTGTTCTGGGTGCCGTCGCGGGTGGTGAAGACCTGGTAGAGAAGCGTGGTCGGGTCGCCGCTCCAGCCGGCATCGAGCAAAGCCTGACGGCTAATCGAAAACTCAACGGCGTCGAGATCGGAGTTATAATAGGCTTTCTTGAATCCGTTAGGCGAATTTTGATCGCGCGTCGTGACCCCAAATTGCGAGAGGTCCTGCCCGATCGCGGTCGAGTGTGTGCGCATGATTCTTATCCCAGACGTAAACGTTCCCCTTGTCTGTCTGGTAGGCGGCGACCACGACCTGCCAGCCTAACGACGTCCCGGTATCGACCTCGATCAGGCAGGTTGTATTCGCCGGTCCCGGGATTGCCGAGATTGATCGCGACATAGATGTCGAGGTTGCCCTGCTCGGCGTAGGCCTTGAGGTCCTGCATGTCGACGCGGAAATAGAAATTGCCGTCGCCGCCCACGTTGCGTGTCGCCGCCGTCATGGGCGTAGAAGGCGACCATGTCGCGCGAGGAATCGAAGCCGTCGTAGCCGTGATAGATGTCGCCCTGGTTGAAGTTTCCGCCGTCGCCGTCGTAGGGATCGAGCGCGATCAGATCGTTCGCGCTCCAGTCGGTGAACTCATGTTTGTTGACCGCCGGCCGAAGGTCGTGGTGGCGCCGGGGCCGATCGTGATCGCGCCCGGCGGCGGCGGCGGCGGCTTGCCCGCTTGCTGCGGATCGGAGCCGTTCAGGAACTCCTGCAGATTCGTTAGGCCATCGCCATCCGGATCGCCGTCCGCTCCGTTGTCGGTGTTCGTGATCTGACCTGCCCGGTGCGGAGATTGTAATGACCGATGATGCCGTCATCGAACGGATCGAGATTGTGCTGCAACTTCCAGCCGTCCGGGAGCGCGTCGCCGGAAGTGCTGTAACGGCGCGGATCGGTCTCGAGCCAGATGACGTCGAGTTTGTCCGCGCGGATCGCGCCGCCTGGCCGGAAGACGGTGTTGAGCTTCGCCTTATCGAGCGCGGTCGAGGTGTAGGTCTGGCCGTTGGTCGGCTCGACGTAGGTCGAGCAGAAGTCGGAATACTTGAAAGTCTGCGCGGTCGAGCCGGGAGCGGTGCCGGTCACGGTGACGCTTTGTTTGTAATCAGTGAAGGTGGCGAGGACGACGAAGTTGCCGCCTGTGTCGGTCTGATTCCGATCGATCGATCGCGAGATCGACGATCCCGTTGCGATTCGGCGTCTTCGTTGCCGTCGATCACGTTATCGCCGTCGGTATCGGCATTGTTCGGATCGGTCTCGAGCCAGACGGCGTTGGGCGAAACGGCCAGGACCTTTGCGCGGTCGACTCGCGAGGTGTTGTAGACGGTCGGCGGATGCGCGATCGCGTGGAGGACGCCGCCGCCATCGGGCACGCCGATGTCGACCCGGCCGTTGTAAATCGGGAGATAAGGCACCGTGCCGCCGCTCACCTGGAAGGTGCGATCTTCGAAGCCGTCGTTCAGGCCATCGCCTTCGGTATCCGCTTTCGGTCGGATCGGTCATCGTCCCGGCGATCAGATCGGTTCGCGAGTTATTCAGGTTATAGGGCCACGGGCTGAAGTACTCGTAGCCGCTTGGCGGGTTGCCGTTGTCGGTCGTGTTGTAGATCGGCGGATCGAGATCGGGCTGGAAATTTTTCACCCCGTCGCCGTTCGTGTCGGTGTTGACGTTGGTGTCGTCGACCGGGGTCGCCCAACCGAGCTCGAGGCCGTCGGAGAGCACATCGCCGTCGGTGTCGGGACTGAGTGGATTGGTTTTTCCGGAGATAGCCCAGATGTGGACGTCGCCGTTGACCCAGGTTTCAGAGTTAGTCGTAGGCAAGCGGGATCGCGGTCGTCTCGATCGGCGCCGAGGTCGGCCCATAAAGCCCGAGGCCGTCATCATCGACGTCGTGTTTGTTCGGGTCATCCGTGACGAGCTGCCGGAGAACGACCCGCGCATTGCGCGACGCGGTCGCAGTGCCGGACGGAGTAGTGACCGTGGAAGTAAAGGCGTAGTTCCCGGCGGTGACGTTGCTCCAGGTGAAATCCCAGAACTTGCTCGTGCCGCTGATCGTGGGACTGCCGGCATTCAATGTCGTCGTGCCGGTGCCGCTGATAAATGTGATGCTCGACATTGGTCGCCGCGGTGTCGGTCTCGACCCGGATCGGGACCGCGCGCTGCTCGGACGTGGGATTGGCGACGTCGGGCAGGCTGATGACATAGGGCTGTCCGTCGGAATCCACTTCCGGCGGAGTCACGATGATGTCCTTGATGACGACGACCGGTTTCGCTTTGACGAGACGGAAGGCTTCGAGCGGCGTCCCGCCGGGCGGCGGCGTGTAGGTCACGTCGATCGTGTGCAGGAAATCCGGCTGGTCGTTGTAAAGATTCGGCAGCTGTGTAGGCGAGCTCGTGATAATCCGAGGTGACGTTGTAGTTGATCGAGTAACCGGCGCGGCTCTGCGCGACGCCGTTCGTATTCGAGCCGGATTCGCTGCTCGCGATCTTGATCAGGAAACGGTTGATCAACTCCTCCGTGGTGGTGCCGTCGGCGAGCGACTTGCTGAACCAGACCTTCATCACGTAGGTGTCGTCGACGACCGTGCCGTCGTTAGGCGGGAAGGCGACGAACATCTTCTGAACCGGGCCGTTCGCGGTGACGTTGCGGACGAGGGTGGTGTAATGGCCGGCCGCGTCGCTGAGCGAGAAGTCCTTGAATTCCGCCGAGGAAAGCTCGCGCAGCCGCACCTTGATCTGCGCGGCGGTCGAGCCCGAAGGAATGTTGTTGTAATTGAAACGCCATTCCCGCGGATAGCTGCTCACGATCGAGGGCGTGGCCGTGCTCTCGGTCGCTTTCACCCAGGTGGTGGCGAGGTTGCTGTCCCACACGCCGTTGCCATTCAGGTCCTCGAAAGGCTCGCCGGCGTCGCGCGTGCCGTTGCAGTTTGTGTCGGTGAAAGGCTCGAAGCCGGTGCCGTTGCCGCCCTGGGTGCGGGTGTTGGTGTCGTCGTTCGAGGTGTCGGCGTCATCGATGTGATACCAGACCTCGGTCACGCTCGGATCGGTCCGCACGACCACGCCGTAACCGGAGCCGCCGATCGTGTCATTCTCGTTAGGGAACTTGATCTCACCCTGCGGCGCCTGCGCGTCGTAGTAGAAGGTTTGCTTGAAAGTGTTGTAGATCGAGGCGCGGCCGGCGCGATTGAGAAAGGCGCGGGCGCGCAGGATGTGGAAGCCTTCGCTCAGGCCGGTCTGGGTCGCGCCGAAATCGTCGTGCGGATAAAGCCGTCGCGGTGGTGGCGTTGAAGTGCGCGCTCTGAAAAGTCGTGAGCATATTGACCTTCCGGCCGACTTCGGCGGCGCCGGAGGGGAATTGGCTGGGCTGAACAGTTTTGTAGATCGCGATTTTGTATTTGATCGTGCCGCTCGGGCGCGGAATCGAGGTGTTGCCCCACCAATTGCCGCCGTCGCTACGTGTTCGGCGATTGATAGGATAGCTCCGCGACCTGGGTCGTGCCGATGCCGACGCCGCCGGCGCCTTCGGGATTGGAGCCGTCGTTCGTGAAATAAAAGAAAGCGTGGAAGCCGCCGCCGACGTCGTTGGTCTTGGCGAAAACCTGCAGGGTCGAACCGTTGTCGACGAATTGCGTGGCGGGATGCGTGCCGCTCCAATCGCCGAAGCCGGCGTTGGGATCGTGAAAGACGAAAGTGGCGGCCGCCGCGTCCTGCGGATTGGTCCCGCCGCCGTTCACCGTCGTGCCGCCGCCGGTGTAAGTCTCCGCGCCGGCCGAGCCGAAAGTGCAGCGGGCCGTATCGATCGCGGCGAATTTTTCCGGGCCTTCGCGGTCGATGAAATTCGGTTGTTCGTAGCCGAGGAAAACGTCGGTCGAAAGTCCCGGCGGATTGTCGCGTTTGCCGACTGGATCGGCAGCCGTCAGCCGGGGCGCAGTGCCGTTGAGGTCGACCCCGCCATCGAGCTCGAAGAGACATATTTTCGGCCGAGCCATCGGCGCGCGCGGTGAAGGTGAGAGTCGCTGCCGTTGGTCACCCGCGGGATGGTGAAGGGATAGGAATAACTCCCCGGGACCGCGCCCGGCACGCCGTAGGGGTTAAAGTTCGGGTCGCCGTCCGGCCCGTCTTTGCGCAGGTAGGTGAGGGTGCCGGTCGGCTGGCCGCCTTGCAGAATCGTGATCGGCTTGCCTCCGCCTAACGACCAAAGGTTCGATTCCTCCGGGTTGCGCCAGGAAAAGGCGAAATAACCGCCGGGCGGGACGATGATCGTGCCGTTCACGATGTCGCTGGCGTAGGTGTAAAAGCCGCCGCCGTAGGTCGAGTAATTGTAGAGATAGGCGTCGTCGACGAACGGCGTGTGCGCGAAGCTGGTGGTCCAGCCGCTGCGGCTCTGGCCCGCGGCGGAGTTGTCGTTCATGAGGATAAAGCAGGGTGGCGCCATCGGCGTCGGTCATGCTCGTGTTCTCGCGCTTGTCGATCCGCTCGTAGGCGACGAAGTCGGCGTCGGAGTAGCGGCCCACCTGATAACCGCGGGCAAACTGGTTATGGATGTAGAGCAGGTTGGGAATCTTCGGGTCGGCGAACTGGCCGAGGTAATTCGTGTTCGCGTGGCGCGGAAAGGCGCCGCCGCTTTGGCCTAACGTTTGCGCCTGGTGGTTACCATCGGTGTAGATGAGGCCGATCCCGGCGCGGGTGAAATAGAGCCCGTGCTGCAGGTCGCGGTCGGTGGAGTAATCGTTGTCGTGGCTCTGCGCGTGCATGACTGCGAGGCTGGAGGCGAAGCCGTAGCCGCCGTCGGAGTCGAGCCCGTTCAGGTTCGCGCTCGGGTTGCCGAGGATGTCGTTCAAGTTATTGCGCAGGACGTTGTCGACCAGCCGCATCCCGACGTTGAAGTAGTCACCGTAAGGCGGCGGCTCGCCGAGGTGCTCGCCGAACATCATGGCGTTGTGGCGCGGCTTCTCCGTGTCGAAGACCGACTCGCGCAGGTTGACGTTGGAACCCTGCGGGCTGGAGTTGAAGCGCGAATCGTTGAAGCCGCGGGTGAGGTTGAACTGCCGCTGGGCCTGGCCGAGGTAGCCGTAGTCGTTGTAATCCTTGTCGCTCCCGTAGCCGGCGCCGAAAAAATCCGCCCGCACATGTTTGACCGCATCGAGGCGCAGGCCGTCGGCCTTCGTCCGGTCCATTTCCCAGCGCGACGGCGCGGTTGAGGAAATCCTGCACATACTCGCCGTAGAACCCGGGATTATCCGCCAGCATCTGGGTAGTGATGCCGTTGCCGGTGCCGAAGCCGACATAGGTGCCGTCCGGTTTGAAGCAGTAATACTCCGGATTGTTCAGGCTGCCTGACGAACTTGATCTTGGGAAAGGTCGAGCCCTCCGTCGCGCCGAAGTTGTTGTTGGTTGAGCCCGGCTCCTGGGCGATGTCGATCAGGTCGGCCAGGCCGAGATTCTGCACCTGCCAGGCGTCGTTGTAGTCGCGGATGTTGTCCCATTTCCGATAGAAACCCGTCCTGGGTGCAGCTTGAGGTGGAAATCCTCCGGAACGAAACCGGGATAAATGATCGATCGGCGTGGACGCGTTATAACCGGGGACGTCAAACGCGTTGTGATTCATCACGTTGTCGAGATAGACGCGAATCCCGAAGCGGTGCGCGACTTCGATGAGCCGCAGCAGTTCCGCCTCCGTCCCGTAGCGGGTGCGGACCGAGCCGCGCTGATCTTTGCTCCCGAGATCGAATCGATCCCAAAGATCGTATCCGACCGAAAGCCCACCGCTTCCCTTGGTCGGCGGCGGAAGCCAGATGGAGTCGTAACCGGCCTCGGCCAGCTCCGGCATCTTCTGCGCGATCTCGTTCCAGTCGGTGTTGAAATACTGAATCATCGCCTCGCCGCGCGCTTCGCGGGAGGAGAGCGAGACCACCGCCAACGCGAAGAGCGTGCAGGCGCGAGCGGTGAAATATTTCATGGAAGACGCACTTCAGGCTGGGGGCGCCCAGGGCAAAGTCCGAAGCGGCCGGAATGGTAGCGGATTTTTTGCGCTTTGCGCATCACAAATCTTCATCGTTTTTCCTGCCGACCAGGGCCGTCCAACCGGTGGGGAATTAAAGTGGTGGTGACCAAGAAAAAACCCCGCGCGAGGCGGGGTTTTTCCGAGACGCGACTCGACCAGCGTTAGGCGCGGCGCCGGCGCAGAAAAAACCAGGCCCCAAGCAGAACCGGACCGGCGATGAGCGCGAGGCTCGAAGGCTCGGGCACGACGCTGAACGTCGCAGTGTAATTGGGTCCGCCATTATTGAGGTATTGATCGCCCTCGTTGGTCGACGAGTGCACGTACACTTCCAGCGTGTAATTCCCATTGGCCAAACCAGACAAGAGATCCGTGCTCGCAGTCAGTGTCTGCCACTTCTGATCTCCGCCTCCGAGGTCGCTGTTGAATGGCAAATTCAGACTCGTGAACGAACCCGACGGCGATCCCGTAGGATAGATTCGGTAATCGAGATCGGCTCCGGTCACGTTGCTGGCGCCATTCTTAAAGGTGTCTGCCTCGCCTCCGGTCAAGACAAAGGTCTGGCCCATCGAGGGATCGAACATGCCGAAATACACGCCGCTAAAAGGCGGGGTCGTGGTGTCCGCGGCGTTTTCGATCTTGTAGAAGTTTGATGAACCTCCGTTCAGACTCAGGACGATATACCCGCCGAAAATGCCCGGTTCCGGCGAGAGCGGAGGTGGCGAAAAGCGCCAATCCAAGGAACAATGGTGCGAATTTTTTCATGATAAAGAAAGTGCCTCGAGACAGATTTACTTAAGTTCGTTAACGAACGCCGGTGCTTGTGAGGCTTCGCTGGTTTGATGTCAATACTAATTTCTGCCGCTTCTCGCCGGCCTCAACGGAAGCGTGAAGCGAGGCGCTGGCGCCGCGCGCAACTCTTTTTCAATTCCGGCGAGAATTGCGCTTGTCGCCTCCGACCAAAACCCTACGATTCGGCCCCAAGCGAAATGAATGGCGCGATCGCAGCGGCGGAACCTGTTTCGAGCCTTTTCCAACGGCCGCCCTGGAGCCGTCGTTGGTTCTGGTTAGCCCTCTCCGCAGTCATCCTGGTCGCGGATTATCTCTGCGGCCCGGTTTTGCTTTTTCCCATCCTCTTCATTCTCCCGGTCACGCTCGCGGCTTGGAATTGCGCCCGGCGCGAAGCCATCCTTATCGCTGTCTTTCTTACCATCGCTCGCCTCGGCGTGACCATTTTCCGGGATTCGGAATCGCTCCTCGGAGCTGATCTGGTCAATGGCCTTATCCGGGCCGTTGTCCTGGTGGGCCTGGCCGTGCTCGTCTCCCGCGTGGCCGAGCAAAACATGCTCCTGGCAGCGGCAGGTGAAGCAGCTCGAGGGGCTCATCCCGATCTGCTCGAATTGCAAGCGGATCCTCAACGAGGAAAAACATTGGACCCGGCTCGAGACCTATATCGTGGAGCATTCGCAGGCGGACTTCACCCACGGCATCTGCCCCGATTGCGCTCGGACCCATTACGGCCTGACCGGGCCGGACGACGGCTCTTATTGAAGCAGGGCAGCCGCGATTGCTGAAGGCCGTCCCGCGTGCGAATCTCCGGCGATGACACCTTCTGATCCAAACAGCCCGAGAACGCGCGGCGACTCGGCCCTCGCTTTCAGCGTGATTTTTTTCTCGATGGCGTTGCTCTGTCTCCTGCTCGGCTGGGCGCAGGGGATGCGCAAAGACACGACCTATCTGCACATCCCGGAGAATGGCAGCTGGCTTCTGGCTACGGGAATCCTGGCCGCGATCGGTCTCCTCTTGCTCGTTTGGTCACGCTTATCGCGGCGTTCCTGAAGGTGTCGATCGGGTCGGCTCTGCCCTCCGACCACCAAGTGTTCGCTCGGTGGGTGCTTTCTTATCGTTAGCGAACTACGGCCTCCGACAATCTGATCGGAGCAATTCACCGGGCGCAGCTCTGTGCCTGTCGCAACAGCAAGGCCGAAGCAGAGGTCGCCCGGTTACTGCAGGTTGTAAACTTCCACGAGCGCGATGCCGCTCGATGCTCCCGTGCTCGAAGTGTCGGCGCTACGGACAATCGCCGTATATCCATCGGGGGAAGGAATCAGGAGCAGGGCCGACTCGGCCGGATCGTCCGGATTAAGGCCGTCGTCGCTAATTGTGCCGGAGTTTGGGTCGTCTGCCCAATTGTCGTTCGACGCGATCACGTCACCATTTGAATTATGCACCTCCAAAGTGGGATCAGCCAGAGGATCCATCACGTCGTGATTGGCCAGCGACGGGCCAATCGCCCGTATCACAATCGACGAGGCCCCATCCGTCCCCGGACCAGTGATAAAGCCGCCGATAAGGACGTTGTCACCGCTGTCGACAAAGCCGCGCGTACTCAGGTTGGCCAGCTGGCTGTCGCTCGCCTGGTCAATGTCGTACACTTCTACGAGGCCCACGCCGGTGTCGCCGTTTACGCCCGAGAGGATAACCGTATAGCTTCCGGGGGCGAGAGTCTGGACGAGGATTGCCTCCGAGTCGCTAATGCTTTGGTTGTTGTATAGGTCAAAACCATTGTCGGTGATAATTGTTTGATCGGCGGCCGGGTTATCCATCCAGTTATCATTTGTGGCGATGATCGCCATGTTGGCGTCGTGCAACTCGATCATCGGATCGGCCAGGGTGCCGGCTACCGGCGGGTTTGCATTCATGAGCGACGGCCCCAAGCCTCGAATCACGACCTGTTTTGGATCGTTGCCGGTGATAATGAAGCCGGCAATTAAGACTCCTTCTCCGGTCTGCACGTCGCCTCTGGTCGAGATGTTGAGGGATTGGGCTGGAGGTGGGAGGGAGGCCGCCTCAGGAGCCAGTTGGAGATCAATCTGTTGAATATCGAGGTCGAGAAAGCCGATCGGCTCGCCGACTGGCGAAAGCGGACCAGTCTGCGTGAAGTTCAGCTCTCCCGTATAGGTGCCGCTCGTCGGAGCAATAAAATTGAAGGGAACGGCCACGGTGCCCGTCACCTGGTGCAGGCCGGGTTCGATCGTGCCGGATACCTGGAAGGGTACTACGGTGGAACCAATCGTGATCGTGCCGCTTAAGTCGTAGTCGATTGGTGTGGCTCCCTGTGAGGTTGCTGGTAAAAGCATAGGCCACGGAAACCTGGTCGCCCGCCTCGGCGTTGTAGGTCCCCGAAATGTCGATGGCGGCGCCGGGGCTGGCAGGCGGAGTGACGGTGGCGGCGCCAGAAATCCTTACCAAATCGCCGGTTACTCCGGTCGGGTTACTAATGACCTCGACCGTGATGCTGTTATCGGTGAAGGCATCCGGGGGCGTAAAGACCGGAGTCCCGGGGTCCACCGTGAGTGTGCCGGCAAAGGCGGTGCCGGCGAGTGAGGCGAACGCTGTGAGAGCGCAAATTAGCAATGACTTTTTCATGATGATAGCTCCATCGAAATATTCGGCGCGGCCCTCCCGCGCGGATGTTCTTCCGTCTGCCGATTGCGTTCGGTTGGCCCATCCCGGGAAGCGCGATCGCCGGTGCAGGCTCGCCCGGCGCTCCTCCGCAAGCCCCTCGGGCTTGCTGCCACCATGCTACTGTGGTAACAATGTATCAATGAAACAAAACAGCAAACGAGTGCGGCGCGTTCAGGTCGGCGCGCGGATGGAAAAGACGCTGGTCAAGGTCCTGAAGGCCCTGGCCGAATATCTCGATCTGTCGTTAGGCGATCTCCTCGAGGGAATCACCCTGCACGCGCTCGAAGGGAAGCCGCCCTTCAGCAAAAAGACGCTCAGTCACGTGAAAAAGCTGCGCGCCATTTACGGGCTCGATCTCAACGCGCGCGACAGCCATCGCCTGGTGGAGGAAGATCATGCCGACGCCTGAGCCGAGTCAGGCGCTGGCTGATTTCGAGGCGGGCCGGATCGATCCGGCTCATTTTCATCATCGCGAGCATGTGCGAGTGAGCTACGAGCTGCTCGAGCGCCATCGTTATCCGGAGGCGCTCCTCCATCTTGCGCGCGGTCTGCGCCGGCTCGCCGCGAAGGCGGGTCAAGCCGGAAGTTTATCACGAGACGATCACGGCAGCGTTTCTTGCTCTCATCGCGGAGCGGCGGCTCGGCGGCAGTATCCGCTGCTGGGAAGATTTCGCGGCGCGCAATCCGGACTTGTTGCAGAAGGAGTTGCTCCAGAATTGGTATGAATCGGCCCTGCTGAAGTCCTCGCTCGCCCGGGAGACATTCGTCCTGCCGCGCGTCTAGAGCCTCGGAGGAGTCGATCGCCGTCCGCGCCATGCGGAGAGATTTTTCCTAATAAATCGGCGGCTCGCGCGTTAGAACTCACAAGGAGTTATGCACGATGCCGAATCTTTTCCTGTCGATGACCTGCCGGCTTTGCTCCGGCGCTTCGAGCTTCCGCTGCTCCAGTTTGCCACGCGCATTCTGGGCGATCGCGACCGGGCGCGCGATGTCGTGCAGGAGACGTTCGTCGAGCTCCAACGCGCGCCGCGCCAGCAGAGCGATTCGCGCGCCGGCGAAATGGCTTTTCACCGTCTGCCGCAATCGCGCCCTCAATATTTGCCGAAAGGAAAAACGCATGACTTATCTCGATGATGAGATCCTCGAAAAACAGCCCGCTGCAGAGCCCGCGCCCAACGAACGGATCGAACAGACGCGAAGCGCGCGGTTTTCTGCTTCGCATCGTCGCCACTCTTCCGCAGCGGCAACAGGAAGTGCTGCAGCTAAACTTTCAAAACGACCTCAGCTATGGCCATAAGCGAGATCAAAAAGAGAGTTGCTGAAGATCGTTCCCGCAGTGAGGAATTCGCCCAGCCAGTTCCTCCTACTAAGCAGAAGCCAGTGTGCTTTACATCAATTTCAAAAAACTCTATCCGCGCCAGCGAGAGTGAGATCATAGACGACTGTATCGTCGTTGAAAAGAATCATCTGCGCGTGCGCCGCTAGACTCGTGTTAAGCTAACCGCGCCGTGGCCGAAGATGCGAAAGCAAAACAGCGTCTTGAGATCAGCCACGTCTTGTTCGTCTATATTGTCTGCTACTCTAAACCGCTCATCAGCCCGCAGAGCGAGATCCTTCGCGAGCTGACCGAAATTATCAGTAACACGAGACAATTCCGCGCCGCGTACGAGACAGTGGAATTAGTTCGTCTGCCTACTAGCGATGTAATCGCACTGGTTTTCCGCTGTCACCCTGAAGCTCCTGCGCAATGCGCTATGGAGATCAGCAAAGCGCTGAAGAGCCGTCCGAATCTTCATCTCCGCATGTGAGTGCATAGCGTACCAGTGTACGAAATAGTCTACGTGAACCAGCGAGCGAACATCACCAGCGCTATAATTAACATCGCTCTGCTCTTCGCCATATATTGCGGTGATGCCAGCTTTTCACATCCTTCTCTCTAACGTGTAGCGGAAGATTTGTAACAATACTACCACTAGCGCCCACTTTTGCATGAGCTGCGCGAATGCGAAGTCAAGCATAGCGTGCGCGTCTCTATCGTGAATTTATATCTCCTAAGAGGTCAGCAATCCCGAGTTGCCCAAGAAATTCCACGCCATAAGGAAGCGTCAGGCCCTAGTGCGCTGTACTGTAGCAGTGGTCAGCCTTTTACTCCTAGCGGGTATAGTTAGCGCTTTTGTTTTTGTCTCAACCCTACCGCCAAGTTCAGGCACGCCTATTCCGTATAAAAGCATCGCTGTCCTACCCTTCTAGAATCCGAGCGAAGATAAGCGAATGCCTACTTCACTGAAGGCATGCAGTACGAGATTCTGAACGCGCTTGTCCAAGATCTGAAATTTCTAAAGTGATTTCTGCGCTTCCACTCAACAGTATAAGAGTCAAGGGGAAGATCTGCGCAGTATCTGCCAGCAATTGTGAGTAGCTCACATCGTTGAAGGCAGTGTGCAAAAAGTCAGCGATTCCGTGCTAGTAAATGTGCAACTGATTCAAGCGAGCAATGATTCCCATTTTTGAGCGTAAACTTTCTATCTTAAACTTACCTATATCTTCTCTGTCTAAAGCCAAGTAGCCAGTACTATCGCCAATCAGTTGCGAGTGCGTTTGACCAGTCTGTAAAAGGAAGTGATCGCCGCTAAGCCCTACTAGTAATACTGAAGCCTACTATTCCTATCTGCGCTGTCTGTCCTACACTTTGAAAGCTATTAATACACCAGCCAACTCACTCTCTGCTCAGAAGTATTTGAAGGAAGCAGTGCGTTATATCCGAAGTTTGCCTTTGTCTTCCTGAGCGCTGCTTTCTTATGTCTATGCTCACTGTCTACATGATAGAAACGCTGCAACCTACGCCCGCGCTGCTATAAGAAGCACAGCAAAGAGCTGAGACAGCAATCGCGCTTCAGCCCAGTCTGAGCGAGGCTGTATTAGCCAAAGGTTACTACTACTACGCTTGTTTGAAGTATTACCACACTGCCTTCCTTTACTTCTAAGAAGCCCTACAGTCTTTACCCAACAGCATTCAGAATCCCTAGCTTCTGTCCTACGTCTCGCAGCTGCAAATACATTGTGACAAAAGTGAATCGTATTTTCAGTAAGCTGAACAGCTAGACCCTCTCAACGTGCCACTCCTTACTCATTACGCCGTTCTCTTCTATACTGACCTTCTTCTTTTCCTATAAGCTTACTCTAAACTTAATCAGTTCCTTAATATCATACCCTACTATCCCAACACCCTCTCTTTTCTAGCAGTCATCTCACAGACCTAAAGCTATCTGCCCCTTTCCGCTGCGCTTCTATCCAAAGCTTCACCCTAATCCTGACTACACTCCCACTCTAGAAACTCAGATCTACCAAGCAATCCTGTAGCGTCTCCCTGCGCCAATGATTTCTCTACTCAAAGAAGTCTTAACCAACCCTGATCCAGCCCTGTGTTTTCTTAACTGTGAAATGCGTTTCTTGTTAAGCTGAGCGCAGCAGGTCGCCTTAGATTCCGCCGCCGCCACTGAGACCTATCTACAAGCGCGCTCCTAACTGTAAGCTTACCTCAAAGAACAGCCAGAGAATTTTCAGTTAATCTGAGACCTCTCGTTGACCAATGCAGCTCTGTGCTACAAAGCAGCTGCGTTCACTTTGGTCGCACTAGCCATAGCCGTGATGCCGATTGAGAAGGATGTCGTCTATGGTGTTTACCCCATCGAAGTCCTCGCCCTCGTGGCAGCGATCACAGCGTAACCCAAGCGCGCTTGCGCTGCTCTGTAAGAAGGTACAATTCTCTAATGCCTGTAACTTGAAAGCGCTTGAGCTTCAAACATGCCCCTCACTCCCGCGCTGCTTCTGCTTGATCCAATGTTCTATCCGTTGCTGAACAACCCTATTCTTCCAAAAAAGCTTTGTGAAAAAAGAAGCATCCATGAGGAGAGAAGGAATAGCGCCTCACTTTAAGATTAACCTTGTCAATCTCTACACCCAATCCGTGCTTGTTTTGCGTAAATCTAACGAACGCGGCATTGCACTCTGTCTGCCAGCGTTGTAAACTATTTAGCACTATCGCGCAGTTGCGAGAGTCCACGCTGCCCATCGTTGAAAACTAAAAGAGGCAGAGCGCATCCCGCGTCCTGCCTCTCTTATTTCCAGAGATGTAAATTTCTTAGGCGTGCAGCTTTCCACTGCAACGCTGCCAAACCAACTAGACCCATTCCGAGCAACTAAGCTGCAAACCCTTTATCTCGCACTCTGCTCACTGGCTAGCTTTGAACACCAGTCAGAGAGCACGTTGCCTGCACCAGCGTGATGTCTATAAATCCATTCTCTATAAAGTGACCCAATCGCAATCTTACCGTCAGCGGTGAGCGTTCCTAGAAGCGTCTCTCCTACCAGTCTCCCAGCAGTCTGAGTAAAGTATACCAGCGCCTATTCCCCACTCCCTATATCGCCTATAGTCACAAAGTCTATAATCTAAACCTCGTTCGTTGTAACTGTTAACTGAATGAAGGTGGTGGTGGCTATTTTGTTTTCCGTAGATGCGTCGCCTGTCGTTCCTATACCGTTATTCCCTAATAAATTGGTATCCGCCCCCTAAGTAAAGAATGCAGCAGCGTCAAAGCGAAATCTCCTCCATCGTCGTGTAAGGTATAAGTATGGCCAATATCGCCAAATTCTTGTAAAGGTAATCTCTAACCTGCGTCGCAGCGTTCGCCGTTAATGCGAAAGCGCCCGCAGCTTCACCAGTAGAAGAATAATTTTTCTTGTCATATAATTTGCTAATTTTCTGTTTCTTTCCCACCAGCATGTCTAGTGCCACTCATTTTCTCTTATTATGTAAACCAGTTATACTGAGAGTCTTTATTCTTGCAACTGCGTGTGCGCAAAACTTAAAATTGCGAGAAACTGTATGAATCGCCTACTATATCTGCTCCTTTTCTGTTCCTACGTTACCCAACATCTTTCGCAATATGATAGAATGATCTGTATACATTGTAAAGCTTTACCACTTTAGCCAAAGGTGTCCCTAACCGTTTCTTGCGTTCTATTTTGCCCGTGTACTGTTAAGCTGCTTCATACCCTGTACGCGCGCACTGATGAATCCGTGTAGTAGATTCTCTTGCCCTTGATCTAGAAAACACGCCTACTCTGTCTCGCCCTCAGATATTCGTGTAGCTCTTCTGCTTAACCTATGCTATTCTATCGTAAAAAGCTAGCGCAGCTTTTCTCCAAGCTGCTCGTTAACGCTGTCCCACACTGCTAACTGCGCACTCAAGTCAACGTGCGCGCGCTTAGCGCCTATCTCCTTTTCTAGTTATCAGTCGCCAAATGCGTATATCAGATCCCGCTAGACTTTCTCAAACTACTCTTCAAAACGTTAGGCGCTGTCTCTTAATGCGCGCAGTAAGGGAAAAGCGCCTACACTAACTCTTATCGCCAGATATCTCTCAGCTATTCTAGCGCGCCCAGCAGTTGAACGCGCCGTTGTAATAGCTGCGCTCTCTCTCACCTTCTCATCCTGAGAGTAGCGAGTACCTCTCTAGCCATCCCTACTATGCCTAACAAATAGCGCTCCGCATTATTCTTTATTTCCTACTCCTCTCTTCTCCTTCTTATTTTTACAAACATCTTCTCCTTAACTCTTCTCTTCTATATATTCCCCTCCTCTTCTATCTACTCTCCCCTCTTCACTCTCATCTCTATAAAATCTCCTAAAATCAATATCTCCTCTCTCTCTATTTTCTTTATCTATAATCTCTCTTTTAAAATCCAATCTTATAGCTCTATCTCTCCTATCTCTCTTATTATCTACATCTTTTTTTAAATCTCTACTCCTATCTCTCTTATCTCCACATATATATAACTTTCTCCAATCTTATACATTTTATATCTTATAAAACTATAATACCTTTTACCATCTCTCCTACTTTTATCATCTTATCTATTTTTCCTAACATCCATTTATCTTACCTATCATACCTTATTTATAAAACTTATACACCTAACTTCTAATTTCCCTACTCTATATTTTCCTCTATTATCTCTTCCTTATTTTCCCTCTATCATCCCATCAGCTTGCTCCCACCATGCTACTGTGGTAACAATGTATCAATGAAACAAAACAGCAAGCGAGTGCGCCGCGTTCAGGTCGGCGCGCGAATGGAAAAGACGCTGGTCAAGGTCCTGAAGGCCCTGGCCGAATATCTCGATCTGTCGTTAGGCGATCTCCTCGAGGGAATCACCCTGCACGCGCTCGAAGGGAAGCCGCCCTTCAGCAAAAGGACGCTCAGTCACGTGAAGAAGCTGCGCGCCATTTACGGGCTCGATCTCAACGCGCGCGACAGCCATCGCCTGGTGGAGGAAGATCATGCCGACGCCTGAGCCGAGTCAGGCGCTGGCTGATTTCGAGGCGGGCCGGATCGATCCGGCTCATTTTCATCATCGCGAGCATGTGCGAGTGAGCTACGAGCTGCTCGAGCATCATTCTTTTCCGGAAGCGCTTCTCCATCTGGCGCGGGGCTTGAATGAGTTGGCCACGCGCGCCGGTCATCCGGAGGCCTATCACGAGACGGTGACTGCCGCGTTTCTTTCCCTCATCGCGGAACGCCGACTCGGCGGCAGCTATACCTGCTGGGAAGATTTCGTGACGCGCAATCCGGATCTGCTCCGGAAAGACTTACTCCGGGATTGGTACGGGCAAGAAACTCTGCAGTCTCCTCTCGCACGGCAGACTTTTATTTTGCCGCGACCTCTTTGACTCGGGAGGTAGGCTTAAGGTACGACGGTGAGAGTGAGATCGTTGCCGTCGCCGCCTTCGTAGTTGGCCTGGAAGTTACCGCCCCGGGCGTGCCCGTAGCGACAGAGACCGAACCGAATCCGGTCCCGGAGCCGCTCCTGTTATTTATCGCGAGCATGCCATTGATGACCGTCGTTAGGCCAGTGTAAACGTTCGCCCCGGTTAAAGTCAGCGTTCCCTTTCAGGTCTTGGTCAGGCCGCCGTGGACACCACCTCCATTGCCGCCGTCCTGGATCACTCCAGAGAAAACTGTGCTCAGGCCGTTGCTCCCGACTTTCAAGCGATCAGCGCCGAGAAACACGAGCCCGTCTCCTTCAAGCGAACCGATCGTGACATCCGGAGCGCAGAGCGAGATGTCGAGCTCAGCATTGCCAAAGACCTCGATGCGAGCCGTTCCACCGCTCGGTATGCCGGAGCTGAGGGAGGAAAAAGCAATGATTCCGCCCGCTTTTTACCGGCCGAGAAGCGCAAATGTAAACACAAACCCCGGCCCTTTCGGTCCTTCTGCCGGATATTTTCTTTAATAATTAAGCAGCTCGCGCGTTAGAACCGGGGAAGACTTTATGCGCGTGGCCGAACCAGTCCCAGCCGATGAGAGCGATGACCTGACGACGCTACTCAGGCGTTTTGAACTGCCCCTCTTGCAGTATGCCACCCGCATCCTCGGCGATCGCGACCGGGCCCGCGACGTTGTGCAGGAGACTTTCGTCGAACTGCAGCGCGATCGCCGCCGCCAGACCGATGCCGCCCCGGCCAAGTGGCTCTTCACCGTCTGCCGCAATCGCGCCCTCAATATTTGCCGAAAGGAAAAACGCATGACTTATCTCGATGACGAGATCCTCGAAAAACAGCCCGCTGAAGAGCCCGCGCCTAACGAACGGATCGAACAGACGGAAGCGCGGGGGTTTCTCCTCCGCATCGTCGCCACCCTCCCGCCCCGGCAGCAGGAGGTGCTGCAGCTCAAATTTCAAAACGACCTCAGTTACCAGGAGATCAGCGAAATCACCCAGCTCTCCGTCAGCCACGTCGGCGTGCTCATTCACACCGCGCTGAAAACCCTGCGCGCCCGCCATGCTGAAGCGGCGCGCGATTTCATCCCCTTCAAACCACGACTCGCCTCATGAATATTCTCGATGATCCCAAACTGACCGCCTACGCGCTTGGACGAACTTTACCGGCGCGGAAAAGGCGGAAATGGAAACCGCGGTGGCCGCCTCCGCGGAAGCGCAGGAGTTCGTTAGGGAAATCCGACTCCTTTCCGGCAATCTGCGCGCGGAATACGAGACGGAACGCGAAGTCCTGCCGCTCCTCCCGGCCGCCGCCTTTGCCCTCCCGCCAAAGGACGAACCGTGGAGCATCAGCCGTCGTCTGGCCCTCGCCGCGGCGATTGCATTGTGCGCCTGCCTCGGCGCGATCGCGATCGGGACGATGCGACCGCGGCGGCGGCGGCGTCGCAACTCTGCAATACGCCCGCCCCGAGCGAACCTCGTGTTGTCCAATAAACCGAGGCCGAAAGATGCGTTGGTCGATGCGGTGGAAAGCGCGCCCCTCCTCGCGGAAGCCGAACCGCTGGCGGCGCCGGCCCCGCCCTCCGAAGTTCAGACGCAGCCTTCCCAGGGTGCGGGCAATATCGCTTTCGCCGCGCGCGCGAAAGAGCAGTCCATGGCGGCGAGCGGCGGAGTCTATTCGAGCGCGCCGCTTCTTCCCGCGATCGCACCTTGGATTTCAACACCGCGCGCTACGCGCACATCGAGGACAACTCGTTCCTGGCCGCGGCGAGCAATCCGCTCTCGACCTTTTCAATCGATGTCGACACCGCCTCTTACGCCAACGTGAGGCGATTCATCGAGAACGGTTCGCTTCCGCCGAAGGATGCGGTGCGGATCGAAGAGATGATCAATTATTTTAGCTACGATTATCCCCAGCCTAACGATGACGCGCCCTTCTCGGTCAACCTCGACGCGGCCTCCTGTCCCTGGGCGCCGGCCCACCGGCTCGTCCGCGATCGGTCTGCACGGCAAAGAAATGCCTAACGAGAAGCGGCCGCCGAGCAATCTCGTTTTTCTCCTTGATGTTTCCGGTTCGATGATGCCGGAGAACCGGCTCCCGCTGGTCAAGCAGGCGATGCGGTTGCTCGTCGGCAAGCTGGGCGAGAACGACCGCGTCGCGATCGTGGTCTACGCCGGCGCTTCCGGAATGGCGCTTCCTTCCACCACGGGAGATCACAAGGAGCAGATCCTGGGTGCCCTGGAAAATTTGCAGGCCAGCGGCTCAACCAACGGCGCCCAGGGCATCACGCTCGCCTACCAAACCGCGGCCGAGCATTTCATCAAAGGCGGAGTCAACCGCGTCATCCTCGCGACCGACGGCGATTTCAATGTCGGGACGACGAGCGAAGGCGATCTCGTTAGGCTGATCCAGGAGAAAGCGAAGAGCGGCGTCTTCCTCAGCGTCCTCGGGGTGGGGGATAACAATTTGAACGACTCGATGATGCAGAAATTGGCCGACAAAGGGAATGGCAACTACGCCTATCTCGACTCGGTCGAGGAAGCGAAGAAGGTGCTCGTTAGGCAAATCAACGGTACCCTCGTCACGATCGCGAAGGACGTGAAAATCCAGGTCGAATTCAATCCCGCGCGGGTCGCTTCCTATCGCCTCATCGGCTATGAGAAACGGCTTCTGCAGAAGGAGGATTTCAATAACGATAAGATCGACGCGGGCGAGATCGGCGCCGGACATACCGTGACCGCGCTCTACGAAGTCGTGCCGGCCGGCGCGGAGCCGAATCCGGCCGCGAGCGTGCCGCCGGTCGATGATCTCAAGTATCAGCAGCCGACGCCCGCCCTCGCCTCGGTCGGCAAGGCCGCGTCGCCGGAATTGTGCACCGTGAAGCTGCGCTACAAACAACCGGATGGTGACACGAGCAAATTGCTCGAGCGTCCGTTCGTGGATAGCGGCGCAGAGTTCGCCAATGCCGCGCCCGATCTGAAATTCGCCGCCGCGGTGGCGGAATTCGGCATGATCCTGCGCGACTCCGAGTTCAAAGGGAACGGCTCGTTAGGCGCGGTGACCGAATGGGCGCGGGAAGGCAAGGGCGCCGACACGAACGGATACCGCGAAGGTTTTCTGCAGTTGGTCCAGCGCGCCCAACAGTTGAAGGCGCGGATGTAATTGTCTGGCGCGGCAGAGCGTGTCCGGGGAGCGCACGCGACTCGCTGCTGGTGATGGCGACCCGCCATCACGAACTTTTCCCTCGCTTGGACGTCGCACGGATGTTCGCGGCGAGTCGCCGCGAACGGCACGCGAGTCGCGTGCGCTCCCCGGAGTAGAGCGAAGCCGTGAACGTTAGATGTTCTCGGCCGCTGCGACCACCGCCGCCGGCTTCAGCCGCATCGCGAGAAAAGCGCCGAAAAGCAGGATCGCTGCGCTCGCGATTTGCATGGGCGACAAACGTTCGTGAAAAATCCAGGCGGAAAGCGCGAGCGCGCCAATCGGGCTAAGGAGTTGCAGCGTTTGTGAGAGCGCGACGCCGATCTCGCGGATCGCCACATAATAAAGAACGTGCGCGAGACTGATGCAGGTGATCGCGGAGAAAACGAGAATCCCATTGACCTGCGCGCCGACGTGCAGCGGCGTATCGATTTTCCCGAACATCCAGGTAAGCGGACCGAGCATCGCCGAGGTGAGAAAACTAATGACGCCAAAACTGCGAATGGTCCCGAGCCGGGCGGAGGGGCGTTTCACGAGGACGCCGTAGAGGGCCCAGCAAAACGTCGCGGTGAAGGCGATGGCGAGGCCGCCTAACGGAATGTGGCCGCCGCGGAAGCCGGGTTGAAACCAAATCACGCCGACCGCGCCGACGAGCCCGAGCAGGGTGCCGACCTGAAAACGCCATTGCCTAACGATCCAGCGTTCTTCGGGAAAAAAGAGGAGCGCGAGGAGCGCGGTGATGATGACGCTGGAGCGGGTGAAGATCGCGTAAACCCCCGGCCCCATATAATAGAGAGACAGCGTCTGCGTGACCTGGTGGACGACGTTAGGCAAAGCCGGCAGGAGGCAGGCGCCGATCACGCTGAGGTCGAGGCGCGGCCCGCTCCGGCGAAAGCGGTAAATCGCGAAGGGCAAAATGGCGAGGCAGCCGACCGAGTAACGATAAAAATTCTGCGCAAACGGATCGTAGTAGCGGTTGAGGTAGAATTGAAAAAGCGACGGGGTCGACCAGATGAGGATAGTGGCGAAGACTGCGGCGTAGCCTTGCCCCGGATTGCGCGCTGGCTGCGGCGAAAAAGCGGGAGTGGCAATCGACGGGCGCATTTTCAGTCGTTTAATTTGCTGGTCTACGGTCAATTCATCGCAGAGAAACGTAGTTCTACCGGAGAAACCCATGCATCACACATCTACTCAACTCGGCAAAGCCGCGGCCGCCGCGACTTTTATCCTGTTTGGCTTGAGCGCAACGCTCGTCGCCGCCATTGCCCCGAAAGCGGCCGAGCATGGCAACAAAGGCAATCAACTCGCCCAGCAGGGCAAGTACGACGAAGCGGTCGTGGAATTAACCGCGGCGATCAAGGTGGACGAGAAGGAACCCCGTTTCTATCTCGACCGCGGGCGCGTCTATCGGGTGATGAACAAAATGCCCGAAGCGATGGCCGATTTCACCAAGGCGATCGAGATCGCGCCGGAGAGCGACGTCGGCTATTTCGAGCGCGGCAAGACGGAAGTGGCGCAGAACCAATACGACCCGGCGATCGTCGACCTGAACAAGGCGATCGAGCTCAACCCGAGTAATCCGGAAGGCTATTACCGGCGCGGAATCGCGCTTTATCACCAAAAAAAATTCGACGAATCGCTCGCCGATTACGCCAAGGAGCTGGAGCTGAAACCGGACGATCCGCAGACCTACAACCGCCGCTCCGACGTCTTCGTCGCGATGGGCCAGTTCGAAAAGGCCCAGCCTGAGCTCGAAGCCGCCCTCCGCCTCAAGCCCGATGACGCCGCCACCCAGCAGCGGCTCCAGTACGTGAAGAACATGATCTTGGCCGCCAAGACCCCGGTGCCGAAGCCGACCCCGCCTCCGCCGACACCGACACCGACCCCGCCACCGCCAGGCCTTTTCACGCCGCTCAATATCGGCATCGGAGTGGCCGTCCTCGTCGTCCTCATCATCGTGATTCTGCTGCTCGCGCGTCGTAAACCGCCATCTCAGGAGGATTAACGGGCGCGGAAGACCTGTAGACGCTTCGCTCTGCGAAGCGCGGGTATGTGCTTGGCGCACAGGGAGAATTTTGACTCTGGCCCAGCGTTTCAACGCTGGGTCTTGAGTCTCGAAGGATCACGAGTCCCGCTGGGACGAAAGACATTTCGGGTACAGAAGGGAGATTCTGTCGTCCCTGCCGGGACTCAAGATTCGTGCACTCTCAGAATCCCAGCCTTGAAAGGCTGGGCTATTTCCGTTGCCCACGAGGCTCGCGCGCTCAGTTTCCCACGAGGTTCGCACGCTCAAGAGAGACCCTCCCAGAGGGAGGCGTCTACAGGCGCGTCAGTAAGCATCCAAAGCGCGCCGCCCCGCGCCGCGAAATTGTTTTTGACAGTGGAGAGCGGGCGGTTAGCTTGCCCCCGCTTTTTCGGAGAACGAGGCAAGTCCCATGGCCGTTCCGCTAGTTGACGGCTCTGGGACTTTCGCTTCTAACGACGCGAAGCGGACCCGGTTTGTCCCGCGTCTGCGGGGGCGAGCTCGAAATGAACAGCGGCCCACATAGCTCAGTTGGTAGAGCACGTCCTTGGTAAGGACGAGGTCACCGGTTCAAGCCCGGTTGTGGGCTCCAGATGAGTTCGCGGCCGGTCAATAACCTAACGAAAAGACAGCAGCAAAAAAAGATTAAGTAACCCAAGGAGAATTCCAGATGGCTAAGGACAAGTTCGAACGCAACAAGCCGCACGTGAACGTCGGCACGATCGGTCACGTCGACCACGGCAAGACTACGCTCACGGCCGCAATCACCGCCGTGCTCGCGAAGAAGGGCTTTGCCCAGGCGCGCGCCTACGATTCGATCGACGCCGCTCCCGAGGAAAAAGAGCGCGGCATCACGATTTCAACCGCCCACGTCGAATACGAGAGCGACAAGCGCCACTACGCGCACGTCGATTGCCCGGGCCACGCCGATTATGTGAAGAACATGATCACCGGCGCCGCGCAGATGGACGGTGCGATCCTCGTCGTCAGCGCTGCCGATGGCCCCATGCCGCAAACCCGTGAGCACATCCTGCTCGCGCGTCAGGTCGGCGTGCCGTCGGTCGTCGTTTTCCTGAACAAGACCGACATGGTGGACGATCCCGAACTTCTCGACCTCGTCGAAATGGAAGTGCGCGATCTGCTCACCCAATATGAATTTCCGGGCGACACCATCCCGATCGTCAAAGGCAGCGCGCTCAAGGCGCTGAACGGCGATCCCGAGGCGGAAGCGCAGATCCTCGCGCTCATCGCCGCGGTCGATGATTACATCCCCGTGCCGGAGCGCCCGGTCGATCAGCCGTTCCTCATGCCGGTGGAAGACGTGTTCAACATTGAAGGGCGCGGCACGGTCGCGACCGGTCGTGTCGAGCGCGGCATCCTCAAGAAAATGGAGGAAGTCGAAATCGTCGGGATCAAAGACACCGCCAAGACGACTGCGACCGACATCGAAATGTTCCGCAAACTTCTCGACGAAGCGCGCGCCGGCGACAACGTCGGTGTGCTGCTCCGTGGCGTGAAGAAGGAAGACGTCGAGCGCGGCCAGGTCATCGCCAAGCCGGGTTCGATCAAGCCGCACCGTAAATTCAAGGCGGAAGTCTACGTCCTTTCCAAGGAAGAAGGCGGCCGGCACACGCCGTTCTTCACCAATTACCGTCCGCAATTTTATTTCCGCACGACTGACGTGACGGGCAGCGTGAAGCTGGCCGAGGGCGTCGAGATGGTCATGCCGGGCGACAACGTCTCGGTCGAAGTGGAGCTCGGCACGCCGATCGCCATGGAGAAGACCATCCGGTTCGCCATTCGCGAAGGCGGCAAAACCGTCGGCGCGGGTCGCGTGAGCGAAATTCTGGACTAGTGTGCACTCGTGCTCGCGCTCCTGCTCGGTGATCGTAATCGAGCGGGAGCGATCACGAGCACGATTACGAGCAGGAGCACGAGTAAATTAGGTCAGTAGCTCAATTGGTAGAGTAGCGGTCTCCAAAACCGTCGGTTGGGGGTTCGAGTCCCTCCTGACCTGTTTTGAGAACTCGTTAGGCGAATGATTGCAAAAACAAAAAGTTTCATCTCCGAAGTCCGGCTCGAGCTGCAGAAAGCCTCCTGGCCCTGGGACCCGAAAGAGAAGGGGATGAAGCGCTACAAGGAGCTGACCGACTCCACCCTTGTCGTCATCATCGCCATGCTCCTCCTTGGCGGCTACGTCGCGCTGTTTGATTTCATCCTGGTCAACGTCATTCACTTTTTCACCCGCCTGTAATCATGCCGAAGACTCTGGCCGCAAAAGATCAATGGTACGTCGTGCACGTCCTCTCCGGTCAGGAGAACAAAGTGCGCGACAACATTGAGAAACGCGTCAAGACCGAGGAGATGAGCGACGTCGTTTACGAAGTGCTCGTCCCGACCGAGCGCGTTTCCGAAATCAAACGCGGCAAGAAAAGCGAGACCACGCGAAAATTTTTCCCCGGCTACCTCATCGTCAACATGCACCTGCTCGACGAAGAGAATCAGCTCATCGGCCGCACCTGGTATTTCATCCGTGAAACGCCCGGCGTGATCGGCTTTGCCGGGACGAAAGATCGTCCGATCCCGATGCGCCAGTCGGAAGTCGACAGCATGCTCGCGCAGATGCGTGAGCGTGAAGAGAAGGTCAAACCGAAAGTCAGCTTCGAAGTCGGCGAGACCGTCAAAGTCGCGGACGGCCCGTTCCAAAACCAGAGCGGCATCGTCGAAGAGATCGACCCCGAGCGTGGCAAGCTGCGCGTCTCCGTCACCATCTTCGGCCGCGCCACCCCGGTCGAGCTCGAATACTGGCAAGTCGAGCGCGGCTAAATAAAGGAAGAAGGAAGAAGGCAGAATGAAGAAACTGTCTACTTCCCTCTTCGATTCTTAATTCATCCTTCTTAATTCTTACTTCTCTTCACCATGGCTAAAGAAATCGTCGCTCACATCAAACTGCAGATCCCGGCCGGCCAGGCCAATCCCGCGCCACCCGTCGGCACCGCGCTTGGACCGCGCGGGGTCAACATCATGGCATTCTGCAAAGAATTTAACGCCGCCACCCAGAAGCAGGCGGGCGACATCCTCCCGGTTGTCATCACCGTTTTCAAAGACAAGAGTTTTACCTTTATCACGAAGAGCCCGCCCGCCGCGGTCCTCCTGAAAAAAGCGGCCAACATCGCCGCCGGCTCGAAGGAGCCGAACAAAATCAAGGTCGGCAAAGTGACGCGCAAACAGATCATGGACATCGTGAAAACGAAGGCCAAAGACCTGAACTCGCGCAACGACGAAGCCGGCTTCAAGATCATCGCCGGCACCGCGCGGCAAATGGGCCTCGAAGTCGTCGACTAGAGTCTTGGGCTCTCTGTGTTGTGGATGTCGCCCTCCGAGCGAGTATCTGCATAGCGTGGATTGCTGGAGCGCCAGAGGCGCGACATGTCTATAGGGGCACCGACCCCACAGGCATTAGCTCCGCCAGGAGCGACATTTCTTGCCCTCCCATGAGACATGCCGCTCCTACCGGAGCTGGGGCGTTTTCGTAGCTTATTCTATAAACATGGCGCGCCTCCGGCGCTCGACCTACGAAAGACGCTAAAAAGGTACGCGGGGCGACACGAGAGTTGCTTCGCCCGCACACTGGATCCGACGCCCACCCTCACGCTTCGCAGATGTTGCATAGCGTGGATTGCTGGAGCGCCAGAGGCGCGACATGTCTATAGGGGCACCGACCCCACAGGCATTAGCTCCGTTCCAGTGAGCGACATGTTCTTGCGCCATGCCGCATGAGACATGCCGCTCCTACCGGAGCTGCGGACGTTTTCGTAGCTCTGGGAATGTCGTATAGGAACATGGCGCGCCTCCGGCGCTCGACCCGACGAAAGACGCTAAAAACGTACCCGGGCGACACGAGAGTTGCTCTCGCCCGCACACTGGATCCGACGCCCACCCTCGCGCTTCGCAGAGCGAAGCGTCTACAAGTTTACCGCAAGCTTACCGGCGCGCCTTGTAGGGCAAGCGCCTCCATCTCACCGTCCCGCCGCAACGACTCGAACTCCGGGTCTTTGTGCAGCAACACAGCGTTGGCCTGGCGAGCTGTCGCGGCGACAAACGCATCCGCGAATGAGACGGGGAACATGGCTTTGATCTCGCCCGCGGCCAGGCAAAGGGCAGCATCGGGGTAAACAAAATCGACCGGCCACGACTTCAGGATCAGGAACATCTGGTGGGCTCGCTTTTCGCCCTCTAATTGGCGAGCCCGATAATAGACCTCGACCAAACTCACACAGCTCGCGCCGAGCCGAGTCTTGCCTGCGCGAGCCAAGCCCAGCCGCTTGCCGACAATGTCTGCGCCCGGCTCGTCTTCGAGCACGCAAACGATCGCCGATGTATCAAGAACGCAGTCGAGCTCGGGCACGTTTACGCTCTGCAGTCCGATCCTTAAGAATTCCTTCCCAAAGTTTCATCCCTTTCGCGATCCCGCGTCCGAAGGGATTTTTGGCGGAGAGTGGGATCACACGAATCGAATCCCCATCATCGATCCAAGCCAGGCGTGATTGTTGGGTGAGATGATGGCGAGCACGAATCGCCGCCGGAATAACGGTTTGCCCGCGCGAAGAAATTGTCGTCGTCATTGTCGAAAGTAAAGCATTTCCAAAAAAGTAAAGCAAATGGCAGCGCATCTTGTCAGCGCCCCCGCGACGAAGCCGGCGTCAAAGATTACCCCGGGATCCCAAATGGTCCTCGAAGTCGTCGACTAGCGCCCTGTATCCGTCAGCTGGATAAAATGCGTCGCGCGCGCCAATATCCACATGGCAATGAGCGGAACCGAAGCGCGAAAGGCATGACGCGGTTCTGCGATGAAACAGCGGCCGCCCGGCCGCAGCACTCGATGCATTTCCGCGAACAAGCCGCCAGCCTGCCGGCAACTCGACCGCTTAAAGCGGTCGAGTTTACCGAGGGCGAGTTTACCGAGCGGGCGAAATTATTGAGAACGGTGGGCCCTCACATTGCGATCCGGCACGGCACGATACATTCAAGTGATACAGGGAACTAGAGTCTTCGGCTCTCCTTGTTGTGGATGTCGCCCTCTGGGCGACACGAGAGTTGCTCTCGCCCGCACACTGGATCTGCCGCCCACCCTCGCGCTTCGCAGAGCGAAGCGTCTACAAAATTACCGGCGGCCTTAACGAACAGCGTTCACTGTCGGTAAATCTTATGGGTCCCAACGTCGAGTGATGTGACCCACGCGCCATCAAGGCGGAAGATTACGCGCAAATCCGCCTCGATTACCGCGCTGTAGATCGTGTGTCGGGCCCGTGCCGAGAGCTCGCGTATTTCATGAGACCTCAGCGAAGGATGAAACGGATCGCGTTTGAATGTCTCCCAGGAATTGCGAACCGCTTCCTTTTGCATCGGAGACAGCTTGTAAAAATTCCGCCAAAATTTCTCGACCGCGCGATAGCGATAGCTCACACGTCCGTGGGAGTTTCATTCAAGACCGTTTCCATCGAGACAAAACGTTCGCGATCGAAGTCTGCGAGAGCATCGATGAAGTCCTGCGGAATTTCGCTTAAAGCTGACGTCCGCAGGCATTGCACAAGCCTCTCTCGCTCGCCCTTCGGTAACGCTTTGATTTCCTCGAGTATTTGTTCCGCGGTCATCTCTGCCCTTTGACTCCGATAGAATCACCATTTCTGTTCCAGCGCAATCCCGAGGCCCCTTTAGCGCGAGAGTCTCTCGGGACGAGAGATCTGCGTGCGCTGGTTACCCAGTGGCAGCGGGAAGATCGTATGTCACGCAACAGAGCACCGCGACGCGAACCGCTAATGCAGCGGCGCGACCAAGGCTTCAAGATCATCGCCGGCACCGCGAGACAATTGGGTCTCGACCCGCGACGAAGCGGCTTCGATGACCGTATTTCATGCGAGTCGAGCGAAGGAATGAAACGGATCGCGTTGGAGACGTCTGCCGCGCCTCGCGAACAGATTCCTTTTGCTTCGGAGACAGCTTGTAGAAAATTCCGCCAGAAATTTCTCCCAGACGCGTGGGCGAGAATCAACTGGCCACTGCCCCGGCTCGCGCGAGGGCCGCTTCGAATACCTTGAGAAGTCGTTCCTTCTGATCATGCACGGTTTGGGTGCTGTCGATCTTTCGTTCCAGGGACATTCCTGAATTCGGATCAGTCAGCCGAAGCAAGCGACCACCGTCGGTGAGTTTGATCAAGTCGATCTGGATTTTGTTGCGGCTAATCACCATGTCATTGTCCCCCGAAGCCGTAGGAGTGCAACATTTTGTCCAGGTTGCCTGGCGAAGCATTTCCAAATTTGCGATGCGCCTCGTAAGCTGCGCGCTCGAAATCTCCTTCATTGAATTTTATGACTGATCGCGGTGGATCAGTCGCTGCCACGGTGGCTGCTTCGAGAATCTCATGGTAGAGCGTTACCGACAGTTCTTCATCCGACAATCCTGATCGAATTGTGATGAAGAATTGGCGGCCGATAATTCTGGTGCGTGCAATTGCCTGGCGTCCGAGCGCGTCAGCCAGAGGTTCATCGGCGAGATCGACATCAACCATCTCGAATCCACTTTTCAATTGCCGATGCTGAAGCGAGGCGAGATCAATCACCGTTGGCTCCTAAATACTCCCAGCGCTGCAGCGCGATGGGGACGTTGCCGTTTTTCCAGACGAAATCGTGGAAGCGTGCAGGCTGAATTGTCTCCTTCTTTCATCTGCGCCGGCGCGGGATGCCGGCAGACCGAGCATCGCGATGGGAAATGAGCAGAGCCATTCGTTTCATCATTCGTTAGGCTAAAGATCCGGAGAAGACCGGCGGCCGGGTCCCTTCTCGCTTTGCGGCCAGAAACGAGCGGGCAAAATCGAGCGACTCGCCGATCACTTCCTCCATTTTGGTGGAGGCATATCCCGAGTCGATTCATAGTCCGAGCAACACGTCCTGGCACTCCGAGGCGGTTAGCTTGTGCTTTTTTAGAATGCTATAGCGTTCCGGCCTCGTCGTCGGGGCGTGGACCAGGACAGCGACGGCTTCGTCAAACGTAAGTCCAAGGTCTTGGAAACTGACCGGCAGACCGATCCTGGCGAAGATTTCCTTGAAATAGCTGGTGTCCTTGCCGCGAATCTTTTCTGCGACCAGCGTGCCGAAGGCGACCTGGTATCCGTGGAGTCGCGCCTTTGCCGGGAAGAGCGCATCGATTTGCGTGATCGCGTTGCGCGTGTTGATGGCGAATGTGAATTGAGCGCTCAGCGTCACTCGCCGATCACAACTTGTCTCCTGTAGTCGCTACCCTCTGTGGGCAGCCCGGGAAAGGGCGCAACCACTCTGCCGCACTCAGGACACCCACAGGGCGTCAGCTACAGGCGGCACGTTTAATGTCGCGTTCGGCTGGTTGCGGCAAGCCTCACCAGCGGGCGATTTTTTGCGCTTCCATCTCTTGGATAACCTTTTCTCCCGCTGCTTTCCCTGATTTTCGAAATAACGGCAGCGCGTCTCAGAGCATCCGCAGGATCTCTTAGCACTTCAAAGCTCCTTTTCCCCGGGAATGCTCTTGATGACCCGTTTTAGATCCGTCGTGGAGATGCCGCTCGTTCGCTCCAGATAAATGACCTCGCAAAGATCAGAGCAATAATCGAATTTACCTTTCCAATCATCGCCCATGACCAGGATAACGGCGCGATGATCGCGGATATAATCCCGCTTTTTCTCCAAGCTTTCTTCCGCAAAGACCGCGTCCACCCGCCGGATCGCGCCGACAATCCTCATCCGGTCCTGCTCTGTGAAAACGGGGAGATAATTCTTCTTGCTGAAATTGAGGGCATCCGTGGAGACGCCCACCACGAGATAATCACCAAACTCCCGTGCTCGTTCCAGCATCCGCAAATGCCCCGTATGAAAAAGATCAAAAGTTCCAAAAGTGATTACTCTCTTCATGCCGGTTCTCGCAGACGTTTTCACACCTACTTGTCGGCCGCCAGCGCTTTGAGCTGACGAATGCTGACGACGGTGCGCGCGGTTTTGGAGAGAATGCCGTAGGCGCAGTAGATCGAGAGATAAACGGCGCGAAAGAGGTAAAAGCCGGGGTGAGAAAAGCCGAGCACTCCGTCGCCCAGCAGAACGATCGTAAGCGCGATGACGTTTCCCGGAAACCCAAGAAACTCGCTGAGAAAAAGGTAAATCTTTCGGCCCATGGGCAGAGATCCGCCGAAGCGCTGTTTGCGTGAAACATCACAACAGACGTCCAGGATCGGTTCCAATTTTGGATCGCGAATATCGACCTGACCCCGGGCCAGCCCGCCGAGCACGACGTTGGCCAGCGGCATCCGCTGAAAGTTGCCGCTGATATTACAGTCGAGGATGCCGAGGATCGCCCAGAGCAGATTGCCGGTTTGCAGGAAAAGCCCGAGTCCCATGAATGCAAAGACGAGGTTAACCGAATGGAAGTGGGTCCAGAAGTCGAAGAACTCACCGGCGAGCGAGGGCTTCTGCGTGCCGCGATGAAGATCGAAGCGGGCAACCTCACCATCCACGTGATCGAGGACGAAATAGATTTGCAGACAGAAGGCCGCAGCGACCAGATCAACTGGAGAAGGCAAAAGCGAGAATGCCGCGGCCGCGAGGCCCGCGAGCAAACTGTGAAAAGTGATCGTGTTGCTGCGCAACCCCAGGAGCAGGTAGAGGCGTGAGATGTAAATCGTGAACGGCCGGTAGACGTAAGCCGAGACCAGAAAAATCTCGCCTTGTCCTTTCTGGCAAATTGCTCGCAGCTCCGAAGTGCGCATCGCTGTCTCGGTATCAGTCGCGGCCGATTATGCAACAGACGACCGGGCTTTTGAAAGCGCCGGGCCGGACCTCCTGACCTGAGGGCACCAATTCCTCATTCGCGTGGAAAGTCTCACTCGTTAGACTGCTGCGTGAAATTGCTCGTCTTCGCGCATATTCCTCCGCCTTTTCACGGACAGAGCTACATGGTCGAGGTGATGCTCCGCGGGTTTGGTGGCGACCAGCGCGGCTCGAAGGCGAGCGGTGGAAGCGCCGCGCCAAACGGACCTTCGATCGCCTGTTATCACGTCAATGCACAGTTGTCGGACGGTCTGGAAACAGTCGGGGCGTATCAATTTCGCAAGCTGTTTCGCGTCCTGCGATTTTGCCTGGAAGCGGTCTGGTGCCGCTTTCATTACGGGGTCGAAACCTTTTACTACATCCCAGCCCCGCCGAAACGGATCGCGCTTTACCGGGATTGGATTGTGCTCGGGCTCTGCCGGCCATTCTTTCGCCGCACGGTGTTTCATTGGCATGCCGCCGGCCTTGCGGAATGGCTCAACTCCGAGGCGCTGCCTTGGGAGAGACTCATCACGTCACGCCTCCTGCGGCGAGCGGACCTCGCCATCTCCCTGTCGCGGGTCGCTTCCGATGATGCAGCGGAATTTCAACCGCGCCGGTTGGCGATTGTCGCCAACGGCATTCGCGATCCTTGCCCGGATTTTGCCGAGGCGGTCCTGCTGGAGCGCCGCGCGCGCAACGCAACCCTTCGCGCCGCTTTGAAAAACGTAAGCGCGACTCATGCGCCGGACTCTTATCGCGTTCTTTTCCTCGGAGCCTGTCTCCGGCAGAAAGGATTGTTCGACGCGATTGAGGGAGTTCGATACGCGAATCGACAACTCGAAAGCCAACGCGTTCCTTTGCGCCTGCAGCTCACGGTCGCGGGTTCATTCGTTAGGCAGGAAGAAGAGCGGGAATTCCAATCGGTCCGCGAGCAGGCGTCGGAGATGATCGATTACGTCGGCTTCGCGTCACCTGAACTGAAGGGTCGATTGTTGCGAACAAGCGATTGTCTCTGCTTCCCCTCGTATTATCCGGCCGAGGCGCAACCGGTGACGCTGATCGAAGCGATGGCATTCGGACTTTCAATCGTCGCGACCAACTGGCGCGCGATCCCGGAAATCTGCCCCCGGCGGTAGCCACGGTGGAAATCCGCAATCCTGTGGCAATTGGAGAAGCGCTCCTGCAATCGATTGGCGTCGATCGATCGGAGCAGATGCGGTCAAACTTCCTTAGTCGTTTTACGGAATCCAAGCATCTCCAAGAGCTGGCAACGGCGATCGGATCGCTCGATCCTAACGCGCCAGACTTCCGCTCTGCCGAGAGCGCCTAACGCGACCCTGCGCGATCGCTTTTGCGCCATCGGAAACCGAGATTCTCCTCAACGAAGCGCTGGCGGATAAAAGGAGATTCCCGCGTGTAGATAGCAATCTCGACCCGCTTGGGCCCGTAGGCACCGGCGAGGAGCTTGCGAAGGCGATGCATGATGATCAGGCGCGTGCGCTCGATGGGGCTCTGATTTGACTTCCTTCTCTTCGAGCCTTCGCGCTCCGAGAGGTTGCTCGCGCCGAGATTTTGGTCCGTGATCGTAAAAGTCGCCAGCGGTTCATGGATCGCCGCCATGGGCACACGCGCTTCCAACAAACGCTCCACCCAGACGGCATCGCCCGATGCTTTCCATTCGGGATCGAAATAGAAATTCCGTTCAAGGAGGTTGCGCCGAAAAAACGTGGCGCACGTTCCGGTGCCGAGCGGAGCAACTCGAAGATGTTGCAAAGTGGGAAGCACCACCCGTCGATAGGAAAGCGGGCGTCCATCTATATCGGTCAGGATGAAATCTCCGAAGAGCACGTCGACCTCCGGATGCGCGGCAAAAAATCGCAAAACCTTCGCGAAGGTGCACGGGAGATATTGCTCGTCGCAATTTAGATAAGCGCAGATCTCGCCTTGTGCCTTCGCCAGACCGCGGTTGACCGCGTCGTACATGCCCGCGTCCTTTTCAAAAAACGCACGCACGCGTTGATCTTTTTCGAGCCAACCGCGGGTGCCTCAGAAGAGAGAGCATCCTGCACGATGTGCTCGACGCTGACATGGTCTGGTCCGCCACCGAAGCCACCGCGAGGCGAAGCCACTCGCTCTGGTTAAGACTCGGGGTGACGACCGATATCATACTCCGCAAATGCGCCCAGCGTCAGGCGTGGGCCACTATTCGACGGTTCTCCTGCGGAACGGGGTCTTCCGGAGATGACGCGCGATCGCTCTTTCGGAAATCCCTTTGCAGCTTCAAAAATACGCCGGCCAAAGCAAATTGTTGCGGGAGAAAGGTTCCCATGGTTACCGCTCCAAACGAATAGGAAAGAATGGCAACGGCCAGCTGCAAAGCCAGGAAACGAAGAGCGAAACCAGCCGGATTCGATCGATCGAATGAGACGTGAACCGTTCGCCAGAGCAGGATGATATTCCAGGCGACAAAGAAAAGCGTTCCGACGATTCCCACGGCATCCAGACTTGCGAAGAGCCCATTGTGGATGTTTCCCACCTCGACCATTTGTTGAAAATCCTTGGCGTGTGGATTGGTGACCGAAGCTTGAGTCCATTCGCTGCGAAATCCGAATCCCCGTCCGAAAAGGGGTTGCTCCGGAAAATATTCGTGCCACCAGATCGTCCAGACCCGGAAGCGGAAGTCGTCTGACGCTGCCGCGTCCCGAACCATGTCCACGTCCCAGTCACCTGGCAAAAACCGAGGGCGCGCTGGATCTGCTTTGGCAGGTCAACGATGGAAGAATTGATCACGGAAAGGCCGAAAAGGATCACCGCGAGAATCGGCAGGAGCGCGAAAATCCCAAGCGGAGATCGCGGTAGCCGGCGGCGAGGATCGTAAAGACAAAGTTGGCCAGGGCCGAGCGATACCCGGAATAGACAACTGAGAGCGACGCGAGCGCGCTGACCGCCAGACGGCCAAGACCCGCGATGCTAAAGAGACGCCGAATCGGAGTCGCTGCGAGGATAATGGCGATAAGGATGCAGCCGAAATTGCCAAAGGAACCAATCCTTTCCGTGAGATCTTCGTGACCGGTAATCAGCTCTGTGATCCCAGCTACCCCGACCGCGGAATAAAAAGGATAGATCTTGTAGATCAAAGAAGGCAACAGGGTAGTTAGTGTCGCGATGACTAGGTCAAACCTCGTCACAGCCAGCACGAGGTAGGGGAGCCTGTTCCAAAGCTTTGATTTTACCAACGCTCTGGACGACGAAGAAACGCGATGAGGCCGACATAGACGTTCACATAGTTCCGGCCGCCCCAGACATGCGAGCCGAGAAAGCGCATCCCGAAGCGCTGCTGTATTCCGTGCACGGTAATGATCGCCATGAAGCCCGCGAGCGCGAGGAGGAGATGACGTCGACCTTCGCAAAAGATTTTCTTCGCATGATCACTTCTTCGATGAGGAATTTTGCCACGCCGACCACCATGAGCATCTGAAAGGGAGTAAATGAGCCTCCGAGGATGGGAAAGTGCCGCCGAGGTAGGAAGAGGCGATGGTCAGCAACCAAAACCATCGGCCCATGCCAAACCAGAACATACAGTCCAGCCATGCCGAGAACGCCGATGATCAAGGGCTTGTAGTCCAGAAGAGCCGATCAAGAAAGCCACCGGACGAAGCCCGCCAGCAAACAGCCCCATTCCCCCGATCAGGATCCCCGGTTTGAGCTTTTCACCCGAGATGCTGTTCATCGTGGACGCACTGTTAGCGGGAAGTCAAAGGGTGAACAAGGTGCTTGTCGCTCCTGCGCGCGGAAACTTCGGCGTACACCGAAGCATATCGTTGCGCGACTTCGTGCCACGTGAGGATGGGAAATGTTCGGCCCGGCCGCCGATGCGCCGTGTCGTAAAACCTTTTGAGGACGCGGGCCGCCCCGTGTGCGTTACCCAGCGGTGCGTAGGAAATTTCTTTCGCCCCGATGTAGCTTTTTCGTCCCCAAGGCAAATCAGAAAGCAACAGCGGCAATCCGGCCGCAGACGCCTCGAAGGCTGCGATACAGCCGCTCTCAAATTTGCTTAAGAGAGCGAATCCTCGCGCGCCCCGCAGGAGGCGAAACTTTTCTTCTGTTGAGACAAAGCCGGCATATTTCACGTAGCGAGTTATCAATCAATTCCTGGAAACGCTGAAAGTAGGGATCCGATCGCGAGTAGGGTTTACCGAGGAAGAGAACCGGCACCTGTGCGATATGAGCCGCTTCTGCCAGGAGGACACTGTTCTTGCGAGAGTCGATCGTGGCGACGCAGATGAGGTATTCTTCTTCCATCTGCGTCCGCGCTAATTCCTGGAGGACACTTTCTTCCAGACCGTGGGGGATCACGTGACCCCGCTTAGGGTCGGCGTCGAAAAGATATTTCGGCCACCTCCCATTCGTGAGGTACCGCGCCAACCATCGCATCCACTTCCCGATATACTTCCCAATTGAAATGACTGGTAAACTTCGGAACGACGCCTCCAAAGAGGCGTGTAGAAACCCGTTGAAGAAATAAGCGAGAGGCGCCTGCGGGAGGCGGTTTGATCCAGGAGATCCGTCATCACGACTTTGAAACCCTTCGCATGAGCCAGCCGCACGTTGAGGGTCGAAGGCCGCCCGATGTAGTGCAGGATGTCGCCAGTCTGTTCCCCGGTCCCACCAGCGGGCTGGTTCCACCTCGACGCCGAGTTGCTGCAACTCCCGCATCAGTGCCTCGGCTAAAGTCTGCGAACCGCCGTGCGCGAGAAAGAACGGAATCGAGCAGGAGAAAAGCACTTTCATATGAATCAGGCGGTTATTTTCTGCCTTGCGTAACAAAGAAGAACCAGTCTCTTTGGAAGGAGGCGAAGCAAGAATGCATTCGCCTCCCGCGGCAAAATCGCGCCGACTCTTTCTAACGGGTTCCGGCGCAGACGCGATAGGATCCGCTCAGCGTTCGCGCGGCTGCCAGGTGAAGGCTGCTCGCGAAGTTTGCGCGCGTGCAAAAGACCCTCCGCGCTCACGTCGTGCACTTGCGATTTCCAATTATCCAGCGTCCTTAGATACGGAACGAGCCACTTGCCCTTGCGCAACTTGGCGTCGTGCGACAGGAGCTGTCCCCCCACAGGTATATGAGGATCGAGGAGTTTGAATTCGGTGATCTGCTCCACGGGGTTGTCGCCTCCATCGAGGAACACAACTTCCACTTCCTTTTCCGGTCCGAGATTCTGCAGCCACTCCGGGATTACCTTCTCCGAACGGCCAAAGAGAGGGGTGAAGCGAGCGAGAGTTTCGGGCGCGGCCTCCCGCAAGTTTGCGATCATCCGTTCGTAGATCGAACGATCGGCTTCGATTCCCCACAAATGGCCTTCGCTGTTTCGCTGCAAAGCGCGCAGGAGATGAACGGTGCTGCCTCCGCCGAGCCATGTCCCCACTTCTAAGACGATGCGCGGTGGTGTGATCGCCTCTGAAATTGCGTCAGCGAGAATCTGTCGCTCTGCGGCGTTGAGCTGGCCCGGTGTCTCCATCCCTCTCTGTTTAAGAAACGGTGTGTGCCGCTTTCGCAGAAGCGCTCAACACCTCGTGGTAAATTTCAAGATGCCGTTGCGCGATCACGTCGGGATGATAGCGCAGGCGCATGTCTTCGGCGGCTTTTGTTGGCTGAGGGCAGCCGGCGCGCAGCCAGCTTGCGATCGCCGCGCACATCGCCGGCTCGTCGGCGGGCGGGAATAGCTCCGCGCCGTCGACACCGGTCGCAATGTCGGGAATACCACCGATGCTCGCGCCGAAAAACTTCAGATCTCTAGCCAGCGCCTCGGCCACGACCAATCCAAACGCTTCTTCCGAAGGCGCATGAATCAGCGCGGAGTTCGAATCGAAAGCCTCGATCAGCTCCGCCGCGCTGACTGCGCCGACGTGGCGCGCAAAGCCTCGCTCTTCTGCAACTTCGATTTGCTCCAGAAACTGGCGCCCGTATCGGTGATCCGGGTTAACGGGCCCGATGAAGCGTATCTCAAAATGGTGGCCCTCCTGATGAAGTTGCTCCGCCATGGAAAGAATCTTCCTTTGACGCTTGTAGGGCGTAATTGTGCCCACATTTAGGAGGACGGGTTTTTGCATTGGCCCGCGCGAGGCAATCGGCGTTTCCAGGAAGGGCAAACGAAGGGCATTGGGCACGCGCCAGGTGCGTTTGTTAAACGGCCTAACGACGCGCTCGGTGTAGGCGGAGTTGCAGAAGACACCGCCCGCGCGACGCAAGCGTGTACGATTCCAAGCGGGCGGCGCACCACAAGAAGCTGCCGAAGCGAGCGCCCACGCTCTTTGCCACTTCACCAATGTTTCCATGGATAGTGACGACGTTTGGGAATCCGGAAAGAACAGCGCTGAGCGCGCACTCCCGCTCAGTGCCCTGTCCGTGGACGAGGTCCGGTTGAATCGCGCACAGCTTCTGCCGAATCGCGCGCACACATCCTTGGTAGCCAATCCGCAGCCAACCAATTTTCGGGACATCCAAGAGGTGAAACCAGATATTCTCCGAAAGCTTTTCCGCGGCGTCCATGGGTCGCTGCGTGCAGGCGACGACGTGAATTTCGAGTTCCGACCGCCGCGCCAGCCCTTGGAGCAATGCCTCGATTGCTGGGCCAAACCGCGGCGCCGTTTCGGCGTAGGTCCGCTGGTGCTCGCGGTTATCGGTCGTGAGGATTGCTATTCTTAAGGACATTCAGAACAGGGATAAGTTTGCCAGCCATTGCGCTGCTATCGCAAGTAGCTAAATAACCGCACGAAGGCCGTTGAATTCTGTGAAACCTCGCATCTCTGTCGTCATGCCGGTCTGGAATGGCGAGAGGTATCTCCCCGAGGCCGTCGAGAGCGTGCTCGCGCAGAGCTTCGTCGACTTCGAGCTCGTCGTAGTCGATGACGGGAGCGACGACGGGACGGAGGAGATTCTGCGCTCCTATAGAGATGAGCGAGTGAAAATCTACCGTCTTGCTCACGAGGGCGGTGGCCGCTTTGAATTTCGGAGTGAGCCAGGCGCAGGCGGCGTGGATCGCCCGGCAGGATGCCGAGTACGTGAGCGGGTGACAATGGCGTTGGGGATGCAGCAGATGGCATCCTTGAAAACAAATCGCGTGCGCTTTGTTTCCACCGATCATTCGGTGCTGAATGAAGTCATCGGTCCGCTCGCGGCGCTGCTGGGATCCTGCGCATCCCGTGCGTTCCGCCACCAATTACCTTCGACAGCACCGGGCCGTTTTCGAAAGAGGCGTTCCACGCGGCAGGCGGCTACCTTCAAGTCCAGCGACATGCGGAGGATTACGGGCTGTGGGGCCGCATGTTCGAAGCGGGTGAATTCGTCGCCGTGCCTGAAAAATTGTTAAGATTTCGCCGCCACTCCGGTTCTATTTCGCGGCAAAAGCGGGTCGAGCAGCAAGCCCTGACGTTGCAGATCGCGCAGAACCACTGCCACCGTTTTATGTCGCTGGAAATAGTCGACGGAGGACGAGCGGCGAAGATCCTTTGCACATCCCGCCGAGAGCGGAAATTGAGAGACTGGATGTGGTTCCTGACGAAGTGCGCTCCACGTCTGCGCTGGAAGAGCAAAGAAGCCTTCGGCTGGTTAGCGTGGCAAACAGTGAAGCAGCTCGCCGCCTAGCGATCCACCCAGGCATGCAGCATTACCGGCCGGAAGGTAGTCTCGAAATGCTGAATGATGCCGGCTGGCGCGATGTGATGGTAGCCGACAGACAGCAGCAATGCTTTTAACGCCGCAAAATCAAAAGGGCGATGGTAGGTCGTGATGGCCAGCTTGGGATGGTCGCGCCGCAAGACTGGGATCGCCCCATCGAGAAGCTCGTAACTCGGCGCCTTCGATATCCATCTTGATAAAATCGATTCGATCGAGAGAGAGCTCGCGGCAAACCTGGCCGAGGGTCATGAGTGAGACGACGGCGGCGCTCGCCTCTTCTGCCAGCCGCCCCGCGAAGAAATCCTGCTCGTCCACGGCGAAGGTCGCCTCGCCGTTTACCGCCCCGAGAGCCGATTCTAGCACGATCGCGCGCCCCGAGACCTTATTCGTCGCGAGGGTCGACCGCAGGCAATCTGCCATCCGGGCGAAAGGTTCCATGCAAACGACTCGACCGGCGCCCAGCTCGAGCGATTGGAGAGCGAAAAAGCCTTCGGAAGCTCCGCAATCGATACAAGTGTCGCCCGTTTCGACGAATCTACCCGCGCGATGGTAGCGATGACCGTTACTGGATGATCCGAAAACATGTCCAGAATTTTGATGATATAGTGGTGAATTTTGAAGATCCTTGGGGAACCAAACCTCGTGATGATCATTGAACCGCCACAGCTCTCTGTCTCCGTCGGTTTGAATGAGTGTGACGTTTTGAGAGGGAGGGATTCCCTGAAGCGTTCGGGGATCCAAAGGGTGAAGAATGGAGCGCCATGGGCACGATGGCAAATTTCCTCGGAGCTTTTCCCGCAGCGGCTCGAGCCGACGCGCCATTTCCGTCATTTGCATGGAGTGCTATTTCCTAATTTGCCTCGAAATCAAGTTGGGGATGTAAAAGCGAGAAGGCGTTTCCTGCGATAGAATGCAAAGCTAGGTCGGCAATTATTACCCGGCGTCCTTTGTCGGTGGCTATGAGCTTGGATATGTGGCGGAAAATTTCAAGCTCGCAAGGAATAAGGCCAAAGCTTCTGTAAGTAGCAAGGCAATAAATGTAAATAAACTCCCCATGCGAAGGAGAGGCTCACCGTGCTTGATTGAATTCAGTTCTCTTGGGGGAAGCATATCGTGGCAAAGCCCATGCCCGAGGTATACATCGGGTCGCTGAACAGATCGTAAAAGTGGACTCGCTCGCTCAGATGAATGCGAGCTTCGATTCGTCGCTACTTCTCATCTTTTAAACACCTATCGAGCGCTTAGGGAGCGGGGTCTATCGCCAGAGTCGCGACTGTCCTACCGGCAAGGGCCAGGATGGTCAACTGAGTTGCTTGGCGGCGAGAGCGTCCGAATGGATTATGCGCAGCTTGTCCGACCGCAGGCTCCCCAGTGCGCGCCATCCGCTGGGTGCTGCAAAGGTTTGCCGTCTTGGGCAAATTCCGCCGCCCGGCACATCCCTGCCTCTGCCCTGCAGGGAATCCGTGTTTACCACTCGCCACTGCATCCTATCCCCGGAAGTTGTGTGCAAACGCCGCACCGTGAAACAATTTCTGACGGTGGTGGACGTCATTCCTTTGAGTAATCCGGAGAGCGTTAACGGGAGAGGCATCCGATTACTGCGAAAGCAACTCGATTCGATATCGTCTGATCAATTCATCTTCGCCATTTCCGATACGGTGAAGAGTGATTTGCTCCAGATCAAAGAGATCGCGGAAACGCACGTTTTTGTCACTCCGCTGGCTGCCTCACCACAAGACTTTTTCATCCTGTGGTTGAGCGGGAGACGATAGAAAAGGTTCTGCAAGCGTATGGGCTCGGGAACAAGCCGTATTATCTTACTCTTTCTTCTTTCGACCCGCGAAAGAACTTCGATCATGTCATCCGATGCTTTTGCGATCTGATGGAGAAGCCGGATTGCCCGGACGTTAATCTGGTTATTGTCGGGTCCAACCCAGAACGAAACGCTTTTGTCGATGACGCTCGGAAGCAGGCCGCCGCGACCTCGGCTCGCATCTACACCCCAGGCTATGGCCCGGATCAGGATTTGGCTGCGATTTACAGTGGAGCTTTGGCTTTTCTTTTCCCTTCTTTATCGGAAGGATTTGGAATGCCCGTTCTCGAGGCCATGAGTTGTGGGACGCCGGTGATCTCGTCCAACGCGCCTGCGTTGCCCGAGATTATGGGCGATGCGGGAATCCTCTTGGATCCGAGGGATCGCAAAGCATGGATCGATGCCATGGAGCGAATTGCGCAGTCGGCTGCGTTACGCTCTCAGCTGGCGACAGCAGGTCTTCACCGAGCGGCTCAGTTTAGCTGGAACAGGTTTATCGAAGCGACCCTCAACGGCTATCGTGAGAGCGTCTCAGTATAACGTAACTTAAGTCCCGGCCCCGTAACTGCCCGGAACGAGTTTCCACACTAGCCACGCTCCCACGCCTGCTGCGTGAAGAAGCGCGAGGAGAAGGGAAGTGAAAAGCGAAGCCGCGATGATATTCCGAAGAAGGAAAAAGAGTCCGCCAATGGCGCCCTGGGCCGCAAAGAGAAGCCATGTTTCACGGGACAGCCAGCCGCCCGCGCCAATTAAGCGTACGGATGAGATGTCTTGGAAAAAAAGCGGCACGCGACTCACAAGGAATCCCAAGGCCAAGCCGTAAAGGCCGCCCCATTTCCATCCCAGATAGACGGCGGGAAGAGTTAAAAGGCCCGAGATGAGATGAAAAATGGCCTGGGTTCCGACTTTGTTGAGAGCCCCGAGCTGTGAGCTGGAAATAATTGAGATCGATGTCAGCGCATAGGCGAGCACCAACGGTGGCAACAGCGGACTAACCCGTGCTCCAGCAAGCACACCCAGCCAGGCCTGTGCTGCTGGTTCGTGCCAGACGAAGATCCATACAACCGCGAGTGCATACCATCCAATGAGAAACTGGAAGGCTTCGTCATAGAATTCGCGCCGGTGCTCCTCGGTCGTCGCCACTCCGGCTGGTGTTACTAAAAACCGGGGCGGCAGCGGCCATACTAAACGCGGAAAGACGGGTACCCATGTTCGAGGCGATTGAATAGCTGGCAAAAGCCTGTGGCAGCGCAAGCTTACCGGCGATGAGACGATCAACAAACTCCAGCAAAGAATTGATGACGAGCGTAGCAAAAGTCTTGGCGACATAACTTCGCATTTCGCTCAAGCGGGCAAAGGAGGCGTGGAGGAACTCGAATCCCATCTGATACTTCAGGCGCGCGTGCGCGATGAAGACGATCAGCTGGATGACGGCAACGGCGATGCCCCATGCGATCAGCACCAGCGGATTCCTCGTTAGCCGGGCGAGGATGAGCGAAGGTATGATCCCCAGAAGAGTAACGCCGATCCTCACAATGCTCAGAAACTTGAAGTCGAGCTGGAGCTTGTGAAAACACGTTCCAAAGCTGGTTGTAGTAAGCGAGGAAGATGCTAATGCCGCCAACGGCAAAACAAAGCCGCAAGAGCGTCCTATTGTGCGGCGCAACGTTGAACCACCGCGGTCCAAAAACCGTTCCAAGCAGGACAAAGACTCCCGCCATGAGGCAGAGCAGCGGGATAGCTGTGGCATTCCCGGTGCCCCAGTAGGCCTTCACTGCTCGCGATCTCCTTTGCCTAGGGCGACCCCCATGAACCGGCTGATTGCGGTTCCGATACCAAGATCCATGAAGCCGAACGATCCGCTCACGCTCGCCACATAGAACAGGAGCGCGTAGAGATCGGCGCCGAGATAGCGGTAGAAAAGAGGAATCGAAATGAGATTCAGCGCCGTGACCACGAGCAGTGGCGCCATGCTCCAAAGCGTCTGGCGTTTGATGCTCATTCGTGGGCGGAGCGGATCGCGGCGGAGAGGGATTGCGAGGCAGGCTGCGGATAGATTTGCGCTGGTTCTTCGCAGGCGCCGATCGTCGTCTTTTCTTTGCCGCGAACGTGACCGAAGAAGTCATGGTCAGCTTCGGGAATGGCCGCGCCAGCCGCCAGCGCGGGGCTGTTCGGAAGAACTCGGAAGTCGTCCATCGCGGCCATCGCGAAACGTGGATCGGCGTCGAGGGAATGTGCATCCTGGCCGCTGACTTTCTGCCACTCCGGAATCGACATGGCGACGGGTCCTTCCCAGCCATACTTGGCGAAGACCGCGCCGACGGCGAAAAGCAGGTTGTGGTCGGAAGTCACTGGTCTTTCCGCAGTGTCCGCCGGGTGCAGTGTGAGTTGTGATCCTTTGTTGAAGACACTGATGTTGTTCGCCACGATTTCGTCGCGCGTCGTCATCGTGTCGGACCGGACTTTGCGAGGTGGTCCTTCTACGCAGATGCCTTCGGCTTCATTCAGGTAACAAGTGTTGTAGAGGACTTTGGTCGCCGGGGCAGAGGAGATGTAGATGCCGCGACCGTCACCGGCGTGATAAAGCTTGAGGAGGCGGGAAGGAGCGATCCGGCGTTCGCTCAGATCCATCTCTGTGCTTGCGCCTTTGCTGTCGCGATATGGCCCGGAGAGCTTGTTGCGATTCGCGTAGCAGATGTTGTTGAGCACAAGATTGCCTTTGGAAACTTCCACCATGATGCCGGGCCCTTCGTTATCGTGCGCGAGGTTTCCGTCGATTACATTTTCATCACAACCGGTATCGAGCCAAAGGCCCGGCCCGAGATTATGCGCGAATTCGTTATGCCGGATCGTGCCGTGGCGGAAAGTCGGAATCAATTTCGCTCCACCCGCATGCCATTCGGGACTGTAACGGTCGAGGTTATTGTAGACGACGCGGCAACCTTCGATGAGGTGACGTTCGCCGGTCCCACCGATGCCGGAGTCGCCGTTGCAAGCGATGACGCAATCACGAAGCGAGTCGCCAACTCCGCTCATGCTCACGCCGACGAAATCGCCCCAGGTGATGGTGCATTTCTCCAGCGTGACGTCATTGCCCTTGAGGTTGCAGGCCGGCCAATTCGCGATTGCGGTGGTGCTGGCGTGCCGCATTTGCAAGCCGCGGATGATGACATGATCGGCGTAAACATTCAGCCACGCGCCGCGCACGGAAGCTTCCGGAGGATGCTCGACCGGTGAGCTCGAATCCGGCAGCCAGGCGTAAAGCATCGAAGCGGCATGATCGCAGAAGAAGGTTCCCGCTTTCATGGCGCCTCGGCTCGTCACCCGTTGCAGGCGTCGCGCGTCGAAGAGCGCGCCGTCGCGAGTGAAAACCTGCCGGACATCATTCGTCTCCCAAAAGGATGGGATCTTACCATCCGACCCACGCGGGGCCGGGACCCGGAGTTTCGCCTTCCACACGGAACCTTCCTCAAGTGTCCATTGCGACATCCGGTCCGAACCTTTGATGACTGGCGTCTCGCCCGGAGGGGCTTCGAAAACAATCGGCGCTTTCTCGGAACCAGAGGTGGTAATAGTAACTGTCTCGCGATAGTCGCCTCCGTGGATGATCACTTTGTCGCCGGCATGAGCCTTGGTGGCGGCGGCTGAAATCGTTTTGAGAGGCTGCTCTTTCGTGCCCGGATTCTTATCCGAAGCGTGGCTGCTGTTTTGATCGACAACGAGCACCGCGGCCTCCATGCGCGCTCCGAGGAAGGCGCAGAATGCGAGCGCGCGGAGATTAGATAAGTGAAACATCGACCGGCAGCCTATACGAAACGCGACGCAGCGTGCCTTGAAGAGTGAAGCAATCTAAGATTTCGGCAACTCAATCTCCCCAAACGGATTTCCAACAGATCACACCGGCAAATGCAGTCGGAAATAATAGGCTTCGATGAGGCCTATGTGGAGAGAGTCGGATGAGTCCAGGTCACACTGTCGCGATTGAGGGCCAGAGGAACCCGTCGATCACGTAAACGGATTTTGGAACGTCGTTACTTGACCAGCGTACGCAGATACGGCGGTTGCGTATCGTCATCCAACGCTGAAGTTTCAACGTCCGTCGCCGTCGGATCGTCATCCGGCGCTGAAGTATCGACATCCGTCGCCGTCGGATCGACGTCCGACGCCATCGGATCAACATCCGACACCATCGGATCAACATCCGACGGTCAAGTATCGTGATCAGAAGCCCAAACACACGACATCTACATCCGACCAGACATTGCAGAATCTGCACGCTCCTCGATCGAGGATGCGCCTCTCTGGATCCGGACGAAAGCGCTTCGGCCTAAATCACATCCGCAAAAGTGCGTTCCGTTTTGCGGAAATACCAGATGCCGGTGACGAGCAGGATCGTGATGGTGACGAGCGAGAGGAGCAGGCTTTGTTGCGGGAAAGCGCTGCGCCCGTTGGAAACGGCCCAGCGGAAGCCTTCGATCACGCCGACCATCGGGTTGAAGTCGCGCCGACCATCGCCACGCGGCTGGAAGAACGGCGGGCGCTGGCCGGGCAGAACGAAAATCAGAGGTAAGCGCCGCGAGGCAGCAGCAGGACACGACGAAGGCTGCACAGAACAATCCTTCAGCAGAAGTGGCCGGGCGGGGAATATATCCAATCGCGCCCATTGGTCCGAGGTCGCACCCGGCGCGGGTGCGCGCGGTACCCACCCGCCCGGCACTCAAGCTCGATGCCTTGCCCGACATCGGCACGCTCGACGCCGGTTCCGACCACCGCATCAATGAAGTGTCGAATCCGCTTGCCTGAGAGCAATCAAGATCTTCGGCAAAGAATGGAAACAAAAAAGGTTTGCCGCCGGTCTAATTATGGCGTCTGTTGTGATTATGGTATTTATAAACCGACCCGTCGTTGTCTTCCTCGCCCTCGTCTGCTCCCTGGGAATGATGATGCATCCGTCGGAGGTGTTGGCCGACACCCCTCCAAAATCCCCGCACGGCATTTTTGTGATGGATGATCCATTTCACGCCTGGACCAATGCGGCCGTCGACGGATTACGTCTCCAAGTACGTTGGACGGATATCCAGCCAAGCAGCGAGACGGAGTTCGATTGGTCCATCATCGATACCCAACTCGCTCGCGCCCAGGCGACCCAAAAGCAGCTCGGAATTGCGCTCATGCTGCTCTCTGCACCGCCTGCCTGGCTGACTTCCATAAGCGGCGTCAAGACCTATCAGCTGACGGGCAAGAGCGGAGAAACCGTGTCCATCGTTCTGCCTTGGGATCCGATCGTGCAATCAAAATTGATCAACTTCATCACCCAGTTGTGCCTCCGCTACGATGGTCTCTTGGATTACATTGTGGTGGGTGGCATCGGCTGCTATTCAGCGGAAACCTACTTCCCGTTTCCGGAAGATATTGGGCTAGACATGTCGGTCGAGGACGAAATAGCGGCATGGACCGCCTCCTCCATCGTCATGATTGACACCTATGGAGCGAACCTGAAATCGACTCCGTTTGTGATCGCCATGAGTATTCCTTTCAATTACGGAGACGGCGCCGCCGCGATCAATGAATTTGTTGATCATGGCCTGCTTTACGGGAGAAACTTTGGTTTGATGAACTGGGGCCTAACTGCCCGCAGCTCCGGTAACTCGACCTTTTTGCCCTGGGTGTTGATCTCACAATATAGCCCGACGAATCCGGCCGGCTTTCAGCTTCTTTGCCCGGCTGTCGGCCGGGGAGACCAGACACTGGGCGGAACTCTGGGGGAAACTCTGGACTCTGGCATTGCTCTTGGAGCGCAATGGATTGAGGTCTACCCCACTGATGCCAACAATCCGGACTACGCCGCCGTGCTTGAGGATGCCAGCGCGAGGATGAATCCACCGCCGCCACCCCCACCGCCACCTACACCCACACCTACACCTACAGTTCCGACACCCACCCCTACCGCGACCCCGACGCCTACCGCGACCCCGACGCCTACGCCTACAGGCACTCCAACGCCCACTCCCCCACCTACACCGACGCCTACGCCTACAGGCACTCCAACGCCTACTCCCCCACCTACACCGACGCCTACGCCTTCAGGCACTCCAACGCCTACCCCCCCACCTACACCGACGCCTACGCCTTCAGGCACTCCAACGCCTACCCCCACCGCGACCCCGACACCTACTCCGACACCGGCTTACTTTCTGAACGTCTCGACGCGAGTTAAGGTGTTGACCAGCGACCAGGTGATGATCGGCGGATTTATCATTACCGGCGCAGGGTCCAAGTCGGTCGTAATTCGTGCGCTCGGACCATCGCTTGCTCAGAACGGAACGAAGCGGACTCTGCCCGATCCAGTGCTGGAAGTTTATGACTCAAGCGGCAGTTTGATCGCAGAAAACGACAACTGGATTTCGCCGCTCCCGCCTGATGTTGTCGCCAGCGGATTGACTCCGGGCGACCCGGCGGAGTCACTCATCGCCACGACTCTTGCGCCGGGGCACTACACAGCCGTTCTGCGCGGAGCGAACGGCTGCACGGGAGTCGCCTTATGCGAGCTCTACGATACCGGTTCAAGCGGCTCGAAGGTCCGCAATATCTCGACTCGCGGCATGGTGGGGACCGACGATGAGGTCATGATCGCGGGGTTCATTCTTGGTGGATCGACGAACGGCAAGGTGCTGATTCGGGCACTCGGCCCCTCCCTCGCAGAGGGAGGCGTTATTGGATTCTTGGCGGATCCCATGCTTGAGCTTCATGATGCTCAGGGCGCGCTGATTGACTCCAATGACAACTGGCGCACAACCCAGAGGCAGCAAATCCTCGCCTCCGGCCTTCCGCCGGCTAATAGCAAAGAGGCAGCGATCGTCGCGACGCTTGAGCCGGGTAATTACACGGCCATCGTTCGTGGCGCCAATAGTAAAACCGGAGTTGCCCTGGTCGAGGTCTACGCTTTGGACGGGCCCTAACTTCGCAACGCTGCGGGCGGAATGACGTTGCCGAGTTGAAGTTGGCGGTCGATTTCAAGAAGGCGGAAGCTGATCGGCACCGATCTTCACTCACATCCGCAACGCGCAAACGGGACGGAACCGCATCTCTCGACGGCGCCGGCAGAGGTCGGCGTCACGCAGCTCGTTAGGCAGGGAAACAAAAAGGCTTGCCGTGGGTATGATTCTGGCTCTTACCATTGTTATGGGATTTATTAAACGACCCCTCATTGCTTTGCTCACGATTGCCTGCTCCGTGGGAATGGTGATGCGTCCGTTGGAGTTGTGGGCCGAGACTCCTGCAAAATCTCCGCACGGCATTTTTGTGATCAGCGATCCATATCACGCCTGGACCAATGCGGCCGTCGACGGGTTACGTCTCCAAGTACATTGGACGGACATCCAGCCAACCAGCGCGACGGAGTACCGATTGGTCCATCATCGATACCCAGCTCGCGCACGCCCAGGCGTCCAACAAACAGCTCGGAATTTCGCTCACCCTGCTCTCCGAGCCGCCCGCCTGGCTGACTTCCATGAGCGGCGTGACGACCTATCAGCTACCGCCCAAGAACGACGAAATCGAGTCCATTGTCCTACCTTGGAATCCAATCGTACAAGCGAAATTGAAGAACTTCATCACGCAATTATGTCTCCGTTACGATGGTCTGGTGGATTACATTGTGATGGGTGGCATGGGCTCTCGCACGGCGGAAACCTACTTCCCGTTGCCGGAAGATATTGGGCTAGACATGACGCTGGAAAACGAAATAGCGGCATGGACAGGCTCTTCTATCGCTCTGATTGACACCTACGCCGCGAACCTGAAATCGACTCCGTTTGTGATCGCGATGAATAGACCTTTCAATCACGCAGACGGCTCCGACGTGCTCAATGAATTGGTTAATCACGGCCTGCTTTACGGGAGAAACTTTGGTCTGATGAACTGGGGCCTAAGCGCTCGCAGCTCCGCTGACACGACCTTCTTGCCCTGGGCGCTGGTCGCACAATACAGCCCGACGAATCCGGCCGGCTTTCAGCTTCTTTGCCCGGCTGCCGGCCGGGACGACCAGACACTGGGTGGAACCCTGGAGGAAGCTCTGGACTCTGGCATTGCTCTTGGCGCGCAATGGCTTGAGGTCTACCCGGCTGATACCAACGATCCGGCCAACGCCACACTGCTTAAGGATGCCAGCGCGAGGATGAATCCACCGCCAACATCCTCGCTTGCAGCTACCTTTCTGAACGTCTCGACGCGAGTGAACGTGTTGACCGGCGACCAGGTGATGATCGGCGGATTTATCATTACCGGCACAGGTTCCAAATCGGTCGTACTTCGTGCTCTCGGACCATCGCTTACTCAGCAGGGAACGAGGGGAGCTCTGCCTGATCCAGCGCTGGAAGTTTATGACTCTACCGGCACCTTGATCGCAGAAAACGACAACTGGATTTCGCCGCTCCCGCCTAATGTGGTGGCCAGCGGGTTAACCCCGAGTAACCATGCGGAGTCACTCATCTCGACGACTCTTGCGCCGGGGAACTACACGGCCGTATTGCGCGGAGCGAACGGCTGCACGGGAGTCGGCTTGTGCGAGCTCTACGATATCGGGTCAGGCGGCTCGAAGGTCCGCAATATCTCGACTCGCGGCACAGTGGGGACCGACGATGAGGTCATGATCGCGGGGTTCATTCTTGGTGGATCGGCGAACGGCAAGGTTCTGATTCGAGCACTCGGCCCCTCCCTCGCAAAGGAAGGCGTTACTGGGATCTTGGCGGATCCCATGCTTGAGCTTCATGATGCTCAGGGCGCGCTGATTGACTCCAATGACAACTGGCGCACAACCCAGAGCCAGCAAATCCTCGCCTCCGGCCTTCCGCCGGCTAATAGCAAAGAGGCAGCGATCGTCGCGACGCTTGAGCCGGGTAATTACACGGCCATCGTTCGTGGCGCCAATAGTAAAACCGGAGTTGCGCTGGTTGAGGTCTACGCTTTGGACGGGCCCTAGATTCGCAGCGCTGCGGGCGGAACGACGTTGCCGAGTTGAAGTTGGCGGTCGATTTTCAACAAATTGCCCGCAGGCTGAGGGACTAGATCACATCCGCAAAAGTCCGCTCCGTTTTGCGGAAATACCAGATGCCGGTGACGAGCAGGATCGCGATGGTGACGAGCGAGAGGAGCAGGCTTTGTTGCGGGAAAGCGCTGCGCCCGTTGGAAACGGCCCAGCGGAAGCCTTCGATCACGCCGACCATCGGGTTGAAGTCGTAGAGCAACCGCCATCGCGCCGGGACGATCGCGCTGCTAAAACCAACCGGCGAGATGTAGAGCCCGAATTGGACCATGAACGGGACGACGTAGCGAAAGTCGCGGTATTTCACGTTCAACGCCGCCAGCCAGATGCCGGCGCCGGCCGAGGCAAGGAGCGCGAAGAGCGTAAAGACCGGCAGCATCAGGATCGGCGTTCCCGGCCAGACGTGATAAAAAGCCATGAGCAATGCGAGTAGCACCATCGAGATCGCGAAATCGACGAAGGAAACGATGACCGAGCTCGCCGGAACGATGAGCCGGGGGAAATAAACTTTGGAGATGAGGTTGGAGTTGTTGATCAGGCTGCCGCTGCCTTCGGTGAGCGAGGTGGCGAAAAGCTGCCAGGGGAGCATGGCGGTGAAAACCATCACGGGGTAGGGGATGCCTTCGGCCGGCAGTTTCGCGATCCGGCTGAAGACAAAGGTGAAAACGACCATGGTGAGGAGCGGCCGGAGCACGGCCCAGATAATGCCGATGACCGTCTGTTTGTAGCGCACGAGCACGTCGCGCCAGGCGAGGAAGTAGAAAAGCTCCCGGTAACGGAAGAGATCGCGCCAGTAATTGCGCTCGGTGTGCCCGGCTTCGATGATCAATTCGGTGGTGGCTTGAGACATGATCGAGCGCCGAGTGTAGTGGAAGCGGCCGGGGCTGACAATGGAACAGTAGCGGATCGCGTGCCGCGCTGTTATTGGCGCACACGGTTGTTGCGGCCGACGTGGCCGCTGCCTTCAGCACCTTCGATGAGGAGCCGGTGCAGCGGGAAAATCGATGGCTGACAATTGTAGGGCGAGCGCTCCGCCTGCCCCGATTCAGAAGCTGGGCAAGCGAAGCGCTCGCCCTACAATTTTGCGGCTGACACAGCCGCCGCTAAAACAATCCTTCTCGCGCCATCAGCGCGCGCAGATGGTCTTCGTTCTCCGGCTCTTCTTTCAACTCCAGAAGCGGCCTCAGCTCTTCGAAAATGAGCTTGAAATCGAGGCGTTCGCGTTGGCGCTGCAGGATGCGCTCGATGTCGGCCCAGTCGCGGGTGCGACCTGCGAATGCTTTGTGAACGATCAAATCCTCCGCGCAGCAAGTAATGAGATGATCCCCGGAATCGAGTTTCCAAGGCGTCGCTCTTTCGACCGTCCTCTCCTCAAAGGGCAGGCCGGCGAGGGCGATATCGAATGGAATTCCTGAGGTGTCTTCGATCAGAAGAACCCGATTTCGCAGAGCAAAGGTGCGGGCATCCTCACGACGCGGACGGAAGGCGGACAAGAGTGCGTCTATGTAGTCTTCTTCGTTTTGAAAGTGAGTCAGGAGCGTCAGGTCGCCGTCTTTTGTTTGGCGCTGTTCACCCCAGCGTTGAACGGTCACGCCGCCGATGTAACACGTGCGCCAATTACGTCGGGTGCAAAACTCCTGCACCCGCACGGCGGCAGCGAAAAGCGGATTCACGATCGCGGATGCGCTCGCATGAAGATCCGCTGCTGTTCGACCAGGCCGCTCGAAATTTTGTTTTCGGGCGCGACATAAAATTCATCGGCGTCGGCCAGGAGAAGATCACACGCGGCGAGAACATCTTCATCGGTCAGCGCGCGCATTTCTTCGCGCTTGATCTCGAGAAGAGCGGCTTCGGCGGAGCGCCATTGCGCCATCCATTTCTTTTGTTCCTCGGGCGTTTCGGCGAAGCGCAATTTTGCTGGTTTCGGGTCTTTCGTGCTCATGCTTTTGGCGGCTCGGAAAGATAACCTTCGGCGTCTCCATACTCAACCTCGGCGCGCCCCACTTTTGCATTGTCGGATCAGTTTTCGGGGCGTAATCTTTTCCATCATGACTACCGCCGTTGCCGAAGAAGAAAAAACCAAGCTCAGCCAGCTCGAACAACTGAAGAAATTTACCGTCGTCGTCGCCGATACGGGCGACTTCGAGTCGATCGCCGAATTCCAGCCCCGCGATGCGACCACCAACCCGAGCCTGATTTACGCCGCCACCCAGAAGGAGCAGTATTTTCATCTCCTCGATAAAGTGCTGGCGGATCGCAAAAACTCCGGCCTGAGCGGGGCCGCGCAGATCGAGGATGTGATCGACAACTTCTCGTCGAGTTCGGGAGTGAGATTCTCGGCATCGTGCCCGGTCGCGTCTCGACTGAGACGGACGCCCGTCTTTCCTTCGACGTGGAAGGCTCGATCAATAAGGGCCGCCAGTTGATCAAGCTGTATGAGGCGAAAGGGATCGATCGGCAGCGGGTGTTGATCAAGATCGCCTCGACCTGGGAGGGGATCGCGGCGGGCGAAGTGCTGGAAAAGGAAGGCATCAATTGCAACCTCACGCTGATGTTTTCGCTGCCGCAGGCGGTGCGTTGCGCGGAAGCCGGGATCGAGCTGATCTCGCCTTTCGTCGGGCGGATTTACGATTGGTACAAGGCGGCCAATAAACGCGAATACACCGGCGCAGAGGATCCGGGGGTGCAGTCGGTGAAGGAGATTTACACCTACTACAAGAAGTTTGGCTACAAGACCGAAGTGATGGGCGCGAGTTTCCGCAACGTCAGCCAGATTCTCGAGCTGGCGGGCTGCGATCTGCTCACGATCAGTCCGGATCTTCTCGAAAAACTGAGCAATTCCTACGAGCCGGTCGAGCGCAAGATTGGCCCGAATCGGTCGAAGGACGCGCCGCTCGAACGGCTGGAGATGGATGAGAAGAAATTCCGCTATCTCTTCAACGATAACGCGATGGCGACAGAAAAAACGTCCGAGGGCATCCGCAAGTTCTGCGCCGATATCGTGAAGCTGGAGAAGTTCGTCGCGAGCAAGTTGTAGGGCGGAAGAATTCAACGCAGAGGACGCGGAGGCCGGAAAGAGCTCAGGCACTTTCTGGGTTCCGCGCGTTTCCTTCCCTCTGCGTCTCTGCGCTCTCTGCGGTTAAATTCACAGCGCATCGATGTTCAACGTCGTGTTGGTCGAGCCGGAGATTCCGCCGAATACCGGTAACATCGGCCGGCTTTGCCTGGCCACGCGCTCGACTTTGCATCTCGTTAGGCCGCTCGGCTTTTCGATCGACGACCGCACCCTGAAACGGGCCGGTCTCGATTACTGGCCGGAGGTCGATCTGCGGCTTTGGGATTCGTTAGGCGCGCTCGAGGCGGTGCAGGATGCGGCGGCGCGCTATTTTTACCTGACGACGAAGTCGTCCCGCCCCTATCACGCGGTGGCTTTTCGGCCCGGCGATTTTCTCGTCTTCGGCCGGGAGACGAAAGGTTTGCCGGAAGCGCTCCTCCACGCGCATCCGGATCGGTTGTTGACCATCCCGATGCACGGCACGCGCAGCCTGAATCTGGCCACAGCGGTCGGGATCGTGCTCTTCGAGGCGGTCCGGCAGCAGTCTTGATCCGAGAGCTGGGTCGAGCGCGGAATTTTTTTGAATAAAGCCGGTCGCTCTGCGGTCGAATTTAACGAGGCAAATTATGAAAAAACTACTGCTCTTAACTCTGGCTCTATCCCTGCCCTTGGCGCAGGCGGTGCGAGCCGATAACAACAACGACCGGAAAAAGCACCGGCATGAAGCGGAGGCCGCTGCCGCGCAGCGCGCCGAGGCGGCAAAACATCCTGCTGCGACGCACGCGGTCCAGCATCCGGTTCGGCATTCGGCGCAACCTGCGCAAAACCGCACGGTGCAGAACAGGAACGCGGTCTCACCGCAACAGGTGAATCGCAGCAACAATGGCCGATCAGTTGACCGCCATATCAGCTCCTACCGCGGCCACGCGCCGGCCAACGTGCAGCGCAATTACAATAACAATGTCGCGACGGTTGATCGCCACAACCATCCCAATCGCGGCAACGGTCAGGTAAACGTGCAGCGCAATCACGCGAACGGGCACTTCGATCGCAACAGCTACTCGGTCGCGCGCAGCCGCGTCGTTCACGGCCGGCACGATCACAATTGGTGGAGGCGTCACTACGGCCACACCAGGTTCGTTCTTTTCGGCGGCGGATATTATTATTGGGACGCCGGCTACTGGTTCCCGGCCTACGGTTACAGCCCCTACTATAATACCTACGCCTACGACGGACCGATCTACGGCTATAACGATCTGGCGCCGGGTCAGGTCCTGGAGAACGTGCAGCTGGCCTTGCGCGATCTCGGCTATTATCGCGGACGCGATCGACGGTTTGATCGGGCCGCAGACGCGCGCCGCTCTCGCCGCTTTCCAGCGGGATAACGGCCTGGTCGAGACCGCCGCGGTGGACGAGCCGACATTGGTCACGCTCGGTTTGGCCTAACGAACAGACGCGAATTACAAGCCGCCGCGTGGGAGCAATCTCACGCGGCGTTTTTTTATGGGACCCATGTGACTCATGGGTCCTATACGAGGTGTGCGAAGTCCGCCGCAGCATTCCTTGCGGCTGCGACCGATTTGGCCAATGGTCATCCGCCATGGCTCAACTCATCGCCCGCGATTTGCGCCGCTCGTTTCAGATCGGCCGGCGGCGGATCGAAGTGCTGCGCGGAGTTTCGCTCGAGGTGCAACACGGGGAATCGATTTTCCTCTGCGGCGCATCGGGCGCGGGGAAGACGACCTTGCTTTACACTCTCGCCGGACTCGAGCGCCCGGAATCGGGCGAGGTGGAATTTGAAGGACGCAAGCTCTATCGCGCCGGCGAATCGGCCCTTGCAAAACTGCGCAACCAGAAGATGGGCTTCGTTTTTCAGGGTTACTTTCTGCTTCCGGAATTGACCGCGCTGGAGAATGTCATGCTGCCGGGAATGATCGGCCGGCGGCCGGGCAAAGAGGCCTGCGCGAAAAGTCTCGAGGCGGTGGGGCTGGGCGATCGGCTGAATCATCTTCCGCCGGAACTTTCCGGCGGCGAGCAACAGCGGGTCGCGATCGCGCGCGCCCTAACGAATGATCCCGACATCATTTTTGCCGATGAACCGACCGGCAATCTCGATTCCAAAACCGGCGAAGCGATCATGAATCTGCTCCTCGGTCTGGCCCGCGAGCGGCAGAAAACACTCGTGGTCGTGACGCACGATAATCATCTCGCGGAACGCGGCGATCGCACCTTGCGAATCGTGGACGGACTGCTCGGATGAGATTACAGGGCACAGCGCTCCGCGCGCGGAATTCCCGCTATCGCATTCGCGGAGCTAACCTCATTGCATGCCCGTATCGCAGTTCCACTGCACCTTCTTGATCTGGCCCGCAACGATATCCACTGGGAAAGGGCCATAGTATCCCACCCGGCTCTTCCAGCCTTTCTTCGAAATGCTGTAATGCCCTGAAGGCAAAGAAATCTTAAACCGGCCCTGATCGTCCGTCGTAAAGGATGCCACCACAAGGTCGCCCTTCTTCACATCGAAGGTGGTATTCGCCAGCGGTTTCGAATCGGGAACGCCCTGTTTCACCGGACCACCCGAAATGGTGTGCAGAGTAATCGACCCTTCGAGACCACTTCCTGGATTAGGCGGAGGCGTGGGCTGAGTCTCAGCCCGAGCGACGCAGCTAAATAGAGCGAGCAGGGTCAGAAATAGAGCGAGCGATGGTAGTTTGTTCATAGGCGTTTGGATGGGACGAGTGATTGGGCCAATAGCTCAACCTAGCATAGGAAGGGAAGGCGGGCTCCGGAGAACCTCGGCGGAGACTAATACTCGTTAGGCTGGCAGCCACCCGGCGCGGCTCATTACATTGCATATTTGTAAGGCGTTCGGGACGACAATGTTATTGACCCCGCATTAGGAAATCGATTGTCTGGCCGGAAGCCGACCAAGCAGGTCGGCTATGAGATTCAAACAACAACACCCGTCTAATCGGAGAACCTGGGAGGTCACAATGTTCAGTCACAAAAAAGGATTGTTTATACTTACTACCTTAGTGCTGCTCGGTGTCGCATCAATGGTGCGAATCGGCCAGGCGCAAAAGCCAACTTCAACCAAGGCCTCCGCCGGCGGCCACGCGCGGCTGGCGAGCAGTGTCGCGGTGGTCCGACGCGCGGTCGGCTTCGCCGAAACGCGACCGGTGCGTGAGATCATGTCCCAGGTCGACCAGGTCGACAGCGAACTCCTGGGAAAAGGCGAAGTGATGAACGAGCTGAACACGGTGTTCGCCCGCAAGGCGAACCCGCTGGCGCCGGTTCAGAAGGACGGCGCTCTACAGACCGCTTTTCTGCCCAGCGGCCACTTCAAGTTGAACATCCCGACTCCGATCGTCGTCTTCGAGGGCGTGGGTGTGACGAATTCCGCGCCGCCCGACACAGAGGGTGCGGTCGGTCCGAACGACTATGTGCAAATCGTGAATGGCGGCGGAGTCCGGATCTTTGCCAAGGACGGCACGCCACGCGGTCCGGCCTTTAAGCTCAGCACGCTCTTCGCTCCGCTCGGTGGCGTCGACGCGAGCAATGACAATGGCGACGGCCTTGTTCTCTACGATCGAATGGCGAATCGCTGGATCCTTACTCAGTTTGCTTTTACCAGCACGAGCACGCCGCCGTTCCACCAGCCGATCGCGGTCTCGAAGACGGGCGACCCGACGGGAGCCTATTGGGCCTACGATTTCATCACGCCCGGGGAATGACTTTCCCGATTACGGTAAGATCGGCGCCTGGTCGGACGGTTACTACTTTTCGGATCGTCAGTTCACGGGTGGCGTGGCTTACAATGGCTTTCGGCGTCTTCGCCTTCGACCGGGCCAAAATGTTGGTCGGCGATTCCACCGCTAGCTATATTTATTTCAACGCCGGTCCGAATTTGAGCGATTCCTCCTCTGGCATAATCCCTTCGGACTATAATGGTCTAACGCCGCCTCCGGCTGGCGCACCCAACGTCTTCTCGGTCTTTCTGGATGATGCTTTCGACACTGTTGACGCGTTGCGCTTATTCGATTTCCACTCGGGCTTCGCGGACAACACGCCTCCGACTTTCGTGGAGCGCCCCGAGAGTCCTCTCCCGGTGGCCGCGTTCGATTCACGTAGTCCCGGCACCTTAAGTGGCTCGCGCGCCGAAATCGAAGAGCCGCCACCGGCCACGAGCGCGGATTACCTGAATGCGATCGGCGACCGCTTGATGCTTCGCCTTCAGTACTTGAACCGCGCAGGCACCGAGACGCTCACGACCGTTCACACCGTGAACGCGGGCTTCATCCCGCCCCCTGGCACGGCCCCGACGGTTGCGCAGTATAAAGCCGGCACCCGCTACTATATCCTGCAAAAAACCAGCCCGGGCGGGAACTGGTCCGTCCAGGACCAGGCGACTGCCTCGAGCGTTTTCGATCTGACCGAACGCTGGATGGGCAGCTCAGCGGTCGACAACGCCGGGAATCTGGCGGTCGGCTACTCGACCTCCAGCTCGAGCGTCTTCCCTTCCATCGCCTATGCTGGAAGACTGGCGACCGATCCGCCCGGGAACTTGTCGCAAGGCGAAGCGACGATGTTCGCAGGAACCGGTGTCCAACAAATAACCGGCAATCGCTGGGGCGATTACAGTGCCATGTGCCTGGATCCGGCGGACGACGCGACCTTCTGGTACACGAACGAGTACTACAGCACGACCGGTCAGTTCCTCTGGAAAACCAAGATCGGCGCCTTCAAGTTCGCCGGCACGACTGCGCCCCCACAGGGAACGCTGAGCGGAACGATCACCGCCTGCGACACGGGCGCACCGCTCAAGGACGCCTTCGTCGAAGTGACAGGTGGGCCTTCCACGGGTTTCTCCGCGGCGACGAAGCCGGACGGCACTTACTCGATGAATCTGTCCCCTGGGTCTTACTCGGCCACGGTCATCGATCCGGCTCACGTCTGTTCCGCGATCGGACCTTTTCCGGTCACGATCTCTAACGGAGGTACCACGACCTTGGATCAATGCCTGAGTGGCATGGCCAGGTTCGTTTTTTCGTCCAGCACAGTCTCTCTTAGCGGCGGTAACGGTAATGGTGTGATTGAGCCTAACGAGTGCAACACCCTTGATGTATCCATCCTGAATGATGGTTGCCTGCTCGGTACCGGCATCTCGGCGGTGCTCTCCACGACCACGCCGGAGGTGACGATCACCCAGCCGAATTCGCCCTACCCGGATACGGCCGAAAACGCCACCGGGATGAACACGACTCCCTTCCAGGTCAGCACCTCGTCGTCGTTCCTTTGCGGCACAACGATCGACTTCACCCTCACCGTCTCATTCGCGGGCGGCGGTTCTTCGGTGTTAAACTTCTCGCTCCCGAGTTGCTCCGTGCCACCGACCGTGGTCAATGGCACCCTGGATGGGAGCGACCCAGCTCAGGAAGGTCGCTTGGGCCGGAATGGTCTCGTGAGCGGTTGCGGAGCAGTCAAAGCCTGCCCGGGTATCTTCGGAGCCGGAGATCGGCACTATGACGTGCTGAACTTTCCCAATGGCCCAGGTGCGGCTTGCGCCACCATCACCACCACGGCGACGGGCGGCGGGGCGGCCGGCAACATCCTGTCAGTTGCCTATCTGAACTCCTACGTCCCGCCAGGTGTGGGAACACCGGATAACATTTGCATCAATTATCTCGGTGATCCGGGCGGCAGCCCTAACACCGTCAATAGTTTCTCGGTGGATGTGCCGGCTCTTGCCACTCTGGTGGTCGTAGTGGAGGAAACGAACGCTCTGCAGCCCCCCGGTTCCACCTACACCGTCCAGGTCTCGGGCTTGGTCGGAAACGGTGTCGGCCCCGGCCCTTGTGCTCCGGCCGCTAATCTGGTCAGCGCGGCCTCGCGGGTGACGCAGGGAGGAGCCGGTTCGTTCGACATCGACATGCCGCTCTCCGGCCCGTCTGGGATTGAAGATCGCGTCGCGAGCAATTACACCGCGGTCTTTACCTTCGATGCTCCGGTGACCTCTGGAAATGTGAGCGTGATGAGCGGCACGGCAACGGTCGGTGCCATCACCTTCAGCGGAAACGAAATGAGAGCGGACCTCTCGGGTGTTTCTGATGTGCAAACCGTCGTTCTGCACACAGAGGACATCAACGGTGACGGAATGCCGCACGGTGACGTTCCGTTCGGCTTCCTTGGGGGCGATGTCGATGGCAACCGGACCGTCAATAAGACGGACTTCAACAGCGTCGGTGCCAATCGCGGTGGGGTTACCTCGGGTAACTTCCGCAACGACGTCAATGCGGATGGCACCATTAGCAGGCCTGACGCCAATCTGGTTAAGTCGAAGAAAGGTCATACCCTGCCGTAATCGAAACCGACGTGATTTTCCGGGAGTCGTCCTACCCGACTCCCGGCAGCTCGTGAAGGAAACTCGCGCGCCCCTAACGAACGATCCCAAGACCGGCGGAACGAGCATGGTCTGCTCCTCGCTCGACCGTTGTGTCGTCCGAGGATCTTGAAAAACGCCGCGGATGAGCCGCGGCGTAAGCGCACTTCCGCCGTCCCGTCGTTTAGATCTGGGTCGGCCTGGCCTAACAATGACTGCATGCTACGCAGAATTGGGATTGGAGGGACGACCGCCGTGTCGTCCGAGATTCTGGAAACACGGACGGGACGGCGCCCGTCCCTCCAGTCGTTTGGCCAGGCGAAAGGGCGGCGCAGCTTTCCGCGCTTGAATTGCTTCACGGAAGGCCGGAAGTTTTTTCATGCTTAAGAAAGACGCTGCCGGAGCCGCTCTGATGGATGAACCCGTTCAACGCGAGAACGCCGCCAAATCCGCCGCGGCCGCCAAGAAGCCCCTGAAAATTTATATCGACGGCGAATTTTTCGACGAAGCCGACGCTAAGATTTCCGTTTTCGATCACGGCCTGCTCTATGGCGACGGCGTTTTCGAAGGCATTCGCTTTTACAACGGCCGCGTCTTTCGCATGGACGAACATATGGAACGGCTCTGGGATTCCGCCCGTTCCATCTGCCTCGACATTTCGATGTCGCGTCCGGAGCTGGACGAGGCGCTGCTCGAGACCATTCGGCAAAACAATCTGCGCGACGGTTACGTCCGCCTGATCGTGACGCGGGGCGTTGGCAATCTCGGCCTCAACCCGGTGCAGTGTAAGCGCTCGAGCGTGATCATCATCGCTTCCACGATCGCGCTTTATCCCGAGAAAATGTATCGCAACGGCCTCACCGTCGTGACCGTGCCGACCCGGCGGATGGGCCCGGCGACGCTCAATCCGGCGATCAAGTCGCTTAATTATCTGAACAATGTGCTCGCCCGGATCGAGGCGAATCTGGCCAACGCTGATGAGGCGCTGATGTTGAACGACGCCGGCAACATCGCCGAGTGTACCGCGGACAATGTTTTCCTGATCAAGCGCGGGAGGATCATGACGCCGCCGATCACGGCCGGCGCCTTGCGCGGGATCACGCGCTCGGTTGTGTTCGACATCGCGGCGGAACTCGGCTTCAAGATTTCCGAACCCGATCTGACCCGGCACGATCTCTACATCGCAGACGAAGCGTTTCTCACCGGCACTGCGGCGGAAATTATTCCGATGATCAAAGTCGATGGCCGCCCGATCGGAACGGGGAAGCCGGGAGGGCTCACCACGCGGATGATCGCGCGCTTCCGTGAGTTGACACGGGAAACTGGGACGCCGATTTTTTCGGAGTGATCGAGCTCGCGATTCCCCACGAGGCAGTGCGCGGCCCGCGGCTTCCGACCGTTGAATGTTTCGGCCGCTTTGTGGTCTAATTGGTAGCCATGCTCTGCGACGTTTGTAAGTGCAATGATGCGACAGTTTTTCTGACGCAGATTCTCGAAGGCAAAATGCAGAAGGTGAATCTCTGCGACGGCTGTTCGAAGGAGAAAGGCGTGCAGGATCCGACCGGTTTCGCCCTCGCCGATTTATTGTTAGGCATCGGCGCGGCCGAAGAGATCGAGAAGGGCTCGCCCACGCAGAAGTGTCCGGTCTGCGGATTCACCCAGGCGGATTTCAAGAAGACTGGCCGGCTTGGTTGTAGCGCCTGCTACATCACCTTTGCGGAAGGCCTGGGCACGCTCCTCAAAGCGATGCACAAGGGGACCGAGCATGTCGGCAAGCTGCCGCAGCGCGCGTTTCGGCAAATGGAATTAAGCGACAAGATGCGCGCTCTTACCGATCATCTCGAGAAGGCGGTGGCGGAGGAAAATTACGAAGACGCCGCCAGCTTGCGCGATCAGATCAAGCAACTCGAACACGAAATGGCGAACTGACCCGATGAATTTTTCCCAAGTCATGGCGAGCGGCGGCGAGTGGCTCCGCGGTGAAGGTCCGCATCACCAGGTGGTGGTGAGCAGCCGCGTCCGGCTGGCGCGGAATCTTCGGCATCGCGCTTTCCCCGGCTGGGCGAAAAAAGCCGAGCGCACCCAGATTCTCGAGCAGATCAAGCCGGCGGTGGAAGAGCTGACCGAGATGCAGGACTCGTTTTCCGAAATGCTGCAGGACCTTTCCGCGCTCGAGCGGCAGGTGCTCGTCGAGCGTCACCTCATCAGCCGCGAGCATGCCGCCAAAGGCATCGGCAGCGCCGTCGTGATGAATCGCAAGCAGACCCTCAGCATCATGATCAATGAGGAGGATCACCTGCGCATGCAATCGATCCGCTCCGGGCTGCAGTTGAAGAGCGCTTTCAAGCTGGTCGACAAGGTGGACAGCACGCTGGAGGCGAAACTCGACATCGCCTACGATCAGCACCTCGGTTATTTGACCGCCTGCCCGACCAATGTCGGCACGGGGATGCGCGCTTCCGCCATGCTCCATCTGCCCGGCCTCGTCCTGAGCGACCTGATCAACCAGGTCATCCAGGCGGTGAACAAGATCGGTCTCGCGGTGCGCGGTCTCTACGGCGAGGGGACGGAGGCGATGGGCAATCTTTTCCAGATCTCGAACCAGACGACGTTAGGCGAAAAAGAAGACGAGATCATCGCCCGGCTAACGAAAGTGATCGAGACCATCATCGAGAAGGAACACGACGCCCGCCAGATGCTCATGCAAAAAAAACCCGATACCCTCTGGGATCAGATCGGGCGGGCATACGGCGTGCTCACATATGCGCATGCCATGACCTCGAAAGAGGCTCTGAATTTGCTCTCGATCATGAAACTCGCAGTCGACCTCGGCGCCTTCACGGAGGATCGCCGTTTGCCGGTGGACGAGCTCTTCATCGACACCCAGCCGGCGCACCTGCAAAAGACCTCGCAACAGAAGCTCAACGCCGAAGAACGCGACTTTCTTCGCGCCCAAATCATCCGCGATCGTTTGAAACTCTTTCCTAAACCTGATATGGATAAAGTGGCGCGGGAGCCGAGCGGTGATGCCGCTTCCAAGCCTAACAATAATGAATAATTTTACTCCTCGGGCCCAGCAGGTTCTCGCGCTCGCCCGTAAAGAAGCAGACCGCTTCAATCATAACTACGTCGGCACCGAGCATCTCCTGCTCGGGCTGATCAAGCTCGGCCAGGGCGTCGCGGTGAACGTGCTCCAGAAAATGGGGCTCGATCTCGAGACCGTCCGGATGGAAGTCGAGAAACAGGTCGGCTCCGGTCCGGAGACGAAAATGGTCGGCAACATTCCCTACACCCCGCGGGTCAAAAAGGTTCTCGCGCTCGCCGGCAAGGAAGCGCAAGCGCCCTGAATCATTCCTACGTCGGCACCGAGCACATCTTGCTAGGCTTGTTGCGCGAAGGCGAGGGCGTTGCCGCTCGGGTTTTGAAAAGTCTCGAAGTCGATATCGAGCGCACCCGCAACGAGATCTTGAAAGAGCTCGACCCGAACTTTACTCCGCCGGAAAGCGAACAGGAGCCCGGCGCAACCGGAGGCGAAGGTTCGAAGAAAGACGTGCAAGACGCCGGCGTTGCGCGCTTTCGGCCGCGACCTGACCGATCTTGCGAAGAAGAGCGAGCTCGATCCCGTCATCGGCCGGCACAACGAAATCGAGCGCGTCATTCAGGTGCTCTGCCGTCGGACGAAGAACAACCCGGTATTGTTAGGCGAAGCCGGCGTCGGCAAGACTGCGATCGTCGAAGGGCTCGCCCAGGAAATCGCGAACGGCAATGTGCCGGAACTTTTGCGCGACAAGAAAGTGATCACGCTCGATCTCGCGTTGATGGTGGCGGGCACGAAATACCGCGGGCAATTCGAAGAGCGCATCAAGGCCGTCATGGACGAGATTCGCCGCTCGAAAAACGTCATCCTTTTCATCGACGAGCTGCACACCATCGTCGGCGCCGGTTCCGCGGAAGGCGCGATGGACGCGAGCAACATCATCAAGCCCGCCCTCAGCCGGGGCGAGTTGCAATGCGTCGGCGCCACGACCCTGAACGAGTATCGCAAATACATTGAGAAAGACGCCGCCCTCGAACGCCGTTTCCAGACCGTCAAAGTGGAAGCGCCGACGGTCGATGAAGCGATCCTGATTTTGAAGGGGCTGCGCCCGAAATACGAAGCGCATCACAAAGCGAAGCTGACCGACGAAGCGCTCGAGCAAGCGGTCAAACTTTCCGAGCGCTATATCACCGGGCGTTTCCTGCCCGACAAGGCGATCGACGTGATGGACGAAGCCGGTGCGCGCGCCCGCATCAACGCCATGACGCGTCCGCCCGACGTGAAGGAGATCGAGAAAGAGATCGAAGAAATCCGGGTCGAAAAGGAAGCCGCGATCAAGGCCCAGGATTTTGAAAAAGCTGCCGCGCTCCGCGACAAAGAGAAGCAAGCCAAGGAAAAACTCGAGCGGATTCTCACCGAATGGCGCGAACAGCGGGAGGAAAAGGAAGTCATCGTGACCGCCGAGGACATGATGTACATCATCTCGAAGGTGACCGGCGTTCCGCTCCAGAAGATGGAGCAAAAGGAAACCGCGAAATTGCTCGCGATGGAAGCCGACATCAAACAACGCGTCATCGGCCAGGACGAAGCAGTCGGCGCGATCAGCAAAGCGCTCCGCCGTTCTCGTGCCGATCTGAAGGATCCAAAACGCCCGATCGGCTCCTTCGTTTTCCTCGGCCCGACCGGAGTGGGCAAGACCTTCCTCGCCCGCACCCTGGCCGAGTTCATGTTTGGCGACAGCGACGCGCTCATCCAGATCGACATGTCGGAATACATGGAAAAATTCACCGCCTCGCGCCTGATCGGCTCGCCTCCCGGCTATGTCGGTTACGAGGAGGGCGGGCAGCTTTCCGAAGCCGTTAGGCGGCGTCCCTATTCGGTCGTGCTCTTCGACGAAATCGAAAAGGCGCACCCCGACGTGATGCACCTTCTCCTTCAGATTTTGGAGGAAGGAAAAATCACCGATTCGTTAGGCCGGAAGATCGATTTCCGGAACACGATCATCATCATGACCTCGAACGTCGGCGCGGAATTGATCAAGCGTCAGACCACGATGGGCTTTGGCGCGCCGCGCGACGAGGCGAACTACGACGTCATGCGGGATAAGATTCTGGAGGAGACGAAGCGCGTCTTTAAGCCGGAATTTCTCAATCGTCTCGACGAGATCATCGTTTTCCACACCCTCGAAAAACCCGACCTGCTCCGCATTGTCGACCTCGAAGTCGCGAAAGTGAAAAAGCGTTTGCAGCTCAAGGAAATCGAGATCGCACTCGACCAGGCCGCGCACGAGTTTGTCATCGAGAAGGGTTACGACCCGACCTATGGCGCACGTCCGATGCGACGCGCGGTGGAGCGTTACCTGGAGGATCCGCTCGCGGAAGAACTGCTGCGCGGGAGCGTGAAAGCAGGCGACGTCGTGCAGGTCACGATGGGCGAGGGCAAGCTGGTCTTCAAAGTAGCGGAGCCGCAAAACGCGCCGGCACAGGCGTAACACAGGCCTCTGGCCTGTCCTGTCGAGCAGGTGTTCCGCCTGCCGGATCGTTCGGGCGAGACGCCCGGGCTACGCGACAGGCGAGACGCCGGTGTTACGCGCGAGGATGCGCCTCAGCGTAAGCCTTCTTCAACCGCTCCGTTGTAACGTGAGTATAGATCTGTGTCGTCGAAAGACTGGCATGGCCTAACAATGACTGGACGCTGCGCAGATCGGCCCCGTTATCGAGCAGGTGGGTGGCGAAACTATGCCGCAATTTGTGCGGGCTGAGCGCGATTGGGATCGAGGTGTGTCGGACGTAGCGTTTCAAGATCAGCCAGATCGAACGAGGTGAAATCCGGCGCCGCGCTTTGTTGAGAAAGAGCGGGCCGCTGTGCACGTTCGCCTTCGCCCGATAACGCGAGACCGCGGTAAGCGCCGGTGCGCCGACCGGGCAGACGCGTTCCTTTTTTCCCTTGCCCAGGACGCGGACCGATTCGGTGTAAAGATCGAGATCGTTCACGTTGAGCGAGGCCAGCTCAGCCAGGCGCAGGCCGCTGCTGTAAAAGATTTCCATGATCGCCGCGTCGCGCTCTGGCATCCAGACCGGCGCACTTTTCTGCTTCGGGACTTGCAGGGGCGCAGCGAGCAGCTCGCTCATCTGCGCCTGCGTGAGAACGAGGGGCAGTTTTTTTTCCGGCTTGGGCAGCTGCACTTCGCGCACCGGATCTTTCGTTAGGCGATTCCGCGCCACGAGGAAGCGGTAGAAACTGCGCAGGGCGGAAAACTGCAGGCGAATGTAGGAGCGCGCCTGCTCGCGCTTCATCAGGTCGAAAAGGTAATCGCGAAAATGTTGCGGCGTGCATTTGCGCCAGTCGGGCGCTTGCATCTGCCCGCGGAAATCCCGCAGCGCGTCGCGGTAGATGCGGAGGGTACGGGCGGAGGCGTTCCGCTCCACCTCAAGGAAGCCGAGAAATTCTTCGACCAGTTTGTCGCGTGCCGGTCGCGCCTGTAGACGCTTCGCTCTGCGAAGCGCGGCACTGGTCTCCCGATCGCCCCGAGCGGCTGCAACTCCCGCGCCTCCCAGAGGGAGGCGTCCACGGGCGGTGCCGGAAGGGCCGCCTTGCGCGCGCCGCTTACTCCGGTTTTTCGATTTGGTAGCGATTGTCACCCGCGCCGCTGTATTGGCTTTTGAAAATGGGCGGCGGATTGGTCGAGATCAGCTCGTAGCCCTTGAGCACGAACTCGGGATAAACGCCATTGCTCGCCGGCTCGTAGACCTTGTCTCCGCTGAAGTGTCCGTAAAGTTTGTATTCGTAATTGTTGTCGAAGCCGAAATTCACCTGTTCGCGGTCGGGGGCGAGTTTTTCGTTTTCGTTCAACATCACCAGAACCGAAGTGCTCCAAGGCTCGCCCGGGCGGCGCACATAGCCCCAGAATTTGTAGTCCGGTTTGTAATAGCGGCGTCCGATGAAATAATCGCCCGGCGGCTTCCGCCTGAATGTGCTGCGTCATCGCGATGCGGGCCTGATGAATTCCTTCCGGCATCGTCTCGCACCCCGGGAGGAAACAGAGACTAACGAAAAGGAGAAAGGCTTGGAGCGGCTGGAATTTTCTCATACGCGGCGGCGACGGCTTCCTCTATCGCAGCTTGCCCTCGCTCGCAATCGCGCGCGCCGGCGGAGAAGCTCCAGCTCGAGAACTACTCCGGCTTCTCGATTTGATAGGGGGTCGACGGGCGACCGGTGATCTGACTCGGAAAAATTGGCGCCGGGTGGGTCGAGCGCAGCTCGTAACCGGTCAGGACAAACTCCGGATAAAACCGGTCGCTGACCAATTCATAGACTTTGTCGCCACTGAAATGGCCGAAAAGTTTGTATTCGTAATCGTTGTCGTTCAGGCCGCGTTGGGCGCGATCGGGCGCGAGCTTTTGATTTTCGTTCAGGACCACGATCACGGCCGTGTTCCACGGTTGGCCCGGCCGGCGCACGTATCCCCAAAAGTAGTAATTGGCCTTGTGATAGCGCCGTCCAATAAAGTAATCGCCGGGCGGTTCGGCTGCGATTTGCTGCCCCATCGTTTCCCGGGATTCGGTCACGCGCGTGGGAGTGGAAAGGCAACCGGCAAGCAGGCAGAGCGCCAGGAAGGAGAGAAGAGGTTTCATGCTTTTCCGAGAGCGGGCGCAGCGCCGCGCGCCATGCCTCGCGGGATTTCAATTTTGCATCGCGTCGGCTTGACGGCTAAAGTTTTCCGCATCTTCAATGATTGAACTCGAAGTTTACGCGGCCGGGGTGCGCGATCTGAACAAAATCCTGGAGCTCGATCATCAGCTCGAAGCCGTCCCCAGCCTGCGCTACAAGGTCGATAGCAACCACGACATCGTTTACCTCGAGCTGGACGAGCCGACCATCACCTTCCGCGAAATTCGCGCGATGTTTCTGAAACTGGGGCTGGAGCCGCGCTTTGTCGGGACCGTTCCACCGGAGTTGCGGCCGCGCGCCAAAACGCAGCTGCTTAGCACCTGAGTTCGCCGGCGCACGCCGCGCCGGCCGCCGACCGCGCTCTCATGTTCGCCCGCTTCTTCACCGCCATCGGAGCGGTCGTCCTCGCGCTTTTCATCTATCTCGGCGAGCTCGTCGTGCTCGCGGCGGAGAGCGTGCGCTCGGCCCTGACCCATCGCATGCGCTGGCGGCTCTTCATGCGGCAAATGGTGGATATCGGTCTGCTCTCGCAGCTTGTCGTCGTCATCACCGGAGGTTTTACCGGCGCGGTTTTTGCGGCGCAGACCTATTTCCAATTCAACAAACTCGGCGTCGCCTCGGGGGTCGGCGCGGTGGTTTCAGCCGCTCTTTTCCGCGAGCTCGGGCCGGTCCTGACCGGGCTGATGGTGACGGGTCGCGTCGGCGCGGCCATGTCCGCTGAAATTGGAACAATGAAAGTGACAGAACAAATCGACGCCCTGCGCGCGCTCGCGGTCCATCCGGTCGATTACCTGGTCGTGCCGCGCATGCTCGCGATGATGATCTCGATGCCATTGCTGGTGGCGGAATGCATTTTCTTCGGTCTGATCGCTTCCTATTTCGTCTCCGTCCACGTGCTCGACATCAGCGGGCCCTATTACGTTGCGAACATGGTGCGCTGGACCCTCATGCGCGATATCATCATGGGCCTAACGAAAGGATTTTTCTTCGCTCTGCTCATCGTCTTTATCAGTTGCCACAAAGGTTTGAACAGTCGCGAAGGAGCGGTCGGAGTGGGCCGCGCCACGACCGAAGCAGTGGTCAATGCCTCGCTCGCAATTCTGATTTCGAATTTTTTCCTGACCATGTTTCTCAACGTTATTTTTCCCGCAGGATGGCAGTAGAGGTCGCAGAAGAACGCGAGAAGGCGAGGCAGACTGCGCCCGCGGTGCCGATGATATCCGTTCGTGGATTGAAAAAACAGATCGGCACGCAGGAAATTCTGCGCGGCGTCGATATCAATGTCGCCGCCGGCGAGACCCTCGTCATCATCGGACGGAGCGGCGGCGGGAAGAGCGTGCTCCTGAAAAATCTCATCGGATTGATGCAGCCTAACGAGGGCGAAATCTGGATCGACGGCCAGAACATCATCGGTTTGAGCGAGCGCCAACTGGCCGGAGTGCGGCGCAAAGTCGGCATCCTTTTTCAGGCCGGCGCGCTTTTCGATTCCATGACGGTGGAGGAAAACATCGCCTTCCCGTTGCATGAAGCGGGCGAGCGCGATCAACGCGTGATCGAGAGAAAGATCGCGGAGATTCTCGAAGTCATCGAACTGGAGGGACAGCAGAAAAAAATGCCGGTTAACCTGAGCGGCGGGATGAAAAAACGCGTCGGCCTCGCGCGGGCCATCATCAACCGGCCCTCCTGCATTCTCTACGACGAGCCGACCGCGGGACTCGATCCGGTGGTTTCCGACAGCATCAATCATCTCATTCGCCGGCTGCAGGAACATTTCCACGTTACCAGCATCGTCGTGACCCACGACATGAAGAGCGCCTTCCATGTCGGCGATCGGATCGCGTATTTGCACGAGGGGCGCATTTACTTTTCCGGCGCGCCGGCAGAAATTCAGGCTTCGTCCGATCCGCTCATTCAGGATTTTCTGGTCGGGCGCGCGCGGCTCGCAGACTAACGAAATGGACCAACAAGATCGGGGCTTGGAATTAAAGGTGGGGATCTTCGTCGCGGTCGGCCTCTCCATCCTGGCCGCGCTCGTCGTGCAGTTCGGCCGGCTCGGCGAAGGTTTTAAGACTTACTATGACCTGACGGTGCATTTTGCCGACGCGAGCGGTCTCCTCAAAGGCTCCGATGTGCTCATGGGCGGGGCGAAGATCGGACGCGTTTCCGGTCAACCGCGACTCGTCACGAGCGGGCGCGGAGTGGATGTGCCGTTGCGGATTTACGATTATGCCCGGATTCCGGAGGGGACGTCGTTCACCGTGGGCAGCTCGGGTTTGTTGGGCGATCGTTTCGTCCAGGTTTATCCCCCGGCGGGGAAGCCGAAAAGCTACATCGCGAAGGATGCACGCATCGAAGGGCACCGCGAGAAAGGGCTGGAGGACCTAACGAAACAAGGTGGCGATCTGGTGAAAGATTTGCGCGGGACGGTGGCGAAGATCGATACCGCGGTGAGCCGGCTGAACGATGGCGCGCTTTCGCAGGCGAACATGGATCATTTGCACCAGACCTTCGAAAACCTGAGCAAGACGACCGCGGCGCTCTCCGAGTCGTCCAAAAAAATCGACGGCGTGATCGAGAAGGCCGACGCGACCCTCGGGTCGACCAAGGAGGCGGCCGACAAGGTGCAGCTCGCGGTCGGCGACGCGCGCGAGACGATCAAAGGCGCGGGCAAAATCATGCAGGAGGCAAGGCATGGCGACGGACCGCTCGCGCTCCTCCTGAACAACGCCGAAGTGTCCGACAATCTGCGCGCCTTGATCAGCAACCTGCGCAGCCACGGCATTCTTTTTTATCGCGACAGCGCCGCGAAAAATCCAACTCCGGAAGCAAGTCCGCCCTTGCGTCGGCGAGGTCGTTAGGCTGTTTATTTCATGACCTCAACCCTGACCGTCAATCTCCTCCGCGTCCTCTTCATCACCTTCTGCGCGGCGGTCGGCTCAAGCGTCATGTCGGAGATCGCGGATAATCCGCTGCGCGGACTCCTCATCGGGCTCGTCTTTGGTCTCGTCCTCGTGCTGGTCGATCGGTTGCTCAAGGGCTTTTCGCTCCGGGCGTTTTCCTCCGCGACGCTCGGGCTGCTCCTCGGGCTCTTTTTTGCGAAGCTGCTCCTCGCCTCTGATGTCCTGCGTTATCAATCGGAATTCGTGCAATGGACGGGCGGGCTCGTCCTCTACTGCTCGTTTGGTTATCTCGGTACAATGCTCGCGCTGCGGAGCAATCGCGATGAATTTTCGCTCATCATCCCCTACGTGCGTTTCGCGCGCGAGACGACTCAGCACGAGCCGCTCGTGATCGATAGTAACGTCATCATCGATGGACGCATCGCCGACCTTTGCGCGACCGGATTTCTCAGTCGCTCGCTCATCGTGCCGCGTTTCGTCCTGGGGGAATTGCAGCTCATGGCCGACTCGCGCGATAACATCAAGCGCGAGCGCGGGCGCCGCGGGCTGGAGATTTTGAATCAGCTGCAACGGGTGCGCGAGATCGACCTGACGATTCACGACGGCGGCGCGGACGATGGCGATCTGCCGGTGGACGCGCGACTCGTTAGGGTGGCGCAGGTGCTGAAGGCGCGCCTTTTGACTAACGACCAGCCGCTTTGTCAGGTGGCGCGTTTGCAACAGGTGCCGGTACTCAACCTGGTCGATCTGGCGCGCGCCTTGCGTCCCGTCGTGGTGGCCGGGGATGAGCTCGATCTCAATCTCGTGAAGGAAGGTCGCGACCCGCATCAGGCGGTTGGTTACCTGGCCGACGGCACGATGATCGTGGTCAACCAGGGCCGTCCACACATTGGCCAGGTCGCGACGGTGGTGGTCTCGAGCGCGCTGCAAACCGCAGGGGGGCGGCTGATTTTCGCCGAGCTAAAAGAGAACGCGCGCGTGCGCGGTCCGCTCGAAGCGAAAGCGACCTCGCTGTAATCTGGTGGCGCGAGCTTCCAGCCTGCGTGATTCAACCTCGCAAGCTGGAAGCTCGCGCACTAAACCAGCCGCCCCGCCTAACGAAGCCCGACAGCGCTGCGCACCCGCTCCATGACCTTACCCGCGATCGCGTTCGCGCGGTCGGCCCCGGTGGCGAGGACTTCATCGATATAATCCGGCTGCGCGAGAATCTCTTCCCGCCGTTGCCGCATCGGCGCGAAATATTCCCACAACCTAACGAAAAGTTGTTTCTTGAAATCGCCGTAACCGGTCCCGCCTTTCGCGAAGGCCGCGCGCATCTCCGCGATCTCCTCCGGCGTCGCGAAAAGTGAATAGAGGGCAACGATCGTCGAGTCGTCGGGATTCTTCGGTGCCTCGACCGGGGTCGAGTCGGTCACGACGCTCATGACCCGTTTCCGTGTCTCCTTTTCCTCGCCGAAAATGTCGATCGTGTTGCCGTAGCTCTTGCTCATCTTCTGGCCGTCGAGTCCGGGAACCGTGCCGGTGGTGGCGTGAATGCGAGGCTCGGGCACCTTCAGGATCTCTCCGTAAGTTTCGTTCATCTTGATCGCGAGATCGCGCGTGATTTCGACATGCTGTTTCTGATCGCGGCCGACCGGCACGGCGTCGCTGTCGTAGATCAAAATATCGGCCGCCATTAGCACGGGATAATTGAAAAGTCCGGCGCCGGCCGGCAATCCGCGCGCGATCTTGTCCTTGTAGGAATGAGCGCGCTCGAGCAATCCCATCGGCGTCACCGTGCTCAGGATCCAGGCCAGCTCCGTCACTTGCGGCACGTCCGATTGGCGAAAGAGGAGAGCACGCTCCGGATCGAGGCCGCAGGCCAAAAAATCGAGCGCCACCCGGCGGCTGTTTTCGCGCAGGATCGCGGGATCGCGCACCGTCGTTAGGGCATGATAGTCGGCGATGAAATAAAGCGCTTCGCCCTGCGCCTGCAGCTCGATCGCCGGCCGCATCATGCCGAAATAATTCCCGACATGGAGAGCGCCGCTCGGTTGGATGCCGGAAAGAATGCGCATGATGATGGGAAGGTTCGACGTTAGGCGAAAAGGGTTCAACCGCCAACCGGCGCGTCGAGGGATGAGCTCGGCTGGCGAAAATGCTGGTGTGACTCGCTTCGATGTCAGATTATCGGGCAATCATTCCGCGACCTTGCTCAGGCGAATCTGAGAAAGGCTCCGCCACGGAATGTCTCCAAGAAATGAAAATCGCGGGCCTGCTCCTCATCACCACCTTGCTCGGCGGTCTTTTGACCTCGCCCTCTCCGGCTTCGGCCGCAGAATTGACCCATGGTCCAGTCGTGGGCGGCGTGACTTCGTCGAGCGCGAACATTTTCATCCGCACGGATCTGGCGGCGAACGTCGTCCTGCGTTACGGCACGGACCCGAATTTCGCGACCTATCTTACGACGGCGCGGTTTAGCACGAGCAGCGCTTCAGATTTCACCAAAATCATCCCGCTCACCGGCCTGACTGCCGATACAACCTACTACGTGAATCCGGTAGTGAAGGGCGTGAGGCAATTTACCGGGCCGCCTTATCCGACTTTCAAGACTTTTCCAGCGGCCGAGAGCGAGCGCGATTTTAACTTCGTCGTGCTGACCGATTTCGTGACGGTGAGCAAGTTGACCGCGGCCGTTCCGACTTTTGCGAGCGCGGCGGCGGAGAATCCGGCCTTTGTTTTTATCGGAGGCGATTTCGATCATCGCAATCCCGCCACGCTCGAAGACAAGCGAGGGATGTTCAGGGATCTCTACGGCCCGGGCACTCCTTTCATGGATGGCTTCGTCAGCGAGATACTCCGGAAGAGCCCGATCGTGCACCAATGGGACGATCACGATGCGGGTCTGAATAACCTGGACAAGACCTATCCCGACTGGGGCATTTCGCAGCAGGTCTTCGAGGAATATGTGCCGACCTATCCGTTGCCCGCGGTTAAGCCAGGCATCTGGCAGCAATTCCGTTACGCCCAGGCTGAATTTTTCGTGCTCGATTGCCGCAGCCAGCGCGATCCGGAGACCGATCCAGATGACGCGAACAAGAGCATGCTTGACGGGAACAATCTCGGCGCGACCGGCGAGTTGCAGTGGCTCGAGAACGGCCTCCTGGCTTCGACCGCGCACTGGAAAATCATTTTCACCTCGGTCATCATAAACGCCTCGACGAAGTACCCGGACGCCTGGGCCGGCTACCAAAAAGAGTGGGGCGCCCTGCGCCATTTCATCGAGAGCAACGAAATTAAAGGCGTCGTCTTCATTTCCGGCGATCTCCATCTTTCCGCGATCGACAACGGCTCCAACGCCGGCTTCCCCGAAATGTGCGTGACGCAGCCGAATGCCAGTCGCGTGGGATTCTGTGCGACCGCTCCGGTCGGGCATTGGAGCGAAGGTTACTACGACGACGTCTGCTCCGGTTACGGTCTCGTCACCATCCAGCACGACCCCAATCGCCTCACCTTGCAAGTGGCCGATGAGGACGGGATCAAACATCTCAGCTACACCCTGACCGACGACACGCCCACGCCGTCGCCGACTCCGACTCCGCCGCCGCCCATGATCGTGACCCAGCCGGCCGATGCAGTCGTTAGGGAAGGGCAGCGCGCGCAATTCTCGGTCGAGGCGGAGGGCGAGCGACCGATCTTCTTTCGGTGGAAAAAGAACAGCATCGATATCGAGGGCGCGACCAAGAAAACCTACCAGACGCCAAAGACGACGATTGCTGACGACCAATCGGTCTTCACCGTGAGCGTGACGAACCCCGCCGGCAGCGTGCTAAGCAACGGCGCTATCTTGACGGTGAAAAAACGTGGCCACGGCGGCTCGCAGGCTCCTGCGCCGTCCGCGCCATAGCGCGCGACGCTGCTCGTGCTCGGCGCAGACTGCTCGTTAGGCGGAAAGACTTCGAATCCGATCACCGACCGTGCCGGTGCGCACGCAGGCGTTTCCCACGCGGCGACGGAGCGCACGCTGAGGTGCCCGGTGGCGACGGAGCGCGGACAGCGGTGCCCCCGGTGGCGATGAGCGCGGGCAGACATTGCCCCCGTGGCGCCACGCCTCCCTTCCTGTCATTCTGAGCGGAGCGAAGAATCTCTGACTGCCTCTGGACTCCTCGCGCTGTGAAATCAGAAATGATCAGAGATTCCTCGCTCCGCTCAGAATGACAGTAGCGGAAGTGGAAGAGCGAGGCTGAAGCCGGGGCCGCCGGGGGTCGCTGCAGCCGCGGCGTCAGCCGCGAGGAGAGCGCAGCTCGCGAAAAATGCGTTCACGTTTTCCCTCACCCATCGCTAAGCGAGGCCTGCGCCGGATCGCCGGGCAAGCTTTCTGCTGGCCAACCAACCGGGCTCGATCTAGATAGTCCCCTTCCATGGCCGCCGAGAAAAAAGCTCAACCCGTTACCGTCGTCACCGGTGGCGCAGGATTTCTCGGCTCGCATCTCACTGATCGGCTCCTCGCCGAGGGCCATCGCGTGATCGCGATCGACAACTTGATCACCGGCCATCTCACCAACATCGAGCACCTCGCCGGCAACCAGAATTACCGCTTCATCAAGCAGGACGTGACGCAGTATCTCTATGTCCCCGACGAGATCGATTACGTTTTCCATTTCGCTTCGCCGGCGAGTCCGATCGATTATCTGGAACTACCGATACCGACCTTGAAGGTCGGCGCGCTCGGGACGCATAACGCACTCGGCCTGGCCAAGGCGAAGAAGGCAACCTTTCTGCTCGCCTCCACCTCCGAGTGTTACGGCGATCCGCTGGTCCATCCGCAGAAGGAAGATTACTGGGGCAACGTGAACCCGATCGGGCCGCGCGGGGTTTACGATGAAGCCAAGCGTTTCGCCGAAGCGATCACGATGGCCTATCACCGCTATCATGGGATCGATACCAAAATCGTGCGCATCTTTAACACCTACGGCCCGCGAATGCGCTTGCGCGACGGGCGGGTGGTGCCGGCCTTCATCGGCCAGGCCCTGAGCGGCACTCCCCTAACGATCTTCGGCGACGGTTCGCAGACCCGCTCTTTCTGTTATGTCTCCGATCTGATCGACGGGATTTATCGCCTCTCGCAGGCGGATTTTCACGAGCCGGTTAACATCGGCAACCCGCGCGAGATGACGATCAAACAATTCGCCGAGGAAATCATCCGCATCACCGGGACCAAATCCTCGATCGAATACAAGCCTCTCCCGGTGGACGACCCGAAAGTGCGCCAGCCCGATATCGGTCGTGCGCGGAAAATTCTGCAGTGGGAACCGAAGGTGCAATTCGAAGAAGGCATCACCACGACGATCGAGTATTTCAAAAACTGGCTGGCTCGCGCGAATCGGCGCTGAGCTTTTCGTTCTTCTGCGCGGCGCCAGGCATCGCTTCGGCGATTGAATTGCATGACTCGCTCTAGATATGGGTGCATCGTTAGACCTATGGCCTCCTCCGGGATAGAAAAAGCTAACTACCATCGCGTGGTCTTCGAGCATCAACTGGAGGGCGCAGCTTTCGTCGCGGCTCTGTCTCGTTTTCTGAGTTCGCCAGCGGGGGCATCCTTCCTTTCTCGCTCCGATCCCGTGGAGGTTCGGAGCCATTCATCCCTCCCGGGTGAGCTGGAGCTGTATCTGAGTGACAGTGCTTTAGCGGCGGCCACGGCAGCATTTTCGCCCCTGCCGGTGTCGCAGGCTATCTCTGGCGATTCACTTCCTCAGGCTTGCACCGTTCTTATTCAAGGCCGCGCAGTTCCTTTGGGCGTGGACGAAGCGCAAGAACAGCTCGCAACGGCTCATTTTGACTTCGTTAGGTCTGGGCCATCTAATTTCGCCGCAACAATAACATCCAAGGAGTAACATCATGACTTATCTACTCGTCCGCCATCACGTAGCCGACTTTGCAAACTGGAAGAAGGCCTTCGACGCACACGCCGGCGCCCGTGCGACAGCCGGCCTGAAGGACAAGGAGGTGCTTCGCGACCTCGACGATCAGAATCAGGTCGTGCTGCTTTTCGAGGTCAGCGACCTGGAGAAGGCAAAGGAGTTTTCCGAGTCATCTTCCCTGCAGGAAGCAATGACTGCGGCGGGCGTGACCGACCAGCCGGACCTTTATTTTCTTCAACGTTAGGCAGAATCGGTCCACCTGACGGTTGGGAAGCGAACCGAGACGGCCTTTCCTACTTCACGCCGTTTGCCGGATTCCAGGATCCCTGCAACTTGCGCACATAGAGGATCTGGCCTGTGTGATAGGCGTTATGCGTGCTGATGTGAGAGATGGTTTGCGCCGCCTTGGCTAGCTTCTCTTCCGGCATCTTGTCGACCTCGGCTTCCAACGCCTTCATCACCCGATCCAGCCGCTGGACGATGTCGTCCCAGTGCGCTGCGTCGAAGTCATTAAAGGTCTCATTGTTGTTACTGGGACTGGTAGTCTTTTCGCCGCGCAAACGCGCCAGCGCATTCTCATTCCAGAAGACCAGATGATAGGCCAGCATACCGACCGAGTGGTTGGCATTCGGGTCGAGCTTGCCCTCCGCATTTTTCGGCACCCACTTCGCCTGCTCCGCCGTGAGGCCGGCGACCGCGGTATTCGCCGGGGTAAACCACTCCGCCTGGTCATGCGTGCTGTGGAGCTCCGAGAGCAGAACCGAGCGCAGCGTAGCCGGTGGCGGCGCAGGCTTGGCCGGCGTTTGAGCAAAGAGGCTGGTAGCGCTCGCCGAGGCGAGCAGAAAGAGAATAAAGGATCGACGCATGCGACGCATCGTAGTCATCCAGGAATTGGCTGACACGCAAAATTCTTGGATGCGAGAGGCAAGAGGATTCACCGTTTTCGACGAAGCGCCATCTCTGACCGCGCCTGCCATTCGTGGACTGCCTCCTGAATCGTTCGCATCTTTTCTGCGCCCGACTCGAGTGTTGCCCGATGCATGCGGATCAGGAAATACGCAGCGCAAATCCGTAACAGCGCCACCGTCAGCCATCCCACGAGCGACGCGTTCAGCGTCAGCGAATTCGTCGCGCCAACTACCGCGGACGGCACGATATCCTTCGTGTTATTGGCCGCCGCGTGAAAAAGCATCACGAGCAAGAGACTTCCGTCAGTGCGCCAATAGAGCCAGCCCATCGCGACCGACAGCGCCGTCACCTGCAACAAGTAGAGCGCCGCCGGAGATTCCCGGCCGCTCGATAAACTGCTGGCTTTTTCGGGCAGCGTGGGTTGGAATCTCGCCGCCATGAAATCAGGATTGCTCTTCGCTGCTCTCTCGCTCGTCTTCGCCGGTTCCGTTTTCGCCCAGGCGCCGGCCGCGAGCGACATCCAGCTCACGAAAATCTCCCGCACTCTGCTTGCGACACCCGAATTCAACACGAGCGGCGGCGGCCCGACCTTTCGCACCAATTCGCGCGATCGCTGGCTCGCGATCGACGTCGATTTCACCGCGGTGCCGGATTGGACCGATGAAGTGACCTTCAAGTATTACCTGCTTTTGAATGGCAAGCTGCTCACGGGCGAAGTCACGCACACGCAAATCCTGGCCGGCAGAGAACTGCACTCCGTCATGTATGTCTCGCCGCACGCCATCGCGCATCTCATGGGGAACCGTCCGCTCACCACCGCGTCGGTGGAAAACATCGCGGTGCAGGCGGTCCTCCAGGGCGTGGTGAAGGACGAGCTCAGCCTGAATCGCGCGCGGCCGCAATGGTATGCCGCGCTCCAGCCGGTCCCCGGTTTTCTCCTGAACAAAAACGAAACCCCCTTTGCGCCCCTCTATTGGGACCACTACGAACAGATCAAGCCGGTCGGCACTCGTTAGGCGCGTTCCATGCCCGCTGCCGCCCGCATCGTTAGTCTCAACCTTGGTTCGCAGACGTTAGGCCTGGCTGCTTTTCAGGCGCAAGCCCACGGTGGACTCGTCCTGACGGGTTATCGGCAGCGCGAAATCCTGGCCGATCCGGCAGCGGAAGGAGATCGGCAGACGCGCCTCTCCGAGGCAATCCGGCTCCTCATGGAGGAGCTCGGGATCAAGGGCGGCCCGGTCGATTACGCGGTCTCCGGGCAATCGGTCTTCGCGCGCTTCGTCAAATTGCCCGCGGTCGATCAGGAAAAAATCGATCGCATCATCACCTTCGAAGCGCAGCAGAACGTGCCCTTCCCGATCGAGGAAGTGGTCTGGGATTATCAGCTCGTCGGCTCCGACGCGGAGGACAAAATCGAGGTCGTCCTCGTCGCGATCAAAGCCGATCTGCTCGAGGGGATCAACGCCGCGGTCGAGAGCACCGGTCTCCTGCCGACGCTGGTGGATGTGGCGACGATGGCGCTCTACAACGCTTTTCGTTTCAACTACAGCGAGCTGACCGGCTGCTCGCTCATCATCGACATCGGCGCGCGCACGACCAATCTGCTTTTTGTCGAGCCGGGGAAAGTCTTCAGCCGCAGCATCCCTATCGGCGGGAGCTCGATCACTTCCGCGATCGCGAAAGAATTCAACGAACCGTTCGCGGCCGCGGAACTACGAAAGACCAAGGATGGGTTCGTTAGTCTGGGCGGCGCCTACGAGCAGGCTTCCGATCCGGATGTGGCGCGCGTCTCCAAACTGGTGCGTAACACCCTGACCCGGCTGCATGCCGAGCTGGCGCGCTCCATCAGCTTCTATCGCTCGCAACAGCAGGGGAGCGCGCCGCAGCGCGTTTACCTTTGCGGCGGCGCTTCGACCACGCCCTACATGCGGGAATTTTTCCGCGAAAAACTCCAGCTCCCGATCGAATTCTTCAATCCGCTGCGCAACGTCGCGGTGGCCGAAACCGTCCCGCTCGAAGAAGTGGCGCACTCGGCGCACTTGTTAGGCGAGCTCGTCGGCGTTGCCCTGCGCACGACGACGACCTGCCCGATGGAATTGAATTTGCGGCCGGCCAACGTGGTCCGGCGGCAGCGTCTCGCGGAGCGGCGGCCTTTCCTCCTTCTCGCCGCGGCTTGTTTTCTTCTCGGCCTCATCGGGTGGGGGTTCTGTTACATGCGCGCCGCGCAGATCGAAGCCGGCGTCTCCGACAACCTCCAACTCGAAGTCGATCGAATGCGCGGAATCGAGAGCCGCCTGAGTCAGTTGCGCAAGGAAACGTCAACCCTCGACGCGGTCGCGACGCCGTTACTGGGGGCCATCAACGGGCGCGGCAGCTGGTCGCAAATCCTCGACGATCTCAACGCGCGGCTGCCCAAGGAAAACATCTGGATCACGGAGCTGTTGCCGACTTCTGGTGGCCAGGCGGTCGCCGAAACCGCGGCCAGCGGATCCGCTCCGGCCCCGACCCCTCCGCCCGCGCCCACCCCAGTGCGCGGCCGCGGGCCCGCTGCGGGCGCGACTCCGGCCCGGCCGATGATCGACGGCATCCTTGTCCGCGGGCTTTATCTCTCCAATCCAAAGCAGCAGGAAATCGTCGTCGATTATTTCCGGAACCTGCTCGACTCGCAGGTCTTCGACGTCGACGCGAATGACCAGTCGAAAGTGATCAAGCCGAGCACGCCGACAAACACGGAATGGGCCTATCCCTACGAACTGCGGCTAAAACTGCACGATCCACTCCCGCTCCCATGAATTGGTTTCAGCAAAACAAATTTCTCGGCAGTTTCCTGGCGGTTCTTTTCCTCGCCACAATTCTGGCCGGCTGGTTTTTGCTGCGCGAGAAAGGCGCGGCCGACGACCAGCAGACCCGGCTCGAGACGACCCTGGCCGAGTTCAACCGGCTGCGCGGCGGGAGCCCTTTCCCGAACGCGGCGAATCTCGAGAAAACCAAGGCCCAGACCGAGAGCTATCGCAGTTCGTTAGGCCAGCTCGAAGAGGAACTCAAGACCCGCACCCTGCCAGTGGCGCCGCTTCAGCCTAACGAATTTCAGGGACAACTCCGCCAGGCGGTCAACGCCCTGATCGAGAAAGCAGCCGCGGCCAAGGTGGTATTGCCGCAAAATTTTTATCTCGGCTTCGATGAGTATGCGACCTCGCTTCCCAATCCCGTCGCCGCGCCTCTCCTCGGCCGGGAATTGAAAGCGATGGAAATCCTGGTGAGCGGAATCGTCGACGCGCACGTCGATACCCTCGCCACGCTGACGCGCACGCCTCTCGCCGAGGAAAAGCCGGGCCCCTCACCGACGCCGGCGAAGACGCGTGCCGGCCGCGCGCCCGCGGCGGCGAAGACGGCGCCCGCAGTCGTGACCGAAGAGATGGTGGAAATCAGCTATGCCGGCAGTCCGGCGTCGGTGCGCAAGGTTTTGAACCAGTTGGCGACCGCGCCGGCGCAGTTGTTCATCATCCGCACCCTCAATGTGAAGAACCCGGCGGACAAAGGGCCCAAACGTGGCGGAACACCCGAGGCGGCGCCCGCTCCGACGCCCGAGGCGGTCGCCGGCGCCAGCCCTCCGCCGACCGCGGCCGCGCCTAACGTCAACTTCATCGTCGGAACCGAGCACCTGAACGTGACCGCCAAGATCGATATTATTAACCTCAGCCCCTCCGCAACCGGGACTCGTTAGGCATGGATTGGATTCGGACCAACTACGATCGCGCCGCCGTCCTGGCCGCGGCCTTGTTCCTCCTCCTGTGCGCGGTTTTTATTTTTCTCGGGACGGGGAGCTTTGACGAAAATTTCGCCGGGATGCAAAATGCGCCCGCCCCGAACAACAAGATCCCGGAGGGCCGCGCCCCGGAGATCGGGGAGGCGATGCGCCGATTGCAGGCTCCGCCGCAATGGACCTTCAGCGGGCGTTCCGGGCTCTTCGTGCCGGAGAAGCATTTCATCGACGCGAATGGCCAGCCCGCCACGCTCCAGAACACCCTCCTGCATCCGCCCGTGCCTAACGAATGGCTGGAGGAATTCGGTCTCGCCATTACCGAGGGCGACGTCCTCACCCAGGATCCCGACGGCGACGGCTTCGACAACCTGGAGGAATGGGAAGGGCACTCGAATCCGACGGAGAAAACCTCTCACCCGCCTTACGTCGCGATGCTCAAGCTCAAATCTTTCGCGCAGGAACGTTTCCCGCTCATTTTCTCCTCCAACGTCGGCGAGACTTACGCGATCAATAACATCGATCCGAAGGTGCCGACCCAGTTCCTGAAAGTGGGCGACACCGTCGCGGGGACGAAATTCAAGATCACCGGCTACACCGAAAAGTACGACACCGACCAGTACGGCACGCGGGTCGACGTCTCCGAGCTGACCCTCGAACAGACGGAGAACCACGATCAGGTCACGCTCGTGAAAGAGAAGACCGCGACCTCGCCGGAGTCGGTGGCGAATTTCCTCTACACCTGGGGAGGGAAAGAAGAGACCTTCGCGGTAAAAAAAGATCAGGAATTTTCATTGAAACCGCAGGAGGAAATCAAATATAAGCTGCTCGACGTCCAGCCCGACAAAGCCATCATCATTAACACGCAAAAGCCTAACGAGAAGATCAACGTTCCCCTCCTGAAGCCGTAGCTTTTCTTCCCATCGGCCGCCGCCCGCTCCCACGCCTTCCATTGTCATGATTACTCAACGCCGCCGCTCCCGCCTGCTTCTCACTCTTCTCTGGCTTGCCGCGGCCGGGGCGTTCGTGAATTTTTCCGCCGCGCAGAACGTGCGAAATATCGCGGAACACGAAGTCGCGCGGCGCCAGGCGGCGGTGGTAGAGGGAGAGGCCGCGCTGGAACGCGGGCGGATCGCGCTGAAGGCGAATGATTTCGCCAAGGCGCACGACGAATTCCGCACCGCGGTGACTTTTCTGCCCGACGCCCTAACGAGCGCGGACAAACACGACGCGGCCGTCGCGGGTTTCTGCGACAGCGGTGTAAAGCTGGCTGAGCAGCGCATCGCCGAGGGCAAATACGCCGAGGCGGAACAGATCGTGCGCGAAACGGTGAGCGATCGCTACGACCCGAATTGCCGGCAGGCGCTCAACCTTTTGGCGCATCTTTCCGAACCCGGCTACTACAACAAAACGATGGGCCCGAAGTTCATCGCCAAGGTCGAGGACGTGAAGAAACTCCTGAGCGACGCCGATGGTTACTACGCGTCCGGCCGTTACGATCTCGCCTTCAAAAAATACGAGCAGGTCCTGAACCTCGATCCCTACAATGTCGCCGCGCGGCGCGGGGAAGAGCGGATCGACGTGACCAAGACCCACTACGGCGAGGAGGCCTATAACGAAACGCGTTCGCGCGAACTCTGGCAGGTGCAGAAAGGCTGGGAAGAACCGGTCCGCCAATATGGGCAAACGGTCGGCCCGATCAGCGACGCCTTTGCGCGCGACGCCGGCGGCACGGCGCGGATCACGAACAAGCTCAACAGCATCATTATTCCGAAGATCGAATTTCGCGACGCCAGCATTCGCGAAGCAGTGGACTTTCTGCGGCAGCAGGCGGCCGCCAACGATCCTTCGACCGACACCAAGAAGGGCGTCGATATCGTGCTGCGGACCACGCCGCTGGGTGGCGCGACCCCGCCGGCCCCGCTCCCGGAAACCGCTCCGCCACTTCCCGGCGCGCCGCCTCCCGAAGCCGGGGTGGAACCCACGCCCGGTCCCGGCTGCGCCCTCCATCGCACCGTCTGATGCGCGCATCACGATTACGCTCAATCAAATTCCGTTAGGCGAAGCGCTCCGCTACATCGCGAGCCAGGCGGGGCTGAAGGTGAAAATCGAGCCGTACGCAGTCTCGATCATTCCGATCAACGAACAGAGCAGCGATCTCTTCACGAAGGAATATCGGGTTCCGCCTGGATTCATCAGCACCTCGGTCAACGCGGGCGCGAATCCGTTGAATCAGCCGGCGTCGCGTTCCGTGCAGGGCGGAACGGGCAGGGACACGCAGGAATCGACCGGCGGCCAGCAACTGGTCAATCGCCAGACCGCGCTCGATTTCCTGAAGGACCAGGGGGTGCCCTTTCCCACAGGGGCGAGCGCAAATTTCCTCCCTCAGAGCAGCCGTTTGATCGTGCGCAACACGGAGGAAAATCTCGAATTGGTCGACGCCCTGGTTGAGCAGGCGAATGTCGCCGGGCCGAAGCAGGTCGAGATCGAAGCGAAGTTCGTCGAGATCACGCAAAACAATTTGAAGGAGCTCGGCTTTGACTGGTTGCTCGGCCAGTTCAACATCCCAGGTTCCAATCGCGTTTTCGGTGGCGGCGGGACGGCCGGGACGGGTCAACCCGTTAATCCCGCCGACTATCCTTTTGTTCCGCCCGGTGGACAGCCGGTTGGCCAGTTTCCCGTCACGGCGGGCAATCGCAGCGGCAACCTCGCCATCACCGCGAATGCGCTCGACGCATTACTTTTCGGAGTGCCGGGGGCGAGCTCGCTGGCGCCGGGAATTTTCGGCTTGAGCGGCGTTTTCACCGATCCGCAATTTCAGGTTGTCGTTAGGGCGTTGAATCAGAAAAAAGGCGTCGATCTTCTCTCCGCCCCGCGCGTCACGACGAAAAGCGGGCAGCGCGCTGTGATCGAGATCGTTAGGGAATTTCGTTACCCGACCCAGTTCGATCCGCCGAAAATTCCGGATCGGACGGACGCTTCCGTCATCAGCACGAGCGGCCTGACTGGTGCCAGCACCGGCGCATTTCCGGTCACCCCGACGACGCCGACTGGTTTCGAAACGCGCAACACTGGCGTCACCCTGGAGGTCGAGCCGGTTGTCGGCCCGGACGGCGTCACGATCGATCTCAACCTCGTTCCGCAGGTGGTCGAGTTCGAAGGTTTCATCAACTACGGCAGCCCGATTCAGTCTGTCTCGGTCAACGCGCTCGGTATTTCCTCCAGCTTCACTCTCACGCCTAACGTCATTAACCAGCCGATCTTCAACTCGCGCAAAGTGACCACGAGCGTGAGCGTATGGGACGGGCAGACCGTCGTGCTCGGCGGCCTGATGCGCGAAGATGTGCAGAAGACTGAGGATCGCACCCCGATCCTCGGCGACATTCCGCTCGTCGGCCGTCTCTTTCGCACCAACACCGAGCAACACATGAAGCGCAACCTGGTCATCTTCGTCACGGCCCGGCTCGTCAATCCCGCCGGTCAGCCGCTCAACCCGACGGAAGAAGAAGAGGAAACCGAAACCGCGACGAACGCGGTCGAGCCGCCGGTCCTGCCGCAGGTTCCTTATTACAAGAAATAGAGGATGCTTCGTCCGTCCTCCTCGCTCAGCTTCTCGTTGCTGGAAAAACCAGTGCAACTATTCGCATCCATTTTTCGTCCAGTTGCGAAATCAAAGAGATGAAAAACCGTCTTCTTCTATCAGCTCTGTGCGGCATCGGCCTCGCGCTCGTGGGATGCGCAGCCCAGGATGAGGTCGAGACCACTTCCGCTCCCAGCAGAGGCGGCGAGAGCGGCGCCATCTCAGGACCCTCCGGTCTGGGAGAGACGCATAGCGGTGTGGGCAACGGAGGCCAGGCGGCGGGCGCAGCCGCCTCCGGGCTTGCCCAGCCCGGCCACTGATTCGGAAAGACGCAGGCTCGCGTCGACCACGCACTCCCGGCCGCGTACCGATTTTCTTTTTCGTTAGGATTGATTGACGGCGGGCCGCAGATTCCCTAGAAGCGGTCTGCAAAGTCGATGTCCAAGGGTTGCACGGTCATAGGGATAACCGGCGGGATCTCCACAGGTAAATCCACCTTCAGCAAGCTTCTGCGGGAGCGGACAGGCGCGGTGTTTTTTGACGCCGATCGGGCCGCTCGCCAACTCGTCGCTGAAGATGCCGAGGTGCGCGCTCTTCTCCGGGAGCAATTTGGTCCCGAAATTTTTTCCGCGGCCGGGGATTTGAATCGCGCCGCACTTCGCGCCATAGTGTTTGCCGAGCCGGAAAAGAAGCGCGCGCTCGAGCAGATCCTCCATCCGCGCATTCGTCTTCAGTGGGCTGCTGAAGCGAAACAAAGCCGCCAGACGGGTGAGCTTTTTCTGGCCGACATCCCACTCCTCTATGAAACCGAAGGTCAAAAATTATGCGACGCCGTTATTGTCGTTGCCTGTTCGCCGGAGCTGCAACAGCAACGGCTGATGGAGCGCGCCCATCTCCCTCTTGAAGACGCCTGCCTCATGATCTCCACCCAAATGCCGCTCTCCCAAAAAATCTCCCAGGCCGATCATCTCGTCTGGAATAATGGACCGCTCGCCATCCTCTCCGCGCAGGCGGAAATGCTCGCCCGGTTCTGGCCCGCCCTTTGATGCACGAAGAAGAAACATCCCCTAACGATAACGAAGCGGACCGCGCCGAGGCCAGCACCCTGACGATTGAGCCTAACGAGCCGGTTGAGTCGGAACTCGACGCTTTCGCTTTGCCCGAGTTGCAGGAGCTGGAGCCCGCCGCGCTGCAGGCACTTTGCGCCCGCTTCGACTATCGGCCGCACCCCGGGCAGACCCGGCACCAGCAGATTCTCGGGCTCGCCCGGCACCTCATCCCGCGTGGCCACCGCATCACGGTGAGCGGATTTTTGGAGCAGCCTAACGACGGTCCCGCCATCCTGCGTTCGCCTCGCATGAACTTTCTTCCGCTCCCGGAGGATGTCGGCGTGCCGCATTTTCTCATCCGGCAATTTGGCCTGCGCCCCGGTCAGGCGCTCAGCGGCACGGTCCGCCTTCCGCGCGATCGCGAGCGCGGCTTGATGATCGACCGGCTTGAGACCGTGGAAGACCAGCCGCTCGCGGACTGGAAAGCTCCGACCGCTTTCGACAGTCTCACTCCGCTTTTTCCCGACGGCCGGATCATGCTCGAGAACGATGCCGCGGATTCGATCAGCCCACGGGCGGTCGATTTGCTGACCCCGCTCGGACGCGGCCAACGCGGCTTGATTGTCGCGCCGCCGCGAGTTGGGAAAACGATTTTGCTCAAGCAACTCGCGAAAGCGATTCGCACGAATCATCCCGACATCGTTCTCATCCTCCTGCTCGTGGACGAGCGGCCCGAGGAAGTGACCGATCTGCAGCGGGAAGTGGATTGCCAGATCTACAGCTCGACCTTCGACGAAACGCCGCATCGCCATATTCAGGTAGCCGAGCTGGTGAACGAACGCGCGAAGCGGCTGGTCGAGCAGGGGAAGGACGTGGTCCTCATGCTCGACAGCATTACCCGTCTCGCGCGCGGCTATAATTCCCTCGTCAAAGGCAAAGGCCGGACCATGTCGGGTGGGGTTGACGCCAAGGCGCTGACCAAGCCGAAGAAATTTTTCGGCGCGGCCCGCAACGTCGAGGAAGGCGGCAGCCTAACGATCCTGGCGACGGCCCTGATCGATACGGGCAGCCGGATGGACGAAGTGATTTTTGAAGAATTCAAGGGGACCGGAAACATGGAGCTGCATCTCGATCGTTCGCTCGTCGAGAAGCGCTTGTATCCCGCGATCCACGTCCAGCAATCCGGGACGCGGCGGGAAGAATTACTCTATCATCCGGAGGAGTGGGATCGCGTGCAGCTCCTGCGCAAAGCGATGGCCGCGCTCCCGCCTCTCGAAGCGATGGAGATGTTGATTAAGAACCTGCAGGCAACGAAGACAAACGCCGAGCTGCTGCTCGCTGGCCTGCGGTGATCGAGTCGGATTCTCAACTGGCGGAAGTGCTCCCTCGCGTGCGCGCGGTCGATCGCGTCGCGGTCGATACGGAGGCGGACAGTTTGCACTGCTATTTCGAAAAGCTTTGCCTCATTCAGCTCACCGTCGGTGAACAGGATTATCTGATCGATCCGCTGGCTCCGCTCGATCTGCAGCCGCTCTGCGCCGCGCTCGCGGAGAAGGAGATCGTTCTCCAGGGAATGGATTTCGATCTGCGACTCTTGCGCCGCACCCTGGGATTCTTTGCGCGCGAGGTTTTTGACACCGTGATCGCGGCGCGCCTGCTTGGACTGCGCGAGTTCAGCCTGGCCGCGTTGGTGCAGCAATATTTCGGCGTCACCCTGGCGAAGGGTTCGCAAAAAGCCAACTGGGCGCGCCGGCCCTTGCCGCCGGTAATGAAGGAATACGCCAAGAACGACACCCATTATCTCTTGCCGCTCGCGGCGAAAATGGAGGCGGCATTAAACGAGCGCGGTCGGATGGAATGGTTCCGCCAATCGTGTCAACGCGCGCTCGACCAGGCGGCGGTGCGACGCGAGCGCGACCCGGACCAAGCCTGGCGTATCGCCGGAAGCGGGACCTTGCCCGCACGGACCAACGCCCTGCTGCGCGCGCTCTGGAATTGGCGTGACCGCGAGGCGCAGCGCGCCGACCGCCCGGCCTTTCACATTCTGCAAAACAGCGCGCTGCTCGATGCGGCAGCTCGTTTTGCGGCCGGGGAGACGCCGGACTATCGCCATTTTTCGGCCCGCCGGCGCCAGGGATTTCTCGAGGCGGCGCGGAAGCGCTCGCCTTGCCGGAAAATGAATGGCCGGCCCGGCCGCCGCGGTTGCATAAACCGCGCACCCGCGCGCTCGACAAACGAGTGGAGGAACTAAAGCGGCGGCGCGATCAGCATGCCGCCGCGTTGGAGTTGGAACCCTCCTTCATCGCCTCCCGCACCGCCTTGGAAAGCATCGCCGCCGATCCCGCGATAACCGGGACCATTCTCGTGCAATGGCAGCGCGATCTGCTTGGCGTTTGATTCGTTAGGCTGTCCTGACCGCCGCTTGCTCTAACGATTCTCGACCAGCCGGGCTGCCGGCGCGTTGGCTTCCATTCGCCCAACCCAGCAACCCTTTGAGAAATGGAACCGGCGCCGTCGCGATCGCCCGAGTCGCGCCGGAACAGGCCGCCGACGAAAGCCGAGGCGAAACTCTGCTCGCGCCGTGGCCGCGCGATTTGCTCGGCGTTTGATTCGTTAGGCAGATTATTGCGGCGCCGGCGGGAGAGGTTCCTCCGGCGCGGTCGAATTTGCCTTCTTCGGGTGGGCCGGCGGCAGGGAGTTGTAAGGCCCGGCATCTTCACTCGGATTGTAGAGATCGCGCCGATTCGAGAGGGTGGTGCAGGAAGTCGCGAAGATCGCGACGGCGCAGAGGAGCAGGAGAAATTTCACGCCGGCATCGAATCAGAAGCCTCCGGCCAAGGCAAGTGCATGCGCAGAAAAGCAATTGCGCGCCGCCCGATCGCGCGGGAAATTCCGGTTCCGTCAGGGGCTATGGACTGAGGACCTACGAATCCCGCCAGGGCAGGAATGCAGCAACGGTAGTCTGATCCTCTTTGCCGTAGTTCTCTGGCGGTCTTCTGACTTGTGGAGAAGGATGTCACTGCCATTCTGCGGCTCGCTTCCGAGCGTGGCCTGCCGAGTTTGCTCATCGGAGGCAACGCCATCATTCTCCTCGGTTATATTCGTAATACCGTCGATCTCGACCTGCTCCTGCCCGAGGAGTTCCGCTCGCAGTGGATCGATCTGCTGCGCGAGCTTGGTTACCGTTTCCTCCATGGCGTTTCTGCCTTTGCCCAATTCGAACCGGCCGACTCTTCGGCGCCGCCGGTCGATCTCATGTTTGTTGACCGCGCGACCTGGGAAAAGCTGCTCGAAGGATCCAGCGAAATGAATCTCGCGACCGAACGGGTTCGTCTTCCGCGGCCGGAATACCTGGTGGCGTTAAAGCTGCACGCCATCTCCAGCTCCACTCGCAGCAAGAAGGAGATCGATTGGGAGGATATCCGCCAGCTCGTGCGTATTTGCGCGCTCAATCCCCATGAGGAACCTTTTCGGGCGCTGATTCTTCGCTACGGGAATGAAGATGCCTTGCGCCGAATCGAGACCTTCGATGAGCGATAAATCTTTAGCTCTTGATCTTAACTTGCCGGTTTTCGACCTGCCGCAGCGCGAGCCCTGGCCCTCCCAAATGTCGTGGTCAAATGCAATCCGGCATTTCGCCGCGCTCCGGAGCCATTACATGCAGTATCACGATTCGCCCGAGCGTCGCCTGCGCGATAAGAATCCCGAGCCGTTCCGGCTCGATTAAGCGAACCGTTTTCTGCCTTCTTTAGGAGATAACCTGCCGGGTCGAATGAGGTGATGAAGGTGTTGACGACGAAGAAGGCGCGGTTCGCGATCGTGGTGGAGAAGTGCGGGGCGCCGCGCAGCTACACGCTCTGGCAGGAGCCGAAGAAGGACCGGCAACTGCAAGCGCGAATTCGCCTTGGGCGCATCATGACGATCGAACGCTCGGAGAGCGGGAGCGAGTTCGGCATCGTCGGTTTCGTCGAGCGGCGAGGCGCGATGTATCTCGAGTTCCCGAAATCCTTGAAGCGCTTCCAGGATCAGCGGATTGTCGGAATCAAATGGGACCTGGTGAAATAGGAGCTGGCTTCGCCTAACGAAAAGCAGAGCGCGTTCAGCCTGGACGAGCGGGTGCGTTATTCGCGCCACTTCATGCTTCCCGAGATTGGGCTCGAGGGACAGGCGCGGCTCAAGGCGGCGCGGGTCCTGTGTATCGGCGCAGGAGGTTTGGGTTCACCCGCGGCGCTTTATCTTGCCGCCGCCGGGGTCGGCACGATCGGTCTGGTCGATTTCGATCGGGTTGAGCTCTCCAATCTGCAGCGGCAACTTCTCCACGGCACGAACGATATCGGCCGGCCGAAAGGGGAATCGGCGCGCGATCGTCTGGGCGCGATCAATCCGAACGTCGAAGTCCGGATTCACGCCTGCCGTTTTGAGAGCGGGAACGCGCAGGAGATCCTGCGGGATTACGATCTGATCGTGGACGGGAGCGACAACTTCGCGACGCGTTACCTAACGAATGATGTCGCCGTCTTCGCGCGCAAGCCTAACGTCTACGGCTCGATTTTTCGCTTCGATGGACAGGCGACGGTTTTTGCCCCGCACCTCGGCGGGCCGTGCTATCGCTGTCTTTTTCCCGAGCCGCCGTCACCCGGATCGGTGCCGAGTTGTGCGGAGGCCGGCGTGCTCGGGGTCCTGCCCGGCATCGTCGGCACGATCCAGGCGACCGAGGCGCTGAAACTGATCCTGGGAATCGGCGAGACGCTCCTCGGCCGCTTGCTCCACTTCGACGCGCTTAAGATGAAGTTTCGGGAGTTTAACCTGCGGCGCGATCCTGCCTGTCCAGTCTGCGGAGAAGCGCCGACCATAACGAGGCCGATCGATTATGAGATGTTTTGCGGGGTCGGGGAGGGGGCCGAGCCGAACGTTAACGAGATCGATGTGCAGGCGTTGCACAAGATCATGGAAGGTGAAGGAACCTGGACTCTGCTCGATGTACGCGAGCCGTATGAAGTCGAAGTGGCTTCGATCGAAGGAGCGACGCTGATGCCGTTAGGCGAGTTGCCCGCACGGGTCGAAGAGTTGGATCGCAACCGGCAGATCTTTGTTTTTTGTCATAGCGGGGTGAGGAGTGCGCGCGCCACGGAGTTTCTGCGTTCCGCCGGGTTTCCCAAAGTGGCCAACGTGGCCGGCGGCATCGATGCCTGGTCGGAAGAAATTGATCCCAGTGTCCCGCGCTATTAACTGCTCGTGCTCGTAATCGTTTCCTAATGTCCTCAGCGATTCGATTACGATCACGATTACGAGCAGGAGCACGAGTGGGACGTCAGGGCATTGCGTTGGCCTTGCTTTTGCTCTCGTTAGGCCTGCTCGCCGGCTGTGATCGCATGATCACCCAGCGCAAGACGCAACTGAGCGAAGACGCGGATGCGAAGGCGGCCGAGGGCAATTACCTCGAGGCGATCAACCTTTATGAGGCAGCGCTCGATGGGACCCCGAGCGCAGCCGACATCCACTACAAGCTCGCCTTGCTCTACGACGACAAAATGAATGACCCGCTCAACGCGATGCATCATTTCAAGCGCGTCCTGACCCTCGACCCGACCGGTAAGCGGGCCGAGGAGGTGAAGAGTTTCATGAAGCGCGACGAGCTCACGCTCCTGACGAATCTCTCCGGCGATTCGGTCGTGGCGCGGAGCGAAGCGGTCCGCCTGCGCAATGAAAATCTCGCTCTGCGCAAACAGCTCGAGGACCGTTGGGAGCAAAAAAAAGCGGCCAGCGCCTCGGGCAAGCCCTCTCCGCGGGTGAACTCGCCTAACGAGTCCGCGAAAAGCGGCAACGTCCGCACCTATACGGTGCAGCGTGGCGATACACTCGCCTCCATCTCGCGCAGGTTTTACAAGAGCTCGTCGCAGTGGGGCAGGATCCTGGCGGCCAATCCCGAGATTCTGGCCAAGCCGACCGACCTCAAACCGGGTCAGAGGTTACAGATCCCTTAGTCATTCCCGGAGCGGCGCTGCAGCGGAAGAGGCCGGAAAATCGCGCTCCTTTTACGGCAGAAGAGACGCTCTGCTCCGTTTTATTTATGCGGGCATTTTTACCAATGAAAGCTATCGAACGAATCGCTCCTGATGTCGGCTGGTTGCCGATCAGTTTTGTAAACACCTACTTCGTCGGGCGGCCGGGGGAGCCCTGGGCGCTGATCGATGCCGGATGGCCCGGGCGGACCTCGCAGATTTTCGAAGTAGCCGAGGCTCGTTTCGGAGCGGGCTCGCGGCCGGAAGCAATTTATCTGACGCACGGGCATTTCGATCATCGGGGATCGGCGGGCTCACTGGCCGAGAAATGGGATGTGCCGATCTACGCGCATCGGATGGAGTTGCCTTACCTGTCGGGCCGCTCCGCATATCCGCCGCCGGACCCGACGATCGGCGGGGCGATTGCTTTTCTCTCGCGCTTCATGCCTTCGGGCGCGGCGGATCTGGGGGAGCGGGTGCGCGAATTGCCGGAAGGGGACCTGCCGGGGCTGGCTGGCTGGCGTTGGACCGCGACGCCGGGACATTCGCCCGGTCACGTTTCCTTTTATCGTTCATCCGATCGGGTGCTCCTGGCGGGCGATGCTTTCGCAACCATGAACATGGATTCGTGGACGGGATTGGTCGGTGGGAAAATGGAGCTGTCGCGCGGTGGCGCGCCCTTCAATATGGATTGGGATGCCACCCGTCGCTCGGTGCAAAAGCTGGCCGAGCTTCGCCCTAACGTGGTCGGCTGCGGGCATGGGATTCCGATGAGCGATGTCGGATTGCCGGATCGTCTGGAGCGGTTTGCGAATCGCTTTCGTTCGCCGCGAAGAGGACGCTACGTCTCGACTCCGGCGCGGGTCGATGAGGATGGTGTGGTGACGTTGCCGCCGGCGCCTTTCGATCCGGTGCCGCTGGCGACTGCTGGTGCGCTGCTCCTGGGCGGAATCGCGCTCGGTTCGGGATACATCGAGCAGCAACTGGAAGATTAACGCATTCGGCCAACCCTGTGGCCGACGCGAGACGCTGAGACCGCGCTACAGCAACCGGAGGCTGCTGGCGTGTCAGGGGACCTGGAGCGGGATGCGGCCTGCGTTGCGATCGAAGGAAAACTCGTTAGGCGCAAAATCCCGCCGCGCCGGCAATATTCGCGCGCTGGCGGGTGAGTCGTTCAACCGGTCGCGCCCAATCCAATCGCCGGCTCGGCTCGAGGTTCCGCCCCCCGCCTGAGACGCACCGGCCGTCACTTGGTTGGCCAGATTGAGAAGCTCATTTGAATCTCCCACCCGCGCGATCGCGATCCGCCGCGGGGGGTGAGGAGGAATGGCCGGCGGAACCGGCGCAGCATGTCCGCTCGAGGACTTTGAGTGCTCCCCGGTTGTGCCTGAGTCTGCCGCATCATCAAACGGCGGCGCCTGACTAAATGGATTTGTGGCCGCGCCATCACCGCCGAACATTCCGCTCGTGCTCCCGTTTCCGCCGGACCCGGTGTAGTTCGCTGCATTGGTGAAAACGGCAGCAGGAATGTTGCGGATCCCCTGCGTGGTCACCACGACTCCGTTCTCGACCGTGACGGTGTTGGCGACGATGATCGCGGAAGAGCTTTGACTGCTCAGGGTCACGTCGGCGACAAAATCGATCGTGCCGTTGCTGCCCCCGGCATAGAGCTTCAGCTCGCTATCGCCGGAAAGGCTGCCGCCGCCGATCGTTAGGGTGCCGTTATCTCCGAGGGCGCCGATCTTCAGGATGTCGGCATGCATCGTGGAGGCATTGAGCGTGATCCCGCCGTCGCCGCCGGTGATGGTGGAGAGCAGAGTGCCGCCGACTTCATAAGTGCCGCCGTTGAAGTCGATCGCTCCAACTGCGGCGGGCGCGTTACCTTGTTTCCCTTTCGACTGATCCAAGCCGGCCGGCGTGATGTCAATCGTAACGGTGGCGTCGTTAGTGGTGGTGACGGTTCCGCTAATGTTTGAAGTGATAGTCGCGTTGGAGCCGATTGATCCCGCGAAGCTGTCGATCTGGAGAGTAAGCGACTCCGCCGTCAAGGAATCCGCATTGAGGGTGATGGCGGCTTTGCCCCCGATGGTGCCCTCGAAATTAAAGATACCCGCGGTGAAATTGTTCGGCAGATTGATTGCCCCGGCGCTGAAATCAATCGTGGCATCCCTCCCGATGGTAGTGGCCTCGTTGAAGATCTCGGCACCGACCGAAGAGTTGCCGCCTCCAATATCGCCGCTTTGGAATAGGATCGCGGCGCTGCCATCGATCGTCCCCGTCGAGATCGAAAGGCTAAGGCCTCCATCGGCATTCACATTGCCGCCAATCGTGGCATCGATGGTCGCGTCGCCGCCGATATGACTCCCAGACCCGCCTTCAATCGCGAGGAAGAGCGATTCGAATGCGCCCGGCACGCTCACGTCGCCCCCGATATTGAAGCTGAGGAGCGCATCCCCGCCGACCTGGCCGTTGTCGTTATTATCAATGTCCGCGAGCAAAAATCCGTTCGTCACAGACATGCTCGCCGCGCTGATACTCAGGGTAGCATCACCATCGATGCTTCCGCCCATGAACTGTTCGGTGGGATCGTTGGTGCCGATTTCAAAAACCGCCTGGTTTTGCGAGGTGAAATTGCCGGCGAGAGCGACATTGAGGGTCGCATCGCCGCCGATGTGACCTCCGGTCTGGTCATCGATCGCGATGGTAGGCGAGTCGAGCGTGACGTCGCCAGTGGTTATGAAGTTGACTGTGCTATCCCCGGTGATGGAGCCGGTCACGTTATCGATCTGCAAGAAAAGCGAGTTGGCAGAAAAAGAGCCGGCGTTGATTTGGATCGTTGCATCGCCACCGATGCTCCCGCCACCGAATCCGCTGCCGTCGTCCTCGTTGGAAATGCAAACGGTGGTGTCGGCCTGCGTGGTAACATTGGCTGCGATAAAATTGATCGCCGCATGTCCGCCGATGCTCCCACCACCCTCATTCCGGATTTGAGCGAAGAGGCCTTCCGGAGCGGAAACATTATTCCCACTCACGCTGATAGTGGCATCCGAGCCGATGGTCCCGCCGCCGCCGTCGAATATGTTGTTATTCAAGATCGAAATGCCGACGTAACCTGGCACGTCGATGTCGCCGGAAATGGCAAGACTAACGAGCGCCGTCCCACCGATGCTGCCGCCATCGTAATTGGCGATGTCGGTGATGACCACGCCGTCGGCCGTAGACGAACCAATGCTGACCGCGTTGAGGTTGATCGTGGCGTCCGAGGCAATCATCCCGCCGGATTGATTGTCGATCTCAAAGAAAAGGGTATCACCGATCGAGATATTGCGTGCGGTGAGATTGAAGAGCGCGTTCTGCGCGATGAAGCCTCCGGTGTTAGTGATTTCAAAGAACGTGCTTGTTCCGACGTCGATATCTCCAGTGACAGAGACGGTGGCATTGGCGTCGCCGCCGTTAATCTCACCGCCATCATTAAGGATAAAGGTCTCGAGATAATCGCCTGTCGTGATCGTGCCATTGGCAACCAGTGTAACGCTCGCGGAACCTCCAATCGTGCCGTTGGTGTTGTTGACCAGCGCCTGAAAAAAGCCGGCGGTGGAAATGTTGGTCGCGCTCACGTCGACCGTTCGCATTGCCGCCGATCGTTCCGCCCACGGGGAAGAAACGGATATCGTTGTTCAAGACCGCAAACTCGCCCACACCGTGCGAGACGATGTTGTCGTCCACCGACCACCCCGACCGTCGGCATCTCCGTCGATCGTGCCGCCGGGTAAGCTCGTGTCGCCGTCCGGTGGTCGGGGGAGTTGTTGATATCGGTGAAGATGTCGCTTGCGTGCTGAGGTCGCCGGTGATGCCGGCGTGAGCAGCGCGTCCCGCCGATGGTGCCGTCGCCGAAGTTATCGATTTCGAAGTCGAAGACATCGCCGGAAGTCACGCTGCCAAAATGAGGAGAAGCAGAGCCTGGCCAGTGATCGTGCCGCCCGAATGAAGGCACCACCCGGGACGTTGAAGCCGGTGCTCTGAACCAAGGAAACGTAGCCGCCGTTGGCGACCACGTTGCCCGGCACGTGGCTATGAGGGTGCGCATTCCGGAATCATCCCGCCAGCGTTGTCACTGATCGCCAGATTCGACGAAGCCGCCGATGGAAATGCTCGCCGCCTCAGGTCAAGGAAGGCTTCCCGTTCCGATCGTGCCGCCGCCGGCGCCGTCGTTGCGAGTCGTGATGACAGGGCATGTCATCGCCACGTTCACCGCGCCGCCGACATCGAAGAAGATGCCAGCCACTCCATCGATCAAGCCGCCGTTGCGATCATTGATGAGTAGATTGATCGCGGACGCGGTCAGGTTGCCGCGCGGAGAAGACCTCCATCGTAGCCCCGCTCGCCGATGTGACCTGCCGCCGTTGTTCGCGATCGTCAGGTTCAGGCCGGCGGTCGCCTCCGACCGTCACGTCCTGCGCCGGTGGAGAGCGAGATACTTGCGTGTGATCAAGCGGTGTCGCCATCCTTCGGAATTATCGGGCGTGATCGTTAGGCCACTTGTCGCCATGAGATTCGCCGCCGGCGATGAGATCGAAGTGCAATCCGTTATCGATTGCATCGCTCTCCGTCAGGTCGAAGCGTTGTTGAAGACGATGTCTCCTTCCGAGACCAGGATGAGGTCGGTCGAACCGGAAACGGCGGAATCCAGGGTCAAGTCGAACCGGCGCCGCGCGCGTAGAGGAAAAGCCGAGAGATTCCCTCGAAGGAAATCCCGGGGCCCGAGTGTGATCGAGCCATCTTGGGTTGCGAGGAGCAACCTGTCGATGCCATCGAAAGTGAGTATGCCCCCGGGCGCGCCCGAGGTGATGTCGCCGACACTGACGAGGGCAAGTCGGAGCGCCACCGTTGGCGAGCGAGATGGTTGGGTTTCCTTCCAGGCGGAGCGCGAGGAACTTGAAGACGGCAGCCGGAACAGCTCGTCCGAATCAGTAAAGATTCGACCGTCAAACCCGATCAGAGTGTCGAAGGCTGAAGTCGAGCCAAAGAGATAAGTCGAGGCCGAGCCGTCCAGATGTCGGGACCGCGATAGTTTTCCGAAATCGGTCTAGCCGTTGGTTGTGATGGTGGGATCGGTCGTAATCGTGGTGTCGTTGCCGATCACGTAGGGGTCAGGGGAAGTAATCACGACCAGCGGTCCAAATTTTCCAGGCGTAGGCGACACGGTGGGAGTCGGGGTCATGGTGGGGGTCGGGGTTACAGTTGGTGTAACGGTGGGCGTCGGCGTCACGGTTGGGGTAGGCGTTGGCGTCGGCGGGAATGGCGTAGGCGTCCCGAAGGGCGGGGTCGGCTGGCCCTCCGAGCCGGAGCCGGTTTCCTGCCGCACTTCGTTGGCGTTGGCTTGATCGAGCGCGGTCGTCTCGTGTCGGATCTAGCAACGAAACCGTGGTGCCGCCGCCGAAAATCGCAAGGTTCGTCTCGACCAGACCGCCGCTGGATTTCTCCGCCGCCTGCGTCTGAATTTCGCGCGCGATGAGAGCGTCGCTCGGGAGCGGCCGGAAACCATTGATCAGCAGCGAGGTCTTGATCAGGCGGTCGAGATCGACATCGACGGGATCGGGCAAACCTTTTCCCTTTGGGTTAACGATGAGCATTTGCCCGGCATGCAGGAGGACCGATTCGCCAATCCGGTCGTTGCGAAAAATCCGGCCCGTGCCTTCGAGAATGATGAACTTGATATAGGCGTCGGGATGATACTCGAGCAGGACGGTGGTGCCGGTGATCGCCGCAGTCACGGCGGCGGTTCTGATCCGCGCGCCGCCCGCATCCTTCGGCACGCGCAGGAGCATGGCGCCACCACTGAGCTCGAGGTTACGGGTTCCTTCGCTAAAACTGAAAATCGTGTTCGCCCCGAGGCGGGCGAGGGTTTGATCGGTGAAGGTGAGCTCGGCGCGCGACTCGAGGCCGGTGCGGACCGCCGTGCCGTCGCGCACTTCATCGCTGACCGTGGCGGGTCGAGGCGCGGCTTGCGCGGGAAGGAGTTTGACGTCTCTGATCACCTGACTGACACGCGCTTTTTTCAGTTCCGCAGCGGAGAGCTGGAGCAAAGGCAGGCTTAGGAGAAGAACGGCGAGGATATGTCCTCGACGTCTGGCTTTGCCTAACGAACATAGGCAACGGACAGCCAGAGAAAATTTGCCTAACGAATCAGCTTTTTTTTTCATTGGGGACGACCTCGGGGTTTAATCGTTAGTCGCAGGCGGAAAGCCGACGGCAAACAAACGATCGCCGTTTTTTATCGGACCCGTTTTTAGGCGTCCCGCTGACCTCAGGTCAAGCCTGGAAGCGGTGCGTTCTCGCTTTCCGACACGCCATTCGGGGGGGATTCCCGGGAGGCGTCGGAGCTGTGGCGCAAGAGCGCGAACAGAAAATTGTTACCCGCCGGGCGGGCCGTCGAAGGGCGGCGCGTTGGCGATCGGCTGCGGCGGGTTGACTCCGGAGCCTCCGAATATTCCGTTGGTCGAGCCGTTCCCGCCCTGCGTCGCATTGTAGTTGGCGTTCGGAACGCCCTGGCCATTGGAGCCGACGTAAACGTCGGCGGCGGCTCCGCTCACATTAACGGTCACGCCATTATCCAAGGTAACAGTGTTGGCGGCGAGGATGGTGAAATTCGACCCGCCGATGGTGCTGTTGGCGATGAAATGAATCGTGCCGTTGGAACTCGCCGCGTAGAGCTTGAGAACGTTGTTCGCCGAAATGAAGCCCTGCCCGATCGTGAGCGTGCCATTGTTCCCGAGAGCGCCGACTTTTACGATATCGCCGAACAGGAAAGCAGAATTGTTGACGCCCCCGATATTGACAGCGCCATTCGCGCCGGTGTGCCGGATGTCAACCGTGCCGCGGTCCGCCTCGACGGAACCGTTCACGTCGATGTGGTTCCCTCCCGCGCCGGTTGCGAGGATCGTGATCTTGCCGCCGGGCCCAGGCGCGGCCTGATCGAGCAGAGCGAGGAGCTGTCCGGTGTTGCTGATGTTGATCGCGACACCCGCGCTTTTCTTCGTGCTCGTGAGATTGACGTTGCCGCCTTTGGCGCTCAGCCGGAATGGGGAAACCTCAAGGTCGTCGGAGGAAACTTCGATCTTGGAATTGACCGTGAGCGCGCCGGCAGTCGTGATATTAACCGTGCCGCCGTCGCCGCTCGGCGTGCCTGTCGGGGTGAGGCCGCTGGTCGCGGTGATGTTCCCATCGTCAAGGGTGACGTTACCGCTGGCGGTGATATCGATCGTGCCGCCATTGCCCCCGGCGGTGGAATCGAGCGCGAAGTCGCCGCCGTTGGCTTCGATGCTGGCGAGATCGCCACTCGATCCAATCGTTAGGCTGCCGGCCGCGATATTGATGTTGATGATGCCGCCGTTGCCGGGATTGTCGCTGGCGACGTTCGGATCCGCCGGAGAGCCATCCGAGGCGAGGACCGCGAAGGTCGGTCCCGTGCTCACGATCATGCCGGCGGAGAGAGAGAAATCGTCCGGCGTGCCACCGACGGAGCCGTCGCTGCTCCGGCTGTCCGGCTGGATCTGCGCCACGTTCATGAGATTGAGATTGCCGCCGGCGGTGATGGTATTGACGAAGACGGCGGGCTGACCGCCGTTTGGATCGACCAGGGTGATGTCCTCCCCGGCGTTGATCTCATTGGCGAAAAGACCACCGGCTGTGATCGAACCGCCCGCCAGAGCGAGGCTGGGCAGAGAAAAGGTTCCGCCGACGACGATGTCACCCGCGGCCGTGATGGTGCCATCAATCTGCAAGTCCTGTCCCACGACGACGTCTCCGCTCGATGTAATGGAAACGTCGCCGAAGAGAATTCGGTTTTGCCCTTCCATGATTCCCGCAGTAAGCGAGCCACCCACGTCGATCGAGCCGGCGTTGATCGAGATTGCACCGCCGGTTTCGCCGCTATTGCGCAGAATTTGAAAGTGGCGTCTCCGCTGGTGGAGAGTTTTCCGGAAATGTCGAAAACGATCGCGTCAAGTCCGCCAAGAGTGCCAGCGGTGTTATCGATCATGGCGGTGAGCGAGTCCGCGCTCAGGCTGCCCGCGTCGACCGTGATGAGGGCGTCGCCATTGATCGTCCCGCCGCTCCCGCCAAGAAACGAATTGTTAAAAATCTTCACGAGAAGCGGGCCCTGCGCGGTGATCGCACCCGAGGCGAGGAGATCGATCAGTGCGTTTCCGCCGATCGTGCCGCCGTCAACGTTGGTGATGAGAGCACTGATGGCGCCACCGCTCGAAATGCTCAGGGCGCTCAAGTTCAACGTCGCGTTGTTCGAAATCATTCCGCCGCCCAGGAGCCCACTCATGGTGGAACCGCCGTTATCGATTTCGAGGTCGATGTTTCCGGTCGTGCTGAGCTTCCCATTGACGAAAACACTGTCGAAGACCTCACCCGCGTTGCCTCCCGCGCTCATCGAGAAGGCGCTGATCAAATCTCCACCGATCGACATGCTCGCCGACTGGACGGAGAGGTTGACGTCCCCGCCGAAAGTTCCGCTGCCACCGCCGTCGTCTCGCGCCGAGATGATAAAGCTGGCGTCTCCCTGGGTGGTGACGGCGCCGGCTACATCGAAGTTGATGCTCGCACCGCTCTCCATCGAGCCGCCGTCGCGGTTATTGATCAGGAGATCGATGGAATCTGCGGTCAAATTTCCATCTGCCGAGAGGGAAATCTTCCCACCGCTGCCGATGTCGCCGCCGTTCGAGTTATCGATGAGCAGGCTGAGCGCGCCCGCGCTCAGGTCACCCCCGGCGTGCACGTCGATCGTCCCGCCATCGCCAATTTGACCGCCATCATTGTTCAGGATCGAAAGAGAGAGATCGCCACCGCCATTAACCGTCAGGTTCCGGCCGGCGTTGACGGTGATATCGGCGCCGAGCGCGAGGAAGCCGCCAGAATTGTCCGCTGTGATCGTTAGGCTGTTGCCCGTGATGAGATCGATCCCGGCGATGACCACTCCGAAAAGACCGATACTCGAGCCGTTGTTCGTCTGGGTGATGGAGAGCGCTCCCGTCGACAAGATGCTTCCTTCCGCGCCGAAAAAGAAATCGTTCGTACCGGAGATGGCCGAATTGATCGTCAGATTCGAACCGAGCCCGCGAGCGTAGAGGGCGAGTTCAGGGATTCCCTGGAAAGTAATATTCGAGCCCAGGGTGATGGAGCCGTTTTGCGTCGCCAGGATGAGCGAATTAAGGCCCCCAAATGTCAGGGTACCCCCGGGCGAACCCGAGGTGATATCGCCGACGCTGATCAGGGCCAGATTATCGGTGCCTCCATTGGCGGTCGAAATCGTCGGATTCCCGCTCAACCTGAGCCCGGCGAATTTGAAGACCGCGAGAGGCAGCAGGTTGATGTCCTGAAAATGTTCGTCGAAGCCGATGGCCTGGTCGAAGGCCGAGGTGCTGCCGAAGAGATAGGACGAAACCGCGCCATCCAAGGCCGGACCCCGATAGATTTTTCCGAAGGCGGTATCGCCGTTGGTTGTGATGGTGGGATCGGTCGTGATCGTGGTGCCGCTGTTGATGACATACGGATTGGGCGAATCGATCACGACCGGCTGCCCGATCTTGTCGGGAGTCGGGGTCGGCGTCACCGTCTGAGTCGGAGTTGGGGATTCTCTCAGCTCGCGGGTTTCGTTAGCGTTCGCCTGATCGAGGATGTCGGTGTTGGTCGGATCCAGCAGCGAGACGATTGTGCCGCGACCGAAAATAACGAGGTTGGTATCGACGAGAGCGCCTTCCGTTTTTTGCGCGTACTGAGCTCGGATGGCGCGCGCAATCAACGAATCGCTCGGGAGCGGCCGGAAACCGTTGATCAGCAGCGAGGTCTTGATCAGGCGGTCGAGATCGACATCGACGGGATCGGGCAAACCTTTCCCCTTTGGGTTAACGATGAGCATTTGCCCGGCATGCAGGAGGACCGATTCGCCAATCCGGTCGTTGCGAAAAATCCGGCCCGTGCCTTCGAGAATGATGAACTTGATATAAGCGTTGGGATGATACTCGAGCAGGACGGTGGTGCCGGTGATCGCCGCAGTCACGGCGGCGGTTCTGATCCGCGCGCCGCCCGCATCCTTGGGCACGCGCAGGAGCATGGCGCCACCACTGAGTTCGAGGTTACGGGTTCCTTCGCTAAAACTGAAAATCGTGTTCGCCCCGAGGCGGGCGAGGGTTTGATCGGTAAAAGTGAGCTCGGCGCGCGACTCGAGGCCGGTGCGGACCGCCGTGCCGTCGCGCACTTCATCGCTTACGCTCGCGGGGCGTGGCGCGGCCTGGGTCGGGAGGAGCTTGACGTCGCGAATGACCTGACTGACGCGTGCCTCTTTTAACTGCGCGGCGTGCGAATCGAGTACGCCCGAAGCAATGAGGAAAGCGGCGCCGAAGGAAGCGCAATAGAGAAAACGGCGACGGAGGAGAGAGCCTAACGAGGATGTTGTGATCATATTAAGGCAGGGTTGGGACGGTTGACGATGGAGACGCTGAAAGCACCCCCTTTTTCCATCCAAAGGTGCGCGGCGCGTCAAGCTTTCTACGGAAAAGCAGCAAGGCGCGTGCGCGGCCTTAATCGATCTGTCGAGAAGGCGCCCCGCCCGCGCGCATCGTCGGCTGCCGTGAGAGCAGGCGCGCCGCGCTGGCTCCGCGGTCAACTTGGAGTCTGCTCGGCCCGCCGGCAGCGTTCACGGCCGGAGCGGTGACGGGGAGGATCAGCTTGCCACCCGGTCCCGGCCTGACCTCGTCGAGGAGCGAGAGCAACTGCGCCGAGTTGCTCACGTTGAGGACAACGCGTGAACCCGTGCGCCGGCCGGCGCCGCTCGACAGACTTCGCGGGGCCGGTCGCAACGTTCTGCTCCTGAGGTTGGGAGTGCGTGAAATCAAGGTATTCGCTGCGCCATCTCCGCTGGCCACGTGGACTCCTGAAACTCTGGTTTTGCGCAGTGGGCTCCGGCGGCTTTCATCAATGTCGTTAGCTGCTGCAGAGTCGGCGGAAACCAGAACCGGAGTGCCATGGAAATCGGACAAAACGATTTTCTTGCCGTTGTAAGTCACGAGGAAGGAACCGAAGCCATCGCTCGTGGCCAGGCGCATGCCCGAAGCAACGTTACTGAAGGACCCGTTAAGGGTGAAAGCGGAGTTGAGAACGGTAAACGTGTCAGTGCCGTTGACCGAATTTTGGAAGCCGTTCACGAAAGAGACAACGAGTTGGCCACCTAGTCCGACCGTGCCATTGACATTAAGGAAGCCATACTGGGTGCCTTGAGTCAGTCCGCCGAGCTGAAAGCTGAGGTTGGAGGCGGCGAGCAAGGAGACGTTACCCGTTACCGAAAGCCCGCCTACTCCGAGACTCGGTCGGAGCAGGGCGCTGTTCGTGATTGCAGAGGTTATCATTCCGATACCAGTGAGTGCCCCTCCTTGAATTTGCAATCCGGTGCTGGATTCAACGTTGCCGCCAGCGAGATCCAACCTCCCTGCGGTTTGCACATAGCCACCGTCGAAGGAGAGGGTGCCGCTCTTGACGTTGACCGTGCCGGAGTTGTTAAAGATGATGCCATTATGAATGGTGAAGACATCGGTGCCGGTGGTGCGGGTGAAGGTGCCGGTGTTGTTGAAGGTGCTATCGCCGCCGCCGCCATCGAAGAAGCCGTCGGAGTCATTACCCTTGGCCAGGAAGGTACCGTGGTTGTTAAAGGTGGCCCCATTGGAGAAGACCAAGTTGGCGTCGTTGTTCAAGGTGGCGGCTTGGGTGGCGGTTTGACCGGCGGCGTTGTTCAGGGTGCGCTGATCGAGAGCAAGAGTGCCGTCCATGAGGATACCGCCATTGGCGTTAGTCACGCCCGTGCCGCTGAGTGTCCCGCCATTCCAGGTGAAAAGACCGCTCACGGTCAGGGCCGCTGACCCGCTCAAATTACCGCCCGAGAGAACGAGTTGGGCGGTGCTGGCAGCGGCGTTGAAATTAGCCTCGCCTCCGCTGATCGACATCGTGCCGGTGAGGTTGAGGCTACCGGCATTGAAGTTTAAGCGACCAGGACCGCTGACTTGCATCGTGCCTGCTCCGCTAAGTGTGCTGCCGGCATTTAGATCATAGGTTCCGGCGGCGAAATTGAGTGTGGCTCCGGACGAGATAGCGAAGCTTCCCGTGCCGGTGCCTCCTCCGTCGAGTTCCAACGCGCCGCTCTGGACATTGACAGCGCCGGAGTTGTTGAAGGCGATGCCGCTGCCGGTGGTGTAGGTGCCGGTGCCGATGTTGCGGGTAAAGGTGCCGCTGTTATTAAAAGCATTGCCGCTCCCTGCAGCAGTCAGGCCAGTGTTGTTCTGGGCGAGGAAGGTGCCGGAGTTGTTCAAGATCGCGCCGTTGGCGAGGACGAAAGAATGGGCGCCACTATCGGTCGCGGTCTGGCCGAGCGGGTTGTTGAGCGTGGCGCCGTTTAGAGTCAGGGCGCTCGTGCCGCTCAGGCTGAGACCTGCTTGGGGGTTGAAAGTTACCGCCGCCACCCAAAGTCCCAGCGGTCCAGGTAAACAAGCTGGTGAGGTCAAAAGTCTGCCCGGGTGCGATGTTGATCGTGCCGGAGGTAAAGTTAAGCGTTGGGATGGTGACCGAGTTGGTGAAATTGACATTGCTGTTAGTTACAGTGGTCGTGGCAACATTGTAGGGGCCACTGATGGTTTGAGTGCCGTTGACAATTTCGAATGTGCCCGCCCCCGCGATAGTCGTGGTGTCATCAAAACCGTAGGTAGTGGCGTTCAGGCGCAAGGTGGCGCCACTGGCGATATTGAAGACGCCACCGGTTGAAACCCCGCCGCCGTTGAGGGCGAAGATGCCCGTATTGATGTTGACGGTGCCGGAGTTGTTGAAGGCGATGCCGCTGCCGATGGTGTAGGTGCCGGTGCCGATGTTGCGGGTAAAGGTGCCGCTGTTATTAAAAGCGTTGCCGCTCCCTCCTGCAGTCAGGCCAGTGTTGTTCTGGGCGAGGAAGGTGCCGGCGTTGTTGAAGATTGCGCCATTGGCGAGCACGAAAGAATGCGCTCCGCTATCTGTCGCGGTCTGGCCGAGCGGGTTATTGAGTGTCGCTCCGTTCAAGGTTAGGAGGCCCGTGCCGGCCAAGCTCAGGCCCCCGTTCGCGTTCAGGACGAGTCCACCGCTCAGCGTCCCCGCCGTCCAGCTAAACATCTGACTTACGGTAAGCGCGTTGGCACCGGTTACGGTCCCGGAATTGAGAGTGAAATTCTGGATCGTGATCGGGAGATTGAGAGTGATGGTGCTGCCATTGGCCAGGGTGACGTCATAGAAGTCAATTGCATTGGGCTTTCCATTATTCGGGAAGCTTGGATTCGTATTCCACTTCGTGGCGTCGCTCCAGTTGCCGTTGCCGCCAGTCCAAATGGCGTCAATCACGGCACCGGTAAGAAGGAAATTAGAAAGGATAAGGTTTTTCCCCGAGTAAGTGACAAGGAACGAGCCGAAGCCATCCGAGGTCGCGAGTCGCGTTCCTGAGGCGACGTTGCCGAAGGTGCCGCTGAAATTAAAGCTGGCCGTGAGAAGAGTGAATTTGTCGGTGCTGCTAATTGAATTCTGGAATCCGTTAGCGAAAGAAAGGATGAGCTGGCCGCCGAGCGCCACGGTGCCATTGACATTGAGAAAGCCGTACTGACTGCCTTGGGTGAGGCCGCCGAGCTGAAAAGTGAGTTTGGAAGCGGAGAGCAACGAGACATTTCCCGTGACACTTAGACCGCTGCCGCCAAGAGCCGGTTTAAGATTGGCGTTGTTGGTTATCGCCGCGTTAATCGTGCCCCAGGCGTCGACCAAACCACCTTCGAAGTCGAAAGGGTTGGAGGAACTGGCGCTGCCACCCGCGAGTCGGAAGGTTCCGGCCGTCTGCGTGTAACTGCCCGTGCCAGTGAGGGTGTTGGCGCCGACATCTACCACTCCCGAAGAAGTCAGGATGCCATCGAACTTCAGGACTCCGCCGTTGAGCGCTTTGATCGTCCCGCTATTGGTGAAGGTTCCGCCGCCGTTGCCGGTAAGTTGTAGAATGCCGCCGTTGCTCGCTTCGAGCAATCCCTGGTTGTTAAAGCCACCGTTGTTGGGATCGACCACGAGCGTCCGGCCGTCGATATTTGCGTTGATGACACCTGCGGCCTGGTTGAGGAACTGAGTCTTGTTGGCTCCGAGGTTACCTTGCCCCTGGATCGTATTGTTGGTGTTAGTTAGTAATCCAGCGCCTGATACCTGCGAGTTGCTTTGACTGTTTTGACTGGCCAGAATGATCGTCCCCCCGCCCGTAAGCGTGCTATCATCGTCCAATAACAAGCGCGTCAGAGCGTCGCCAGCGTTCAGTCTGATCGTACCCCTATTCGTAATGGTGCCGTTGATGTGGGCGGCGACGCCGTTATCGAATTGAATCGTTCCCGGACCAGAGAATGTGGCGCCGTTATTGAATGTGTAAGTGTTTGAGAAGTCCAGGATCGCACCCAAATCGGCGTTGAAAGTTCCCGCGCTGTTTCCTGTGGCAGTGATCTGCAAAGTGCCGTTTTGCACGGAGACATTCCCGCTGTTGTTGAGCGCAATGTTGAAAAGGAGCACGCCCGAACCAGTGCTCTTGATCAGGGTGCCTGAATTGTTGAAAATGGAACCTCCGCCGCTGAAGGCGTTGCCGCTGTCGAACGCAAGATCGTAAGTCCCGCTGTTGTTCAAAATAGTGTTGCTCACGCCCATCACGCTGGTTTGCACGCTCGAGCCCGCAATATTTAAGGTCCCGCCTTGGATCGTCCCGCCACTGAATTGGAGGCCGAGCTGAAGAGTTAACGGATTGGCCAACACCAGCGCGCCTCCGCTCATGAAGAGTTTTTGGATCGTCACGCCGGTGGCGATGTTCTGCGTGAGCGTGCCGTTGGCGACGAAGACATTGTAATCGAGGCCATGGAGACCATTGTTAGGCACGAACGCTGGTGTCCAGCTCTCCGGATTATCCCAATTGCCGGTGCCACTATTGAAGGTGGCGTTGGGCGACGGGGAGTCGGGTGGCAAATTCTCCGAAGGTTGGTGCGGCTGCGAAACCGGCGAGCGCAAGTCAATGGTGGAGGCGCTTGTCGGGTCAAGCAACGACACGGCCGTGCCCCTTCCAAAGATCACGAGATTGGTTTGAACCAAACGTCCGTTGCTCTCTTCCCTTCCTTGGGTTTGAATTTCGCGCAAAATCAAATCGGTACTGGGAAGCGGCCCAAAAGCGGTGATCAAAAGCGACGTCTGGACCAGTCGATCCAAATCGAGATCGACCGGGTCGGGTAATCCTTTTCCCTTGGGATCCACGATGAGCATCTGCCCGGCGTGGAGGAGGACCGATTCGCCAATCCGGTTGTTGCGAAAAATCCGGCCCGTGCCCTCGAGGACGATGAACTTGATATAGGCGTCGGGATGATACTCGAGCATGATGGTGGTGCCGGTGATCGCCGCAGTCACGGCGGCGGTTTGGATCCGCGCGCCGCCCGCATCCTTCGGCACGCGCAGGAGCATGGCGCCGCCACCGAGCTCGAGGTTGCGAGTTCCTTCGTTAAAACTGAAAATCGTGTTCGCGCCGAGACGAGCAAGTGTCGCGTCGGTAAAAGTGAGTTCCGCGCGCGACTCGACGCCAGTGCGGACCGCAGTGCCGTCGCGGACTTCATCGCTCACGCTCGCCGGGCGTGGCGCAGCCTGGTTCGGCAGCAACCTGACGTCGCGGATGACCTGGCTGACGCGCGCCGCTTTTAACTGCGCGGCCTCAGTCGATGCGACTGCAAACGGTAGAAGCGCAAAGGCCGCCAGCAGGATGGGGGCGAGAACGGAGAAATGGGGGAAACGAATGGGGGAGGTTTGGCCTAACGAGTCGGAGTTTCGCATAATGAGTGAGGTGGTTCGGAGTGAACGGCTGGTGCCACCGCCCGGGTTGCCTCCGCCTTTGCGGCTGGGAAGAGCCGTTAGAGCCAGGCAACGAGCGACGTGGATTTCCGCAAGGATTGTTTTATCTCGGGCGGGGTTGCGAAGTCAAGCCCCCCTCCGCAGGGTCCGTGCGGGTGAGGTTCGTCGGACCGCGATTGTCCAAGGCGAAGCTGCCTAGTTTTCGCGCCGCGCAATGATCGCGCCGCGGTCCGCCGCATTACGCGCGAGATTCTGGTGACGGGTCGCGATCACCTGGGTTGGCGGAACGACGCGGCCTTTTCCTGCCGTTGCCGTGGGTGGCACCGGGTGGACGATGACGGTGCCATTGGGAGCTGTGGTCACCGGCCCGTCCATCAGGTCTTGAAGTTGATTGGTGTTTTGCAGGGTGATGGCCACCCGCGGCGTTCTTCCCCGAGCGGAGATGGCTGTCCCGGCGCCGCTCACATTGCGCGGCTCATCCGAATTCCGGGCCACGCCTGCGGCAGTGCGGTTGCGCGACGCCGTAGCGGCGAGATGACCGCTCCCATTCACCACCGGCGCGGGAGCGGACAGATTGGGCTCGAAATCCGAGAGGACGACGGAGTTTCCATCGTAGGTAACGAGGAACGTCCCGGAGGAATCCGAAGTGAAGACTCGATTGCCGGAAAGAACATTCGTGAAGCTCCCGCTGAGCTGACTGCTCGAAGTCAGAACGGTAAAATTGTTGTTGCTGTTGGGTTGGAACGAATTGACGAAGGAGACAACCAGCTGCCCGTTCAAGCCCACAGTGCCGTTGACGTTGATGAAGCCGTATTGGCTGCCCTGGGTTAGTCCGCCGAGTTGGAAGGTCAACTTGGAGGCTGAGAGCAGGGAGATACTTCCGTTGACCGCGAGGCCGCTCCCGCCGAGGGCGGGCTGAAGGTTGGCGCTGTTCGTGATTGCGGCGTTGATCGTGCCGCGGGCGTCGACCAGACCGCCCGTGAAATTGAGCGCGGTCGAGGAAGTGACGGTCCCACCGGCGAGTCGAAAGGTTCCACCCGTTTGCGTATAACTGCCGGTGACCGAGAGCGAGCCGCTCCCGACATCGACCAGACCGGACGAGATGACCGCGCCGTTGAACTGGAGCGCGCTCCCAGTCAGAGCTTCGATCGTCCCGCTGTTGTTAAACGTCCCGCCGCCGCCGCCATCCAGATAGAGAGTGCCGCCGTTGCTGGCGCGCATCACACCTTGATTGACCAGGCCATCGGCCGCGTTTGGATTCACAAAAAGAGTTTGACCGGAGACATTGGCGTTGATCACGCCTGTCGCCTGATTAGTGATTCCGATCTGATCCAGGCCGAGAGAATAACTGGTGCTATTCGTATAACCCTGAATCGTATTAAAATTGCTAAGGATGCCGCTGCCGTATACTCGGTCATAGTTCACGAGATTGAGTGTGCCGCCACCGGTAAGAGTGACATTTCCGTTTAGAATCAAGTCAGCCACGTTGTTGGAGGAATTTAATGAAATGCTGGCCGGGTTGGTGATCGTGCCAGTGATGGTCGTGGAAGTGCCGTTGTTCCCGATGAAGGTGCCTAAGGTCAGTGAGTTGAGTGTCGCGGTGCCAATGTTCCGGATGACCCCGGTGCCCGCCGTCACTTAGGGTGCCGCCCGTGATTACGGCGCTGTTTGCGAGCTGGACTTCTGAACCATCGAGCGCGGTAATCGTTGCGCCGGTATTGGTAAATCCCCCACCGCCGCCGCCATCGAGATAAAGGATGCCGCCGTTGCTGGCGCGCATCACACCTTGATTGACCAGGCCATTGGCCGCGTTCGGATTCACGAAGAGCGTGAGACCCGCGACGTTGGCGTCGATCACGCTGGCCGCCTGATTAATGATCCCAATCTGATCCAAGCCGAGAGAATAACTGGTGCTATTCGTATAACCCTGAATCGTATTATTGACGTTCGTCAGAATGCCGCCATTGCCGTAGACGCGGTCATAGTTCACGAGATTGAGCGTGCCGCCACCTGTAAGAGTGACATTTCCGTCTAGAATCAAGTCAGCCACGTTGTTAGAGGAATTTAATGAAATGCTGGCCGGGTTGGTGATCGTGCCAGTGATGGTCGTGGAAGTGCCGTTGTTCCCGATGAAGGTGCCCAAGGTCAGTGAGTTGAGTGTCGCGGTGCCAATGTTTCGGATGACCCCGGTGCCCGCCGTACCTAGGGTGCCGCCCGTGATTACGGCGCTGTTTGCGAGCTGGACTTCTGAACCATCGAGCGCGGTAATCGTTGCGCCGGTATTGGTAAATCCCCCACCGCCGCTGCCATCCAGATAGAGAATACCACCGTTGCTGGCGCGCATTAGGCCATGATTGACCAGGCCGTTGAGCATGTTTGGATTCACAAAGAGAGTTTTGCCCGAGACGTTGGCGTCGATCAGGCCAGCCGCCTGATTAACAATCCCTATCTGGTCCAGGCCGAGGCTGTAGCTGGTGTTATTCGTATAACCCTGAATGGTATTATCGACGTTCGTCAGAATGCCGCTGCCGTAGACCCGGTCGTAGTTGATGAGATTAAGAGTGCCGCCACCGGTAAGAGTGACATTTCCACTCAGAATCAAGTCGGCCACGTTGTTGGAGGAATTTAATGAAATGCTGCCGGTGTTGGTGATAGTGCCAACAACGGTCGTCATACTACCGTTGTTCCCGATAAAAGCTCCTGCGTTGGTTAACGAGACAAGCGTCGAGTTGTTTACGGTTTCGATGACGCCGGTGCCCGCGGTCGTAAACAAGCCGCCCGTAATCACCGCGCCGTTGACCAGTTGGACCTGCGAGCCATCGAGCGCGGTGATCGTTGCGCCGGTATTGGTAAATCCGCCGCCGCCGCTGCCATCCAGATAGAGAATGCCACCGTTGCTGGCGCGCATTAGGCCATGATTGACCAGGCCATTGAGCATGTTCGGATTCACAAAGAGAGTTTTGCCCGAGACATTGGCGTCGATCACGCCTGCCGCCTGATTAATGATCCCTATCTGGTCCAGGCCGAGGCTGTAGCTGGTGTTATTCGTATAACCTTGAATGGTATTATCGACGTTCGTCAGAATGCCGCTGCCGTAGACCCGGTCGTAGTTGATGAGATTAAGAGTGCCGCCCCCGGTAAGAGTGACATCTCCACTCAGAATCAAGTCGGCCACGTTGTTGGAGGAATTTAATGAAATGCTGCCGGTGTTGGTGATAGTGCCAACAACGGTCGTCATACTACCGTTGTTCCCGATAAAAGCTCCTGCGTTGGTTAACGAGACAAGCGTCGAGTTGTTTACGGTTTCGATGACGCCGGTGCCCGCGGTCGTAAACAAGCCGCCCGTAATCACCGCGCCGTTGACCAGTTGGACCTGCGAGCCATCAAGCGCGATGATGGTTCCGTTATTGGTAAATCCCCCACCGCCGCCGCCATCGAGATAAAGGATGCCGCCGTTGCTGGCGCGCATCACACCTTGATTGACCAGGCCATTGGCCGCGTTCGGATTCACGAAGAGCGTGAGACCCGCGACGTTGGCGTCGATCACGCCTGCCGCCTGATTAATGATCCCTATCTGGTCCAGGCCGAGGCTGTAGCTGGTGTTATTCGTATAACCTTGAATGGTATTATCGACGTTCGTCAGAATGCCGCTGCCGTAGACCCGGTCGTAGTTGATGAGATTAAGAGTGCCGCCCCCGGCAAGAGTGACATTCCCGCTCAGAACCAAGTCCGCTACGTTGTTAGAAGAATTGAACAAAATGTTGCCCGAATTGCTGATCGTACCGGCGATGGACGTGGTCGTGCCGTTGTCGATCACGATGGTCCCGGCACCGGCGAATACGGCTCCGTCGGTGAAACTAAAATTACTGCCCACCTCCAGCACTGCGCTAGCTGAGGCAGAGAAAACGCCGGAGCTGGTTCCCCCGCCCGTTAAGCGGAAGGTCCCCTCTTCGGCCGAGACGGTCCCGCTATTGTTCAAGAGCATGTTGAAAGTCACGGTGCCGTCCAGACTCTGCCCTGTCAGAGTGCCGGAATTGTTAAAGGTGGAACCGCCTCCGCTGAAGACATTGCCGCTTACGAGCGCGATTTCGTAGTTGCCTGAGTTGTTAATCGTCGTGCCGTCGACTGTCATCTGCGCCGTTTGGCTGCTGCTGCCCGCGACGTTCAGCGTCCCCGAGGTGATGCTGCCCCCGGTAAACTGTAGACCGACTTCAAGCGTGAGCGGATTAGCCAGGATCAAGGTGCCGCCACTCATGTAGAGCGTGTTGATGGTCACGCCGTCGACAATGTCCTGCGTAAGATTGCCGCTCGCGAAGAAGACATCGTAATCGGTGCCGTTGTTCCCGTTATTCGGGACCACCGCGGGATTCCAGCTGTTGGGATTGCTCCAGTTACCGGTCCCGCCGTTGTAGGTGGCTCCCGTTGCCGGAGTGGGGGTCGGGGTTACCGTGGGTGTAGGAGTCGGCGTTGGGGTTACGGTGGTGTGGGAGCGTGGTGTGTTGGGGTGGGAGTGGGAGTAACGGTAGGTGTAGGTGTGGGAGTTGGTGTCGGGGTCGGCGTGACCGAGGGAGTAGGGCTAGGCGTGGCGGTCGGGGTGGGAGTAATTGTCGGAGTCGGCGTGATAGTGGGGGTCGGCGTGGGAGTCGAAGTAGGAGTTGTCGTCGGGGTGGGGGTCGGTGTGCCGAACGGCGGCGGAGTGGGAGTTCCTTCACTGCCTTGGTGTGCTTCCGACGCCGGTTGACGCACTTCGTTTGCGTTGGCCTGATCGGCGGTCGAAGCGTCAGTCGGATCGACCAGAGACACGGCGGTCCCGCCACCGAAGATAACGAGATTCGTCTCGACCAGGCCACCGGCGCTTTTCTCCTTTACCTGGGTGCCAATTTCCCGCCCGATCAAATCCGTACTGGGAAGAGGAGCGAAGTCGGTCACGAGATGCGAAGTTTTCATCAACCGATCGAGATCGACATCCACCGGATCGGGCAACCCTTTGCCATTCGGATTAACGATCAACATCTGACCGGCCCGCACGAGTACGGATTCACCAACGTGGTCCTTGCGAAAAATCCGACCGGTTCCCTCCAGGACGATAAACTTGATGTAAGCGTCCGGATGATACTCCAGCATGATAGTGGTGCCGGTGATGGCCGCGGTCACAGCCGCCGTTTTGATCTGGGCGCCACCGGCGTTTTTCGGCACGCGCAGCAGCATGGCCCCGCCGCCTAACTCCAGGTTGCGAGTGCCTTCGTTGAAGCTAAAAATCGTGTTCGCCCCCAGCCGGGTAATCGTCTGGTCGGTAAAGGTGAGTTCGGCCCTTGACTCGATCCCGGTGTGGACGGCGGTGCCGTCGCGCACTTCATCACTGACCGCGGCCGGCCGGGGCGCGGCCTGGGAGGGGAGTAACTTGACGTCTTTGATGACCTGACTGACGCGCGCCTCTTTCAGTTGCTCCGCTGACGTCGTCAGGAGGGAGAGAAAAGTCAGCAGAAGCGACAGGGTGAAAACTCGAAGAGGCCAATTGGCCGATGATCGGTCGAGGAGACGCTTCCACGAGGGCAGTATTCTGGTTTTCATAAATTTCGCTGCCTTCCAATTGGACTGATGCTGTCTCTTCCGCCAGCTGACCATTTTGCTGGGAGAGAAGGAAGGCTTTCGGGCGCTGGTTTTACCTCGCCAGGGCCCTGTCGGTCAAGAACCTTTTACCGCGGGAACGTCAGAAAGTGACCAGCTGATGCGGGGGGACGAGGAGCGTGCACACCTGTGCGCTCAGAATTTCCAAGTCAAAGCAACGGCGCCGCCGATGTTGAAGACCTGGTAATCGAAGACGCTCTGATTCGATTGGTTGGCCACGAAAGTCGAGATCGCGCTCAGGGTAAGGTAATCCCGAATGCGGTAGTTGGCGCTCAGGGCGATTACTTCGCTGATGTCAGACCGCCCGCCGGAGTCGTAGGGCCGCCCCACGAGGGAGGCTGCGGCGTTGAGTGAAAACGACCGGCTCACATTGACCGCGTAGCCGACGTAGGCGCTGAAGTCGTTGCGCTGCGGAGGCGAAGGATCTGCATAAAGGCTCACGCTCGCCGCCAGTCCGAGGGAAATCTGTTGCGCCCGGCCGATCCGGAAAGGAACTTCCGCGCCGAGGTTGAGGGCGACGTTGGAGAAGAAATCGTCGAAATTATCCGTACCGGTCAGGCGGTTGTAATCGATGTTCGCGCGCAGGGTTAGGTTGTTCCATTTCGGCACGTAATAAACGAGACCGGCGAGCGCGTCGAAGCTCGCAAAATTGAACCCGCTGAACCTGTTGTAGTAGAAAAACTGCTGCCGCAGGCTGAATTCGCCGTAGAGCGTGCGCTGGAATTTCGGGGCGTAAGTGATCCCGACGACCGGCGCGATGATCACATCGTCGACCTTGCCGCGGTCGACCAGCGCGACATTCGAGGTGTAATAAATCGGGACGCCCGTCTCAAGGGTGAACGGCTGATACGTCTCGACCCGTTTCAAGATCGCCTGCTCGCCGAGATCGGTATCGTTCGGGCTGGCGGCGGCGTAGTTCTGATCCACGCCATTGGATGGGCCGACGCTGGTCGGCTGCAGATTTGCCTGCGTCTGGAGAAGGCGGGCGCGATCGGCGGCCGTGCCCTGGGCGCGAGCGAAATCGGGCGCCGCCGTCAGCGCGAGAAGGAGAAAAGGAAGAAGAGTTCTGGAGCGAAAAAAGGAGACGTTATTCATCGAGCGTCGTTTTTGAAGCAGAACGCCGATTCCGTCAAGCGTTTCGCTGCAAGAACTTCGCGGAACCCCTCGGCCGCTGGACTCGTTAGGCGAAAGGCAGGTTGGCCTTGATCCGCTGCACGTCGGTCTTGTCCACGAGGGCCGATTTGGCGAGATGACGCTTGCGTTTGGCGTTTTTCGTCGCCATCAAATGCCGGCGCGTCGCGTGGGAGCGCAGGACTTTTCCGGTCCCGGTAATCTTGAACCGTTTGGCAACGGCTTTCCTGGTCTTGCTGCGCGCAATCGGCTTCGGCATAAGGCGCGGAAGATAGAGGCACTTCCGCGGGCTGACAACCGATTTCCCATTTACCGGGCGGCTAATCTCGCGATCATTTCGCGATGGAGAAACCCACTTCCGCCAACCCGCATGTCATCATCGTCGGGGCGGGCTTCGGCGGTCTCGAGGCGGCCAAGCATCTCGGCGACAAACCGGTCCGCGTCACGATTATCGACCGGACCAATTACCACCTTTTCCAACCGCTCCTCTACCAGGTTGCCACGGCTGCTCTTTCACCCGCCGATATCGCAGCCCCGGTTCGCGCCATTTTGGAGAATTACGCGAACATCGACACACTCCTTGGCGAAGTGCAGTCGGTCGATGTCGCGGCGCGCATCGTGCGCACGACGGAACGCGAACTGCATTACGATTACCTCGTCGTCGCGACCGGCTCGCGCCATTCCTACTTTGGTCACGACGAATGGGAAAAACTCGCCCCTGGCCTGAAGAGCCTCGAGGACGCGCTCGAGATCCGGCGCCGCATTCTCATGACCTTCGAGTTCGCCGACAAGACCGAGGACCCGGCGGCGCGGGCCGCGGCGATGAATTTCGTCATCATCGGCGGCGGACCGACCGGAGTAGAAATGGCGGGAGCGATCGCGGAGATCGCGCGCGAGACCCTGGCGAAAGATTATCGTCACATCGATCCCTCGAAGTCGCGTGTCATTCTCATCGAAGGCGAGAAACGCGTGCTCTCCGGTTTTCCGGAGGATCTTTCGGCGAGCGCGCTGAAACAGTTGCAGGATCTTCGCGTCGAGGTGCGGTTGGGCGTGCACGCGGAAAACCTGACCGACAATGGCCTCGAAGTAGCCGGCGAATTCATTCCCTGCCGGGTCAAAATTTGGGCCGCGGGAAACACCGCCTCATTTGTCGGGAAGACGTTAGGCGTGCCGGTCGATCGCGCGGGTCGCGTCCTGGTGCAAGATAACCTGACCATTCCCGGCCATCGCGAGGTGCAGGTGATCGGCGATCTCGCGAATTTTTCCTCGACCAAAGATGGCAAGCCGCTTCCAGGCGTTTCGCCGGTCGCGATCCAGCAGGGCCGCCACGCTGCGAAAAATATCCTGCACATGATCGCGGGCGCGGCGCCGCAGCGCTTCTACTACTGGGACAAAGGCAACATGGCCACGATCGGCCGGAACAAGGCCGTGGCCGATCTCAACTTCGTGCACTTCAGCGGCTTCCCCGCATGGCTCGCCTGGTTGTTCATCCACATCTTTTTTCTCGTGGGTTTCCGCAACCGGATCGCGGTCATCTTCCAGTGGGCCTGGTCGTATCTCACCTTCAATAAAGGCGCGCGTCTCATCACGCGAAACTTCCAGGCCGAGCAACGTCCGTTAGGCTAGGAATGAATTAACCGCAGAGGACGCAGAGACGCAGAATAAAAAGGAACAAATTCTTCCTCTGCGAACTCTGCGTCCTCTGCGGTTAAATAATCCCGCCCCGATGCGCTCCCGTCACACCCTGCCAAACTTCCGCATCGCCGTGGTCGGCGCCGGCGCGATCGGTTGTTACTACGGTGGAAAGCTGGCGCACTTCGGGCGCGACGTGCATTTCCTCATGCGGAGCGACTACGAAGTGGTGCGCAAACGCGGGCTGCGCATTCGCAGCAAAGGCGGAATCATTCACATCGCGAAAGTGAACGCCTACCGATCGACCGAGGAAATCGGCCCGTGCGACCTCGTCATCGTTGCCGTAAAAACGACAGCCAACCCGGAGCTTCCGCCGCTGATCGCGCCATTGTTAGGCGAGAAGACCATGATTCTGACTTTGCAAAATGGGCTGGGGAACGGGGAATTTCTCGCTGAGCATTTCGGGGCGGAGCGGATCCTCGGCGGCCTCTGTTTCATCTGCCTCAACCGCGCCGAGCCCGGCGTGATCGAGCGGTTGGATAACGGCCGTCTCGCGCTCGGCGAATTTTCCGGATTTCCAAAGCCGCGGCTGCACGATCTCGCTTGGGAATTCAAACGCTGCGGCGTCGTTTGCACCGTCGTCGCCGACCTCGCCCTGCAGCATTGGCGCAAGCTCGTCTGGAACATTCCCTTCAACGGCCTTTCCGTCGTCGCGGGAGGAATCGATACCGCGCAGATTTTGGCGGACGACGGTTTGCGACAACTTGCGGTCGAGCTGATGGACGAAACGATCGCGATCGCGAACGGGAGCGGACACAAGCTTCCCACCGCCGTCGCCCTGGACCAGATCAAGCGGACCGAAAGCATGGGCGACTACAAGCCATCAACGTTGCTCGATTACCTCGCAGGTCGACCGTTGGAAATCGAGGCGATCTGGGGCGAGCCGCTCCGCCGCGCGCGCGACGCGGGCATCGCCGCGCCTCGGCTGGAAATGCTTTACCGCCTGCTCAACGCGCGCAATCGCGCCGGCCGAAAATGAAACAATCAGCGTTGCCGCAGATTTTCGTGCACAACCGGCAGCGCAAGGTCGTGGTCGCGCGGGAAAACCTGCAGGCCTTCGCCGATTGGGCGTTGCCCCTCTGCGCGCGCACGCCGGGGACTGGCCTAACGACTCTGGAAGAAGTTCACGTCCTCCTCGTTTCCGACCGCCGCATCGCGCAACTGCACCGGCGTTTCATGCAGATCTCCGGTCCGACCGACGTCATCACTTTCCAGCACGGGGAGATCTTCATCAGTGCAGAGACCGCCCGCCACCAGGCGGGCCGCCAGGGGACCTCGTTAGGCTACGAGCTCCAACTGTATCTCCTGCACGGATTGCTCCATCTCCGCGGTCTCGACGATCGCGATTCCGCTGGACGCGCCCGGATGCAGAGGTTGCAGGAGCGAATCATGGCGCGCCGCCCGCCTAACCTTGCCAGCGGTTGAATCGGGCGCGCCCTGTGATACTATTTTCGGTTGGGTTCGACGTCATCGTCCGCCGGAAAACGCTCTCATTTTCGCCATGTCCACTTCCGTCCTGATCACCGGCGCCATCGCGAATCCGGCGACGACTGAGGAGACGAGAACGAACGAGGAGCTCGACCTGCCCTGGCAGGTGGTGGTGCATAACGATCCGGTCAATCTGATGAGTTACGTCACGATGGCTTTTCAGAAAGTCTTTGGTTACCCGAGGGAAAAGGCGGAGATGCACATGCTCGAAGTGCATCGGCAGGGCCGCTCGATTTTGTGGAGCGGGGTGCGGGAGCGGGCTGAGCTATTCGTCCAGCAGCTCCACGGTTATTTGCTCCTGGCTACGATCGAGCGGGTGAGCTGATGGAAATTTTCCGCAACAACGGCACTCTCGAAATCAGCGAGATCGATCCGTTTTTGGCGGAGTTGTTGCGACAGATGCCCGCGAGCACCCAATCCGAGGCCGTCCCCGCGGTCGAGCAGCGCCTCTTCAGCGCGCCGGCCGGGCCTAACGAGAAGGAATTTTGCGCGGAATGGAAAATCTATGTCGAACCGGAGCTGCGCCGTCTTTTCCAAACCTGCACGGAAACGGTGGAAAGCGACCTGCGCCAGCTGGGCGATAACGAGAAGCCATTCGCCAACTGCACGCTGCGCATTCCGGTCGCGCACTCCGAAGCCTGGCTCAACGCCCTCAATCAGGCGCGGCTCGCGCTCGCGACGAAATACGACTTCAGCGAAGAGGAACTCTGCGATCGTTATCGCTCGCCGATCGGTTCGCGGCGCGACCTGAGTCTCTTTCAGGTGAACTTTTACGGCTTCCTCCAGGAGTTCATCCTGCGCGAGATGGAGTGCCGCTCCGAAGTCGTTCCGCCCGCCGCCCCGAACGAGTAGCGCGACTTTTGCTCCGGGGAGCACGGGTTGCCAGCCCGTTGGTAGCGGCAGCCTGCCGCGACGAACTTTCGGCGCGGTGACATGATGGGAAGCGTCTGAGCCGGTTGTGCGACCGGCTCTTTTCCGTATCGGTGATCTTCCCGGGTCGGGGAGATAACGTCCCAAGAGAAGAGCCGAGTGCACAATTCTGCTGGGGCAGTTCCGATCATGTCACCGTGCCGAAAGTTCGCGAAGGATGGCAGCCTTGGCCAACGGGCTGGCAGCCCGTGCTCCCCAGGGAGAATCGCGAGATGAGTGCGGGGAGAGATTGGAAAAACCGAGGACGCCCTAACGACTTTCGCCCGGCTTGCGCTCGCGGACCATTTTCATGAGCCGATCTTTGAGCGCGTCGGAAGTTTTGGCCGGGCGAAGGCTGAGGGCAAAAGCCTCATGCAGGCGGTAGCATTCCGTGATGCAATCTTCCGCCGGCTGACCGAATTCGGCGCGTGCTTCTTCGAACTCGAGACTCTCTCCATTCTCCAGCGCGCCAATGACATAGAGGCGCGCGCGATTCTGGAATTCCTCAAAGCTCATCTTTCAGTTCTTTCAGGCCGTCATAAATTTTTTTCAGCCCCAATTCGAGGCGGGTTTTGACGGTCCCTAAAGGTGTATTCGTATTTGCGGCGATTTCGCGCTGACTCATGCCGCGAAAAAATGCGAGATCGATGGCCTGCTGCTGCGCCGGCGGCAGGCTGTTGATCACCCTGCGGACGAGGACGCGCGTATCCGAGAAGTCGATTTCCTCGGCGGTGGCGTTGTGCACCCAGGCGTCGGGCTGCTGTTCGGTTTCGTTTTGCAGGCGCTCGCCCGCGCGCATGTAAGCCTGCTTCTTGCGCAGGCCGTCGATCGCCCGGCGGCGTGCGAGGGTGACCATCCAGCCGAGCGGCTTGCCCTTTTGCGCGGAAAAATTCTTGGCGTGATTCCAGAGCTCCATGAAAATTTCCTGGAGCAAATCATCGGCCTCGGCCTCGTTATGCACGACGCGCAGAATGAGCGCCTTGATGATGCCGTTGTAGCGATCGTAAAGCTGGGAAAGCGCCTCGGGATCTTCGCGTTGAATCCCAGCCATCAATTCCAGATCGGTCGGCTGCCCCGGCTCGAGCTTGCGGGCTGACCGCGGGGAGGCGCGGGCCGGATTCTTCGTTCTCGGGATCGTTAGGCAGTTTCGGTCGGCGGGGCATGGGCGGCAAAGGAGAGAAGATGTTAAGCGGGCGCACTATTGCGTCCAACGCGATTTGACGCAGAGATCAAAAATACCATCAAAAGAAAATCGGCCTTCGCCGGCCAATCACGATCCTGAACATGCGGAAGCATGTCCCCTCCGGAAGGCCGCGCTTGCGCGAGCCCAGAGTTTTCAGGGCGTTGCGCCCGGCTGCGAGAGCCGCGCGATCGCGGCGTCGGCCGTTTGAATGAATCGGTCGGAGATATCGGGCGAGAGCGTCGGACGCAGGGCGCGCCATCTCTTCAGCGCCGCTTCTCGTTCGCCCGCAGCTTCCTCAAGCGTGGCGAGAAAGGCTTCGCGGCTCGGAATTTTCGTCGAGTCGAAACCCGCCCCCTCGAAGAGCGCCTCGATCAGCGCAATCTGATCCGCGGCGGGGACTGCGCTGGTGAGCCTCGCGAAGCGGGGGTCATCCATGAAGTCGGAATAGTAGATGTTCCAAACCTTGCTCGCGCTCGCAGCATCGATCGGCTCGCCGTTTTTCCGCATCTCGTTCGCAGCCCGAAGGAGCTGCGCCTGGGCTTTTGGCGAATGATCGATCTCGAGTGCGGCCAGCTCGATCCGGCGGATGTAGGGAAGATCCCGCCGTGCCGACACCGCCGCGTCGAAATGCATCTGCGCTTCCGCGGGATCGCCTCGTTGCCACAAAATCAAGTGGCCCCAATAGACATTCGCGTAAGGATTCTCCGGGTCGAGCGCGAGCGCCTGGCGATACTGAACCGCAGAGTCGAGCTCGGCCTGCCCATCTTTGCTTTTCAGGAAATAAGCCCAGCCGATATGGGCGAGGAGGTCCGCTTTGCGCGGGCCGCTTGCGCTTGATGTTCCGCGCACCATGACTGGCAGGAGCTTGTCCACGAGGTCGGAAAAGTTCTGTCCTTCCGCGGGCCGGGCGTTGCGCACCCATGCCATCGCCAGGTCTTCCTCAGCATGGAGGAGTTGACGCCGTTGTTCATCCGGGTGGCCGATCAACTTCGCCAGCTCTCCGCCTTCCTCCGCGCGCTTTTGCGCATCGTCCAATGTGAGCCAGGCCGCGGCATAATCGCCGCTAGTCTGCTGCTGCGCGGCGTCGCGGATTGCTTCGCTGATGCGCCGCGTCCGCTCCCGGGCTTCACCGGCGATTTTCGTCACTTGGACGAAGCCTAACGTTAGCGAGATCAAGGCCGCCGCCGCACCGACCCACTTCAGGATCGTGGCCAGCGGGGAACGCTTTGGTTCGTTAGGGGAAACCTCGCGTTGGCGAGAGCGCTTGTTGGATCTTGCGGGCATGGGCGCCTTTCTTGAAGGCCGGAATTTAGCCTAACGAGACGCCTTTTCCTCCTCGAATTTTCGGCGCGGGAGGGACATGCTTCCGCATCTCCAGTCTCTCAGAGGGCGTCTAAAAAGTCTGTCATTCTGAGCGAAGCGAAGAATCTCTGATCATTTCGGCGCGCTGTGACCTCCGAAAGAGTCAGAGATGTTTCGCTTCGCTCAACATGACAATGGATGAAGAGCGTTTTTTTAGACGCCCTCTCAGCCATGCGGCGGGTGAAGCTGGGCTTCGTCGAGCGCCTCGCGGTCCCATTTCCCGAGTAGCGAAGCGGCGTCATACGTGCTCTGGGCGAATTCGAGCAGGGCATCGTCCGGCGAAGCCGCCGTGCGCACCGCGTCGTAGGGCAATAGGAATTCGTGCATTTGCACGGAATAAGAAGCGTCGTTAGGCCGGACCTGCGCATCCGCAAATCCAGCCGGTTCCGGATAGGCGTAGGAATAAAAAACCGGCGTGGGGCTGGCGGCGTTGCCCGGCCAAAACCCAAGGCTGCTCACTTCCTGCGCATACGCTTCGCGCGCCACGACGTCGGGCAGATGCGGCACTCCACCCGGATGCGGCGGCGCCGGGCGCCCGGAAAAACGCGTGACCGCGAGATCGAAGCTGCCCCAAAAGAAATGGACCGGGCTGCACTTCCCACAAAAACGGGAGCGGAATTTTTTGAAGACCCGATCCGATTGCACGAGCACGCGCCAGAAGCGGTTCGCGTCGCTCCGGCACATAGGTGCGGTGGGTCTCATCGTGATCGAACGGAATCGCCTCCACGACTTCGTTAGGCAAGAGGTCGATCTTGACCGGCAACTCCAGCTCCTCCAGGCCGCTCATCAATTTCCGATAAAATTCGGCGACCGATTGCGAGCGCAGCTCGATCAGCCGTTGCCCGCCGTCGCTCTTCAGGATGCGGAGATGATGATCGAGAAAATCGAAACGCAGCTCAAACGTATGTAATCCGTGCGGGATCGGCGAAGTCGTTAGGCCGCGCGCCGTCAGATAAAGGGTGACGTGCCAGGAGTGATTAATCCACGGCGTTAACTTGAGCCGGATCTTTCCGACGATTTGGGTCCACATGTGGAGCGTCTCGGCGGTGGCTTGCCACTCGGAAAAAGGTAAAGCCGGCCAGGCGGCGTCGCGTTCGGCAGCGTCAGGGTTCATCTCTTCAAGTTTCATCTTTCGCCGTGTTCCTTCATCTTTTTTTCCGCAGGTCGGGATTCCTGCCTAATCGAAATTTTTCAATCTGCTATAGGCTGCACCGCAAATTCAAGTCCTCCAGAACCTCTTGCCCGGTAGCGCTCCTTATGAAAACTCCTAGAATTATCCTTCTCTCCGTTCTCCTCTGCGCCTGTATCCCGGGTCTTTTGCGCGCGGAAGATTTGCCCGAAATGCGTCCCGCACTTCTCGGGGAAGGTCACCGATCGTAGATCAACCTAATCAATGTCAGTCGCTGATGAAGCGCGGGCAGGGCGACGCCGTCGTGATGTTTAGCTGCGGCGTGGATACTCTCGGCAATGCGGGAGGCGGGATATTTTATCGGGGGCTCTCCGCATTCGGAGATGCTCGGCCGGGAGGTGGTGGAACGGATCGATCACGCTCAATTCGGTCCCGCTGTTTTCCATCATAATCATGTCCCTGTCTGGATCGGAGGCACCGTGGCTTTCTTCATCAAAGAGGGAAAGCCGCACCTGCGCATTTATTTGAATCAGCAGGACCAATGCCGGGCGGATATTCGTAGACGACTTTGGAACCGAGCACCTTGCCATCGGTGCCGACATCGCTCCCGGCCACGATGTCTTTGCCGTCGTGACACTTCTCGCGTTACTTCTTCGCCTGCTGCTCGGTCTTCGTCGTGTCGTCGAAGAGATAGAGATAGTCGCCGTAGCCTTCTTCTTTCATCTTCTCCTTCGGCACGAAACGGAGCGAAGCGGAATTCAGGCAATAACGCATCCCGGTCGGGGCCGGGCCGTCGTCGAAGAGGTGGCCCAAATGCGCGTCGTCTTTTTTCGAGCGCACTTCAGTCCGCGACATGAACAAGCTTCGGTCGGTCTTTTCCACGACGTTCGCTTTGTCGATCGGCTTGGTGAAGCTCGGCCAGCCGGTCCCGCTCTCGAATTTGTCGGTCGAGGAAAAGAGCGGTTCGCCGCTGATCAGGTCGACGTAAATGCCAGGCTTGTGGTTGTCCCAATAAGCGTTGTGAAACGGAGGCTCGGTCCCGTTTTCGCGGGTCACTTTGTATTGTTCGGGAGTTAATTTTTGGCGCAGTTCGGTATCGGACATGGACTTGGTTTCGGTTGTTTTCGCGGTTTGAGAGTTGGTCGCAGCATCCTTCTGCTCGCCGGCGCGGCCGATGTAGAGCGAGGTGGCTGCGATGAGGGTGAGGATCGTCGCGCCGATCCAAAAGGAGGAGCGGCGGCTGCCAGGTGTCTGTTGGTAAAGTGGCGTTTCGTTCATCGGAGGTGAGAGAACCTAAAGCGACATTTATTCCCCGGCAACGAAGCTCCTCGCGCCGGCCTGTTCCGGCGGAGTGAGCGCGCCGCCTTACTCGTCGTTAGGCGAATTCCTCTCGGCCCGCTTCGGGCACCCGGATGTAGTTGCGGAAAACGAGCAGGCCGATCGGCGCCACCGAGGCGGCGAGCGCGAAGATCAGCCACATCATGGCGGGTCGGCGCGGACCTTCCGCGGGACAGAAAGCTGCGAGGATCCAACCGGAGGTGCCGACGAGGAGCTTCCCCACGAGAAACGGAAGATAGGCCAGCGCGCCGTAGGAGGCTTCCTGGCCCGCGGGCGCGATAGCGGCCGCGTACTCATAGACTCGTGGCGAATAAAAGGCCTCGCCGACGGAGAAGACCATCAGATAGAGCGCCGCCATGACGTAATAGGGATTGATGCTTCCCTTGAGTCCGAGATAGCTATGCCCGATCCATTCCCCAAACGGGCCATTCGCCAAAGGGACGAACCACACCGGCGGCAACGCCATGATGAAAACTCCCGCCGCACAAATGGCGCCACCTATCACGACCATGCGATAAGCGGCAAATCGTTGCGTGAGCGCTCCGATCGTGGGCACGAGCACGATAATGAGAATCGCATTGATGTTGGCCAGCTTGCCGACCGGCGCGTGCAAGCCCAGCACGCGATCGCCAAACTTCGGAAAGACATAGTCCATCTGCAGGAAGATGGCTTTGAGAAATCCGATCAGGAGAAAAAAGGCGAGGATGCGAGCGAAAGCAGACTGCCCGACGAGCCGCCGAAAGAGCTTGGCGGTATCGACCGCGCTCTGTCGCACCGTCTCGGCGATTCGTTTCCAGAACCCGGATGTCGCTGCTGCCATGCGCTTCTCTCGCGCTTTCTCCTCCTCTCCGCGGCGGAGAAAGTAAAGCGCGGGGAAAATCAGGACTTCGATCGTTAGGCTGACCAGGAAAAGCTGCTCGTGCGTAGTTGGTTGAAACCCGAAAAAGCTCAACCGCAGATCCAGATTCCGGATGTAATCAAAAATCCATCCGGCCGCGACGTAGCCGATGTTCATCACCATGTAGATGATCGAGAACGCGATCGAGCGCTGCTGGGTGGTCGAATAAATCCGCGTCGCCGCCAGGAGCACTGGTGTGCCGAGGGCCTCGCCCACGGCGAGCGGAAGTACACCGCAAATCAGCGCCAGCGAGGGAATCGTGGTTACGACCATGACGCTGCGTGCGAAGGTGCAAATCGCGACTCCAAGGAAAAACGTGCGGCGCAAACCAATCGCATCGGTCAGCGAGCCGGCGAGCAGGGTGAACACCGTCATCGCTGGCGCCCAGACCCAGCCGACCAGCGCCCCGGCCGCCTGGTCGCTGAACCCTAGATCGCGCGAGAACCACAGCACCATCGTCTTGTTCGTGACAGAGTAGGCCGTGTAGATGAGGAACTTGATCAGGAACGTGAGCCACAGCTCACGCTGCGCGTTCTTGAGCACGGCGAATTTTGCGAAGAAGCCAGCAAGGCCTGTCGGCATCGGCAGCTGGTCGCTCGCCGCCGCCGCGAGCTCTCCTTCTTCCTTCGCCGCCTTCATCGGGAAACAGGATCAGCAGAAATCATCGGAAGGGAAGCGCCATCTCACGGATAAGGGCCGGGAGCGAATCCGGTCGCCAGTACCACTCCGATTCGCGGCGGATCGAAGGATTTACCAAATCGCTACAAGGCAGTCACCAGAATGTCACCAAGCAGCTGCAACCTGCGCCGATGAATACTCGCGTATCAAATCCGGCAACCAAGATCTCATCCAAACCACCGCGGCGCTCCGCGCAGGCGCGCGCGCGTGAGATTGAACCGTCGTTAGGCGACCGGGCTCTCCGGCCGGCGCAGCGGCCCGTCCTGCTCGATGCTTTCACCCGGACCCAGCAAGAGAAATTGCTGCAGCTGCGCGGCGCCTTGTTGCGCTCGATCAACGAAGTCGCGCGCGATTCCCGCGCCGATGCGAGCGGCAGTTCCGCCCTGGCCACCCACCAAGGCGACGCCGCGACTGACGTTTGCGACCGCGATTTCGCGCTTCGTCTCCTTTCGCAGGAAAGAAACGCGCTGATTGAAATAGACGGCGCACTGGGACGAATCGAATCCGGAAAATACGGGATCTGTGAAATGTCGGGGCGATCGATTTCGGTTCGTCGGCTCAAGGCGATCCCGTTCGCCCGGTTTACGGTCGAGTGTCAATCTGAGATGGAGAAGCAAAAGAAGCCTTTCCCGAGGGTGCGATCGATTCCCTCGCTCTTCGCGGGAGAGACCGAGGAGGAATGGGCTCACGCGATGGCTCAGTGACAGCGGAGCACGTGCGGGCGGCGTTGTTGAGATGAGTGCGCATTGTTATATCCACCGTCGGGATTTTGCTCGATCACGGTGCCGCGAGCAGGCGCTGCGCAAAAATCATTGACTCCGCAAAGCGATTATAGGCATTATGGAAATTAGGAAATCGCGCAATCAAACATTTACCAAAAATGAAACAGCCTCTACTCCTCTTTATCCTCGCCGTTGCCACATTCGCCTACTTCTATCAATCGCCTTCGGTGGCCAGTGAGCAGGCCGAAAACGACTCGCCTCAATCCAGCAGGAGAAACGTCGCGCCCCACGAAGTCGTCGTGGTGCGAGCTCCTTCCTCCTATGACCGATGGAAAACGGGTCCAAATGCCCAGACCGACTTCGAGCCTTTCGCTCCCAGCGAGCAGGCGAACTGGAATCAGAATCCGGGTTATACCATCGTCGCCGGGGCCGGCCTCAGACGGTAGGATGCTGCTGCCCGACGCCGGCGAGTTCTATTCTCGTTAGGCAAACGATCGATCCCTTTCCGAGCCTTGGCGTAGGGCGGCTTAGCGTTCCCGCCGGAGCATGAATTGGTCGAAAAAAAGCTTTCCGTCCGATAGCTCAGCTTTGGCTGGATCGATTGCGGTACTATAAGGTATGACGGTGTGCCTTTCGGTTTTTCCGTCGGCGAAATTGAGCGTGAGGGTGTTTCCCCCGAGCTTGTAGGTGCCGCTGGTCTGAGAGGAAGCCGAGCCCGTTCCGCCCGGCACATCGGAAGAGAGCTCAACCGTCCCGAGGGTCGACATGTTACAGTGCCCGTCTTTCGAGAGATTGAGGGTGCGACCTGCGGACACAGCGCCCGCGCTCATGACTCCGCCATAGCTGGCATCAAGGCGTTTGTCGGCGGGATAACCTTCGGCTTTGGAGATCAAGCCGCCGTCCAGCGCGGACATCTTCCCATTCTGGCGCTCGATGCGAAGACTCTGCGCCGCGCGGCCGCCACCCCAGGTCACCTCCATTTGGTCGCCGTTGATCTTGAAGTGTCCCACGTTTTGCGGATCGCTTTTTTCCGCCGCGGCGAAGTCGAACGGATTGATCCCGCCCTTTGGATTCCACGCGATCCGGTCACCCTCGAGATAGACGGTGCTGGTGTCGAGATGGCCGAAGGCGTAACTGGTCCGCAGATAAAGGCCATCTTGCCCGCCGCTGGCATGACCGCATCCCGGCAGGAGGAAAAATCCCGGGAGTAAAAGAGCGACGGAGAGAAGCAGGCGAGACGTTAATCGATTCGTTAGGCTGGTAAACATGCTCGCGGTGTAAATAATTTCGCGGCTTCGGTCGAGGGATTTTTCAACCTTTGCGCCCTCGAAAATGGCAGTCGATCAGAGCATCTGCTCGATGAAGGCGCGGCTATCGAACGGCGCGAGGTCTTCCAGCTTTTCGCCGGTGCCGACGAAGCGGGTCGGGATGCCGAGCTCGTGCTGGATCGCAATCACCACCCCACCTTTGCCGCTGCCGTCGAGCTTGGTCACGATGAGGCCGGTGAGATCGACGGCGGCATGAAATTCCCGCGCTTGCGCGACGGCATTGCTCCCGGTCGTGGCATCGACTACGAGGAGGCGTTCGTGCGGAGCGTCCGGGTCGTGTTTGGCGAGCGAGCGTTTTATTTTTTCCAGTTCGCCCATGAGATTGCTTTTCGTGTGCAACCGGCCCGCGGTGTCGCAAAGGAGAAACTCGATGTCGCGACGATCGGCTGATTGGTAGGCTTCGTAGCAGAGCGCCGCCGGGTCGGCGTTGTATTGCCCGCGGATCATTTCGATTTGCAAACGATCGGCCCAGACCGCCAGTTGCTCGATCGCGGCCGCGCGGAAAGTGTCGGCGGCGGCGAGCAGGACCGAGTGCCGGTTCCGTTGAAAATAATAGGCGAGCTTGGCGGTCGAAGTTGTCTTCCCGGTTCCATTGACACCGACGATGAGAATCGCTTTCGGCTTGGCGGGAAGGGGACGGATCGGCGGTGGCGCAATCGGAAGGACGCGCAGGATTTCCTCACGCGCTACTTCCACGACATCCTTGGCGGTGATCGTCTGCGTCTGCTCGCGCGTCCGGAGTGCCTCCACGATGCGCAGACTCATCGGCACGCCGAGATCGCTGCGGATGAGCATTTCCTCGAGCTCATCCCAATCGACCGGTTTGCCGGCAAATTTCTGAACGAGTGATTTGAAAAAATTCATGGCCTAACGATCAAACGTATGCTGCCAGGATGATCGCCGGGCCGTGTGCGTGCTTCAGGTCGTTCCCGAGCAGGCGTACTTCTGAAAATCCGTGATCGGTCAGCATCGTGCAAAGCGAGCCGAGAGTGGGCCAGAAGGAATCGAGCGAAAGTCCGCTCAAGGCTTCGTCCGGGCCGCCCTCCGCCTGGCGAAATCCCTTGTAACCTTGCTGGAAACTATCCGCCAGCGCCTCGGTGCTGTAATGCGTCCAGAGAAAAAGCCCCGGCGCGATGGAGGCGAATTGCTCGACCAGCTTCCACGGCTCCGGCAAATGGTAGAGAAGTCCGCAGCAATAAATGGCGTCAAAATTTCCGAACTCGGCCAGCCGGATTTCCTCGAGATTGGCGTGGACGAACGAAATCTTGTCGACCGCGAAGAGTTCCCTGGCGAGCTGCGCACGCTCGTAGTTCGCCTTGCGTCCTTCGATCCCGAGGATGCTTTCCACGCCCGGCTGTCGGGCCAGCCCGATGGTGTGCCCGCCCTCGAGCGAACCGAGCTCGAGGATCCGGCGGGCCTCGGGAAAGCAGCGCCGGAACAAGCCAAGCCGGGGATCGTTAGGCGCGTCAAACCAGCCCCCGGAGCTGGCGCCGCGCAGGTCGTATTTCGTGATCCAGGGCTGGTGTCTGGCGAAGGCCGCGGCCACGGCTGGGTCTGTCATCGAGAAGGTTAAACCGCATCCCGGAAAACAAAAATGCGGCGCCCTTGTGAGGCGCCGCACCGTTGGAGGAAGGGAGAATTATTTGGTTTTGGCGAGCGCGTCTTCCACCATTTTGAGATGCTCTTTCAGGGTCGGGAGCGTCTCCTTGGCAAAGGCCGGAACATCCCGATCCTCGGCCGGCTTCACGTCGTTCGCTTCCTTCTCGAACATGGCGATGTCCTTTTCGTGATCCTTCTTCAACATCGTCAGGTATTCCTTGTCGAAGTCGTCTCCGGAAATGGTCGAGGGCTTCGGTTCACCCTTGGAGAGGTCGAGGTTTTCTTCCTTGGCTATTTCCATGAGGCGATCGTTCGCCTTGCTGTGGTCGGTGATCATGCGCTCCGCCACCTCCTTGGTCGCGTCGTTTTTCGCCTTTTCCTTGGCCATCTTGGCGTTTTCAACTTCCATCATGCCGCCTTTGTAGGCTTTCTTGACGAAGTTCTTGTCGTTCGCGCTCAACTTGGAACCGGACTTCATTTTTGACTCACTCGCCGCCTGCGCTTGCGAGATGAAGGTGAGACCACCGGCGAGAAGGGCCGCGAGAGCCACTTGAGCTGTAAACTGAATGCATTTCTTCACAATTGGTTTGTCTTGAGGTTTGCTGGTGCTCCGGCCTTCCGGCGTAGTTAATTCGTTAGGGACAGGCGATCCGGACGTAGAAATACTGTTTTCGATGGGCCGGGCTTCAGCCGGCTGAACACCTCAGGGCGACCAGGCGGAAGGCGGCCCAAACCAGCGATAGAGCCACGAAAGCCTAGCTTTTCTCCGTGGCGGAGCTGTACGAGCTTTCCACCCGCGCGGCGACATCGCGATAACCGTAGTCGCTCTCGTAGATTTTCTTCATCGCATCGATGTACTTCTCGGGATCGCCCATCTGCTCGTAAACCAGGCCCAGGTTATAGACGATTTCCTTTTTCACCGCGTCCATCACAAGCATCTCCCGGGCGGCATCCTCCAGCTGCTTGGCCGCAAGATCGAGCATGCCGAGCTCCCGGTAACAGCGGCCTAAGAGGTTCATCGCCTTCAGTCGCGCATTCGGATTTTGCCGGGCGCGCTGAAGCTCGGGCAGAGCGTCGCGATACTGGCCGGCATGGGTCAGGTGTTCGCCCAGCTCGTAGCGCAGCTGCAGGTCGGTCGGATTGCGGTCGAGCCGTTTGCGCGCGTCGTCGATCAGGATTTCGGCCCGCTGTTTTTTCGCCCCCTCTAATTCGCTCAACCTGGTGGCGATATTTTCGTCGCCGCTGCTTTGTTGCGCGAGGTAGGCTTCGTCGTCGCGAATCTTGCGCTCGAGCTGCCGCATTTTCAGGTCGGCCACTTTCCGCACCAGGCCGGGGTCGCTCTTGTTCGTTAGGTCAACCGCGTATTGATACCAGGCGACCGCGCCTTCCAGGTCGTCCTTCTGGTCGTGCAGCGCGCCCAGCCGCTTGGCCAGGTCGACATTCTGCGGCTCAGCTTCGTGTCGGGCGAAGGTTTCCGTGATTTGCTGTTCGAGAGATTCGCCGGTCAACTGCATCCGGCTTTGCTGTTCGAGCGAAACCGCGACCTCCTTGTCCTTGATCAGGTCGCGGTAACTTTCCGCCTCGTTCCAACCACCTGTTTTCATGGAAGCGCGCGCCGATGCGTCCTTCCCGAGTTTGACCGCCTCCAGATCGGTCGGGTCGATTTCAGTAATCCGACCGTAAGCTTCGACCGCCTTGTCGCTTTGTTCGTAACGCTGATAGAGGCGACCGATCTCGTGCAGGACTTTCACGTCCCTGGGGTCGTGTTCGAGCAAAGTCTCCATCGCGAAGAGGGCAATCTCGGGATACTGCGCGGCGACCGCGGCGTCCTTCAGGAGCATGTTAGCCTGTTGGCTGTAGGGCTCGGCTTCGAGAATCTTTTCCACGAGCTCGATCGTCTTACGCGGATCCTTCTTCACCTCCCGTTGCGCTTTCATGAGGGCGAGCGGGGAGGTGGAAATGTTGAAGAAGCTTTTCTTTTCGCTCTTCACCCGAGTCACCGCCGCCCGCCGCAACATCTGGCGGCCGGTGAGGAATTCCGGCTCCTGCTTGAGCAGGTTTTGCAGGAGTTCGATCGCGTAACCGAAATTGCGCAGTTCGATCGCCGCGACGGCTTTGAGCCAATAGCCGCGCAGTTGATCGCTTAAATCTTTCTCGGTTCGCACCGGCATAAAGGGAAGATTTTTACTCGGAGATGTCCCTTACGTCATGGAAATAATCACGGCGGAGATGAGTCAGAGGAGATCCAGCTGCGGCTTCTCGGCGCGGGCGGGGAGGCGACTGGCCCGCCGCGATTTTCGTTTGCCTGGCTTCCTGATCGCTCCGTTCGGGTTCTCCAAGTGGGAAAGGATATCCTTCGCCCGGTTCAAGATCTCGCGCGGCAAACCGGCGAGGCGCGCGACCTGAATGCCGTAGCTCTTGTCAGCGCCGCCCGGGATGATTTTTCGCAGGAAGATGATCTGCTCATTCCATTCGCGCACCGCGACGTTGAAATTGGCCACGCCGCTGCGCTCCTCGGCGAGCTTGGTCAACTCGTGGTAATGGGTCGCGAAAAGGGTGCGTGCCTTGATTTTGTCGTGCAGAAACTCGGCCACGCTCCAGGCGATGGAGAGCCCGTCGAAGGTCGAAGTGCCGCGGCCGATTTCATCAAGGATGACGAGACTGCGTTCGGTCGCGTTATTCACAATATTGGCGGTCTCATTCATCTCGACCATGAAGGTCGACTGGCCGCGCGAGAGGTCGTCATTCGCCCCGACGCGCGTGAAGATGCGATCGACTAAGCCGATTTCCGCGCTCGTGGCCGGGACGAAACTGCCGATCTGGGCCATCAGCGCGATGAGCGCGACCTGCCGGATGTAAGTGGATTTTCCGGCCATGTTCGGGCCGGTAATGATGGCGAGGCGAAGTCTTTCGCCATCGAGGTCGGTGTCGTTAGGCACAAACTTCTCTTCGGCGAGATTTTGGTCGAGCACGGGATGGCGGGCGTCCTTCAGGCAAAGCCGGAGCGATTGATCGAGCTTTGGCCGGCAGTAATGAAAGAGGCGCGCCGTCTCGGCTAACGAGCAGAGGACGTCGAGGGTCGCGATCGCACTCGCCGTTTGCTGGATCGGCGCCAGCTCGCCTAACGTTTCCTCGCGCAGCGTTTGGAAGAGCTGATATTCCAGATGACGCGCGCGCTCGTCGGCGCCGAGAATCTTCGCCTCCATTTCCTTAAGCTCGGGCGTGATGAAACGCTCGCCGCCGACCGTCGTTTGTTTGCGCGTGTAACGCTCCGGAACGCTCGCCAGGTTCGATTTCGTGATTTCGATGAAGTAGCCGAAAACGGAGTTGAAGCGCACTTTGAGCGACTTGATCCCGGTGCTCGCGATCTCGCGTTCCTGCAGCTCCGTGATCCAGTTTTTCCCATCGCGTGACGCCTGGCGCAGCTCGTCGAGTTGCACGTTGAAACCGTCGCGAAAAATCCCCCCTTCCTTCAGCGCGAGCGGGGGGGCGTCTGCTAAAGCTCCTGCCAGCTTCGCGGCCAGCGCCGGCATCTCGTGCAGTTCGCGTTGCAGCTGTTGGCCAAGCGAAGCGGGAGCATCGTGGGGCTGATTCACACCGAAGTTCAACCGATCGAGAAGCTGTTGCAGCTCGCCTTTGAGCTTTGGAATCTGGCCTAGCGAAATCTTCAGCGCGACAAGGTCGCGGGGATTACCTGAGGCCTGGCTCAACCTTCCGCAGGCCCGCTCGAGATCACGAATCGAGCGCAGCGTCTCACGGAGCGCGGCGAAGAGATCGGGTTCCTGCAGCAGGTCTGCGATGAATTGCTGACGCTGCTCCAGTGCGGGTAAATCGCGGATCGGCTGCAAAATCCAGGCGCGCAATCGGCGGCCGCCCATTGGCGTGACCGTGCGGTCGAGCGAGGCGAGGAGACTGGTGTCGCGCACGCCACGGGAGCTGACCAATTCGAGATTCGCCTGCGTGGCGGCGTCGAGCACCACGTGATCGTTAGGCGCTTCGCAGCGAAGCGAGCTGAGGTGATCAATTTTGCGCCGGAGTTGGTGCTTGAGATAATGAACGATGGCGCCGGCGGCGCCGATCGCCTCAGGCAAATCGCCGCAGCCAAAGCCATCCAAGGATTTGACCTTAAAATGCTCGCAAAGCGTGAAGCGGGCGTTCTCGGGCAGAAAAGCGTAATGATCGTAAGCGAGAGCACCCGGGACCTGCCTGAATAGTGGCTCCTGCTGCTCGCTCACCAGTAATTCCGAAGGCGCGATGCGTGCGAGCTCATCGAACACGGCGGCTTCCTTGTTTAGCTGCATCAGCCGGAACTCGCCCGTGGTGAGATCCGCGTAGGCGAGACCGAAAACGCTGTCCTGCGCGAAAACCGCGGCAAGGTAATTCGCACGTTTGGATTCCAGAAGATCGAGATCGCTCACCGTCCCGGCGCTGATGATCTGGGTGATGTCGCGGGAGACGATTTTGCCCGGCTGCGGCTCGCTCGTTTGGTCGCAAATAGCAACGCGCCGGCCGGCTTTGATCAGTTTCGCGATGTAACCCTGCGCCGCGTGATACGGCATGCCGCACATGGGGACGTCGTGGCGTTTAGTCAGCGCGAGGTTGAGCAAGCCGGAGGCAACTTTCGCGTCCTCGAAGAATAGCTCATAGAAGTCGCCGAGCCGAAAGAGCAGCAAGGTATCAGTCGGCACGCTGGCGCGAAGCCGCTGATATTGCTGCATCATAGGAGTCAAGGCGTCACGCATCTCTTGGAAGCATCCAACCGGGTGCCAGGAAATGCCAGCCTGTTATTCAAGACGACCCACGGTAAAAGTGAGTGGGCATGAAAAAGCGGGTGAGCTTGGATTCGTCGGCCATCGCGGCGGCGACTTATGATGCTGAGAAGCGGACGCTGGATCTCGCATTCCGAGACGGCGACGACTATCGCTACTTCAACGTGCCCCAGTTTGTCTTCGACGCATTGCTAGAGGCCGAATCTTCCGGAGCGTTCTGGAACAGCGTAAAGGATAATTACCGCTTCGAGAAGCTGGGCTGATTCGAAAAAAAGCCCGGCACCTTGTTTCCAAGATGCCGGGCATAAGTTCTGGCAACGTCCTACTCTCGCACAACCTATAGATGCACTACCATCGGGGCTGCAGCGTTTCACTTCCGTGTTCGGAATGGGAACGGGTGGTGCCACTGCGCTAGGATCACCAGACTCCGCGACCGAATCGCTTCGCGCGCGTCGGTCTGATGATCTTAATTTGTCACCAGCTCGCGCTGATTCTCTGAAATCTACATACAGGCCCGCCTGCCCCCGCATTCGCGGGACTACGGCGTGTAAAAGTTTTCCAACAGTTTAGGCTTCGTTTTGTTTAATTTGTCATTCCCCTCAATTTGCCGCCGCGTCAGGTTTAAAGCCGACGCGACGGGTTAATTGAAAAGTAAATGACCAAGCCGAACGAGTTATTAGTATCACTTAGCTACACACATTACTGCGCTTCTACCAGTGACCTATCAACGTGGTGGTCTACCACGACTCTTCAGGGAGAACTCATCTTGGGATAGGCTTGGCGCTTAGATGCTTTCAGCGCTTATCCTTTCCGAACATAGCTACCCGGCACTGCCGTTGACACGACAACCGGAACACCAGCGGTTCGTCAGACCCGGTCCTCTCGTACTAAGGTCTGAACCCCTCAATTCTCCTGCGCCCACAGTGGATAAGGACCGAACTGTCTCGCGACGTTCTGAACCCAGCTCGCGTACCACTTTAACCGGCGAACAGCCGGACCCTTGGGACCTTCTCCAGCCCCAGGATGTGATGAGCCGACATCGAGGTGCCAAACCCTGCCGTCGATATGAGCTCTTGGGCAGGATCAGCCTGTTATCCCTAGCGTACCTTTTGTCCGTTGAGCGATGGCAATTCCACATTCAACCACCGGATCACTTGGACCTACTTTCGTACCTGCTCGACGTGTGTGTCTCACAGTTAAGCTGGCTTATATCCATGTACTCGTCACCTGATTGCCAACCAGGTTGAGCCAACCTTCGTACTCCTCCGTTACTCTTTGGGAGGATACCGCCCCAGTAAAACTAGCCGGCTGCCAGTGTCCCTCTGCCAGATAATGGCGAGAGGTTAGTTATTCCAAGTTCGAAGGGTGGTGTTTCATTGGCGACTCATCAAACCCCAAAAGGTCTGAATCAAAGTCTTCCACTTACGCTAAGCATCAAAATCGAAACAACAGTAACAGCGTGTAGTAAAGGTGCATAGGGTCTTTCCGTCCTACTGCGGGTAGGCGGCATCTTCACCGCCACTACAACTTCGCTGAGCTCCTCGTTGAGACAGCGGTCAACTCGTTACACGATTCGTGCAGGTCGGAACTTACCCGACAAGGAATTTCGCTACCTTAGGACCGTTATAGTTACGGCCGACATTCACGGGGACTTGGGCTCGTAGCTTCGTCTTGCGACTAACCACTTACCGTAATCTTTCCGCATTGGTCACGTGTCACACCCTATACGTCGTCTTAACGACTTGGCAGAGTGCTGTGTTTTTGTTAAACAGTCGGTTGACCCATTTCACTGCGACCTCCATTGCTGGAGGCACCCCTTCTTCCGAAGTTACGGGGCTAGATTGCCGAGTTCCTTAACGAGGTTTCACTCACGCGCCTGGGTATACTCTACCCACCCACCTGTGTCGGTTTACGGTACGGGCAACCGTGGAAACATTGAATCGCTTTTCTTGGCACAAGTTTTAAGTGATCCGCTTTGGCCAGAGGCCTCAGCGTCCCCTTGCGGGACCGTCACTTTCAATCGACGGACGCTCTCCACTCATGCGTACAATTCAACTTAACCACAGCCGGTGCAGGAATATTAAACCTGCTGGCCATCGTCTACGCCCTTCGGCCTCGACTTAGGTCCCGACTAACCCTGGGAGGACGAACCTTCCCCAGGAAACCTTGGGTTTACGGCGGCCAGGAATTTGACCTGGCTTGTCGCTACTCATGTCTGCATTCTCACTTGTAGAAACTCCACAGTTGCTTCCGCTCCTGCTTCAATGTCGCTACAACGCTCCCCTACCAATCCGAATGGTCGAAACCACTCGTCTTCCAGAGCTTCGGTATACCGCTTATCGCCAATCATTATCGGCGCGAGATCGCTCGATGAGTCAGCTATTACGCACTGTTTAAATGATGGCTGCCTCTAAGCCAACATCCTCACTGTCTAAGCAACCTCACATCCTTTCCACTGAACGGTATTTGGGCACCTTAGCTGCTGGTCTGGCATGTTTGCCTCTCGCGCGTGAAGCTTATCCCTCACGCACTGACTCCCGTGTTACACCCTGCGGCATTCGGAGTTTGATTGAATTCGATACCCTGGTATGGGCTCTAGTTCATCCAGTGCTCTACCTCCGCAGGTCAGCACACTGAGGCTAGCCCTCAAGCTATTTCGGGGAGAACCAGCTATCACCGGGTTTGATTAGTCTTTCGCTCCTACCCACAAGTCATCCCAGAAGTTTTCAACCTTCACGGGTTCGGTCCTTCAGTTGCGGTTAAGCAACCTTCAACCTGCTCATGGGTAGATCACCTCGGCTTCGGGTCTAGTGCCAGCGACTATGGACGCCCATTTCGGACTCGCTTTCGCTTCGCCTCCGGCGCAGAACGCCTTAGGCTCGCCACTGACACTAACTCGCAGACTCATTAAGCAAAAGGCACGCCATCACCGGATTGCTCCGGCTTTGACACCTTGTAAGCACATAATTTCAGGTACTATTTCACTCCGCTCACAGCGGTTCTTTTCACCTTTCCCTCGCGGTACTTGTTCACTATCGGTCGCCAATTAGTATTTAGACTTACGCCGTGGTCGGCGTGGATTCATACGAAGTTTCACGTGCATCGTATTACTCAGGAAATCCCTAGGCGTGCGCGGATTTTCGATTACGGGCCTGTCACCCTCTCTGGAGCGATTTTCCATTCGCTTCATCTAATCGTTGCACTACCACATCGGGCTCCTACAACCCCACCAGCAAGCTGGTGGTTTGGTCTCTTCCGCTTTCGCTCGCCACTACTGACGGAATCGCTTTCGCTTTCTTTTCCTCCGGTTACTGAGATGTTTCACTTCACCGGGTGTCGCGATGTTCCTGCTATGTATTCACAGGAACTCGACTGAACATTACTTCAGTCAGGTTATCCCATTCGGAAATCCCCGGGTCAAAGCGTGTTTACCGCTCTCCGAGGCTTATCGCAGTTAGCCACGTCCTTCATCGCCTATTGGCACCAAGGCATCCATTATGTGCTCTTTGTAGCTTGATCAATCTGTTCCGGTCCCTCGCGGGACCAGAGATCTTTATGATAACTGAAACTCTCCGCCCCGATCCGAAGACCGGAGCTTCATTAAGATTCAGACTCAGCTCTAAAAAGTTGTATTTACTACCCTGTATGTAGATTTCAAAGAACCAGCGGTGCTGCGCAATTCCCGGGCGACAAAAAACTCAACTCTGGCGCCGACGACGAGCAAACATTTCCGTTTTCTCATGCCGGGACAAAATTGAGCTCAATTTGCAGTCCCAAAAATTGCGAGAACGCACTTCTCCGGTCTCTCGACTGTGGAAGTCCCGCGTCCAGCGGGATGGCGAAATTAGCTCGCCGCGGCCTCACGTCAACCGGGAAAGCGAATTTTTTTCGAGAATTTCACGTTTGGCGGCATCGCCTGCCGCAATGTGCACCAGAAAGGGCCCCATTTCCTGCCCAACGAAGACGATTTTGCGATAGCGCGAGCCTCGAGATCATCTAGCTTGGCCAGATGAACCGCCTGAATGAGCGTGCCCCTAACGAACTGCGCCCGATTCAGTTCCAATGCGGGATCGCGCCGCACGCGAGCGGTTCGGTCCTGATCGCGATGGGCGATACGCGCGTCCTTTGTGGCGTGATGATCGAGGAAAATGTGCCGCGCTGGATGAAAGAGCAACGCGTCCCAGGTGGCTGGTTGACGGCCGAATATTCGATGCTGCCGTATTCTACCCTCACCCGGAAGCCGCGCGATATTGCCAAGGGTCGCCTCGACGGACGGAGCAGCGAGATTCAGCGCTTGATTGGGCGTTCGATGCGCGCCGCGGTTGACCTCGACAAGCTCGGGCCGCGGACGATTTGGGTCGATTGCGATGTGCTCCAAGCCGATGGCGGCACACGGACGGCTGCGATCACGGGAGCAAGCCTGGCGTTGACGCTGGCCTGCCGACGGCTGGTGGAGGAAAAAAAGCTGCCACAAATCCCGATCAAGCAATTGGTCGCCGCGGTCAGCGTGGGGGTGATCGATGGCGTCGCGCTTCTCGATTTGAACTATGAAGAGGACAAAGCCGTGACGGTCGATCTCAACCTCGTCGCGACGGAGGATGGCGGGCTCGTGGAAGTCCAGGGCGCCGGCGAGGAAGCGACCTTTTCCCACGCCGAGCTTCTCGAAATGTTGTCGTTAGGCGAAAAAGGGATCGCTGAATTGATCGCGGCTCAACGCGCCGTGCTCGACCAACTCCCGGCGGCGAACGCTTAACGCCCGCGGCTTCGAACCGGGTCCGCGGGTTGCTGAAATGCGAGCGCCTAAATCATTTGCTGCGGCGCGCGGGATGCTTTAGACCGAAGCCTCGCGATGAAGAAAGCACTGATCACCGGCATCACCGGCCAGGATGGCAGCTACCTGGCCGATTTGTTGCTCGAGAAGGACTACGAAGTGCACGGCATTATCCGCCGCGCCAGCACCTTCAACACGGCACGCATCGACCATCTTTATGCCGATCCACACATCAACGGGGTCAAACTTTTCCTGCATTACGGCGACCTCAGTGACTCGGTCAATCTCGTCAAGCTGGTCTACGCGTTAAAGCCGGACGAAATTTACCATCTCGCCGCGCAGAGCCATGTGCGAGTCAGTTTCGATATCCCTGAATACACCTCGGACGTCACCGGGGTCGGGACGATCCGCATCCTCGAGGCGATCCGCGAAACCGGGATTCGCTCGCGTTTTTATCAGGCATCGAGTAGCGAAATGTTCGGCAAAGTGCAGGAGGTGCCGCAGACCGAGACGACGCCCTTCTGGCCGCGCAGTCCGTATGGCGTGGCGAAAGTTTTCGCCTACTGGGCAACGGTGAACTACCGCGAGAGCTATGGCCTTTGCGCGAGCAACGGCATTCTTTTCAACCACGAAAGCCCGCGTCGCGGCGAAACCTTCGTCACGCGCAAAATCACCCGCGCCGTCGCCGCGATTAAGCACGGCCTGCAAAGCGAGCTTTTCCTCGGTAACCTCGACGCGAAGCGCGACTGGGGTTACGCGCCGGAATACGTCGAAGGCATGTGGCGCATCCTGCAGCACGACGAGGGCGACGACTTCGTCCTCGCGACGAACGAGACGCACACCATTCGCGAATTTCTTGAGATCGCTTTCGGCCGGGTCGATCTCGATTGGAAGGAATATGTGAAGCACGACGAGCGCTACGAGCGCCCGGCGGAAGTCGATCTCCTCATCGGCGATCCGGCGAAAGCGAAGCGCGTTCTTGATTGGGAACCGAAAGTTCGTTTCCGCGAGTTGGTCGAGATCATGGTCGATGCCGACATGAAGCTCCTTCCAAGCCGGCGGTGCAGAAGCACCTCGGTCAAATGCCCTAACGAATCGCCTGAAACGGCTCCGCGCCGTTGCCGGCCAGCCGCGTCCCCGCCGGCGCCAAACCCGGCACCAACGCAACCATCGGTTCGGTCGCGATCTCGACGCGCGCGCCGGGCCCGACGATGTCGAACAACTGAAGGATATCGCACGAGCGCATGCGGATGCAGCCGTAGCTCGCGGGGAGGCCGATGTTTCGTTCTTCCGGCGTGCCGTGAATGTAAATGTAGCGGGAAAAAGCGCGCGCGTTTTGCGGCTCGAGTCCCCGCAACCAGAGGATGCGCGTCACGATGGGATCGCGCCCCGGCGCGTCGGGCGGAACGATTTCACCGGTGCGCCGCCGATCTTTGAAAACCGCGCCGCTCGGCGCACCGCCGCCGATCTTGCGCGCGATCTCGAGATCGCCCAGCGGGGTCTCGCTCGTTCCCGGGATATCGCCGACTCCAAACTTCGAAGTCGACACCGGATAGGTTGCGACTGGTTTGCCATCCTCGATCAGGGCCATCCGTTGGTCGGGAATGCTGATGATCACCTGATGGTGCCGGTCCGGCGTGGTGCAGGACGCGCCTAACGACAGCAGGATGAGCGCGGCGAGTCGCTTCGCGAGGACTTTCACGAGCGGTTCAACCGGAAGAATTCTTCCGCCGTCGCGGTCGTGGCGCGCGCCACTTCCTCGAGGCTGATCTCGCGCGCCTGCCGCGATGCTTTCCGCGACCAGCCGGGTGTAGGCCGGCTCGCAACGTTTCCCGCGATACGGCTCGGGCGCGAGATAGGGGCAATCCGTTTCCACCATGAATTCGCCTAACGACAGGCCGGCTGCGACCTCGCGCACGCTCGCGCCGTTTTTGAAAGTGACGATGCCGGTGAAGGAAACGAGATGGCCTAACGAGATCACTTCCTCCGCCTGTTCCCTGGTGCCGCCGAAGCAGTGAAAAACGCCGCTCGTCTGCCGGCCGTATTCGCGCAAAATCTCAAGCGTATCGTCCCAGGCGTCGCGCTGGTGAATGACCACATTCAATTTCAGTTCCACCGCGAGATCGAGTTGCTGCTGGAAAAGGCTCGCCTGTTTGCTCTTGAGCGCGCCGTCGTGCAGCCCGCCTTCGATCTGGTCGTCGGTCTCGGCTTGCAAGGTTTGGGAAATAACCGATGCCTTGCGTTCGCGGGCGAGAGTCGCGCTCGGCAGATGGTGATAATCGAGACCGGTCTCGCCGATCGCGGCGACGCGCGGGCTTTTCGCCAGCTCGCGCAACGGCGTGATGACGTCGTCGCCCGCCTCTTCGGCATTCGTCGGATGAACTCCGATCACCGCAAAAACATTCGGATATTTCTCCGCCAGCTCGACCGCGCGCCGGCTGCTGCCTAACGACGTCCCGATGGTGATGATGCGGGTGACACCAGCGTCGGTGGCGCGTTGCAGGACGGCGTCGAAGTCGGGAGCGAAGTCGGGATAATCAAGGTGAGCGTGCGTTTCGATCAGCATCCCAAAACCTAGCGCAACCAAGCAACCTGTGCCCGGATTTTGCGGAGAGGAAGGGAAGAAGAGTCGGTTCCAGTGCCGGCGCGCGCCGTTTTCCGCCGGTGCCTAGCTCCGTCGCATCGGTTGGAGACGGGCGTAGGTCGCGCTGCGCCAAATCCATTCCAGCGGCCCAAAATGGAAGCGCTCCAGCCACCAGCGGCTCAACACGATCTGCGCTGGGAAAAGGACGGCCGCGACGAGCACCACCGCGGCCATGCCGAAGCGCGGCCCAAGCCCGAGACCAACGCCGTAAAAGATCCCGATCGCGATGCCAGTTTGAAGGAGGTAATTCGTTAGGGCCATTTGCCCCACGGGCGCGAAGGCTTGCAGCCAGCGACGCCAGGCGGGTAGTCGAATGAGCAGGACAAAGAGCGCGACGTAGGCGAGCCCGAGCGCGAGCGACCCGCCGCTTCGGGCGAGGCGGACGATCGCGTGCGCCAGCTCGCTGCGCCACCAGCCGCGCAGCGGTCCGAAGACACCCTGATCGCGACATATACAAAAAGCGGTTAGGGCGATACCGAGCGGAAGGAGCAGGCAAAAGAGGCGCAACCAAAAACGACGATGTTCCTCCGAATCCTGCAGGCGACGGCCCCGACCGATCGCGGCCCCGAGGAGGAGACGGCCAAGGACGTAAAAAGGTAAACCCCACGCTGCGATCCGCGTCCAGACGTCATAGGCGAGATTCGCCCGAAGCATCGCGACATAGTTTGGGCCTTGAAATGCGGCGAGCGCAGCGGCGGCTGCGCTTTTCGCCGAGCCGATCTGGGGCAGGAGAAGATCCATCGGTTGCCGGATAAACGGCGTGACGAATACCGCGACCACGACTCCGAGAAGAGCCAACATCCACGGTCGCCAGCGCGCCACCGGGAGCAGGAAAAGACCAAGCACCGCGTAAAGACGCAGGATGTCGCCCCACCAAAGGAGATACGCGTGGAACAATCCGATGAAGAGGAGCACGAGCAACCTCCGCACGTAGCGCGACATGCTGTTACCGGCGGCACGCGCGCGTTCCGCCTGCATCGCAAAACCGATCCCGAAAAGCAGGGTAAAAATGGTAAAGGATTTGCCGTCGACCAGGGCGGTCATCGTTAGGTCGAGCCAACGATCGATTCCTGCCGTAGCCAGACCGGCGCGCGTTTCCTCCGGGAGGAAGCCATACAAACTAAGATCCCGCAGATTGGCCAGGAGCACGCCGAAAAGCGCAAAACCACGCAAGGCATCGAGCAGCACCAGCCGCTCGCCCCCGCGCGTGGGACCGAAGGTCCCGTCGCTTGGGCCTACCACTCGATGACGGAGCCGGCCCAGGTCAGCCCGCCGCCAAAAACAACCATGAGCACGTAATCGCCCACTTTGATTCGCCCGCTGCGGTTCGCTTCGTCGAGCGCGATCGCCACCGCCGCGGCGGAGGTGTTGCCGTAGCGATCGAGATTCACGAAAAACTTCTCGACCGGGATTCTCATCCGCGCTGCGATCGCTTCGATGATCCGGACGTTGGCCTGATGAGGAATGACGCAGGCGATGTCGTCCATCGTTAGGCCGGCTTTTTCGAGCGCGGTCGTGGCCGCGTCGATCATCGCGCTGATGGCCTGCTTGTAGACTTCCTTGCCCTTCATTTTGATCGTCTGCAGGTGCTTATCGACATTCTCGCGCGTGATCGGACAACGCGTTCCGCCCCCGGGCATCCAGAGGATATTGCTAAAATTTCCGTCGCTCGCGATGTGGGTGCTGATAACGCCGTGCCCGGCGCCGCGGTGCCGCAGAATGGCCGCGCCCGCGCCGTCGCCGAAAAGCACACAGGTATTGCGATCGGTCCAATCGGTGATCGCGCTCAGCTTCTCCGCCCCGATCACGAGGACGGTGTCGTAGGTGTGCGACATGATGAATTGCTGCGCGATCTCGATCGCAAAAAGGAATCCGGCGCAGGCGGCGGAGACATCGAGACAGGCGGCCTTGCGCGCGCCGATCTTCGTCTGCACGAAACAGGCGGTCGCCGGGAAAACCACATCGGGGGTGGCGGTCGCGACCAGGATGAGATCGATTTCTTCCGCGGTAATGCCGGCCTGCTCCATCGCAGCCTTAGCGGCCCTGGCGGCCATGTCGCTGGTTTGTTCGTCGGGCGCGGCGATCCGGCGTTCCTTGATCCCGGTGCGGGTCGTGATCCACTCGTCGTCGGTCTCGACGATCTTCGAGAGGTCCTCGTTGGTGAGGATTTTTTCCGGCAGATAACTGCCGGTGCCAATGATCGAGACCGTTCGTTGCGGTTTAGCGGATCGCGGGCTCGAGCGCGGCGTTCGTTTCATTATAGCGACTGACTTCTTCGATGATATGTGGATTGACCTGTTCTTCAATCGACTCGGCCGCGACCCGGAGCGCGTTCTTGATCGCGAGCGGGGTGCTCGCGCCATGCGCGATGATGCAAATGCCGTTCACGCCTAACAATGGCGAGCCGCCGTACTCTTCGTAGTTCACCTTTTTGCGGATCGCCTTGAAGGCATTCTGCGCGAGATAAGCGCCCGCCATGCGCATCTTGGTTTTCACCAGTTCGTGCTTGAGCCATTTGAAAATCGCGTCGCCGACCGACTCGCAGGTCTTGAGCAGGACGTTGCCGACGAAGCCGTCGCAGACCACGACCTCGACCGGGTCCTCGAAAAGATCGTGGCCCTCTACGTTGCCGCGAAAGTTGAGCGAACTTTGCTTGAGCAACTTGAAAACTTCTTTCGTTAGGTCGGTGCCTTTGACGTCTTCGCCGCCGATCGACATGAGCCCGATGCTCGGGTTTTTGTAACCCAGAACATGGCGCGAATAAACCGAGCCCATGATGCCGTATTGCACCAAATGCTCGGGGCGCGCATCACTGTTAGCGCCGGCGTCGATGAGGACGAAAACGTTCGTCTCCGTCGGCACGAGCGAAGCGATGCCGGGGCGTTCCACGCCGGGGAGCATGCGCAATTTGATCGCCGTTGCCGCGACCGCCGCGCCCGTGTGCCCGGCGCTCACGATCGCCGCGGCTTCGCCCTTTTTCACCAGGTCGACCGCGCGGCTGACGGAGGAATCTTTTTTCCGCCTAACGGATTGCACGGCGCCGTCGCTCATCCCGACCACTTGGGTCGAGTGGACGATTTCCACGCGGCGATCGTTGCAGTTGAGCTTCTTCAGCTCGGCCTCGATCTGCGGGGTGTCGCCGACGAGGAAAAGTTTGTCGATTTTCGGATACTCGCGCAGGGCGAGGACCGCGCCGCCAACCAGGTTCGGCGGCCCGAAATCGCCGCCCATGGCGTCGAGAGCGATCTTCATCGAGCCGCCAATCTGCGGTTTTCAACCCGCGAATGCAAAATGAAAAAAGGTTGAGGAGTTGAGAGGGTGAGGGGTTGAGAAGAGGGAGGAAGCGTCGCGGCTGAGCCTCTCAACCGGTCAACTCCTCAACTCCTTCACGCTTCGACGGTCAGGACCTGGCGGCCCTTGTAATAGCCGCAGGACGGACAGGCGGTGTGCGAAGCCACGGTGCTGCCGCACTGCGTGCACTTGTTGAGCTGCGGCGGCTGCCAGCGGTGCGACGCCTTGCGCGTGCGCAAGCGCATCTTCGAGGTTTTGCGTTTCGGGACTCCCATAAGAGCGGATCAGGAAAGCAGGAATTCAGGAAAAGGCAACCGGGGCCTCGAATCAAAGATCGAGCTTGTCGAGTGCGCTCCAGTCGGGCGGGCGCGCTTCGAGCACCGCTTTGTCAGCGGCTTGAGTGCTCGTCTCCGGCACCGGACAGACCCGGCCGCCTTCCCGATCGCAATGCGGATAAGCCGGCAGATTAAGCAAAATATCTTCGCGCATGAAGGGAGTCAGATCGACCACCTCCGGCCCGGTCAGATCGGTGTGCACGGTGAAATCTTTCACTGTGATCTCAAAAGGAAACGCCTCCAGACACCGCACGCAGTGCAACTCCACCGGCTGAATGAGTTCGCCGTTAACCCAGAGAGCGCCTTCCGAGATTCCGGCGTCCAGAACGTAACGCAGCGGTCCGGTGCAACGGACTTCGTTAGGTTCGAGCTGCGCGATCGGGCAATCCTCTTCGCCTTCCAGGTGCAGACCCTCGGCCGGGATTTGTCGCAGATGAATCTTCACACTTGGTCGCAGCTCAGCGCCGCAATTTTTTTCGAAAACTTTCGACCACACACGGTGGCACAAACTCTCCCACGTCGCCGCCGAGCCGCGCGATTTCCTTCACGATCCGCGAGCTGAGATAAGTGTATTCCTCCTTCGGCATGAGGAAAATCGTTTCCACGTTCCCTTCCAGTTTGCGATTCATCAGCGCCATCTGGAATTCGAACTCGAAATCCGAGACCGCGCGCAACCCGCGCACGACCGCCTGGGCATTTTCGCGCCGGGCGAACTCGACGAGCAACCCATCGAGCGGCGCGATCAGCACGCCCGCACGTGAACCAGCCACCGTGCGCAAAAATTCGAGTCGCTCCTCGAGCGAAAATAGCGGCTTCTTCTGATCGTTGTGCGCCACGGCGACGATCACTTCATCGAAAAGCTTCCGGGCGCGCTCGATCACATCGAGGTGGCCGTTCGTGACTGGATCGAAGCTGCCGGGATAGATGGCTCGTCGCATGAAGTGGAAAATTGCAGAGGAACCGGCCATTGCAAAGCGCACAGCGGATTTCCATCCCAAGAAGGAATGCTTCTCATGGCTGGTGTGCGTTCCCAAGCCACCGCGGAGTGCCTTCAGCGACCCAACCTTCAACCGGGAGTAACAGAGCGATAAAAGGATTGACTTTCAGGCGCGCCAAGAGGCAACCTCGTTGCCATGCGCGCGACAATCTCCCTTTGCGTAGTTAGCGCGGTCAGCCTGCTTGGGGCGCTGCCTCTCACAGCACAGACCGTTGAGTTAGTTAACTCCTTCGATTACCCCGGCTCCGTCTATTCCTTCGAGGGGTCGGGCCAGATCAATGACAACGGCGGTTACGTCGGCGTAGTCGGAGGAGGGGATGCGACTTTGTCCGGATTCAGGGGGAACGTGAACGGATACTTTTCGCCGCCCTTCGTTCTTCCGGATAATCCTCTCAAGGTCACCGTTCCTTTGGGGATCAACAATTCGGGCCTGATCTGCGGGTTCTACGATTCGCTCAATGGTTTCACCGGATTTTTTCATCGCGGTTCGCAGACCAAGGCTTACATGGGGATCTCAAAGAGCGTCTCGACCACGGTGGAAAGTGTGAACGACGCCGAACACTTCGTCGGGCAGATACTCGAAAGAAGCGGAAAGGCCTCGGCTTACTTTTCGCTCAATCGAAATCCAATACTCATTCCGATTGACTCCCCCTCAGCCAGAGCCAGCGGGATCAATAATCTGGACGAGATCGTCGGCAGTTATGACGACGCCACCCGGGAAAACACCTACGGCTTTTTCCGCGCGGCCGACGGCACTCTTACCCTGGGCATTGCCTTTCCGGGCTTCGCGACCCAGCCCACGGCGATCAACGACGCTGGCTACATCGTCGGTTTTTTGCAGGACGCCAATGGGAAAAAGCACGGCTTCGTCGTCAAGTTACCCGACACCTTCATCAGCTACGACGTTCCTGATTCCCAGAACACCGTTTTTAGTGGAATCAATAACTCCGGTCAGATCATTGGTTGGTATCAGGACGCGCAGTTCGTCGGCCGCGGTCTGGTTGCTCAGTTAGTTGAGTAACAGGCTGGAGCGAAGCTCGTCCTGGTTTTAGATCCGCGGCTGCCGCTCCCGTAGGCTGCTCAAGGTCGGCGTGTTCCGATCGAAACTGCGGGGATAAATCGCGCGTCGCGAGGCGCGGAAAATCTCGGCCAAAAGTGCTGGCGGACACATCGGAGTTTTTCCTGACCCGATCAGTCTTTCACGCTCGTGACGTTCGCGATCCTGGCGCGAGGCGCTCATTTGCCCTCGGCCCGAGGCGCTCCAAATTGTTCCGGGAAATGACCGTTGCCCCCTATAAAAAGATCGCTGTCGCCGCCACTTTTTCGCCGCGCTTTCATCAGGTCCTGGCGGAAGCGCGACGCGTCCGGGAACGCTTTGGGGCGACGCTGAGCTTTATTTATGTAGGCAAATGCGACGCCACGACGACGCGAAAATTCACCGAAGCACTCGCGGAATTGCGGCTCCCGGCCGATTCCGTGATTCACTACGAAGAGGGCGATCCGGCCAGCGCCATCCTGAGCGTAGCGCGAAAACACAAGCTCGAACTCGTCATTGCCGGCGCGCTCGAAAAAGCCGCGGTCCATCGCCAGTTTCTCGGTGACGTGGCGCGCCGCCTCGTGCGCGAAAGTCCCTGCTCTGTTCTCCTTTTCACCGCGCCCGAGCTCGAGCCGAAGCCGCTCCGCCACATCGTTTTCATCGCGGAGTATAGCGAGCACGCGCAAAGTGCTTTTCGCCGCACCCTCCATTTCGCCGAGCGGGAAAAATGCGAGCGCCTTTACGCCATTCGCAGCTACACCACTTTCGACAAGGCGCGCGCCCGCCGTCGGGGCAAGACGCCACCGGGCGCCGCCCGCACCCTCGACGAGGAAGAGATCGCGTTGCAGGATTTCGTTCTCGGGGCTGGGAGCACGCCGGTGCCGATCGAGACACGTTGCATTCGTGGGAACACCGGTTTCGCCGTTTCCGATTTCATCCAGAGCGTGGAAGCGAACCTGCTCGTTGTCCCGCTCGAGAGGAAATCGGGCGAGGAAGCGAAATTGCCCTACTCGATCGGTTGGATCACGGATGTGATTCCGTGCAATCTCTGGGTGATTCGTTAGGCGCGAGAGCGCCGGTTTCTAAGGCGGAAGTTTGGCCAGGATTTCGCGTGCCGCTTTTTCCTGGAGCGCCGGATCGGGCTGGGTCAGATCGCCGGCCGCAATGATGAGCCAATCAGCGCCCTTGCGGATATTGAGTTGCGCCGGGGTTTCCGTGCGGTAGGCGTCCTCGCCCAAATTCGCCAGCGCGGCGCCTTTCAAAACCTCGCGGCTTTGCTCGAAGGCCTTCTGCGTTTCCGCCGCGCTCGCCCCGTGCCGGATGAGAAGCGTGACCGTTTTGGGATTGAGCCCGCCTTTGCTCGAATAGGAAGCGGTGCTCACCCAGGTTTTGCCTTTCTCGGTGTCGCCATACGTGTTGCGCAAGCTGCCTGCCGCATCGCTCCCGAGAATTTGCGTGGCCAATTCCGGAGTCAGGATTTTGCTCGCGCGGTTCACGTCATCATCCGCGCGGAGCGGGGTCGTCGCGAAGAGCAGCGTCATCCCGAAGGCGAAGATTTTCATGGGCCGCTAGTTTCGCGATCTGTTTTCCTTGTCGTCAAATGGTGAATCGCGCCTAATCGCGCCCAATGGCGCTACCCGATTCGAAACTTCCGGCTGATTCAGTGCCGAATTGGGAAGCGATCGCGGCGAGCGCGCGCTTCAAGGAACTGCTGCGCGCGAAGCGGCGGTTCATCGTGCCTGCGATGATTTTTTTCATCGTTTATTATTTCGCGTTGCCGGTCCTGGTCGGTTATGCGCGGCCATTCATGGAGAGGCGCGTCCTCGGTCCGGTCAATCTCGCGTATCTTTTTGCGCTCTCGCAATTTTTCATGGCTTGGATCGTCGCCGCGCTCTACGTCCGCGCGGCCAGTCGCTTCGATCGCCAGGCGCGGGAGATTATTGCGGAGAAGCAGCCGTGATTTGGCAAACTCGCGCTCGCGCTCGTGATCGTGCTCGTAACCGGTTAGGAAAGAGTCGGCACCTTTCTCCGTCGGAGCCGGCCGCGGAAGCGCGCTTCGCCGAGTTGGTGGTGCGCGCGCAGATCGGTCTCGGCGCGGAGCAGGCGACTCCGCCCGCCTAACGAATCAAAGGCCCGCCAGTTGGCGGAACCAGCGCAGGGCCGCGTGAATGTGGGTGCGCTTGACCGCGTGGCCTTCCGGAAAATTTTCCAGCCGCACCCGATCGAACCCGGTTTTCTCGATCGATAGCTTCACCACGCGCTGGTCCATCGGCGTGGCGATGGTGTCCCGGAGCCCGCTGCTAATGAAGACGGGCGTGTGCAGGAACTTTATTCCGGGCGGGTATGTCCGAAAACCTACGCTGAGCGTGTCGACATTTATTCCGCTCAGGAAAAGGCCGATGATTCTGCACCCATCCACGGAAAAAAGCGGGGCGAGCAAGCCCGTTTGTTTGGCGCCGCCGGAGTAGCCCGCGACGGCCACCGGCCAATTCTTGGAGCCTGGAAAACTGCGATGGAGCGCGTCGAGCGCGGCCAGGGTCATGCCGGCGCGCCAGCCCGAGGTGCCGTGCCCCGGATATTCCGGGCCGTCGCCCGCGAGCACGATCCAGCCTTCGGCGATCGCGTCGGGCCGGTAGAAATCCTTCAGATCATCACGGTTTTTTCGCTTAAAATCATCGGTCGCCAGGGGCACCAGAACCGGCCAGATTTTGGACGGATCAAAGTTCTGCGGGACGGCCAGGACCGCGATGGCCTCCGGAGGCACGACGTTTCCGCCCTCCCCCGCATACTGTCTCTCCAGCGGGGTCAGTGGCACATAGGCTCGCGTTATCCCGCCCGGCACGACGGGCACGCCGGCAAATTTTCCCGGCGAGGGCGCGGCTATGGCGGGCTGTCCGAGCCCGAGGCCGCTCAGCGCGAGGACCAAGATCGTTTTCGTAAGTCGAGATCTGCTCATCTGTTCAATTCTCCGCGTTATCTCGCCCGCTCCATAAGTTAGACAAAAAAAGCTCATATCTGCTGAGAGTATTATAACGTTGAAGAAACAAAGCCTGTCCAAGACCTTGCTCTTCGCGGTCAGTTTTTGCCTTCGCCTAACGAGTCAGCGCGACCGGTCCAACTCCAGAAACCAGCTCAGGGCGGTCCGGAGATGGGAGAGTTTCACGACGTGACGCCACGGGAAGCGCTCCATCCGCAGTCGATCGAACCCGGTGCGTTCGATCGAGTTCTTTACGTCCCATTGCTGTTGCAGGGTCGCGGTTCTGTCGCGTTCGCCGCTGCTCAGGAAGATGGGGGTGTGCAGGAAGGCGGGGCCCGGCCGGTAGGACCGATAACCGTCGCTCAGCGTGTCCACATTTATCCCGGTTAGATAAATTCCAATGAGCCGGCGGCCCGCGAGGGAAAAGAGCGGTGAGAGAAGGCCGGCTCGTTTCGCTCCGCCGGAATAACCGGCCACCGCGGTCGGCCAGCGGTTCGATCCGGGAAAACTGCGATCGAGCGCATCGAGCGCAGCCAGGGTCACGGCAAAGCGCCAGGCGCCGGAATCGTTCCGGGCCGGTGCAGGGCCATCACCGGCAATCGCAACCCATCCTTGCGCTGTCGCGGTGGGACCATAAATGAGCGTGAGATCTTCGCGGTCCTGGGTTTTTGCATCGTTCGTCGAGAGAACGATCAGGAGCGGCCACGTTTTTTTCGGATCGAAATTTCGAGGCACCGTCAGCGTGGCAAGGGCATAGGCCGGGACGTCGTTGTGAGATTGTTTAATATAAGTCTGCTCCTGCGCGCTAAGCGGCACCTGGACGGTGATGACCTTTCCGGGAACAACCGGCGCACCGGCAAACTTCGCGGCAGCTTCCGCGAGAGCCCGCGGCTCACCCACGAACAGGCAGGTGAGCGGGAGGAGAACTCGCCAAACCCAGAGACTCTTTTTCATACTGAACCTCCCTTTAAATAATCTCGGCCGATCTCCGAGTCGGGCAAGAAATTGCACGCGGATGTCGCAAATCGTCTTGCCTTTGTCCGGGCCCTCGAGTCTGCATCAAGGCTTGTGAAAAATTCCTTCTTCCTCCTGGCTGGTATTAGTTCGCTCCTGCTCGGCGGATGCGGCACGACCAATACCGCCACGCCGCCGATCAGTAACAATTCCGGTTACGTGAGCCAACGCGAGGTCAAGATCATCAACGGCAAGCGTTACGTCTTCGTTCCAGGAGAGCTGGGCAGCAACATTCCCGGCCGCTGGGTGCCGGAAGATAGCCCGGCGGCACAGCTCCCCTCCGCGGCGCGGGAGGTTGACCGTTCCACCATCCAACAAATCCAAGGCGGCGGATATCGTTAGGCAAGCGCCAGGGTCGCAGTTGCTTTTTCCCAATCGGCCGTCAGCCGCTCCAGCTCCGCGGAGACGGCGGAGAGTTCGCGATTGATCGCGACCGCGCGGCCGCCCGGCTCGTAAGCCGCGGGATCTTCCAGCTCCGCGGTCAGCTCCTTCTGCTGGCCTTCCAGGGTCGCGATCTGCATCTCGAGGTCGTGGATGTGCTTCTCGCGATCGCGCCGGATTTTCGCGAGCGCCTTGCGCGCTTCTGCTTCGGCGCGCTTCTGCTCTTTCTGTTCGCGTAATCCCGGGCCGCTCCGTCGCGCTCGCCGCGGCGGGCGCATCCGGCTGCGCATTCGTTAGGCCGCTGCCTGCGGTGAGCGCCGCGCGCGCCGAGCCGGCCTGCGATTTGTCGAGATAATACTGGTAATCGCCCGCATAGGGCGTGAGCTGCCCGGCGTTGATGTGGAGCACACTCTGCGCGATCGCGCGGATGAAATGCACGTCGTGGCTGATGAAAATGAACGTCCCTTCATACTGCGCGAGCGCGCCGATCAACGCATCGATCGAGCCGACATCGAGATGCGTCGTCGGTTCGTCCATGAGCAGGAGATTCGGCGGATAGAGCAACAGCTTGACCAGCGCGAGCCGCGATTTTTCTCCGCCGCTGAGCACGCCGACGGTCTTGAAAACGTCGTCGCCTTTGAAGAGGAACGAGCCGAGCACCGTGCGCGCGGTTTGCTCGGACACCGGCTCGGGTGATTCGAGCACCGTCTCGAGAACCGTTTGCCTAACGTTGAGCATCTCGACTCGATGCTGCGAGAAATAACCGACCCGCACGTTGTGCCCGAGCGTCGCGCTCGCCGCTTTGCACCGGGAGGACGCCGGCGAGCAACTTCAGCAAAGTCGATTTGCCGGCGCCGTTCGGCCCGACCAGCACGGTGCGCTGGCCGCGTTCCGCTTCGAAATTTAAGCGACTCGTAAACGACCAACGAGCCGTATGCGTGGCGCACATCCTTCAGCGTGATCGCGCGCAATCCGCTCCGCGGCGGCTGCGGGAAACGGAACTTGATCGTCTTCGCCTGCGCGGTCGGCGCGGCGATTTTTTCCATCCGATCGATCTGCTTCAGCTTGCTCTGCGCCTGCGACGCCTTGCTCGCCTTCGCCCGGAAGCGATCGGCAAATAGCTGGAGCGATGCGATCTCCTTCTGCTGATTCTTGTAGGCGGCGAGCTGCTGCTCTTCGCGCGCCGCCTTTTGCTCGACGTAGCTGTCCCAATTCCCGCGATAACGGATCAGCTTGGCGTGCGCGATCTCGACGATGCTCCCGACGAGCGCATTCAGAAATTCGCGATCGTGCGAAATCATCAGGATCGCGCCGGGATAATTCTGCAGATAATCCTGGAACCAGACTAACGACTCCAGATCGAGATGGTTGGTCGGCTCGTCGAGGAGCAGAAGATCCGGCTCCATCACGAGCAGCCGCGCGAGATGCGCGCGCATGATCCAGCCGCCGCTCAGTGCGCTGGCCGGCCGCGCGAAATCGCTCTCGCGAAAAGCGAGCCCGGCGAGAATCCGTTTCGCCTTCGGCTCGATCTCCCAATCGTGCTCGTCTTCCAGCTGCTGCTGCGATTTGCCGCAGGCCAGCTCGAGGACCGACTCGTCGCCCGCCGCCGCGGTTTCCTGCGGGAGGTAGCCGAGGGTGGCGTTTTTCTCGAGCGAGATCTTGCCCGCATCCGGCGACGCCTCATCGAGGATGAGCGAGAAGAGCGTCGACTTGCCGGCGCCGTTAGGCCCGACCAGCCCGATGCGATCGCCGCGGTTCACCTGGAGCGAGACATCCTCGAAGAGGACGCGCCCGGCGAAAGATTTGGTGACTTGAGAAACAGTGAGCATCGCGAAAGGCGCGCACTGTCCGCGCAGGGCGCGGCTGGCCAAGCTCGCCGTCGCCCCTCTTCTTCGGCTTCGTCGCCCAAGATAATACAACCGTGGGCTCGGCCCATCGGCCCATGCGCGTCGCTCGCAGGTTGTGGACGGGCTTGCCTACGAGTGACAGGCGATAGCCTACTTTGGCCGGCCGGAGAATCCCGCCGCGGTGCGTAGCGCGTCGGCATCCATTAGCTTGCCGTCCATCATCACGATGCGGGTCTGGCGCAGATCGGAGAGACGGGACGAGGGATCTCCTTCGACAAGCACCAGGTCCGCCGTTTTGCCGACCTTGATCGATCCGGTCTTCTTCTCCTGACCAACGAGGCGGGCCGGCACGATCGTCGCCGCGGCCAGGGCCTCTTCCGGGGTCAAGCCAGCCGTCGTGGTAGATTTCCAGCTCGCGGATGATTTCGATGCCCGACCCGTCGGTCCCGGCAACGATGGGCACGCCAGCCTTGTGCATTTTGGTAAGCAGTTGAACGAGTTTCGCCCAACTCGCGCGATAATCGGCGCGGGTGAGATCCTTCGGCACGGCGAATCCGCCCGAGCGGAAACCGCGCTCGGTGGCAGGCGGCAAGGTACCAACGAAGGGCGCATAGGCTGGAGACAAATCGCCGTTCTCCGGCACGTAAAGGCCTTCAAATGCTACCATGGTCGGGTCGGAATAAATTTTCTTCTCGGCCATGGTTGCAATAAGTGTCTTCATCGGTGCCGCGTCGAGGTCCACGTTCCGGGCGTAGCGGCCGGGACCTTCGAAGCGCATAATGCCATTGGAAACCTTGACCACGTCGTCGGGCATGGCCTGCATGATGATCCAATTGATGTGTGTGATTTCGTCATAACCGGCGTTGATCGCATCCATCGGTCGAATTCCCGCCGGAAGATGCCCGTGGACATGCAGGCCAAGCTTATGTGCCTCGGCGGTGGTAGCCTTTAACCAAGCGGGGTTGAAGGTCCCGTAGATTTTCACTCCGGTGAAGCCTCTCTCTTTCGCCTTGTCGACCCACCCGATAGCTTCGGCCTGGCTGGTTGCGACATTTGCCACCTGCGCCGTGTAAGGTCCTTTGCCGTCGATCAAGGACGAAGGGTAAACGTGAGGGAAAAGCAGGTCGCCTTTCGCGGCGCGCTCCCGCCGGTCGATCGTGCGGGTATCGTCATTGCCCGGATCGCGCAGGGAAGTGATGCCTAACGACAGCTCCTGCAGTCCAGTGTAATCGTCAAAGACATGCATGTGGCAATCCCACATGCCCGGCACAAGCGTTTTGCCTTGCGCCGTCGATCACTTTGCGCCGGAGGGCGGCTTTACTTCAGCCCGCCGGGCCGACACTTAACGATCGACACCTTTGTCCACTACGACTGTCTGATCGTTGAGAAAGCTCGGGCCGTCGGCATCGAATAACTTCACGTGGTAAAGGCTACCGGTGTCGATGGAGTCTTAGCCAGCGACCTTCCCAACGCCGGGCATGCGCGCGGCAAGTGCGTCGTCCTGCGCCTTCTCCAGTTTGGCGCGCTCGTTCTCGTAGGCCTCCGGCAACCATGAGATAGCCCAGAGCCAGGCCGAAGAATTTATTCTCGGCGTCGGTCCACATGGGGAGCGGCGAATTGCTGAGGCCGGAAACCGCCCAGGCGGTCACGGTCTTTTTCTTCTCGCCCTCGCCGATCTCCAGACTGGTCAGCTTCTCCGCCCTGGCCTTGCCGCCAGGCAGGAGCACGAGCGACTTGTCCGGACTTGCCAGCAAGCGCTCAAGAAACCAGGCGCTGAGCTGCATCGGGCCGCCATAGGTGACGTAAAACGCGGGCGCCGAGAAGGGAGCCGCTCCCGAGTCGATCGGGCTTTTCCATGTCGCCTGGCCGTGAGCGATCGTGAACTTTTCGGCCGCATCGCCTATCGGAGTCAAACCGCGCACAGCGATGCTTGCCGGCAGGCCATCCTTGCCCGATATTCCAGCGGAATCCAGCTCCAATACCTAGCCGCGAAGGTGCATGCTTTCGCGGCCCATCCAGGCGCCATCCGCTCTTCGCCAAATCCAACTGTCGCCGTGCTTGCCGTCGGTGGAACTGATGGTGAAGTGCACCGCGTCAGCAGGCGGTTTGGCAAGATCGGCCAGGGGCGTTTGTGCGTGCGCAGCCGTGATGACAAAGAGAGTGGCGAGAAGGGTGAAGGTGATTCGCGTTTGTGCTGTTCGGTTTGTAACCGACCGGGTGACCCAAGGAAATGTAAGCATTGGTCGTGAGAGAGCTCGTTTCATTCGCTGGTTTATTTGAGAGGATGGGAAGTGAAGTCAGTCGGGAATTACCGTGCGCTGCCATTTTGGGTCACTGGGACATTCAGTAAGCCGTTAGTCGTGATGGCGCTGCCAGGCGGAAGCAGCTCGCCATCGCCGCAGCCGCCAGGAGCGCCAGGCCCCAGAACACCGTCACGGCCAGGAATGACACCAGAATTGTGAGTGTCAGCGCCCTGAAAGATCCTCCAATTGCGAGAGGTGCTTCCCTGGCGATCTCCTCACTCATCGGTAACGATTTGGGCAAGGAATCCATGCAACAGGCCGGAACCATCATCGTAACGTCCGCAAACGATCCCGGCGTTGTTGATGCCGCCAAAGGAAGTAAAGATGGCCCCCGGATAATCGTAGATGACGAAACGCCCGGTTGCCAGACGATAAAGAAAGCCATGTCCTTTCCCTGACGCGATCTCTCCATGCCGGGAGTATCTTCCTGCGCCCAGCCCCGGTCATTGATACCAAACGGCAGCGTCTCCACCGAACCCGGAGGATCGAACGGGGCGTAGACCGTTCCGTCCGAATCCTGCCACCAACCGTGGATCGCGTGGTGCATCTGAAATCCACCGGTGATTTGTCGCGAGCGATTGATCGCGTAAGCGAAGCTATTTCCGACATCGCCCGGAATGACGATCGGGGTTGTAACTCCAGCGATGTTTGAGAAAGCTATGTTTCCTCTCGCGTAGTCATAGTTGCCAACGAAATCACCCGCTTCATTCAGGCCATCGATGATCGTATTATCCGCGCCGCTTACGTTGAATTCGCTGAAAACACCGCCTTCGAGAAAGTAACCATGGTCGAATCCATCGCTACCGATGTACCAGCCGCAGACCAGTTGTTGGTTGGTAATGCCTCTGCCCTCGGTGTGACCCATGGTGTCGTGAGGTTCGACGATCGGCGGACTGAAGGTGCCGTCGGCGTAACGAACAAAGCCGCGTGAGACACCATCCGAATCGATAATGATTCCGGTGACGTCACCGCGCTGATTGATTCCCTCCGGAATCGTTTGCGCCTGATCAGGGTAATCAAACGTCGCAATGATGTTAAACGAGACTGAGTTCGGTGCTTGCTGCGCGAAAGTCCCAGCGACGGAGACACGAGAAGAACCGCCAGAATAAAGAAGTGTTTTGTTTTCATAAGACTTCATCTTCTTCTCCGGAAATTTTTGGCGTGCGCTGCAATAAACTTCTGCTCACTGAAAAGCGACCGAGTGGAATGATTCGAACAGCTCTCATTGGCAGAGGCGGCGCGGTGCAGCATCCTGTCCCCGAGCCCGATAAGTCACGCCCATCGCGACCCAGTTCTTATTAAGAGCCGTCGTCGCGCCGCGCGACCTCGAATCACCGAAGACTAACGAGTCTGGCAAGAGCAGGTCTTCTTCATTCTCATTGAAACCGCCGCACAAAAGTCAGGCGAGACAATCGCCTTCGTTTTTGAGCGACTCGCCACAGAGAGAGCAAACCGTCGAGGCAACTTGCGGAGCCATCCTAACTCCGATTTGCTCACCGCTTGATACGCCTCGCGTCTTCATTTGGCGGCTATCGAAGCAGCGCCTGAAAGCGCGGGTCGCCACGGATCGGGTCCCAGATCGGGTCGAGGCGCAATAGAGCGGGCGAAATAATGTCGCCGGTGACAGGGATGTCGAGCAGCTTTCCAATCAGGACGACTGCTTGATTGGCATCGCCGAAATGCCCGTAGACCTGAGCGAGCGTGAGTAAGTAGACGGAACCGATGTATGCGTTGCTCTCGATCGGCACCAGGACAACGGCTTTGCGGGCCGCTTCTACAGCGAGCTTGCGGTTATCCATCCCCGCGGCAATCCAAGCCTCGGCGATATAAAAATCCGGATCGTCGAGGTGCCCGGCTCGCTCTGACTCAAGGTCCTTCCGCGCGGCCTGCTAATGCTTGGTGCGCGCCCGCAGCGTCACCTTTGTAGAGCGCGTTGAAGCCCATATCAGTGTTCTTTTTGATGTCCCCGACTGAAATGCCCAGAGTGGGAAAGCGGTTGCCGAGGGCAGGAATTTTTAGTCCGTAAGTTAGTGCGGCGTCATAGTTCCGCGAAAGTGTTTCGATCCACTCGAGAGTCGAATATTTTGTCGACAATGCGGTTTTTGTTAACTTGGTATCCGGCCATGCCTTCAGCGCCTCCCGAGCGTCGGCGAGCTTGCCCTGCATTGTAAGATCGTACGCCCGTTCGCCATGCGCCAACCAGTCGTCGGGCGTCACTGCCAAAGCATTTTTTCCGTAGGCTTGGTCCGCTTCGGTATAGCGCCTCAATTGAGTAAATACCTCCCAGCCAGCGGAGGTATTTACTGTTACGTGGATCCAGCTCGCACGCACGCCGCATTCCGGTTAGTGCAGCCTGCCAGTCCCCCGCTCCCTCCTTCGCGAAGGCCAGATCGTGTTGCTCTCTGAGTTGTTTGGCGAACGCTTTAGCTGGGACTCGTATTCGGCCAGTGCGCTCGCATTATCATGCTTCACTTCGA
>CAWBXU010000012.1:0-340384 GCA_963792775.1 uncultured Verrucomicrobiae bacterium | reverse complement strand
GCCCAGGCTATGGCTGCCCAGCTCCATGCGAAACTTTCGCCTGGGGAAAAAGCAGCGATTACGAACAAGCCGACCCCCGATCTGGACGCCTTCGAACTTTACACGCAGGCGCGCGACCTTCTCACCACATCCGCGATTACCCAGGGCGAAGAAAAAAGACTGCAGGCCATCGGGCTGCTTGAGCAGGCGACAAAGCGTGATCCGAACTTTCTGCGCGCGTATTGCGCCTCGTCCGGGAGCACAGCGAGCTTTACCTCTTGGGCATGGACCACACGCCGGCGCGGCTGCGCCTGGCGGAAACAGCGTTGCAAAACGCGCAGCGCCTCCGGCCTGCGGCTGGCGAGACCCATCTCGCCGCGGCCTTTCTCCGCTATTGCCAGCTCGATTACGATGATGCCCGCCGCGAACTCGCCCTCGCTCAACGAGCCCTCCCAAACGAGTCGTTCGTTTACGAACTTGCCGGCTATATGGATCGGCGTCAGGGCCGATGGGAGGAATCCGAGCGCAATCTACGCCGCGCTCTCGAGCTGGATCCGCGCAACTTTTATTTCCTGCAACAGTTGTCCTTCAGTTATGAAAAGCTGCGTCGCTTTGATGAGATGCGCGTCTACATGGAGCGCGCTCTGGCCGTGGCGCCCGACGATCCCGGCGCGCGCATCAATCTCGCCCAGGTCGATCTTTTCGCGCGCGCCGACACCAAGCCGGAGCGCGCAGCTTTGGACGCGATGATTCGAGAGAACCCGCAAATCAGTCAGGATCTGGCGGTGGAATCGATCCAACTCGCGTTGTATGAACGTGATTTCGCCGCCGCCGATCGCGCACTTGCCGGGATGGTGGAAACAGGCGGGCTCGAGGGCGCGTTCTCGTTCCCGCGGACATGGTACCCCGGATTGATTGCGCAGGCGAAGGGGACGCGGCTGCGGCGCACGGAGCCTTCACGGCCGCAAGGGAGGAGGTTGCCAAGACATTGAGTGGGCAAGGCGAATTTCCGCAACCCCTTTCGGTTCTGGCCATGATCGACGCGGCGCTCGGAAACAAGCAAGAAGCGGTGAGAGAAGGTCGATGCGCGAGCCAATTGCTCCCTGTCGCTCAAGATGCCGTTACTGGCGCGGATATCCTAACTCATCTGGCCGTTACCTACGCCTGGTGCGGTGACAAGGATCAGGCGCTCGAACAGTTGTCGATCCTGAGCAAAATCCCGAGCGAGGTGAACTACGGGATTCTGCGTCTCGATCCCGTCTGGGACTCGCTCCGGGGCGATCCGCGCTTCGAGAAGATCGTCGCCGATTCGCGCCGAAGGCTCCGAAGTGATAGTTGGATCCGCTGATGTAGGGCGGGCCATCCTGGCCGCCCGACATAGGTCCGACCGAACTCGGGCGGCCAGGATGGCGCCCCCTACACCGCGCGTGTAACCTGCGCTCATGAAATTTCTGGTCACGAACGACGACGGAATCGATGCCCCGGGCCTTGCGGCGCTCGTCGGTGCCGCGGGCACTCTGGGCGAACCGGTCGTAGTCGCACCGGCCGAGCCGCAATCGGGTGTGAGCCATGCGGTCACCTGGCGCGAAGGCGTCCGGATCGAGCCGCGCGGCGAGAAGCGTTTCGCCATTCACGGCACGCCCGCCGATTGCACCCGGCTCGGCCTGCTCCATCTCGTGCCGGAGGCAAAATGGATCCTCAGCGGGATCAATCACGGCGCGAACCTGGGCGCGGATATCTATTACTCGGGGACGGTCGCAGCGGTGCGCGAAGCGCTCCTCCATGGCTGGCCGGGAATCGCTTTCTCGCTTTATCGCAAGAGCGGGGTCGAGTTCGATTGGGCGCGAGCGCAGCGCTGGATCACACCCGTGCTGGCGGATCTCCTGGCGAAGCCGGTCGAGCCCGGCGTTTTCTACAACGTCAACCTGCCTTTGCTCCCGGCCGAAGCGCCCGATCCGGAGGTTGTCTGGTGTCCGCTCGATCCCAAGCCGCTCCCGCTCAATTACCGGCACGAAGAAGAGAGCGGCCTTTATTTTGCCGGCGATTACAACCTGCGGCACCGCACTCCGGGTGCCGACGTCGACGTTTGCTTCGCCGGCAACATCGCGCTCACTGCCGTCCGACTGCTCTAAGGTGCGTGCGAGATCGCTGGTTGCCCCGCGAGCATTGACCAGCCAGAGCCGGTTGTGTCACGCTGAGAAACGTTAAGAGCGTATCGATTCGAGAATTGTCGGCGCGTCCAAGACGAAACTCCTCACCGAACTCAAGCGCCGCAATGCGACAAACATGAGATCCAGTCAAGCCGCGAGCGGGTCGACCACCCGGATGAAGGAGAAGCGGTGAAAGTCACTGTCGCGGGTAATGATGCGCTGGATACCGTGTTCGCGCATCAGCACCGCCGTGCTGGCATCGTGCAGGATGTTGCCGCGCAAGTGCGGAAACTCGGCCAAAATTTCGCGCAACACTTCGGCGTGGCGATCGCCGGCCAGCAGCACCGACGCAGTCGGCGCGGCCAGGACGGCATCGAGAAACTGCCACGCACTGGTGAGCGACCACGGTTTGCGGAACACTCTCGGATGCGTGCTCACGCGCAGGAACTCGTAGCAGATGCTCCAGGTCAGGTACCAGGGCGAGCTTTGCCGGCGCCACTGCTCGAGCAGGGCCCGGCAGGGCGGGTGAAACTCCGAGTCCTGATCGGCGGCGTAGATCAGCACGTTGGTATCGACCACGAACATCTAGCCCTCGTCCATCGCCTGGAGAAGCGCGTCTCGATCGGCCACGTCCACGCGGTGACCGCCGCTCCGCAGTTTGGGCAGCGCCGGCAGCTTCGGCGCCGGCCCGGAGCTCCCGGTTTGAAAGAGCAGGCGGAGCCCGGCTTCGACCAGCTCGGACATGGTCCGCCGACGCCGGGCCGCTTCCCGGCGCAGGCGTGCCATCACGGTATCGTCGATGTTCAGAGTGGTCTTTATATGGAAAGCCATATCCTCGATATGGCAATAAGTCAACGCCCGCCAGAGACCGCCGACGGCCCAGGGGGAATGCGATGAACCTTTTCACCGAACTGCAACGCCGCAACGTCGTCCGCATGGCCGGGCTCTATCTGGTTGGCGCGTGGCTGCTCGTGCAGGTAGCCGGGACGCTGCTGCCGGTCTTCGACGCGCCGGCCTGGGTCATGAAGTCGCTTGTCGGCGTGCTCGCAGTCGGGCTCGTGCCTGCGCTCATCTTCTCCTGGGTCTTCGAGCTGACGCCACACGGATTGAAGCGCGACGAAGACGTGAAACCCGAGGAATCGATTGCGCCGCAAACCGCGCACCGCATGAATCGCCTGATCATCGCGGTGCTCGTGCTCGCGCTGGGATATTTCGCGGTCGACAAGTTCGTCCTCGCGCCCCGCCGGGCCGTCGCGCCTGACGAATCGTCCTCCGGCGTGAGCGCCAAGTCGATCGCGGTTCTGCCCTTCGAGAACCTGAGCGAAGACAAGGCGAACGCCTACTTCGCGGAGGGCGTGCAGGATGAAATCCTGACCCGGCTGGCGAAAATTGCGGACCTGAAAGTGATCTCGCGCACTTCGACGCAGCATTTCAAAAGTTCGCCCGAGAACCTTCCCGAAATCGCGAAGCAGCTCGGGGTGGCGCACATCCTCGAGGGCAGCGTGCAGAAAGCGAACGACCAGGTGCGGGTCAATGTCCAGCTCATCAAGGCCTCGACCGACGCGCACCTGTGGGCCGACACCTACGATCGCAAACTGACCGACATTTTTGCGGTCGAAAGCGAGATCGCACAAAACCATCGCCGACAAATTGCAGGCGAAGCTGACCGGTTCGGAGAAAATCCCGCTCGCGAAAAAGCCCACCTCGAATCCGGAAGCCTACGAGCTTTATCTTAAGGGCCGCTTTTTCTGGAACAAGCGCACGGCGGCCGATCTGCGGAAATCGATCGACTACTTCAACCAGGCGATCGCGAAAGATCCGGATTACGCTTCGGCCTACGCGATGCTGGCCCAGGCCTGGATCCTGATGCCGCACTACGCCGGCGCTTCTCCGAAGGATTGCAGTCCGCCCGCCGAGGCCGCGATTCAAAAAGCGCTGGCGTTGGACGAAACCTGTTCGGAAGCGCACGTGGCTCTGGGGTCCTTTCGCGCAAGTCTCCAGTTCAATTTCTCGGCCGCGAGGGCGGAATACGAGCGAGCGCTGCAATTGAACCCGAATGACGCGACGGCTCATCACTGGTTTGCCATCGATGTGCTGGAGCCGTTAGGCGAGAGCGCACAGGGGGTCGCGGAGATGCGGCGCGCCTTGGAACTCGATCCTCTCTCGCTCATCATCAATGACACCCTGGGCGAGGCCTTGATGCGTGCCGGGCGCCTCGATGAGGCAATCGTCCAGTTGCGCAAGACGATCGAGATGGACGCTGGATTTTCTAATGCCCGCCGCACTTTAGGGCAGGCGTTCGAGCTCAAAGGTCAGATCCCGGAAGCCATGGCCGAGTATCAGAAGGCGATCGCGTTAGGCGAAGATCCTACGGGGCTTGGCTTGTTGGGTCATTTGTACGGCACGATCGGACGCAAGGAGGAAGCGACAAAAATTCTCGGGAAACTCCAGGCTATCCGCGAACGGCGTTACTTCGATCCTTACAACCTCGCGATTGTTTATCTTGGCCTGGGCGACCGCGAGCAGGCGCTGACCGCGCTTGAGCAATCCTATGACGACCGCAACGGGACTCAGCTTGAATACATCCGGATTGATCCCTTTCTCGATCCGCTGCGCGGTGATCCGCGCTTCGAAGCGCTGGCCGAGAAAATTGTTCCGGCGCGTGAGTTCGCAAAAGCAGCGGCGACATCAAAATGAACGAATTCCTGCAACGCCTGAAAGAGCGCAAGCTGGTGCAATGGGCCGTGGCCTATGTCGCGGCCGCATTCGCGCTGCTCCAAGGCATCGACATCGTCGCGCAGCAGTTCGGCTGGCCCGAATAGACGTGCGCCGCGTCATCATCGCGCTGTGCGTCGGCTTCTTCGTCACGCTCGTTCTGGCCTGGTATCACGGAGAACGCGGCGCGCAGCGTGTGACCGGCACCGAACTGCTGATTCTTGCGCTCTTGCTGGCGGTTGGCGGCGGATTGCTCTGGCGGTTTGCCGGCACTGCGCAAGAGCGAATCGCCAGGGCGGCTCCAACGCCTGCTCAGCCTAACGAATCGCCATCTGCGGTGAATCGGAAGTCGATCGCAGTCTTGCCCTTCGAAAACCTGAGCGCGGACAAGGGCAACGAATACTTCGCCAACGGCATGCAGGACATGATCCTGACCAAGCTCGTCGGCATCGGTGATTTGAAAGTCATCTCGCGTACTTCGACCGAGAAATACAAAAGCCGTCCGGACAATCTCAAGACCGTCGCCACCGAGCTTGGCGTAGCCACGATTCTTGAAGGCAGTGTGCAGAAGGCCGGCGACGAGGTGCTGATCAACGTGCAGTTGATCGACGCGGCCAATGACAACCATCTGTGGGCGGATGCCTACTCGCGCAAGCTCGACAACATTTTCGGCGTCGAGGGCGAAGTCGCGCAGAATGTGGCCGATGCGCTCAAAGCCAAACTCACGCCAGCCGAAACCGCCCACGTGGCCGAAGCGCCGACCCGCAATGCGGCGGCTTTTGATGTGTTCCTGCAGGCGGAAGAACAGGCGAAAAAGGCGGACGCATCGCAATCGGAGGCGGCCTACCTGGCGGCCGACACCGACTATCTGCGAGCGATCGCGCTCGATCAGGGCTTCGCGCTGGCCTATGCGCGGCTCGCCTACAATCAGCTGAACCGGCATTGGTTTGCCGCCCCGTTGACGGCCTCGCAACTGGCCACGACCAAAGCTTATGCAGATCGCGCGCTGGCCCTGGCGCCGAATTTGCCGGAGGGACACCTGGCGCTTGGCTATTACGAATATTGGGGTTTTCGCAACTACGCCGCCGCCAACATCGAGTTTAGGCGCACCCTGGCGCTGGCCCCCAACAGCGTCTATGCACTTGTCGGGTTGGCGTTCGTGGCACGACGAACCGGAGAGATAGCGCCGGCGTTGAACTACCTGAAGCAGGCCGTGGCGATCTCTCCACGCGACCCGCTGCTTCTCAGAGAGTACGGTCTGACATTCATGATCGTTCGCCGCTATGCAGAGGCGGATGCCCAGGTGCGGCGTGCATTGATCCTGTCACCGGAGGATGCGGGTTCCTACGACGACCTACTAGGGATCCAGTTGTTCGGATTTGGCGATGCTGATGCCACTCACAAGGCGGTGAAGTCGTTGCCGGGTTGGCGGCTTGGTGCAGCTGCCGCAAGCGGCGGCGGCGGCGCCGGCGACATCATGTGGCTGATCAATACGCGGACCTACGCCGACGTTTTCGCGCGCCGCTTCGATGCCGCCTTGCGCGCCTGGGATTCTGCACCCACAGATACCGAGGAAGAGCGCCTGATCGGCAAGGTGGCGCGAGCGGTCATCAAGCTCATCGCGGGCGATCGAAAATCGGCGCAGGCCGATTGTGCGTCACTCGAACCGGTGCTTACCGCCGAGCTTGCCAAAGAGCCGAACTCGCTGGGCCTGTTGCAGCAACTGAGCTGGGTCGACGTTTGCCTGGGTCGCAACGCGGAGGCGATCGCGGCGGCGCAAAAGGCCGTTGAGGTTTTGCCGATCAGCAAGGATGCCTTTTTCGGCACCTATCAACTGCTTGGTCTTGCGCAGATCGCCGCGTGGGCCGATGCGCCCGATCTCGCCTTGAAGACCATCCGCCAACTGCTGGAGATACCCGCCGGCGCCGCGATCTCCATCGAGCGCCTCAAGCTCGACCCGGTATTCGACCCGCTGCGCAAGGACCCGCGCTTTCAGGCATTGCTGAAGAACAACGAAGCTCCCGACAAAAAGAAGACCGCGCATTGAATGAATTCCCGCAACGTCTGAAAGAGCGCAAGCTCGTGCAATGGACGGTGGCCTATGTCGCGGGCGCCTTCGCGCTCGTGATGCGTGGGCCTTCGAGCTCACGCCGGAGGGAATTAAACGGACCGAAGATATCGTGCTCCAGAAGGGGTGTCTCCCAGGCGGAACATGAAAGAGTGTTCAACCGCTGCGAGGAAGTATTGCGATATTGCTTTATGGGTTTACCGTCCGCCTTGTGAAAACCACGCTCGATTTGCCTGACAACTTGCTTCGGCGCGCCAAACGAAAAGCGCTCGAAACGAATACCACCCTGAAAGCTCTGGTCATTTCGGGTTTGAAGCGCGAACTGCAATCCCCCGGTCCCACGCACGCCAATCCCCTCGAGCACCTAAAATCGATCGATCGTTCCATTTGGCGCGGAGTAAAGGCCGATTCCTATGTGCGAAGACTGCGCAAAGATTGGAAATAGATGCGCGTTTTCTGGGATACGAATCTTTTCATCTATCTCTGGGAGGACTCCCCCGCGGCGGCGCGGATGAAAGCCCTCCTCGCCTGGCAGGAAGAGCAGGACGCCGAAGTGGTCACTTCCACCCTTACCCTGGGCGAATTGCTCGTGCGACCGATGCAGCGGCAGCGCGAGGACCTGGTGGCGCAGTACTCCGCGGCCTTTGAGCAAATACACCTGATCGAATTTGACCGAGCGGCCGCTTTTCGTTTTGCCCAACTGCGTTCCACCCACGCTGCTTTGGCCGCGCCCGATGCGGTCCAACTCGCTTGTGCTTCGACCGCCGGAGTCGATCTCTTCGTCACGAATGATCGGCGTTTATCGCGGCTACAAGTCGCAGGTATCAGCCGCATTCGAGCGCTCGCCGAAGCCGTCGCTTCTCCATAATTTCGGCTTTCCCATCCTTTCGCGATAGATGACTCCAGACCCTGAGAACAATCTGCGGTTGGAGATCGGGCATGTCCTGTTCATCGATCTGGTCGGGTATTCGAAGCTCCTAATCGAAGAACAAAAGGAGCGCCTTCGCAAACTCAGCTAGATCGTGCTGGCGACTTCGCAGGTGGCTAAGTCGACCAATGAACAGCTCGTTAGGCTGCCGACCGGCGACGGCATGGCGCTGGTCTTTCGCAACAGTTCCGAGGAACCGGCGCGTTGTGCGCTCGAGATTGCCGAAGCGCTTAAGAAGCATCCCGAGATTCCAGTGCGGATGGGCATTCATATCAGCCCGGTGAGCGAAGTGACCGACGTCAGCGGGCGCACTGACATCGCCGACGCCAACATTACCGTGGCGCAACGAGTGAAACGCGGGGATTCGTCTTCAGGTTGGGAACCTTTGCACCGATAGGCTCGGCAATCGGGAAACTCCGGAGAAGTTCAAAAAGCCAGGAAGCGCGCAAGATGGGAACTCGCGTTACCTTGGACGCGATTTCGTTGATTTCCGCTCGACCGAATTGCTGGCACGGCGGATGATCTGAATTGCGATGGCTGAGATAGGCGCATCGAAAACCTTGCGGGCGAGGCACTCGCCTGGGCCAGTGGCCGGTCTCGCTCAACCGGCAAGTCAGAGCCCGCTATGCCTAACGAACAAGAGCTGAAGGCGGAAATCGGCCACGTGCTTTTTGTCGATATCGTGGGTTATTCAAAGCTGCTCATTAACGAGCAGAGCGAGCTCCTTCAGCAACTCAATGAAACGGTGCGCGACCTGCCGCTGGTCAAGGCCGCGGAGGCGAGCGGAAAGCTGGTGCGACTGCCGAGCGGCGATGGCATGGCGCTGGTTTTTCGCGATGATCCGGAAGCGCCCGCCCGTTGCGCCCTGGAAATCTGCAAGGCCCTGAAGAGTTCTCCCGCCATCCAACTGCGCATGGGTGTGCACAGCGGACCGGTCCAGGAAATTTCGGACGTCAATCAACGGATCAATATCGCGGGAGGAGGAATCAACGTTGCCCAACGAGTAATGGATTGCGGGGATGCCGGTCACATCCTCCTCTCCAAACGGGTGGCGGACGATCTCTCGCAGTACCGGCATTGGCGGCCTTACCTCCACGAACTCGGCGAATGCGAAGTAAAGCATGGGCTCCGTCTCGGTCTGGTCAATCTTTACAACGACGAGCTGGGCAACCCGGCGCCACCTTCCAAGCTGCAAGTGGAGACGAAAGCGGCGGTCAGTCGCCCGCGCACGGGCTGGTTACTGGCGGGTCTGGCTGGACTTATCCTAATTTCGTTAGGCGCGGTTTTCTGGTGGCACGCCGGCCGGCCTCAGATAAAACCAGTCGCCCCGGCGAAAAACACGCAAAGCACCCCAGCCGTGACGCCGGAGAAAAGCATCGCGGTCCTGCCTTTTGAGAACCTGAGTGAAGAGAAGGCGAACGCTTTCTTCGCCGACGGAGTCCAGGATGAAATTCTCACCGACCTCGCCCGGGTAGCCGACCTGAAGGTCATCAGCCGGACAAGCGTGATTGGTTATCGCGACATCGCCGCCCGCAACCTGCGCAAGATCGGGCAGGAACTGGGCGTGTCCCATCTTCTCGAAGGCAGTGTGCAACGCGCGGGCAATCGCATACGGGTGAACGCACAGCTGATTGACGCGCGAACCGACGCGCATCTCTGGGGCCAGACCTACGATCGCGATCTGGCTGATGTGTTCGCCATCCAAAGCGAGATCGCGAAGGCGATTGCCGACCAGTTGCAGGCGAAGCTCTCGCCTAACGAGAAGAAAGCCATCGAGCAGCCGCCCACCACAGATCTGGCGGCTTTCGACCTTTACAGCCGGGCGAAGCCACTTCTCCTAACGGCAGGTTTCAGCGCGACGAGCGAGCCAGACCGGCGGAAGGCAATTGAACTCCTGGATGAAGCGGTTAAGCGCGATCCCTCATTTTTCGACGCTTACTGCCAGCTCGCATTTGCGCACGAATCCCTTTATGCAGTAAGGGGGTCTGATCACACTACCGCCCGGCTCGCGCTGGCTGAGGCTGCGGTGCAAGTCGCGACACGGCTGCGACCGGATGCTGCCGAAACGCATTTGGCGCGCGCGCAATATCTCTACTACGGGCTGCGCGATTATGCCGGAGCCCTCGCCGAATTGGAGATCGCACGGCGAGGATTACCAAATGATCCGCGTCTCTTCGAACTCACTGGCTACATTCTGCGGCGGCGCGGCCAGCAGGACGAAGGGCTGCAGAACCTGCAGCGCGCGGCGGAGCTGGACCCGCGCAACTTTTTTACTCTGCAACAGATCGCGCTCAGTTACCAATCCCTGGGGCGCTATGCCGAGGCGATCGGTGCGTGGGATCGCGCGTCAGCGATCCTGCCCGACAATGTCGAAACGCGGGCCGTTCGTGGAGTATTTTACGTCTACTGGAAAGCGGACACCCGGCCGCTCCACCAGACGATTGATGCAATCCTCGCGCAAGGACCGGGCGCCATTGCCAGAGCCGCGGATGCCTGGTTCTTTTGCGCCCTGGTCGAACGCGATCCGGTGCGGCCGAACGAGCCCTCGTCGCGATGGGCGACAATCAATGCTGGACCGACAGCGCGATTATTCTGAGTCGCAGCTTTGGCGAAGGGCTGCTGGCACGCATGACCAAAGATGAGGCAAGAGCGCGCACTGCGTTTGAAGCGGCTCGCGCACAGCAGGAGAAGATCGTGCAGGCGCAGCCGGATTACGGCCCGGCGCTCTGCGTCCTGGGCTTAATCGACGCTGCTCTTGGGCGGAAAGACCTGGCGTTGGACGAAGGCCGTCGAGCGATCGCGCTCACGCCGCTGGAAAAAGATGTCACTAACGGCAGCCGCGTCCTTCAATATTTCGCCATCACGGCAGCGTGGACGGGCGACAAGGAGCTTGCCTTGCAGCAACTGGAAGCTGGACTGCGTGCTCCCGATGCATCGCTCATGCTGAGCTACGGCGCCTTAAAACTGTTCCCGGTCTGGGACCCGCTCCGCGGCGATCCGCGCTTCGAGGAAATCGTCGAGTCGCTGGCCCCGAAAGAGGCAAAATAGATTCAGCAGCTATGGCGCCTGAATCTGAGAACAATCTGCGGCTCGAGATCGGGCATGTCTTGTTCATCGATCTGGTGGGCTATTCCAAACTCTTGATCGAAGAGCAAAAGGAGCGGTTGCGCCGGCTGACCGAGATCGTGCTGGCGACTTCGCAGGTGGCTAAGTCGACCAATGAACAGCTCGTTAGGCTGCCGACCGGCGACGGCATGGCGCTGGTCTTTCGCAACAGCTCGGAAGAACCGGCGCGTTGTGCGCTGGAGATTGCCGAAGCGCTTAAGAAGCATCCCGAGATTCCAGTGCGGATGGGAATTCACAGCGGCCCGGTGAGCGAAGTGACCGATGTGAGCGGGCGCGCGAACATTGCCGGGGCGGGCATTAACATGGCGCAGCGGGTGATGGATTGCGGCGATGCGCGGCACATCCTGCTTTCCCGGCACGTGGCGGAGGATTTGGAGCAGTACAGCCATTGGAAGTCGCAGTTGCACGACCTGGGCGAGTGCGAAGTGAAGCACGGCGTTCGTTTGGGTTTGGTGAATCTCTACGGCGATGGGCTCGGCAATCCGCAGCTTCCGAAAAAGATCCTAGCGCAGCGCCGGCGGAGAACGCGCGTTCGCTGGGCCGGCATCGCGGCAGCGCTACTGCTGGTGGCTGCGCTCGGGGCGGCGGCATTCCTCTTCGTGCTACGAAAACCGGCGCGCGCGGCGGGAGCGATCGTAGAAAAGAGCATCGCTGTTTTGCCATTCGAAAATCTCAGTAGCGACAAGGAGAACGCCTACTTCGCCGATGGCATTCAGGACGAAATCCTCACGCGCTTGTCCAAGATCGCTGACCTCAAGGTTATCTCGCGTACTTCGACCGAGCATTACAAGAGCGCGCCCGAGAACTTGCCTGAGATCGCGAGTCAGCTGGAGGTAGCTAACATCCTGGAAGGCAGCGTGCAGAAGAGTGGCGATACCGTGCGCGTCAACGTGCAGCTGATCAAAGGGGCCAACGATTCGCACCTTTGGGCCGAGACTTTTGACCGCAAGCTTACTGATATCTTTTCGGTGGAAAGCGAAGTAGCGAAGGCTATTGCCGATCAGTTGCGAGTGAAACTAACCGGGCGGGAAGAGAAAGTCATCGCGGCCAAGCCAACCGACAATCCCGAGGCCTACGATGCTTACCTGCGCGGGCTGGCTTACAATCTTAAGGCACAAAATACACCGGCTAAGTCTCTCGGTGCACAAAAGTATTTAAGAGAAGCGGTGCGTCTCGACCCGGACTTTGCCCTTGCCTGGGCGCTTCTCTCCTATGTCGATTCAATCGGCTACATCGGCATCACTCTCCAACCGACGGAAGCGCTTCGGGAAGAAGCGCGGCAAGGGGCTGAGACTGCGCTCACTCTTCAACCCAATCTCGGCGAGGGGCTGCTAGCCAAAGGCTTTTACTACTACGCCTATCTAAAGGATTACCCCACCGCGATCCGTTACTTCGAGCAGGCGCGCCCTCTCCTGCCCAATAGCAGCCGGATTCCTGAATCGCTGGCCTACGTGACGCGTCGAGGAGGCCAATGGGAGCAAAGCGAGGCATTTTTTAACCAGGCCGAGCGGCTCGACCCGCGTAATGTTAACCTGCTTAGCCAGCACGCGCTTTCCTACATGCTTCTTCGTCGTTTCCCCGAAGCACTGCGGAAGCTTGATCAGGTTCTCAACATTACGCCGGACGACGTGGATACCGTGGCGCTGAAAGCATCAATTGCCCAAGCCGAAGGTGACTTGCCGCGTGCTTCAGCTCTTCTCGGTCCTCTTCACCCTGCCGCCGAAAATACCGTCGCGCTGGAGACACAAGTCTACCAGGCGATCCTCGAGCGCCGGTCCGCACCAATCATCCCTCGCTTAAAGGAGATACTGGCCACGCCTGACGCGGGGTTGGGTTATTTTGGCGGCGAGCTGCGATTTTGGTTAGGCTGGGCGCAGGAAGTCGCAGGCGACCATGCTGCCGCCGAGGAAAGCTGGCGACAGGCGCGCAGCGAACTGGAACCTTTCCTCAAGGATCAGCCCGACAACTATAACCTGATGCAAGATCTCGCCCTGGTAGAGATAGGGCTGGGTAACAAAGCCGCAGCCATCTCCATGGCCGAACGAGCGATGGCCGCGAATCCAATCGAGAAAGACGTGATCGATGGCCCCGCTCCGATCGAGGTCCTCGCCAGGGTCACGGCGCGGGCGGGAGAGGCCGACCGCGCGATTGCCGCCCTCGAAAAACTGCTCTCGATACCGTACGAGGGCGCGCTACCTGTCGGCAACGCGCCGCTTACGCCCGCGCTCCTCCGGCTCGATCCGATGTTCGATCCGCTGCGGAACGATCCGCGTTTCCAGAAGCTTTGTGAAGAGAAGCCGCGCTGAGGGCAGGAGGATGAATGCCATCTGAATCTGAGAACAATCTTCGACTCGAGATCGGGCACGTCTTGTTCATCGACCTGGTCGGCTACTCCAAGCTCTTGATCGAAGAGCAAAAGGAGCGGTTGCGCCGGCTGACCGAGATCGTGCTGGCGACTTCACAGGTGGCTAAGTCGACCAATGAGCAACTCGTTAGGCTGCCGACCGGCGATGGCATGGCGCTCGTTTTTCGCAGTAGCTCCGAAGAACCGGCGCGGTGCGCAGTCGAGATTGCGCAAGCGCTCAAGGCGCATCCGGATATTCCCGTGCGGATGGGTATTCACAGCGGCCCGGTGAGTGAAGTGACCGATCTGAACGGTCGCACCAACGTTGCCGGCGCGGGAATTAACATTGCGCAGCGCGTGATGGATTGCGGCGATGCCGGTCACATTCTTCTTTCGCGGCGGGTCGCGGAAGACTTGGAGCAATATCGCCAGTGGTCGTCGCGTTTGCACGACCTCGGCGAATGCGAGGTCAAGCACGGCGTTCGACTCCACATTTTTAATCTCTACACCGGGGAGCTGGGCAACTGCGAGGCGCCGAAAAAATTGCAATCGGCGCAGAGGGAAGCCGCCACGCCCGCCTCGGTCGATCGGAAATCACTCGTGGTGCTGCCGCTGGCCAATCAGAGCGGCGATCCCGAACAGGAATATTTTGCCGATGGCCTGACCGAGGAACTCATCAACCGTCTCGGCCGCCTCCGTTCTCTCCTCGTCATCGGGCGTAACTCTTCTTTCGCGCTCAAAGGCAGGAGGGAAGATTCGCGCGTTATCGGTCAGACGGTGGGCGTGGCCCATTTGCTCGAAGGCAGCGTGCGCAAGGCGGGCGATCGGGTGCGCATCAGTGTCGGGCTGGTGCGGGCGGCCGATGGCAGCCAACTCTGGACGCAAAGTTACGACCGCGAGCTCAGAGACATCTTTGCCGTGCAAGAGGAGATCGCCACCTCCATCGCCGACCAGCTTCGCCTAACGATTCTAGGAGAGGTCGAAACTTCTTCCCCGCTGCGACGAGATGAGAACTCCGCCACGCTGGAGTGTTACCGTCTTTACCTGCGTGGTCGTTATCATTGGGCGAAACGGACTGAAGCAGGGTTGCACAGCGCGATCGAGCATTTCAAGCAAGCGATCGACCTCGACCCGGCGAGCGCGCGCTCCTGGGCGGGCCTAGCGGACTGCTACGCTGTCCTTGGTTGCTGGGGTTACGAACCGCCTCATCAGTCCTATCCGAAGGCGAAAGCCGCCGCGGAAAAAGCTCTTAGTCTGGATGAGACGCTAAGTGAAGCCCACACCTCGCTCGCGGTCGCGCGAAAAGATTACTACTGGGATTGGGCCGGGGCGGAACAATCCTACCGGCGCGCCTTGGAACTCAATCCCAGCAACGTCACGGCGCGGCAATGGTATGGCAGAACTCCTGGCTTGTGTGGGGAGACACGAGGAAGCGATCCGTGAATTCGAGCAAGCGCGCTCGCTTGATCCGCTCTCGCTCATCGTCGCGGTGACGCTGGGCCGTCACGGATATGGCTACGCTCGTCAGTACGAGTCGCGCGATCAAAGAACTTCAGGATATCGTCCGCACCGATCCGGATTTCTGGATCGCGCACACCTTCCTGGGATTTGCCTATCTGGCCAATGATCAAACCAGCGAAGCGCTCGCGGCTTTTGAAAATGCCCGCAAGCTCGAGCAGAATGGCGATGTCCTCGCAGGAATAGGTTGCGCGCTCGCGTGCCTGAACCGGTCGGCGGAGGCGCGGCAAGTCTTGACCGAAGCTAGAGACGCTCCGGCAGAAGCAATACGTCGCAACCGGTGGTGCTCGCGCTGGTCCACATCGGATTGGGGGAAAAGGAGGAGGCATTCCTGTGCTTGGAGAAAGCATTCGAAGAGCACGCCCAATGGTTGAGCGAAATCAAGGTCGACCCTGCCTTCGATAGTCTGCGATCCGATGTTCGCTTCGGAGAGTTACTGCAAAGGATGGGGCTGGCGTAGCGTTGCGCCGGTTCCCAGTTGGGAGCACCCAACAAATTCCTGGCCGGTCGAAGACTGATCGGAGATAGGTCTCGCTCCGAAAAAAGAATCGCGATCGCCTTGTCTTGCCTGTAAGAAATGACGTCGTGCCGGAACCTGAGAACAACCTGCCGCTGGAGATCGGGCATGTCCTATTCATCGACCTGGTCGGTTATTCCAAGCTCTTGATCGAAGAGCAAAAGGAGCGGTTGCGCCGGCTGACCGAGATCGTGCTGGCGACTTCGCAGGTGGCTAAGTCGACCAATGAACAGCTCGTTAGGCTGCCGACCGGCGATGGCATGGCGCTCGTCTTTCGCAACAGCTCCGAGGAACCGGCGCGGTGCGCAGTCGAGATTACGCAAGCGCTCAAGGCGCATCCGGAGATCGCCGTGCGGATGGGCATTCACAGCGGTCCGGTGAGCGAAGTGACCGATGTGAGCGGGCGCGTGAACATTGCCGGCGCCGGCATCAACATGGCCCAGCGAGTGATGGATTGCGGCGATGCCGGACACATTTTGCTCTCCAGACATGTGGCGGAAGACCTGGAACAGTACGGCCATTGGCAGCCGCAGTTGCACGACCTGGGCAACTGCGAAGTGAAGCATGGCGTCCGCCTCGAGGTGGTTAGTCTCTACGCCGATGAGGTTGGCAACCCCCAGCTTCCCAGAAAAATTCGGACGCTGCAGAAGCGGCGGGCGCAAAAGCGTTGGACCGGCATCGTCGCGGTGCTGCTGCTTTTGGCTGCGATCGGGGCCGCATTCCTCATCATCCTGCGCAGACCGGCCGCCGCTACATCCAACGTGTCGGAAAAGTCGATCGCCGTTCTGCCCTTTGAGAATCTCAGTGACGAGAAGGCAAACGCTTATTTCGCCGAAGGGATCCAGGATGAAATCTTGACGCGCTTGTCGAAGATCGCGGACCTCAAAGTCATCTCGCGCACCTCGACACAGCATTACAAGAGCGCGCCGGAGAATCTGCCGGAAATTGCCCGCCAACTTGGCGTGGCCAACATCGTCGAAGGCAGCGTGCAGAAGAGCGCCGACGCCGTGCGGGTGAATGTGCAACTGATCAACGCGGGCAGCGATTCGCATCTTTGGGCCGACACTTTCGATCGCAAACTTACCGATATTTTTTCGGTTGAGAGCGAAGTGGCCAAAGCTATTGCCGATCAATTGCGCGCGAAGCTCACCGGGCCGGAAGAACAAGTCATCGCTGCCAAACCAACAGCTAATGTCAAGGCTTATGACGCCTATCTAAGAGGTCTGGCTTACACCTTAAAGACGGCGGAGACGCCGGCCAACGCGCTTGGCGCACAGAAATATCTCAGAGAAGCGGCGCACTTGGACCCGAAGTTTGCCCTTAGTTGGGCGCTCCTGTCGTATGTGGAAACGAACGGCTACATCACCTTGACTCTGCAACCAACGCTCGCCCTTCGTGAAGAAGCGCGACAGGCCGCCGAAACCGCTATCACTCTTCAGCCCAATCTGGGCGAGGCCATCGTAGCCGAAGGATATTACCACTACGCTTGTTTAAAAGATTACAGCGCAGCCGAACGTTACTTTGAGCAGGCACGCCAATTCCTGCCCAACAGCAGCAAGATTCCCGAATCGCTGGCCTACGTCGCGCGCAGGCGCGGCCAGTGGGAGCGGAGTGAGTCGTACTTCAACGAAGCCGACCAGCTCGACCCGCGTAACGTCAACCTGCTCACTCAGCATGCGCTTTCCTATGCCTGCCGGCGGCGGTTCCCGGAAGCGCTGCGAAAGCTCGAGCATGTTCTAAATATCACACCGGATGATCCGGATACTCTCGTGAACAAGGCAAGTATTGCACAGGCGGAGGGTGATCTGCCGCGTGCCTCGGCACTTCTCGCTCCGCTCCATCCCACTGCCGCTGAAACCACGATCCTGGAAACGCAAGTCTACCAGGCGATCCTCTTGCGCCGGCCCGCTGCAATCATCCCACGGTTGAAGGAGACACTAATGAAGCCGAATCCGGCCCTGGGCTACTATAACGGTGAGCTGCGCTTTTGGTTAGGCTGGGCGCAGGAAGTCGCCGCCGAGCATGAGGCCGCCCAGAAAAGTTGGCGCGAGGCGCGTAACGAATTGGAACCTATTCTCAAAGAACAGCCGGATAATTTCAGTCTCATGGGAGATCTCGCGTTGATCGACATGGCCCTCGGTGACAAGGTCGCCGCATTCGCTTTGGCAGAAGAAGCCATGACTGTGATCCCGAGCGCGAAAGACGCGTTGAACGGTCTCCAGCCGATCGAGATTCTCGCCCGCGTCGCTGCGCAGATGGGAGAACCCGACCGCGCCCTGGCCGCTCTGCAAAAAGTACCTCTCGCTCCCGTACAGTGGACCGTTGGCTTCGGGCGTGCCGCTCACTCGCGCGCTGCTCCGGCTCGATCCGATGTTTGATCCGCTTCGGAATGATCCACGTTTTCAGAAACTCTGCGAAGAAAAACCAAAGTGAATCCGAAGATTTCTTCGCGTCGTGCTGCTCTTGATCCTTAGCTCTCGTGGCTCTATCTGGCATTGATCGCTGGCGTGCTATCGCTCGGCCTGTTCTTTCTTGGGCGTTACGCTGCGGCTGACAGGCAGAGCACAACGGCTACCAGCGAATCGATCGCGGTGCTTCCCTTTGAGAGTTTGATCCAGAGGCTTACGATGCCTACCTGCGCGGTCTGGCGGTACCCTGGAAACAACCTGCACGTCCGCCAATGAAGTCGAAGCTCAGAATTATCTCAGGCAAGCGATGAGCTTGGATCCTAAGTTGGCTCTTGCCTGGGCGCTGCTGTCATATGCGGAAGCGCCGCTCGGCAAGGCCGATCCCGCCGGCCTTGCCGAAGTTGGTCTTGACGAGCCGCGTGCCGTCCAAATACGGTGCGGTGCACAATCCTCCAAGTCAGCGACAGTTGCCTAACTCTTCTTATGAAAAAATTCGTCTTTCTCATTCTTTCAGTTCTGGCCCTTGTTCTGCCATGTGACGCGCAATGGCGCTATCCGGCAACCAGGACCGTCGATTCCGAGGATACTTATTTCGGCAAGACTTACAAAGATCCCTACCGCTGGCTGGAAAATCTCAAGGACAAGGAGGTCCAAACCTGGTTCAAGGCTCAGGCAGAATTGACCGATGCGTTGCTCGCGAAGATTCCAGGTCGAGACGCACTGGTGAATGAATGGATGGCGCTGGACAAGCTGAACCCCGCGTCATACTCGGCGATCTCATATGAAAACGGGCGCGTTTTCTACAAGAAAACTTTGGGCGGCGAAAACGTCGGCAAGCTCTACGGCCGTGAAGGGTGGAACGGCGCGGAAAAACTGTTGTTTGATCCGGGAACCTACAAACCAGGGGTCGTGACGACGATCGAAAGCATTGTGCCCTCTTGGGATGGGAAGTATGTCGCGATGGGCTTTTCCTCAGGCGGCGCCGAGTATTCGGAGATTCGGATTTTAGACGTCGACTCGCGGAGCCTTGCTGGCGGAAAGCTTCTATCCGTCGTATGGCCCGATCGGTTGGACGAAAGATAATAAGACGTTCTTTTACGACGCAGGTAAAGTGGCAGACATCAAAAGCCCGGAGATTGAATTAAACCGCAAAACGCGGCTTCACCAGTTAGGCAGCGATTTCGCCGGCGACGTCGACTTCTTCAGCAACGAAAGCTATCCGGACCTGGGCATTGCGCCGAAGGAATTTCCCAATGCCTCGATTGACGAATCGTACCCGGACTATTTGATCGGGTCCGTGAGCACCGTGCAAAACGAGCTACGGATGTTTTATGCACCCACGGCCGAGATGAAGGGCAAAAAGATCAAATGGAACGTGCTCTGTGAGCCATCGGATAATCTCGTCCGAGGCGTCGCTTTCCACGGTGACTACGTCTATGCCATCACACATGCCGGCGCGCCGAAATACAAGGTGGTGCGCACAAGTGTGAAACATCCGGATTGGGCACACGCCGAGACGGTGATTCCCGAAGCGGCGGACTCAGTCCAGTCCATCACCAAAAGCCGGCATTACCTGATGGTGGTTTATTCGAATGGAGTCGTGGGCAGGCTCGTGAAATACGATCTGGCGACCGGCAAAACGCAGGAAATCAAGTTGCCTTTGTCCGGCACTCTCGACTGCAGTTGCCCGGATTGGCGGTCGGACCGTTGTCTGGTGCACATCACCTCGTGGGCTTCGCCGGTAAGGATCTACGACTTTGATGCGGGAAAGAACACCTTCGTTAAAAGCTCATTCAACAGCGACGTCGTGTATCCCGGATTTGACAGCCTGGTTGCCGAAGAAGTGGAGGCGCCAGGCTACGATGGCACAATGATTCCGCTCTCGATCATTCACAAAAAAGGAATTCCGATGGACGGATCGAATTGCTGCATTCTGAACGGCTACGGCGCGTACGGAATCAGCGCCTCGCCATACTTCAGCGTTCGCTATTCGATAGCCAGGCGCGGCGTCGTGCTGGCCTTTGCTCACCCGCGCGGCGGGAGTGAGAAAGGTGAGGCGTGGTATAGGGCCGGTTACAAAACGACCAAGCCAAACACCTGGAAGGATTTTATCTCGTGCGCCGAATATCTCGTCAAAAAAGGTTATACCAGTCCTGAGAAACTGGCGGGCACTGGCACGAGCGCGGGCGGGATTCTGATCAGCCGCGCCATTACGGAACGGCCGGATTTGTTCCGCGCGTCGGTCTGCAATGTGGGCTGCGCAAACGCGATGCGGATGGAATTCGCGCCGAACGGGCCAGTGAACACTCCCGAGTTTGGAACGGTGAAAGACGAGACTGAGTGTAAGGCTTTGTACGAAATGGATGGCGTCGCACACGTACAGAAGGGAGTGAAATATCCGGCATTGATGGGCGTTGGCGGCTGGAACGACCCACGCGTGGCGGCCTGGGAACCCGGCAAGTTCGTGGCCGCGATCCAATCCGCAAGCACCTCAGGCAATCCCGCGCTGATGAAGGTGAATTACGACAATGGCCATTTCACCGAAGAGAAGATCGTTACCTTCAGAAACTTTGCCGGCCAAACCGCCTTTCTCCTCTGGCAGACCGGACAGAAGGATTTCCAACCCGCTAAAGAAACCAGCAAAGTGGATTGAGGTTTCACTGTGACTTTGAACTGAATCTGCGCGCCGTGGGAACGTTCCGGATTTGCCGAGCCAAATCTGCGTGAAAAAGGCGACAATGACGACGCGATCACCACTGTTCAACGCTTTGCTCAGCATCCCTATGGCCGCCGCCGTTGACCCGGACCCTGCTGCGAATCGATCCTCCCTGCGCGACGTTCCGCCTGCAGAGACATTGGCAGGAGAAGCCATGTGAGCAGAAGGGATAAGTGGAGACTAAATCGGAGAACAACCTGCCGCTGGAGATCGGGCATGTCCTCTTCATCGACCTGGTCGGTTATTCCAAGCTCTTGATCGAAGAACAAAAGGAGCGGTTGCGCCGGCTGACCGAGATCGTTCTGGCGACTTCGCAGGTGGCTAAGTCGACCAATGAGCAACTCGTTAGGCTGCCGACCGGCGATGGCATGGCGCTCGTCTTTCGCAATAGTTGCGAAGAACCGGCGCGGTGCGCGGTCGAGATTGCGCAAGCGCTCAAGGCGCATCCGGATCTTCCCGTTCGAATGGGAATTCACAGCGGGCCGGTGAGCGAAGTGACCGATGTGAGCGGGCGCGCGAACATCGCCGGCGCCGGGATCAACATGGCGCAGCGGGTGATGGATTGTGGCGATGCGGGTCACATTTTGCTCTCCAAACATGTGGCGGAAGATCTGGAACAATACGGACATTGGCAGCCGCAGTTGCACGACCTGGGCGAATGCGAAGTGAAGCACGGCTACGGCTGGACGTGGTTAATCTCTACACCGATGACGATTGGTAATCCACAGCTCCCAGAAAAATTCGGGCGCTCCAAAAGCGGCGGGCGCAAAAGCGCTGGACCGGCATCGTCGCAGCGCTGCTGCTTTTGGCTGCGATCGGGGCCGCATTCCTCTTCATCCTGCGCAGACCGGCCGCCGCTACATCCACCGCGTCGGAAAAGTCGATCGCCGTTCTGCCCTTTGAGAATCTCAGTGACGAGAAGGCGAACGCTTATTTCGCCGAAGGAATTCAGGACGAAATCCTGACCAGCTTGCCGAAGATCGCGGACCTCAAGGTCATCTCGCGCACCTCGACCGCAAAATACAAGAGCGCGCCGGAGAATCTGCAGGAAATTGCCCGCACAACTTGGCGTGGCCAACATCGTCGAAGGCAGCTGTGCAAAGAGCTGCCGACGCCGTGCGGGTGAACGTGCAGCTGATCAACGCGCGGGCGCGATTCGCATCTCTGGGCCGACGACCTTCGATCGCAAGCTGACGGACATTTTCGCGATTGAAAGCGAAGAGTCGCGACCAAGATCGCAGATAAGCTTACAAGCGAAGCTTTCGCGCTCGACGAATCGCACACGACTCAGCCACCGGCCGACCAATAACCCGGACGCGCACGAGCTTATTCCTGAAGGGCCTCTAATTCGAGGAACGTGAGGCGGAACGTTCGCGCAAAGCGGAAGCATCCGAGAAAGCAGCGAAGTAGTATCAAAAGGCGATCGCTCATGATCCCAACTTCGCCCTGGCGATCGCCCGACTGGCCGAAAACCGCATTCAAAGGCACTGGATCTTCGAGCGGCTCGGCGACGCGGAATTAGCGAAGGTAAAGGAGACGGCGAAGCATGCGATGGAACTGGAGCCGAAGCTGGCCGAACCGCACATCCCGCTGGGGATATACGATCACTTCGGCAATGCGAGACTACGATCAGGCTCTTCGTCAGTTGGGGCGGGCCCTCGAACTGCAGCCGAACAACATGCGAGCTCTCGTTCTATTCCAGCGCAGTCCATCGTCGATCTTGGCTACTTATGGGAACGTAGTCTTTCCGAAGATGGAAAAGTGCGAAGGCCTTGGAGCCGCGCGATCCTATCGTGCGCAGGTTGGATATCGGGAGCACCTACGTCTTGCTGCGAATGTGGAAGGAAAAAAAGCAAGCTGGCTTGACGTTCCCTCGCGCTCGATCCGCAGAACGTAGACGGGATGCGTGATGTGCTCCTGCAGTGGCCTTATCGGCCCCGGCGACATCAAAGAGGCGACGCGGATTGTAGGGAAATTTCCTTCGGACATTGACCTTCGCGACTCCCTCCTGGTCCCTTCAGGAGATCATTGGTCTCCGAGCATCCGTCTGATCTTGCGCGGCGAGTTTCGGAGCTGCCCTGCAAGCATGGGACAAGGAGAGCAGCGATCCGAGCAACTGCGAATCGGCAGCGACTTGTCCGCCAGAATCGCCATTCATGGTCTGGCGGGCGATGCGGATGACGTGCGGGAGGAAAATCGAGCGGCGCATGGCCTGGTCGAGGCGCGATTGGGCGAGCGACCGGATGATAAGAATGCGTCGATCGCAACTGCCGTTGGGATCAACATGGAATCGACTCAATCACGACGCCGACGGCTCTGCAAGCTCGCGCAACGATCGGCTGAGATCCACTGCCGCCGGAGAAATGCATGCCTTTGACGCGGCTCGATGGCTTTGACTGGACTCGCGCGAGTTCGAACGCGCGAACCAAGCACGCAAACGGAACGCACGATTAAGAATCTTCCAACGGCTGCTCACCATTCCCGCTGGTTGGTCGGTTTCGATCCAGCGCCTGAAGATTCGATCCGGTCTGGGATACCGATTCGCAATGATCCGAGGTCAAGCAACTTCTCACCGGCAAGGGCTGACCAGCGCCCACGCAATGATTAAGCGATCGCTGGCTTCGACCTGCACGATTCTTCGCCGCGCGAAAACGATCTCTTGATCGCATGGCACCTGAAGCCGAAAGCGATCTCCAGCTCGAGATCGGGCACGTCCTCTTCATCGACATCGTCGGCTATTCCAAGCTCCTGATCGACGAACAGAAGGAGCGCTTGCGCCAGCTGACCGAGTTAGTGCTGGCAAGTCCGCAAGTCGCGAAATCGACCAACGAGCAACTCGTTAGGCTACCAACGGGCGATGGGATGGCGCTGGTCTTTCGCAATAGCTCCGAAGAACCGGCGCGCTGCGCCCTTGAGATCGCGCAGGCGCTCAAGGCGTACCCGGAAGTCCTGGTGCGAATGGGAGTGCACAGTGGCCCGGTGAGCGAAGTGACCGATCTCAACGATCGGACCAACATCGCCGGCGCCGGGATTAACATGGCCCAGCGAGTCATGGACTGCGGTGATGCCGGACATATCCTGCTCTCGAAACGAGTCGCCGAAGACCTGGAGCAGTATGGGCATTGGCGATCGCAGTTGCACGATCTCGGCGAGTGCGAGGTCAAGCACGGAGTCAGAGTTAACGTAGTTAATCTCTACCGCGACGGCGCGGGTAATCCGGACGTGCCGAAAAAGTTTCACGCGGTTCGGCAAAGGCGGAACCGGAAACGATGGATCGGGCTGGCCGCGGCGTTGCTTCTTTTGCTCGCGCTGGGGGCCGCATTCTTCTTTTTGCGCAGACCAGGGTCGGCCGCGACCGGTCCGCAGGTCATTCGCTCCATCGCCGTCCTCCCGCTCGACAACTATTCGGGCGATCCCAGCCAGGATTATTTCGCGGAAGGGATGACCGATGAGTTGACCACCGACCTCGCGACCATCAGCAAGTTACGGGTCATCTCGCGCGGCTCGACCATGCAATTCAAAGGCGCACAGCGACCGCCCACGCCGGAGATTGCCAAAGCCCTCAACGTTGACGCCGTGGTCGAAGGCTCGGTCCTGCGCGCCGGCGACAAGGTCCGGATTACAGCGCAGTTGATCGATGCCCGGGAAGATCGACACCTCTGGGCGAAAAGCTTCGAGCGCGATTCGCGCGACGTCCTCGCCTTGCAGGATGAACTGGCCTCGGCCATCGCCGGCGAAATCAATGTGCAGTTGACCCCGAGCGAGCAGACGCGCCTAACGAACGCGCCGCAGGTGAATCCCGCGGCTCACGACGCCTACCTGAAGGGCCGCTATTTCTTCAATCGCCCGAGCGATGAGAACTTGGGCAAAGCGATCACGCAATTCGAACAAGCGATCGCGCTCGATCCCAACTTCGCGCCGGTGTACTCAGGACTCTCCGACGCCTATCTCTGGGCGGCCTTTAACGAAGGAGTTATCACGGCTGCCGACGCAAAGTCGAAAACAAAGGCGGCGGCGGAGAAGGCTCTTGCGCTTGACCCGGCGTCCGCCGAAGCGCATACCTCTCTGGCGAATTACAAAAGTTGGTATGAGCATGATTGGGCCGGCGCCGATAAGGAGTTTCGCCAGGCCATTGACCTCAATCCTAACTACGCCTTCGCGCACGATCAGTGGGCCCTCAGCCTGGGATGCCAGGGCCGATTCGACGAATCGATCGCCCAAGGCAAACGCGCCGAGGAGCTGGACCCGCTCGATCCCGCCATCGCCGTCGATAACACCCTGGCCTTAGCCGGGAAAGGCGAATTCCAAACGGCCAAGGACGAAGCCAGAAGAGGCGCAGAGTTAGACCCGACCTTTTTCTTTCCGCAAATGCAATTCGGCTGGATCGACCTCCAGCAGGGGAATATTCGCGCAGCCATCCCGGAACTGGAGAAGGCCGCGGCGATGGAGGCGCCTCCTTTTGCGACCGCCTACCTCGGCTACGCCTATGGCGCCGCGGGCGATCGCTCCCGCGCCTTGGCGACCATTGAGGAGCTGAAGAAAAAGTCCGTGCACGGTTACGTGTCGCCCTTCAATCTCGCGATGGTCCATCTCGGTCTCGGCGATCTCGAACGAGCCATGGACTTGCTCGAACAAGCCAGCGCCGACAACTCTCAATGGATGATGTATCTGAAGACGGACCGGGTTTTCGATCCTCTCCGCGCGAATCCGCGCTTCATCGCCCTGATGAAGAAACTCCACTTCGCTCAATGACGGTGGAGACGCGACGGCCTAACGCAGGCGGGGCAACGCTTGTCGCCGCTGGTGTCAGAAAATATAACAGGACCTTGGTAGCCAGACCAAAAATCATGAAACAATTCCTATTCTCGTCACTCTTCGTTTTTCTCTCGCTCGTCTCTGTGCCTCTCGGGCTCGCTCAAGCTCCTGCCGGTAACATCTCGGGACACTTGGCGGCAGCTACAGTTTTGCGCTTGGGATAAATAACTCGGGGCAGGTCGCTGGTTACTCGCTGGTGCCATAGAGAGATCGAGTTTGCCTTTGTGATAGAACGGCTCCGCGGCCGATGATCTGGCGCTCGGGATGGGCGTCGGTTCTTCTCTTGGTCGCGAAAGTTCATGGGGCGGTCTTACCCAGGTTGGAGATGCGTGGGGGCGCGCGGGGCGTATCGTGCCGCTCGTGAATCGCTTTTTCGCCGATCTCGTTCATGGCGCGCGAGTCTTACGAAAGTCGCCGGCGTTTTCCCTCGTTGTCATCGTCGTGCTGGCGCTCGGGATCGGAGCGAACAGCGCGGTCTTTAGCGTGGTCGATGCCGTGCTCTTGCGCGCCTTGCCTTTTCCGGCGGCGGACCGGCTGGTCATGATCTGGGAGAAAAATCCTTCGTTAGGCGAAAAGATCGCCGATCGCGTGCCGGTGGCGCTGAGCAATTTCCGCGAGTGGCAAAAGCGCGCCACGCAGTTCGAGTCGATCGGCGGTTATGAAGAGGCGAATTTTAACCTGACCGGCGAAACGGAACCGGAACGCGTGGACGGAGCACGGGCTTCGGCAAATCTCTTTCACGTTTTCGGGGTAGCGGCGCGACTCGGCACGACTTTCGAGTCGGCGGCAACGGATGCGAGTACCGAACACGTCGCGGTGCTGAGCGATGCGTTTTTCCAAAGCCACTTCGGCGGCGCACCCGGCGTGCTCGGTCGCACCCTGACGATGAACGACATCGTCTACACGATCGTCGGCGTGCTCCCGCCGGATTTTCGTTTGCCGGCGACGCGCGAAGGGCAGAACCAGAGCAAGCCCCAGGTCTGGGTGCCTTACGCGCAGGCGGATGTGGCGAATACGGGAGAATTCAACCGCCGCAAAATGCAGGTCTTCGCCCGTTTGCGCGACGGTGTCTCTCTTGCGCAGGCGCGCGCGGAGATGAACACAATCAGTGCTCGAATGGCCGCGGAAAACCCGACCGAGAATGCCGGTTTCGGCGCGAACGTGTATTCGGTTTATCTCGAAGACGTCGGGCAGGAGCAGCGCCGCGATCTGCTTGTGCTCTTCGCGACGGTCGCTTTCGTCCTCCTCATCGCGATCGCAAACGTCGCGACCCTCATGCTGACGCGGACCAGCGCGCGACAGCACGAAATGGCGATTCGGAAAGCGCTCGGGGCGAGTCGCACCCGGCTCATCACGCAACTGCTCGCCGAAAGTCTTCTCCTCAGTGGGGCGGGCGCGCTCCTGGGTCTCGCGCTCGCTCACTTTGGGATCAAAGGTCTGGTCGCGCTCCAGCCCGCCGCGATCAATCGCCCGGAGCAGATTCACCTCGGTCTGCCGGTGTTTCTCTTTACGGCGGCTGTCTCGATTCTGGTCGCGGGGCTTTTTGGAATCTTCCCCGCGCTGCAGGCAGCGCGGACGGAAGTGAATGCGTCGTTAGGCCAGGGCCGCGGCGCGCAAAGGGCCGCTACCTCGGGGCATGCGCGGCAACTGCTCGTCATCGCGGAAGTCGCGCTCGCCTGCGTCCTGCTCGTCGGCGCCGGATTCATGATGAAGAGTCTCTTCGCGGTCCTGAATGTGGCGCCCGGTTTCACTCCCGAGCATTTACTGACGATGAAGTTCAGTCTTCCCGAATCGCACTACGCAAGCAACGAACAGATCGCGGCGTTCTGCCGGCAGGCGCTGGAGAAAGTGTCAACCACTCCGGGAGTGGAACATGCCAGCTTCTCCGATGGGCTGCCGCTGACCCGTCTGCGCATGACGCGCTACCTCGTGGAAGGGCAGGCGCCGCCCGCGCGCGGAAGCGAGCCGACGGCGGACATGCGCGGGATCTTTAACCCCGATTACTTTCCCACCATGGGCATTCGCCTGGTCGCCGGGCGAAACTTCACCGCCGCGGAGCTGGCGGAAAAGAAGCCGGTCCTGGTGATCAACCAAAGTCTCGCGCAACGGCTTTGGCCTAACGAGTCCGCGATCGGCAAACACTTGCGCAACGTCCCGTCGAAAACGACCACGCCGCCGGTGGTCTCGACCGTTATCGGCGTCGTCCACGACACCCATCAACTCTCGCTCGAAGAAGGCGCGCGCGCGGAGATCACCAAGCCGATGGTTGATTACACCCAACTCACCCTCGCGCTGCGGACGGTCGGAGATCCCGACGCGCTCATCCCTGCGATCAAGCGGCAGATCTGGTCGGTCGATCACAACATTCCGATGTTCGAGATCGCCACGATGGAGCAGGTGCTGCGCGACAGTACGAGCGAGCGGCGCTTTCAGTCCTTTCTCATCGCCGCTTTCGCCGGTCTCGCGCTTCTTCTTGCCAGTGTGGGGTTATACGGAGTGCTTTCATCACTTGTCACCCAGCGGACTCACGAGATCGGGATTCGCATGGCGCTCGGCGCGCAAAAGAGCGACGTTCTTAGACTCGTTATGCTCGAAGGCGCGCGCATGGTCCTTGCCGGCATCGCCATCGGAGTGGCCGCCGGTTTCGCACTTAGCCGGTATCTCTCGAGTCTCTTCTTCGGCGTCGGACCGGGCAACGCCACGACTTATCTCGAAGCCGGCCTCTTGATGATCGCGATTGCCCTCCTGGCCTGCTTTCTCCCGGCCTGGCGCGCGTTGCGAGTAAACCCGATGATTGCTCTGCGCTACGAGTAGGGCACGCGCCGAGCGATGGCCGGCTAGCCAGGAACGGGAAGGACTTACTCGAAGAAGCCAGCGCCTATCCCGCGGCCCAGACAGCCCCGCGGCAAGACAAGAGCAGGACGGAAACGGCAATCCCATTTGCCAAGGTGCCTCGAGTCATTAGGAGTAAGAGAACAATCGGAGTAGTCAGTTAGTCGTCTCGGTAAGTTAATAGGTCTCGCGCGCTGGGGCCCACGTCATTCGCATCGCCCACGCCCGGCAAGCCGCAGAAGGCGCAGGTCAATCGAAATCCCGGAGAACAGCCTACACGGAGGCGAGGATTCTCTTCGTGACCTCGAGCGCATCATCCAAATCAGCGCAGAATTTGTGTTCGCCCAGCGAGGTGACAAATCCCGATTCGAACATCACTTTCATCGGCTGCGGCTGGACCCCCGTGAGCAGAATCTTCACGCCGTCGCGGTGCAGTTTCTCGACCGCAACCCGCACGGCGTGCAATCCGCTCGCGTCCATCGCCGGGACATTGCGCATGCGAAAGATGACGATCTTCGGCTTCCCACCCGAACCGCGCAGCGCCTGGTCGAGATTCTCAGCCGCGGCGAAGAAAAACGGACCTTCCATCCGGTAAAGAACGACGCCTTCGGGGATGGTCTTGCCGCGCAGGCTGTTTGCACCGGCTGGTTCGGGCTCGCTCTCGCTCGTCACGATCCGGATATGCGAGACCGATTCCATCTGACGCAGGAACAGCACGACGGCCATGATCATTCCCGCGCCGACGCCAATCGTCAGATCAAAGACCACGGTCAGACCGAAGGCGGTCGTCATGACGGCGAAGTCGCTCCGCGGTCCGCGCCACAATTCGATAAAGGTATGCGCTTCGGCCATGCGAACGGCGACAACGAGCAGGATCGCGCTGAGGGTGGCGAGCGGAATATAGGCGGCGAGCGGAGCGGCGACGAGCGCCACGAGCAGAAGCACAAGGGAGTGCACGATGCCGGCCAGCGGCGTGCGTCCACCGTTGCGAATATTTGCGGCGGTCCGCGCAATCGCGCCCGTCGCCGCGATGCCACCGAACAGCGGCGAGAGGAGGTTGGCAATTCCCTGGCCGATGAGTTCCTGGTTCGGATCGTGCCGTGTGTCCGCCATGCCGTCGGCCACCATCGCAGAAAGGAGCGACTCGATGGCGCCGAGCGCCGCGATCGTGAACGCCGGCCCCATCAATTCCCGCATCGCCTGCAGCGTCACCGCCGGGAAATGCCAACCGGGCAAGCCGCTCGGAATCCCGCCGAATTTGCTTCCGATGGTCGCGATCGGCCAGTGCGCAAAATACACCACGACGGCGGTCACAACGACCGCCACGATGCTCGCCGGAATCCGCTTCGTCATCCGCGGCCAGACGTGGAGAACCCCGAGCGACATCGCCCCGGTCGCGAGCGCATACCAGTTGAGTCCGCGGAGATGAGTCGCCAAGGCTCCGATCTGCTGCGGGACGTGCTCCGGCATTTTCAGACCGAGCCCGAAGAACTCGTTCAGCTGACCGAAAAAGATGATTACGGCGATGCCGCTCGTGAATCCGGCCACCACGGGATAGGGAAAAAACTTCAGCAACCGCCCCATCTTGAGCGCGCCGACGAGGATCAGCATCACACCGGCCATCATCACGGCAAGCGCGAGGCCTCCATATCCATGCTCAGCCACGATCGAAAACAGCACCGGCACGAACGCCCCGGTCGGCCCCGCAATCTGAAAGCGCGACCCGCCCAGCAGCGCGACCGCGATTCCCGCCACGATGCCGGTCCAAAGCCCCTGCTGCGGCGTGACCCCGGATGCAATTGCGAACCCGATCGCGAGCGGCAGCGCGATGATTCCTACGGTTAATCCCGCCGATAAATCAGCGAAGAAATCCGCGCGACGATATCCGACGAAGGCCGAAACAATGGCAGGCTGAAATCCGCGACGCACCGCTTACTTTAGGAAGGATCGTGGAGGGGACGCAAGGTTTGGCCGCCTTCGAGGCGATCGATGAATCCATCTCGCCCATTTTACTTCAGAGTGGCTCAGGCCTTCCAAAGCTCGCCCTGTTAACAGTCGTCGGCGCGACAATCCTGATTGATCGCTTCGAGCGGTTAGCCGTTGAGTCGGCGAGAATCGCTTGATCTGGAGGGGAAGCGCGGCCAAGGAATCCTGTGGCGAAGCGAAATCAAAAAGCGGCGGCGCGGCCCGGTCCTTCGGGGACGTCGTTTGCGTGGTCGCTCCTCGGCGCTTTCGCGCTCGGGGTCGGACTGACCTGGTTGGTCATGCGCGGAGACTCCGCGTCTTCAACGCCGGTGATTGAGAGTTTTCTCCCGCAGGCATCGAGTCAGATGGCCGGCCCTGCCTCCCCGGCTCCCCTCGTGCCCACCGGTCCACCGGACGTTTCTCTGCTCCCTCCGGCGGAGGCCGCGCGTACGCTCGGGAATTGGAACTACGACAAGCAGGATTGGGCACACGCGAGCGAGCATTACGAACGCTCGATTGCGCTCGGAATGGATAATCCCGATGTGCGAACCGACTTGGGGAACTGCTTCCGCTTCCTCGGCCAGCCGCAGAAGGCGCTCGCGGAATATCAGGCGGCGCAAAAACAAAATCCGCAGCACGAGAACAGTCTCTTCAACCAGATCAGCCTCTACAACGATCTGCTCCACGACCACGCGCAGGCCGTCACGACCGCACAGGAATTCATCGCGCGGTTCCCGCAAAGCCCGCAGGCGGCGACCGCCCGGCAATTGAGCGAGAAGCCAGCGCTCGGCGACGCTGGCGGAGTGAAGCGCTAGGTCCGCAATCGCGACGGTTGCCGATTGACCACTCCGATTGTCTCCTATTCCTATGACTCGAGGAACCTTGGAAAAGGCGATCGCCGTTTCCGTCCTACTCTTCCTTTGCCGCGCGGCGGCCTGGGCCGGAGGATATGATCCGCTCGCGATCGATCCGAATTTTCACCCGCAGATCCAGGACCTGACGGTCCACGACGCGGCGCGGGACCGCGACATTCCGGTGCGAATTTATCTCCCGCCTAACGAGAAGCCGGCGCCGGTCGTGCTCTTCAGTCATGGCCTCGGCGGCTCGCGCCTCGGGAGCAAATTTCTCGGCGAGCATTGGGCGGCGCGGGGCTATGTCGCCGTCTTTCTGCAACATCCCGGGAGCGACGACGCGCTCTGGAAGAATGCGCCGCCCGGCCAGGCGATGGCGGCGCTGCGCCAGGGGGCCTCGCTGGACAATTTTCTCCTCCGCGTGCGCGACGTGCCGGCGGTGCTCGATCAGCTCGCGGTCTGGGACAAGAGCGGCCCGCTCAGCGGCCGGATGGATCTGGCGAAGGTCGGGATGTCGGGCCACTCCTTTGGCGCGGTCACGACCGAGGCGGTGAGCGGTGAAACCCTGCCGATCAGCGGGACGAAGCTGACCGACCAGAGAATTCGGGCCGCCGTTATTTTCAGTCCCAGTTCCCCGGTCTCGACGACCGCGGAAGAAGCTTTCGGCGCGGTGAAAATCCCGTGGCTCCTGATGACGGGCACGAAGGACATGGCCCCGATCGGGCACGCGGACATGAAATCGCGGCTGGGAGTTTATCCCGCGCTGCACGGTGCGCCGAAGTATCAGGTGATTCTGCACGACGCCGAACACTCAGTCTTCACCGATCGCGCGCTACCCGATGACAAAGAGCCGCGCAATCCGAATCATCACCGCGTCATCCTCGCGCTCTCGACCGCGTTTTGGGACGCCTATCTCGAGGGCAACAAGGATGCGCTCGCGTGGTTGAATGGCACAGGCCCGCGCTCGGTCATGGAAGCAGCCGATGACTGGAATGCTTCATCGAGAGAGTGACGGCCCGAAACCGCTCGTTTCTTCGCGAACGAATCGAGATATACTGCGATTCTGAAGCTGACCCCTATATACCATGCTTCCGCATGTCTAGGACGCGCGGAAGCAGGTCCGTCCGCTCGGATCAGAACTCAATGACCTGCTGCACTATAGGGGCCGCCTTACAATTGTCTTTACGCTGATGGCTAAACCTCGATCGAAAATCGGCCTGAGAAGAAAACGCGCCTTACTGGAGGAAACAGGAAATAAATGTGCGAATCCTGGCTGCTTCTCCCGCCGCGTGGAATTACATCACATTAAAGAATGGTCGATATATGCCACAAACGATGAGAGGCATTTGATAGCAATTTGCCCAACCTGTCACGATGCCGTTCATCATGGACGGCTGAAGATTGACGACGAAACCCTGTACATGTGGAAATCTCTTCCACGCTCTGGGACGCAGCATGACTATTTCGGAGTTGAACCGGGGAGAGAGGCTTTTATTGAACTGGGACAGAGTCTGCGAGTGCGGAGTACCAAGTGGGGAGGCAATCGTCTGTGATGCCTCGGAAAATGCATATCTGGCGTTTCGGATCGATCTAGCCGATTTTTTTCTCATTGGGCTGCGATTGCAGGATCGAACGGGAAAGCCACTGCTGTCTGTAGAAGACAACCGCCTCGTGCATTCTCTGCCTAAGGACTTTTCGTTCGAAAGAATTCCGGGCCGGATCATCATACGAACCGAAGATTCGGGCTTGTACGTGCCGGAATGGCTGAATGAACAGTTGATGGAATTCCATGCCGGCCATGGCGAAGCGCGTCAACCGTTGCCTGCAAAGATAACACTCCTTGAAATGGAAACGATCGGTCCATCTCAAGTGCGGGTAGCTGGGCTGATATGTGATTCGAACTGCGCGTTTCTAATAGAGAAGGAGCGGACATACATGGTCACACCAACAGGCTGTGCGACGGTTGGACAAATGACGCTGGAAGTCGGTGCAGCCGACTCAAACGCGGTCTTCGTCTCTGCTCAGCGCAGGAACTATTGGTCGCGCGACGGGCGAGCTGCCATGTTCTCTCCGGGATGGTGATCAGAGGAAGGCGCAGCTTCGGACGAGTAGTCGACGATCATGTCCGCCCCTCCAAGGCGTGACGCGGGTTCCTTGATCTTGGCTGAAAGATTGATGAACCCGCGCCGAGCCGGAAACTTCAAACCAGGCTAAAGGGACCCTTTCCTTGTCGGGGGGCGAGAGGCGCGGCAGGCCAGTCACTCAGTGCTGCGCGATGCTTAGCATGTTGCCGTCAGGATCCTTGAACCACGCGACGAAGATGCCGGGCGCGGGCGACCAGATCCCCGCGTCGTCCTGCTCCAGACCAGGGACGCGGACGAATTCAATGCCGGCGGCGGTGAGGGCTGCGACGGTCGCTTTGATCTCGGGAACTTCCCAGCCCATGACAGTGAACGGCTGTGGCCGGAAATCTTTCGCGGGAGAGACACGCAGAGTGGTGCCGTTCGAATCGAAGACGGTGGCGAAGTTATCCTCGTGTTTCAAGGTGAGTCCGAGTGTTTCTCCGTAGAAGGCCCTGGCTCGTGCGCGATCGGTGACGCAGACGAAGCAGGCGGCTTTGGCGTGAGCAAGTGGCGGCTGAGTGGTCATAGAGTCATAGTGACGATGAAACGTTCAAGCCGCAAGACCGCGGAACCGCCATAGCTGTGAGAGTATGCGAAAGTCACTTGTAAGTCGCGCGGTCGCTGATCTTGAGTCTCGTTAGATGGAGTTCGATGCCACGATGACTCGTCACACTTTATCAGGTATCAATCCCTCGATCCGATCAGCCGCTTCCTGCGCTCCCCCGAACTGCCGCATTCGCTCCGCAACGCTTCGAGCCGCATCGCGATAGCTGGCCTCGCGCAACACGCGGTGCACCTTCTCGGTAAACTCGGCGATATTTATCTGCTTCTCGCCATCCGCGCCGTCACTGGGCAGCACCATTTCGCCCGCGCCCAGAGCTACCATTCGTCGCGCGTTGCTTTCGCGCTCCGAAATCGTCGGGATGATGACAGAGGGGATTCCCGCGGAGAGCGCCTGCATCACCGAACTGTGTCCCCCGTGGTGGACCATCAACTGGCTGCGCTCGGCCATCGCGCGGCCGGGCACATAGGCCGCGTGGTGAAAGTTTGAGGGCAGGGTGCCGATCTCAGCCGGCACTTCTTGATAGCCGGTAGTAAGCACCACCTCCACCGGCGCCTCATCCAGCGCGGCGATAGCCGCGCGCATGACCACGATGGAGTCGATGGCAGTGGGAACCGGCGCATACCGCGGATTGCCTGAGTAGACCCACACGATCGGCTTTTCGGCGGGCAGCGAGGCGATCTCGTTCGGCAACTTTGCATCGCCGCGCTGCCACACGATAGGCCCAATATGCGTCACGCGCGCCGTCGGCGAGACCGGATCCGTCTCCGGCGTACCGACGATGAGGGACAGGTCGCCTGCCAGTAGATCGACGCTTCGCCTGACCGGCGCGAGCCCGTGTTCGCCTGCGACCTTGTTTATGAGCGGGGCGATGCTCGGCAGTTGGGCGGGCCGTTCGCCGGCCCACCAGCGGAAGCCGTCGCTCTCCGGATGGAAATTTCCCTGGAGCACCGTCGCGAGCGGCACGCCCGCAATCCGCGCGGCGAGGCAGGCGAAAACTCCAAATGAATCGACGACCACGTCAGGTTTGAATTCGCGGATCAGATCGAGATGAAGCATCGTGTTCGCTCGCACAAATTCCTCGTTTGCAAAAAGCCACCCAAAAAACTCCTCCACGTCCCAAGCCTGGCTGGCCTTGGCCAAATCAAAGGGCGGATCGGGAACCGCGCGCGAAGGCATCGGCACGTTATTGAGCCCCGCTTCTTCGATCAGGCGGGCCGGTGCTGGCGCGGGGTTGAAGACTGCGACATCATGCCCGCGATCGGCGAGAACGCGTGCGATGGGCACAAGCCGCGTCGGCAAACCAAGATCGTTCGCCGGCAACATGGTGAAGAGAATTTTTGCCATCGGTCTGAGAACCGCGTGGCTCATCTTTTAACCCTTCGCTATGCGCAGTCAAACCAGTCTGACCTAGTAATGACTATCGGCTCGTGCCGGATCGCCATGTCCAACTATAGATTGCAGCCGCGGCTCTGCCCCGTTGGCCCTCCAAGACGGTGCTCGTCTTAGTGGGCGTATCGGGCTGCAAAAATGTAACCTTTGATGCCGCGGTTCGGTCATAAGGAGAACACGATGACCTACCTTTCGTTAGGCGTGATCTGCCGGCTGCTCGCCGTGACCTCCGCCACCTTCATCTCGACGCATTTTCATTGCGTTGGCCATGGTGAAAATGGCAGGATGGGGAATCGGACTGGCGTCCCGGGCGCGCGCTAATGCGTGACCCAGGGGGCTGCCCAGGACGAAGGGTTCCATCCGGTGCCCAAGGATTTCTTATGAGTTCCATATCACAACCGCCCCCTCGTCGCCGAAAGCGAGGATGGCGCTCTGCGCGCAGCGCCTATTCGCCCAAACGGGTGGCGTGGGTCGTCGCGGTAGCGGTCACGCTTTTGGTGATTGGAGCAACGATCCTGTTCAGCCAGCTGCGCAAGCGGGAGGCCGCAGGCCAGCAGTCGAATCGAGTTCTCTCACATCAGATTGCCGGAGACGGCGACTGATGAAGGAATTCCGCCGGCCGGGAGTCGAGCAGAGAGCAGCATGAAATTCATCCTGTTTGCGGCGACCTTCTGCCTAACGAGTTGTGCGACGCCGCCCGTGCCGGCGCCGACGACCAGCGCGGCTCCGACCAAAGTTTCCCAGAAGGGCGATATCTCGTTCGAAGCTTCGAAACAACGACCCTTTATTGGCATGACGAAGGCCCAGGCGCTGGCGTGCTATGGCACCCCGAAGACCCGCACCCTTACGGACGAAGGCGAGCGCTGGGGCTACTTTGGTTACTCCCGGAATCTAAGCGAGGTCCCCTTCAAGCCGAGGTTTCTCCGCACCGGCACGCTCTTTTTCGGCCCGGACGGAAAAGTGAAACAGTTTAGTTGGGACTTCGACTGATTAACGCGATGGGCCTTCGCAATGAGACGGCCGCTAAGGTTGCTTAAGGTCGGGGCAGCGGGGTCGCGTCTGGTTCGTCACGATGGCCGTGCCAAAAGCGCCACACTTCGACGATTCCATCTTTCGCAAAAGCTACGGCGGGGCAGGCGCAAAAAGAAATCTGCGCAATCCAATAATGACGCTGGCCACGGTGAGGCGTTGCAAGAGCCCACTACCGCAGCCTGACTTTATGGGGTCGCACCAGAACGGAGGGGAAGAGTGAAGTAAAACGTGCTGCCCTCTCCGAGCTTCGACTCGACCCATATTCTTCCCGGATGCTCTTCGACCATCATCTTTGCAATGTAGAGGCCAAGTCCTATACCGCGACGATCCTGGCTATTGATCTGGGAGAAACGCTCGAAGATGGTTTCAATCTTCTCTGGGGCGATGCCCGCTCCGGTGTCGCTGACCGAAACCTGCAGGTCTTTCCTTTCCCGACCGGCTTGCGCGCAGCTCACGCAGATTTGACCTTTGGCCGGGGTGAACTTGATGGCGTTTCCGATCAGATTAGACAAGACCTGCATGACGCGGCTGCGGTCACAAACCACTTCGCCACATCCAGCTTCAGGTTTTGCGGTCAAGGTTATTTCTTTGGCGGCGGCATCTCCCTGGAAGTCACCCACGACTTCTTTAATGATTTCACTAACGTCATGCTTCGCGTAGTGGAGGATTAGCTTGCCGACAGCTATTCTTTCGATGTCCAGCAAGTCTTGAATCAGCCGGAGCATTTCGCCCGTGCTTCGATTGATGGAGGAGGCGATCGCTTTCACTTCCTCCGGCTCGTCTGGCGCTTCCAACAGATTCTGCGCGGCCATGGAGATGTGATTGAGAGGATTTCTCAAGTCATGGCTCACGATGGCCAGGAATTCTTCCCTGGTGGTAAGAGCCGTCTTGGTTTTGCGGTGGCTCTCTTGTTCCTGGGATAGCAAGTCAGCGGAAGACTTGGCGGATGCCTGATGATGGGTCCGTCCCATTTCGGTGGCGGCATCAGCGCGGAATCGTTCGGCGTCGATGGCTTCGTCCGAGGTTTCTCTTTCGACGCGCAGTCTTTCGTCTCCTTCAGCCTGGCGTTCCGCGCCGCTTCGGCCCACATCCGCTCTCTCGAGATCACGCGAAGCGTCTGAAGCGCTGCGACTTTGCCGTTTGGCCTTGTCGGCCTCGACTCGTTCCGCATCCCGATTGACGTCTGCCTGGTGCTCCGAAGCAAAATCCGAGTCGCGGAGCGGCTCGCCGGCTGGGTCGCCTCCACTGGAGCCGCTCCCGTCCGTTTTCTCGCGCTCGCTTTGCCCTGGCGGTTCTTTCCCGGATGCCATTTCCTTTTACGTATGCTTGTCGTTAAAGAACAGTTATTCTAGCAATAGATTGCAGCTCATCCAGCGAATTGAGCGACGAGGATTGCGGCCGACCGATGCCGAATGCGGTATATCTAAGGAAAGCAGGAATTGAAGTGATCGGTTTGCTGCTTTCCTTGGATATTCAATCCGACGCGGTTTGGGACGAATGGCACGCGGTCTTGAGTGAAGGAACGAGCTTTCTGATTATCAGGGCGAGCGCGGAATACGACAAGCCGGGTGGGGATGTTGGTCGCGTGCACTTCCTGATGGTCGAAACCGCAGATTCAATTCCGAAGCCGCGAGGGAGAGCAGACTTTACAGATTCTCTCCGGGCTAGGCACCCGGCGCTTTCTCGCCGGTACGCACTCGCCCCTCGTCGGCATCGAGGCAATCGAAGATGGTAGCCATCTCTCCGCCGAGCCCGAGCCGTTTATTCACCCGCGCGACCGTGGCCGCGGCCGGGTCGTGCCAGCCCAGTTTCTCGGCGAAGCCATTCCAGACCCGGCGCTGGGTCTCGTTAGGCCGCAGGCCCTGCGCGAAACACCACTCGAGAATTTCCTCGTCAGAGCCGCCGGCCGCGATGCGCATGACCACTTCGCGGTGCTCGAGGCCAAGGAAACGCGCCATCCAGCCATCGAGGGCCTCGGCGTCGCCAAAGTTCTCCCGATAATCCTCGGGGAGCTCTCCGCGCAGGTGCAGCCGGATCTTGTCGAGCATCCGCCCGAAGTAGACCAGACCTCCGACCTGGTCGCGCGGGCTGCGGAGCGGCGGATTCTTCACTCGGGTAACCTTGGCTGCGCCCGCGCGCAAGGCAACGGCGCGAATCTCGCGACTGCGGCGGTCGCAGGGTCGGGCGTAAGCTCCTGGCGGGCGCTATTTTTTGCGTCTCGACGGCGGAGGGATTTGTTGAGAAGGTAGGGCTGAGGCGTGGTCGGCCACGCCCCGTATGCCCGCTGAGATTCAACCAGAAAGCTATCTCGAGCCCGGGCCTCTCCAGGCGACCCTCGGCTGTCGTGCCCTGCCTGAGGGAAGCGGCGACGTGGAAGTCTCTGCGCGATGAGCGAATTCTTCCTCCGCCTGAAGCAGCGCAAGCTCGTGCAATGGGGGGTGGCGTATGTCGCGGCCGCCTTCGCGCTTTTGCAGGGGATCGACATTGTTGCGCAACAGTTCGGCTGGCCGGATGGCGTGCGTCGCGGCATTACTCTGGCTTTGGTCCTCGGGTTTTTCGTTGCGCTGGTCCTCGCCTGGTATCACGGGGAACGCGGAGCCCAGCGCGTCACGGGGACGGAACTCCTGATTCTTGCACTCTTACTTTCGTTAGGCGGCGGCTTCTTGTGGCGCTTCGCCAGCGCTGCGCGCGAACCGGTGCTTTCGGTCGCTCCCTTAGGCGCACCGGCGCCGCCGCTCGCCATCCCGGAAAAGTCGATCGCGGTTCTTCCTTTCGAGAATCTGAGCGACGAAAAGCAGAACGCCTACTTCGCCGATGGCGTGCAGGACGAGATTCTCACGGACCTGGCCAGGATCGCCGACCTCAAAGTGATCAGCCGGACGAGCGTGATGCAGTATCGCGAGACGGCCACTCGCAACCTGCGCAAGATCGGCCAGGAGTTGGGCGTGGCGCACGTGCTCGAAGGCAGTGTGCAGCGCGCCAGTGGCAAGGTGCGAGTGAATGCGCAGCTCATCGACGCCCGGACGGATGCCCACCTCTGGGCGCAGACCTACGATCGCGACCTGGCCGATGTCTTCGCCATCCAGAGCGAGATCGCGCAGACGATCGCTGGGCAATTGCAGGCCAGGCTCTCGCCTAACGAGCAAAAGGCGATCGAACGGCCGCCGACAACGGATTTGGCGGCGCACGACATGTACGTGCGCGCCCGGGTTCTGGACGAACTCTCCAACGATCCCAATGGTCGCGAATACCTCCTGCGGGCTGTGCAGTTACTCGACGAAGCCACCCAGCGCGATCCGAATTTCCTTCTCGCCTATTGTTTGCTCGTGGAAGTGCATACGGATCTGTATTGGGGCGCTTTCGATCACACTCCCGCACGACTCGAACTGGCCCGCGCCGCCCTGGAAAAGGCCGAAGCCATTGGGCCGGATGCCGGCGAAGTTCACCTGGCAAAAGGCATTTTTGCCTACCATGGCTATCGCGATTACGCGGGCGCCCGCGCCGAGTTTGCCCTGGCTCGCCGCACCCTGCCGAATTCCTCTCACCTCGTCATGATGACCGCGGCAGTCGATCGACGAGAGGGGCATTGGGAGGACGCTCTCAAGAACTTCCACCGTGCGGTCGAGTTGGACCCGCTCGATTCCCCCACCCTGCAGGAAACTGGATTTACCTACAGCCGTTTGCGGCGTCGGGCGGAGGGTCGGAGTTATCTGGAGCGAGCGGTGGCGGCTAACCCAGATGATATCTTCGGCAAATCCATCCTGTGGGGCCTCCTCTACTACGACCGCGGTGAGACCGCTCCTCTTCGTGCGCACCTCGATGAACTCTTACGCACCAGCCCAAAGGACGCACGCCGGCTGGCCGCGTTCTACGTCGAAATTGCCCTGGCCGAGCGCAACCGCGCCGCCGCCGAGCAGGCCCTGCAGTTAGTTCCGCCGGACGGTTCGGTCGATACGACGCTGAACGCTCTCTGGCCGCACGATTGGTTTGTCGGCCTGGTCGCGAAATCTTTTGGCGACAGCAGCGGGGCGGAGAAGGCTTTTGCTTCCGCCCGCCCCGCGGTTCTACAAACGACGCAGGAACAACCGGATTACGCACCGGGTTGGATTATCCTTGGGTTACTCGATGCCGGACTGGGTCATAAGTCCGACGCGATCGCCGAAGGCCGGCGTGCGCGAGAGTTACTCCCGATTTCGAAAGACGCGTTTGATGGGCCGATCTACGCCACTTATCTCGCCGTTATTTATGCCTGGGTAGGCGAAAAGGAACTTGCCTTCGAACAGCTAAGGGAGTCAGCCAGCGCCGCCGCCGGCATTCAATATGGCTTCCTCAAGCTCTCGCCCATGTTCGATCCGCTGCGCAGCGATCCTCGCTTCGAGCAGATTCTCGCCTCGCTCGCAGTGAAGGGATCGCAGCCGTCAGCGAAATGAACGGAACGTTTACAAGCCGACGAAACCCTGCGCAGTCTTTGGCCGGGAGTGACCTCAAGAGAGCCATCAGATATGAAGACAAACACGCAGACTAAGCGGCAGGCGATCGGCGGGCGCACCCTGGTGCTTCTGCTTCTTCTGGCGCTTTCAGTTTTTATTAACTATGTCGACCGCGGGAATCTCTCGGTTGCGGCGCCACTGTTGAAAAGCGAGCTGCACCTATCCGCCTATCATCTTGGCCTTCTCCTGGGCGCTTTCTTTTGGACCTATGTCACTCTTATGATCATCAGCGGTTGGCTGGTCGACCGCTTCGATGTGAACTGGGTGCTGGCCGGCGGATTTGCCATCTGGTCTTTGGCTACAGGTCTGACCGGTGCGGTCCATGGATTCGCGACCCTTATGGTTTGCCGTCTCCTGCTCGGCGCAGGGGAGTCAGTCGCTTTCCCGGCCTACGGGAAGATTCTCGCGCGTTACATCCCGCAGGAACATCGCGGTATCGCCAACGCCGCCGTCATCACTGGAATGAGCCTCGGCCCGGCTTTCGGAACGTTTTTTTGTGGCGACCTGATTGCAACCTACGGTTGGAGACCAGTTTTTGTTGTGCTTGGGTTCGCGGGTCTTCTCTGGCTTGTGCCGTGGATTCGCTGGATGCCGAAGGCGGCTCCTACCTCGCAGCGATTTGTCTGTCCGGCATCGGTCGGTGAGATTCTTCGCCGGCGGGCGTTTTGGGGCGCGGCGCTCGGGCAATTTTGCAGTAACTATCCGTTCTATCTCATGATCGTTTGGCTGCCGTTTTTCCTCGTCAGTGAGCGGCATCTCTCGATGCAACAGATGGCTCGCGAAGGGGCTTTGTTCTATCTCTTGTATGCCGCCGCTTCGCCGATTCTTGCCTGGATCGCTGATGCGTGGGTCCGGGCCGGCGCGAGCCCGAATTTCGTGCGCAAGCTTTGGATGGGGATTGGTCATGTTACGATTGCGGCCGCTCTGCTTGGTTGTGCGGCGGCGAGCACGCGCACCTCGTTTGTCTGCCTTATGATCGTAGGCATCGCGTGCGGCTTCACCGGGCCCACGATCTATGTTTTTGCCCAGACTCTGGCCGGGCCGGCGGTGGCTGGAAGATGGACCGGGCTGCAGAACTCCTTTGCCAATCTGGCCGGCATCGTTGTCGCACCCTTAACCGGATGGGTGGTGGATCGCACTGGGCAATTCTGGTGGGCTTTTGTGGTGGCGGCGCTCGTGACGCTTTTGGGCGGCGCGTTCTGGGTGCTTCTCACCGGGCCGCTCGCGCAGGTAAAATGGCCGAGGGATATTCTCGCCGGCGATGCACCACTGCTCCCGGCAATAGCTTAGGACCGCGTTCAGCTGTCGATGAACTTCTTCGCCGAACTAAAACGCCGCAATGTTTTCCGCGCGGCCGCCTTCTATGCCGCGGCCGCCTGGCTCCTCGTGCAGGTGGCGACGCAGGTCTTTCCGCTGTTTCACGTCGCGGAATGGATCCTGCGCGCGATCGTGGTCGCGGCGGTGATCGGGTTTCCCTTCGCGACGCTCCTCGCCTGGTTCTACGAATGGACGCCGCAAGGTTTCCAGCGCGAGAGCGAGATCGCGCCCGATGAATCGGTCACGCGCCGCACCGGCAGGAAGCTGGATCGCTGGATCATCGCGATGCTCAGCCTCGCCGTCGTCCTCTTGCTGACGGACAAACTCGTCCTGCGCAAGGACGCGAAGACAGTGGTATCTGCGCCTGATTCAAAGTCGATCGCGGTTCTGCCCTTTCTCAATGAGAGCGGCGATCCCAAAGACGAGTATTTTGCGGATGGCCTTTCGGAAGAATTGATCTCCGCGCTGGCCCAGATCGGCGATCTCAAGGTCATCGGTCGTAGCTCCTCGTTCCGCTTCAAAGGCACGAACGAGGAGACCCGGACGATCGGCGAGAAACTTGGCGTAAGCACATTGTTGGAAGGAACCGTGCGCAAGCAGGCGGATCGGGTGCGCATCGTGGCGGAGTTAGTCAATGCCGGGGATGGCAGTGAAGTTTGGTCGCAAACTTTCGACCGTGCCCTCAAGGATGTCTTCGCCGTGCAATCCGAGATCGCGAGCGCGGTCGCGTCCTCCTTGAAACTCACTCTGCTGGGCCACGAGAAAACGGGCACAAACATTGCCAGCACGAACGCGGAAGCGCATAACGCCTATCTCCAGGGTTACTTCTACTTCCAGCGTCGTAACAGTGATAATCTCCGCAAAGCGATCAGCTATTTCGACGACGCGATCCGGCTTGATCCTAACTATGCTCTCGCCTACGCGAAGAGTGCCGAAGCCTGGACCTGGATCGCCGATCAAAGCGGTGTGCCGCACCATGAAGGCTGGACCATCGCCCGAAAGGATGCGGAGAAGGCGGTTGCAATCGATCCCAACCTCGCCGAAGCCCACGCTGCTCTCGGCTGGGTGTTGGCGTTTGGCGAATGGAAGTTCCAGGAGGGTGTGTCGCAGGCTCGGCGCGCGGTCGAATTGGCGCCTGGGAGCGCGACCGCTACCGGTGTGCTTTCAGCGGTTATCCTCTACCTCGGAAAAACCGGGGAGGCGGAGAAGTGGGGTCGCCGGGCGGTCGAGATCGATCCACTGGACTACAGTGCACGCAACAATTTGGCCCGCGTGCTTTATGTCGAAGGGAAGCTGGACGAAGCCATCGCGCAGGGAAAAAAGAGCGCCGAATTACAACCGGCCGCGGATTCTTCCCATCGCTGGCAGGCGCTCGCCGCGGTCCTGCGCGGCGATACTCAGCTTGCTCTGCGCGAGGCAGCGCTCGAGCCCGGTGAAGGTTATCGACTTAGCTGTCTGGCTATCGCGCGCTTCGCTGCCGGCGATCGTCCCGGCTCGGATGCCGCCCTTGCGGAATTGATCGCGCAGGATCAAAGCTACGCGACTTATCAAGTCGCGCAGGTTTACGCCTGGCGGGGCGACAAGGAAAAAGCGTTCGCGTGGCTGCAAACGGCACTTGATCGGCACGACACCGGTCTGCTCAGCTTGCTGAAGGATCCGTTGTTGCGAAACCTGCGCGACGACCCGCGCTATTCCGAGTTGGTTGCCAAGGTCGGTTTGCCTAAGTCTGTATGAGCCAGCGCGGAAGTTCTTTTTTTGCGGAATTGAAACGCCGCAACGTGCTGCGGGCGGGCGTGCTTTACATTGGCGCGGTCTGGGCGCTGGCGCAGGGCCTCGCCCAATTGCTTCCTCTCTTCGGGCCCTACGACTGGATCGTTCGCTGGTTCGTAATGGCTGGCGCGATCGGCTTTCCGTTCTGGCTCGCCTTTGCGTGGTTCTACGAATTCACTCCGAGCGGCCTGAAGCGCGAGAGCGAGATCGATCCGTCTGACTCGCTCGCCCACCACACCAGCCGCAAGCTCAACATCTGGATCTTTGGCGTGATGGCGCTGGCCATCGTGCTGCTGGCGACCAACCAGTTCGTCCTGCATAAAGATTCGGGTGACTCAGCCACGAAGAACGACAAGTCGATCGCCGTCCTTCCCTTTGTCAATATGAGCTCCGACAAGGAGCAGGATTACTTCTCCGACGGCTTGTCGGAAGAGTTACTCAATCAGCTGGCGCAGATTCCTCAGCTGCGCGTCATCGCGCGCACCTCATCCTTCTCATTCAAGGGCAAAGAGGTCGATGTCGCGACCATCGCCAGGGCGCTGAATGTGGCCAACATTCTCGAAGGCAGCGTGCGGAAGTCTGCACATGTCTTGCGGATCACGGCACAGCTGGTCCGCACTTCCGATAGCTCTCACCTTTGGTCGCAGACTTATGACCGGGAGATGAGCGATGTCTTTAAAGTGCAGGACGAGATATCACGCGACGTCGTCGCTGCGCTCAAGGTCAAGCTCTTACCCGCAGAACAGCCCGCCAACCTGCAGCGCACTTCCAATAGTGAAGCCTACGAACAGGTTCTGATCGGGAAAGAGGCGCGGAAGCACGGCGGCTACGATGCCTTTCACCGCGCGGTGGTCGCTTTTCAGCGCGCGGTCGATCTCGACCCGACTTATGCCAACGCCTACGCTGGACTCGCGCAGGCTCAAGGCTTCTTCGCGGATTTCAGCCCGACTCCGGCGGAGCGTGCAGCCGAAATCAAGAAAGCCTTCGTCAGCGCCGACAAAGCGATCGAGTTGGCTCCGGATTTAGCCATGGCTTACTCGGTGCGCGGCCTGTTGCGGCATCGACTGAGTTGGGATTGGAAGGGTGCGCAGGCGGATTTCAAACGCGCAGTCAGCCTGGATCCGAACGATGCCCAGACCTACTATTATGCCCAAGGCTATGCCCAGGCGCTCTTCTTCGCTGGTCACCAGAACGAAGCCTTCGCGATGGATCGCAAGGCGACCACGCTCGATCCTCTCTCTCCCGAAGCCTGGAGTGTTCTCGGGTGGCATCATGCCTTCGCAGGACAATACCCTGAGGCCCGCGTAGCTCTGAAACGCTCGCTGGAACTAAGTCCGGACGGGCCGTGGGCCGCCTTCTTGTTGGGCTATGTGGAATTGAAGGAAGGCAACAGTGACCGGGCGGCGGCCGCCTTTCGGCGAGCGCCGGCGGCGTTCGCACTGACGGGGCAGGCGATGGTGGAGCATACGCTCGGCCATGACGCTGAATCGCGACAGATCATCGCTCAGTTGAAAGAGAAATACGCCGTCGGCTTTGCCTACCAGATCGCGCAGGCCTCGGCCTGGCGCGGCGACAAGGATGGCGCCTTCGATTGGTTTAACCGGGCCTACGACCAACACGACGCCGGGCTGTATCGGATCCGCTATGACCCGATGCTGGCGAATTTGCACGGCGATCCGCGCTGGGCTGCCCTGGTGAAGAAGATGGGCTTCGCAAAGTAAGAACGTGAGTCTCTTTGCCGAACTCAAACGCCGGAACGTTTTTCGCGCCGCGGCCTTTTACGCGGCGAGCGCCTGGCTCCTCGTGCAGATCGCAACCCAGGTGTTTCCGGTTTTCAGCATCCCCGACTGGGTGGTGCGGGCGATCGTGCTCGCAGCCACGATCGGGTTTCCCTTTGCGATGTTGTTCTCCTGGTTTTACGAGTGGACGCCGCAAGGAATCCAGCGCGAGAGCGAAGTCGCGCCTAACGAGTCCGTCACCCGCCAGACGGGCAGGAGGCTTGATCGCTGGATCATCGCCACCCTGCTCCTGGCGGTCGTGCTTCTGCTGACCGACAAGCTGGTTCTGCGCCCTAACGAAAAGCCGGCGGGGACGACCGCGATCCCGGAGAAATCCGTCGCCGTCCTGCCCTTTGCCAATGAGGGTGGCGACAAGGACCAGGAGTATTTTTCCGATGGCTTGGCGGACGGCTTCATCACCGCGCTCTCGCAGTTTGCCGGTTTGAAGGTGACCAGCCGCCAGTCTGCGTTTCAGTTCCGCGAGAGCAAGCAGAGTGCGCAAACCATCGGCGCCAAACTGGGCGTGGCCCATCTGCTCGAAGGGAGCGTGCGCCGCGCGGGCGAAACCGTGCGGATTAGCGCGGAGCTGATCAATGCCAGCGATGGCAGCACGCTCTGGTCGCAACATTACGATCGGCCCTACAAGGACTTGTTCGCGTTGCAGGACGACATCACCCAGGCGGTCGCGACCGCCTTGCAAGCCAGGCTCCTGGAGGGCGGTGGCGCGGTCGCGCAAAGCGAACGTCCGCGGAGCGGCAATCTCGCCGCCTATACCGCGCTCCTGCAAGGCAGGTTTCATGACGCCCACAACACCGAAGGCGAGAAGCGCGAGGCGATTGCGCAATACCAGGCGGCGGTCAAGATCGATCCGCGCTATGCGCAGGCCTGGGCCGAGCTGTCGGAGGCGTTGACCGGACAGGCCTCGAAATATCTTAGCGGAAAAGATGCGCAGCAGACGTTTTCGAAAGCGCGCGCGGCGGCCGACGCTGCCCTGGCGCTGGAGCCGAACCTGGCGGCGGCGCACGTCGCGCGTGGCGATGTCCTGCTGAGCGCGGACTTCGATTGGGCCGGCGCGGGCGCCGCATACGAACGCGCCGCACAACTGGCCCCGAACGGTGGCTCAAGTCTGTTCAGTCTCGGCTATTTGCGGGCGACGCTGGGACATCTCGAGGAGGCGGTCGCGCTGACCCGGCGGACATTGGCCACCGACCCATTGCATCCCAACCGCTACCAATGGCTGTCCATCTACCTGTGCGGACTCGGGCGTCTTGACGAGGCGATCGCGGCCAGCCATCAGGCGATCGAAATGCGACCGGCAGCGGTGGCTTATCACGAGCGGCTGGCGATCATCGAGATCCTGCGTGGTGATGCCCAGGCTGCGCTGGCCGCGGCCCAGGCGGAGCCAGCCAGTGGCGGCTGGCAGGAAATCGCCCTCGCGCTGGCGCGACAGATCGGGCCCGATCGCGCCGCCGCCGATGCGGCGCTCAAGCATTTGATCGAAAAGGATGCCGATGACGCGCCCTACCAGATCGCCGAGGTCTACGCGTTGCGCCGCGATCCGGACCAAATGTTCGCGTGGCTGGATCGCGCCTGGACCAGCCGCGACCCTGGCATCGGTTATCTGCTCACCGACCCGTTCATCCTGCGCTACCAGCAGGACCCGCGCTTCGCCGCGTTCTGCCAAAAGGTCGGCCTGCCCACGAGCACCGATGCCAAGGCCATGCCGTGAGTTATACGTGACATGAGCGACAAACCATCCTTTTTTGCCGAACTAAAACGGCGCCGCGTTTACAGCGTCGCCGTCGCCTACGTCGTCGTCGCCTGGTTGCTCATCCAGGTCGCGACCCAGGTCTTTCCATTTTTCGACATTCCCGCCTGGGTCGTTAGGCTGGTTGTGCTCTTGTCGATCGTCGGTTTTCCCATCGCACTGGTTTGTTCGTGGGCCTTCGAGTTGACGCCGGAGGGGATCAAGCTCGAAGGAGAGGTCGATCGTAGAATCGCCCGCCAGTCCGCCCGCAGACTCACCGCTTTGATCGTCATCGTCACGGCTTTGGCGGCGGGCCTAACGATCATTCGACTCTTACCTTGGGAACGAAGCAGCGCGCCAGCCCAGAAAACATCGCCGGCAACGGAGATCGAGAGCAAATCGATCGCGGTGCTGCCCTTTGAAAACCTGAGCGCGGAAAAGGCCAATGCTTATTTTGCCGACGGCATTCAAGACGAGATTCTGACCCGCCTCTCGAAGATCTCGGATTTGAAAGTCATCTCACACACTTCGACCCAGCATTACGAAAACGCACCGCGAAACCTGCCCGAGATCGCGCGACAACTGGGCGTTACTCATATCTTGGAAGGCAACGTGCAGAAGAACGGTAACGAGGTGCGCATTAATGTGCAGCTAATTAGAGCGGCTAATGATTCCTATCTTTGGGCGGAGAGCTTCGATCGCAAACTGACCGACATTTTTTCCGTCGAGACCGAAGTGGCCAAAGCCGTCGCCGACCAGTTACAGGCAAAGCTGACCGGCCGGGAAAAACAGATCATTGCTGACCCGGCCGACTGAGAGTTCTGAGGCCTACGATGCCTACCTGCGCGGGCTGGCTTATAATCTGAAAACGGCTAACTCAGCCGCCAACTCTCGCGGGGCGCAGAAGTATCTCCGAGAAGCAGTCCGGCTGGATCCGAAGTTTGCCCTCGCCTGGACGCTGCTCTCATTCGTCGATGCGCGAGGCTATCTCACCCAAACGCTCCAGCCAACGGATGCGCTGCGGGAGGAAGCGCGGCAGGCCGCCGCTACCGCACTCGAACTTGAACCCAACCTCGGCGAGGCGTTGCATGCCCAGGGTTATTATTATTACGCCTGCCTGAAGGACTACAAGACTGCGGTAACTTACTTCGAACGCGCACGCCCGCTCCTGCCGAACAGCAGTCGAATTCCTGAATCGCTCGCTTACGTAACGCGGCGTCAGGGTTTGTGGGACGAGAGCGCAGCTTACTTTAGCGCAGCCGAACGGCTCGATCCTCGGAACGTCTATATTCTCGGACAACATGGCCAATCCAACATTGCGCGCCGTCGCTTTGCGGAGGCGTTGCAGAAGTTTGACCAGATACTCAAAATCACGCCTAACGACATGGATACTCTCGCGGTCGAAGCGGCCATCGCGCAGGCTCAAGGCGAGCTTCCACGAGCAGCCGCATTACTCGCTCCGCTCCATCCGCCACCGGACGATTCCAATGTCCTATACACCCAGGTTTACCAGGCGATCCTGGAGCGCCGCCCTGCTCCGGCCATTCCTCGACTTCAGGAGTTACTCGCCAGTCCTGACCCGGCCTGGGGTTACTTCACGGGTGAGCTGCGCTTTTGGCTGGGCTGGACGCAGGATGTCGCCGGCGACCATGCCGCCGCTCAGCAAAGCTGGCGGACAGCTCGCGGCGAGTTGGATCCTTTCCTCAAAGAGCAGGCCGAGAATTACAATCTCCTCTACGATCTCGCTCTGACCGAGATGGGTCTCGGGAACAAAGCCGCCGCCTTGATTTCTCGCAGCGAGCGATGGCTGCGATGCCGATCGAGAAAGATGCTTTCGATGGGCCCGCTCCGATCGAGATTCTCGCCCGGGTGGCGGCGCAAGTTGGAGAACCCGACCGGGCCATCGCCGCTTTGCAAAAACTGCTCTCGAGTCCCTACGAAGGCCCGCTCGGCGGAGGGCAGGTCGCCACTCACCCCGGCTCTGCTCCGGCTCGATCCGATGTTTGATCCGCTGCGGAACGATCCGCGCTTCCAAAAACTTGCGGGGAGCAATTTGGCCACAGATGAACACGGATTTTCACGGATAGACGCAGACCGGGTCTTTTCAAGAGATCCGTGTTGCATCCGTGTCCGTCTTTGGCGGAAAGCCACAGTCGTAATCGGGGGTGATTTCTCACCGCCGTGCTGCGGCCGGTGCAATTATTTCAATTGTCACGGCGGTGGATTTTGATTTCAAAGCCGCGCGCCCTCATCACTTGGTGATACACTTCACTGAAGCCGTGGATTACAGGGCCTTTTTTGCCGAACTAAAGCGCCGCCGCGTTTACAGCGTGGCGGTTGCCTACGCCGTCGTGGCGTGGCTGCTGATTCAAGTCGCGACCCAGGTCTTTCCCTTTTTCGAGATTCCGAATTGGGCCGTTAGGCTGATCGTATTGTTGGCGATCCTGGGTTTTCCTATCGCCGTTGTTTGCGCATGGGCGTTCGAGTTGACGCCGGAGGGAATCAAACGCGAGGAAGAGGTCGATCGCAGCCGATCGATCATTCGCCGGACCGGGCGCAGGTTGACCGCTCTCGTCGTTCTGCTCGCAGCTCTCGCGGCCGGATTGATGGTCTTTCGATTTGTGCGTTCTCAATCAGCGGTCGAAAACGGGAAGCCCACTTCGCTGGCAGCAAAAATCGAGAACAAATCGATCGCAGTCCTGCCCTTTGAAAATTTGAGCGAAGAAAAAGCGAATGCTTATTTTGCCGACGGTATTCAGGATGAGATTCTAACCCGCTTATCGAAGATCGCCGATCTCAAAGTCATCTCGCGCACATCGACTCAGAATTACAAAAGCGCGCCGGAGGACCTGCCCGAAATCGCAAAGCAACTGGGCGTCGCTCATATCCTGGAAGGAAGCGTGCAGAAGTACGGTGATACCGTGCGCGTAAACGTGCAGCTGATCAAAGCAGCCACTGATTCGCATGTTTGGGCCGATAGCTTTGATCGCAAGTTGACTGACATTTTTTCGGTCGAGAGTGAGGTCGCCAGCGCGATCGCCGACCAGCTGCAATTACATCTCACGGGCCGGGAAAAACAGGTTATCGCGGCGAAACCCACAGATAATCCCGAAGCTTACGATGCTTACCTTCGTGGGCTCGCTTATACCCTGAAAACGCAAAATACGCCCGCCAATTACCTTGGGGCACAGAAGTATTTCAGAGAAGCGGTCAGATTGGACCCGAAGTTCGCGCTGGCCTGGGCGCTCCTCTCCTATGTGGATGCGCGCGGCTACCACACGACAAATCTTCAGCCAACGGCCGCTCTCCGAGAGGAGGCGCGGCAGGCTTTCGAGACCGCGCTCACACTTGATCTTAATCTAGGCGAAGCCTGGGTGGCCAATGGCTATTACCATTACGGATGTGTGAACGATTTCGAAACTGCCGTGCGTTGTTACGAGCAAGCTCGAAAGTTCCTGCCCAATAGCAGTCTAATTCCTCAATCGCTCGCCTTTGTCGCGCGTGATCGGGGACAATGGGAGCGCGCTGACTCCTACTTCAACGAAGCCGAGCGGCTCGATCCGCGCAATGTGAGTCTGCTCACTCGGCATGCCCAATTCTATATCGCGATGCGGCGTTTCCCCGAAGCGGTCCGCAAGCTCGACCTGATTCTGGACATTGTGCCTGACGACACTGACGCCTTGGTGGAAAAGGCGGCGATCGCCCAGGCCGAAGGCGACCTGCCGCGAGCCGCGACCCTTCTCGCTCAAGTCCAGCCGGCTGCCGGCGACCCGACTGGCTGGGAACAGGTTGCTTACCAAGGCATCCTGGAGCGGCGGCCAGCCCGAGTTATCGCACAGCTAAAGGAAGTGCTCGCTCAACCCGACCCGGGTGCAGGTTATCTAAATGGCGAACTGCGCTTCTGGTTAGGCTGGGCACAGGAAGTCGCGGGCGATCACGCCGCCGCTCAGGAGACCTGGCGAGAAGCCCGCACCGAGCTGGAAGCCTTTCTCAAAGAACAACCTGAAAATTGGTCTCTTCTGGATGATCTCGCGCTGATCGCGATGGGCCTTGGTGATAAAGCCGCTGCCTTTACGTTGATCGAACGCGCCATCGCCTTGCATCCGATCGAGAAAGACGCCGCCAACAGTCCGCAGTCGATCGACATCCTGGCCCGGATTGCGGCACGCCTCGGGAGAACCCGACCGCGCCATTGCCGCTTTAGAGAAAATACTTTCGATCCCATGCAATGGCGGCCTGGCTACGGGCATGCCGCTCACGCCGGCGCTTCTCCGGCTCGATCCGATGTTCGATCCGCTCCGGAACGATCCGCGTTTTCAAAAGCTCGCCGCCTCATCCAGTTCGAAGTAGTCTCCGGCAGTGGCACAACGGTGCCTCTTGTTACCGAAGATGAATGCGCGGAGCTTTTTCAGCGAACTGAAACGGCGTCGTGTTTACAGCGTCGCCGTTGCCTATGTCGTCGTGGCGTGGTTGTTCATCCAAGTCGCGACGCAGGTCTTTCCGTTTTTCGACATTCCTAACTGGGTCGTTAGGCTGGTCGTCCTTCTGACCATCGTCGGCTTTCCCATCGCTGTGGTTTGCGCGTGGGCGTTCGAGATGACGCCGGAGGGAATCAAGCTCGAAGGAGACGTCGATCGTAGAATCACCCGCAAGACCGGACGCAAGCTAACCGCTTTGATTGTCATCGTCGCGGCGGTGGCGGCCGGAGTGACGGTCTTCCGGTTCTTACATTCGGAGCAAGCAATCGAAGCCACGAAACAACCGCCCCTCGCTGTTGCCATCGAAAGTAAATCGATCGCCGTCCTGCCTTTTGAGAATTTAAGCGAGGAAAAAGCCAATGCCTACTTCGCCGATGGCATGCAGGATGAAATCCTGATCAACCTCGCCAGAATCGCGGATCTGAAAGTGATCAGCCGCACTTCCGTCATGCAGTATAAAGCCGATACGCAGCGCAATCTGCGCAAGATTGGGCAGCAACTTGGCGTCGCGTTTTTATTGGAAGGGCGCGTGCAACGCGCGGCCAATCGCGTTCGGGTGAATGCGCAGCTGATCGACTCGCGCACTGAGGCGAATGTTTGGGCGCAGACTTATGATCGCGATCTGGCCGATGTGTTCGCGATCCAAAGCGAGATCGCCAAAGCCATTGCCGGGCAGTTGCAGGCGAAGCTCTCGCCTAACGAGAAAAAGGCCATCGAACAGCCGCCCACCACTGATCTGACGGCTTTCGATCTTTACAGCCGGGCGAAGTCACTTGTCCTGACGGCAAATTTTAGCGTGACGAACGAACCAGACCTGCGGAAGGCAATTGAACTTCTGGATGAAGCGGTCAAGCGCGATCCGTCATTTTTCGACGCTTACTGCGAGCTCGCCTATGCGCACGAAAACCTTTATGCGATATCGGGGTTTGATCACACTCCCGCCCGGCTTGCGCTGATTGAAGCGGCGGTGCAAGCCGCGACCCGGCTGCGGCCGAATGCTGCCGAAACGCATTTGGCGCGCGCACAATATCTCTACTTCGGGCCGCGCGACTATGCCGGCGCCCTCGCGGAATTGGAGATTGCGCGGCGAACATTACCCAATGATCCGCGTCTCTTCGAATTCACCGGCTACATTCTGCGTCGACGTGGCCAGCAGGAGGAAGGTCTGCACAACCTGCAGCGCGCGGTAGAGCTGGACCCGCGCAATTTTTATGTTCTGCAACAGATTGCCGTTAGTTATCAAAACCTGCAGCGCTATGCCGAGGCCATCGCGGCCCTGGATCGGGTCTTGGCGATCATGCCCGACAATGTCGACACCCAGATCACTCGTGGAGAATTCTACCTCTACTGGAAGGCGGACACTCGGCCGCTGCGCCAAACGATTGATGCAATGCTCACGCAAGGACCAAGCGCCATTGCTAATTCGGCGAACAGCTGGTTCTTTTGCGCTCTGGCCGAACGCGATCCGGCCTCGGCCGAACGCGCACTCGTCGCGCTGGGGGACAATGACTGCTGGTTTGACTCGACGATTAATCTGAGCCGTAGCTTTGGCGAAGGTCTGCTGGCGCGCATGACCAAGGATGAGGCAAGAGCGCGCACTGCGTTTGACAGCGGCCCGCGCTCAGCAGGAGAAAATCGTGCAGGCGCAGCCGGACTACGGCCCGGCGCTCTGCGTCCTTGGCTTAATTGACGCTGCTCTTGGGCGGAAAGACCTTGCCTTGGACGAAGGCCGTCAGGCGATTGCGCTCATGCCGGTGGAAAAAGATGCTACCAACGGCAGCCGCGTCCTTCAATATTTCGCCATCACCGCGGCGTGGGCCGGGGAAAAGGAGCTGGCCTTGAAACAACTGGAAGCCGGGCTGCGCGCACCCGTCGCATCAGGGGTGCTGAGCTACGGTTCCTTGAAACTGTACCCCTTCTGGGATCCGCTCCGCGGCGATCCGCGCTTCGAGCGAATCGTAGAGTCGCTTGCGCCGAAAGGGAATGTCGCGAGTTCGAAGAAGTGAACTTCAAAAGTTTCGTCGCCGAACTAAAGCGCCGGAATGTTTACAAAGTCGCAGTCGCGTATGCCGTTTTTGCCTGGCTGGTCATTCAAGTCGCAACCCAAGTCTTTCCTTTCTTTGGAATCCCGAACTGGGCAGTGCGGCTAGTCGTGCTGCTCTTGATCCTTGGTTTCCCAGTTGCGCTGATTTTCTCCTGGGCCTTCGAGATAACGCCGGAAGGAATCAGGCTCGAAGGAGACGATCGTAGAATCAACCGCACCACCGGGCGCAAGTTAACTGCTTTGATTGTCATCGTCGCGGCCGCGGCGGCCGGAGTGACGGTCTTTCGGTTCGTCCATTCGCAGCAAGGCATCGAAGCCGCGAAACAACCGCCACTTGCAGATGTCATCGAAAGTAAGTCGATCGCCGTTCTGCCATTTGAAAACCGGAGCGAAGACAAAGCGAACGCCTACTTCGCCGAGGGAATTCAGGATGAGATTCTGACGCGCATATCCCAGATCGCCGATCTTAAAGTCATCTCGCGCACCTCGACCCAGCGTTACAAGAGCGCGCCCGAAAACTTGCCTGAGATCGCCCGTCAACTTCGCGTCGCCTATCTCTTGGAAGGGAGTGTCCAGAAGCAGGACGAGCGGGTTCGCGTAAACGTGCAGCTCATTAAAGCAGCCGATGGTTCCCATCTTTGGGCCGATACCTTCGATCGCAATCTAATCGACATTTTTTCGGTCGAGAGTGATATCGCTAAGACTATCGCGGAGCAGTTGAGAGCGAAACTTACTGGCCGGGAAAAGCGAGTCATCGCGGCGAAACCAACCGATATACCCGAAGCCTACGATGCTTACCTGCGCGGTCTCGCTTATACGCTGAAAACGCTAAACACACCCGCCAACTATCTTGGTGCACAAAAGTATTTTCGAGAAGCGGTGCGGTTGGACCCGAAATTCGCGCTGGCCTGGGCGCTGCTCTCAAACGTCGATGCGCGCGGCTACCGCACTCTAAATCTGCAGCCCACCGAAGCCTTGCGCGAAGAGGCGCGGCACGCGGCTGAAACTGCGCTCACGCTTCAGCCCGATCTAGGCGAAGCCTTGGTCGCTGAGGGCTACTATCAGTTCGGTTGCCTGAGTGATTTCAAGACCGCGGTGCGTTACTACGAGCAAGCACGTCAGTTCCTGCCTAATAGCAGTCGGGTTCCCGAGGCGCTGGCCTATATCGCCCGGAGTCAGGGGGAGTGGGAGCGGTGCGAGTCCTACTTCGGCGAAGCCGAGCGGCTCGATCCCCGCAACGTGAGCCTGCTCCATCGGCATGCCCAACTCTACATCATACTTCGTCGTTTCCCTGATGCATCGCGCAAACTCGACCAAGTTCTCGACATTGTGCCGGCCGACACTGACTCGTTGGTGCAAAAAGGTGCGATTGCGCAAGCGGAGGGCGACCTGCCGCGCGCTGCCGTGCTGCTCGCTCCGCTCGAGCCGGATTCCGGTGATCCGACCGCGTGGGAAACACTTGCTTATCAAGCCATCCTCGAGCGTCAGCCCGCCCAAATCATCCCGCGCCTGAAGCAGGTATTGGTGAAGCCCGATCCCGCCTTGGGTTATCTTAATGGCGAACTTCGCTTTTGGTTAGGCTGGGCCGAGGAAATCGCGGGCGACGAAGGTGCCGCCCAGGAAACGTGGCAGGAGGCGCGCCGCGAGTTGGCAGCCTTGCTCAAAGAACAACCGGAGAACGCTTCTCTTCTCCTGGATCTCGCTCTGGTCACGATGGGTGTTGGTGACAAAGCCGCCGCCCTGGTTCTGGCCGAACGCGCCCTCGCCGTGTATCCGATCGAGAAAGACGCAGCAGATGGCCCGCAGTCACTCGACATCCTGGCCCGGATTGCGGCACGCCTCGGAGAACCCGACCGCGCCATAGACGCTTTACAGAAAATACTTTCGATACCGTGCACCGGTGGTCTTGCCACGGGCATCCCGCTCACTCCTGCGCTCCTCCGGCTCGATCCGATGTTCGATCCACTGCGTAACGATCCACGCTTCCGGAAGCTGGCCGCGCAACCTCCTGCGCAAAGTTCGAAATGAACAGTCTCATCCCAGTGGCTCGCGCTTGAATCTTGATCTCAGGCGGACCACGGAACAGACTGCGAGGAAGTAGACCGAACGCAGTTAGTAATTGTGAAATCAAGACTGGCATTAATTTTGATCCTAGGCGCGCAACTGCTCGGCGCTGGTTTGTCGCAGGCGCAATCGTCCAAGGTTATCGGCATTTGGAGCGTGGAGGTCACGTTCGGGAATGGCCAGAGTCGCTCGTTGCGCTTTGAGGCGCGGGAGTCGGGGAAAGGTTCTTTCTCTATGACGGGCCCAAGACCAGTTCTGACCGTTCCAGCTGGACCATCCGTCGCCGGGTGGACTCAGAGCGATCAGGGCGCGGTTATCTTTTCTGGCCCGGTCCAATTTCCCCTTGGCAACGTCGGCCTCGAGCGGGGAACGCTGGTCTTGAAAGGGACAATTGGAGCCGAGGGGGCGATCACGGGAGAGGCCCTGTTCTTTGCCGTCGATCAGGATTGGAAAGACCTGAAAGCCAAGCCGTCGAAGAGCGGGAGCTTCAAGGCGACTCGGGCGGCGGCAGGCTGATCGTTAAACACCGATTTCTTCCCAGCCGCCCGCCGTCGGTTCGCTTGGCGCGCGACTGCCGTCGCTCCGCACTCCACCTCCGGAAGCCTGGGTCATTTCCCGCCAACATTACAAACATGTAAGAAAAAAGGTTGCAACGTTTCGAGCGTTGTGTTGGTAATCTCCGCCCCTTCACGCGCTGTTGACCCGCAGCCCAACTAAAACTTAATCATCTACATAACTATGAGAAAAAAATCGACGTCACGATCCGCCTTCTTTTATCTGCGGAGTTCAATTGGACTGCTCTTAATCCTGGCTGGCCTCTTCCTGGCCCTGATGGGCTTTGGCAGGCTCACCGCCCAAGCACAGCAAGGCGATGAAGTCGCCCAATCCATCATATCCATGGTCCCGGCGGGATTTGATTGTGCACAGATGCACGCGCTCGGTATCGACAAGCAGGAAAACTTCCGGGCCGGAGTGATCGCCATTTACTGCGGCCAGGCAGGAGGTTCACCGTCGCCTTCCGAGCAAACCTCCGCGATCGTCGCGGAAATGTTGGCGCCCCTCCTTGGCACCGCGGACGTCGACTTGGTCACGGGCACCGAGAGCGCTCCGCATATTATCCAGTCGGAGACGTTCTCCACATCTAATCCCGATAACCCTAGCCAGATCGTCGTCGCCTATAACGACTCACGAAGTGCCGCCAGCAGCAACTTTTCCGGCGCATCAGTCTCCACCGACGGCGGCCTCAGCTTCACCCGCGTCACTAATGCGAGCGGTCGCAGCCCCTTCACCAATACATTTGGCGACCCCGTTGTCCTCTATAACCGCCCAACCGCCACCTGGTTCACGGTCTGGCTGGACGGCGCCGCTGGTGGTCAGGGCCTCGGTGGCTATAAGTCCACTAACCCGTCGGATCCCAACAGTTGGACTCATTTCGTCGTTCACAACAATTCGGCCGACGACCGCGAGTCGGGTTGGGCCGATAACAACCCGAGCAGCCCCTTCTATGGGCGGATGTATGTCTCCTTTAACGATTTCAATCGCGGCAATGGGCGCCTCTTCGTCCGCTACTCCACCGACAACGGAGCGACTTGGAATAACGAGCAACAATTGACCACCGGCTTCTTCCGCGACGTGCAAATCACCGGCGACCCGGCGTCGGGCGCCGTCTATGTCGCCTCGATGAACGAGATGGGCGGAGGTCTCACCAACCGAGCGAACCTCTTCTACAGGTCCACCGATGGCGGCGCTACCTGGACCCAAACCTACACCGGCCCCACCTTCACGGCTCCTGGTCGGACGACGTGCCCGAATAGCTACTTCGCCTGCATGTATTCCACCTCTCAGGGTGGTTACTGGCGGCACATGGGCTGGGGTCAGCCTGCCGTGGGCGGCGGCGTCGTGCACTACGTCTATGACTCACGCAACACCGGCAACGGCGATCCGGGCAACATCTTCTACATTCGCTCCACCGACGGTGGCGTTACCTTTAGCGCGCCTTTCCAATTGAACACCGACTCAACGACTCGTGCGCAATGGCAGCCCAACATCTCGGCCGGCGCGGACGGCAGCCTGCTCGCGGTCTGGTACGACGAGCGCGAGACCACCACCTGCACCAAGGGGAGCTCGACCGTCCCGTGCTACAGAATGTGGGCCCGCAAGTCCACCGACAACGGCCTCACCTGGCAGGCGGATCAGCCGTTCTCGGATGAAATGAGCCCGCTGCCCGGCCAATCCGATCCAAACATTGTCGCCGAATATGTGGGTGATTATGACTATAGCTCCGAGTCGCCCACCGACCACATTCATACATGGACGGACGGTCGCGTGGCCATCGGCGGCAGCTCCCAGCAGGATGCCTTCGTCGATCGAGAGCCAATCTCAGGCGGCGGCGGACCTACCCTGGTGAGCGCAGCTTCCCGGGTGCTCCACGGAACGGTTGGTAAATTCGACGTCAATATGCCGCTGACCGGCAATCCGGGAGTGGAAGACCGCGACGCCTCGGGCCAGTTCCTGGCCGTCTTCACCTTCGATTCGCCCGTGACTGCGGGTGATGCCAGCATCGTCAGCGGCACGGCGGCGATCTCGGGCAGCCCGATCTTCGCCGGGAACGAAATGCGCCTCCAGTTGACCGGGGTGGCGAACCAGCAAGTCGTCACCATTCGCGTCTCGAACATCAACGGGAACTCTGGTTCGGCGGATGTCGACTTCGGCTTCCTCATTGGCGATGCGAATGGCAACGGCACGGTGGACAAACCTGACTTCAACGAAGTCAAGGCTCAGGTAGGTCAGCCGGTGACTAATGCGAACTTCCGCGACGACGTCATCCCCGACGGCACGATCGGCAAGGACGACGGAGGCCGAGTCAAGGCTCACAAAGGAGAATCGCTCCCGTAAGGAATTGAGTCGTTCGCTCCGGGAGCCGTCCCAACCGGCTCCCGGAAGCACGGCAAAGGGCATCCGCGCCAAGGCGCTGGATGCCCTTTCTGCTTGCCTAACGAGTATTGAACCTGGAATGAAGCACTGCTAAGTTCGATTTACGGGTTGTCTCACCCAGCTCTTTCGCCAGCTATCTGGTCGATAAATACACTTGAAGACCCCGACCAGACCGCCGAGGCCGCTTCCACCGCTACCTCGACGGAGCCGACGGCGGCGGGAGAATTTCCATTCCGTGTTTCTCCGCAATCTCGACCACGCGCGGGATGTTCCGTTGCTCGTCCGGGCTGAGTGCGGCGATTTCTTCGAAAAACTCTTCGAAGCCGGCGGGCGTAATCACGCACATCAACCGGCCGGGCGTTTGGCCGAGATAACGATAAGTGTGCGGAATGTCGCGCGGAGCGAAGATGGTGGTGTTCTTGCCGGCGAAGAAAGTCTTATCGCCGACGGTCCACTCGTATTCGCCTTCCAGCACCTGAAACGTCTCGTCTTCGCGGCGATGGATGTGGGGTGGCGGACCGCCGCCCGGCACGTCGTGCGATTCCACTACCGCGACGATGCCGCCGGTGTCGCGCCCATGCACGCGGATGAACATCGGAATACCGAGGACGTTGAGCGGTCGGCCGCCATCTGCGGGAATTTGAATCGGGTTCATGAGACAATGGATATAGCATACTCGTCCACCACGTCTCGCAGTCGATGTCTTCCACGCCGCCCGCGAACCCGTTACGCAGCCGAAGCGCGCGGCCCGGCTTTCAAATCCGAGTCGACATTAGATCGGCTGAAAGCTAGGCTTCTGCCCGCCACGAAAATGAGCACCGCGGAGCTAAAGCAGATGATCGATGCGCGGACCACAGAGGGCGCAATGGATCGCGGCGTATTTGGTGGATCAAATGTTCGCCGTGCCCGAGTTGAGGCAAACCGCCGAGGAACTCGCTGATCTGCAGAGACGACGGGGCGATTTGCTGGCCGGTCGTCAGCGAGTGCCCGCTGTAACGGTGTTTGCGATTGAAGCGCATCGTGTAAGTGCCCAGGAGCCATTTCATGCCGGCCACCAGATTGCCGCCTGGGGTTTCCAGGACGAGGTGAAAGTGATTGCTCATCAAACAATAGGCATGGATCTGCCACTGCTTTTTTGACCCTAAGCCCAGTGTCCGTCAAATCAGGGCAACCCCAGCGCGACCCCGATTCCCCATTGCCGAAGCCATCGACCAAGGAATGGAGCCCTAGCATCACCAGATCGCTGCCGAGATTCTAAGACTGACCACCTTCTCCAGTCCCCTTTCTCGTGACGGCAGGCCTAAGATGACTGCTTTTTCGCAACGAGCAGTCCGAACGCCATGGCTCCTTCTGCATAAGCTTGTTTCATTAAGGGGAAGGAGTTAACGAAGCGCTGTGTCGAGCGGCTAGTGAAACGAAGCAGATACCTAATGGGCGGCCGTTCGGCGATGCGGGCGCATTGCTCCCAAGTCCGTTCAACGTAACGAGTGATATCTTCGGCCGCCACGACGGTGAGGCCAGCCTCACGCATCCACCTTTGGTAATCGCTCAGACCGTCCAGGCTCGCACTGAGCATTGCCTCGCCGATCATGGCTACGAGTTGCTCTTCCCCTTTGCACTCCGGCGGTCCGTCGCGCCGCAGCCAGGCACATACGCCGAGGGTGCCGCCTGGCTTCAAGGTGATCGAGCATCGCTCGAAGAACCCCTTCTTATCTTGGAAGTGTTCGCTGCTTTCCATAATCCAGACGAGGTCCACGCTTTCGGGCTCGGGCTGCCATTCGTTTGCGTCCTGCACTCGAAACTGAACCCGATCGCTCAAGTTTCGAGCCCTCGCCTTCCGGTTAGCCATCCTGGCTTGCACCGGACTTATTGTCATGCCCGTGACTCGGCAATTGAACTGATCTGCCAGCCAAAAGGCGGAGCCGCCCAGGCCGCAACCTATGTCAAGCACGGAGGCTCCCCGCGGGATACGAGTCCGTTCCGCCAGGCGTTCCATCAGACGCACCTGGGCTTGAGCCGGTGTTTGATCGGCATCCCAATATCCATGATGAAGATGCTCTCCCCAGAAAAGCCGGTAGAGCAGAGATAATCGATCGTAATGTTTTCGAATATGATCGACTTCGACATCGAACTGTGGCGCTGCGGTCATTACAGAAAGCTCTGATGCAAAACCGTTGTGATTTAGTTATCGGACCCTCGACTGGATCCGATCTAGTTCCCGCGAGAATAGCTCGTTGTCCGGGAAACGACCCCGCAGTTCCGTTAACAGTGCGCTGGCCTGTTCTCGATTGTTATTGCGTAGCGCGGCCACCGCCAGCAATAGCTTTGCAAACGGCTCAAGGTAGTAACCATGCAGGGCGGTCATTCGCAGCAACTGGATGCCCTTCTCGCGGTCGACTTCCGACCCGGTCCATCTGAGGAGCACTCGCAGCGGCGCGGGCTTGAAGCTCAGTAGATAATTCTCAACTCCAGGGCCAAGATGGGCGTCGAATGCATTCGCATCCACAGCCAGGAGCTTATCGGCGTAAGGACGGCCTCTGTTGGTATAGATCAGTGCCACGACGTTCCGCTTCTCCACCAAGCCGGCGTAATCCGCGCGCAAGCCGCAGGTAAGGGATTTCACGAACAGGGCATTGGCATCGCGGGATGATTTTTGCAGAGTGGAATCGGCTAGGCGATCCGCCCGGTCGATTTGTTGGGTGAAACGCAATTTCACGTTAGCATCCGGTTCTAACTTGCTGCGGTTGGTAAAGCGACTGTCATCGACGAACAGCTCGGCTTCGAGGGCCCCAAGGCGGGCTAGCTCAGAGAACAGGTATGCGGCAGCATCAGATGCAGGAGCGAGCGCATCGGAGGGGTGGCTCTGCTGATAGCTATCAAATATCCGGTGAGCTTCATCGAACTGTAGGTCATACATTTTGAGCCACCCCGCGTAAACCTCCGCGCAATGAGGCAGCGGCGAGTCTGCTGCTGCCAAGGGCGAGGTTAAGGCCGTAAGGCTTAGGAGAACGCTGAGAGTCGCGCGCATACCTAACTAAGTCGTGTAGGCGTAGACGCGCCGAAGGTTGCGCTCGATCAGTCGAGGTGGAAGAAAACTCGTGACCACACGACGCCCGGTTACGAAGAGGGGATGTTGCCACTGCCCTATTCGGCCGATTAAGCGCGATCTCTGCTGGATGCCCCGAGTTCTTTGCATTCGTAGTGATTCGTAGCGGCGGAACGCGGTGGTTAAGCAATTCTCTCTGGCTACACATTTCGCCAGGACCAGCGCGTCTTCCAGTGCCATGCATCCACCCTGCCCGAGATTTGGAGTGCAAGAATGAGCAGCGTCTCCGAGTAACGTAACCAACCCAAGTCCCCAGCGCGGCAATGGGGCGAGGTCATACGCGACGTTTTTCAACATGGCCGATTCTTCGCTCGCCTCGATGAACTCCGCGATGGGCTCATGCCAGCCGGCAAACATCTGCTGAAGCTCGCGTTTCCTTCCGCAGGCCGCGTCGAGTTGGTCGGCAGGGACATTTGCCGTTGCATACCAGGTGAACCTTCGGTGACCGGTGTTAAGGATTCCGAATCGCTTGCCCGCGCCCCACGTCTCGCTGTTGCAACCGAAGGGAATGGCATTGCCCTCATAGTTCGCCAGACCCCGCCAGACCGTGTAACCCCGATAGATTGGATCCGAAGCGCCGAGTAACTTCGCCCGCATGCGCGATCGGATTCCGTCTGCTCCGATGACAGCGTGGTGTTCCTTTACGAGGCCGCCTTCAAACTGGAGCCGGACTTTCCCTTCAATCTGCTTGAAACCTTGCAACTGATGCCCGAGACGAACGCATCCCGGAGGAAGAGCGGCCAGCAGCACCCCCAGCAAATCACTCCGTCGCGTGCATACCGCGGGAACTTCGAACCGCCCGAGCGCAAGATTCATAAGCACTTTGCCGGAGCTTGCCCTCACCAGAAAATGGGTGTTCGGACCGCTGTGCGCCAGCACACTTCCGAGCAGACCCATCTCACGCAACACCCGCGTGGCATTAGGCCACAGCATCATTCCGGCGCCGACTTCGCGCAGGGCCGAAGCCCTCTCGTACACCACCACGTCGATACCGGCCTGGTGCAACGCCACCGCCGCAGCGAGACCGCCGATTCCGCCGCCGACGATCCCTATGTTTTTTTCTGCGCGCACGTTTTTATCAATCCGGCTACATCCATGAGCGTTGAGAGCGTTACGGAAACTGCGTCGCGCCGCGCTGAGTAAGGGAATCTAAGAATGCCAATGGAGAGTTTCGCTGGCATTGGACACGAAGCGTCGCGTTTTGTTCAATCGCCTCAGCCGTCCTCGACCTAATCTGATTTGTGTGGCGGCCGGCTGCAAAGAGAGCATTGATTCTTGTGCAGGAACCAAACTCCCCGCGAGGCGAGGCCACGTCATGACGCCTGCGCCCGTCCGGCCGAGCTACCGCAGCGCAAACGTGCGCCGGTGGGTGACGCAGCTATGGAGCAAAGGCATTCGTGAGAATTGGAGGCCCACGACTCCGGCTGCCGCCAAGCCGACTCCCGCGCGCTGGAGCAACGACGAGGTGACGGCAGCATGGCTCGGCCACGCCACCGTCCTAATCAACTTTTCCGGCGTCACGATTCTGACCGATCCGGTTCTTTTCCCCCGCATCGGAATGCGAATTCCGTTCCTGTGTACGATCGGCCCAAAACGGTTGACGACTCCCGCACTCACCGTCGATGAACTGCCCAGGATCGATCTCATACTCTTGTCGCACGCGCACTTCGATCACACCGATCTGCGCACGCTGGGCCATTTCGATCGCCGGACGAAAGTGATCGCGGCTCCACGAACGCGCGATCTGCTCGGTTCGACACGCTTGCGCGATGTCGCCGAGCTGCGGTGGGGCGAAAGCAGGTCGCTCGAGATATCGGCCGGAAGCCTTACCATCACCGCCGTTCGCGTAAAACACTGGGGCGCCCGCTGGCATTTCGATAATTACCGCGGATACAACGCCTACGTTTTGGAGCGGAATGGCCGCGGAATTCTTTTCGGTGGCGACACCGCAGTGATGAAAGATTTCGTGTCCTTGCGCCGCTCCGGCGGGATCGATCTGGCGATCATGTCAATCGGCTGCTATAACCCCTGGATTGAAACTCACTCCTCCCCGGAGGAAGCCGTGCAAATGGCCGACGACGCCGGCGCCCGCTTTATTATGCCAGTGCATCATCAAACTTTTCGGCTGAGCTTCGAGCCGTTGCGCGAGCCGATCGAACGTTTCGCAGCGGCCTTGCAGAAGTCACCAGAACGAATCGCCCTGCGCGAAATTGGAGAGACTTTTGTTCTGCCGCGGTAACCTCTCTGCCGAACCGACAAAGGACGACAGGAGGCACGAATGTGCGACCCTTCCGAGAAGCCAATCATGAAACGGTCGTTCCGGTTTTGTCTCTGCTTTTCGATCGTTTGCCTGACGACGGCGATCGCGGTAGCCGGTGAAACCTACAAGATCAACGCGGCGCAATCGAGTGTCACCTTCAGTATCCATCAGTTTTTCGGAGTTACCCACGGGAAGTTCACTCAGCTCTCCGGGACGGTTGAAATCGATCGTGCGCATCCCGAGCGCTCCTCGGTCGAAGCCGTTATTAGCGTAAAGAGCATCGATACCGGAATCCAAAAGCGCGACGAACATCTGCGCAGCGCCGATCTCTTCGACGTCGCGAAATACCCGCAGATTACATTCAAGAGCCGGAGCGTGAAGCAAACCGGACTACAAGCGGGCGACATTCTCGGGGATCTAACCATGCACGGTGTGACCAAGCCCATTACATTGCATGTGAAACTCCTGACTCCACCTCAATCTGGGAACGACACTTCGCGGACGCGGTGGGCGGTTCATCCCGATCCCATCAGGCGGCGCGATTTTGGCCTCCTCTTCAGCAGAGGCGCCGAAGCGATCTCGGGCATTGGGCAGGAGGTCACCGCGGAGATGACTATCGAAGCGACAAAATAGTGCCGCCTGGATCCCAATTCCCGTGCGTAGCAATGCACTTGACCGCTTTAAGCGGTCGAGGGTTCCGAGCATCGCAGAGTGCAAGTTCTCGCGGCACCGCACCGCACTAGTTTTCGGAGCAAGGGGGAGTGTGAGGGTCAGTCCTAAGTAAAGCATCATTTTGCCTTGTGCAGTAGTCGATTCAAGTGCGTCCAGGTTCCCATGTGCAGTTCGGCCGCGATCCACTTCAAGGACATCGTCGTTTCCTCCCGCAACCGTTGGGCGATGGCCACTTTGACCGCGTGCCCCTTGCGTTCCGTGGCCAGTTGCTTCGCCGTCCCGCCAGACCGCGCCAACTCGCTCGCGACCAGACGCCGTGCACGCTCCAGGTCCGTCTCCAGCTTTTCCTTCCCGCCGTGATGTTCCCTTAATTTGCCGTCCCATTTTTCCAGAATGCGATCGAGAAAATCCTCCTCGCCCAAACGCCATCCCGTACGCATCGCGGCCAGGTCGCTGGCTTCGGCCGTTTGCCGTTGATTCTCCAAACGGCGTCCGAATTCCCGCCGACCTCGCCGCTCTCCTCTTCCTCGTCGCGCTCCTTATCCAGGTTCTCGTTAGGCGAATCGAACCGCGCCGGAGATTCGCAAGCCCATTGTGATTGACGTGTGGGGCCGGATTTACAGACTTGGCTCATGTTGAACCGGATTTGTCTCGTGGTGACCGGTCTCGCCGTCGCTCTCCTGACCGCTTCGTGCAGCCATAGCACTTTCCGGCCGCCGGAGCGGGAAGGTCCGCCGGCTTTGGTGCAGCAGGAAAAGGAGCCGCGCCTTTGGTTGCTCCTGAAACAGGAGGAGCAACGCAGCCGTCATCTCGGCGGCAGTCGCTCAATCGGGAAATGGGTGACGGAGATTTACTATCATTTCGACCTGCAGGCCCATGATCCCGCGAGCGCGGCGCGGCTCTGGAAAAAACGCCTGCTGACAGTGAAGGACAACGCCGGCGGACGGGTCGCACAGGCGCGATTACTGGGACAGGAAGGGGACGTCGTCTGGATGTTCCTGAACGACGGACCGGTCGCGATCTCAAGCAAGGACGGGAGCAAGCTGGCCGATCGGGACACAATTGCGCAGCATAACCCGACGCTGCGCGATTTGATTCCGAAAGACCTCGACTTCTACGCCTACGATGGCGGGCTCGTGATCATCGCCGCGGATGGGCGGCGCGTCCGGATTCGCAGCACGGATTACCTGGCGGAGCCCTATGCGCCGCCTAACGACGATTACTTTCGCGAGGTGCAATTCATGGCGACGCGCTGGAATGGTGGCTACCATACCCGCGATTTCCTCGTTAGGCAGATGAAGCTGAACGGTCGCTGGATAGGTTTCTTCAACGAGAAAGAAGCGGCCGATGCGGGCGACGATGGCTTCGGCGATAAGATTGCGACGGGCGAGCCGGGCTCGAATCCCGATCGCGTTTACTATGAAACGTCCCAGGCGCGCCGGACCTTCTGGAGCGCGCGGATCGGGAAGACGAAGGAGTTCACCGAGGGGACCCATGACCGGCTCTTTGACGTCACCCGGATACCGGGCGCGCCCGAGTATCTCGAAGCCGGTCTCTTCATTCACCAGGGCACAAAGCAGCCGTTGCGTTTGAAAGATCCTGACGGCTTTCTCGTCCTCCATCGCACCCGCTTGGACGAGGAGGGTCGCCTCGCGCTGACGCGGCTGGACGACAACCTCAAGACTCAGTGGACCGCGACGCTGCCCTTCCACGATCTGCGCAACCGCTACGAAAGCGCGGAAAGCCTGCTCCTTTACGGGATCGTGCAGCAAACGGTCGACGGCGTCACGGGCACGAGCGAGCATCTCGTGGCGTTGAATTTGGCCGACGGCAAGACGCAGTCCTGGAATGTCCCGGCCGAGAAGATGGACGACTAACCGAAGCGCCCTGGTGTGAACCGCCTGCTGCTCCTGCTTGCCGGGTTGCTCGTTTTCCCGCCGCTGATTTCTGCGCTCGGCATGGAGGCGAACGATGAACCTCCGGCGTCTCGTCGTTTCACTGAGGAGGACTTGCCCTCGCTGGCGAAAGATCCCGCCGGGCCTTCGGAGATCGATGAGTTCGCGCGTGGCCGGGGGTTCCACTATGCCCGCGATACCCGCCGCGCGGCGCGGGGCGACGCGAAGGCGCTGAAGAAATTTTTCGAGATTGCGAACGATGCCGACGGTGCGGCGCGCGAAAGCGTCGATGGCGTGCCGACAGTCGTCTGCCACCTGCTCGGCGATGAAAAGCTTGCGAAATTTCTCGCCGGCCAGCCGGTCGCCTATCGCATGATGGTGCGGAATCTGATAATTGGCGATGGCCTGGCCTCGTCCGGGGATGGAAAGTTCAGCGGCGATTTTCCGCAGAGCGCCCGGCTGCTCTTTCAACGCGAGATGATCGACTGGCCCTCGCCTAACGATCTCTATGCGATCCGCAAAGTCTTCAGCGACGGTTTTGAGTTGAGCGGCTCCAAAGTTCTGCGCGCGGAATTGATCGAGAAGCAAACCCAGCGTGTCCTCTGCGACCTGACCCCGGACGACATCGGCACCGGCGCGCAACGCGAAGGGGAAGCGCTGTGGTCGCCCGACTCGAAGCGCGTCGCCTGCCTCTCGATCGACTTGCCGGAGCAACCGGGCAATCTGTTCAGCGATCCGCGCCCGCCGCTGCAACGCAAGCAAACCGCGGTCTACCAGCTGGCCGGCGATTCCTTCGTGCGGGTTGACCTCTCGTTAGGCAAAGCCCCCGGCCAGGAGACCGATCCGCAATTGAAGCGCGCCGTCGCCGGTCATATCTTCACCGAACCGGTGAAGTGGCAGCGGCCCAACGTGCTCCTCCTGCAGCGGCACGAATACTACGGTGTGCGCCAGCCGACCACGATCGGCGACCAGACCTTCGAGTCGATTGGGGACCTCGGTTTGCTCTATCAAATTACCGCCACGATCGCCCCGAATGGGAAAGCGACCGTGACCTGGCAGCGGAGCAAAGATTAGCCGCTGACGCGACGGCACACCGGCGGACGCGGCGTTACTCCAACAGCCGGCTACGCAGCGGCTGGATCGTAGCCAGAGCTTGCCCGGATTGGAGACGCTGAATCTGTCGCTCGATTTCCAATCGACCGGAGTCATCCTTCTCCATTTCTCGCAAGGCATGCTCGTAGGCGGCAATCGCCGCCGCGCGCTGGTCGATCTTGAGATAGGCATTGCCTAACAACACGGCGGTTCCATCACTCCAGGGCAGGGCTTGCGAGACCTCCGCCAGCTTCCTCGCCAACAGTTGCCAATCTGGTTTGGGATTCTTGTAGATCTCTTCGATGATCTTCCCGCGCAGACTGTAGGCTCGCACTTGCGGAGTCACCCAGCGTCCCCGCAGAACGACGATATTTCCCAGGCGCACCACCTGCTCGAGACCATTGAAGGTCGCCGGGTCCCAGTGGTCGTGCGGCGCGGAAATGAAGTCAGCCGTTTTGACCAGATAGTAACCATCGAAAACCCCTTTCGTGTTTTGATCGTCGGTCACTGTCCCCACGCTAGTGTCAGCGGTCTGCGTTCAATCCGCGCCTCGAAAAGCTGACATTGCCGGCCGCGCTGCTATGGTCACCTCCTCAACTTAAGAAGAAAGAAATCACCTATGCGCTGTCTCAATTGCCACGCCGAAATGGTCAACTACGACGTCACCACTGCGAAAGCGGAGTTATCCTACGACGTCTGCGAGAAGTGCGGCAGTCTCTGGCTCGACGCCGGCGAGTTGGATAAGATGGCTTTCCAAGTGGAGGGCAGCATCGAGTTCTCCTCCGACGAAGAGGTCGCCGCGTCGGGGAGAGCCGTGCGCAAATGCCCGCGCTGCGACGATTTCGTTCTCTCCCAGGTTAAATTCCTCGGCGCCACCGATATCGTGCTCGAGCATTGCCAGAACTGCGGCGGCTTCTGGCTCGACGGCGGCGAACTGAATCTGATCGATCGCGAGTTGACCAAGATCATGCCGGTGAGCGGCCATGGCTTTGCAGATTTCGTGAATAACGTCCACGTGCCCTATTGGTCGAAACGTCTCCGCCGGCCGAGCAGCGAGACCGATTTCCAAGTCGTCGTCGAGCCGCTGCCCGGTGCCGAACACCTCCGCGCCACCAGCCACCGCTGCCCCGCCTGCGGCGCGAACCTCGATCGTTATCGTATCCACGGAATGGAATTTGAGGGCTGCCCGAAATGCCACGGCAGCTGGCTGGAGAAGGACGAGCTGCGCAAGCTGAAAAATACCGTCAACGACGGCCAGCTCCATTGGCTTAACGACGAGATCGATCACCTCGAGAAGACGAGTGTCGTCTCCTCCTCCCGGGCCTGCCCCGAGTGCCGTTCGAGCAAGCTCAAGTCAGTCGTCTTCGGCCATTCCGCGGTCGTGCTCGACTGGTGCCCGACCTGCCATGGCACCTGGCTCGATCGCGGCGAGTTTGACGCCATCGCCGGCTATCTGCGGGACGAAGCCACCAGCGCCAAGCCCCGTGAGATCGGCAGCGAAATCGGGAAAGACCTCAAAGCGGCAGTCACCGGCGGTCCCGAAGGCCGGCTCGCCGAGCTGGGCAACGCCGCGGCCGCCGTCGAGGCCTTCGCCAACGCCATCATCTTCGACCATCCCGCCTTGTTCCGGCTCATCACCGGTGCCGAAAACACCGCGCGCAGCGTCGGGATGGACTAGGAACCCGGGCAGGGTGATGGACGCGACGGAGCGATTTTCCAACCGGGTGGAGGACTATGCGTTCTTCGACGATTTCGAGGTGGATGGCTTCTCGCCGCTCTCCGGCCTATTCCGGTCATGGCTGGTGTGGTTTTATTGACTTATTAGGCGTACTCCGCGGACCCAATCTCTGGCCCATCTACCTCATCTTGGTGAGCATGAAAAGTAGGTTGAGCGCGACCAACGTGAAGATAGACCTAGTCATTGGTTGAGATTGGTCTGGATGAAGCGCGGGCCGGCGTGGATATCGATCTGACGCAACGGCGTCTCGCCGGTATTCACGAAACGATGCGGAGTGTTCGCAGGAATGACGACAATGCTGCCGGCTTGCACTTCGCGTTCCTCCTCACCGACTGTGATCGTCGCGGTCCCTTCGATGGTGAAAGCGACCTCGACATACGGATGGGTGTGCAAGGGCGGGCCCTTTCCGGGCTGGGCCATGACGATGTAGGCCGAAAAAGGCGCGCCGTGCGTTTCACCGACGAACTCATGGGACATACCGACAAAGGGCAGCTGCGCGAGATTCATGAAGCTCATAAACGCAATCTACAGCATGGTGAAATGGGAGCGCGAGAAATCAGCGCGTGCGCTCCCACACCCTTGCGTCTTGGTTTTCCTGGCCGGGGTCATGCGCCCGGCTACAACGCTTGTGGAAGTCTACAACCTCGATGCCGCCAGCTCAGCTCGCAGGGGGAGCCGAAATCCTCACCCGTGAGGCTGTTTCTGGAAAAGATGAGTGACGCGTGGTAACCCCAAAAGCCGAGCGAGTTTGACATCACGATCGAGAGTGGCGCCGGGCGCGGCGTGAGAGGCTGAACGTTGATCGCGCAGACGGGATCCTGCGAACGGCAATTCGCCGTCGGCGGAATGATCTGATGACGCAACGCCTGGATGCTGAGGCGGCCTCCAGCACCGGCGTAGCGCCAAGCAATGGCCGGTGATTGGCTTGGTCGAGCTGCAAGGCACACTCTTTCCATTTTCTCCGAACAATGTCTTCACCGACCGCGCCTCAGCGGCGTCATTCAGTTTCGTTCCAGTCCCATGGGCATTGATATAATCGACGTGATCGGGGGAAATCTCCGCCAGCCGCAGGGCTTGTTGCATGGTCTGGAGTAACGCTGACCCTTTGTGGTCTACGCCAGTGCGTCCACAGTTATCGAGGCTAAGCGTCCAGCCGGCCAGACGCGCCAGCACCGCGGCGCCCCGCGCGGCCGCGGCTTCGGCCGATTCGAGAATGAGAAATGCGCTTCCTTCGCCGACCACGATGCCGTTACGCGTGACGTCGAAAGGACGACAGACCCGCTCGGCAGTTTCATGAGATCCCATCACGCCAGTGACTCGTAACTGTTGCAGAAGCGCGAGCTGCAACGGCGCTTCTGTCCTCCAACCAACATGGCATCAGCTCGATCCAAGAGAATTTGTTCCGCCCCGAGGCCAATCGCGACCGCGCCGGACGCGCAGGTCGCTGAGACCGACGCGCCGGGTCCTCTTATCTTGAAGGACTGGGCGAGGGCTCCGCTTAACGAACCAAAGGTGGAATCCGAAGACATAGACGGAGTGATCTTGCCCGATCCTTCGCACAGGGATTCGAGCCGTTTGCCGAGCGGCCCGCGCGATGACCCGAGCATGACCCCTGTGCGTTCCGGCGCGTAAACGTCGGTCAGCCCGGCCTGCTGCCAGGCCTGATCGGCCGCCAGCCAGGCCATTTGCACGGAGCGATCCAACTTGCGAACGGTTCGCAATTCCGGCCGCGAAACATCTATCTCCGGTGCGCCGCAGACGGCGAAGCGGGATTGTTCATCGCCATGATCAAAATCTCGCCAGGCCGCGAGGCTGCGTCCAGAGACGGCCGCCTGCCAGAGCGCATCGACCGAATCGCCGGCCGATGAAAACGCGCCCATCCCGGTCACGACGATCGGCTTTTCGCGCAGCAACTTTGCAATCACCGAACTCAGCGAACGAATGCTCAACTGGCGGCGTGGCCGCGTTTGATTGAAAGCGATCGAGCAGATAACTCGCACAATCTTCCGGATGTCGACGAAGATGCGGAAGCATTATCCGGAGCAGGTGTTGTCCGGCGTCCTGAAGGTCCGATTCGTTGGTGAGATATTCTCTCGAGATCGGCGGCCCGATTTCAAGCCGGAAATTCCAGCGTCCTTCATCCCTCATGGAACAGGGGATCAGCTCTGCATTGCAGTGCGCAGCGAGCCGCATCGCGCCGGTCGCCATGGAAAAGGACCATTGCTCGTCGATCCGCACATCGATTTGTTTGTTCGTCTCGCGATCGGCGGCCACGAGCAGGACCTGACCCGCATAAGTGTTCCACGGTCTTGCGCAATTGATCGCCGATACACAAGACCGTGGGCATCCCGGGAAATGGCGATAGCTGATCCTTCATCCATTTCACCCGGCTGCGGTCAGCCGATTTTCCCCCGATCAGGGCGATGACTGGAACGCCGAGCGCGCGAAGCCAAAAGGAAATGAGCTTGTAGTGCCAAAGTGAAAACAAACGAGGACGACGCGGCGCTTCCGTTTTCGAGCGTCTTCGAGGTGGTGCAATCCCGTCGTCTTAAAGCGGCCCCGCCACTTCGCCGTCGCCAGGCGATCAGGGAAAAATTCGAGGATCCGACTCAGGAAATAATTCAGGCGGGCTTGTCGAAGGGTCCGAGTTGAGCCCGACCCTCGGAAGACCGCAGGAAGCGATTCGATTTGCTCCGTGGCCGCGCGCGCAAAAGCGAGGGGCGCGAGAGCCGAATAGAGGCTGCTTGGTGAGAGCCCCCGTTCCAACCCTCGGAGGGCATGAAAAGTTAAAGGACCAAATCTATCTCTGACCACGGAAGACGCGCGCACTTCACGGAGTGTATTTCTTTCCCCGTCTTTTTGGTATAAGAAGTTTTTGTAGGGAAAGTTGACCAACGAAGTGTGCAAAGAACGCTCTTTGCGACGGCCCAGTCGCGGCGGGCACGTCCTTCGCGGTCGCCACAATTTCCGAGATGGATGGAACGACCCTGACCTCGAATCAGGGGGTGGCGATCAACGATACGAACAACACCCTCAAGGCGGGCGAGCGCGGTCCGTCGCTCCTCGAGGATTTCCTCATGCGCGAGAAGATCACGCACTTCGATCACGAACGGATTCCGGAGCGCGCGGTGCATGCGCGCGGGGTCGCGGCGCACGGTTATTTCCAGGCTTACAAGAATCATTCCGACCTAACGAAAGCCGGTTTCCTGAACGACCCGTCGCGCAAAACACCGGTCTTCCTCCGTTTCTCGACCGTGGCCGGCTCGCGCGGCTCGAGCGATCTGGCGCGCGACGTGCGCGGGTTCGCGATCAAGTTTTATACCGACGAAGGCATCTTCGACATGGTCGGGAACAACATCCCGGTCTTCTTCATCCAGGACGCGATCAAGTTTCCCGATCTCATCCACGCGGTGAAACCGGAGCCGCATAACGAAATCCCGCAGGCGGCCTCGGCGCACGACACCTTCTACGACTTCATCTCGCTCTCGCCGGAGACGTTTCACATGCTCATGTGGGTGATGTCGGACCGCGCCATCCCGCGCAGCTTGCGGATGGTGGAAGGCTTCGGCATTCACACCTTCCGCTTCATTAACAAGGCGGGTAAGTCGCGCTTCGTGAAGTTCCACTTCAAGCCGACGCTCGGCATGCACTCCGTCCTTTGGAGCGAAGCGCAGCAGATCTCCGGCAAGGATCAGGACTTCCATCGGCGCGACTTGTGGGACGCGATCGAAGCGGGCGATTTTCCGGAATGGGAATTCGGCGTCCAGGTCGTGGAGGAGAAGGACGAACACAAGTTCCCCTTCGACCTGCTCGACCCGACCAAGCTCATCCCCGAGGAAGTGGTGCCGATCACGCCGTTAGGCAAGCTCGTCCTCAATCGCAATCCCGATAACTACTTTGCGGAGACCGAGCAGGTCGCGTTTCATCCGGGTCATCTGGTTAGCGGTATCGATTTCAGTGACGATCCGCTCCTGCAAGGCCGGCTCTTTTCCTACACCGACACCCAGCTCACCCGCCTCGGCGGTCCTAACTTCGCGCAGATCCCGATCAACCGGCCGACCTGCCCGATGCACAACAACCAACGCGATGGTCACATGCAGCAGATCGTGAATCGCGGCGAGACCAGTTACTTCCCGAACACGATCAGCAGCGGCTGCCCGATGGAAGCGAAGGAAGGCGCCGGTGGGTTTGTGAGTTACATGGAGAAAATGCAGGGCACGAAGATTCGCGGCAAGAGCGAGAAATTCTTCGATCACTTCAGCCAGGCCGCGCTCTTCTTTAACAGTCAGGCGCCGCACGAGCAGCAACACATCATCGACGCGCTCACTTTCGAGCTCGGCAATGTCACCCGGCCGGCGATCGTCGAGCGGACGCTCGGGATGTTGAACAAGGTCGACAAGCGTCTCGCCAGCGGCATCGCCAAGGGTCTCGGCATGAAAGTGCCCGGCTCCGTCGAAGGCCGCGTCAATCAGGCCGTCGGCGCCGACGCCGGCAAAGAGACTGAGTCGAAGCCGATGAAGAACACCTACGGCACCTCGCCCGCGCTGAGCATGATGAACACGGTCAAGGACACCATCCGCACCCGGCGCGTGGCCTTCCTCGTCGCCGACGGCGTGAACGAGGGCGACCTTAACGCGATGAAGAAAACCCTAACGAGTGAAGGAGCGACGGTGAGGCTCATCGCTCCGCACGGCGGGACGGTGAAGAGCGCGAAAGGCACGGAGCTGAAAGTGGATATCAGCCTGCTCAACGCCGCCTCAGTCGTATTCGACGCGACCTATATCCCGGGCGGTGCGAAGAGCGTCGGCACCCTGCTGGGGGACGCGCGCGCGCTCCATTTCGTGAACGAGACCTACAAGCACTGCAAGGCCCTCGCCGCCACTGGCGAAGGCATCGACCTGCTTCACGCCTCGGCGATCGACTTCGACCACGACGCCGCCAAGGATGACTTCGCGCTCCTCGCCGACGAGAAAGCCGACGTCGGCAAAGTCGCGAAGAGGTTCATCAAAGCCATCGCCCAGCATCGGAATTGGGAGCGCGAGAAAGTGGCGAACGTCCCGGCGTAGTCCGGCCGCTACTCACAGATCACAAGATTGGGCCGCTCTGGGTTTTCCCTGGAGCGGCCCTTTCATTTTCCCGACTGAGCGCGGGGAGATTGCATGTCGCGAGACTCCTCGATAGGATCGCGCCATGTCGACCAAAGCGCCTTCCACGCCGGGCCCCGCTTTCGGTTTCGTCGCTTTCTGTCGCGGAGAGGTAGCGCTTTTCATCGGGCTGGTCAGCGTCGCCGTTTTCCTCTGGTTCGGGACTCGCCTGGAGGAGAGCGTCGGTCTCTGGCCACTCATCGCAGTTTTTGCCTGGTTGTTCCTCGCCGTTCTTTGGTCGGCTATCTCGGTCGTGCGTCACGCGGATTGCCTGGCGGTAAAGTTTGGCGAGCCCTACGGTACGCTCATTCTGACTCTCGCCGCCATCAGCATCGAGGTGATGATGATTTCCTCCACCATGCTGCACGGCGCGAACAATCCGACGCTTGCGCGCGACATGATGTTTGCCGTGCTCATGATCGCGCTCAACGGACTCATCGGGCTGGCGCTGCTTCTAGGTGGCTTGCGCCATCGAGAACAGGTTTACAATTTGCAAGGCACCGCGGCCTATCTCAACACCATCATGGCTCTGGCCGTGCTCGGCCTCGTCCTGCCTGACTTCACCACCTCACTCTCCGGACCGCGACTCACCGCGGTGCAGGAGATTTTCCTGATCGTGGTGTCACTCAGCCTTTACGCGGTCTTTCTCTTTATCCAGGTGCGGCGGCATAGCGGCTTCTTCCGCGAGGCGGAAACGGTTGCCCCAAACGACGAGGTCGCGCATCACCATCTGCTCGTTCGCTCGACAGCTTTTCACACAGTCATGCTCTTTCTCTATCTCTTTGTCGTCGTTATGCTGGCGGAAAAATTTGCGGTGCCTTTGGATAACTGCATCGAGCGTTTCGGCATGCCCCAGGCTTTTGGCGGCGCCATCGTGGCGAGTCTCGTCCTCGCGCCCGAGGCTCTCAGTGCCATCCAGGCCGCGATGGGAAATCATCTCCAGCGTTCGGTCAATGTCCTCCATGGCTCTGTGCTGGCCTCGATTGGTCTCACAATTCCAGCGGTGCTCATTATTGGAATGGTAACCGGCCGCGTGGTCACACTTGGTATCGGCGGCGGCAATCTTCCGCTCCTTCTCCTGACTCTTGCGGCCAGTATCGTGACCTTCGGAAGCGGCAAGACCAGTGTCTTACAGGGCTGCATTCACCTACTCCTCTTCGCGGTCTTTTTGCTTTTGATATTCTCTCCCTAGCTCGGGCCTCCCAAGCAGCCAGAGAAAGAATGAGGCCGGTCGTGTTATTGCTGCCACGCACGCAATTGCGGCGCCGCTCGCTGCTCAGCGCTGCGCATTTGCCAGGTGCCGGATGACACCTTCCATCCCCGCGACGACTCGGGTCATTGAATCGTAATCGAGCTTATCCGGCGTATCGCTGGCTTTATGATAGTGCGGATAGCGGAAAGGCGCGGTGTCGGTCACCATGATCCCGGGGTAACCGTATTGCCAGAACGACCATTGGTCCGACCACCCGACGCCCGGCACGATACCCGGCAGAGCCGCGCCTTCCGAAGCGATCGTCGCTCCGCGGCGAAACTCGCCGATCGCCCTCCGCACGAGCTGGCGGGAAGCGACGTTGCCGACGAAGCCGATAAAATTTCCCGCTCGCGGATAGATCAAACCGAGACCCAGCATCGGATATTTCTGCGAACCCGCCACGTCCGAGAAATAACCGATCGTCTCGAGACTGATCATGGCGCTGATCCGATCGCCCCGCTCCCGGCAGCGACCGGCATAGACGTAGCTGCCCATCTGCCCGCTCTGGAAATGGCCCGGCTCTTCATTAACGAAGGCGACAAAGCGAAGCCTTTGTTCGTTAGGCTGGCCGCCCAGGCGCCGGGCCAGGGCGAGAAGCGCGGCGACGCCGCTGCCGTTGTCGTTCGCGCCCGGCGCGCCCAGGACCGAGTCGTAATGCGCGCCGACCAGGACGATCTCGGATGAGCGACCGGGCAACTCGGCCACGATATTGGCACAGGGTTTTCGCCCCACCTCGTATCCGTCGCGAGTCACTTTCCAGCCCGCCTTGGTTAACTCGCTTTCGATGTAGTCCGCCGCGGCCAGGAGCTGGGGATAACGGGACATGTTGCGCTCGCCAATCTCACCGGCAAGCTTGTGCACGTCTGCCACGAGCTCATCCCGCAATCCTTTTTCCTGGGGAGAAAGAGGAGGCGGCGTCCCCCGAAAGCTCTTCCCAGGCATGCGAATCATGATGAACCAGCCTCCAACCACCCCGAGGCAGACAACCGACCAGAAGACAACGCGCAGATAGCGTGTCGTGCCGGCAAATCTTCCGCGAGACATCGACGATGTTTAGTCGATAAGGTCACACTTAAGCAAGATCGCACGGTCGCCGCGATGACGCCGCGCACGTTTGGCGCCGCCTTTCGAAATACGTGTCTGCCTCCAGAAAACTGAACCTGGATCGGTGGTCCAAAAATTTATCATCGTTCGTTAGTCTGGATTGACTTCCGGCGCGGCCTGCACGTAAAGTATTTAGGTTTTCATTGTTATGCGCGCAATTTGGAAAGGCAGTATCAGCTTTGGTCTCGTCTACATTCCGGTCGCGGTCTTTCCGGCTACACGAGAGGAGAAACTCAGCTTCCGGCAGCTTCGCAAGACGGACTTGAGTCCGATCAAATACAAGAAGGTGGCCGAAGCCGACATGAAGGAAGTCGCCGCCGACGAGATCGTGAAAGGCTTCGAGTATGAGAAGGGCCGCTTCATCGTTTTGCAGGAGGATGATTTTGAAAAGGTCCGGATCGAGTCGACCCATTCCATCGACATCACCGACTTTGTCGATCTCGACCAGGTCGATCCGAAATTTTTCTACAAGCCATATTTCCTCGAGCCGCAAAAGGGCGGCGAGAAAGCGTACTCGCTTCTGCACAAAGCGCTCAGTGGCACGGCCAAGATCGGCATCGCGAAGGTCGTGATCAGCAATCGCGAGCATCTCGCTTCGGTCAAGCCGGACGGCCTTTTCCTGGTTCTCGAGCTGATGCATTTCGCGAGCGAGATTCTCAGCCCGGCGGAATTGAGCCGGGGCGGAAAAATGGAGATCAACGATAAGGAACTCAAGATGGCGCAGACCCTCATCGAGGGCATGACGGTGCCGTGGGAGCCGGAAAAATATCGCGACGAATACCGCAACGCCGTCATGGAAATGATCGAGCAGAAGGCGAACAAACGTGAAATCGCCGCACCGCCGATCGCGGCGACGCGGGCGACCAATGTGGTCGATCTGGTGAAAGTTTTGCAGGAAAGCCTGAACCGGAATCAGGCCATCAAGCCGAAGCGCAACGGCGCGCGCGCGAGCGGGAGCCGCTCCACTTCATCGCTGGTCAAGCGCAAGCGCCGGGCCGCCGCCTAACGACTAACGAGAGCCGGCGCGTTGTAGCCGATCGCGCCGAGACCGGCCGGGGTCAACGCCCCCGGCTACAGAAGCTCAGGCCGAGGGCTTGAGACTTTCTACGTGCGCCTCGTAGCTCTCGATCAAGGCGGCGATCTGGGTGTGGAATTGGTCTTGTGTCGAATAGAGCTGGCCAATCGGGTCGGAGAACTCCTTCTGCTTCAGCTCGTCGTCGATTGTTAAGGTCAATTCCGCCAGTGTCTCGATATTCGCCCGGGAATGGAATTCCATTTCCTTGAGCTTGGAGAGCAGCGCGACCGATTTCTCCAGATCCTCCGAGCTTTGATCGGCCGCTGCGGGAGCGGGCGGCGCGCTCTTCCCCTTTTCGTTAGGCGAAGCGGTTGTCTCCGCTTCCGGCTTGTGTTCCTTCTCCTGCTTGACCTTCTTGTCGTGGGCGACGTTGCGTGGATCTGACATCCCCAATCATACACCCGTTCCCGCGGCCCGCTCCCAATGCTCGGTCCCGCCCGCAAGAGCCGGCGCTGCCGTCGAGCGCTGCAACAGAATGCCCACGACGATGAACCAAATCGCCTGCCCGAAGATGATAAGTCCGAAGCCATGGACATTGAGATGGAGGCCACCTGTAAACAGGGCGATGACAACCGCGGGTCCAAACACCAACCCGTAGATCCCAATTCCAACTGAAAGCGCCCGATTCTTCACGATCATGAGCGACCAGAGCGCGATCGCCGCCGACGAAGCGACCACGAAGATCTGGGCAAACGCCTGATTGATCAGAAAATTGTATTCCGCCAGAATTCGCCATTGCTCATTCCCCGGCGCGCGCGCGATGACGTGGCGCAAAACCTCGGTGCCGACCAACCCGCTCATCGCCGGCGCGATCAGCACCGCGACCAACCCCACGCCGTAGATCACCAACCCTGCGAGCGCGATTCGTCCGGGCGAATCCAGCCTGCGCATCAGCGCGAGTGCGCCGAGAAATGACAACGGCACCCCTGCGATCGCGAGCGCGTGCACGCCGATCATGAGCGTCGTGAGCTTTTCGAATTGCGCCGGCGTAATAGGGTGAGCGCCCGCCACCGGATGCAGGCTCATCGTGATCATCCCGCTGACCGCACCGATGATTAGCGCAACGCCGCCCAGTCGATTATCCTTCATATGACGAAGCTTCCACCGGCGAGTCGTTAGCCGTCCAGCATGAGTGCACGCAAAAACCGAACAGAGAGGCCCCCGGTGTTCAGAAACATCAGTGAGACCGGAAAACAGGAGGACCAACGGATCCGCCGGACGCGCGATCGGCTGGGCGACGCGCTCGTCGAGTTGCTCGTGCAAATGCCCTTCGACGACATCACCGTGCAGGATGTGCTCGATGGCGCGGGGGTTAGCCGGTCGACCTTCTACGCGCATTACCGCGACAAGAACGATCTCTTCCTGAGCGATGCGGAGGATTTCTTCGAAGCAATGGCCACGGCCCTGACCCGCTTCGGCGACAAGTCGGACCGGATCGCGCCGGTCCAGGAATTGTTTGCGCACGTCGGCGAGGTGCGACCGTTTTACAACGCGCTCGTCGAATCGGGCCGGCACCATGACGTGATGGAGCTGGGCCAGGAACATTTCGCTCGCGGTATGGAGGAGCGGCTAAGTGGAATGGCGCGCGCGCAAAACATTCGCCCCGACCAGCGTGCCGTGATTGCCCGCGGCCTGGCCGGCAGTCTGTTTGCCTTGCTCGGTTGGTGGGTGCGGCACGAGACCAGTTCGTCGCCTGCAGAAATGGACAAGCTTTTTCATCGGCTGGCCTGGGCGGGTGTGGAAGGCGCATAAGCACAGCAACGGTCTCGTTGGCCTAACGAACTCAACTCTGTTCAGCGAAGTTCGGCTTCGCGCCAGAATTGCTCCGTCACCTGCGCGACGAGGAAGCCGAGCTTGCGGATCGTGGTGTGATTGATCATCGAGCGGCCATCCGGCTGCAGATACATCCACTGACTCATCCGCACATTCGCGAGTGGATTTCCCGGCGAGAGTGCCAGCGTAAAGCTCCCAATGAAAAACGTTGTCGTAGGCTTCGCCGGTCGCGCTTCCCACCATGTCGTTCGCGGTCGCCTCGTAGCGATGGGCGTCGAGTTTCCGGATGCGCCAGGAACGATGTTGCTTCTTGCCGTGACCGAGAACGAGCGCCTGTTCGAGATGCAGGACGCCGCCCTCCCAATGACCCGAAGTCTCCGTCGTGACTCGCTCGATCGGCGCGCCGCCGCGATTCTCCATCACTCCGGAGGAATGGGTGCGACCATCAAAGAATTTTGTCGGATCGAAAATTGGGCGGCCGCCCGCGAAGTCCGCGACTTGCAGGCTCGCGCAACTGCTGAGAATGAGCGCCAGGGCGAAACAAAAGAAAAGCTTCATCGTCTTGCGACAACCTAGCGTGACCCTTTCGAGGCGCCATTTTGCAGGAGGCGCGCGGCGCGCGATATTCCGCATATGAACGAGACGGCCTGCGCGCATATCGAAGCGATCAGCGAGGTGAAGCAAGCAAAGCGCCTGGAATGCGAAGAATGCGTCAAGATCGGCGCGCGTTGGGTCCACCTCCGGACCTGCCAGGAGTGCGGCGCGACTCTGTGCTGCGACGATTCTCCCAATCGTCACGCGACCAAGCACGCTCACGCCAGCGGTCATCCGGTGATCGCGTCGGCCCAGCCGGGAGAGCGCTGGCTTTACTGCTATCCGGACGACGCTTTCGCGACCTATTGAGGCTTTTGCTCGTTAGGCCGAATCAGGAGGAAAGCGGTGCCGGCGCTGGCCAGGGCGAGCGCTGATCCGATCAGCATGACGCGCCGGAAAGCGCTGAGAAACGAACGATCGATCGCATCGCGCAGAAGAGAGCGCGTCTGCTCGGGCAGCTTGCCCGGGATCGTGGCTCCCGCCAGACTGGTTATTTCACTCTCGAGCGCCTGCCGCGCCGTCGCCGGGATGGCCAGATCCGCGAGTTGCTTCTCCAGCGCCGGAGCAAAGCTCTGCACCATCACAATTCCCAGCACCGCGATGGCGAGTAATCCGGCCGCGCGCGAGACGGCGTTGTTCACTCCGGAGGCAATCCCGGCGCGGCTTTCCGCGACCGCATTCATCACCGTCGTGGTGAGGGGCGCGACGCTTATCGCCATTCCAATTCCAAGGACGACGACCGCGGGAAAATAAGTGCTCCAATAACTTCCGCCCAAGCCGGGCAAGATGAAAAGCGCAAACCCGATCGCCGCGATGATCGGCCCGACAACCAGCGGAAGTCTGGCGCCGTAACGATGGACGAGACCACCCGACCAGCGCGAGAGCAGGAAGATAATCAGAATTAAAGGGAGGAGCGCGGCGCCGGCTTGCGTGGGCGTGTAGCGTTGCACCTGGATCAAGTTGAGCGGCAGGAAAAAAAGTGTCCCACCGAGCGCGCTGTAGAGCAGCAGGGTAAGCAGGTTGGCGCCCGTGAAGGTGCGCGATTGGAAAAGATCGAGCGGCAACATCGGAGCGCGCACGTGCGCTTCGAGCCAGAGAAAAAATCCAAGCAAAATCATTCCTCCGACGAGCGCACCGACGACCGCGGAATTTCCAAAGCCGCGCCGCGACGATTCGATCAAGCCATAGACGAGCGCGCCAAGCCCTGTCGCAATGAGAAGGGCGCCCCACCAATCGAGCCGTTCCTTTTTCGGGCTCGCACTTTCCGGCACCTGCCAAAGTGAGATCGCGGTCACGATCAGCGCCAGCGGCACGTTGATGAAGAAAACCGCGCGCCAGGAAAAATGCTCGACCAGCCATCCGCCCATGACCGGCCCGATCGCGGCGGTCATCGCGCTAAAGCCCGACCAGGTCCCGATCGCGCGCCCGCGATCTTCTTCGCGAAACGAGCTGCTGATCAGGGCGAGACTCCCAGGCACGAGCAACGCCGCGCCCAGTCCCTGCACGGCGCGGGCCACGATCAATTGCCGGATACCCGGCGCGGCGCCGCAGCAGGCCGAGGCCGCGGCAAAGAGGAGAACGCCGCACACGAAAATCCGTCGCCGTCCATAATGGTCGCCTAACGAACCGCCGACGAGGAGCAAGGCCGCGAGCAGAAGCGAGTAGGATTCGACCACCCATTGCACATCCACCATGCTCGCGCCGAGGTCGGCCTGGATCGCCGGCAGGGCCACGTTCACCACCGTGCCGTCGATAAAAGCCATGCTCGAACCGAGAATGGTCGCGGCGAGGACCCACGGCGCCGCTCGTTTGCTGCAGGGCGCGGCGGCCGCCCGCAACGCGGGTTGTGCGCAAGGCTCTGGCGCAAACGCAGTCATCAACCCGGAGATTGGGGAGATCGCTCCTACGGCTCAAGTTCTATTGCGCGGCCCGACCGTCCAGCCGCCCTCCTCACGCAAGCCCGGAAAAATAGGCTGGTCATTGCCGAGCCATCCTCCTAAAACTCTGACTTAACAAAAATATCTTATGTTCGACACAGGCACGACCGGTTTCATGCTTCTCGCCACCAGCCTCGTCATGCTCATGACGCCTGGCCTCGCCTTCTTCTACGGAGGTCTGGCCGGGAAACGCAACATTCTCGGGATCATGATCCAGAGCTTTGTTTCCATGGGCGTGACCACCATCATGTGGTTCATCGTCGGTTACTCGCTCTGCTTCAGTGGCAATTCGTTAGGCGGAGTGATCGGCAACCTCGACAAAGTCTTCATGCACGGGGTCGATCTGAACTCGCCTTTCCCGGGCAATCATAAGTTACCCGAGTTTGTCTTCATGGCCTACCAGATGATGTTTGCCATCATCACCCCAGCGCTGATTACCGGTGCATTCGTCAATCGCATCACCTTCAAGGCCTACCTCGTTTTTCTCGTCCTTTGGCAGCTGCTTGTTTACTATCCATTCGCGCACATGGTCTGGGGCGGCGGGTTACTTGCCCATTGGGGTGTGCTCGATTTCGCCGGAGGCATCGTCGTGCATGCCATCGCCGGTTTCGCCGCGCTCGCGTCGGTTTTCTATGTCGGCCATCGGCGCGACAAGGCATCCCCGCCAAACAGCATCCCGCTCATCGCCATCGGCACCGGGTTGCTCTGGTTTGGCTGGTATGGCTTTAACGCCGGGAGCGAGCTCGACGTCAACGCCATCACCGGCCTCGCTTTCCTGAACACGGATGTCGCCGCCTCTTTCGCCGCGATCGTCTGGCTGGCGATTGAATGGAGTGTGCAGCGCCGGCCTAAGTTCGTTGGGCTACTCACGGGAGCGGTTGCAGGCCTGGCGACGATTACGCCGGCGGCCGGCTTTGTCTCGTTACCATCGGCGGCTCTCATCGGAATGGCCGCGGGCGTGATCTGCTATCTCGCGGTCCACCTGAAGAACAAACTCGGCTGGGATGACGCCCTCGATGTCTGGGGAGTGCACGGGATCGGCGGCTCCCTCGGAGTCATCCTTCTCGGAGTCTTTGCCTCGAAGGCCGTGAATGCCGGCGGTGCGGATGGATTACTCGCCGGCGGCAGTCACTTTTTCATCGTAGAATGCGTCGCCGTGATTGGCGCCTCACTCTATGCCTTTCTCTTCACTTACCTGATGCTCGCGGTGATCAATCTCTTCACCACGGTCAAGGTCTCAGAAGCGGAAGAGGACCTCGGACTGGATGCTTCCCTGCACGGCGAGCAGGCCTACGATTCGGGCGCGTTGTAAGACGAAGAAAATTGCGGCGCCTGTCGTCGCCATCGTCGTTTGTTCTTCTGGCCATTGCTTGCCGGATGAAACAACCGCCGTGCGCAAATACAGGGGCGACCTATCAATGGTGGGTCCCTGCCGCCAGAAACCCGGCGAGATCGACGAGGAAATGCGCGAACATGTTGCAGACCAGATCGCGCCGCCAGAGATAGAGTAACGCGAGAATGACCGCGCCCGATCCGACCACAATCAATTGCGCGCCGCCCCAGCCGGAGAGATGCACGAGAGTGAAGACCACGATCGAGACGAGCGCTGCAATCCATTTGCTACCGCTCAATTCCTCTACCCGTTCGATCGGATAACCGCGGTAAAGAATCTCCTCCACGACGCCGGCGCGAAGGAAAATGAGAATTTGAAACCAGAGAGGGCGGGTCGTGATCGCGGCCACGGCCTGCTGATTGATTTGCAACCCAAGCAAGGGAAAGATCACGCTATAACTCAGCACCACGCTCGCGAACATCACGATCGCGCCGAGCAAACCGTAAACAAACGTCCTCCAGCCTGGCCGCCGAAAGCCGATCGACGACAAAGGCCGGCGCTCGACCGCGATGACATAAACAATCATCGTTAGGCCAATGATCCAGAAGACCCCCTCCTGCACGGAGGCCGCTGCCAAGTCGTTGCCCGGCGCCAGTCGCCGGCCCAGGTGTAGTTCGGGCAATCCGAAGGCGAGAGCCAATCCCAGGCAAATCCAAAACCACGATCTCCTCTCAGACTCCACCGTCATCGCGCAAGCTAAACGCGACCGCGCGCCTGAGGAAAACAATTTTACGCAATGCTCCTGGTCAGCCCTGCGGACGCCTATGGAAAAAGCCCGGCCGCAAACTCTTGGCGAACCGCTTCTCACGCTCTACAGTCCGGCCATGATTGCGCTGCGTTCACTCGTCATTTTTCTATCGTTAGGCTTCGGTTTTCTCTCTGCCCGCGCCGATGAAGGCATGTGGCTCTTCAACAACCCGCCGACCAAACAACTGCAGGAAAAATACCAGTTCGATCCCACCCCGCAGTGGCTCGAACATCTCCAGAAATCGAGCGTGCGCTTCAACTCCGGCGGGAGCGGTTCCTTTATCTCGCCCGACGGCCTAACGATCACGAATCATCACGTCGGCGCAGACACCTTGCAGAAGCTGAGCAGCGCCGAGCATAACTATTTGAAGGAAGGTTTCTACGCCAAGACCGAGGCGGAAGAACAACGTGCCCTCGACCTCGAGCTCAACGTGCTCGAGTCGATCGAAGACGTGACCGCGCGGGTTAACGCTGCGGTCAAGCCGAGCATGGATCCGGCCGCCGCCCTCTCCGCGCGCCGCGCCATCATCGCCCAGATCGAGAAGGAATCGAAAGACAAGACCGGCCTGCGCAGCAATGTCATCACCCTCTACGAAGGCGGTTCCTACCAGCTTTATCGCTACAAGGTTTACACCGATGTCCGGCTTGTTTTCGCGCCGGAACAGCAGGCGGCCTTCTACGGCGGCGATCCGGATAACTTTGAATATCCGCGCTACGATCTCGATATCTGTCTCTTTCGGGTTTACGAAAATGGCAAGCCGGCCCACATCGATAACTATCTCAAGTTCAATTCAGCCGGCGCGAAGGAAGGCGACCTCGTCTTTGTCAGCGGCAATCCCGGCCGGACCGATCGGGAGCTGACTCTTTTCGAGCTCGCGGATGCGCGCGATCGCGCGCTGCCTACGCGGCTCGATCTTCTTTACCGGCGCGAAGTGGCGCTGAAGAGCTACAGCGATCGCTCACTCGAAAATGCGCGGCGCGCCCGCGACGATCTTTTCGGTATCCAGAACAGCCGCAAGGCGCTGAAGGGAATGCTCGGCGGACTGCTCGACCCGGCTATTTTCAGCAAACTGCAATCTGACCAGGAGAAGCTGCGCCAGGAGATGCAGGCGCGCTCGGCCAAGGACGCGCAGTTCAAGAATGCCCTCGCCGCTTACGACAAGATCAAGACGGCCCAGCAGGCCATCATTAAGAACGCGCCGACCTACGACTACTACGAAGGCCGTCGCAATTACCCGCGCGGTTTTGCCGGGAACCTCTTCGACTACGCTCGCCTCCTCGTTCGCGCCGTTGCCGAGCGCGCGAAACCGAACGGAGAACGGCTCCCTGATTACCGCGAAAGTTCGCGCGAATCGCTCGAGCTCGAGCTCTTCTCGACCCAGCCGGTTTACGACGATCTCGAAGAGTTACTCCTGACCGATTCGTTGACCGATCTGGCGGGCCGTTTCGGCGCGAACGATCCGCTCGTGCAAAAAATTCTCGCCGGTAAGTCGCCCTCCGCGCGCGCGGCTGAGCTGGTCACCGGCACGAAAGCTGAAGGATCTCGCTTTCCGGAAAAAACTTTACGCCGGCGATAGCGCCGCGCTCAAGGCGGCGAACGATCCTTTCCTCAACCTCGCCCTCCTCATCGAACCGACCGCGCGGGCCGCGCGCAAGGTTTACGACGATAACGACGAAGCCAAGCAGCAGGCTTACGCGCAGATTGCCAAGGCGCGCTTCGCGATCGAGGGAGCGAGCACTTATCCCGATGCCACCTTCACCCTCCGCCTCGCCTACGGGACCGTGCGCGGTTACGAGGAAAATGGGAAATCGATCCCGGCCTTTACCGATTTCGCCGGGCTTTACCAGCGCTCGACCGAGCATCAGAACAAGGAGCCGTTCGAGCTGCCGGAGCGCTGGGTTAAGCGCAAAGACCAACTCTCGTTAGGCACAAACTTCGACTTCGTTAGCGACGCCGACATCATCGGCGGAAACAGCGGCAGCCCGGTGGTCGATCGGGCGGGGCAATTTCGTCGGAATCATTTTCGACGGCAACATTCAATCGCTCGTGCTCGATTACGTTTACACCGACAAAGTGGCGCGCGCCGTCTCGGTTGATTCTGCCGCGATCATCGAAGCGCTGCGCAAGGTTTACCAAGCGACCGCCCTGGCCGACGAAATCGAGGGAAAGGCGAAGTAGCGGGCGGCAAAGACAAGCGGCACTCGAGCTTTGTTCGTTAGGACAGCGCCGCGACACTCCGGACTCGCCGCGGCGAGTCCCTCCGGAAGGACGAGCTTCCGCTCGTCCGGGCTCTCGCGCGGGCAGGATGCACTCGAAGGCTTTGAGGAGAACTAGACCGCGTAACGCCGCACCTTTCCGACTCTGACGATTTTCGTCCGGCGGATGCGCCCATTCCGCGATGATCTTCTGGAGAGCAGCTCAAACGCGTCGTCCGCGTGACGAGATTTCTTTCCAAATCGTCCTGCACCTGCGAGCGCAGTTCCTGATTGGCGCCGAGCCGGGCGAAATCCCAGGCATCATCGCGCTGCGCGACGAGCAGGCTGCGCTCGAGCGCGTCGAGGGCGCGGCGCAGTTCTTCGTGGACCGCGCGCATCTGGGCGAGGGTGGTTTGATCGCTGACCGCGTCTCCCGCGATGTCGCTGAGGGCGAGCAAAATTTCCAGCCGCCCGACATCGCCCATCGCGTAGGCCTCCTGCACTTCGTGCCAAAGACTGGAGACGTCCGCGCTCCCATCGGCCCGCAGGTCGGGATGCAATCGCCTAACGAGAAGACGATAGAGTTCCTTGACTCTCGCGTCGACCGGCGTTTCCGCTTCTTCTTCCACCTCGAAGACGGGAGCGGGACGGGCCCGCCGCTTCTCGTTAGGCGCGCGGCTCGGCCCGTTTGCTCGCGAACATGTGCGACTTGAAAGCGTTGAATGACGCGGTGTAGGCGTCGTCGTCCATCTTGTCGGGATTGGTCCCGAGAAATTTCTTCACCCAATCCTGGAAAAGCGCTTCCTGTTCGAACTCGGTCACTCGCCTCCCCTGCCCCGCGCCACCTTCCGCGCGCGGTTCTTCTGGCGCGGAGGGATTGGCCCGCCGATACATCACGCGCTGATAGGCACTGTGCGGATCGATGATGGTGCGCCGCATCTCGAGCTCGACTTCGTAAACGAGCGCCTCGCTTTCGCGAATCTGCCCTTCGACGTCGCGCGCCTTGCTCAGAAGCGCGCCAAACTCCCGGGCCCGCCAGCGGATAAAGCTGGGCTTGTCCTTGCGCTCGAAGCGATGCCAGAGCGTGCGCGCTTTCTCCAGCTCCGCCATCGCCGCCTGACATTCCGCTCCGGCGGCGGAACGAAGCGGCTCCTGATCGATCCGAACCAGCTGCGCAGGATCTTGGGCTTCCTCCGTTGAAGAAGCTGCCTCTCGTCTGGTCGACCTGAGTGTCATTCCCGCAAACTAACGCGAGTCGCGGGGCACGACAAAGACCACAAGTTTGCGATACCGTCGGGTCGTTCCTGCGGGCAGCTTCGCCTCAACCGTCACTTAAACCGCAGATCTTCCAGATGGATCGGCACCGCGTTCCAAGCCGTGCCGCAACCGACTACCACAGGGTATTGGTAGTAGAACGCAATATTACCCGTCGCATCCAGACCCACCAGGTCTGTGGAAATATTCGGACCGGCGAGAGTGTAATCGATGAAATAGTTATCCGGCGCGTCTTCATACACACTGCTGCAGTAGGGACTATAAATCGCCGGATCTGCCAGGTAATGCCAGACCTCGGTCGCGGTTCTACCGGCAATGGAATAGCGACGGGGCGCGCTATAAGTCCGGGTTTCACCCGGAGGCGACTGGTAAAGACTGCCCGCGCCGTCGTCAAAGAGCAGAAGCTCGTCGTGAAAAAACGAAACCGCATGCTGTCCGATGGGTGGCAGAGTGTCCGGCCCGAGGGTGAGCGAGAAGGCGCGGAGAGAAGGAAACTCGTACCAATGTTTGGTCGGATCGCCCAAGATCCATTTGATCGCGCCGGTGTCGTAGTCAATCGCGATCACGAAGTTTTCCCGGCTCGAGACGATCAACGAGTCATCCGACTTTCGATACGCTGTCGCGTTGTTATGAAACCAGTCGACCGGCGCCGGTTGGAGGAATTCATTAGGATCATCCCCGCCCGCGATCATCGCCGCGCTGACGATATCCGCCAGATTCCAACTGCGCAGAACATTCCCCGCGCCATCCACTTCGATGTTGACGCACTCGGTCCAATCAACCGTATCCACATCCATGATAAAACCGTCTCGACCGTAATCGAAGTTATGATGAAAGCCGGTTACTCCCAGACTGCTATAGTCTGCCAGAGTCTTATACCTGCCGTCGAACTCCTGGCGGACGAGGGACGTGCCGGAGGCGACATAAATTCCATTTTCGAACAGAATCGAATTCTGAGTCTTCGTCGGTGCTGTTCCAACCCAGCGAATCTCGGAATCGGAATCGATAATCACCGGAGTAGAATCCAAGAGGACGCTTTTCAAAAGCATGAAGTCATAACTCAGCGTCGTATTTCGCAACCTTGGTTGAACAATCGTAGGGCTATCAAAAACCCCGCCATCGAAATCAGCCGTCGCCACGGTGAAGTCACTCTGCTGGTTTGTTCCGTCGGTGAAACGGATGCGCACTGTCACCGTATTGGAGAAGTTCTTGTAAAGACCGAAGACCGGTAGAGTTAGTTTGCCGCTCCCGAGTTTGAAGTAGCCCTGGCTTTGAAGATAAGCCCTCGTATAAGTCGCCGCCACCGCCCGGGTTTGGGAGTGCGGTTTTGGGCGGATGCTGAATTTGACCGTCTCGAGCGTCGTGGGATCGGCGACTTTGAGAGTGATGAAACTAATGAAAGGTGTAGGTCCTGGAGTGATGCGATCCAATACCGGTGAAGTGCGAACAGCGCTGGAATCTCCAGCCCAGAGTAGAAAAAACGCCGCGCTAAGGGCAATGATCCATGTTTTCATAGGCGCATCTCTCGCAGTTGCTTCGAGGCAGGCGAGAATGGAGACCTTGATCCTGTAGCGTCAAGATTTTTCCCCGTCATAAGTCGGCGCGGCCGTTCGTTAGGCGCTCTTCTTCAGCGAGGACATGTCGATCACGAACCGATATTTGACGTCGTTCTTCAGCATCCGCTCGTAGGCCTGGTTGATCTCCTGGATGTCGATCATTTCCACGTCGGAAACGATGTTATGCTCCGCGCAGTAGTCGAGCATCTCCTGCGTTTCGGCGAGACCGCCGATCAACGATCCGGCGATGTTCTTGCGCTTCATGACCAGCTGGGCCGTGGCCAGGTCGTGGGTGATCGGCTCGATCGCGCCGACGATGACCATGGTCGCGTCGCGTTTGAGCAATGTCAGGTAAGGATTCAGATCGTGATCGACCGGGATCGTGTTCACCAGCAGGTCGAAGGAATTTGCGGCCTGCTCCATCGCGGTGGCGTCTTTCGAGATGAGCACGCGATCGGCTCCGAGACGGCGAGCGTCTTCCCCCTTGTCGGGCGAGGTCGTGATCATGGTGACTTTTGCGCCCATGGCGTGGGCAAATTTCACTCCCATGTGACCGAGGCCCACCGAGACCGATGATCCCAACGTTCATGCCCGGTCCGACATTCCAATGGCGCAGGGGCGAGTAGAGTGTGATGCCGGCGCAGAGCAACGGCGCGGTCGCTTTCAGGTCGAGTTTGTCGGAAAGGTGGAGGACGAAATTTTCCGTCACGACAATGAAGTCGGAATAGCCGCCGTAAGTCGGCTCGCCATTCTTCTCGATGCCGTTGTAGGTCGGGACCATTCCCTTCTCGCAATATTGTTCCAGACCTTCGGCGCAGCTCGCGCAATCCTGACAGGAATCGACCAAACAACCGACCGCGGCGAGGTCGCCCTCCCTGAACTTGGTCACGTTCTCGCCCACCGCGGTGACGCGGCCGACGATTTCGTGGCCGGGGACCATCGGGTAAGTGCTGTTGCCCCAATCGTTGCGCGCCTGATGAAGATCGGAATGGCAAACGCCGGTATAAAGAATTTCGATCCGCACATCGCTCGGCCGCAAGGCCCGGCGCTCGAAGGTGAATGGCGCCAGCGGAGTGGTCGCGCTCTGGGCGGCGTAACCGGATGCTTGTCGGGTCAGGCGGGGAGCCGATTCGGTGGTCGCGGTATTTGAAGTCGTCATTCGGGAAGGTAGCGCAGAATGAGAGGATTTGTTGGGAAAGCTGGCGCGGGTCGCGAGAATTTCGGGTGTGAAAGCGGACGGAAGCGGAGCGGCGGAAGGGCATCATCGTCTTGCAAGTTTTCAGCGAACAATCCAAATAGAATTCATGACCGTGAACACTTCGAGCACCAGCCCGACCGCGCCAGCCGACCCGCCTGTAGAGCACGTTGTCGTTCGCGGAAAGGCGAGCGGCTTCCTTCAGGAAGTCACTGTCGGAAAATACACCTTCCAGGTTGACGAACCGCCGGACGCGGGCGGGACCGGGTCGGCGCCCGATCCTTACGATTATCTCCTCGCTGCTCTCGGCGCCTGCACTTCCATGACCGTCGGCTGGGCTGCGCGGCGGCAGAAGATTCCGCTCGAAGAGGTGAGCGTTTCGCTCCGGCACTCGCGCATCCACGCGGAGGATTGCGCGGAGTGTGAAACCAAAGCCGGCATGCTCGACCGGATCGATCTCGACATTCGTTTGACCGGTCCGATCACGCCCGAACAGCACGCCAAACTCATGGCGGTGGCCGCGAAGTGTCCGGTCCATCGCACTCTGAAGTCCGAGATCGACATCCGGCTGCACGCTACGCCAGACGGCCCCACGACCTGACGGGAGACGTCCCGCTCGCGAGGTCGTTAGGCACGGTGGAAGTTTCGTTGCCTCGCGCGATGAGCATCGCGAGGATAGGTGGTGCCCGCGAAAACTCCGGCCGACGACCATTACGCGACCCTGGGGCTCGATCGCGGCTGCACGGCCGGGCAAATCCGGGACGCCTACCGGCTTCTTGCCAAGCGTTATCATCCCGATCTCAACCAGAATGACGCCAAGGCGCAAATCCGGATCCAGAGGTTAAACGCCGCCTACGAGATCCTGAGCGATCCGGCGCGGCGCCGCACCTACGACCGCGCTCTCGACCAGGCCAGCCAGGCGGCGGCAGCGCGCAGTGGCGCGAAGATCGAACGCAACATCACCCAGGAAGTCCGTCTCCGGATCGACGATTTCCTCCGTGGAAAAACCATCGCGGTGCAGGTGAACGATCCGGCGAATCCCAACGCGCCAGAAAGCTATCGAGTTGAAATTCCACCGATGACCGCACCGGGCGCGCGGCTTCGCCTGCCCCGCCGCGGAACATCGGGAGGTTTTCTCCAGCTCCGGTTAAAGCCGCTGCCCGGTTACCGATTCAAAGTGCGCGGCTCGGATCTCCGCACCGACCTGCGGATCAGCGCCCAGCGCGCCGCGCAAGGCGGCACCGAAATGATCGAGCGCCCGACCGGCGGAATGCTTCGCCTAACGATTCCCGAGCGGGCGAAACGCGGCGAGATCCTGCGCGTCCCGGGAGAAGGAATGCCCAAACCACGCGGCGGACGGGGCGACCTGCTCGTTCGCATCACCTATCGGCCGGAAGTTCGCGTCACCCGCATTCGTTAGGATTGCGACGCGCTGCTCAGACCGCTAGCTTTGCGTTCTACTTTCTCACCATGGCTATCCGAATCCTCGTTACTGGCGGCACCTTCGATAAGGAATACAACGAACGCACCGGGCAGCTTTTTTTTAAGGATACCCACCTGAGCGAAATGCTGCAGCGCGGACGCTCCCGCGTTCAGGTCACGATCCGCACGGTCATGATGGTCGATAGCCTGGAGATGAGTGACGCTGACCGCGCGCTCATCGTCCAGAATTGCCAGCAGGCGGAAGAAGATCGCATCGTGATCACTCACGGCACCGACACCATGACTGACACGGGCGCGGCCATCGCAGCGGCCGTGACCGGGAAAACCGTCGTCCTGACCGGCGCGATGATCCCATGGGCCTTTGGCAGCTCCGACGGCCTCTTTAATCTCGGCAGCGCGCTTTCCTTTGTGCAGGTCTTGCCGGTCGGCGTTTACATCGCGATGAACGGCAAATGTTTTCCCTGGGATCGCGTCCGCAAGAATCGCGAGCGCGGCGAGTTTGAGGAAATTCCGGCTCGTTAGGCTAAGTCGCGCGCGGCGCGCACCCGGCTAGCTCGGGAGACGGAACGAAACCACTTCGTTCCCAGCTCGATGGTTCGACCAAAACCTTTCGCCATCGAACGCCAGCGAGCGTGAGGCGAACGGAACTGTCGCCAGATCTTCCACCTGCGGATTCTCCTCGCGCGGATCGAGCCGTGCGATGCGCCAAGTTTCCTCCGGCTTTTCCCGGCCACGCAGCACGTAGATGAACGGGGCGACAAAAGTATGGCCGCAGATTTCGGCGCCGACCTTGATCTCGCGCAGGACTTTTCCCTCCTGATCCATCTTCAAAATTCGCTCCTTGTACCACTGACTCAGGTAAAGATGTTCGCCGTCGAAACTGAGATAGGACCCGGTAAAATCCGGACAGGCGAATAACTTCACGAACCCTTCCCCCTCGGCGTAGCGATAAACGTAGCGATCGTCGTTCAGCCCTTTGCCGATCGTGAAACGGCAGCCGTCCTGGCGCTCGGCGTCCGCCGCCCAAACGACCTCCGGGCGGATCTGTCTCCTCCACAACCTTCCAGCCGTCGGGATCGACCCGGGAAAGCGTGCCAAGATCACGCGAGCTCATCCAAAGCTTCGTCCCTTCGCAGGCCAACGCCTGCGGCGTCACCATCGGGGAAGGATGGCGTTCTATCTCGTCTCACTTCGCGCATGTCCAACTCTCCGCGCATTTGCAGTCCCTTCAAGCTCCTCGCGTTTCCCTCTCGACCAGCTCAGGCAGTGGAGCGCGACGTTCTGTCGTCGCGCTGAGGGATCAGCGCGCTCCAAATTTTGACTAACGAATTGCAGACAGGCCACTGGCTCAGACCTAAAAGCCCAAGGTCTCTCTCCCTTCGTCGCGGGGATTTTCGCCTTCACGGCGCCAACCAATTTTGTGTTGCGTCCACCCAGGAAAAGACGTGGAGTATTTCGCGTCACCCGATGAAACCGACCAGTCACCGGCTCCTTTTCTGCGGAGCGCTTGCGGCCATAGGCCTGCTGCACGCGGCGAGCGCGGATGAACATGCCGGCCATCACATGGGAACGGTGAATTTTCCCATCTCCTGCTCACCCGCCGCGCAGGCGGAGTTCAACCGGGCGATCGCTCTGCTGCATCACATGACTTATCCGCAGGCGAGAAAGGCTTTCGAGCAGGTCGCGGAGATCGATCCGCAATGCGCCATGGCTCACTGGGGTATTGCCATGACTCTCTTTCAGCCGCTTTGGCCGACGCGACCGAGCGCGGCCGATCTCGAACGAGGTTGGAGCGAGGTGCAAAAGGCGAGATCGCTCGAGCCCCCCACGAAACGCGAGCAACTTTTTGTGGCGGCGGCGGAAGCTTTCTTTTCCGATCCAAAGGCGCCGGACTACTGGCTTCGCATTCGCCGTTGGGAGGCGGCGATGGAGAAAGCTTACGTTGCTTTTCCCGATGACCCGGAGGTGGGCGCATTCTACGCTTTGGCGTATCTCGCCACCGCACCCGCGGACACCGTTTCGCATGAACATTCCGACCGCGCGGCCGAGATTCTCCTGCGCATCTACCGGCAGAATCCGGACCACCCCGGCGCAATGCACTATCTCATCCACGCCAACGATGTGCCCGGGCGCGAACACGAGTCGCTCGAAATCACCCGTAAATACGAAGCGCTCGCCCCGAACAATCCGCACGCTCTCCACATGCCGACGCACATCTACACGCGCCTCGGCGATTGGGACGCCTCGATCCGCGGCAACCTGAAGGCCGCGGAGGCGGCGCTCGAATATCCGGCCGGGGACCACGGCCAATACGTCTGGGACGAGTTTCCGCACGCGATCGAGTATTTGATTTATGCCGAACTCCAGAAAGGCGCCGACGACAAGGCGGCGGCGCAGCTGAAGCGTCTGCACGACACCGCGCGCCTCGAGCCCAGTTTCAAGACAGCGTTTCACCTCTCCTCCACGCAGGCTCGCTACGCTCTGGAGCGACGCGCATGGGATGAAGCCGCGGCGCTCGTGCCGCGGCAACCGGCGAGCCTCACCTGGGATCGTTTCCCGTGGGCGGAAGCAATCACGCGGTTCGCGCGCGGGCTGGGTGCGGCGCATTTGAAGAAGACGGAGGAGGCGGAAGCCGCCATCGCGGATCTCGAAAGACTGGAAGAATCTGCCAGCAAGGCCGGGGAGGAACTCTTCGCTCGAAACATCCGGATTCTGCGGCTGGAGCTGAACGCGTGGCTTGCGCAGGTAGATGGGCAAAAGGAAAAAAGCGTCGCGCTGATGCGACAGGCTACTGACTTGGAAGCTTCGACACCGAAACCCCCGGTCACGCCCGGTCCCACGCTCCCGGCTTGCGAGCTCCTGGGAGATCTCTTTATGGAACAGGACCAGCCCGCGGAGGCGCTGGCGGCCTATGAGCGTTCGCTGAAATTTTATCCCCGGAGATTCAACAGCCTCCTGGGCGCCGCGCGCGCGGCCCACGCCCTTGGAGATAAGACTCTCAGGAATGCCTTCTCCGCCCAACTCATTGAGGTAGCCGACAAAGACACACGCCGGCCCGGGTTTCAAGAAGCGCAGGGTTATCTCGCCGCGGATCGACAGTAAGACTCTCCCGCGGCGCTGTCGTCCCATCTCGGCCCGCGTGAGAGCGGCATCGCAGGAATTGCCTTTGCACAATCGCATCCCCTCCGGCAGAGAGTAGGCGGCATCTCATCTCCGGCGAGCTGCTGCAGGCGAGTATCGAGACGTCGACTCACGCCCAGCGTGGAGCTAGGGCACCGAGAGTTAATCGAGGACGCCCCGAAAAAGCTTCCGGGAAGCCGAATGGACGACTCCCCCGGAGGCAATAGTCACTTCCAAATCAAGCGGACGCTCTTATGATTTCCGTCGCTTCCAGCTGCCAGATGCGCTGCCTGGCCGACTAGTCACTCCTCCCGTTTTCCTTGAGCAGACCGTCGAGATCAAGAGGCCGGGTGAACATCGCTAACCCGCCCTCCGACGTGCGCGGCCATTCTTCCTGCGGCCGATCCCAATACAATTCCACGCCGTTGTCATCCGGGTCTCGCAGGTAAAGCGCTTCGCTCACCCCATGATCCGATGCGCCTTCGAGCGGAATCCCCGCGTCCTGCAAACGCCGCAGCGCGTCACCCAGTTCTGCCCGCGTGGGATACACGATCGCCAGATGATAAAGACCCGTCGTGCCCGCGGGTGGCGGCGAGCCGCCCGCACTTTCCCAAGTGTTCAACCCGATGTGGTGATGGTAACCACCGGCGGAAAGGAACGCCGCTTGTCCTCCGTAACGTTGCGTTACTTCAAAGCCGAGAACGTCGCGATAAAACGCCAGGGCCCGCTCCAGGTCCGCCACCTTTAGATGCACATGGCCAATCCCGACCTTTGGGTGCACCGGGCGTGCTCTGTCTTTTGCACTCATGTCCGCAACCTTACTTTAGTGACTTCGTCCGCCACATTAATGCCAGCTCGCGCCTAACGACTATAACTCACACCGGCATGAGGTCGGCAATGCGATCGGGTTCCTCACCGAGCCACTTGGGATTCTTCGCGGTGGAGTCAAAGATTGAGCGAGTCTTAAAAAGCTCATACTCGCCTTGCGCTGCCGCCATCTTTGTCTTCGCCAGGAGTGTCTCGCGCGCCTTTTTGCTCATTGGCCTGAAGGTGCGCGCCGCTTCACATGCCTGGTCGAGAATTTTCATGCTCTCGATCCCGGTGATGACGACCGAGGTCGGCTCGTTCAAGGCATACTGGAGACATTCCATCGCCGTCACGGTTTTCGATTTCAGAATGATCCCGTTCCCCATCGACTTCATCCCGAGGACGCCGATTCGGTCGCGCACCAACTCCGGCACGACCAACCGGGAGAAGCTGCGATAATGCGCGTCCATCACGTTGATCGGCATCTGCACGGTGTCGAATTTGAAGTCATGCTCGCGCGCCACCGAGAGCATGTGCAGATGCACCTGCGGATCCTTGTGCCCGGTGAATCCGATGAAGCGCAGCTTGCCCGCTTTGCGCGCCTCGAGAAGGGCGGCGTTTGCGCCGTCGCGATCGAAAATGCGGTGGGCGTCATCGAAGCGAATGATCTCGTGGTGCTGCACCAGATCGATGCATTCCACCTTGAAGCGCTTGAGTGATTGCTCGATCTGCCGGGTGGCTTCCTTTTTTGTCCGCCCGTCGATTTTCGTCATCAGGAAAACTTTTTCCCGATAACCGTCGCGCAGCGCTTTGCCCATCCGCTTCTCGCTTTCGCCTTCGTTGTAGTCCCAGGAGTTATCCATGAAATTGATCCCGCGATCGACCGCGGTGCGGACGATGCGGGTGGCGAGTTTCTCTTCCACATCCGGGATAGCGAGGTGCCAACCACCGATACCAATGCACGAAACGCGTTCGCCCGTGCTGCCCAGATCGCGATAAGGAATTTTAGAATTCGAGCTCATGAAAAAGGAAACGCTTTACCGGAGTCGATCGGCGGTAGCAATGTCATGCGCTCGTTCCGTCCAGCTTCCCAATTTCAGCTTTCAGTTTTCAGCTTTCCATCCGTCGGCTCCCCTACTCCGAACCCGCGGCCATCGCGTCCCAGCGGCGCTGCATCTCTTCGGGCGAGAGTTTCTCCAACTCTTGGGAGATGATCCATTCGTGGCCGAACGGATCGCGCACCCGGCCGGCGAGGTGTCCGTAGAATTGCTCCGAGAGTGGCCTCACCACCTCCGCACCGGCGCTCACCGCGCGCTCGAAATCCGCTTTGGCGTCAGCGCTCATCAGCCCCAGAGTGACGGCCGTTCCGCCAAGCGTCGTCGGCGATTTGTTCACCTCGGCGTATTCGCTGCCCAGCATCACTAGCACTCCTCTGATCGTGATCTCGGCGTGACCAATTTTCCCGTTCTCCGGGTCGACCAGCCGGTAAAGTTCTTCCGCGCCGAAAGCTTTCTCGTAGAACTCAATTGCAGCTGCTCCATCCTTGACCACGAGAGACGGTGACAGCGGTGGGTATTCAAGTGTTGTGCTCATGACCTACGATGATCCCCGAACCGGCTCCAGTAAACCCAGTCCATCCACAAACCGAATTCCGCATTCCGCATTCAATTGCCGGTGGGCAAAACGAATGTCTCGCGTTTTGCCAGGAACCGACTCAATCTCGGACTCGTGAAAGAGGAGATGATCGATACACACTCCAAGGCACTCCGGGTCAATCTCGACCCGCGGTGGTATGGAACATTTGCCGAAATCGGCGCCGGCCAGGAGGTGGTCCGCTGGTTTTTCCGGGTGGGCGGCGGGGCCGGGACGATCGCGAAAAGCATCTCGGCCTACGACATGCAAGTGAGCGACGCCATCTACGGGCGGGCCGAACGTTACGTCTCGCGCGGCCGGCTGCAGGCGATGCTCGATCGCGAGTTCAACCTCGATATCGAGCGACTCGGGCACGATCGCGGCGATAACACTTCCTTCTTCGCCTTTGCCGATACCGTGGTCGCCCAGAGTTACCGCGGCGGCAATGAGTGTCATGGCTGGATGGGGATTAAATTCCAAAGCCGAGTAAACGATGAGCCGAGCCAGATCTTGATGCACGTCCGCATGCTCGACACCCAGGCCTCGCTCCAGCAGGAGGCGCTCGGCATCGTCGGCGTCAATCTCTGTTATGGCGCGTTTTTTTTGAATCACGTCCCGGAAGAGCTAGTCGAATCCCTCCTCGATAAGCTGACTACTGGCCGGATCGAGATCGACATGCTGGAGTTGACCGGGATCGAATTCCGCAACGTCGATAACCGGGTCATGGCTCTGAAGCTGGTCCAGCTCGGGCTGAGCGGCGCGGCCATGTTTGGCGCCGATCGCGAAGTGCTCCAGCCCTCCGACGCCCTGCACAAGAAAGCCGTCCTCGTTGAACGCGGCAGTTTCCGCCCGACGACCCACGTCAACCTCGACATGCTGGAGTGCGCCCTGACCAAATTTAAGGTAGATCCGGCCGTGGCCGACAAACCGATCCTGCCCGTGATGGAACTGACGATGCGCAACCTGCTCGCGGGAGGAAAAGATGTGGACCGGCGCGACTTCCTCGCCCGGGCGGAGTTACTTGCCGCCTGCGGGATGACGGTGTTGGTCTCGGACTACTTCGAGTTTTACCGCCTCGCCTCCTATCTCTCCGCGCGGACATCGGAGCGCATCGGCATCGTCCTGGGCGTGCCGAGCCTCTATGAGTTATTCGAGGGGAAATATTACGCGCAACTTCCGGGCGGCACGCTCGAGAGCTTTGGCCGGCTCTTCAAGCATAACTTAAAGATCTACGTCTATCCGCTGCGTGCCAACGAAAAAGACGAGTTACAAACCATCAGAAACGTCAAGGTCGATCCGGAGTTACAACCTCTCTACGATTACCTTGTCGGCCGCGGCAGCTTCGTGCAGCTCGATAACTTCAACCCGGCCTATCTTTCCATCTTCTCGCGCGACGTTCTCAAGCGCATTGCCAGTCAGGATGAGACTTGGGAGGAAATGGTCCCGCCGCAGGTCGCCCAGCTTATTCGCGAGCGCGGTTTCTTCGGTTATCGGCCGAAGGAGTAAGGTCTCGGCGCGGGCTTCATTTGAGACTATCGCGCGCCGCCGAGACGAAAACCTGCTTGGCAAACTGCCAGCGTTCTCTAGACTCCGCCGAAATTTATGAAGACCGTCCTTTTTTTTCTTCTCTTCGCGGCCGGCTCCGCCGTGATTCAAGCGGCCCCGCGGGACTTGCATGGCAAGGATCTTAATCACAAGCAGATGAAGGATGAAGCGCTCAACCGCGCCGATCTTTCCGGAGCGAACCTGGAGAACGCCAACCTGACGAACGCGACCATGAAAGGCGCAACGCTGCGCGATGCCGACCTGGAAAGCGCGAATCTCACGATGGCGGATCTGAGCGAAGCCGACCTGCGCGGCGCAAACCTGAAACAAGCGACTTTGCAGGATGCGAAATTCGTCAAAGCGAATCTGGAAGGCGATGAAGTCTATCTCGCCTACGGCTTCAAGCAGGACGAAGAGACGATCCGCAAAACCCAGCGCGCGCTGGAGAATGCAGGCGCGGACATCAGCATTCTCGCCCAGCACAACGGCTACATCACGTTCAAGGAAGCGAATCTGCGCGGGGCGAAGATTCACGGCAGCCTGGACGACGTCGATTTTCGCCGGGCGGATTTGCGCGGAGCCAACCTGAGCGATGTGACCGAGCCGGACAAAGCGAAATGGCGCGGCTCGATTTACAACTCGACGACGCGCTGGCCTAACGGATTTGATTTCGCGCAAGCCGGCGCGGTTGCCGGGCAGGAAATCGCGGCCGGCGCGAGCGCCTCTAACGTGGCCGCGCTCAATCCGGTCGGCAGCTGGATGATCAAGACGGAAGCGAAAGGAGCGGCTGAGGAAGGCCTGCTCACGATCTCGGCCAACAACACCTTCAAGTGGGATTACTCTGTCAAAGCCGAGCCGGTCACAGGCAGTTGGAAGCGCGCGGCCGATAAATCCGGCGGGATTGTCTTGTCTAAAGGCGAAGGCGGCTCGGATTGGATGATGCAAACGGCAACGGCGCATCCCGACCGCCCGGACAGCGCTGAGCTGAAGCAACTGAACGGCAGCGCTCAGCGCTGGGCCGTCCCGGTGAATGCCCCAAGAATTAGACGCAGCCAGCACTCGTTAGGGGATTTTGCGCTGGCTGTGACGCGCGTAACCTGCTAGAAGCGCTCGCATGAAATCCATTTCCGCGACTGTTCTCACCCTTATTCTTTGTTGCCTCGCCTTTTCGTTAGGCCAGGCCGACAGCACGGCCGATCTGCGGACCCGTTTGGCCGAGCTGGATAAGCTTCACCAGGACAAGGTCGTGACCGACGCGGAATACGAGCAGATGCGCAAAGAGGCGCTGCAGAAATTCACTAACTCCAGCGCGACCGAGGCGAGCGCGCCGGTCCCCTCGACTCCCGCGGAGACCACGAAGCCCAGCGCGCCCGATCTGAGCACGCCGGTGAAAGCGGTGGAAGCTTTGCAGCGCGCCTGGAACGCGAAGGACCATCCCGGGGTCGTGCGAGTGCTCACGGGCGATTTGAAAAAACAGATCGAAAGCGCGTCGCCCGAAGCGATCGAGCATAATCTTTCGCGGCCGATGACGGGCACGATCGGCCAAGCGGAAGGAATGACGACGAAAGAAGGAAAGGAGCAATGCACCGTGCCTTTCACTTTCGACGTTTTCGGCAAACCTTACACCCAGCACATCGAGCTGGTGAAAGAAGGCGACGACTGGCTCATCGTGGGCGGCTTGCGCTAAACCCCGGCGCCGGCTGCGCCTAACGAATTAAGGATTCTTGCGGCGCTCTTCGGCCTGCTCGGCCGCTTTGCGTTCGGCGTCACGGCGCTCCTGTAAACGTTGCGCGGCCAGGTTGTCCGCCTTGCGTTGCTCCTCGCGCCGTTCCTCCGCCATCCGGTCCGCGCTTCGTTGCGCCTGCAGGTTATCTGCCTTGCGCCGTTCTTCGGCTTGCGCGGCCGCGCGATTTTCTTCGACGCGCCGATCGGCCAATCGCTGCGCCTGCAAAGCTTCAGCCTTGCGATTTTCCTGCAAACGCTCTTCCGTCGCCGCATCGGTTTTGCGCCCGGCGAGGCGATTCTCTTCCGTGCGCCGCTCGGTCGCCTGTTGCTCTTTCAGATTGTCGAGCCGGCGCTGTTCCGCGAGCTGATCCTGGCGCCGTTGCTCGGCGCGACGCTCTTCCTTCCGCCTTTCCTCGGCGCGTTCGGCTTCGCGGCGTTCGTCGATGATACGTTGTTGGCGGCGTTCCTCCTCACGCCGGGCGTCGGCCCGCGCACCTTGATAATCCTGCATCTCGCGCGTGTTCGCGTGCTCGGGCAGCGGAACGGCAGCGCCCTGGGCGGCGGCTCGCGCCGCCTTCGCCGCTTCGGCTTTGCGCTCCGCGTCGCGCGATTCGGCCAGGCGATTCGCGGCCAGGTTATCGGCCTTGCGCTGGTCCTCGATCCGCCCCTCGCGCATCCGCTCTTCGCGCCGATTATCGTCCTGTCGCGCGGCGGTGACCGCGTCGGTTTTGCGCTGCTCATCGAGCGATTCCTGTTTGCGCCGCTCGGCCGTCGCTTCCTCCTGGTGGCGCGCTTGGCGCATCTCTTCCTGGTGACGTTCCTCCTTGCGCTGCTCCTCGCGGCGTTCTTCGGCGCGGCGTTCTTCCGTGCGCTCTTCAGCTTTTCGCTCTTCGAGGCGTCGCTCCGCCGCGCGTTCTTCGTCCGTCTCCGCGTAAAGTTTCAGACCGCAGGACACGGTCAGCACAACGCAGAAACCCAAGAGCAGCCGGCGCAACATGATTTCGCCTAACGAAAAGCAGGATTACTTTTCCGCGTCCGGCTTCGCGCCGTCGTCCGCCCCGGCCTTCTTTTCCTTCGGCGCGTCGGCGTCATCCTTTTTCTCTGCCGTTTTCAAAATCGCCCCGGCCGCTTTCGGATCGAACCCATCCGGCCAGCTCGTGTCGTCATCGTAAATCGCGCCGCGGAAACGCGGCTTCGACTCCTCCTGATACAACTTCATGCCGCGAAAGTTTGCCCCGCGCAGATCGGCTTTGCTGAAATCGTTCTCATTCCGAGAAAACCCCCAGCCCTTGGTGCTTGGAGGTTCGCCTCGCGAAATTTCGTCCGTTAGTATCCGAGCATTAGTCATGTCCATTCCCTCGAGGCTCGTCTTCGACAGATTGGCATATTGAAATTAACCGCCCAGCGCTGGCTGTCGAACCGCTTCGGTAAAATTCGCGCCAATCAAGATTCGGCGCCATCGAAAACCACGTTCTCAAATCCGCGCCTTTGAAGACTGCGCCCTTGAGCGTCGCTCCGGTAAAATCCGTCCCGCGCAAAACCGCATCCGTAAAATCCGCGCCGGAAAGTGACGCCTGTTTGAAATCCTTTTCTGTGAGATCCTGCTCGTGATAATCCTTTCCGCCGCGCCGACGGGCGAGCGGGAAAAGGCGATACCGCCGAAGAGAGCAATCGTTAGGGCAAATCGTTTTCATCATAAAATTGGTTAGAGAATTTGGTTTGGAAACTTTGATGTGGAAAACTTTAGGGCTCGGTCGGCGAAGGTTTGGCGGAATTGTCGTCGCCCTTTCCAGTCGCACCGGCGTCGTCCTTCTTCTCCGCCGCTTTCATGATCGCGCCGGCCGCCTTCGGATCGAACCCCTCCGGCCAGGTCGTGTCGTCATCATAGATCGCGCCGCGGAAACGCGGCTTCGCTCGCTCTTCATCCAATTCATCCCGCGCAGATTCGCGACGCGCAGATCGGCTTTGCTGAAGTCGTCAGCCGAAGCCTGCCCCAGCCCTTCGTTCTTTGCAGGTTCGCTTCGCGGAATTTATTCGTGAGCAAACTGATCTGGCTCATGTCCACACCTTCGAAATTCGCTTTGCTGAAATCGGCCTGGAAGGCAAAGAGATTCAGCTTCGCCTCACGGAAGTCGCAGCCCTTCGCATTCGCACCGGCGAATTGCGCGTGTACATCCGCGCCTTTGAAGTTCGCCCCCGGCAGGTTGCCGTGGTAAAAATTGCAATCCTGCAGAACCGCGTCGGAAAAATCCGCGCCCTTGAGATCGTCCTTCGTGAAGTCTTTCCCCTTCAAATCCTGATCGTGATAATCTTTTCCATCCGCGAGCGAGGAGTTGGTGGAGAGGATGGCGAGTGCGCTGAGGAGAATCGTGAGCGGAAGAAAACGTCTCATATTGGCCGGCGGGAATATCAGAATTGTTACGCAACGCAAGACAATTCCATTTCGGCTTGGGAGACACCTCTTCTTGTCAGGCGCTCATCCGCGAAATCAACCTGCCTGAAATTCGATCAGCACGTTGAGGGACATGAAACCCTCCAGCGCCTCTCGCTGCCCTGGCAACAGGCCGACGGCGGCTCCTTCTAGAGGAACTTGATCAGGGTGTCAGTGGTTTCTTTGGGCCGTTCCTCGAGAAGCCAGTGGCCCGTGTCCTTTAGCACCACCACACTGACATTCTCGGCCACCAGTTTCATCTGGGCGGCAAGCTCGTTGCCTAACGACTTCTCGCCTCCGATTGCTAGGACCGGCATGGTCAGCTTGGTCTGCGAAAGCTTCGCAAAATCCTTTGCGAGTTGTGGCCATGACGCAAAGTAACCCCAGGCCGCGTGCATCCTTCCTGGCCTCGCATAGGCGGCGGTGTAAGCCTTGCGTTCGGCCTCCGGAATCGAGCGCGTCCTATCGGCTGCGAGAACATTCCAGAAATACTCGAAGTAAGTCCGCTCCCGTCCTTTGACTAACTTCTCGGGATACTCGCCGTTGAAACGAAAATGCCAGACATTGGGCGCGTCGTAGATCGCCTCCCAGCCAGGGACGCCGGGAAGAAACGCATCCATGACTGCGAGTTTTTCGGTCTCAACCGGAAACTGCGCGGCGTACGCATAAGCCACCATCAGCCCGATATCGTGGCCGACGACGCGGGCCTTCTCGATCTGCAACGAGCGCGCGAGATCGTGAATCTGCCGGGCCGCTTCGACCATGTCGACTTTCTCCGGAATCGAGGAGTCGCCGATGCCCGGCAAATCCGGCGCAATCACGGTGAACTTTTCGGCCAGGAGCGGAATGATCGGCCGCCACATGCGCGAAGTCTCGGCAAAGCCGTGCAGGAGAATCACCGCGGGCCCATGACCCTCCGTGAGGTAATGCAACTGCACTCCGTCTATCTTCGCTTCGCGCGAAGCGATGGGCTCAGCCGCGAAGACCGGGCTGAGTGCCACAAGGAGAGCAGGCAAAACCAGGAGGCGCTTGGTCATGAGCGGAGTATCGCTTTTGCCATCCGATTGCCGAGGCTTTTTTGCTCATCAGAATGTCGGCTGTGCCTTCGCGTCGCCCGGCCACTCACGGATTCTGGCGCGGCTCCGGTTGGGACAGCGTCCATCGTTCCGCCTCCATCTACTCCACGTTGCTCGCGCGCAGATGAGCTACCCGAGTTACACTACCGCAGTCTCCGTTTCCTCGATCACTTCCGGCGGCCTGGGTTTTCCGTAAAGGACGGCGAGGAGCACGCCGGCCATGACTAACGAAATGCCAAGGACGGTCTGCGCGGTGTAATGTTCTCCGAAAACCGTGACGCCGAAGATGAGAGCGTAGATCAGGCCGATGTAGTTAAGCACTGCCACCTTCGCGATGCGCTCGGATTGCAGCGACTTCGTTAGGCAGACCTGGCCGATCTGGGTCAGGACGCCACACATGAGGAGGCAAAACCATTCCCACGGCCGTGGCGTTCGCCAATCGAAGAAGAGGAAGACGAGGCCGGCCGCGATGCCGACGAGCTGGAAATGGAGCACGACCACGATCGGCACTTCGCGCGCGCGGAGCCGGCGCACCAGGTTGTAGGCCATGCCCGAGCAAAGGGCGGAGCTGATGCCGATGAGCAGATAGAACATCGAGACGCGCGAGTCGAAGCCCTTGAGCACGAACACGCCCGCGAAAGCAATCCCGTAGAAGAGCCATTGCCGCGCCGGCACCATTTCTTGCAAAATAAAAACGCCGATGAGCGCGGTGAAAATCGGAGACAGATATTGGATCGTGACCGCGGTGGCGAGAGGCAGATGCTGCAGGGTGATGAAAAAGGTGAAAAGCGCGAGCGTGCCGAAAGCGCCGCGCGTGATCAGCAGCGTGTGATTGTTTCCTTTCCAATCGAGCTGCCGGCGCGCGACTTCCACACCGCAGATCAGCCCCGAACCGAGGCAGCGAAAGAAGACAATCTCCATCGCGGGGATGCGACCGAGCTGTTTCACGAAGACGTTCATGACCGCGAAGGCCAGCGTCGCGACCAGCATGTTGGCCACTCCGCCGCCGAGCAGGTGCGGAACGCGGGAGATAGTCTTAGCCGGCTGACGCATGCCGCGTTTTCATGCCGATTCGTCGCTGGGGCAACGTCGAATATTTCCCGGTCCGTCGGGAGACGTGAGGCGCGAGCAGCCGGCGATGGACATAAGCAGCTGCCTAACGATCGGCGGAATCGGGATCATGACCTGCCGTGCGATTAGGAACACTTAGGGAATTTTGTCGCCAGTCACACACCACTTACTCAAAATCAGCCGACCAGACCGTGCCAGTATACTTCCCCACGCGGTAGGATACCCCGACCCGATCGCCCACGCGAAGCTTGTCGAAGTGAGTCTTGTCGGCGTGAACGTTGAAGGTCCGTCCATTATCCATCGTCTTTACTTTTACGAGCCATTGCTCGTTTGCGGACGCGCGCGGATCGCGGCTCGTCCCGCGCACCTCCTTCTTCATCACGACGCCATCGACATCGATCTCATCCGCTGCCATCTCCCGAGGTTCCGTCTCTGCTTCGGTCGGTGCGGCCGGGCTGGGCCCTGGCGAAGGCGTTGGCGCCTGCACCGCGATGTGTTCCTTCTCCAACACGATGGCTTCACTATGCTTTCGATCGCAACCAGCCACGGCAGCGATGATAACCACTCCAGCCACGATTCGCAGCGTGATCGACCACGCGAGCGCCGCCAGAATCTGTGGCGAATCATGGGAGGCAGTTTTAGCCGCTCGATGCATGCGGGAACGTGGACGCGAGGCATGGTAGAAACAAGCTTGGAGAACATAACCGTGCGTAGCTTTTCACTGATAGGTCCAGGGATTGCAAAACCCTTATTCCATCAGGCGGATAACTGTCGAGAAGAGTGATTGTTACTAGCGCTGGAGAGCGCCCACCACTTGTCCTCCGGCGTCAATGAGCCGGTCGTTTACCGTTTAGCTTCGCCAGCCACATCCAGCACCACGCGGAAGCGCGCCTTCCCGCTCATCATTCGATCATAGGCTTCGGCCGCGTGCTCAAGCGGGAAAATTTCATTCATCGATTGCACGCCGGTCGCGCCGCTGAACTTGAGCGTGTCCTCGGAATCAATCGAGACCCCGGAATACCAACCCTTGACCGAGCGCTCGCCGGTAATGAGCAGAATCGGATCCACTGGAATGGGTCCGGCTGCGCCGATGACGACGAGCACGCCGCGCGGAGCCAGACCGCCAAGCACAGCGGCCATCGCATCGCCGTTGGTTACCGTCGCGATGATGACCGAGGCGCCACCTAGCTTGCCAAGCTCAGCCGCCGGGTCACCGGCCTGGCTGTCGATGTAATGCCGCGCGCCGAGCTGGCGGGCGAGCGGCTCCTTGTCCTGCCCGCGCGCGATTGCCACGGTGTTGAAACCCATCTTCGCCGCGTACTGCACCCCGAGATGACCGAGCCCGCCGACGCCGAGAACGCCGACGACATCGCCCGGGCGCGCGCCGCTATTGCGGAGCGCGTTGAAGGTCGTCACGCCCGCACACATCAGCGGCGCGCTTCCGACCGAGGAGAGGCCGTCCGGGACAAGGGCGAGCGCTTTCGCCGGCGCGACCATGTATTCCGCATAGCCGCCATCAAACGAAATGCCAGTCGTGAGCAATTCCACCTGACAGGCAAAAAAATCGCCGCGCCGGCACGGGTCGCAATGACCACAGTTAGAGGCGTGCCAGCCCACGCCTACCCGCTGACCGGCCTTCCAGTCAGGAACGTCGGGCCCGACCTGATCGATCACCCCGATCACTTCATGACCCGGTACCCGCGGAAATTGAATCCCCGGCCAGAGCCCTTCTTTCGTCAATGAATCGCTGTGACAAACGCCACACGCCTCGACTTTCACTCGCACCCATCCCGATTGGGGTTCCGGAATGTCCCGCTCCACCATCTCCAATGGTCCCTTGGCCTGCGGGACCTGCACCGCGCGCATTTTAGTCATGAGAATTATGGTCAGCCTCTTCGCTGAAAAGGCAAGGCGCGCGGTTATCGGCAGAGCAGGTCAACGCTCTGCGGAATTCCCAAGTTTATTCGCATTGGCGACGGAGCAACACCGTCTCGGTTGCGTCAGTAAGTCGATGACTCGCCGGTTATGAGACGCCAACCTTCGACCTAAGATTGCTCATAGCTCTACGAGTTACTCGAAGTCTTAGGCGGCAGGAGCAGAAGCCGAAGGAACTGAATCATGGCCGCGGAGAGATGGACGAAGATCGCTGCGAAGAATGGCCAGAAGCGGTTCCAGACGGAAAAGTTGACCGCCTGCAGCACGGCCGAGGCGGTCGCCAGGATCCCGATGCCGTAGAAGAGGAATTTGTTCACCGCTTGCAGATCGGCCGCGGGAATCCGCCGCCGCGGATTGGGCATGGAAACAAAAGCCATCACGTCGCCGACAAAAGCGAAGCCGCTGCACCACCGCCAGATTGAGACCGGCGCTGGATCGACACTCAGCAGCAGCATGCCGAAGAGCGCAAACCCAAGCGGCATGGCCGAGTTCATCAGCAGGAGGGTGAGCCGGAAACGATCCAGCACCGTCCATTCGTGGACCGACTGCGGGCGGAACACGATCACGATCCCGGCAAATCCGGCCAACGTGACCGCGACCTGCGCCGCCACCCCCAGGGCTTCACTTGGTTGCATCTCGCCTAAGATTAAGCCGCAATTCGCTCAGCGGATCAACCCCGGTGCTCCGCCAAACTGAGTCCGGCGATCAGCACGAAACGTCGGCAGCGGTGGCTGGTGATGTCACCCAGCCTTCCGACGCTGACGATCAGGGCCATGATCGCGAGGAGATAAGCGAGGACCCCTCTGCTGGACTTCATGAAAGACTGCGTGAACGCGTGGGCCAATTCCAGGTCCCCCGGCGCCGATCATCCGTCGGCCCGCGTCGAGGCTGACTTGATGTCGACCACCGGCGTGCCATCGAGTGCCTCGATCCGTCCGATCTTGATCCGCCGTGGCGCTCTTGTCCCGCCGCAGACTTAGGCGGAGGCGGATCATCGTCTTGGTCGAATCGAACAACGTGATGTGCGCGACGGCGCAGGCGAGTGCCTGTCAAATGATTGGAGACTAACCTGTTTCAGCTTTCCTATTTCAGCTCTCCGGTTACCGCTATCCGGGGCTCCACAATTCCTTGATATTGTTCGTCGCAGACTTTTCCATCCAGTCGACTGGCTTGCCGTTCAGCGCCTCTTGCGTGGCGATATGCGTTATGGCGGCGGCCGGCGTCGCACCGTGCAAATGCTTCTCGCCGGGCCCAAACCAGACCACTTAGCCGAGTCAAATCTCCTCGATCGGCCTCTCATGCTGCGCCCGATCGCGACTCGCCGTGACAATCAACATCTGACCGAGTCGAACGACCGCCGCAGGATTCGGTTATTTCATCCACAGATTTCGCAGTCGTGCACAGATGGAAACGCTGACGACTTCAAAAAAATCTGCGCTAATCTGCGTCATCTGCGGAGGAAAACTCCGAGGGTGACGCCGACAACTCCAGTGCGTGGTTCCGAGCGATCTGCACGGCGCGCGCGATCGTAACACCGGGCTTGAGTCCGCGTGGGCGAACTTTGCAAGTATGGCTTCTCCCCGTATCGGCTCGCTATGGCGCGCTCGGCCGTGAAACCGGGCTTGAGCCCGAGCGTCAACCCGGTATCCTCGCAAGGTATGCATGTTGACTATCACCGCTGGTACTCTCACCGTCTCAATCGCGACATGGGCGTCGTCGTTTACGGCCATTTCGGTATGCCCATCCTCGCCTTCCCGACCAGCGGCGGCGACGAATGGGAGCAGGAAGGTCAGGGCATGATCCGCACCCTCGGCCCCTATCTGGAGGCGGGGCGAATCCGCATCTTTTCCATCAATGGGGTGAACAACGATTCTTTCGGGAACAAGGGCGCGCACCCCTTCCATCGGAGTTGGATGCAGGCGCAGTACGACGACTATGTGGCCAGCGAAGTCTTCCCTTTCATCGACTCCCAGTGCCAGACGGGTGGCATCCCGATTACCACCTACGGCGCATCGCTCGGCGCCTATCACGCCGCCAACACTCTCTTCAAGCATCCCGATCGAGTGAAGCGCTGCTACGCGCTCTCCGGTGTCTATGACATGCGCGATTCCATGGACGGGATGTACGACGACAACTTCTATTTCAATAACCCGGTCGACTACATGGCCAACCAGAGCGACCCCTGGTTTCTCCACCAACTTGGGAGCTGCGACATCCATCTCGCGACCGGCTGTGGCCCGTGGGAGAACAGCGGGCCGACCTACCAGATGTCCGCGGTGCTCGCGAGCCGGGGGATTGCCCATCATCTGGATGACTGGGGCCCGGAGGGAGGCCACGAATGGCCTTACTGGCATCACCAGATGTGGGAGTACGTGGGCGCGCACTTCTAGTGCAGTATATCGGGAAAACCGAGACCACCGGGAGAGAAACCGGTCTCAAAGACTGCGGTCGCCCGTCCCACCCGCAACCGACGCGGATGAATCTTTTTGGGGGACGATCCTGGTTTCCGTCGCGCACGATGAGAGGAGAAATGGTTTGACTCACCCGGCGCCGACCACTAGGGCTGTTTTACGCAACAAAGCGAAAACCCGGTTTCTAACCGGTTTGGCGGCAATAAATAGCAAGACCGCTGTCCGTCGCAGTCACAAACACCGAGCGTGGTCGGCTCAATAAGATGAAGGGATGATTAGAATGAAGAAATTGATATTAGTGTGCATCGCGTCGGCCTGTTGCTCGGCGCTCACGGTAAACGCGTCGGCGCAGCAAGCCGACAAGGCGATCGCCGATGCGGTGATCGCGATGACGAAAGCGCAATGGACGGCGGGAATGAAAGATCCGACGAATGTCGCGGCCCAATCGAAAGACATGTCGGAGGACTACACGGAGTTCAACGCAGATTTCGCCACGCGCATCGACGGAAAAGCGATGAACTCGCGGCTGGCAGAGGGGGTCGCAAAAGACTCGAGCAAGAGCACCGCGGCGGAAATGCTCAACGAGAAGGTCCAGGTTTATAATGGCGATGTCGCCATCCTGACCTACAACTACGCCGGAACGAGCATCGACAAGGATGGCAAGACGACACCGAGCCGGGCCAAATCCACCCGCGTCTTCGTGAAGCAGGATAACAAGTGGGTGATGGTTCACGCCAACTTCGGCGCGGATCCGCTGCCAAAATAAGACCTGGCAAAATCTGAGAAAGGGGGCCGCCAAACCGCGCGTTGCGTTGTGGGCGGCCCCTTATCTTGTCCTCCCCTAACGAGTGCGGGCTTCCTCGAGTCGAAGATTGTTCGATTCAGCCGGCGTATCTTCATTGGCGGGAGCGAAAGCCGGTCGCGATCTTTTTTGGGCGCTCTCCAGCAGTTGTCAGCAATCGGCCCTTGGATTATCGGAGATTGATGCGGCAGCTGGCAGCTTGGGGAGTGAGACATGAAATTTGCGACGTGGTCGATCAGATCGTGGGTGAGACCTATGAGGGCCTAACGACTTCGCCCCTCTCCACTCCGGGAGAAACCTTCTCGTGCGCGAGCGTGGGCCGAGCCGCGGGCGGATAATCAGGACGCGTCAAGGTTCAATCGTAGTCGTCGTAGATCGTCGGCTCCGCGAAGCGATGATGCCGGCGCAGATCCTTCCCGTAGTAGGCGTCGACCGCCAGGGCCGCCCAGCAGACCAGGGGCAGGATCAGACCAAGCCCGGCGGTGGCCAGGCTGAGCAAAATTCCGATCCAGATCGCGAGCGGCATCCCCCCGAACATCCAAAGAAAACCGGATGCGTAGTGACCTTTGTAAACCTGGCCCAGACCGGGAATGGCCGTGCCGAGGACTGCGGCGATGACGTTCGGCGCGTTCGCCCCTTCTCGAGTTGCAGCTGCAGATAAACTATTCATTTCAATTAAACTCCTTTTGCCAAGAGTACGACTCCGAAAGGACCGGGGCTCACCGTAATTTGGCAAAGGCAGACCGAATTTTGTGCTTCAGACGGCTCTGGCAGAGCGCAAAAATCGACCAGCCAATGCCAAGCAATGGAGAGCGTCCATCGAGCCCACGGATCTTACTAAGGCATGGCTATGAGCTTTCAGTCAGACTTCGGAATACGACCTCTCGATCGGGCCGAGCCGGCCAAGATCAGAAAGGCGCGCTCCTACATAGACGAACACCTCGAGGAGGAGCTATCGCTGACAAAGGTCGCGCGCTTCGCGGGTCTCAACCCAAATCATCTGAGCGCAAGCTTCAAGAAGGTCACCGGGATTAAATTTGTCGACTACATCGCGCGCCGCCGATTCGTTAGGGCCTGCCAGCTCCTGCCCAACCGGCAACTCAGGATTAGCGAGATCGCGTTTGAGGTCGGCTTCCAGTCACTCTCGCAATTCAACCGCGTTTTTAAAAAGGTTTCCGGCAAGTCACCGAGTGAATATCGCGTGGCTCGAACTGGGCAAATGAAGCCAGCGACGCTGGAAGCAAACGACTCAAAATCCGGACAAACTTTAGCCGAAGAAATGCGTAGCCGATCTTCCCAGCCCTCGGCCACACTGCGCCGTAAAGGAGATCCCCATCCTCTGGGAACGAAGCGAAAAGATGCGTAAGCAACTATTCTGGATTTGCGGTGGCATGACCGCGCTCGCGGTCATCCTTCTTTCCTGCAGCACGACGACGCGGACGGTGCTGGCGCCGCCCAGTATTCCGGGGGCTGAATTTGTCGGCTCGGAGAAGTGCGCGGACTGCCACGAAGAGATCACGCGCGACTTCGCCAGCGCGACGCACGCCCGTTTGAAAGCGCCCGGAGATAACGCGAAAAATGTCGGTTGCGAATCCTGTCACGGGCCGGGAAGCCTGCATGTGGAGAGCGGCGGCGCCACGCACACTATCGTCAATCCGGGCAAGTCGCCGACGGCATGTTTCCAATGTCACCTCGAAGTGCGGGCGCAGTTCGACTTGCCCCATCGCCACCCGGTCCTGGAGGGTCGCATGAATTGCTCGGATTGCCATAATCCGCACAAGGGAAACGTGATCAAGGGAGGCGGGACCAGCGGTTTCCAATCAATCAAGGGTGGCGGCACAGCTCTGCTCGGTGAAAACGACACCTGCTTCCAGTGTCACGCCGCGCAACGCGGACCGTTCGTTTTCGAGCACGAGGCCCTGCGCGAAGGCTGTGTCACTTGTCATTCGCCCCATGGGTCGGTCAACCAGCGCATGCTCAACGAGCGAAACCAAACCCTCTGTTTGAGATGCCACTTCCAGCAGCAAACCGCTCCCGGCCAGATCTTCATTGCGGACGTGAATCACTCCAGCTTTCTCCAACAAGGAACCTGCTGGTCCGCCGGCTGTCACGAGGCCATCCACGGTTCGCAGGTCAGCCCGGCACTGAGGTATTAAGATGACGGCGAATTCATGTGTGACCGTCCTCCGCCCGGGGGCGAGGCGCGCCTTGGTGTTCCTGTTCTGCTCATTTCTCTCCGCCACTACCCAGCTTCGTGCCGGAGACGCCGTTCCCAAGACCAACGCCGACGGCACGGCCTTGCCGGGTGAGACTCCGCCGGAAGAGCCGGCCCCTAACAATTGGATCGAGGTCGGAATCGGCGGCTCGACCGTGAATGGCGACGCCGCTCAGTTCGAGCAGGAGCATCGAATCTCGGACAGCGTTTTTGGCGGAATCGAGGACCTGCATTACGAGCAGGCGGTTGGCAAAAAGGGACAGTTTTCGATCGATGGGCACGCCATCTTCGATACCGATGACTATGACCTGAAGCTGGAGCTGTCCCAGCCGGACGTCGGTTACATCCGCGCGGGCTACACCGAGTTTCGCAACTGGTATGATGGCAATGGCGGATTCTTTCCGGTCAACGGGCAGTTTTTCCAGCCGCCCATCCCGGAGATGCATATCGATCGGGGCGAAGCGTGGGTCGAGCTGGGACTGCGCCTGCCCGACTGGCCGGAAATTACCTTGCGCTATTCCCACCAGTTTCGCGATGGCCAGAAGGATTCAACGAGCTGGGGCGACACGAACCTGACTGGCCTGACGGCTAATCAAACGGCCCGCAAAATTGCGCCGGCCTATCGCGACATCGATGAGACGCGCGACATCCTTGCGCTCGATGCCACCAAGACCTTTGGCAATACCGACATCGGGCTGGGCATGCGCTACGAGCACGATGATAATAACGACAGGCTTCAACTCGTGCGCGGCGCCGGCCAGGTTCCCCCGATCGTCCCCGCGCCCGGCAATGAGCGTTTCATCACCCAGCGGGATAACAACAATCTCGATCTCTTCAATGGGCATGCCACGACCGAGACGCACTTCAGCGACGCCCTCTGGCTCACGACCGCTTACTCCTACACGACACTCGGGAGCGACATCTCTGGCTCACGCATCTACGGACCGAGCTACAATTCATCCTACAGCGATCCGATCGCGAACCTCGGAGGGTTCGACCACGGTTACCTTAACCTCGCGGGCACGTCGGACGTGCAACAACACGTCGTCAACCTCAACCTCCTATGGTTGCCGGCGAAAGACTTTACCGTTCTGACCGCGTTCCGTTACACTAACGAACAAAAGGAGAGTGACTCCGTCTTTCTCGAGACCAGCACCCGGGATGCTCCTCTCCTCCCGATGGCCGCGAGCAGCTTTGAAAACTTCAACACCTTTGACGAAACGCTGGAGCTGCGTTACGCCGGATTCGCAGACTGGCTCCTCTACGGAAGGGCCGATTGGGAGGAGCAATCGGGAGACATCCATGAAAGTCTGGCCGAGATCGGTAGTCCAGCGCTTTCGGGGATCAAGAATCTTGATCTGCTTCGGCAGAAATATGTGGCTGGTTTCAACTGGTATCCGCTGCAAACGGTTAACTTCGCCGGTCAGTATTATCACAAGATTCTGCGTTACGATAACAGTTCCAACGCCGACGGTCAGAGATTGGAATACCAGGAATGGAACACTGACAACGTCAATATCCGCATGACCTGGCGCCCGCGCATCCCGCCGAAGTTCGGCACGCTCGCTGTCGTCACCCGCTATGACTTCACGACCTCCTCGGTCGCGGGCCAGTGGACCATCCCGGACGATATCCTGCTCGCTCCCGAGCACACCGCCTTGATCACAAATCACGTCTTCACGGAAAGCGTAACCTGGAATCCTCTGGCGCGACTCTACCTCCAGGGAAGCTTCTCGTATGTGCTCGACGAAACCAAGACACCCGCCGCCAATATAGAAATTATTCCGGGGGCGGGTGCGACGGTTCTGAACTTTAAGAATGATTACTGGACGCTCGACGCCAGCGCTGGCTACCTCCTCAACGACAAAACCCAACTGAGCGTGAGCTACGCCTATTATCGAGCGAACGATTACGTCAACAATTCTTTGGCGAGCTTACCCTTCGGCGCGGATGCGACCGAACACAATGTGACCGCGACCCTCACCCGCCAACTGAGCAAGAACATTCATCTCCGGTTTCAGTATGGCTACTATCACTACACCGACGGGCTCTCCGGGGGTTTCAACAACTACGAAGCGCACTCTTTCTTCTCCAGCCTGGCCTTCGGGTTCTAGTTGCCGGAGAGCTTAATGCGAAAGATTGGGCGAAACGCCGCGTCGATATCGCCCACTGCCCGGCTATCTGGGCTCAGCACCGCGCTTAAGCACCATTCGAGTCATCCGCTTAGGCAGAATCGCCGCGGGCCGGCGAACTTTGCTTTTTCCCGGGGTTCGTGAAGTTTGTTTCGTTTGTCCGAGTCTGAAAAGGCGATGCGAAATTTTGTTGCCCTGATCACGTCGTTGAAGTTGACGATTGTTTGTCTCGTGGCGGCCATGGCGCTTATCTTCGCCGGGACGCTGGCGCAGGTGCACTTCGGGATTCACGAGGTACAGCAGCGCTATTTCCAAAGCTGGTTTGTCTGGTGGCCAACGGACGGCCAGGGCTTCAGAATTCCGATTTTCCCGGGCGGGCATCTAATCGGCGCCGTGCTCCTGATCAACCTCGTTGCTGCGCACTGGAAACGTTTTCGCTGGGCTTGGAGCAAACTCGGCATTCACCTCACTCATGCGGGTTTGATTATCATGCTCGCGGGCGGTCTCTTTACCGATCTGTTTGCGGTCGACAGCCACATGCAACTGTCGGGGGGCGAGACGAAGAATTACTCGGAGGATTCCCAAAAGGCGGAGCTGGCGGTGATCGACACCACGGCACCAGAGTTTGACCAGGTGACTGCGATCCCGGACGCGCTGCTGCGCCACAAGCGCATTATTGGTCCCCCCGGTTTGCCGTTCCAGATCGTCGTCCGGCGTTTCCTTCAGAATTCGCGCCTGCAAATGTTGACCAAGGCTGGACCCGGCGCGAGTCCAGCCGCGAACCAGGGAATCGGCGCGCAAGTTGCCGTGCAGGAAGTTTCGCGGGCGACCGGCCCCGATGAGCGTGATACCGTCAGCGCGCTGATCGAAATTGTGCCGATTGGATCCGCCTCCGGCATGGTCAACGATTCGCTTGGGACCTGGCTCGTTTCGGAGGCGCTGGGCGCTCCGCAGGCGTTTTCCAGTGGAGGCCGCAGCTGGCAAATCACGCTGCGGCCAGCCAGATACTACAAGCCCTACAGCGTCACCCTGCAGAAGTTCACCCATGAACGCTATCCCGGCACCGAAATCCCAAAGAACCTTGCGAGCAAGATCACACTTAATGATCCGCGGCGCGCTCTAAAGCGCGACGTCCTGATCTACATGAACCATCCCTTGCGTTACCGCGGCGAGACGTTCTATCAGGCCGGCTTTAAGAAGGATGACCAAACGTCCATTTTGGAAGTCGTGCATAACCCGAGTTTCATCGCGCCGTATGTCGCGTGCGTGGTTGTCGGCGTCGGGTTACTCGTTCAATTCGGCTACCATCTCGTCGGATTTGCGCGGCGAAGAAGAACTGCGCTCGCATGAAACGCTATTTCCCCGCGATTCTCTTTGTCCTCGCGCTTCTCTGGGCGGGATCGAGCTGGCGTCCACCGAGGGCTGCGCCCGGCGATTTCGATCTCGCCAAGTTCGGCAAAATTCCCGTCCTCGTCGGCGGCCGCGTTAAACCACTCGATACCGTGGGGCGCAATTCGCTCCTTATCATTCACGGCAAACAAACGGTTAGCCTAACGAACGGCAAACAACTTGGCGCACTTCGCTGGCTGACCGACACGCTCTTCAATGCACCGCTCGCCGATCAGTATCCGGTCTTCGTCATTCAGAACGCCGATGTGCTCGGCCTCTGTGGCTGGGAACAAACGGATCGGAAGTATTTTAGCTACGCCGAGCTAAAGCCGTTCCTCCGCCAGATCGAAGAACAGGGCGCGCTCTCCGAGAAACTGCAATCGGTCGAGCGCTCGGCTTATCAGAACGCCATTCTAAACCTGCGCAACGGCCTCGTCCTTTATCAACGGTTGAAAAACAGTCTGCAACCGGAGGACGCGAGCAATTGGCCCCGCGAGATTGCATCTCTTCCAGGCGCAGCGTCTTCCCCCGAGCAGATCGCCCGACTGATCCAGCGCAATCAGCAACTCGCCGAGACAGCCTACATTCTCGCCGTCCCGCCCGCTGCGGGAGAAGGCGAGAGTTGGCATTCCGTCGGCGAAACGATCCTGCAATCGGTCGGCATCACCAAACTTCACCCCGTCGTGACGATGTATGCGCAGATCGGCAACGCCTGGCGCGCCGCAGACCGCACCCGATTCAATCGCCAGGTTGCGCTTCTCTCCGATTGGATGGCGCAACGACAACCAACCGCGACCAGCCGCACGTCATTCGAGTTTCTCTTCAACCAGGTCGCCCCCTTCACCCACAGCATGGTCCTCTACGTCCTGGCCTTTCTCCTCGCCTGCGGGTCATGGCTGGTCTGGCCCCGCACCCTCAATCGCTCCGCTTTTTACCTGCTGCTGCTTGCGCTCGCGATCCACACCTTTGGTCTCATTTCCCGGATGTATCTCCAGGAACGCCCGCCCGTCACGAACCTTTACTCTTCGGCCATTTTCATCGGATGGGGCGCGGTCATCGTGGCACTCATCCTCGAGCGAATTTTTCGAGATGGTATCGGAGCAGCTTGCGCCGGCGCGATTGGCTTTATCACACTGATCATCGCGCATCATCTCGCTGGAAGCGGCGACACGCTCGAGATGTTGCAAGCCGTCCTCGATACCAACATCTGGCTCGCCACGCACGTCGTCGCGATCACGACCGGTTACTCGGCCATGTTTTTGGCCGGCATGCTCGCCATCATTTATGTCATCCGTGGCGTATTCACCCGGTCATTGACCAAAAGAACCGCCAATTCGCTCACGCGCATGACCTATGGGGTCGTTTGTTTCGCCACCCTCTTCAGCTTTGTCGGCACTGTGCTGGGCGGAATCTGGGCCGACCAATCCTGGGGACGTTTCTGGGGTTGGGACCCGAAAGAAAACGGCGCCGTGCTCATTGTTCTGTGGTGTGCCGTTATTCTGCATGCGCGTTGGGGCGGGTTCATTCGCCAGCGCGGTCTCATGATCATGGCCATCTTTGGCAACGTCATCACCAGCTTCTCGTGGTTCGGCGTGAACATGCTCGGCGTCGGCCTGCATTCCTACGGATTCATGCAGAAAGCATTCCCGTGGCTCTGTGGTTTTATCCTCAGTCAGCTCGCGCTCATGGCCGTCGCCGCCATGCCCTTGGAGCGCTGGCGAAGTTTTCGCACCCTCGCCGGCTCGGCCCGTCCAAAACACCCGGACTCAGAAATAATATTTACACGCCCAGAATTAGCGACACAAACGAAGTAAATTAAGCAACATCGAGAGAGGAATTATATCATGAAAATCGTCACCTACATCGCCGTCAGCCTGCTGGCCGTTTCGGCCGCCTCTGTGCGCGCCGGCAGCGCGCAGGAAAACTGGAACAAGGACTGCGCTCAATGTCATGGCAAGACTGGCGCGGCCGACACCAAAATGGGGAAAAAATTAAACGCCAAAAACCTGACCGACGCGAAGACCCAGGCGGGCTTCACCGACGCTGACGCCACTAAAGCCATCAAGGAGGGGATCAAGGAGGATGGCAAGTCGAAGATGAAAGCCTTCGGCGACAAGCTGAGCGATGAGGAAGTCGCAGCGCTCGTTGCCTATGTCCGGACGCTGAAGAAGTAACCGGAAATTTGCCCGTAATTGTTTGGACGCGCTCGGCGCCTCTCCTCAAACTCTATCCTGTCAACTAACCGAAAGCCAAACTGAAATGAAAAGAAAACTATCCTTATTGATGTCATTGATTATCGCGTCGGCGGGAATCGCTTCCGCAGAAGACGCGAGCGCACTTTGGAACAAGAATTGCGCCTCCTGCCATGGTAAAGACGGCAGCGGGAGCACGATGATGGGCAAAAAGCTCAGCGTTAAAGATTATCGCGATGCCAAAGTCCAGGCGGCCTTCAGTGACGGGGAGGCAGAAAGAGCGGTCAAGGAGGGCGTCAAGACCAACGGCAAGCAGTCGATGAAGCCGTTCGAGAAAAAGTTATCCGACGCCGACATCAAGGCTCTCGTCGCCTACATTCGTTCGCTCAAGAAATAACCGCGGGCCGAAAGCGCGATTGCAGGGCAAGCGCTCCGCTTGCCAAGCCGTCTTCGACTATCTCGTTTTATCGTCCGACTTCTCCGCTGCGTTCGTCTGGGCAAACCGAATCGACTTGATGGCGCATTCCCGTCCTTGATCGGCTACGACCGTTTCTCTGCAGTGCGGGCAACGCATGGTAATCACCGGCGCGGCCAGGAGCACATCGTCCCAGTACTCTGGCCGGCCGCGATAAGAACAATACGGACAGCTGACCAGCGCTGGAATCTTCTCAATCGTCAGGTTGCTGCCGGCAATCGGCGTCTGCCTGATGATCGACTCATAGCAGAAGCGGAGCGCCTCGGAATCGATATGGCTTAGCTCGCCGATCGCGAGATGCACATCGACAAGGGTGCCATCGGGATTCTGCGCGGCAAATTCGAGGAGCTTTTCCAACAAACTCGAGGCTATGGAAAGCTCGTGCATCGACAAATCAAAGAATTACGAAAAACTTGTCAGTTGGATTCTAGTTTAATAATCAAGATGTGCCGTGGGGATGACGCCGAAAGAAACTGCCTCGAATGGCAGTCGAAGCATCTCTGCCGATCGACCGGATCGCCACGCGATCTCAAGCCAGTCCAGCATCACGACATGCCAGCAAGCCGAGCCGGCAGAAGTTTGGAAGGCGCGCGGATTCATTCGCGAGCATTTGGCGGATAAACTTTCTTTGAGCGAGGTAGCAAGAGCAGTCCACATCAACCCGAGCTATCTGAGCGAAAAATTCAAGGATGTCACCGGAATAAAGTTTGTCGATTACATTGCCCGCTTCCGTTTCGACAAAGCGTGCAATCTTCTGCGCGATGTCGACCTTTCCATCAGCGAGATCGCATTCGAGGTCGGATTTCAATCGCTATCCCAGTTTAATCGCGTTTTCAGAAAGCTTTCGGGCGGGTCGCCAACACAGTATCGGGAATTAGCGAAACGTCGGGGCTCCAAATTTTGCCGAAAAAATGCGTAGCCGATTGATTTCCCTGGGGCAAAAGCAAATGTGGCATGTGTGACTCTTTGCTGCGTCGATATCTTCGCGGCGGCCTCAAGACCTGCCCAGGAAAACGTAACCCGCTGATTGGAGTGGTACCATGTCTGGCCAATTGAGCCTAGCCGACGCACTGGCGGAGCGTGGAATTTCGCGGCGGGAATTCCTTAATTTTTGCGGGACGATGGTGGCGATCCTTGCCTTGCCGCCGCGATACGTCGCCCAGGTGGTGAGCGCTTTGGAACAAAGCACGCGACCCGTTCTGGTCTGGCTGGAGTTTCAGGATTGCGCAGGAAATACAGAGTCGATGCTGCGTTCGAGTCATCCGCCGGTGGCCGAGTTGGTTCTGGAGCTTCTTTCCTGGGAATATCACGAAACGATTATGGCCGGTGCCGGCAAGCAGGCCGAAGCCGCCCTGCAACGCGTAGTTAAAGAAGACGCCGGTAAGTACATCGTCATTGTCGAAGGAGCAATCCCGACTGCTGATGGCGGCGTCTATTGCACGATTGGTGGACGGACCGCGCTCGACATTGCGACCGAAGTCTGCCGCAACGCTGCCGTATCAATCGCAGTCGGAGCGTGCGCGTGGGATGGCGGTCTCGTTCGATCGAATCCAAATCCGACAGGCGCAGTCGGATTACAGGAGGCCGTGCCGGGATTGAAAGTGATCAACCTTGGCGGCTGTCCGCACAACGTGGCCAACACCGCCGCGGTCCTTATCCATTATCTGACGTTTGGCGAAATGCCGGCTCTCGATCAATACAATCGCCCGCTATTTGCCTATGGGCAGCTCATTCACGACCAATGCGAGCGGCGCGCGCATTATGACGCCGGCGAGTTCGTCGAGGAATGGGGAGATGAAGGAAGTCGCAAAGGCTGGTGTCTATATAAGATGGGGTGCAAGGGTCCTGATGCTAATTACAACTGTCCAACGGTCCGGTGGAATGGTGGGACGAGCTGGCCGGTGAAATCCGGACATGGTTGCATTGCCTGCGCTTCCAACCGGTTTTGGGATACGATGTCGCCATTTTACAAACCGCTTCCAAAAGTGCCCGGCTTTGGCGTTGACGTAACCGCGGAGAAAATCGGCGTCGGACTAATCGGAACAGTTGGAGCGCTGACTGTGGCCCATGCTGTCGGTAGCGTGATTCGCGCTAAGAAGAACAAAGGCGAGTCCGACAAAGACGAAGACGCAAAGCCGGATTCGCCGAAAACCTAAGGATTCCAATGGCCCGCGTAGTGGTAGATCCAGTCACTCGCATTGAAGGGCACCTCCGAATCGAAGCGCAGGTGGACGGCGGAGTGGTCACGGATGCGTGGAGCTCGGGAACAATGTTTCGTGGGATTGAGCTCATCGTCCGCAATCGCGACCCGCGCGAAGCGTGGCTGTGGACCCAGCGAATTTGCGGTGTCTGCACAATGGTTCACGCGCTTGCCTCCGTGCGCGCGGTTGAGAACGCGCTCGGAATCGAAGTGCCGAACAACGCCCGCCTGGTCCGCAACATCATTGCGGCAACGCAACACATTCAGGACCACGTTGTTCACTTCTACCATCTGCACGCCTTGGACTGGGTGGACATCGTCTCAGCGCTCAAGGCCGATCCGGAAAAAACCAGTCAGTTGGCGCAATCGCTGTCCGAATGGCCAAAATCCAGCGCAACTTATTTCAAAGGAGTCCAGGAGCGGGTAAGACGGTTGGTCGAAAGCCGCCAGCTCAGTCTCTTCACCAGCGGATATTGGGGACACCCCGCATATAAATTACCGCCCGAAGCGAACCTGATGGCCGTCGCTCACTATCTGGAAGCTCTCGAATTTCAACGGGAGTTTATCCGAATCCACGCTGTGCTTGGCGGCAAGAATCCGCATCTCCAAAGTTTTCTGGTTGGAGGAATGAGCACTTCGCTCGATCCGAACCAGCCGCAGGCACCTCTGAATCCGGAGCGGATCGACTTCCTCGTTCAGGTTGCGCAGACAGCGAAGACGTTCGTAGACCAGGTACTCATTCCTGATGTCATGGCGGTGGCCGGGTTTTACAAAGAATGGTTCTCGTTAGGCCAGGGACCGGGAAACTACCTCAGCTATGGGAACTTCCCCGAGGGAAGTATCAATGATCCCGCGCAATACTTCCTGCCCGCGGGCATCATTCTCAACAACGATCTCTCCAAAGTGCATCCGGTCGATCCGAACAAGGTCGCTGAATACGTCACTCATTCCTGGTACGAATACAGCGAGGGAGATCAAGTGGCGAAGGCGCCGGCCGTCGGTGAGACCAATCCGAAGTACACCGGGCCGAAGCCGCCTTATGAATTTCTCGACGTCGACAAAAAATACTCATGGCTAAAAGCGCCTCGCTATGATGATCAGGTGATGGAAGTCGGGCCGCTGGCGCGACTCCTGGTGGCTTATGCTTCTGGTCATGCCGAGGTGAAATCATTGGTCGGCGGTGTGCTCGCAAAGTTCAACGCTCCACCAACCGCATTGTTTTCAACGTTAGGCCGCATTGCGGCTCGGGCTTTGGAAAGTCAGTTGCTGGCCAATCACATCGTCGGCTGGATCGAAGAACTGCGCAGAAACATGGAAAGTGGAGATCTGCGAATTCACAACGGCGCAAAATGGAATCCGAGCACGTGGCCGAAATCCGCCAGAGGCTACGGATTATTTGAAGCGCCGCGGGGATCACTCGGCCACTGGGTGGAGATCGAGAACCAGGCCATAAAAAATTATCAGGCGGTCGTTCCGACTACCTGGAATGCCGGCCCGCGCGACGCCAAAGGCCAGCGCGGACCTTACGAGACCGCGCTTCTCAAAACGCCGGTGGCGGATCCTGAACGTCCGCTGGAAATCCTACGGACAGTTCACTCGTTTGATCCATGTCTGGCTTGCGCAGTCCATGTTGTCGATGCTCGTGGGCGCACTTACGCGCGTAGAATCGTTGAAGCTGTTTGAGTCATGGCGTCGGTATCGCGCGGCTGGGGAATGACTGGAAAATCCCGCCCGGAGAAAGGGATCGTCTCACTCTACGTCTGGGAATTACCGGTGCGGATCACTCACTGGGTGATTTTTCTTTCCATCGTCGTTCTGACCTTCACCGGTTATTACCTTTACAATCCGTTCATCATCGCGCGAGGGAATCGCGTTTTCCTGATGGGAACGATGCGATTCGTCCACGAAGTAGCCGGGTTTGTTTTCATCGCCGCATTTCTGGTCCGTGCCTACTGGTTCTTTATGGGGAACCAGTGGGCGCGGTGGCCGCAATTCCTGCCGATTGGGCGGCGGCGCTGGAATGAATTCTGGAGCCAGCTGGGCTATTATCTGTTCTTGCGGCGGAAACCGCCTTTCGTCATCGGGCATAATCCTTTGGCTGGCGCTACCTACACCGTTATTTATTTCCTCATCCTCGTGGAAGTCCTGACCGGCCTCGCGCTTTACAACCACATTCTCGGCAGCAAATGGCTGGGATTTTTCATTAACTGGCTGCCGTGGTTAATCAGCATTCGCTATCTGCGTGCGATCCATTTCTTCATCATGCTCGCTCTTTGGGCGTTCTTTATTCATCACGTCTACAGCGCCGTCCTTATCGGGCTGGAGGAGCGCAGCGGACTTGTCGGCAGCATTTTTTCTGGATACAAATTTTTTCCCGAACGCAAACTCCGGGAAGAGGCCGAGCGAAAATAAACCTGAGCTGATCAAATTGTGAGAATGCGCGCGAGTGCAACGAAAACGGTTGTCGTGGGCATGGGAAACATCATTCATCAGGATGATGGCGCGGGCGTGCACGCGCTCAGAAGACTCCAGGTCGACCCGCGCTTGCCGGGTGACGCTATCCTCATCGACGGAGGAACGCGCGGCATCGAACTTTTGGCCGAGCTGCACGATTGCGCGCGATTATTGCTGCTTGATGCAATGGACGTTGCCGAAAAACCGGGAACAATCTTGCGCATGACTGGCGACGACCTGCGCGCTCTTCGCGGTGGGGCGAGTGTTCACCAAATTGGACTAGCTGACCTGCTGGCGACTTTGCCGCTCGTTTCCGATAAGCCGACAAAAATTATCCTCCTGGGAATCCAACCGGCAAAAACCGATTGGGGAACAGAGCTATCAGCAGCAGTGGAAGAAAACTTGGAACAACTAGTGGACGCTGCCATCGAACAGTTACTAATCTGGTCGCATGACAACGCTGTCACCGATACTGCACAGACGTCCGGTCCAGCGTGGATAAAAGCATCCTGACATGCGCCATTTTCGGAATTGGATTAGCTGGATCGGACTGCTGCTCGCGGCCAGCGCGCTTTTTGCCTTCTTTCTTCTCGTCGCGATCGATCAATTCGCCGGCCACCGAAATCCTTATGTCGGGATTCTGGCTTATGTGCTCGCCCCAGGATTTTTCATTCTCGGCATCATCATCGCTTTGTTCGGCGCGATTCTGCAACGGCGCAGAAACAGGCAGGCGATCAAAGCGGCTGAGCCGCTGGTCATCAAAATTGACCTTTCGCGGCCGCGAGACCGTAAACTTCTCTGGGTTTTCGCGTCCGCGGCGGTGCTCTTTTTGTTCGTGACAGCGCTGGGGAGTTACCAAACCTACCAAGTCACAGAATCGGTCCAGTTCTGCGGCAAAGCTTGCCATCTGCCGATGGAACCGGAGTTCGTCGCTTCTCAGCATACCGCACACGCAGAGGTGGAATGCGTCGCCTGCCACGTCGGCCCCGGCGCGGCCGCCTATTTCAAAACAAAACTCAACGGCGTGAAACAGCTTTATCACACTGTGCGGAATGATTTCGATCGGCCGATTCGCATGAGTGCCGCAAACCCGCGTCCGCCGCAGGCCATTTGCGAGCAATGCCACTGGCCGCAGCGCTACGTCGGGAATGTCGATCGCACGTTTCAGCATTATCTTTCGGACGAAAAGAATACGCCTTTTGCCGTGCGCCTTTTGTTAAAGGTCGGTGGAGGTGATCCAAGCAATGGGCCGGTGGGCGGGATTCACTGGCACATGAACATCTCAAAGAAAATCGAATATATCGCAACTGATGAGCAACGCATGTCGATCCCCTGGGTCCGAATGACGGACACGCAAGGCGTAGTGACCGAATATCGCGATCCCGATTTCAAAGGCGATCCGGCAAAGTATCAGATCCAGCGAATGGATTGCATGGATTGTCACAGCCGGCCCGCGCACAAAGTCCATACACCAAACGATGCGGTCGATCTCGCCTTATCCAGCGGTCGACTTGATCCAAAAATTCCGTGGGTGAAATCGAAAGTCGTCGCGGCGTTAACACAACCGTACAAGACAAAGTCCGAAGCGGAGAGGGACATCGCCAATACGCTGCGGAAAGATTACCCCGATCCGGCCCAGGCGAATCGCATTATCAACGTGGCCCAGACGATCTATCGCGAAAATTTCTTCCCGGAAGTGAAGCTCGATTGGCGAACGCATCCCGATTTTGTCGGTCACAAAAATTGGAACGGATGTTTCCGCTGCCACGACGGCAAACATGTTGCCGCTGATGGGAAGGCGTCGATCAAAGCGAGTGACTGCAGGTCGTGCCATCTTATTCTCGCCCAGGGCAGCGGCGAGGCACTCAATCAGATTAATGCTCAGGGCTATGATTTTGTGCACATCGACGCGCCGTATTCCGACTTCGCCTGCGCCACTTGTCATACCGGCGGTATTCAGAAAGAATAACCGGGAAGGTATTCCGAAAAAATGCGCAGCTTTTTTTCTCGCCAAGAAGCCCCCTGGTAGTGTGGGTTTGAGATTGTTTTCACGAGAAAACGATCTGCCAACGAAGATGAAATTTTTTGCCCGCGGATGAGCCTTCGAGCTCGAGAGATCTGAAATGGAGCAACACGCCGAATCGGTTTCCAATCCACCCACCTCCCGTCGCCACTTCATCGATCTTCTCCTGGGAGCAAGCATTCTGGGCTGGCTCGCCAGTATTGCCTATCCGGTGATTCGTTATCTCAAGCCGCTGCCGAATTCCGGGCCCACTGGACCAACACATTTGACGCGTGAAGAAACTTCCAAGCTCGAGCAAAATCGATTTGTCATCACCATGGTGAGTGGGAAACGCGTGATCATTTTGCAACCTCAGGATCAACTGCTTGCCTTCAGCGCCATTTGCACGCACGAAGGCTGCACCGTCACGTATCTGACGGGGCAATCGATCATCTGGTGTCCTTGCCACGACGGTCGCTACGATCTTCATGGTCGTGTTCTGTCCGGGCCGCCGCCTAAGCCGCTGCCCGAATATGCAGTCCGGCGGCTGCCGGATGGGGGGATTGTCATTTCTGAAGAACGAGCCTGATAAGAACGGCGCCGAGCCCAGGGGAGGGCTGCTCGGCTGGGTGGATCGGCGCTATCAAGTGACGCCGCTGCTGGCGTTCATGCGCCACAAGCAGGTGCCGTTGGGGTCGCACTGGATGGGCTGGTATTACCTCGGCGGGATCACGATGTTCTTCTTCATCGTCCAGGTCGTCACCGGCGTGCTCTTGCTCATGTATTTCCAGCCGGGTGAAGCGACCGCCTACGAGAGCATCCATTTTCTCACGACAAAGGTCCCCTTCGGCTGGCTGATCCGTTCCGTGCACAGTTGGAGTGCGCACCTCATGATCATTTCGCTGACGCTGCACATGTTCAGCACGATGATGCTGAAGGCTTACCGACCGCCGCGTGAACTCACCTGGGTTTCCGGTTACCTGTTGTTTCTGATCACGCTCGGGTTCGGCTTCTCCGGCTACCTCCTGCCGTGGAACAAGCTGGCTTACTTCGCCACCACGGTCGGCACCAATATCGTGCGCTCCGTGCCGTTCCTGGGCGACTGGCTCTTGCTCGTCTTACGCGGCGGCCAGGATGTCACGATCAACACGCTCTATCGGTTCTTCGCCGCCCACGTCGTGATCCTGCCCCTCGCCTTCGTCGGTATCATTAGCTTGCACCTCCTCTTCATTCAACGCCAAGGCATGGCGCCGCCCATCCACACCAAAGTCGCGCCCCGCGGGATGAAGTTCTTTCCCAGTTTCGCCCTGCGCGACGTGTTGTTATGGCTGGCTTGTTTGATGTTGCTGGTCACCTTGGCGGTCTTCCTCCCCTACGGACCGGGTATTCCGGGAATGGATTGGGAACTGGGTTCGAAGGCGGACGCCATGGCACCGGCCTATGCCGGCATCAAGCCGGAATGGTATTTCCTCTGGGAGTACCAACTGCTGAAGGAGTTTCCGCCGCATCTTTTTGGTCTGCCGGGGCCGCAAATCTGCCTGTTTTTGATCGCGATCTTGTTAGGCATTTGGGCCATCATCCCATGGCTCGACCGGCGCGCGGCCCGGAACAGGCCATCACCGGCTTTCAGCGACTTCGGCTGGGCGGCGATCCTCTTCCTCGTCTACCTCACGCTCATGGGCTGGGATATCGGCGCAACCGGAGCCGGCAATGACATGGCTTTGGTGCAAAGGTCGGCGCGGGTTTGCGCATGGTGGACTTTGGCTGCGGGCGTCGTCATCATTGCCTTTCGCTTCTGGTGGTTCGAACATCGCTGGTTTGTGCTGACCGGCGCGGCGCTCCTGCAGATGGCGTTGCACGGGTTATTGGGAATTTCTTATCTCCTCGCTGGGGCGATCTCGGCCGGGCTGGCGATCATTGTCATTGCGGCCTCATATTTCATGACGTCTCGGCCTAACGAGACAGGCACAGCGTGAGAACGATCCTCATCATCCTTGGTGCTGCCTTTATCTCCGCCGCGGCCCTGGCGGCAAAGCAGACCCCGGCCGGCATTCCTCCCAAGCTGGCTGCGCTGCTCGACGCCAAAGACGAAAGCGGCAAGCCCATCATCACGAAGGAGCAGCGAGCCTATTTCGACGGTCTCAACGATAACCTGAAGGACCACCTCGCCCAAGCGGTGGAGAAGGAGATCATCACCAAGGCGGAACATCTCGGGACGCTCCTGGCGCTCCAGCTGCGCCCGCAAAAGATGGAGCTCGTCCTGCAGAACAATTGCATCCTGTGCCACACCGATGCCGAAGTTCAGGCGCCGGAAGACCTCTTCACCCTCACGCCCACGGCGGAGAACACGCCGACGCACCTGAGCCTCAAGGACATGGTCGAGGACGTTCATTTCCGCAGCGGACTTTCCTGTGCCGGTTGCCATGGTGGCGATCCAAGCGCCGACGTCGGGCACAAGTTCGTCAAGGAATGGCCGGATAAAGGCCGCGACAAAAACCGCGCCTGGGTCGTCCAGTTTTGCGCGCGCTGCCATTCCGATCCGACTTTCATGCACCAGTTCAATCCGGGTTTGCCGACCGATCAACTGGCTAAGTTCCAGGACAGCCCGCACGGCCAGTTGCTGCTCGTGAAGCATGACGACCGCGCTCCGCAATGCGTGAGTTGCCATGGCGTCCACGGCATTCGCCCGGCGAAGGATCCAAAATCGAAGGTTTATGCGCAGCGTGTGCCGGAGACCTGCGGCGCCTGTCACTCCAATCCCAAGACCATGGCCGGCTTTACCCTCCCGAATGGCGCGCCGCTGCCGACCAATCAACTCGCCGAATACAAAAAGAGCGTGCACGGCCAGGCGCTGCTGGTACGCGGCGACCTCGGCGCACCCGCCTGCAACGATTGTCATGGCAACCACGCCGCCAGTCCGCCGGGGGTAGCGAACGTGAGTCGCAGTTGCAGTCTTTGTCACTCGGCCAATGCGAGTCTCTTCGACGGCAGCAAGCACAAACAGGCCTTCGACGAGCACGACTGGGCCGAGTGCAGCAAGTGCCATGGCGAACACAACATCGCGAAAACGCACGACTCGATGCTAGCGACCACCGCCGGCGGCTTGTGCGGCGATTGCCATCGCCAATACGCCAAGGACGATCCCAAATGCATCCCGACCGCGAATTATTTTCGCGAGGCCATCAACCAGATGGACGCGGCCCGAGACAAGTTCACCACCGTCTCCGAAAAGCTGGCGGCCAAAGGCTTGGACGTGGAGCCGATCAACAACCAGCTCACCGAGCTGAGCGACGCGCTCAAGAAATCGCGCACCTACGTGCATTCCTTCAGTCGCAACACCTTTCAGCAGGTGGCGGCGCCCGGAGGAGAAGCGATCAAGCGCACCGACACCCTGGTCGAGAAAGCGCGTGGCGAATACAAGTTCCGGCAGATCGGACTCGCGGCCGCCATCGCCTGGATCGGACTTCTGATGCTGGCGATCTATCTGAAACTTCGCCAGCTCGAGAAGTCCGAAAAATAAAACCACCGGTGCCGCTTATCGCGGAGATCATGTTTCGATAACGCGTTGCAACTTCATCCAGATGCAACTGATAAGAACCGCTTTTGGGATATGGAGTGCCGTGCCCTGCCAGGAAAGGGAGAGTCCTTGGCAATCGATACTTAATCTCGTCGTTCTCATCCTCGCTACATGACCCAAGCGTCATGGACACGTCGGACGAAGTGAAATCTCCACCGGAACCGGAGAACGCGGAGCTCTTTCCCGAGGGCGCGATCTTTTTCTTCGTCCTGCTTCTTCTGTTTTACGCCGCGCTTTGGTTCCTGGCCTACGGGATCATGATTGCGCGGAGCTAAAGGCGATGACGATTACCCAGTTGGAAAAACAGATCGGTAATATAAGAAACTTCAATTTCGTCGCGATGTACCTCTGGAAGCTTAAAGCCACGCCCGTCTGGTTCACCAAACACGAGCCTTTCCGAGTCGAGCTCCGATCAGGAAAGATCGCCGGCGAACGGGCAAAGTCTTGTCGCGCGAGATCGACGCGACTACGCATTTTTACCGATAAGGTCTTGCGCCATTCCCCCGAGTGGGTTCACGCTTGCGCGCCGGCGGCCGATGAGCAGCCCGAAACTGTGAGGGCGATTGCTGCGTCAACTTCTTGAAGACACGATTGAACTGAGACAGCGACTGAAAGCCCGCCGCGAAGGCGATCTCCGTGATCCGCGAATCCGAGTTGATCAGAAACTCGGCTGCTTTTCGAGTTCGGATACGCGCCACGTATTGGACGAAGTTCACCCCGGTGACTTGTTTGAATTTTTCGCTCAGGTAATTGCTGCTGATGCGAACCTGCGCGGCCACTTTCGTCAGCGAGATTTCCTCGGCCGACAATTCGGCGATCAACCGCCGGGCCTTCCAGATCTCGACCGGCTCCGCGCGACGATCGACTTCTGACTCAGACAAGGCCGGAGAATCTGCGAATCCCATAGTCTTCATCCCGGCTCAACAGACTCGGTGCACGATCGCGCTTCTCGCCAGCGATTGTGATTTGCTGGGCAAAATTTGGGAACTCCGGGAATCTCGTCTCGGGCTTCGCGGCTCCGCTTGCCGCGAATTCCTTCCGCGTTCCTCAAATCGTTCTGGTCTCCATTCGATTTAGTTCAGTCTGGCTGATTTTGACACTCCTCTCGGCTTTGAATCGGGGGACAAGCGCGGGCCGCGTTTGATTTTCCATTTGGCCAAACAACAGGAGGCAATCCGGAACGGCGGCTTTCGGCGCGCACTTTGCACGCGACGCGTGCGAATGCAGTGCTCGATCAGATCGCGATCCCGAGTGCCCTCAAGTCGCTGCCGGCCACGGTAGCAACATCGTGACCTGCAGCTCCGAGTACTTGCCGCCCGCGTTCGCCGAGATTTTCATCCAGCTTGAACTTCCCGCGGTCGCCGGTTCGAGCGGCACATCGACGTAACGCTCGCGGGTCATCTCAGCGCCATACGCGATACAGGCTTGAATGTCTGAAAATCGGAATCGGGGTTAGGTAACATGAAAACAGTTCTCCGCAGCGTAGGCTGCGGCAAAAAGAAGGAACTGTTTTCATGAACTACGTAGGGATCGACATCCATAAGCCCTACAGCGTGCTTTGCGCGCAGGACGAAGGCGGGCACAAGCTCAAAGAAGCACGGATCGAGGGGAACGGTGCGGAAGGCTACGCGCGCATTCTTCCGCGCTTTGGACCCGCCGAGCAGAGCAGTCTTGGAAGCGTGCTGGAACTGGGGTTTGCCCCATGACCTGGTGGAAGAGATTGCGGAGGCGGAGAAAGTCGTGCTGGCTCACTACAACGGGGATGTCGCCATCCTGACTTATAACTATATCGGCCTGACCCAAAAGAAGGACGGAACGACGGAACCGAGCCGGGCAAAATCCACCCGCGTTCATGTGAAAAGAACGACAAATGGATGTTGGTCCACGCCAACTTCGCGGCCGACCCGCTCCCCTAACAATAGCTGAGAACTCCAGACAGGGGCCGCCCATGCGCGCTTGGCGCTTGAGCGGCCCTTATCTTGTACTCCACTTTAACGCGCGCGGCTTCCTTGAGAAGCGCGTCGGCCATCTCGACGTGCTTCGGCCTCACGATCTTCTCAGAGTGGCGCAGTCGCCCAGCTCGTCGCGATCTGCGGTCTTTACCTTCCCCAACGTCAATTTCCCTCGTGCCCTCCCCCTTCCGGCTCAAGGACAAAGAATCCGGCTTCGCCGCCCCCGGAGGTGACATTCACGACGGGCGAATGCGATAGACGAACCATTGCGCCGCAGACTTCTCCGCGGAAGAGAAAGGGGTTTGTATCGACGAACATCGGCTGCAAGCTCCACTCGTTTTCGCCGAAAACGGGAAACTCTTCCGGATGCAAATCGACCGCCTCCTGCACGACAAAATCCCCGCGCAGCGCCGTCGCGAGGGCCTCATCCCACTCGCTCTCGCTCAACCGCGCGCCGAGGTAAAGACCATGCCCGCCATAGTCATCGTTGGGCTTGAGCACGAGGCGGGCGCGCTCCTGCCTGACGAATTTCAGCAGCTCGACATTGCGCCCCTCGCAGGTTGTCCGCCGGTCGCTTAAACGTCTCGTCCAGGGAACGCATTGGCGGATCGCGTCCAGTTCGTCAGCGCTAAACCAGCCCTGGCGCGCTTCATCCGTCAGCGGCTCGAAGCTGGCTTTTTTGTGCATGATCTTGCAGCGAAATGGATTCACCAGGCAAACCGCACGGTCGCGATAAGCGGAGATGATCGGCGCGGCCTGGGCAGAATTCGCGAGCAGTTCGTGGATGATGACCCGTTTGTAAACGAGATCGATCGCAAAATCGCCGCAGCGCAGCTTGCCCTTCTCATAGGTGAGCTCTTCGGGGGAAGCGATGATGGTGCGAACACCCTGGCTGACGAAGTAATTTTGCAGCAGCACAAATTCATTCGCGGTCGGCAAATCCTCCCAGTCGACGATGGCAATATTCGGCCGACCGGCGCCGCCCCATTCCCGGTAGGTCGCGAGCAGCGTCTCGAGCAGTTTTTGCATGGGCGAGAACTGGCGCAGCCGATAGCGCTCGGCGAAAGTGGACATCTCGGGAAGCTCGAAAAGCAACCGGTTCAGTCCCTCCTGGTCGGAGAGACTCGATGGATTCTCCGCGTTGTATTCGACGAACCTGATCTCCTCGCCGTGCACAAATCCGTCCATCCGGCTGGTGATCGAGGCGCCCGAGAATCCGGGATCAACCAGGGCGAGCTCCTGCTCTGCTTCGGTGAGTCCCAGCTCGTCCATGATCGTGGAGATTGCACGGCGGCCGCGGCGACTTTCTCCAGCGCGGCGGCGACCAATTCGGCTTTCTTCGAGAGTTGCTGAAACTGCCTTTGCTCCAGCAAATGCGGACGCAGCGCCACCCCGATGGGCCGGTCGCCATAGACCAACAGGTCGCGGCGCATCGCGGCGCGCAATTTCTCGAAAATCACGCGCGATAAACCGGCGTCGGAATGAAGCAGCTGGTGATATTCCGCAATCGCTTGCTCGCGCAGAGTCATGGATGCAAACGTATCGACCTTTATCGAGAAACAAAAGAACGGCCGCCACGGGGCCGGTCTTGGTATGGCAACCCTCTCTCAGCTCAGACGACTAATCAGCAAGCTCGTGCCATAATGCACGTTCGCTTTCCATGCCCGACCGATTATATCCGCATCCCGTCGATCTCGCACTGGTTCCGGGCGCGCGCAACGCCATCCGCGTCTGTTTGCGTCTGCAACCGGACGAGCGGATCACCATTATCACGGACGAGGCCACGCGCGATATTGCGGCCGCGCTCCAGGCGGAAGTCGAAGAGCTAGAAGCGCCCTACAGTTTGTTTGTGCTCGAACATCACGCCCGCCGCCCGCTCAAATTCATCCCGGAGCCAATCCTGGAGGATCTGGGCACTTCGCAGGTTTCGATTTTCGCGGCTCGTTCGCTGCCGGGTGAGCTCGGCTCACGCACCCAGGTCACAACCGTTGTAACCAACTACGGTATTCGCCACGCCCACATGGTGGGCATTACCCACGCCATCATGTGCGAGGGCATGCGGGCCGACTTCGGCCAGATCGATGCCTTTAGCCAGCGACTGGTGGAACGGGCGCGCGCCGCGGGTCGCATCACCTGCCGGACGCCGGCCGGCACGGATTTCGAAGCGGAGTTCTCGCCGGAACTGAATTGGCTCAAGACCAGCGGCATTATTCAAAAGGAGAAATGGGGCAATCTGCCAGGCGGCGAAATTTTGACCTCGCCGCTGAACACGAACGGCGTCTTTGTCGTTGACGGGGTCGTCGGTGATTATCTCTGCGAGCGTTACGGCGATCTGCAGGCGGCTCCCCTCACCATCGAAGTGGAGAACAGTCGCATCCGTTCGCTCAAATCCGCGAACAAGGATTTGCGGGACGATTTCCTCCGCTACACCAGCACCGATGAGAATAGCAACCGGGTGGGCGAATTTGCCATCGGAACAAATACTGCCTGCACTCAGGTCACCGGCAATATTCTGCAGGACGAGAAAATCCCCGGCATCCACATTGCCTTTGGCGATCCCTATGGCGAGCACACCGGGGCGAACTGGCTTTCCCATAGCCATATCGACTGCGTCGGGCGCGACTTCGATATCTGGTTCGACGGCGAGCCGGTCATGCGCACCGGGCAGTTTCTGATCTGAAGCGCTGCCCAACAGAAGCGACCGCTCAGCCAACGCTGGCGATCTCATTGCCCTAACGACGCGGCCCCGGTTCCAGAGCATCTGCCAAAAGTAATTTCCGGCTCCGAGGTGATGTAATGTCCGCTGTCCTCAGCGGACATCCTCAGGGTTCAAACTGGTGCGGCGCGACGGGTGTCAGGGCAAATGCGCAAGGGGACCGGGACAGAGCATGACGGGGAGGAGCGGGCGCAGACCGCGGAAGCGATGGCGGAACAAATAATCGCGGCGGATGAAGCCAAAGGTCTTTTCCCGGCTTTCCTTTGACGTTGTCGTTTTCTCGATCTGCCACTCATTGGGTTTGCTGCGGTTGTTAAGACACCTGGCACTCAACGTATCGCCGAAGAATTTGGAGCGCGTCTAAACATTTCCTATTTGGTTCGTCTCGTCGACACCGGCGCACGGCGCAAGAGAGTCCAATGGACCCGCCCGCCACCGCGAGCCTCAGCAAACGGAGGGAGGCTTCCGATCGAAGGTCGCACAGACAGAAACGTCAGACGTAGCTGCGGTATTCCGGCTCGTACATGAGCGATCGGACATAGGCGTCGAGGTCGGCCGGCACAGGCAGCCCGGCCAAGGCTTTTTCAAACGCCACTTTGATCACGGCCACGGCGACGGCACGGGAAACATCACGAATGTGCGTGAGTCGCGGATACACCCTGCCCTCTTCCAACTCCGCCGGCGAAACCTGGTCCGCCAGCGCGCGCGCCGCGGCGAGGAACATGTCATCGGTCACGAGCCGGCTTGCGCAGGCGATCACGCCCAGGCCGACCCCGGGAAAGATGTAGGCGTTGTTTCCCTGCCCCGGCACGAAGCGGCGCCCAAATAGCGACACCGGATCAAACGGGCTGCCGCTGGCAAAAATCGCGCGGCCTTCGGTCCAGCGATACGCTTCCTCAGCCGTGCATTCGACGAGGGAGGTGGGATTCGACAAGGCAAAGACGATCGGCCGCGCCACCTGGCGGCCGGCCGCCTCAAGCACGGCGCGCGAGAACACTCCCGGTTTTCCGGAAACGCCGATCAACACGCTCGGTCGCACGCTTTCGACAATCGCCACCGTGTCGGTGAGCGGCGGGTGATCCTGCGCAAAGACCGCCTTGTGGCTGGAAAGGTTGTTCCGGCTCCGTACCACGAGCCCCTTGGAATCGACAAACCAGCAACGCGCGCGGGCTTCGCCCTGCGGCAACCCGTTTTCGACCAGCGCCCTAACGAAAAGCTCTGCGATGCCGATGCCGGCTTCACCCGCGCCGAAAAATAGGACGCGCTGGTCGCGCAGACTCTCACCCGTGATCCGCAACGCGCCGTAGAGACCCGCGAGCGCGACCGCCGCCGTACCCTGGATGTCGTCGTTAAACGTGCAGATTTTTTCCTGATACCGCTCCAGCAGGCGAAACGCATTCTCGTTTCCGAAATCCTCAAACTGAATCAGCAACCGCGGAAAGAGTTCGTTCGCGGCGACGACGAACTCATCGATCAGCGCGTCGTATTCGGGGCCGCGCAGGCGCCGCTGGCGCAGGCCGAAGTAAAGCGGATCGACCAGCAGCTCGGCGTTATTCGTACCCGCATCGATCGTCACCGGCAGGCAATGCGACGGATGCACCCCGGCGCAGGCCGTGTAGAGCATGAGTTTGCCGACCGGGATCCCCATGCCGTCGCTGCCGAGGTCGCCGAGGCCGAGGATGCGCTCGCCATCCGTCACCACGATCACGCGCACATCGCGCCCCGGCCAGTTGCGCAGGACCTCCGCCACGCGCCCCCGATCTTCCACGGAAATGTAGAGCCCGCCCGGACGCCGGAAAATTCGATCATACTGCTGACACGCTTCGCCCACCGCGGGCGTGTAAACGATCGGCATCAACTGCTCGATGTGATCGATCAGGACGCGGTAAAGGAGCGTCTGGTTTCGCCCGGCCAGGGCGATGAGGGAGATGTAGCGTTCCAGGTCGGTCGATTTGCGCGCCAGATTGCCAAGCACGCGTTCGACCTGGTCGGCCTGCGTCTGGGCGCGCGGCGGCAACAACCCGCGCAGCCCAAGCGCGTCGCGTTCAGCCGCGGTGAACGCGCTCCCTTTGTTCAGCACCGGATCGTGCAGCAACTCCGATCCGTGCGGGAAATTTTTCTCAGGCACCTTTCAATCCTCGGCTTTTTTTTATAATGTGGAAGTCTCGTCCTTACGTCCTCACGAAAATACGCGCAGGTCGCGTCTACCCGAAGCGCTCCGAACATCGCCCTTTGCCAAGGCAGCGTAAGAAATCAGCCATTTCTTCGCCAGGTCGGCCATCACGTCCTCTAATGAAGCGGTTTGCGGCGTTCCTTTTCAGACACGCCACGTCCTCGCATACTTTGCAAAGTATGTCCCATCTACTATTGGACGCGGGGCGCGGCTGGTGTCTGGGAGACGAAACATCACGGCAGGAAGGAAAAGCGGTGAAACCGTCACTGCAGGCGTGTTGGTATAGTTTCGCCCCCTTGCTCGAATTCGACTGGATTATCCAGTCGAGTCTAAAGTGAGCAAACGGCATGTCGTGCTCGTTAATCGACCGAATGGCTCGGTCTGGCCGGACGGCGAGGCAACTGGCCACTGAACGCAAGGGGCACGCGGTCAAAGTGGCCATCGCCCAACGGTTGCGGGAGGAAACGACGATGCCCTTGAAGTGGATCGCGGCCGAACTGCACATGGGAACCTGGACGCGCTTGAACCGACTCCTGCACAATGCAAAATGATGCTTTACTTAGGACTGACCCCACATGAGAGACCCTTTCCAGGCTTCGCCGGACGGGCTTCGTTTTTGGAGTTGGAGTGAAGTGACTGTTGCGCTTGAATGACCGTCGCAATGAACCTCTCCCGCCGTAAATTCACACAGTTGCTCGGCGCCAGCGTAGCGACGGCTGCCGCACATCCGGCTGCAGCCTTCGCCAAACTCGCTGCCGCCGCTTCCCCATCGTCGGCGTCCCGTTCCGGTATCGTTCGTCTCAGCGCAAACGAAAATCCGTATGGTCCGTCGCCGAAAGCTGTTCAAGCCATGCGCGATGCCTTCGATCTTGTCTGCCGTTATCCGGACGAACACGCCGATGCGCTCGTGGCAGCGCTTGCCAAACTCAACGGCGTCGCGTCCGAACAAATCCTTCTCGGCGATGGCTCGAGCGAAATTCTCAAGCTGGCCGCGGAAGCTTTCACCGGACCGCGCGGCACACTTGTGACCGCCGATCCTACTTTTGAAGCGATCCTCCAGTACGCTGCGTCCGGCGGCGCCAAAGTAGAAAAAATCCCGCTGACTTCGAAGTTCGGCCACGATCTTCCGCGCATGAAAGATTCCGTCGAGAGCGGGCTTGTTTACCTCTGCAATCCGAACAATCCCACGGCCAGCATCACGCCGAAGGATGATGTCCGGAGTTTTATCACGCACGCATCGCCGCAGACCACCATCCTGGTCGACGAAGCCTATTTCCATTACGCGGACAGTCCCGATTACGAGAGCGTGATTCCGCTCATCAAGGATCATCCCAATCTGATCGTGGCGCGGACCTTCTCGAAGATTTACGGGATGGCCGGGTTGCGTTGTGGTTATGCCGTCGCGCAAAAAGAAACCATCGACCGGCTGCGCAGTCATCAACCGTGGGACAGCGTCAACATCATGGCCCTGGCCGCGGCCACGGCGAACCTGGACGATCCGGATCAGGTTGCGAACGGTCGGCGCTTAAACAGCGAAGCCAGGAAGTTTACCCTCGAGGTGCTCGACAAGCTGGGATACCAAACCATTCCGTCGCAGGCGAACTTCATCATGGTGGATGTGAAGCGACCGGTCGTTCCGCTTATCCAGGCGATGAAGCAACGAAAAGTCCAGGTGGGCCGATTATTCCCGGCCATGCCTGACTACATGCGTGTCACGATCGGGAAAAAAGCCGAAATGGAAACCTTCCTGGCCGCTTTTCGAGACTCGATCGCCTGAGATAGCTGCCAGCAGTGGGGAATTCGTCGGGGTCAGCGGTGGAATTCGGGGTCAGTGGGAATTCGGGGTCAGTGTGCAAATCTTGACAAAATTCTCAGCCCGCCCCGCGCATCGCCCCAGCCACAAACGATCCGAGCCTCCGCGGCACCTTGCCGCGATGGCCTTCCGCGCGCCGCAAGAGCTGGCTCACATTCGCCGCGCTTCGCATCTTCAGCCTCTCGGCCAGCCAATCCTGGGAAACGGTCGTCTGTTTCCATAAAAGCTCCGCCAGAGCCACCTTTCGCGGATCGCTCCCCTTCAGGCTCGAGAGATCGGCCCGATCCAATCCCGCCGCCGCCAGTCCCTCACCTAGCCACTGCTCCGCTTGCTTGAGACCATGGGTTTGCCGGACCGCGCTCGAGCGATAAGCCCGCGACTTCGTCCGCTTCATCGCGCCCTCCGCCAATTTCAGCATTCGTTCCCCAAAGCTTTGGCTCCCCCAATACCAGCCGCGCCGCAAATGGCTGCACCTCGCATCCATCTCCTCCGGCACTGGGACCGTCCCGCAACCCGCCGCTGCCTCTTCGACTGACCGCCGCTCCAGCCGCTCGACCATCCGGCGCCGCCCGGCCGCGGTGTCCGGCAGTCCAAACACCGCCAGCCCGTCCGCCGCCGCCAGCCATTTCGGTCGCCGGCCTGGCGACACCGCGTAGCCCGTGCTCAGGCTACTCCAGGGATAATCCAAAACGCTCTCTCGCTTTTTCGCCCGGACAAGCCCCGCCCGCACCGGATTGAGATGGATATAATCCAGCAGCGTTTCGTAGTAATAGGGCGCGCGCCCCTCCACGGCCACCGCCTTGTAACGATCTCCAAACACCCGGCCCCAGGCTCGGTGCCGCACGTTGAAACGGCGGGTCACAGTGTTTTGCAGCCACTTCATTCCCGCCACCAGGTTTGGCTCCGGAGTCTCGATCATGAGGTGGTAGTGATTGCTCAACAGCACCCACCCATGCACGCGCCAGCCCGTCATGGCGCACGCTTCCCCCAGCGCCTGCACGAAGAGCCGCCGATCCTCCTCATCGAGGAAAATCGCCTCCCGCCGGTTGCCCCGCGCCATCACGTGATAAAACGCCCCCGCAAACTCAATCCGAACACTCCGCGGCATGACTCCCGTTAAAGGCGCCTCAGCATTTTGTCAAGATTTGCACACTGACCCCCAATTCAATTCCCCCCCAATTCAATTCCGCTGACCCCCAATTCAATTCCGCTCGTTGGGGTCGCGCTCGGGCATGCGCGAAAGTATCCTAGGCGAGCGTGCTAAATTCCAGCGCCGTGTTCGTCGCCGCGACGCGATCTGCGCCAGGCTTGCAAACCGACAGCGCCGAGCGCGAGGAGACCGAGCGAGCCGAGGGAATCGGCCCGCGGAGCGGCATCGGCGTTCTTGGCCGCCTGCGGTGCGACTTGCGTCTCGTCCTCATGCAGTTTCTTCTTCCCGGCCTTGATATGGTCGCCCGGATCGCCCCAGGCGTAATCCTTGACTATATATGCATTCCGCGAGCAACCGCCCCACTTGATCCGCACCCAGCCATATTGCATCCCAGCACCGTTATTGAAGCGAAAGCCGATATAGTAGGTGCCCGCTTCCTGAAAATCCCGAAATTCGCAGGCATAGTCTTGGAGACGCCCTTCGGCAAAGCCAAAGGGAAAGCCAAAAGGCCCGTGGGAAACCACCGCTCCGCGAGGCAACGCAGCAGCAACAGAAGTAGCAGAAGAAGGAATATCGCGGAATGCGCTGGAGACAGCAGCTCCATTGATGAAGAACGTGGCGCTATTATCGACTGCGCCGCGCACATACCGGTACCCCACGAGGACGACTCCCTGGCTGAGCGGGAAACGATGTGTCTCAGTTCCGCGGGACTCTTGGTCGAGCCTGAAATTGACCAGCCCGGAATAATGAATCTCGGCTTCAGCCGTTGGCGTCCCGGCTACGGCAACAGCTCCGGCGGCGATGGCATAGGAAGTCCAGCGGGCAGCGGAGAGTGCGGAGGATTTAGGCAGACGGGATTTTGTTTTCAGGGCGGCCATTTGCGCAAAATTCGGCAAAGCTGTCAAATATAAAAATCATACTGAATTAGGCCCAACACCAGTAACGTGGTGTTGGGCCTGATTGGTTATGTAATGCTGTTTTGGAAGCTCGAAAGCAGAGTCCGAAGCTGACAAAGCGCCAAGCGGAGATCGCGGATCAGTGAGGGAAGGACATAGGGTAGCATCTTTTTAGACGCGACCCGGTGTTTGCGCCTCGTCATCCGAAGGCTGATCGGCCGCGGGCAGAACTGCGCCGGTCATTCGGCATATGGGAAACAATACCCAACGGATTAGGTTTCGGGTCATCGAGTTGCGATTCGACCAGGTCGTGCGAATTCGCAAAGTAAGAAACTCCCGCACGAGGTGGGGCTTCCAACGGGAAATGAGAGCCGCGAAGCCGCGCACACCGATCTTTCTACTTTAGCCTTTTCCCTTTCTACTTTAGCTCCCCACGCTGAGCAGCCGGCAGGCGAGCTTCCGTGGCACCTGACAGAATCCGGATATACTTCTCTGTATGTCTGTTCTCATTTCCGGGATCGGCATCGCCGGTCCGACACTCGCCTACTGGCTTTCTGTTTATGGGATAAAATCAACGCTGGTCGAGCGGGCGCCATATCTGCGCACCGGCGGTTACGCGATTGATTTCTGGGGCGTCGGCTTTGACGTCGCGGAACGAATGAGAATCTTGCCCGAGATCCGGCGCGACGGGTACAACATCAAAGAATTGCGAATCGTCAACGCGCAGAGACGGCGCATCGGAGGATTCGATGTCGACATCTTCCGGGAGGCTGCCCAGGGACGATATGTGACGATCGCGCGGAGCGATCTCGCCCGGATTATCTACCGCAAGATCGAAGGAAATTGCGAAACGATCTTTGGCGATTGCATCACGGGGATTGACCAGCGCACCGACGGCGCGGAGGTCACTTTCGAGAACGCTCCGTCCCGGCGCTTTGACGTCGTGATCGGAGCCGACGGTCTGCACTCCGTCGTGAGGAAACTGACTTTCGGAGACGAGGATCAGTTTGAGGAGTTCCTCGGCTACTCCGTCGCGGCCTTCGAAGTCGCCGGTTATCCACAAAGAGATGAGGACATCTACATCAATTACAGCGTGCCGGGAAAACAGGTGGGTCGCCTTTCGCTGCGCAACGATCGGACCTTGTTCCTTTTTGTTTTCGCTGACGAACGCGGACGACTGACCGATCTTACTAAGACCGACGCACAAAAAGCCGCGCTCCGCTCGGAGTTTGGTGGTCTCGGCTGGGAGTGTCCGCAAATTCTTGCCGCGCTGGAATCCTGCCCGGAATTGTATTTCGACCGGGTCAGCCAGATTCGGATGGAAACATGGTCGAAAGGGCGCGTCGGGCTGGTGGGCGACGCAGCCTTCTGCCCGTCGCTCCTCGCCGGCCAGGGATCGGCGCTCGCCATGGCTGCGGCGTATGTGCTCGCGGGCGAACTCGGCGCCACAGCTAACTCACCCGAGCAAGCGCTCAAGTGCTACGAAAAGCGGTTGCATTCCTTCCTGCTCAGCAAGCAGGAAGCAGCGAAGAAATTTGCCGGATCATTTACCCCAAAGACCCGGTGGGGACTTCTCTTGCGCAACCAGGTTACCAAGGCATTCGCGCTCCCTTATCTCCCAAAGTTACTCATGGGAAGCAGCCTGCTCGACCGCATAGACCTCCCGGATTATTCAGAAACAACGCGCCAACCGGCGTGAGTTCATCGAAATCACCCCAAAGATTGAAGGAGCATGAGTCAACTTGCCCAAGTTCGCTGATTTCTCGGCCAGGATTATGCCCGGCAGCTACTACTTGACCAAGATTTCCCATTCTTTGACCAATAGGATCGAGCCAATAAAGAGGCCCTAACCAAACGCCTCGCAGAAGATTTCTACTTTAGCCTTTCTACTTTCTACTTTCTACTTTCTACTGCCCCTCCCCTTCACCGCACTTCATAGATCGTGATCTCCCCGGAGTGATAGACAGCTGGGAAAGGCCAGTTTGTCGGAAGGGCCGTGAGGTGCAGCTCATTCCGCTCGGCGGGGCTGAAGTAAATATAGGAGACACCATATTTCTCCAGGATTTGTCGTGTCTCGGGGCTTCCATGGTAAACTGCCGTGACATCCGCCAGCCTCGGCTTGATCTCGTCGTCGGTGTATCCATGACTCCATAGCCAGGGAACGAAACCCAGAACCGTCGCCCGCCCGGCCATGCAGACAATCGGCTGGGTAAAAGTAGGAGCGGCCATGATGACGGCGTGCGGCGGCATCTTATCCCGCGCGAAGGCGGCCGCGGCCATCTCCGCACGGCTGAACATGAGCCAGGAGGTAAACCCTCCATGCACGTAGGCGATGAACCCGGTCGCCGTCGAGACCAGGACCAGTAACAAGGCGAGAAAACGCTGGTGATGCGCCGTCGCCAGTTTATGGATCCAGCCCGCAATAAGGATCGAGGTTAGCGCATACCAGTAATAGAAGAGCTTCGTGTTGTTATACGGATCAGGCGAAATCGAGACGAAGAAACAGACGACGAAGATCAGCGCAAAGGGCAGATAGAACATGCGCCAGGTCCGTGAGGTCGTGAACCAGGCGGGGAAGATCAGGATCAAAGGCAGCCCAAAGTTGCGCAGCCAGAAGAGCGGCCAGTTCTTTTCATAATTTCCCATCCAGCCCGGCTGGAGATAAAAGAAATGGCGGTGCGCAATGTGTTGGTTTACATCGATGAGCTGCGGCAGAGCCAGCACGAGAGCGGGCAACCAAAAGAGTAACCAAGCGAATCGTGGGCGCAGAAGAAAACAACCGATACTGACCAGCCCAAGCGCGATAAAGGTAAAAGAATGCACCCGGGGCAGCAGTCCGACCAGGACGCCCGCGACGAGTAACTCCAACCCGCCCTCCCAACGCCCCGCTGGTTTTTCCTCCACCCAGCGCCGCCAGACACCCGCGAAGAGAATCGAGACGAGAAAAGCGATCGCCATTCCATAAAGACTCGAGCGCTGTGGGAGGATCTGACCGACAATGACGTTGTCCCAGTAAAGTGCCAGGCCACCCTCGTGCGCGTAATTAAGGCGCTGATTGGTCAGGAAATACCAGAATCCCGTACCGGTCATCCGCCAGTGTGCCAGGAAATAAAGAAAACCGAGGCCACCTCCGAGCAGGAAAAGAAAGGTCGCCAGAATCGCGGCCGGCCAACGCCCGAGTAAGCGCTTGGCCAGGCAGTAAAGGAGACCCGTCAAAGCGACTGCTAATGGCACGCCGGTCACAACCAGCGCGGCGTTAATACTGAGCCCGAGTTTCATCAGGACGGCCGCCTGAAAGTCGGGCAGGAAAGGATAAGTCAAGGGATCGGGCGGGAAGATGCGATAAATGGGAGGAAAGTTATCGCCATAAACAAAGGAGGTGATCATCGAAAGATGAAACGGCAGGTCGGCAAACATGGCCCCACCAGTATGCAGCCCGTCCTGCTTGAGCGGGAAACTCTGCGTGACGAAAGAGTAACTGTAGAAACAACCGGTGAAGGCGAGGAGCACAAGGAGAGGCAGATGTGGCCAGAGCCGCGGACCAAAGCGCTGGCCCGAGACCGACGGGCGAAAAGACAGCGCCCAAAGGATCACCGCGACCAGGCTGAGCAGTATCGTCAACCCCACCATGGAGCCGTAAACAAGGCTCCTCTGCACGCTCGCCACCAGATAAGCGGCCCAGGCCGCCAGGATCCAACCGGCAGCCAGCCCGCCTAAGATTTGCTCGGGCAATTCCAAACGATCGCCCAGAAACCGTCGCAGGAGCCAGATCCCAATCGCAGCGGCGGCGAAGAGATGCAGATAGGCAAACATCCCAAGAAAATCCCGTTAGCGGGTGACCGAAAACGAAGTCGGGGCCGGAAAATCCGTCTCTCGTCGGTCTGCGACCTCAAGCTTCACTCGTCCAGAGTGACCGTTAATCGAGCGAAGAAACAAGCGCAAAATCGCCGCCGTCGCAAACCACCACGCGCTCCATTCAACTTTAGCATTCGAAAGCCCGGCCTCGCGCTGTCGCTACGACAAAGTCGGGCGCCTGAACCATTTCGGGCGGATGCTGGATAAGATTCGCCTGCACGCCTCCGCCGTTGTCAGATGAACGGTGTCGCTCAATCATTTTGACTTTTGGCAGGGGGGTGTTGCGTCAAAGCCTGGAGAACTATGGCGACAAACGTCACACCGTGCGTGGCCCCAAGAAGAGCCGTGCAGATAGCGAGAAACTTCCCTTGCGCACTCAGCGGGACGATGTCGCCGTAGCCAACCGTCGTGAACGTGATGATCTCATAGTAGAGATAGTCAATTAGAGGCCGGCTCAGCTTCACCGATGGCCCTGGCGCGCGGAAACGAAGATCGTATTCGATGGCGAAGACTGCGAGAACGCTGCAAATAAAAACTGACCACGCCAGAAAGGAATCCAAATGTAGACCGGCTCTCGCATGGTGTGCCGTAAGAAAAAGAAAATGGAGCGGATCGTTAGCCCATACATCACGAAGACCAGTCCGAGCCCGATATATAAGAAGTAATAGGTTCTAGCGCCTCAGAGAGTTCGCTCCGTAAATGGCAGAACTAGAAGCGCGATCCATAGAACAGCCAGCTTTGTAATAAGCCGAGCGACAGGCGGAAGGTCTAATCTCATTCCGCCGCGACGGGCGCCCCTTTTTCGGCGACCGAACGTTTCATGAAGAAAAGCAGAGCGACGAGCGCGACGGCAACGACGGCAAAGACGAAGAATGTGTCGAAGTAGGCCAGAGCAGACGCTTGTTGTTCACGAAGGTTGGCGAGAGTTTGCAGTGCCATTTGTTTCGCTGCGACTGGGTCGCCGGTTTGTTGGAGAAAAGCTGACTGTGCCTGATGGAGATAGGAAGTTACCGCAGGATTGAGCTGATCGAGATTTTCGCCCAGCCGCAAGCTGTGGAACTGATCACGACGTTCGTGAATTGTTTGCGCGAGTGATGTCCCGACGCTGCCGCCTTCATTGCGTAGAAGGGCCAACAACCCGACGGCAGCGCCGCGGAGCTGAGGTGGAATATCCAGGAACGCCGCGACATTGAGTGGCGCAAAAATCGTGGACAGACCGACAATGAAAACCACCCGCGGCCAGACAATCTGCCAAGGACTGATCTCAAGGTTCAATTGCGAGAACCAATAACCTGCGAGGGCCATAAGGAAGAGGCCCGCCGCCATGAGATAACGTGCGTCAACGCCGCGACCAAGCAGCCGGCCAACAATCGCCAGCACGACGATGGCGAAAACGCCGGACGGCGACAGAACCAATCCAGAAGTAGTCGCATCGTATCCGTAAAGTGACTGTAGCAAGGCAGGCAGACTGATCGTATTGGCGTAGAGGGTAGCGAATGCACAGAAAATGATGATGCAACAGGCACAAAAGTTACGGTCCTTCAACGTGCGAAAATTGACGAGCGGATTGGCGAATCGCAGCTCGCGAAAAATGAGGCCGCCGAGACCAAGGACGAACAACAGAGCGAGCGTTTGCACGCGCAGAAATGGATCACCGAACCAATCCCATTCCTGGCCTTTGGTCAGCAAAAGCTCCCACGAACACATGGTGACGGCCAGGAGGCAAAGCCCAAGCGTGTCGAACGCTCGATGCTCTTTGCGCGTCTCGGCAGTTTGTGCTTTGAGATAAGCCGGATCGAACACCAGAGCGTTGACCATCAGTAGCGCAAGAATTCCCACCGGTATGTTGATATAGAAACACCAGCGCCAGCCGTAATTGTCCGTGATGTAGCCGCCGAGAGTCGGTCCCACAACTGGCGCGAGCAGCGCAGCGATACCGAAAACCGTCTGGGCGGCGCCTTGTTTCTCTCTCGGAAACGCGTCAAGCAATACCCCTTGGCTGGAGGGTTGCAATCCGCCGCCAGCCAGACCCTGCAGAACACGTGAGAAGATCAGCATGTTCAGACTTGTAGCCATTCCGCATAAAGCCGACGCGGTCGTGAACACCAGAATGGACAGGAGAAAATAGTTGCGCCGGCCAAGTCGAATCGAGAGCCAGCCGGACATCGGCAGGATGATGGCGTTAGCCACCAGGTAACTGGTGATGACCCACTCCCCGTCGGTCACCGCCGCCGACAATCCGCCAGCAATGTGACGCAACGCCACATTGGCGATCGTCGTATCCAGCACTTCCATGAACGTGGGAATGACGACCGCCAGCGCGATCATCCACGGATTGATGGTGCGCGGAATGGCCGCTGCCGAGTAACTCGGAACGGCGATTGATGACGAGCTCATCACTTCGCCGGCGTCGTCCTGGCGACCGGGACGGGCTGCGGAACCGGTTCTTGCAAAAACTTGCCAGCGTTCGGTCCGGCCGGCTTACTCCACAAATCCACCGATGGCGTGACCGAAAGACCGACGAACAAAGGCAGTTTGTCAGGATCGTAATTCAACAGATCGATCCGGACCGGCAAACGCTGCACGACCTTTACGTAGTTCCCGGTTGCATTTTGAGGCGGCAGCAGCGCAAGCGTGGAACCGGTCCCATATGTAAAGCCAGAGATTCGGCCTTCGAATCGGTGTTTGCTGCCATACATATCAACTTCCAGGTCCACGTGCTGACCTATCCGAAGGTTTCGCAGTTGCGTTTCCTTGAAGTTCGCGTCCACCCAGATGTCGCGCAGCGAACGGATCGCCATCAAACTCTGGCCGACCTGGACATTGTTCCCGGGATTCACATTGCGGCGCGTGATCACGCCATCGATCTCCGCGACGACGGCGCAGTAGCGCAGATCAAGCCTTGCTTGATCAAGATCGCGCTCGGCCTGCATTAATTTCGCCTCTGCTTCCTTCAAACCCGGCGCGGTCTTGATGATCTGGGCATAGATTTTGTTGATGTCGCCGCCTGGATCGCGCCGATAAAATTCCGCGAGCGTTTCCTTCGGGGTCATGTTCCAGGACGAAGGGACCACGCCGAGTTGCGCCGCGCTTTGCAATAGCCCGCTGAGCGCTTCGCGGACCGACGAAAAAGTTTGATCGAGATTGGGCGGAACCTCGGCGAGGTTCGTCCCTTCAGCCGGTTGTGCGGGCAAGCCGAGAGCAGCGCGAGCCTGATAAACGTTTTCCAGCGCCTGCTTTACCTGCGCATTTGCCACATCGAGTTGCTTCACGTTTTTGGTCGAACTCCTCATTGCTCGATACTTTTGTCGCCAGCAGTTTTTTGGCGCGTTCGAATTCGCTTTGAGCGAGCACTTGCGTTGCCTTTGCCTGCTCCCAGGTAGCGACGCGCGCGCGGATCAGCGCGACTTGATTGTCCACGTCTTCAATCGCGTGTTGAAGTTTGAACCGCAGACCACGGGCCTGCCCAATCTGGCCGCGCACGGTAGCCTGCGCCACGACCAGCTCTGCCCGCGCGGAGTCGACCGCGGCCTGCTTGATCGCGACTTGCACGCGATACGGCTCCGGATCGAGCTCAACGAGAACGTCCCCTTTCTTCACGCGATTGTTATCGTCAACCAGAACGCGCCTGACCTGGCCGCCCACCCGCGGCGCCACGAACGTGACATAGCTGTTCACATAAGCGTCATCAGTCGAGACGGTGTGCCACGCGTGAAAGGCTTTCGGGATGATGACGAAGACGACGATGATCGCGCCGATGACGATGAGGGCAGTTCGCCACCTGCGTTTTTTCGAAGCTTTGCCTTTTTCGCTTGCGGCCGGCTTGGTGGAAGATACTGGCTGCTCTGGCGGTGCCGGCTTGGGAGAAGGTATCGGCTGATCCGGTGGCGCCGACTTTGACTCGTCACTCATATTTCTCCTTCGATCTTGTCATCTTTTCTCAGGCTTTCCGGAGGGGGCATTTGAACGAGTCTGGATCGTGGTATATCCGGCCTCCTTCCGCGCCGCCCCTTTAAAGGATCCGAGATTCCGACTTTCATCGGTTGGAAAAAAGCCGCTTTGCTTTGATTGTTTCCGCAACGGCCGGCGGGACCATTGCTTCCCAGGAAGCATCGCCTTCCTGAATCCGGGAAAGAACGTCGGGCGTTTGAATTGAGAGATACGATTCGTTGTACGAGCGAATGGGCACAACCCGACCGAGCTCAATGAGGAGCTGCTGCAGGTGATGCCAAGGTGGCGGTGCCTTGGCACTAGCCAGTGTCTGAATCTCACCCGTAGCCGGATCGCGCGTCGGATAGACATACATTTTCACCGAGCGTTTGAATAGACGTCCAACCGATTCGAGCACGCCGCCTGGAAGTTCGGTGTAGTATTTCTCATCCGCCACTTGCTGGCGAACAGTGGGCAGCCCGGCAGCGATACCGATCAAGCCATCGGTGTAGGCCGCGAAATAATCGGCAAGTCGATAATGTTGCTCAAACCGGGAGATCAAGACGTCGAAACCGAGAGCTCTGAGGATGTCTGCCCGGTCAAGGAAATCGTCGTGTCCTGTCTCAGATTCCGGGGTCAGACTGCGCAACGTCATTTCCGCGAACACGACCGACTCCTTTCCCCGTACTTCGGGTTCTCCCAGAAACTGTTCGCGCGCTCGTTCCAGCAGATCCAAAGTCAAATTCGTCGCCGGCCGAAAGCTGCCTCGCTCGACCAGGATCGGTTTCTTGTATAGCACCTCCGAGGGCTGCACCGTCTCGCCCGCGGCGGTGAACATGGCGGCGTCGGTCAATCCTTGCTCCACGAGTTGGAGGCTCATGAGCCGATTGTCCACGTTGGGAAATGCCGGCCCGGAGAACTTGATCATGTCGATCTCAACCCTTCGACGGCCCAGGTCGTCCATGAGCGACGCGATAAACTTCTCCGGTTCCTCACAGTGAAAGAATGCCGCGTGAACCAGATTCACACCGAGAATCCCTAACGCTTCCTGCTCCCGTGCAGCTGTTGAGTCCAGAAGGTGAGTATGAATGATGACCTCGGATGGCTTTTCGCCCGGACGGGTTTGAAAGCGAATGCCCAGCCAGCCCCGCCCGTTGCCGGCCTCGCGAAAGGCACGAGTCGCGACAGTGTTCGCAAACGCGAAGAATCTTTTCGTGTCGCCGTGCTTTGCCTTTAAGCTCTCGAGCAATTCGGCAAACTCATGTTTGAGCATGGCCTCCAGCCGTTCCCTGCTGACGTACCGCTTGGCCGAACCATAGCGTCGATCGCTCATCGCCATGTCATAGGCGGAAATCGTTTCTGCGATCGTTCCTGCCGCTCTCCCCACGGAGAAAAACCAGCGCGCTACTTCCTGGCCGCCACCGATTTCGGCAAAAGTGCCGTACCGGGTAGCATCGAGGTTCAACGCCAGTGCTTTTTGCGCGGTGCTAATCGAGTTGCCGTTGCTGCTAGTGCCTCCCAGAGTTTGCTTGAATGCAGGTTCGGTAATCATTGAAACACACAATCGTCACTCATATCTATCCTGCGATCTTGTCATCTGACCCCCATTCCACTTCGGTTGTCCTGGTGCTGGTCGGTTTACCTTTCCTGTTCTGCTTGTTCTTGCCGTTAGGCGACCTCTTGCGGAGCCAGGCGAGTTGAACTGGTCGCGGCCGATGCTGCTTCCTTCACTGGCTTCTGAAGTGTCGAACGGTCAAGCCAATCGCCGAAAAACGTCGGAGCGATGCGCGGATTAAGGCCCGGCGTGAGCGTTTGATCGTTCACCTCGAGGCCGAAATAGCGTGCCTGCGGATCGGTCACCACTTCGCGTGGATCTTTGGTTGCGCGCAGGAAACGTCCGGCGAGTTCATCAAGACCCGCCCGTTCAGGGCCGGCTATCTCGATCGTGCCGTTCACCGGCGCAGCGAGCGCGACTTCGGCCAGGATCTCCGCCACGTCGTCGGCTGCGATGGGCTGGAAGAGCGCCGGTGGCAGGTGAACGGTTTGCCCGACGGCGCCCGATTGTGCAATGGCGCCCACGAACTCAAAGAACTGCGTCGCGCGGACGATCGTGTAGGGAATTTCGGCGGCCTTGATCATGTTTTCCTGCGCGAGCTTCGCGCGGAAGTAACCCATGCCCTGCACGCGCTCGGTGCCGACGACCGACAGCGCAACGTGATGCCCCACGCCCGCGGCCGCTTCCGCGGCAAGGAGATTGTTGCCCGCCGTCTTGAAGAACTCCATTGCCGCCTTGTCCTCGAAGGACGGCGAATTCGCCACGTCGACGACGACCTGAGCGCCGGCCAACGCTTCCGCGAGCCCTTCACCGGTGAGGGTGTTGACGCCCGAGGAGGGTGATGCGGGCACGACTTCGTGGCCCAGCCGGCGGAGGTTGTTCACCACCTTCTTGCCGATGAGCCCGCTGCCGCCGATGACCACGATCTTCATCGCGCCATCAGAGACGCGTTTGTTGCTTGATGGATTACGTTTCATGGCAGCATGATCAGCGCGATGTCACTTCTCGTGTAGCTCGTGGTTTCGCATATCAATTATTCACAAATCGCATGACCGCATTCGACGACCTCTGCCTGCTCCGCGCCTTCGTTTGCATCGTGGAATGCGGCAGCATCTCCGCCGGGGCGCGTCGCTTGAAAATTACTCAGCCGACCTTGAGTCGTTACCTGCGCACGCTGGAGGACCACTGCGGCACGGCGCTGTTGCGGCGCGACACCCATCGCATGAGCCTCACGCAACAAGGGCAGCTCTTGCTCGCGGATGCACAGACCATGCTGGCTCACGCCGAAGAGGCGGACCAGCGACTGCGCGATGATCAAACAACACTCAGCGGCCACTTGCGTTTGTTTGCGACCACTGATCTCGGGCAATGGATCGTCACGCGCCTGGTCAGCAGTTTTTTGCAGCTCAATCCAAAGGTCACCGCGGAGCTCGGCCTGAGCAGCCGTCCCTTGCACATGATCGAGGAAGGTTGCGATGTCGGAATCCTGCCCGGCAAAATCACGGACGAAAGTATGGTGGCCCGGCCGGCAGGCAAGATCACTCTTTACCTCGCCGCTGCGCCGTCTTTGCTCAAAAGCCGTCCCGCAGTGAAGAAACTCAGCGACCTAAAATCATGGCCATGGATCGCGATCGCCGGGGCTCACTTTTGGAGCGCGAAGGAGATCAAGCTTTCCGCGAAGAACCGCGGCGAGCAGACGCTCCGCATTTCTCCGGTGCTCATTTCCGAAGGCGTCACCAGTATCCGTGAGGCGGTGCGAGCCGGTCTCGGTCTCGCCCTGCTTCCCGATTGGTTGATTCGGGACGACCTCCTTTCCGGACAACTCGTCCGCGTCCTGCCGCAGTGGAACGCGAGAGAGTTACCCGTTCACGTCGTCTATGCCGGATATCGTCTCCTGCCCAAGCGCGTACGCGCCTTCATCGACTTCGCCCTCAGCTATATGACGAAAGAACTGGGAGTTTCGTCGTGAAACTCCCCACGCGCAGGTGAAGCAAGCAGTAATTTTAGCGTTTCAGTTTTTAGCACTAACGGGGCAGCGAGAATGACATAACAACAGTGCGAACCGGGCGTGAATTCAATCTCGGCGCACCCTGAGATAGCTAGGGAATCGCGGCAGGCCTTTAGCAGTTAGGCCGCGAAAGCGATAGGTGATGACTGTTCCCACCGGCGGCGGCGACTCTCGCTCCGCCTCGGTCAAGCCGCTCCCAACGGAAAACTCCCTGCCGTCATCCGTTCGCACCCGGAGCGCGCCGAGCTTACCCGCGAACTTTCCGGTTCCCGGTTCGTGCGCGATGACGGTCGCCTCCGCATCGTCGTACGGCTTAACCTTGAGTAAGGTAGGAGACCTCCGCGGTTCGTAAGCCGAGTCCGGCTGGCGCAACATCACTCCTTCACCGCCCATCCCGACGATGCGATCGCGCTCAGCCAGTAGTTGAGTCACCCCCTGGCAGCGTTCCTGCGCTACAACTCTGACAAAGCGATTTCCCTCGGGTAAAGTCGCGTGCAAAAATCGCATTCGCTCTTCAAAAGTGCCTTTAGCCTGTGGGGCATCGAAGACCATAAAGTGGACGCTTTTCCAGCGATCATCCGGTGTCTCCGAACGGACGACGCTGATAGTCTCTTCGAACTTGCCATGGCCAATCCATAACTCTCCATCCAGAGCGATGTCCTTCGGTAACTCAGCGAGAAAATAGTCCGGCGCGTGAATTGGACTGCCTTTGCGGCTCCATAGCTGGTGCCCATCCCAGTAACCCCGTAAGCCATCGTACTTCTCACTCATCCACCAGCCAGTCGGATCGATCGACGGATTCCAAACATTCGCAAGCAGCAGGTGCGGAGTCTGCTTCTCGGTCTTCGGGGCGGCGGTAGCGGCGGGCTTCTCTTTCGCCGCGAGGCTGCACGCCAGGAAGATACCTGTCGCTAATGCGAAATACGTTGCTCTACATCTGGAGGGAACTTTCATATCCAAGAGCGTCGGCAATCCGGATGCGACCTGTCAAGCTCTGCTTTCCGGAAGAACGGGTGTGGGCCATGCGCGTGCTGTGTTGCCTGAATTTCGATTCTCTGATTGGTCAACGCCGACGGACGTCACCTGCTTCGGTGTGCGCCAATGACGACGAAAGTTGGCTCCATCACGACTACAAGTCCGTATGGGAAGACTGGCGTCGTTCTCACCGACCCGCGCCCGTCGCCAGGTCTTTAGCGGCCGTTAGGGAACTGCATGGCAGCTCATAGAATCTGGATATACTTTCCCCTATGTCAGTTCTCATTTCCGGAATCGGCATCGCCGGACCGACACTCGCCTATTGGCTCTCGACTTATGGAATAAAGTTGACGCTAGTGGAGCGAGCTCCAGAGCTGCGCACGGGCGGTTATGCAATTGATTTCTGGGGCGTGGGCTTCGACGTCGCGGAACGAATGGGGATCCTCCCCGAGGTCCGATGCGACGGTTACAACATCAAAGAATTGCGCCTCGTCAACGCGCAGGGACGGCGCGTCGGAGGATTCGATGTGGAAATCTTCCGCAAGGCTGCCCAAGGACGATATCTCACGATCGCGCGCAGCGATCTCGCCCGGATTATCTACCGCAAGATCGAAGGCGCTTGCGAAACGATCTTTGGCGACAGCATCACGGGGATTAAACAAGGCACTGACGGCGTAGAGGTCGCTTTCGAGCATGCGCCGTCGCGTCACTTCGACGTCGTGATCGGTGCGGATGGCCTTCACTCAGTCGTGAGGAAACTGACTTTCGGGGAAGAGAATCAGTTTGAAGAATACCTCGGCTATTCCGTCGCGGCCTTCGAGGTCGCCGGTTATCCGCACAGAGACGAGGACATCTATATCAATTACAGCGTGCCGGGAAAACAGGTGGGGCGCCTTTCACTGCGCCACGACCGGACCTTGTTCCTTTTTGTTTTCGCGGACGAACGCGGACGGTTGACTGATCTTACGGAGATCGCTGCGCAAAAGGAAGCGCTTCGCGCGCAATTTGGCGGTCTCGGCTGGGAGTGTCCGCAGATACTCGACGCGCTCGAGTCCTGCCCGGACCTGTACTTCGACCGGGTAAGTCAAATAGCCATGCAAAGGTGGTCGAAAGGGCGCGTCGGCCTCGTGGGCGATGCGGCCTTCTGCCCGTCGCTCCTCGCCGGTCAAGGATCGGCGCTGGCCATGGCTGCAGCCTACGTGCTGGCGGGCGAACTCGGCGCGACCGGCAACTCACGCGAAGAAGCGCTCAAGCGTTATGAAGAGCGGTTGCACCCGTTCATGCTCGGTAAGCAGAAGGCGGCGAAGAAATTTGCCGGCTCATTTACGCCAAAGACTCAGTGGGGACTATTCTTGCGGAACCAGGTGACCAAAGCGTTCGCCATTCCCTACCTCCCAAAATTGCTCATGGGGACCAGCCTCCTTGATCGCATCGATCTCCCGGATTATTCAGCAACAGGGCACCAACCGGCGTAGTTCATCACATCCCTGCAAAGATTGAGGAACTCGCCAGCCAAAGCGCCATCGGTGAAATCAATGCCGAGCACACCAATCTTTGATGCGCTCGCGCCGCTCGCTTCCGCTACCCTTGCGGCTCCCATCCTATGTCGCTCATCCCGGTCGCTCCATTCTGCTTTTTACTTTAGCCCTTGCCGTAGCGCAGCGACAGAACGAACAGGCTTTGAAGGCCCGGCCGCTGTTCCACATCCGTTGCGTCCAAGCCCGGCCACGGCTACTTCGAGATCGCTTCGTCAGTGCCCGATTATGCTGAGAACCGGCGTTGCTAGCCTTGTGGCCTTTGCGGTAGCGCCGCCCGCCAGCGGCGATAAGCTTCCATCATGAACGACGCCTTTAACTACATTGCCGTCCTGGTCTCGATCGTCCTGGGTTTATGCGCAACTCTGGTAATGAGCCAGTTAAGTGAAGCTATCCAGGCGCACCATCGCAAACACGGCTACTGGGTTCATACGGTTTGGATGGTGAACCTGTTTATCTATCTGATTCTGGAATGGTGGGTATTTTATCGCTGGCACAACACAACTTCCTGGAACTTCTTTCTTCTCATCTGGGTAACAATCACGCCGACGTTACTCTATCTCGCCGCGGGTGTCCTCTGCCCCGGCGACCTGGAATCCACCGATGCAAAAAACTGGCGCGAATACTACTATGCGAATCGGCGCGGCTTTTTCTTCATCATGATGTTACTCTGGCCCCTCGATGTCATCGATACCTTATTGAAGGGCAAACAACACTTCATCGACCAAGGCCCGCTCTACCTTCCCACCTTGACGATTTGGACAACCGGCACAGTTATCGCTGGCGTCACTGCCAATGAGCGTTACCATCGCTTCTGGTCCCTTTTCTTTCCACTGGCTGTCCTATCCTATACGGCCCTTGTTTTGTTTAATCTTGGCTAAGCCTGGCTCACGACACCCGGCATTGAAGGACCCTGGCTACTTCGCTTTCTTGCTCACCCCAGTCACTCCATTCTACTTCAGCCTTCCTACGTTGAGAACCGGCTTTTGAAAGCCCGACTCGCGTCGCCTGCATTACGGCATCGTTTGAAGGCCCGGCCGTTCGCTTCGCGATCGTTACGGCAGTTTTCAGGTTTTCATTCTGCCTGGACCGGAGGCGATCGCGCGAGCAGCGACAAAGTCAAAGCCGTGGCCGAGTTGTTCTCGCCAATCTCTTCCGCCTCTTCATGGGGCGTTCGAATATCAAGACTGGCTTCCCGTCTTGAAGGTCTTCGACTCTCGTGCTCTCGTTTTTTGCAAGAGCGATTGCCGATCGCGCAGTTTGTCGAGCATCTCCAACTTATCCAGCCACGGCAGTTCACGGAGACGACGGCGCTCGCCCTCTTTCGCCTCAACGACGCCAATCGACCGTTTCAGCTACCAGCTTTCAGCTTTTTCGAGTTATCCCGATAACGCTGTCTGCAGCGCAGCAAAGTACCAAATCCAACCTCCGATTTGAATCGCGAGCGCCAGGGCTTGCACCCAATTGCTGTTAATGAAAATCGCAGCCACGGCTGTCGCCAGGGTCATGGGAGCGATCACGATATTCTGCGCCGGCCACTGCGAGGCGCCGGCGGCCTGGCCAAGCATGGCATTGGTCACCACCGTGACCACGCAAAGAATCGCGTAGGCGATGAGGTATTTTCGACCTTCCTCGGAATGAAAGCGCTGCAGATCGATCTCGCCACTTTCCGGAATGCGCGGCGAGACGAGACGTGCGTTCAGATAAATGCCCGACGCCATCGAGAAATAGAACGCGATCGACCCGATGTCCCAGAACTTTAATCCGTGCAAATCCCACAGGCCGATCCACCACGCGCAGGTGAAGAGCAGCGCGACCAACATCCAGCCCGCATTGCACCACGAGAGCCGGATGCGCTTGGAGGCGATGATGATCTCGCCCGCGGTCGAGAGCAGATGGGTCACCGCTGCCGCGTAGACGAACGAGAACAGCACCAGGATGAAATCGAACGCGTGCATCGTCAGCGCGCGATTACGCGAGCACACTCACCGAGCATACAGATTCTGGCGATCCTCAGACCCGTAGCGAGCCACGGAACGCCCGGCCGCTGTAGTAAGAGTCTGCGCCGTTGTGCCCCACGAAGACGCGTCCGTAACGGCGATCACAATAAAGCGCACCGCCTAGCTTTCTGATCTCGGCAGGCGTCTTTATCCAGCTCGATCTTTTCGTATCGAACTCTCCCAGTTTCTGAAGCGCAAAATATTCCTCTTCCGTCAAAAGCTCAACGCCCATGGCCGTCGCCATGCCCACCGCGCTATCCTTCGGCTTATGTTCCTTCCTCGCCTCCAACGCCTCATCGTCGTAACAAAGACTTACGCGACCACTCGGAGTTTGCGCCGAACAATCGAAGAAAATGTATGCGGCGGTCTTCTTGTCCTGACCTACCACATCCGGTTCGCCGCCGGTTGTTTCCATGATGTGGAGCGACCACAGCTTTCCAGCGCTAGCCTCCAGCCTTGCTTTCACCTTGGCCCAGTCAAGACCCTTGTGGCGGACCATATTCTTCTCAAAACGCGCCTTCAATGTCTTGAGGAGCTCGGCCCGCTGTTCTGCTGACAGATCCTTCTTATTGTCATTAGATTTTTTCATATCTTTACCTCAAGGGCATCGGCCAACTCTTCCATTTTCGCAAGACAGATCCCGATTCGGTCGCAACCGCGTCAGAGCCGGCACAGTCGCACTAGCGAATCCAAACGCCCGCGCCCCACGGGTTCATCAATCTGCAGAGCTCGTTGTTAATTTGCAAAGCACGTTTGCAAACAAGGAAACTGGGCCCGCCACCCGCGGAAGAAGGTCGATGTTGCTCTTCGCCGTCTGCAGTGCGGCAAAGTAGCGGTGTCCTGGCATGTGTCTTGTCCGCCGCACAGTTCAGAGGGTATCGTCGCCCACACGGCAGCTTCCACCGTGGCCCAATACCTCGCCGCACTCCCCGCGGATCGCCGCGCCGCGCTCAGCGCCGTGTGCCAGACAAGCCTACTCTGACCCCTTCTGCCTCTCTCTTGTGTCGATAATAATCTCTGACCGCGGGTCCGACCCTCATACCGCCCATGTGATCTCAGCCTTGGGCGATGGCTCCGGGTATCGCGGAACCAAACGTTAGGTGCGTGGACGCGACCTCGATACTTACTGCACTGTCAGCGTTAGGTCGTTTCCGGTCCCGCCTTCGTAGTTCGCTTTGAAGGTGTTGCTGCCCACGGTCAAGATCGCGCCGTCAGCCAGGTTGCTGAAGGTGCCGGCGATCGCCGTCGCGGAAGTGTTGCTGATGACGGCGAAGGTGAGGCCCGGCGTCAAATGCCCTTGTGCCTGTCCGCTGAAAGAAAAGGTCGCGCCGCTGTTGATCGTGACTCCGTTGGCGATCACCTTGTCCGTCTTCGCTTGTGTGTTCTTCGCCTTGAAGGTGTAGGTGTAGGTCGCGTCTGCCTGGAAGGTGAGCGCGCTTTGGATCGTGAGAGTGGCCTGCTTATTTGTCCCGGCGGCTGGAGCAAGGAAGGCTCCTGTCCCATCGCCGGTGCCGATGGCCACTGCGCCCGCGATGATCCCCTTCCCGCCCAGCGTACCGGCGTTTACCTGCACCGCACTCGTGCCGCTCCCGGAGCCGCTCGTGTTGCTGATCACCAAAGTGCCTTCACTCACGGTTGTGCCCGCCGTGTAAAGATTCGCCCCGGTTAGGGTGAGCGTGCCGGTTCCGCTCTTGGTCAGCGAACCGGGGGACTGACCGCTGCTTCCGCCATCCTGGATCTTGCCGGAAAACGCGGTGCTCAAGTTGTTGCTGCCGACGGTCAGGTTTCGGTTTCCGAGAAACACAGCGCCGTTGCCTTGTATCGAGCCGATCGTGACGCCTGGAAGGATGTGTTGACCGATATCCAGGTTGCCGTTGGTGAGATCCCCCGTGCCGTTGCCGAACACTTCCACGCGTGAAGTGCCGCCAGTGGAAGGACGATTGAAGCTGATCGCGCCGCCGAAGCCTCCGTTGGAACCGCCATTGGCAACTAATGTTGCGGCCCCGGCAGTTGAGAAGTTGGAGAAAGCCAAAGATGAAAAACCGCCGCCCGTCGCCTGAGCACCATTGATGGTCAAGAGGCTATTGCCCGCGCTCGAGTTCCCGTTAAACGCGCCAACAACACTCCCGTTCGTTGTAAACGTGCTGCTGCCCGCAGTTGAGCCATCAAAAAACCGGAAATGCGCCTGGGCGCTCTCAGTGGATTGAAAGGTAAAGATGCCGTTGGCCGCGGTCGAGCTATTGGAGAAATCGACAGTGCCCAACCCCACGCCGCTAAACACGCCACTGCCGGCGCTCGAGGTATCCAAAAAATTGATGTTGCCACCGTTGCTGCTGTTGCCTACGGCGAAGTTGGTGGTACTCCCGGCGGTGGCACTGTTGGTGAATTGCATGATGGCGGTCACCTGAAAGTTCTGTGTAACGCCCGAATGGTTAACGATCCCCGCACCGCTGAGAGTTAAGCTTAGGGCATTTCCCAAGGTCGTGGTAAAGGCATTCGCGCCGGGACGATAAAAAAGCGTGTTCACTTCCGTGTTAGCGGAAAGAGAAACGGTGGTCTGACTGCTGGTAGCGAAGGTCGCCGTATCCGAGGGCCCGTTAGGCACAGTGGCGGGCATCCAGTTGGTCGCCGTATTCCAATCGCCATTGGCTGGATTCGCTTTCCACCCGGCGCTGCCGGCCCGGCTTGGTTGAAGGGTGAGGAGCAAGAGCAGAGCCGGCAGCGCAGGCCTGAAAATTGATTTGAGCAGGCCCGCAAACGCGCCGGAGTTGGAAGTTGTTAGGTTGGTTTTCATCGATTTGTTTTCCCGGCCGCGCCTCCCCGCCGGCGCGATGGTTTGGTTGTCGATTATCACAGCGCGGTGCGGTGCGCCGCGTCTGCTTTTTTACCGAACGCGTCGCCTAAACGGCAAGCTTTAAAATATCACGGTCTTCCCGGGAGGATGATGAGACGACGGCCGCCGTCCAGCATCGTCGTGAAGAGAGGTAGAGCGTGGTGCGATGCATGAGGCTTGTCCGCCGCACCGTTCAGCGGGTATCGTCGCCAACATGGCAGCTTCCACCGTGGCCCAATACCTCGCCGCACTCCCCGCGGATCGCCGCGTCGCGCTCAGCGCCGTGCGCAAGGCGATCAATGAGAACCTGCCGGAGGGATACGAAGAGGGCATGCAGTTCGGGATGATCGGCTGGTACGTCCCGCTGTCGGTGTATCCGGCCGGCTATGGCGAGAATCCCAAAGTGCCGCTGTCATTTGTGGCGCTCGCCTCGCAGAAGTCGGGCATGGTGCTGCATTTCCTGTGCTTCTACGGTCATCCCACTCTCTCCACCTGGTTCACCAGCGAATACAAGAAGAGCGGAAAGAAGCTCGACATGGGTAAAGGTTGCGTCCGCTTCAAATCACTGGAGGACCTAGCTCTCGACGTGGTCGGCCGCACCGTTGCGCGCGTCTCCGCGGAGGAGCACATGGCCAATTACCGGGCGGCGAGGGCGCTCATGGGCAAGGGCCGTAACGCGGGTGAAGGAGCGGCCGGGCTTTCAAAGAGCAGCGCAAAGAAGACCGCCAGGAAGTCCGCGGTGAAGAAGGCGAAATCAAAGAATTGAACTGGGTATGCAGGGAACGAACTTGTCTGCTGCAACCAAAACGGTAAACTGGCTCCAAGATGAAACGTGCCCGCTTTATTAACTGTGTTGTTTTGGGTAGGATTCTTGCCCTTGCCGTGCTCGCGATCACTGGCGAAAACGCCGTTTCGCAAGTTGCGAACCCGCCTGGTTCAGTCGCGGCGAACGGCGAAGTTGCGCCTAACGACCTTCGGGCGCCCCGTCGGGAAACACCAGAAAAGCTGGTCGCGGCCATCCAGAATGGCGCCCTCTGGCAGCACCTGACGCACTTCCAGACAATCGCAGACCAACATCCCGGCACCGACGGACACGGCAATCGCGATACCGGCACTTCCGGCTACAGGGCGTCGGTGAACTATGTCGCGAACCTGATGAGGCGGGCCGGCTATACCGTTACCATTCAAAGTTATTCCTACCGCGCACCTCAGGTCGTTGGCGTGCCTACGCTTAGTTTGGCCGGCCGGGATTATCCGGTGGAGAAAGATTGGGTGCTGGCAAGGCTATCCGGCGGTGCAAACGTCACCGCCCGCGTTCGGCCGGCGGCCGGCTCTGCCACCGGTTGTTCCGCCACAGAGTTTGCGAAGTTTCGACGCGGAGATATCGCCCTCTTGCAGCGCGGCGACTGCGCCTACGATGCACAGGTTGCGAATGCGGAACAGGCCGGCGCATCCGCCGTCATTCTCTACGACCCACCGTCTCAGCCTGAGGCTCGGGGCGAGGACGACCGCACGGTCGAGGGCAGCGGCGTGCAACGCCCGCGTCTGCATCGTCAGGCCAGGATTCCGGTCGTCGCCGTCGCCTCTCCCGCAATGGCGGCCGACCTTCTCGGGGGAATCGCCGCGGGCGAGTCTCAGGTCGTGCATCTCGAGATCCGCATGCAGACAAAGACTGGAGTGGACTACAACGTGATTGCTGACTCTCCCTCTGGCGATCCCAATCATGTGGTGGTGGTGGACGCTCACCTGGATTCCATCTTCGGCCCCGGAATGCTTGATAACGCCTCCGGGTCGACCACCATTTTGGAAATCGCCTTGCAGATGTCGGGAACGCCCACCCTTAATCAGTTACGCTACATCTGGTTTGGCGGTGAAGAAATCGGCCTGCTCGGGTCTGCCTACTACACCACTCATCTTACCCAGGAAGAGCGCGGCCGCATCGCCTTCGACATTGACGCGGATGTCACCGCGACTCCTAACTATGACTACGAGGTGGCCGATCCGAGGTTCGGTTATAACGTCAGCCAATTCCCGCCCAACGTAGTCCCGGACTCCCAAATAGGTAACCAATTCTTCGCGGATTATTTTAGTTCCGTCGGTGTCCCATCGCGGTCTGCACCATTTGGAAATACTGGCACCGACTCCAATTCATTCGCTTTGATTGGCATCCCCGATACCGGCATTCTGACGCGACAGGACTGCTGCAAGGGATCAGCCGAGGTAGCACTCTGGGGCGGGTATCTTGGCAACTACGAAGGTAACATACCCAGTTACGATGGCGGCTGCGTGGACCGGCCTAACCTCTGGTGCGATGACCTTTCTAATAACGATCCGGCGGTCCTGGCGCTTGCCTCCAAGGCCACAGCCTATGTCACCTTCCAGCTCGCCAACTACGCCTTTGCGCCCGGAAAGTGATCGGCGAGAACTGTCCCGTAAGCATGCGTCGCGCTACAATCGGCTTCCTACCTCACTTGGAATAGCAATTAACCGCAGCTGCAATCCTTTCCATTTCGCCCTTGCTCTTTCCACCGTGGCCCAATACCTCGCCGCGCCGCGCTCAGCGCTGTGCGCAAGGTGATCAATGAGAATCTGCCGGCCGGATATGAGGAGGGCATGCAGTTCGGGATGATCGGCTGTACGTCCCGCCCTCCCTGTATCCGGCGGGCTATGGCGAGAATCCCAAAGTGCCGCTCTCCGAGGAGGATGACTACAGCGAAGAAGTTTTAGAGCTAAGACGCGATTTCCTCTCGCACCGTATCTGTACCTTCATCGACCTTTGTTGCATTCTGGCTAATTGGTTACTCACGCCAGGCAGGCCTGCGGTGGAGTGGCGATGGTCACAATCCGCTTTGGCTTTGCCTCTGCGGGTGGTGCAACTCGGAACCAAGCGACATACAGTGCCGGCAGGAACAGAAGCGTGAGTAGCGTTCCAACGATGATGCCGCCCATCATCGCGAACGCCATGGGAGCCCAGAAGCCTTCGCGAGAAATCGGAATCAGCGCGAGGCTGGCAGCGGCGGCGGTTAACATGATCGGGCGCGTCCGGTGCATCGTGGCGTCCAAAACCGCTGCCCAGGCCGCCATGCCTTCGCGCCGGTGCTCCTCGATCTGCACGATTAAGAATGACAGAATTTCGGATCAGAATGCCGATCAGCGCGAGGACTCCAAGAATTGCGACAAAGCCCATCGGCGAACCGCTGGGCAGCATGGCGGCGACCACGCCGATGAGACCGAGCGGCGCCACCGCGATGACCATGAACAATCGTTGAAAACTTTGCAGTTGGATCATCAGGATCGTGGCCATGACGAAGAGCATCAGCGGGACGACGGCCGCGATCGGTCCTTGCGATTTGGCGCTTTCTTCCACCGGACCACCGATTTCGATGCGATAGCCGGCCGGCAGCGTGCGCTTAAACTCGTCCACGCGCTTGCTTAACTCTTGCACGATGGTGGCCGGTTGCGTTGGGCCCACGATGCCTGCCCGCACCGTGACGGTGGGGAGTCGGCTCCGTCGCCAGACGATGGGCTGTTCAAGCTCGTAGCGGAAGTTTGCGACCGCGGCGAGCGGGATGGCCTTCCCGTTTCCGGCCATGAGCTGGAGGTTCTGCAGTGTCTCGATCGAGCCGCGTTCGGCGTCACGCGCTCGCGCGACGACATTCACGAGATAAATGTCATCACGGACTTGAGTGACTGTGGCGCCGCGGACAATGCTGTTGAGAGTCTCTGCAATGGTCTCGGAAGTGACGCCGAGTTCCCGCGCCTTGTCCTGCATCACTTCTACTTTCACGACGCGCGCCGGCTCCATCCAGTCAAAGCCGATATCCTCGAGCAGGGGATTCGTGCCGATTTTTGCCGCCAGTTGCTGCGCGAGTTCCCTTACTTTCTGAATGTCGGGGCCGCTGACGCGATATTGCACCGGCCGTCCGGCAGGAGGGCCGAGCGGCAAGAGCTCCACTTGAATGTCGACGCCGATGAACTCGTTGTGCGCGATCTCCTTCAGTCGCGTCCTCAGGCGATCGCGCGCCTCGACACTCTTAGCCACGATGATGATTTGCCCGTAGTTTGGGTTAGGCATCTGAACGTCGAAAGCGAGCACGAAACGAATCGCGCCCTGTCCCACATAGGAGGACCAACTGTCGACATCGCTGTTACCGGCGAGATGGCGTTCAAAGCGGTCCATCGCGTCTTTCGTGGCGGCAATCGAGGCGTTCTGCGGCAACGTGAAGTCGACGACGAGTTCACTCCGAGCCGATGGCGGGAAGAACTGCTGTTGGACGAACTTCAATCCAAGAAGTGAAACGGCGAATAAGCCGACCGAGATCGCAACCGTCAGCCACGCCCGCCGCATCGCGAGGTCGAGCAGTCGCCGGAAGGTCGCGCTGACGCGGCTCGGCTTCTTCTCCTCGTGTTTCTTGAGCGCCTTTGGCAGCAGCGTCACGCCGAGCAGTGGCGTAAAGATCACCGCGACGAGCCACGACAGGATGAGTGAAATCGCGATGACAACGAAGAGCGAGAAGGTGTATTCACCCGCGTTGCTGCTGTTCAGCCCGATGGGTAGGAAGCTGGCTACCGTCACCAGTGTTCCGGTAAGCATTGGAAATGCAGTCGAGGTGTAAACGAAAGTTGCCGCTTTATTCAACGGATCGCCTACTTCGAGCCGGCTGACCATCATCTCGACGGCGATCATCGCGTCATCGACCAGCAGTCCCAGCGCAATGATCAACGCACCGAGCGAAACCCGCTGCAGCGAAATGCCGAGATACTCGAGCGCGACAAAGGTCATCGCGAGCACCAGCGGAATCGCCAGGGCCACCACCAGGCCGGGCCGGAGCCCGAGACTAACGAAACTAACCGCTAGCACGATCGCGACCGCCTCAAACAAGGCATGCGTAAACTGGCTGACTGATTCTTCGACGATGGCCGGTTGATCAGACACCTGATGCACTCCGACCCCGATCGGTAGCTCGCCGATGATCGTGTTCATCTTCTCTTTCAGAGCCTCACCGAAATGGAGAACGTTCGCGCCGGTCTTCATGTTGATCGCGAGTCCGATGGCGGGTTCGCCATTGACGCGAAAAAGCATCTGCGGAGGGTCGGCGTAGCCGCGCCGGATGGTAACCAGATCACTGAGGCGAAAGAAGCGATCGTTCACGCGCAGATTGATCGAACGCAGACTCTCCTCGGAAATGAACTGGCCGCCGACGCGAAGAATGATTCGCTCCGGTCCGGCTTCCACGATTCCTGAAGGGACAACGGCGTTCTGCGCCTGGAGTGTGCGCAGGATATCCTGTTCGTTGAGTCCTAGCGCCGCGATCTGTCGAACCGAAAATTCAAGGTAAATGACTTCGTCCTGCGCCCCGATCAGGTCCACTTTCCCGACGTTGGGAATCGTCAGCACCTCTCGCCTGGCGCGCTCGACGTAATCGCGCAATTGCCGCTGACTCAGGCCATCTGAGGTAAAGGCATAGATGTTGCCGAAGACATCGCCGAAGCGGTCGTTGTAGGCTGGTTCCGATACGCCGGACGGGAATTCCGGACGGATGTCATTGATCATGTTTCGCACCCGCAGCCACGTATTGGGAACGTCGCGCCCTTTGGTTGAATCCCGCAGGTAGACGAACACGATCGTCTGACCGGGCGTCGTCATGCTCTTGGTGTAATCCAGCGCCTCGAGCTCCTCGAGCTTGCGCTCAATCCGCTCGGTGACTTGCTTCGACATTTCGTCCACGGAGGCGCCCGGCCATTGCACCTGGATCAGCATCGTCTTGATCGTGAACGAAGGATCTTCTTCGCGCCCGAGATTCAAATAGGACGCCACGCCCATGATGGCGAAGATGGCCATGAAGTACCAAACGAGCGATCGATGCCGCAGGGCCCATTCTGAAAGATTGAAGTTTGTTTTCATGAGTGTGTGTCCGCAATTTTGACTACTTGGTTAGGTGAAAGGCTGTGCACGCCGGCTGTGACGACGCGATTGCCGGGCGCGAGTCCTTCCACGACTCGGAAAGAATCCGCGTCGCGTGCGCCAAGCTTTACTTCCCGGATCGACGCTCTGCTCGTGGCTGGGTCAACCACCCAGACAAAGGTCTTGCCATTGCGCTCCAGGAGCGCGGACGAAGGTAGCTCGATCTCCGCGCCGGGATTCGTCTCCGGCACCGCCTTCACGATGGTTCCCAATCGGAAACTCAGTGGTGGATCGACCAGCGTGATGCGGATGCGTCGCGTGCGAGTCGCCAGGTCCGCCTGGGGCGCGATCTCGCGCACCTGTCCCTTGACGCGCGTGGCGGGATCAGCTTCCGAGGTAACCAGGAAGCGAATCCCCGGACGAAGGTGGGCCGCGATCTGATCCGGGACATCCACCATCGCCTCTCGCTCCTCCGGTCGAACAACCCTCACCACTTCCTGCCCCGGCTGAACTACCTGGCCGACTTGCGCGTTAGTCGCGGCAACCACGCCGTCGAACTCGGCACGTAACTCCGCGTAACCGAGGTGTTCCTGTGCCAGACTTACATTCGCCCGCGCCGCGGCGGTGGCCGCCTCCGCACTTTCCCACTCATGTTGCGCAGCCTCGAACTCCGCTTTCGCGGTCACTCCTTCACTGAACAACTGGCGCTGTCGCGCCGCAGCCAGGCTAGCTTCCTGCCGGTGCGCCTCTGCCCTTGCCAGGTCAGCTTCCGCATCCCGCAGCGCGAGTTGAAACGGAGTAGGATCGAGCGCCGCGAGTCGCGCGCCTTTCTCGACCTTGTCCCCGACGTTCACCTCGCGAGCGATTATCCGGCCGAGCACACGAAAGCTCAGGATGGATTCGTAACGGGCTTCCACCGTTCCGGCGAATGCCGCTCCTCCGGCCGCTTCCGGCGCGACAATCATGCTGAGCACCGGCCGAATCGGCGGCGCCGGTGCCGCTGCATGCCGATGGCATGCCGTAAGTCCGGCGACCGCGCCTAACAAAAGAAGCACAGGATGTTTTCATGGCTAGTGCACCTCCGCGATGGCGACCATCTGTTGCGGGCTCATCTTCTGCCCGTCGCGCGTCACCACGAGGTCGCCCGGCCGCAGCCCGGCCGCGACAATGACTCGGTTTGTTTCGTAGCGCGCGATCGTGATCGGTCGCGCAGAGACCGCGCGCGTGGCGGGATCGACGATCCACACACCTGGCTGCCCCGCCACTGATGCGAGCGAACCTGGAGGAAGCGTGATCGCTTTTTGCGAACTTAGCGGCCCTTCGCCAACGACAGCCGCTCCCAGCGTCATGCCTTGGGGCGAGTCATCCAGCCCCACTTTGACCGCAAGCGTTCCTCCCGCGCCACTCAGCGTCGGCGTGACCTCGCGCACCTTGCCGGTGGTATGGATGCTCGGATCACTAACGAGTTTGATCGCGATCGGAATGTTTCGATCGACGGGCTGGTTGCCGAGCACCGATTGGCTCACATTAAAGACCGCATCGCGCGGACCGTCATGGGCCAGCACGAAGACGGGTTGCGCCCCCTCCACCACCTGACCGACCTCCGCGTTTCGGGTCGTGATCGTTCCGGCCTTATCGGCACGAAGTTCTGTTTGCGCTAAAGCGTCCCGCGCCGTCCCAAGGTGAGCGTTTGCGGCCTCGAGCGCGCTTTGCGCGGTGCGGAACGATTCCTCCGCGCGATCGTACTCCGATTGCGGAGTCGATTTGCGAGAAAGCAAAAATTTCTGCCGTGTCCAAATTCGAGGTCTCATTGCGCAATCCTGCCTCCGCGGCGCGAACCTCGGCTTCCCTTACCTCGACCGTGGCTTGCTGTTCATGCGGATCGAGCTTTGCCAGGATCTGGCCGGAAGACACATGGTCGCCAACGTCCACCAGCCGTTCCGTGATCCGACCGCTGACGCGGAAAGCGAGGTCCGACTCAACCTGCGCGCGTATCTCGCCAGTTAAAGTTATCCTCTTCGCTGTCTCGGTCAGCTGAACGCGCTGCGCTTCTACTTTGACGAGCGACCTCGGAGCGGCCTGGTGGCCGCACGCTGAAAGGATGCCGCCAAGCGATCCCGCCAGCAGGCATCGGCTGATCCTCCAATAACAAATCTTCATGACGGAATGATCCGCCCGCCCGGAGCACTCTGTGAAAGACTATGTTCCTTGCCTCAGCATGCGTTGAGGGCATACCCTTACGGGCGCCGTGGAACTGAGGCACCTGCGCTATTTCGTTGCCGTAGCCGAGATGGAAAACGTCTCGCGCGCCGCGATGCAACGTTTGCACGTGTCGCAACCCTCCTTGAGCCGGCAGATTCGCGATCTCGAGGAAGAAATCGGCGTGCAGTTACTCGAACGCACGGCGAAGTCAGTAAAGTTAACCGAAGCGGGTCGCGCTTTTCTGGATGAAGCGCGCGCGATTCTGAAACACGCCGACGACGCAGTTGCGAACGCGCGCGCGATCGCCGGCAAAGCGGAGAGTGAGCTGCACATCGGTGATTGGCCGCTGGCCACCGGCCGGATCATGCCGTCGCTGCTGCGCGCCTTTCAACAGGCGATGCCCAAGGTGCGGGTGAAGTTGCACGATTGGCCGGTGGAGAAAAACATCGCGGGCGTGCGCGATGGCCGGCTGCACCTTGCCATCCTGGTTCCTCCGCTCAAAGCCAATGCGCTCGAGGAGCTACGCTTCGAGGAACTGGTGAAGGTGCGTGTTTGTCTGGCGGTGGGATGCGATCATCCTTTCGCCCAGCGACGATCGGTTTCTCTGGCCGATGCGGCGCGCGAACCGTTCATCGGGCTGATGCCCGAAGAATATCCTCGTTACGAGGAATACCTCGCGGCGATTTTCGCGCGCGTAAATGAGAAACCGCGAGTGGTCGAGGAACACGACGGCTGGTCCGGTGTTTTCTCCGCCGTCAGCGCCGGCGGCGGAGTCGCGATCACCTCGGACGCCTTCAGCGACACCTTCGGCGATCGCGTCAAATGCGTGCGCCTGACGCCGGAACCAAAGCGCGTCGCAATTGGAATCATTACGCGAAGAGGAAAACTCAGCCCGGCCGCGGAGAAGTTCTGCCAGTGTGCGAAAGATGCGTTCGCCGCGTCTCGTTAGCCTTAGTTTCGCGATCTACTGAACTGCGGCGGCTGCCGTGCACCGTGCCAGAAATGCAGGACATTGACGTCGTGTCTCACCTCATCGCAGGTGTAGAAAACAATAAAGGGCGGCAGCGGCATCTTTCGAATTTTACGTTTCTGATCGTGAAACGGAAACCGCGCCGGAAACGTTCGTAACGCGAGCGCCTGATCGATCAGTTTAAGACCTAGGCGACACGCCGCATCGGCATCATCGTGCGCGACGAACTCGACAATCTCCTTTAGATCCGCAATCGCGCTCTCCGCAATCAGGACTTTGAAGTCCATTGCGAGATCATGCCTTTAACTTCTTCGATCGGCCGGACGCGACCTTCTTCGACATCGGCCAACCCGCGAGCCAACGATTTGTCCAATTCCTTTGCCTCTGGTTCTGTCTTGAGCGCGAACAGCTCCGCCGCAAGAAGCGCTCTCTCCTGCGCGCTCAAGCGACCAATCGCTGACCTGATCTCCTGAACCGTGCTCACGAACCAAGCCTACCATACGCAGGGTGCGAAGCCAGCGGGACGAGTGGCATCAATCGAATCGCGTCAAACTCGTATGCCTGACGCCGGAACCAAAGCGCGTCCCAATTGGAATCATTATGCGAAAGGAAAACTCAGTCCGGCCGCGGAGAAGTTCTGCCAGTGCGCGAAAGACGCATTTGCCGCGATTCGTTAGGCGAAAGCGGCTGAATCTCTAAACCGTGGCGTGCATCGACATCAGCTCCTGCCGGCAGGTTTCGCTGAATCGTTTGAGCGGGTCGATCGCGCCGCTGTGGACGCGTTCGTGGAATTCTTCGATTGAAACATTCGGCGCGAAGTATTGCTCCATGATGAATTTGACGAGCTCTTCCGCTTCAGTGAGAACGGCGGCTGAGGCCGAAAGCCGGATGCGATTGAGCAAAGCGTAGATCGACAACAACGTTTGCGGCTTGTCCAGATTCCGCTCCAGCGAATCCATCACGCGATTCGAACATTCATTGATGAATTCACCGTAAAGCGCCTCGCGCTTGTCGAGCTCGGCCCGAATTTTTTTGCGGTTGCTGCCCGTTTTTTGCGTGACCCAGGCGGTCGCGAAACTGGCGGTCCCGCCACAGACGGATCCAAAAATACCGGCCAGGGCGGTAACGATCGGCGCGTCCATGTTACGCCGCGCGTCGGTCGCGAAGACGCGCCCAGCGCTCGCTCAGTTCTTCGACATCGCGCAGGGTGATCAGCTGTTCGATGTCGCGGCCGAACAAAAGATCCAGCGTCCACGCCATCATCACGCGCAGTTTCTTCACCAGGCGCGGGAGCTTCATCAGATAGACCGTGCGCCACATCGCCCAGGCGATGAAGCCGGAAAACTTGAACCCGAACATACTCGCTACCCCGGTGTGATGGCCGATGCTCGCGAGCATCCCCATGGTGCGATATCGGAAGGGCTTCAGCGACTGTCCGAGAATGGTGCGCTCAATGTTCTTCGCCGCGGTTAGCGCCTCGCGCATTCCGTGCTGCGCGGTGGGCGGGAAAAAGATTCCTGTTTCGTAGCCATCGGGAACGGCCGCGCAATCGCCCGCCGTCCACAGCCCAGGAAATCCAGGAACCTGAAGATACTGATCTGCAAGAATCCGGCCTTTCTCTTTTGGACACGGCAAAGCCGTGACCACCGCGCTGGGTTTCACGCCTGCAGTCCAAATCAGGGTCGCAGCGGGAATCGACAGGCCGTTGTTCAGCGTGACGTCCCAGCCATCGTAGCTCGCCACGCGCGCGCCTTTGATCACCTCCACTTTGCGCTCGAGCATTTTGCGTTCGGCATAACGACCGAGATCTTCGCCTAGCTCCGGCAACAAGTATTCGCCCGGATGAATCACCACGACGCGAATCTCTTCGTCGCCCACACCGTGGTAAAACTTCGCGGTCTCGCGCACGAAATCATTGACCGCCCCGGCCGTTTCCGCGCCGGCAAATCCGCCGCCCGCGATCACGAAAGTGAGCCATTGACGGCGCGCGGCGGTATCTTTCTCCAACGTCGCTTCTTCCAGAAACGCCACCATGCGATTTCGCAGCAGCGCCGCGTCGCTCAGATTCTTCATCGTCACCGCCCAATCGCGAATGCCGGCGTTGTCGAAAAAGTTTGTCTCCGAACCGAGCGCGAGCAGCAAATGGTCGAACTCGAACTCAAGCTCGGTGCGGTCAAGCCCATGCGCGCAGCGGACCTTTCGCGCGCTCAGGTCAACATCTTCCACGTCCGCTTCGACCACGTGGACGTGGCGCAGAATCCGTCGCAGCGGATTCACAATGTCGGCCGGCGCGAGATCGCCCGCGGCGACTTCATGCAGCATCGGAGTAAAGAGAATGAAATTCTCCCGCGCGATCAGGGTCACTTCCATGTCTGGTCGCCGCGGCCAGATGCTTATCCAAATATTTCGCCGCGTAGAGCCCGGCAAATCCGCCACCTGCGATTACGATCCTCGTCTTCTTCATGTCAAAACTCTTGGCCTAACCTCGTGTTGTTGTGAAAGACGATCTTTCTCTCCTCAGCATAGTTAGCGAGCATGGTGGGACGCACCCGTTTCGGAGCAGGGCGATGCTGCAATTCCCCTCTAAGAATCCGGATCACTTCTCTGCGCGCGTCGGGATTGTTAAAAGCATTGTGGCCGCTACGGACGATCAGCTCGGAGCGTGCACCGTCGAGGTGCGAGCTGGCATAACGAACGACGCCATCGCTTTCCGCGCCGTTGTGCTGTTGCCCGATGATGCTGTGAAAAGGCACACCGATCGGCAGACGCGCGAGCGCGAGCAAGATCGGATCGTGGGGCGAAAGTGTGTGGACGGAGGTGAAGTTCAATTGTTTGTAGAAAGCCGCCGCTTCTGCTGTCCTTACCTCCGTGTTTTTTTCCGCGATATCCGCAAAGTCAGTTTGTAACTTGTCAGGCAAGCGAATCAGCGACTTCCCCACGCCGCCGATCCACGAATCGGCCATCGCGCTGCCGCGATGCGGAGTGGCGACGAAGATGGCGCGCGCAACTCTCGGATTCCGTCGGAAGAACAACATGCGTTGCAACAGCCGGATCGTCTCCGCGTCGCCCCGCAGTTGCTCCGGGGGAACAAGGAAGAGGCTCTTCCACAAACGATCGCCGCTCGAGCTGACCAGCGTGTGCGCGAGCAGTCCGCCCATGCTATGGCCCACAACCACGATGCGGTGCGTTGCAGGATCATCATCGTCGGGATCGACAATGTGAACCGTCCTTTCAAGCTCGTCACGCAATCTGAGCGCGTTCAGCAGAACTGGTGTGCCGGTACTATAATAGAAGTGCCAGAACTGGAAGCGCCGCGCGATTGCCGGATCGCCTTCCAAGGCGGTCACTAATTTCAAGAACGTGACTGGCGTCGATTGCAAACCGTGCACGAGCAAAATCGGGATCTTGTTCGGATCGTAGGGCGCGGTCAGAACAATCTCGCCTTTGGCGCGAATGTCCGGGTGCAGTAGGTTCGTTAGGCCGCTCTGTGCCACGCGTCGCGCTCGATGTACGAGCATGGACGTTGCCGCCGCATGGTCGGTCACGAAGGGGTAGGTCGATCGACCGAGTGTGATGCTGTTATTGTCGGCAATGAAGGAAAGATGCGGTTGGTTATGCACCCGCCGGTAGATCGCCGTGGCGGAGAGAAACATCCCATCGCGCGGATAAAGCGGAGCGCGACTGGTGTCGTACTCGAGCACGACCGGCGCACCAATGGCGCAAGACTCCCAGGCCCGCGGCGAAGTCCGCACCGCATGATAGCGAATGAGCGGCAGTGCGACCGCCGGCTCCTCGATCGTCACACCGGCCTGGTCTAGCTCGCTGTGCAATACCGCGGGCGTGGTCCGATCGGCATTCCGCGTGATCGATTCGAGCGCGTTGTTGTAGGCGCGCGTAGCATTCGGCGTGAGCTCGCGATACGCAGAGTCAGCCGCAGCAATGTCTCGCCGTAAAAGATCCGGCGAAGCAACGTGCATCGACGCGCAACCGCTGCCCGCCACGGCCGCGACAATAACCGCGAATCTGCTCGCACTCCCGGCTTTCATTTGCTTAGTACGGGCGACCGCCGTTCGAGCGTTAAAGATAGACCGAGCAATTCCGCGAGACGCGCTTCGTAGGAATCGCAGGTTGGGCAATCACCATTTGGCTGGATCCATTCCGGGTGTTGGGTGCGGAGCGCGTCGCGCATCTCATGTTGCAGCTCGATGTAACCCGGAGCTGGCGCTGCGAAACTCATCGATATGGTTGTATTCATCAGTAGCTCCAAACGTTCTCGCGCTGCGGGATGGGACTGAAGATGCGATCCCAACTCTTGCCCGAATTAAAGATCGACATGCTTAAGACCAACATCGCGTCGTGCCGGCGCCGCCGCGGACGAAACCACCTTCTCGATTTCTTCTGATTCATTCCTAACGAGTTCATGATGGTTCCTTTCAGCGCGCGATTGTGACGAACTGCGCTGGGGCAAAGGCGAAGCGCAATTTTCGACCAGCCAGTCCGCCCAGTGTTGCCGGCCCGTGTTGCTGCCATTCGGCAATGATGCCAGGCGCGGAAGCCGCAGGTCCGCGCCGGACTGGCGAAACCGCAGGTGTTGCCCGCGAGATGACTTGCTCCTCAATCATGCCGCTCATGTTCTCGGTTCTTTCAAATACTGTTTTCATGAGAGACCATCGGATGGCGGAGGCGATTTTGGGAAAGACTATGTTCCTTTCCTCAGGATGCCTGACACGCATGCTGCACCTCTAACTGAACGGCATGCCACCGCGCCGTAACCAAACGCGGTCGCCGCGCAGCGATCCGAATTTTAGAAATTGGATGAGGTTGTGGCACTCCTCTGGTTTTGACCTTTAGCTAACTGTCCTTCAGATGAGGGCAACCCACTCTGATCCCAAATGATTGTCCACCTCGTCGACGGCACTTACGAACTCTTCCGTCACTTCTACCGCGTAAAAGCTTCGCTACGCGGCTATCGCGGTAGAAAAGGAGGGCGGATGCTTTCGCGTAAGAGGCTTCGCCTCACGGGTCTTTGCGTTTAATCCTGACGGGGTTTTCTACGTGTACGTGTTGCGTTCGGAGAGCGACTCCGGTTTCTATATTACGAGGCGCACACGGAGCGCGAAGACGCCGAAGGCCGAGAGCGATTCTTGAAGAGTGAGGCCGGACGACGGTTCCTGCGCGCCCAATTGCGTCACTATCTCCGCGTAAAAGGCTTCGCCTCACGCGGTCTCGTCCACTTTCGTTAGGTCCGGGAGAGAGCAATCACCGGGTCGAGTTTCGCCGCACGACGCGCCGGCAGATAACAAGCGAGAAACGCGACTGCGATAAGCAGAAATGAAATCGCAAGAAACGTCGCGGGATCATCGGGCTGCACGTTGAAGAGCAAACTCGCCATGACGCGCGTCAGTCCGAAGGCGCCAATCAATCCGGCGGCAACCCCAATCGCGGCCAGCGTCATTCCCTGCCTAACGACTAGTCGGAGCACGTCACTTCTCTGCGCACCAAGCGCCATGCGGATGCCGATTTCCTGCGTGCGTTGCGTGACTGTGTAAGCCATGACGCCGTAAATGCCGATCGCGGCAAGGAGCAACGCCGCGATCGCGAAGACGACGAAGAGCTCCATCGAAACACGCCGCGTGCCTAACGAGTTCGCGACGACGTCGTCCATCGTGCGGACGTTGTAGATAGGCTGGTCCTTGTCGAGCGCCTGCACTTCGCGTCGCAAGGTGGTGGCGAAGGCGGCCGGATCGCCGGCCGTTCGAATCACCAGTCCCATGAAATTCCACTGCGAGTCCTGGGCGTGTGGAACGTAGATTTGCGCGTCGCCCTCGCCGGTAAGAGAACCGGTCTTCGTGTCGCCGACCACCCCGACGATTTCGCGCATGAATTTTTCCTCGCGGCGATGCCCCCGAAATGCAGCCCAGATGCTGAGTCGTTTGCCGATCGCGGCTGTGGGCGAACCGAAGTAACGTTTCGCGGTGGTTTCGTTGATGATTACCACCTTCGGTCCATCAGCCTTGTCGCGAGCTTCGAAGGTACGTCCAGAAAGCAACGGAATTTGGAACGCGCGAAAATAATCACCCGTGATGGTGGAGAACATCGCGTCCTTTGCTTCGTCCACTGTGAGCGGCCGGCCTTCCGGAATAAACCCGCGTCCGATCCCATAACCAGTCGGGTTGAGCGGAAGATTGACACTGCCTCCGGCCGCTTGCACGCCAGGCGCCGCTTCGAGCCGTTCTATCAGTTGCCGGAAAAATTCGACGTTCTGCTGATCAACTTTGTATTTCGGACCCTGCAACGACAGGTGGGCGGTGAGAACGTTACGCGCGTTGAAGCCGGGCCGAACCTCCTGAAGACGGAGGAAGCTCTTGATCAGCAGTCCAGCGCCAACCAGCAGCATGAGCGAAAGGGCGACCTCACCGATCAACAGGAGGCTGCGCGCACTTGTCCGGCGATGTCCTTCGCCGCTGCGTCCGCCTTCTTTCAATGCGCTGGTGACGTCGAGCTTCGAGGCTTGGAGCGCGGGGACGATACCGAAGAGAATGCCGGTAAGCGCCGAGACGCCGAGAGCGAACGTCAGGACCCGATAATCAATCCCGATCTGTTCGAGCCGCGGCGCGCCTTCGGGCAACATCGACATCAGCAGATCGGTTAACCAAATACTGAGGACGAGTCCCGCCGCTCCGCCGATTGCCGAGAGCAGGATGCTCTCCGTCAGCATCTGCCGTAGAACGCGCGTGCGGCTCGCGCCCATCGCGGCCCGGATCGCAATTTCCTTTTGCCGCGCGGCGCCGCGGGCAAGGAGGAGATTGGCCACGTTCGCGCAGGCAATGAGGAGCACGAATCCGACGGCACCGAGGAGCGCAAGGAGGGATGGCTTTACCTCGCGAACGAGCCGTTCGTGGAGTGTCGAAACAGCCACGTCCCAACCTTTGTTCGTCTCAGCAAACTGCTTGGCGAGCTGCGAGTTGATGGCGCTGAGCCGAGTTTGCGCCTGCTTCAGATCGACACCGGTATTCAGCCGCGCGATCGCCGACCACACGCGGTTATCGCGCGGTTCGTCCCTGAGATTAACCGCGCTCGGTACCCAAACTCTGGGTTTGCTCCGGGTATTCAAACCCCGGTGGCATCACGCCGATGATCGTGAGGGGGAATGAGCTGATCTGGACCTGTTTCCCGACGATGGCCGGATCAGATCCGAAGCGGCGCTTCCATAAGCCGTGGCTGATGATCGCGGCGCTTTGCGGCCACCCTTTGTCGTCTTCGGGAACGAATGTTCGCCCGAGAACAGGCTGGACACCGAGCACGGAGAAGAACCCGGTCGTCACACCGGCGCGCGGCACGCGCTCCGGCTCCGCCCCATCCGCACCAAATTGGGCGTTACCGGTCCAGTAGGCGGCGGTGCTCGCGAAGAGATCGGTTTGTTGCGACCAATCAGTGAAGTCGAGAAACGAGATGTTGCTCTGGTAATGCCCGCCGCAGGATTTTTGCCTTCGATGTAGATGATCCGTTCGGCGTCCGGAAACGGAAGCGGACGGAGGAGAACGCCATTGACCAAGCTGAAGATCGCGGTGTTGGCGCCGACGCCGAGCGCAAGCGCAATAATGGCGACGGCGGTGAAGCCTTTGTGCTTCAGCAGCATGCGGAATCCGTAGCGGATGTCATGCAGGAAGGTTGTCATCCACAGTTCACGTGGGTGAGCACGATCACGGGATCAGCGCGCGTGGCGCGCAGCGCGGGAATGTAGCTGGCGAGCTTTGCAAGTTTCTCGCGGTTTAGGCCCTTCACGGCTTCCTCGATTTCGGCCGAGGCTCATGTTGCGATCGTAGGCTGGCGGGGGTGTAATCACAAGCCGACAACGTTCGGAGTGAATGGGAAATAGGGGTCAGCTTGGGCTTGCATTGTTTCTTCGGACAGTGAGGAAGGGTAATTTAGTTCAGGGTTGATTCAAAGGCGATGGGGCTGGTGTAGGCAAGACTGGAGTGCAGTCTGATGCGGTTATAGAAGGTTTCGATGTAATCGAAGATGGCGGTCCTGGCCTCGGCCTGAGTGGCGAAGCGGTGGTGATAGACCAGCTCGTATTTGAGGCTGGCTCCAGAAGGACTCGATAAATGCGTTATCGTAGCAGTTGCCTGGGCGGCTCGTGGAAGGAACCAGGCCGTGCTGGGTCAGGATCTGGCGATAGGCGGCGCTGGCGAACTGGCTGCCGCGATCGGAGTGGAGGATGAGGGAGCGAGCGGGTCGGCGTTGGGCGAGGGCCATGCGCAGGGCCGCGCTGACCAGTGGTGCATCGAGGATGGGGCTCATGGCCCAGCCAATGACGCGTCGGCTAAAGACATCGAGCACGGCGACCAGATAGAGCCAGCCTTGGCCGCTGAGCACGCCGGTGGCATCACTGCCCCAGAGTTGATCGGGCCGTCGATACTTGGAGCGCTGCCGGGCGAAGATCCGCTCTGAGCGCATGTGAGTCGGGCAATGCGATTGCGTCGTCCCGGACAACCCAGCGCCCGCGCCAGGCGCGGACTGCCGTAGGTCTGCCGACTGCGGGCAAACTCCTCCCGAATCCGAGCACGCAAGCAGGTGTTCTCGACTTGGCGCGGTCCAGGTTGGCAGCGCCGCTCTTTCCAGTCGGAAAAGCCGCTGCGCGAGACCAGCAGAGCCTCACATAACCAAGCTACCTTGTATTGGCCGCTCATCTGTTCGATTCGGGCATACCTCTGGGCGGCACTTCGGAGAGGATGCCCAGCGATTTTTTTAGCACTTCACGCTGCTCCAAGAGCTTGGCATTCTCCGCGCGCAAATGCCGCTTCTCCGCCTCGATGTTCCTCCAGACTGCGCCTTGGCTTGCGCCCGCTTTTGGGCACCTCGGAGACGCGCTCCAAGTGCGCCCAACGGTAGAGCAGCGGTGGACGGATCCCCAGCTCGCTGGCTACCTTGGCCGCGCTCCGGCCGCTCGCGCGCCACAATTCCAGTGCTTCCTGTTTGTCTTGCTCGGTGTAACGCGCCCGTTCGCCCGCCGGCTTCCCTAACTCTGTCTTCATGTGGGCTTCCTTGGGTTTTTGACCCTAAGCCCACTGTCCGTCAAATCAGGGCATCCCCACTCTGACCCCCTTCCGCGCCCAACAGAACCTTTCTTAACATTCTGTCAGAGGTCGTCCCCACCGGCCCGAGGGCGGGCCGGCTCCAGGATCGTGATTCGTTAGGGCAGGAGATAGATTTCCATCAGCGCGGTGCCGGTGGTGTTGTCCTTCCCGCGCACGACGGCGGTGTAAGCCCCGGGCGGAAGCGACGCCACGATGGCTGATTCGAGATCGTTGCTCGGCGGTATGCCCGTGGCTTCGATGTCGGCTTGCTGGCTGTCTTTCCAGTTGTCGTTTGTAAGCACGACGCCGTTCGCGTCGTTCAGTTGGAGTGTTGGATCCTGTAGCATGGACGAGATGCCTTGGCTCGCGAGCGAAGGACCGAGCGCCCGGACCAACACCCTCGAGTCGTTGTTTCCGACGAGGATGAAGCCGCCGATCAGGACGTCGTCGCCCGTTTCCACGAGACCGCGAGTGGATATGTTCGCCAACTGCCCGGCAGCAGAGGAATTATCCGAGTCGGAGTATCCCGCCAATCCCTGAGCCCCGTCGTTCGCGGGGAGTCCGGCATAGGTTCCTATCGGCGTCAAAGCGCCATCGGCACCTACCTTCCACGCTCCGACCGTGCCGTTCCCAGAGTTGTTTGCATAGAGGAACGACGAGTTGAACTTGTCTGTCACTAGCATCATGTCATTGGGGCCGCTGCCAACGCTGGTTGCCGCAGCCTTGTCTAACAAAATAAGGCTGCCGTCGGTTCCGATCGTATAGGACGAGATGCTGTCGGAGTTGTTGTTGCTCACGAAGAGGTGTCCATTAGGATCGACGACCGCCCAGCAAGGGGTGGTTTGCTCGTTGGGTACGCTGGCGCTGATCGGAGTCAAAGTGCCCGTCCGCCGGCTAATCGCGAAGGACGAAACTGAGCCCGCATCTGGCGCGGGGATGGTAGCGCTCGCGCCGAAAGCCTCAGCCACAAGCAAGTTGCCATTTTTGTCGAAGGAGAAGCCAAAGTAGGTCGGTTGATTGGGGCCGCTATACTGATAAAGCGTTGGCGCGAGAGGACGCCCGTCGTCATCACGCGGGAAGACGTAAATCGTGTTGGTCGACTTTACCGTCACGATGATAAAATCGCCGGTTGGAGTGAATCCGATTTGGGCCGGCGAGCGCGGGAAGGCCGGAGGGTTTTGACCACATTCAAATCCAGGACCAAAATTACCGCCGTCGCATGTTCCTGGATCGATGGGCTGGGTTGACCCCGCGATTGCGGTGAGAACCCCATCGGTGCCGACAGTGAAACCGGTGATGTTTGGAGCGACTCCGCAAGCCGGAGTAGTGCCTGGGCCGCCAGCATTGAGGACGTAGAGCTGATTGCCGTCGACCGTCAAGCTAGCGGGAAATAATCCGCCGGACGATACTTCGCCAGCCAGCGTCAGAGTGCCATCCGAGCCAACCACGAACGAGGAAATTGTGCCCATCTGACAATCATCATTATTCGCCTGCTGCGTTTCCGTATTCACCGCGAACAGATGTTGGTGGGCTTTATCTAAAATGAGCCCCCCCTGCGAACCGAGTGAGTCGATTCCCTGGCGTTGGAAACCGCTCCCGCCGCCTCCCGTGGCGATCGTTTGCACCAAAGTCAGGCTGCCGTCGGATGCTCGACTAAACACCGTGATTTCGTTGTTACCTATAGCGTTGGTCATCGCATAGACCGCGCCCGTCGCATGATTGGTTCCAACTGCGGCTGCTGTTGCCTTGCCCTGGGCTGGCGAAGCGGCCCCTGCTTTCGACACCGCGAACACGGTCATGCTGACCCCACACGTGACGAGCGCAACGACGACTGCGTTGGTGAGACTGAATTGTTGTAGTTTCATTTTTGCCTTTCGGATTTCGGTTAATGCTGCTTGCTTTTGAACATCGAATAACAAGGTTGCTTGAGCGCGACAATACATTTTTTTGCGCAAAACGGGGCCGGGTAGTCTGCTGGCAGGCGTTCGAGCGGCTGCGGACGCTGGCAGCGAGGGTTCTCCGCTCTGGGTTGAGCACTTTCCCGTGCGGACTTGGATCGGGATCACGCTCGTGAAAGGGCCGGAATCGGGGTCAGGTAACATGAAAACGGTTCGCCGCGGCGTACGCTGTGGGCAAAAGGAAAGGAACTGTTTTTATGAACTACGTTGGGATCGATATTCACCAAGAAGTACAGCATGCTGCGTGCCTAGGATGACCTCGGGCGGAAGTTAAAAGAAGCCCGGATTGAGGGAACATCGGGCCGGATTATGCGCGCTTTTTTCGGCGCTTTGGAAGGGCCGAGTAAAGCGGTCTTGGAAGCCTGTTGAAACTGGGGCCTGACCCATGACTTACTCGAAGAGATGGCTTCGGTCATTAACTTCAGCAGCAGGATCTGGCTGTCGCGCGAGAGTTTTCTCTGAGTTTGCAAGGCCACGAGAGGGCGACCACGCCTTTGGGCGTCGCCCAGTTTCGATACTGCATTTCCCAGTCGCGGCCGATTCCATCTCAGAGTTAGCCACCTTGGGGCGTTCTGGTGCTGAAGTTCATGACCGAAGCCATCCCGGGCGCGAAACGACTCAAAGGCGAATTGCCTGCCAGAACGCTCGTCGCGCACAAGACCGGCACCGGCGGCACTCGCAACGGCATCACCTCTGCGACCAACGACATCGGCATTATCACGCTGCCCGATGGGCGACACCTGGCCGTGGCCGCATTCGTCTCCGATTCCGCCGCCGATGACGACACGCGGGACGCGATCATCGCCCGCCTGGCCAAAGCCGCCTGGGATTGGGCGCAATCGCCAGGCCGATGAGGCGGGTTTCTTAATTCTTCCTTTATCCTTCTTCCTTTCCCAGAGTCCGCGGTGAAGAAGGCGAAACCAAAGAAGTGACCGCGTAAAGCTACGCCACGCGGCCTAGCGGCACTGGCGACTACCTTCAGCGAAAAGTGAGCATGACAAGGCTTCGCCAGAAGCACGTGGGCCCGTCAACCCGACGAGCTTCGCGATCCTGTTCATCGCGGCGAACATCACCCGGTTTGTCCCTTTGTGGAAAAAATTGCAAAACACACTTCAAACTGGGCATCATCGCCCACGTGAACCGCCTGATTCTTGTCATTTGCGCCAGCCTCACCGCGACCATGGCAGCTGTGTCGCCGTCAGATGCCAAAACTCTTTCTTTTTCGGAGCACAATTTTTCAATTGAACTGCCTGCGAACTGGTCTCGCGCCGACGCAAAAGCCCCGGCGGTCGTGGGAGAGAGAAACGCTGATGGCACAAAAGCAGTGGTGGTTATTGCGGCAACGATTCCCGAAAGCGAGCGGTCAGGTACTGCTGCGCAGATGGTGGCGGGAGCCAAAGGCAGTATGAAGGAGAAGGGCTGGGCGATTTTTGGTGAACGTCAGGTAACCAGTAACGGTTTTGTCTTCGACACGTTCACTGCCCGAATGTCAGACGCAGGGACAATGACCACCTGGATGATTTCGGTCGACGACAAGGCCTATTCGCTCAGCGGAATATGGAAGAGCGGTGATGCGTCCGCAGATCCAGAGCTACAGTCTGTTCTGGGAAGCTTCCGTTTCCTTTCTTCTGTTTCACAAAACACCAGTAGCGCTGACAGAAGCTCGGTTGCCTATCGAATTGGATACCTGCTTGGCCCATTTCTGTTGCTGGCAGTCCTGGCCGGTGGAGTGATTATGTTGGTCCGGCGCTCCCGCCGTCGAGCAATCATGAGGTCTGACAAAGAAGCCAGTTAGTCTGGTGTGGCGTCTTTTTCTTCGGGACCCTCCTGCCGCCGCGCGTCCTCCCGTCCCTTCACTGTCGAACGAATAAAGCCAACCGGCTGCAGTGTGTAAGAGTTCATTGTCTAAGGTTGTCACGCCTCAATCCACGGTTTCTTCTTGTCGGGGAGCGTTTTCACCCAATTTGACGTTGCTGGAGCCGTCACGACCTGCGTCGAAACATTAAACGATGCCGGCGACTTCGTTGGCTCGTGTACGGACGCCGCACAGCCGACGCAGGCTTTCATCAACACTAGCGGAAGAAGGACGGTCATCACGATTCCCGGAGCCCTTTTCAGCACGGCAATTGGGCAGCTCGGCCGCCCTCCCTGAGTTCTTGATTCCAGGATTTTTGGGCGGCACGCCCGTCTCGACACTCAAAAAATCTTTTCCATCGCTCCCCTTAACTAATTGAGTCGCTCACTTAAACCTTTTCCATCGCTCCGTTTAGTTAATTGAAGCGGCCAGCCACCAACCAGGCATCGGTCAGATCAAGTGGATTACCTTCGTCGTTAGGCAAGCGCCGACGCCGCGGCGGCAGCCCGCGCCCGGGCCAGCGACCGGCGACGGATGACTACGTAAGTCGCCCAGAGCGCGATCAGGGGCAGAAGCGTCCACCGGGTGAGCTCGATATTCAGGAAGGCAGTTATCATCAGCCCACCGATCACGGCCGCGCGCGAGCCGGCTATTTTCTCCGCGATGGCAAACGCGGTCGCCCACCAGACGGCACCGCGGAGTCCATAGAGCAGACCATCCTCCAGCAGGCGGAGGGCGCCCGTGCCCGTGCCACCGATGATGGAAATGGTCCCCACGCCCCCGATGACGCCAAGCACCTGGCCAAAAACAAATCCGCGCGACCAGCGCTGCCAACGCAGTCCTATCACGACGTTGATGAGGATGAAGGCGGTGGCCGCCGCGATGCCGCCAACCACGAGAGGCGGACGTTTTGCGCAGAGCGCGACCACGGTGATCCAGATCGCGGTCACGATCAAAAAACTCAGGAGCGCCCCGCTGATTTCGCGCAGCGCGGAGCAGGGCCGCCGCGCGGGAAAGATGGCCGATAAGGCGAACGCCGCCCAGACGCAGCCGGCGGCGACGGCGATTTGATTGGCCGCGGAAGCAGGGCCGAACAAACCGATCGCCGGCGACTGCACCAGGATGTGGAAGGTTAACAAGACGCACCCGACCAAAGCCGCGCCCACGCCTAACAACACGCTGGTCACTAAACTCCAGGCCCACAGTGTTCCGAGACACCAAACGACGCTGATGTCGAGCCGCGCGGCGACTGGAGTCAGCACGGCCCAGATGAACAGCGTCAGCATTCCGGGGCAGATCAGGTAAACCTGAATCAGCAGTTCGCGCAGGTCGCGATTCCGGCGAATCTGCGGCCCGGTCAAATCGATCACGCTGAAGTTTGGCGTCAGGCGCGGATCGATCTGGCTCACATGCGTGCGCCACTTGAGCGGCGAGACAAGGAGCCAACCGAGAATCTGAAGGGCGGCGAAGACAATATTGCGGCCCGAGGTCCCGAGTCGCAATGTCTTTGGGCGGACCCATTCGTCGTCCTTCCGCACTTTCACCGGAACTTCCGGCAGGCCGACCGCTGGACGGTGAAAATTAAAAAGGTGGACACGCTTTCCGTGTTTCGCCGTGGCCACGCCGATGTCGTAGCACTCATTCGCCGCGGGATCGTGGGCCTCCTGCAGAAGGGTGGCGTGTTCCAGCGACATTAGGATGTGTCCGCCATCGCCGAAATCCATCACGCGCTGGGCGGTGTTAATGCCATCGCCGCTGACGTTCGGATTGCCGTTGATATCGAGCCCCGGCGTGACTTCGCCGGTGTGGATGCCCATGCGCACGCGAAAGGTAGTGTCCTGGTCGATTTTGTCCGCCAGTTCGCAAGCGCAGCGCAACGGACTCGAGCAATGATCGAAGAACACGAGCGCCATCCCGTCGCCCGTGGGAGCGCGGACGAGCTTGTCCCGCGCGGTCGCCTCCACCACCGGCGCGCAATCGTTCACAAACTCCTGCAACTGCCGAATCACGGCTGTCTGCTGGTCGTTCGTCAGCGTCGAGTATCCCACTACATCCGTAAAGAGGATGTGGGCGACGACCTTGGGCGATGCGACCTGTTCCACGAAGTTTCTCCGTCCTAACGAGTCTCGAACTCGGCGGCGGATGCGCTGGGCACGACTTGGTTGAGCTGCGCAGAAAATTCGGGGTCAGTCCTCGGGTCAGTCCTCACTTTTGACACACTTCGACGGTGGGACAGGGAATAGCGCGAAGAAAATCATGGGGCAGCGGTAAACCTGACGACGATGACGAATTCGCTGCACTCGCACAACTTAAATCCGCGTAACCGCGTAAAAGGCTTCGCCTCACGCGGCTCTCGAGCTAGGCATACGGAATCCAAATGATCATCCACCTCGTCGACGGCACCTACGAACTCTTCCGGGGTCCAGCATGGGGTCGCGGGGTCCAGCATGGGGTCGTGTCTATACGGGCTGTTGCCCAAATGGAGGGGCGAAAATAAAAGTACCCAAAGGAAGTGGGATTTGCTAAAGCACTGGCCCCATGATGGGACGGCATGCCAGGCAGAACGAACTGTGGAGTGAGCCGGTGAACCTGGCCCGGCGGATTCCGGCGGATCATCCGCTGCGTAAGCTGAGGGAGACAGTCAAGTTGGATTTCGTCCGTGAGGAGGTGGCGAGCTCCTATGGGCGCAAGGGGAATGTCTCGGTCGATCCGGTCATCGTGATGAAGATGATGCTCCTGCTCTTTTGGGATAACGTGCGCAGTGAGCGGGAGCTGATGCGCATCATTCCGCTGCGGATCGATTATCTCTGGTTTTTGGGTTACAACCTGGAGGACGAGATCCCCAATCACAGCGTGCTCTCCAAAGCGCGGCGGCGCTGGGGAGCGGAAGTCTTTGCCCGGCTCTTTCGCCAGAGTGTGCAGCAGTGTCTGGAGGCGGGCTTGATCGAAGGGAGTAAGTTGCACACCGATTCGAGCCTGGTGCGGGCGGACGCATCGCTCAACTCGGTCGTCGCAGTCACGCTCGCCAAGCTGGAGGAGAGCGCGGAGAAGGAACCGACCAAGAGAGGCGGTGGTGGCGGTGCGGGAGGCGGGCCGGTCAATCAGCGCACCGGGTGACGACCGATCCTGACTCTGCGCTCGTCCGGCAAACCAAGAGCGGGAAGAGCCATCCCAGTTACAAGAGTCACCGGGCACTGGACGACAAGTTCGGAGTCATCACGGCGCTGCGCACCACCAATGGGGTCCGCGATGATGGCGCGGAACTAGGTCCCTTGCTCGCCCAACACCAGGCGAACACAGCGCGCAAACCGCGAGCGGTGGTGGCCGATTGCAAATATGGCACGAGCGCGAACTTCATCGCCCTCGCCAGCCAAGGCATCCGCGCGCACATGGGTGACTTGCGCAGCCGCTTACGCAACCACCACGAGAAGGACATCTATCCAGCGGAACGTTTTAAGTATGATGAGAGCGGTGACACTTATAAATGTCCAGCGGGTCGTCTCCTTTACCGGCATCACTTTAATGGCCACCGCGGTTACTATGACTATCGAACACGCCCTGGAGTGTGTGCGCATTGCCGGCTGGCCACGCACTGCACCCGCTCGAAGGCGGGGCGCAGCCTGAACCGCTATCCGGACCACCACCTCCTGGAGCGGGCCCGCCGCCAGTCTCATGGCCCGACCGCGCAACGCGATCGCCGGCGTCGGCAGTGGCTGCAGGAGCGCAACTTTGCCGAGGCTACCACCCAGCATGGCTTTAAGCGGGCCCGCTGGCGCGGCCTGTCCAAGCAAACCATTCAAGATCAACTCATCGCCACCCTGCAAAACCTCAAGATCCTCCTGCGCAAGGGCAGACTTGGTGATTTCGCTCTCTTGGCGTTCCTCCAGCAGTGGCTCACGCAACTTGACGCGCTTCCGCCTGATCTGCGCTGCTTCGGACAAGCCTCCCTCGCCTCACCATGAGTTATCCACCTAACTCTCCTTCACATCAAAAGAAGCCTCTTCGAGCAACAGTCTATACATTTGACATTTCGTCGCTCAAGGCCTGTGCCTCCTCGCGACTTTCCTCCTTGAGCGGGTGCACGCGCTATGCAACCGCCGCACCATCCTCCTGCTAAAATGTCAAATGTATAGACACGACCCCGTTCAATCTCTCCCGTTCAATCTCTCCGATCTTCATTTTGTTATCCATGTGCGTGTGTTTCTCGAAGGATTGTTTTGGCTTTCGAATTCTGGGTTCGGCTTATCCTTTGAAGAATGCAAGCAGGTCGGCGTTGATAACGTCCGCTTGCGTCGTGATCATGCCATGAGGCAAATCTTTGTAGGTCTTCAGCGTGCCGTTCTTGAGAAGCTTGGCTGAGAGTGGACCGGCCGCCTGATAGGGCACGATCTGGTCGTCCTCGCTGTGCATGACCAGAACTGGTATCGAGATCTTCTTCAGATCCTCCGTGAAGTCAGTCTGTGAGAACGCGACGATGCCGTCATAACCCGCTTTGGCGCCGCCCATCATGCCTTGGCGCCACCAATTCCAAATCAGAGGCTCAATCGTTTTCACGCCCGGACGATTGAAGCCGTAGAACGGGCCGGCCGGCAGATCGTAGTAAAACTTGGGGCGGTTGGCGGCGAGCTGGGCTTGAAGATCGTCGAACACCGATTTCGGCGTGCCTAACGGATTGGCCGGCGTCTTCACCATCAACGGCGGCACCGCGCTGATGATCGCTGCCTTCGCCACATTCTTGTCGCCGTGACGGCCCAGATAATGCACCACCTGGCCGCCGCCGGTCGAATGGCCGACGTGAATCGCATCCTTCAAGTTGAGATGATCGGTCACAGCCTTCAGATCGTCGGCATAATGGTCCATGTCGTGTCCGCCGTCGGTTTGAGTCGAGCGGCCATGTCCGCGCCGATCCGTCGCGATGACGCGATAGCCTTTATTGGCGAAAAAAAGCATCTGCGGATCCCAATCATCCGCCGAGAGAGGCCAGCCGTGACTGAACACAATCGGCTGTCCGCTGCCCCAGTCTTTATAATAGATGTCGATGTTCTCTCCGTTTTCTTTTCCAGCTGTGACGTATGGCATATGAGTTTCCTTTCGGTTGAGTTGTAATTGGATATGTGCGGCCCGTGGCACGATCGTCCTCGGCGATTCTGCGAGCTTTAGCGACCAGTTGTCATGTTACAATTATGTGACAACCACAATAGCCGGATGCGCTGACCTTCGATGTCTGATCTCTGACTTCTACCCGATCTTCACCGCCGCCGCTTTCTCAAATCCGTTTTGGCGTTACTCCAGTCGCGCTCCGAACACTTAAATTTCAGTTCTTCCTTCTGCCTTTCCGGGGCGGGTAAACTTACCCACATGCCAGCTTCCCGTGGCTCAATACCTCGCCGCAATCAGCGCATGATTAAATTTGGAAACCAGGAACCCAAGAAAAATGCTCATTGAATTAGGAATGCAGGAGATTTCGTTCTTACGATCGGATGTATACGTCTTTCCTGTTTTCCTTCCTTCCTGATTCTTTTTCTGGCTTCATGGCTTCCAGATTCATTCCTCAGCATGCCCGCTTCTACCGTGGTCCAATACCTCGCCGCACTCCCCCTCGCCGCGCTGCGATCAGCGCCTTGCGCAAGGCGATCAATGAGAACCTGCCTAACGGATATGAGGAGGGCATGCAGTTTGGGATGATCGGCTGGTACGTCCCGCTGTCTATGGGGGTCCAGCATGGGGGTCCAGCATGGGGTCGGGTCCAGCATGGGGTCGCGTCTATACATTTGACATTTCGTCGCTCAAGGCCTGTGCCTCCTCGCGACTTTCCTCCTTGAGTGGGTGCACGCGCTATGCAACCGCCGCACCATCCTCCTGCTAAAATGTCAAATGTATAGACACGACCCCGTTCAATCTCGCAACTGCCATGTGATCGGTTCGGAACTCGTCAGCCAGAGTGCTCCTGTAAAGTTCAACGTGTTGGGCGGCGATGCCGGGCAGATGAGGACCGGCTTTCTCCAAGAATTTTTCATAGCTTCCGTTAAACAGCCCGGATTCGACGAACTTGCGGTAGATAGGTTCCAACGTGCTTCGGTCGCTGACTCCCGTTCGTGCGTCCTCAATCGGAAAATCCTCTCGCATTCGCGGCGCCAACTCTAGTGGGTCGTTGACGGCCGAAAAGGGCGTGATCCGGAGCCGAAGACTTCTGAGCATATCGATTCCATCGGGTCTCAGATACTTATACAAATTATTCGGCGGTGGTTTCATTCGTGAAACATATCAGGTGATTTCGAACGCGGGGAGCAGTGGGGTCGCGTCTATACTTTGACATTTTCGGAGCGCCCATACTTAGCTCGCCATCCCCTGATCCACGTGTAAAGGGCTGCGCTCCACACGGTCTGATCATTTCCCGATCTCCTGACCTGCGGGCGCTTGGCCGAGACGGAGAAAAGTCTTCACAAGATCGCCTTCGCCACAAACAATCATGCCGCTAAAGCGTTTGAACCATTTGCCCTCCGGAACCTCCGGCTCGGCGTCGAGCCAGTGAGCGAATTCTCCGAGTTGGGCGGGCGGGATGTCGCGGTCTCTGATGCGGTCGAGAAGATGAGCAAGCAAAGCCGGCGGTAAGTTGCGCCGACGGATTTTAGGCATCTCGCTTGGTGCCGTAGAAGCCGCTGAGAATCGTCTCGCGCACGCGCGACGCTTCGACGGGATCCGCGGCTACTAAACGTTCCGCCAAGGCGGACAACTCTGGGCCACTGAGCTTTCGTTCCGCATCAAGCTGATAGACGAAGCGGACAACCCCGGCCTGTTCTTCGGGCGAGAGACTCTTAATTTCGTCGATAATCTGGGCTGCAGTCACCACTGCTAACTTAAGGGCGTGAGGTAGGCTTCATCAAGTCTTCTCACGGGGGCCGTTCGGTTTGCGGTCAAACGCTTAAGCCTGCGTTTCCTTCCAGGACCTGTTGAACGAGGACTGGCTTTTCGCCTTTCTTCCACAATGCAGCGGTGTGTAAGACTCGATACCTGATTGGCCCGCCGTCCGGTTTTTCGCTCCGCGTAATCGGGCGCGGGATGCAGACAAACTCGGTGCGCATCGCATCGGCCGACAATCGGACCTTCGCATATCCGTGTCCTCCAAGATCGACGAACTCGAGGTGCGGAGCCAGCTCCGGGTTGGAGAGCGACCGGGCGCGCTTCAGGTCGAAGCTCTTGGCATATTCCAGGCAGGAGCGGACGCCGTGCTTCAGTAGCATGTTGAAGGTCCAGTCGGGCTTCTCCTGGCCCGGCTTGTCCGCGAGAAAGAGCGCGCGGAGCGGATTGTCCTTCTTCAAATTGTGCTCATTGGCTTCCATGGGGCCGGGGCTGGTGAGTGACGCACCGACGAAGCTCAGGCCGACCGGCTCGAACTTGCCGGGCGGAAGTTCCGCAGCGGCATAGCCCGCCCAGAAGCTGTGGCGGTCGCCGGAGACGATCGCGAAGCCGGTGATCTTCGCGTCGCGCACGAGATGGTAGATCTCAGCGCGCTCTGCGTAGGCGTTGCCGTAGTCAGCGCTGCCCACGTTTGCGAAACCGCCATCTTTCGGCCACGGCTCGTTGGTCAGACCCGGCGGCAGATTCTGCGGGTCAGCGCGCTCATCCAGCGCGCCTTGGGAGTTCGCCCAGATTTTCCACGTCGCGGTTCGAGCTCTTGAGCTTGTCCTTGAACCACGCTTTCTGCTTCGCCCCGAGAATCGTTTGCGGCGGCGCGTTTCGTTGCGGGTTGGGGACATGCGCGTCGTTGAATCGGACTTCTTCCGGGGGATTGCCGCCGTTGAAGGCACGCCCGCCGTCGAGAATCTGCATCAAAGACTCAGGAGACATCGCCGTGAACTCTTCACCGCCCAGTTTCCCGAGAGACGGATCGCTGAAGCAGTCGGCGCTCCGATAGCTATGCTGGTCGGTAATGATCAGGTCGAGGTGCGGGCCGTAGCGGAACGCCCGGTAACCCTTGAGGCTGTTGATCGCGGTCAGGTTGTTCGGTTCCACTCCCAGGCCATCGCTATCCCACTTGTCGATAGGAACGTCTTTCACCGCGGGTGGGCCGAAGTAGCTCGAGCGACCCGCTCGGCGGAGAGACACGCGCGGGGAGATATTCAAACCAGGCCTGATTCGCCGCGATCTTCACGCTCTGGCCAGGCCGCTCGAACTTCCCCGCCTTGACGATGCTTTGCCAGCCCATCCACGAGAATTCGTGGTTATCCCAGATGCAGACGAACGGCCAGCGCGCGCGCGCGTCCTGGAGGTCGGGGTCGGCGAGATAGCCTTTGTAGACGGCGCGGTAGCCATCGACGGTCAGCGGGATGTGGAAGTTGCCGACCTTCTGGCTGTGGCCGTCAGCAAACCGCGCCACCTCATAGATCGTGCGGTCGTAGCGTGTCTTCACCTCGTCGGGATACTCGACCACCTCGTAGATGAAATCGCCGAGGTGCAAAACGAAATCGAGCTGCTCGGCGGCGGGAGCGCGTTCATCTTCGTAAATCATCCGGCGATAGGCGTTCAGCTTTCCCTCGTTGACATCCTGACAGCTCACGAAGGCGAAGTTCACCGGGCGCGAATCATCGTCGGCCGGCGCGGTGATGGTGCGGCCGATGCGGCTGCCATTGCCGTCGCGGTCGCTGAAGCGATACCAATAAACGCGCGCCGGTTTCAGTCCTCCCACCAGGACGCGACAGGTCCAATCGGCCGCCGCCGAAACCGTCACCGGTGTGCTGGCGGTCACGCGCTCAAACGACTCGTCTTCGGCCACCTCGAGAGTCAATTTCGCTGACTTGCCGGAGCTGGGATAGCGCGTCCAAAGCAAAACGCTGTTGCTATCGGGATCGCCGGAAGCGACGCCTTCCGGAAAAAGCTGGCGACGTTCGCGCCAGGCAATTTTCGAACGGCGCGGCTCTGCGAAACCCCATGCGGCCGCTGCTCCCCAACCGGCTGCGGCGATAATAAATGTGCGGCGATTCATCCCGTCCTTTCTATTACTCCGGACGAACCGAAGCAATCAGGACAAAAAGCAGACGAATTAGGACTCTGTCCACGGCCGCGTAAAAGGCTTCGCCTCACGCGGACTCGGTCGCTTATCCTGACCGGCTGTGATCGTTCATCTCATCGATGGCACGTACGAACTTTTCCGTCACCGCGTAAAAGGCTTCGCCTCACGCGGTTTCCTCATTCTATTTTTCGCGGACGTTAACCCAAAATGATTGTTCATCTCGTCGACGGCACGTACGAACTTTTCCGTCACTTCTACGGGCTGCGCCGGTTCACGAAAGGCAAGGACCGACCCTACGGCGCGGTCGTCGGCGTGCTCCAGACCGTGCTCCAGATGCTGGAGAGCGACGCCGCATATCTCGGCGTCGCGACTGATCACGTGATCGAGTCGTTTCGCAATCGGCTTTGGGCGGACTACAAGACCGGGGACGGGATTGAGCCGGCGTTGTGGGCGCAATTTCATCCGCTGGAGGAGGCGCTTGCGGCGATGGGCGTGGTCGTCTGGCCGATGATCGAGCTCGAGGCCGATGATGCGCTTGCTTCGGCCGCGCATCTCGCGGCGAAGGACAAACGGGTCGAGAAGGTCGCGATCTGGACGCCCGACAAGGATCTGGCGCAATGCGTGCGCGGGACGCGTGTGGTGCAGATCGATGGTCGGCGCAAGATCATGCGCGATGCGGCCGGGGTGCGCGAAAAGTTCGGGGTCGATCCACCGCTCATTCCGGACCTACTCGCGCTCGTCGGCGATGCGGCCGACGGCTATCCCGGCATCCCTGGGATCGGCGCGAAGACCGCGGCCACGCTATTGAACCGCCACGGTCCGATCGAGGACTTCCCGTCGAATGCGCTCGGCGAACAGCGCAAGCTCGCACTGCTCTTCAAGAAGCTCGCGACCTTGCGCACGGATGCGCCGCTCTTTAAGAAGGTCGAGATGCTGCGCTGGCGCGGGGCGACGCCGGCCTTCGCGGCTTGGGCGGAGCGGATGGAAGCGCCGCGGCTGCTCGAGCGTTGCGAAAAGGCTGCGGGGCGCACGATGAAGAAGTGACCAGCCTTCGCACGAGGGAACAACCTCGCTTCCCTCATAAGCGAAACGGCTTTCCTCATTTGAAAACTCGCTTCTTCAATGAGGAAAACGGCTTCCCCGATAAACAAAACCGTTCATCCAATGAGAAAAACGAGGTTCTCAATGAGGAATGCCGGTTTCCTCATTAGCTTTGCCGGTTTTCAAACGAGGAAATCCGGAACGCCCAGAGCCGGCGCCCGGACCGGACTCACCCTCGTTTTCCCGCATCCGGGCACCGATTCATCCCGACTCCAAGGCTCGGCCAAACTCGCGCGCAACCTCGGCGCCGCCAGGCCGGAGCTAACGACCGAAACCGCCGCAGTCCATCTAAGCGCAGGCTGGGACGGATATTGCTACATCCGTTCGGTATGCCGGTGACGCTGACGATTGATCCTGAGCGACGACTGGTCACCACCACCGGCTTCGGCATCGTGACGAACGAGGACCTTATGCGCGCGCGCCAGCAATTGCTCGAGGATCGCGCATTCGATCCCTCCTACGATCGCATCTGGGATTTTTATGCGGTCACCGAGGCGCGGGTCACCGAGGAAATTGCCGCGCAACTCGTCGCCGCGTCTCCGATCTCCCCGACCCCGATTTGTCGCGCTGTCGTCATGAGCGAACGATCCGGACCGATGAAAGCCATCATCGATTTCATCACCCGCACCCGGCAGGCGAACCGCCGCATCGCCGCCTTCCCCGATCCGGCCAGCGCCGAGAAATGGGTCTTCACCGCGCGCCACGACCTGCCGCCGGAAAAATTACATTAGAGGGCTCCGATCTTTCTACTTCAACCGGAGCCTTTGCAAGCCCAGCCTCGCGACTTCACCCGCTACATCTCTCCGAATCGCAGACTAGGCGAGCTTCGGAGTCATTTCACAATACGCCCAGGGATCTGACGCCGGGCGCCCGCAGCAGGAGAACGCCGGTCACAATCAACCAGAGCGATTCGCCGAAGACGATCAGGCCGAAGCCGTGCGCATCCATCACCACCCCGCTCGCCAGTGCGACGACAATCGCCAGCTGGGGCTTGCTTTCCATTTTTTAGGGTAGTCGCGAGTCCGCGGTGTGTCTTCCGCGCGTTAGAGACAGGCCACGGTTTTCTCTCGCTGCCATAACTCTCTGAATCTTCGGCTACTCCTGTTCGCTAATCGTTTGCGCATAGTTCTTCCCGTAGGGATAGAAGAGTTCCTTTCGGCCTTGCTGCCATGCAGCTTTCATTTCAGGCGCGGTGATATCCCAATCCGGTCGGCATTTTTTGAGCACCGCCCTGAGGTCCTGACGCAAATCTTCCACCGTCGGGCGGCCGAAGAACCAATAGCCCATGTAGATCTTGTAAATGACCAGCCCCGGCTCGAGCACAATCGTGTGCGGAATCATCGGATTGTGCTGCGCATCGGTATACTCGGCGATCTCGAGCTCCTTTTGAATGATGCGGCGCGGATCCGAAAGAAATGGCCAATGCGCGCCGACCCCCGTCCGGAATTCATTAGTGTCAGTGATGTTGTCTGTGCTGATCGTCACCAGCCGGCAATAACCGACTTCCATCTCACGATGCAGCTGAAGCAATCCTTCGTGCTGCCTCCGATCTTTCGGACAATAAGCGCCGCGGCTGAGAATCAGGACCATCGGATCCAGCGCTTGCAACTCCGAGAGCTTGCGATGTTTCCCGGTGTGATCGGAAAGGTCGTAATCCGGGAAGAGAGCTCCTGGAACAATGTCCGCACGCATTTCAGATTCCTCCTTGTCACCTATTTCTCTCAACCATCAGCTCTCAACTATCAACCCTCAACTTCCCGCGAGACGCGGCTTCCACTCCGCGGGTCGTCCTTGGCATCGATGTATTCAAAACCCAGCGGTCCGATCGCGGTTACCTGCGTGATGTACTCGCCGGATTTTGCCGAGTGAAAGTGGGATGTATCACCAGGTAGAACGACAACGCCGCCCGGCGGATAGGCCTGTAACTTCTCGGCATCGAAGTGATCGCCCAAACCAATATAGAAGATGCCGGAGATCACCGGATACATCCGATCCTCCGGATGACTGTGCGGCATCATCTTCGTACCGTGAGGTAGTTTGCCCCTGATCGTATAAGGTCCTTCGCGAGCAGGTTCACCGAGAACAATTGCAAGGCGCGCCGCAGGCGGGAATGCCGCGAACGATTTCCATTCGATCTCTTCGGGCCAAATTGCTCCGAAGACGGCCTCGCCGGCTTGATAAGGTCGAACTGGTTGTCGCACAATCTCTTGGTCAGGCGCCTCTTTGTTTGCTGCCATATTAACCTCTTTTCTATTCTTATCCGGCGAGCCAGTAATCCACACTGAACTTTCCCGGACCGGAGCAGAGCAACCAGATAAAAAAGAGCACATATAAGACTTCCGGAAGGTAAAGGAAGTTGTCGAGCCAGTTAAGAGGCGAAAGTCCTTTAGGCATGGCGGAAAGCGCACTGGTCAGGGTGGCGACAATCATATCGATCATTAAAGCCACGCAGGCCAGACTCGAAAGAAGCCCCGCAGCCAGCAAGGATCCGCCAACGAACTCGACAGCCGACACGAAATAAGTCATCAGGTGGGGAAACGGGACTTTGGCCCTAACGAGCGTTTCGGACATCGTTTTCCTGCTGTCGGCAACCAACAACTTCCTGGCCCCGGAGATGGCGAAGAACACGCCCGAGCGAAAGGCGCACCAGGAAGATGGCATATTGCTCCAAATCACTGCTACCGAGCAGGGCAAACTGGACCAACCGTTTCCAATCCATCTCTCGTCCCTTTGTAATGATCGACGCCAGCTAGTGCAGCATCGATTCCCAATCGGCTGGAACCCTCCCCGCCGGTCCAGGTGTTGGTTGATCCTCCGGATGCGAATGCGGCGGAAGCAGCTCCACACCCTTCACCATCCCCTGTTTCTCGTAATCGAAGAACCAATCCTCACCCGGCTCGAAGCTGGCAATAATCGGATGCCCTGTTGCCGCCGCATGCTTGGACGCATGCTGGCCCGGAGAACTGTCGCAACAACCGATATGTCCACACATCGCGCATCGACGGAGATGAAACCACCAACCGTTCGGTGAGGCCAGGCATTCGAGGCAGCCGTCGCCACTTGGTTTCGAAGCCGGATTAAGTCCGCGGCGATCTTTCTTCATTTCGTTATTTGCTTCGGATGATGTGCGGTGGGCCCAGGTAGGGAAACTCATCAAGAAAATCGTCGTGCGGCCCGACGTTATCTCCCGTCACTTTCCCGTTGGTGAGAATAGCGAGGAAGACATCAGAAACATCGTCGATGAGCCCGCGGCCGTTGTCGGGGAAGGACGCGGGGCGTTTGGGGTCATAGCGCAAAAGGTCCGGCAACAGTTTTCCCGCTACCCGCTTTGCTTCCTCCGGTGAATACCCACCCGTGTGTTCCAGGGCGTGGGCGAAGATAGGAACGAAACGGTCATCGTCCGCTGGCTGCCCGGCGAGGTAGGCGTCGTTCTGCTCGCCGGCAAGAAAGGGAGTTTGGTTGGGTCGCGCCCCGCGATCCGCTTGGATCCAGCCCCCACCGGCGCTGTCTGCTGGAATCAAGGTGCGAGCCCATAGACCGACCTCTTTCGGCCCAAGAAGGGAGTTGGGCACTTCCAGCACAATGCTGCAGGTATCTTTGTCTGCGAAGAAATCCCCACTGGTAAACTGAAATTTGTTGAGCGTGCCCAGGACGTCGAAGAAGAAGGGATCGCTGCGCCAACCGGCAAAGAACCGGTGGTCACCAGCCTGCGTCACATGTCCCTCGTGCCCTGTCGAGACCGGCACTCCCTCAACGATAACCTTCCCGTCCGCCGCCTGTTTCGGCGGCCTGTGCGCCCTCGACACGGCGCAGCGTCGCGCTCTGTTCGCCGCCCTCAAACGACGAGAAGCGCACCTCGTAACTAATATTGGCGACGGCATCGCCGTCCGTATCGATCTTTAGCTCGTACCGAGCCTCGGGCGCGAAGGGCTCGGCAGTAGTAGGTCCCGGCGGATTAAGGCCGACGGACGGATGAACGTTCATAATGAAGATCGACTTGTCGGGGTCTCCCGGCTTGGGAAAGGCATACAGATCGGTCAAGTCGAGGCGCGCGTCCCCGCGCGGGAATCCGATGTTAGGACCGGAGTAATGGTGTGACATCGTCTATCGTTTCTATTTGTTCGTGTTAGCTACTCGTTAGCCATTAACCGGACATCCGTAAGCATCTAAATCCGCATCCCATCTGGGCCGAGCGTTTAACCGTAGGTGAGGTCGGTGCTCTGTCCGACCTCGATAATGTAACCGTCAGGATCGCGGATGTAGCAGCGCGTCTCGCCGTACTTGGGGATCGGCTCGGTGATGAACTCGGCCCCTCGACTTTTCCATAGTTCGTAGCACGCCTGGATATCCGCGACGCGGATATTCATAAAGCTGTTGATGTGATTCGGGTCCGGGACGCTGAGCGTTACCGTAGGCTTGTCCGGCGTCGGGCCGCCCCCAACGTTCAGAATCATCCAGATATTTGCAAGCTGAAGGTACGGAGGCGCGTTGCCGTCACCCATGGTCAGAATGCGAGCGCCGAAGACCTTTTCGTAGTAGCGAGCCGATCGCTCGACGTCGGCGACGGTGAGAAAATGCGCGATGCTGATCCCCTCCCGCGGTGGCATCTCATAGCTCTTCTGCTCGACTTGGACGCCGTTCCTTGACGACTCCAATTCCGGACCCGTCATGAATTTCATAAGCGCCTGAGCTGCCGCGGTAGATGACGCAGGATTCTGGCCAGTAATGAGACGACCGTCAGTGATGGAAAACGGCTGCCAGTTCGCCATCTTCTCAAAGACGGCACCGAGACGTAGCAGTTCATCTTCGACGAGGAACGGCACCACCTTGGTCAGCTTCACCTCTTCCTCCTCGCCATTGGTAAAGCCGGTTACGCGCTTTCCCTTTACCAGAGGTTCGCCTTTGTAGGTGACATGACGGAGCACACCAGGCGAGTGGCAAACGAGCGCGATCGGCTTGCCGGAGTTATAAAACGATTCGAGCAGAGCAATGGAAACGGGGTCTTCGGCCAGATCCCACATCGGGCCGTGTCCACCTGGATAAAATACGGTGTCGAAATCTTCCGACTTCACGCTCGAAAGCTTTACCGTATTAGCGAGAGCCTTTTGCGCGCTCGAATCCTTTTTAAAACGCGACATCGCCGGCGTCTGATTTTCGGGCAGGTCGCTCTTGGGATCGAGCGGCGGCTGTCCGCCTTTCGGAGAAGCGAGGGTCAGTTCCACGCCGGCGTCCTCTAAAGACAAAGTAAGGCGCGGCGAATTCTTCCAGCCAGAAGCCAGTCTTGCGACCGGTGTTTCCCAGTTGATCATGGGAGGTTAGTACCATCAGTATTTTCATTCTTTCCTCCAATTGTGCGAGCGGATTCCTATTTCATGAATGTCCTAACGAGCGCCGCGATTTCGTCCGCTTTGGTATCGAGCGCGAAATGTCCCGCGTCGAGGACGTGGACTTCTGCGTGAGGCGAATCCTTGCCATAGCGTTCCGGCTCGCCGGGATCGAACGAGAGATCGTACTTACCCCAAATCACGAGGAGACGTGGCTGAGCCTTTTGCATCCATGCCTGCCACTTCGGGTAGGCGTCGACGTTCGTTCGATAATCGTAGAAAAGATCGCTTTGAATGTCGGCCTGGCCGGGCTGGTTGAGAAAATAAAATTCATCGGTCCATAGATCCGGGTCATAGCGATCCACATTTGGATCGCTTCCGACATGGCGGGTTCGCGTGGTGGCCAGCGAAAGAAGATTTGTGCGCAGCGCATCTTCGTGGGCGGCGCGATCTTTCCAGAATTCGCGCCGCGTCTTCCAATTCGCGCCCAGGCCTTCGTTATGCCCGGCCGCGTCTTGCACAATGAGCGCGTCGACGCGCTCCGGGTGCGCCAGCGCCATTCGGAAACCAACCGGGCCGCCGTAATCGTGCATGTAAAGCGTGTAATGCGAGAGGCCGAGCGCTTCGGTAAAGTGATTCATGACCTCGGCGATGTGATCGAAGGTGTAGGCGAATTTCTTGGGGTCCGGCCAATCGCTGTGCCCAAAGCCCGGGTAATCGGGCGCGACCAAGTGATACCGATCAGCAAGCCGTGCGAAAAGCGGCTCGAACTGCCGCGAGGAAGTTGGGAGTCCGTGCAGCAAGAGAAGCGTCGGCGCGTCTTTCGGGCCGGCCTCTCGGTAAAAGATCGACAATCCATCGATCTGTTTCGTGCGATAAAAAGTCGGGTATTCCATGGCGGATTCCTTTCCATTAACCTGGGCGAGCGCGAGCAATGCAAACGAAGCCGCGAGCATCAAAATTTGCGCTCCAACAGTTCGCTGCATGATCGGGCGTCCTTCTAATTAGACACTTCAAAAATCACGTCCAGTAACACCGGTGTGCCAAGCGGAAGGCTGGCCACGCCATAGACCGAGCGGCAAGGGTTCTTGTTTTCTCCGAACACGTCCCGCAGCAGGTCCGAAGCACCGTCCGCGACTTTCGGCTGATCGCGGACGTCTCCCGAAGTCGCCACCGACACACCGAGCCGGACGATTCGCGTCACCTTGTCGAGTGATCCCAAATATTCTCGCGCCACCGCGAGCAGATTGAGCGCGGCGAGGCGAGCGGCTTTGCGTCCGGCTTCGACATCGAGCTCGGCGCCGATCCGCCCGACGTATTTCGCCGCGCGGCCTTCCGTGGGAAGCATGCCGGTCAGGAAAAGCAGATTACCTGTCTGGACCGCTTCCGCGTAGGTGCCGAACGGTTGCGGCGGGACCGGAAGTTTGATGGCGAGTTCCTGCAAACGCTGCTCGGCGCCGGTCGGATTGGAATTGTCAGGTGTTACCATTTGCCAATGTGCGCACCACCGTCCACGTGCAACACCTCTCCTGTGATTTGACGAGCTTCCGTCAGATAAACGACCGCGCTGGCGATGTCTTCCACCGTCGTGACTGTGCCCATCGGCGAAGCGCTTTTCAGCGAGTCCTCCGGAGCATCGGCGTGCAGCGGGGTGTCGACGACGCCCGGCGCGACAGCGTTGAATCGAATACGCTCTTTCGCGTATTCCAAAGCCAAACTTCTCACCACCGCGTTCAGGCCACCCTTAGTGATCATGGAAACGGAAGCCGGCTCGCCGGCAATGGGATTGTCCGCCAACGCGGCAGTGATGCTCACGACGCTGCCGCCGCTCCTCTGCGCCTGCATTTGTTTAACCGCGAGCTGCGTGATGTAAACGAAGCCGGCGAGATTGGTCGAGACGAGAGCGCGAAAGTCGTCCGCGGTGTATTCCGTGAACGGCTTCAGCGATGAAGATGCCGGCGTTCGCGACCACGGCATCGATCGAGCCGAACTTCCCGATCGCGAGTTCGGCCACTTTCTGCGCCGTCTCAAATTGACCGATGTCGCCATCGACCAGTGCGAGATGGTCGGAAGCTGAAAGTTCCTTGGATTTCGTCGCGCTGCGCGCGGTTGCCACCACATCGTAGCCGCGCGCGAGAAATGCCTGGGCGATGCCGGCACCGATCCCTTGCGACGCTCCCGTAACTATCACTGTCTTCCGGTTGTGATCCATCGAATTAGCGCGCGCGGACCTAACATCGCGGTTTCCCGGCGGAAAGTGGGTCAGGCAAAGTCTCCTTTGCGGACACGCCTGACGAACCTCGCGCTGAGCAAATTATTCAGACCTTGGCAGGATGTAAAGTTACAACTGTGCTGCAGGAAGCCGCGAACCAGTTCGCCTCCGCCCATCGCTCGTCGGTCCGGCATCGCGGGAGTGTCTCGGCGAATCACCGCGCGCGCCCGACCCATTGGGCGCGCCAGGCAGGAGCATCAAATGAATCGGCGAAATATTGTGTCTCGTGCGACACTCTTCCGTCTCGGAACTCCATGACACTCACGGTAAAGAGACGTTTGCCGCCGTAGTTAATCACGTACTCGCTAACCCAGAGCTTACCTTCTCCTACGATCCGCCTGACGGTAAACTCAGATGGCTTATCAGGGTGGTGGCTACGCAGCGCCTGCAGATTTTGGCGACCATAAATGATCTCGCCTGACTGTGGGTACTCGCAGACAACGTCATCGTGATAGATCTCGTGTTCGGCCACTTGATCGCCCGCGGCGGAGGCGGCCCAATGTCGATCTATCGCCGCGCGAATATTGTGCTCGTCCATCTCTTCGATAATCGGTCCCCTCTCCTGACATCAGGTCGGGCCTGGGCAGCTGCAGATTATACCGCCGGAGGATATCGTCCAAGAGCGTTCTGTTGATTTTCGCCAGTTCCAGTAGCTGCTCGATCCGTGCCCCGGCCTTGTGACATCCGCGTCCGGTGCCGGTCATGCCTGCTGGTATTGCTTCCTTGCTCCTCACCGTCAGCGGCGTAGGCTGGCGCTTCGTCGGAGCGTAGCAGTCGCTTCCTCGACTCACCCAAAACATGCTCTACCTGCGCATCGCCCTCCAACTCTTCGTCGCTCTCGGCGTGCTCAATGTCTGGCTTTTGCGCGCGAACAAGCCCAGCCCTTACCGCGGTGGCGACGCCCGCAATCTCGGCGAAGAATTTCCGGCCTACGGATTGCCTGCGGCGACCATGTATCTGGTCGGTGCGATTAAGATTCTGCTCGCGCTCGCCCTCATCGCCGGCATCTGGTTCCCCCTGCTCATCCGTCCCGCCGCCATCGGCATGGGATTGATGATGCTCGGTGCCGTTGCCATGCACCTGAAGATCAAGGATCCGCTGCAGAAGTCGCTGCCGGCCGCTGGCATCGCGCTCCTTTGCGGCCTGATCGTGTTCCTCTGCGGGCGCGTCTAAAACGCCGCCCAGCAGAGCCAGCCATTCAGGATCAGGTAGAGCAAAGCCGGCGAGGTTTGCAGCAGGCTATCTTTGATCCGAATCCGGACGCCGACTGCGAGCAACATCATGAGGGTAAGACCGGCGGCAGCCGCCCGGCCGATCCACGGCACCTCCAGCCCGAGCAACAGGCCGAGCGCAGCGCATATTTGCAGCACTCCCACTAACACCCGCTCACGCCCGAGACGGTAGCGCACAAACTCCTGCTTCAGATAATCAGAGAAGAAACAGGCCGCGCCGTAAACGACGAAGGAACCAGCGGAGAACAGGATAAGAGCGACGCGCAGAATGCACCGTAGCACTTCGGCTGTTCGATGCAGGATGGGCGGCGAAAGTAGTAGTCGGGATTGGCCCCGACCTCGGATGACCGAATGCCCGCGGACGCTCTGGCGCAAAAGCTGAAACCGTCCCCGCGCACGGTGCCATCTTTAGTCGTTAGGCCAAGATATCAGCCTAACTACCCGCACTCACTAGAAATTCCAAGGACGCCAGAGATGAATTGGCTACTCTTGTTCCTTCCCGAAGATGGCTGGAAGGTGTATCTGGGGGTCAGGCAACCGTGGAATTGGATTGCACCGACCGGCCACCTGCGCGGAGCGACCCCGCGTCCTGTGCCCCACCGATCGCCGCTTCTGAAGAAATCATGCGAAATCGACTCTTGCTCCTCATCCTTGCGCTCCTTTGTGCCGGCTGCGTCGGAGTCATGCCGCGACAAAACCATTCACCCGCCGCGCTCGCGAATGCTTTGCAGGCGCTTTCGCCGCGGGTGAGCGCGGCCGAAGCGCGCCGCGCGGCAGAGTGCGCTTACACCACGAGTGTCCGGCTGAAGCATGACTATCGGATCCTCGGGCCGGCCATCTTTCAGAACGGGCTGGTCAATCTCGGCCTGCGCGAGAAAGGTCTCTGTTATCATTGGACGGAAGACCTGCTCGGCGAGATGCGGCGACTGAATCTCAAAACCCTCCAGGTCCATTGGGTCGTCTCGCACCCGGGGGACTTTCTCGAGAGTAACGCTCTCGTCCTCACGGCCCGCGGCCAACCCTTTACCGATGGCATTGTGCTCGATGCCTGGCGTCATGCCGGCGATCTTTACTGGAATGCGACGACCGCCGATCGCGCTTTCGCCTGGCAAGAAGACCACTCCGACTTTGCGCGCAGGAAAATGGCCGAGCCGCTCCCAAACGCACAATGATAAGTTACTTAGCACTGACCCCAGATCTCACCACGCGGCGGATCGTCGATCAGCTCGACCCGGCCCGGCGTAACGTGGTGGAATTCCGTCACCGCAGCTGGTGGAATGAAGAGGTCTACGACGCCTTCCGCGAGAGCGGGACGATCTTCTGTTCCTGCAGCGGACCGCGCCTCCCGGACGAACTGGTCAAGACCGCCGACGAAATCTACCTCCGCTTCCACGGCACGACGCGCTGGTATCGGCACGACTACTCGACCTCAGAGCTCGCCGCCTGGGCCGAAAAGATAAAGGCCAGCGGCGCCCGGCGCGTCTGGGCTTATTTCAATAACGACCGCGACGGCTACGCCATCAAAAATGCGCGGGAACTTCGCAAGCTACTCCAGTAGTCTTTGCCGTGAGATAAATCTTTGGCTTCGGCGCGGGCGTCTTCGCGGTCTACAAAAGTAGGGCGGCATCGCCGTCCGAATGGACTTCCTTTTAGAACATTATCTCGATTACGGAGGCCAACTCTCGTAATCCTTGGCCATGGCGATTGTCGGAACCGTGGAAAGCCTCTGGCGTTATCCCGTGAAAAGCATGCGGGGCGAAGAAATGGATGAGCTGTTTGTCGGTTACGCCGGCGTATATGGCGATCGCCTTTTTGCTTTCGAGAGTTCGGCGAACCCCAGAGGCTTTCCCTTTTTCACCGGACGCGACCAACGCCAGATGCTGCGTTATCGACCGCGCTGGCGTCACCCGGCGAAAGCGGCGCGCCCAGTGAATCAGTCGGAAGCGGAGACCCTGTCGCCGATGATCAACCCGATCACGGCCAGCGGCGCCGAGCTGATGATCGACGTCGAAGCACCGGATGGACGCATCTTCGCGATCGACGACCCGGCCCTGCTCGATACCCTGCGCGCCGGTCTCGACGCCAAACCTGAACTCACCTTGGTGCGCTCGGACAAGGCGATGACTGATTGCCGGCCCTTGTCGATCTTCGCCGGGCAGACCGCAAAAAAGCTCGGCGCGGAAACTGGCCTCACGGTCGATCAGCGCCGCTTCCGCGCGAACGTCTATCTGGACCTGAACTCCGGCGAGGGCTTTGCCGAAGATCGCTTCGTGGGTGGGAACCTCCGTATCGGATCGAAAGTGATTGTCACGGTTTTAGCCCGCGACGGGCGTTGCATGATGGTCACGCTCGATCCCGACACCGCCGAGAAATCCCCGGCTGTGTTGAAGGCCGTCGCGCAATCCCACGAAGGCAAGGCGGGCGTATACGCTGCCGTCCTCATGGAAGGAATGATTCGCAAAGGCGACCCCATCGAGCTTCTGGGTTAAGAAGCTGCGAACACGCAGCCGATTTCGTCCATCGAGATTTGATGCCTTTTCGACAAGAATGGAGCGAGCGAAAGCAAAGCGACATAGACGCCAACCCGAAGGGCGAGCGATTCGGGAGCGAGTCAGTGCGAAGAGCTGACCGCGATTTTCGTCACGATCCTGAAGCGAGCGAAGACTTCTTGATTCAGTTTTTAATTCTATCCTTCATCCTTCTCCCATCCTTTCCCAGAGTCCGCGGTGAAGAAGGCGAAACCGAAAGCGTAAGCTAGGCGACTGCCTTCAGCAGCCGCGCTGGCGATCTAGGGGCTGTCGTGGCTACGATTGCGTTGAAAAAGAGCGCGCTGTGCAGCGCGGCGTTTCCTGATACGCTCGCCTGTCGTCGAAATGAGCGAGCGAAATTTCTTCGCCGAGCTGAAGCGGCGCAACGTCTACAAGGTCGCCGTCGCCTATGCGGTGGTGTCGTGGTTGTTGATTCAGATCGCGACGCAGGTCTTTCCATTTTTCGACATCCCGAACTGGGCGGTGCGCGTCGTCGTGCTCCTTTTAGCTCTCGGTTTTCCGGTGGCACTGGTTTTGGCTTGGGCCTTCGAAATCACGCCGGAAGGAATTAGGCGTGAATCGGAGATCGAGCCTGACGAACCGATTACTTATCACACCGGCCGGAAGCTAATTGGAATCACCATTGCAGTCGCGGTCGCAGCCGGTGGCATGCTGGCATTCCAGCTTCTTCGCCCGCGGTTGATGACGGAGCAGATTCCAGCCGCGAGCCCCGCTGCGCCGGCTGCAGTGATCTCTGAGCAGAGCATTGCGGTGTTGCCGTTTGCGGACAAGTCGGAGGCCCAGGATCAGGGATATTTCTCCGACGGCATCTCAGAGGAATTGCTAAATTTGCTGGGCAGGATTCCGCAGCTCAGGGTGCCATCGCGGACCTCGTCGTTTTCTTCAAGGGCAAGCAGGTCGAAATTTCGGAGATCGCGCGGCTGCTGCGACGTGGCCAACGTGCTGGAGGGCTCGGTGAGCAAGAACGGCGACCAGCTCCGGATCACCACACAGCTCATCCGCGCCGCCGATGGCTTCCACCTCTGGTCCGAGACCTACGACCGCAAGATGGATGACATCTTCAAGATCCAGGACGAGATCGCGGGCGAGGTGGTGAAGGAATTGAAGGTGAAGTTGCTCGGCGGCGGCGCCCAAGGTGCGCACGACCGATCCGCAGGCTTACGCCCTCTACTTGCAGGCGGTACAGCTCGCGCGGCAGAAGTTACCGCCCGACGCGTTTACGACAGTCCGACGCGCTCTACCGCCAGGCCCTGGAGATCGATCCGCGCTACGCGCCGGCGTGGACCGGGCTGGCGCGCAAACTTCAACAACAAGCTGAGCAGCGGCCTGATACCGAGCCGGGAGGGAAATGCCCGTGCCCGCGAGGCGGCGGAGAAGGCGCTGGCGATCGACCCCGACTACGCTCACGCGCATGCCGTGCTCGGGTGGATCGCGATGTTCCGATAACGATCTCGCCGGCGCGGCTCGGCATCTCGAGCGCGCTCTCGCGCTCGATCCGACGGATCTCGGCGTGCTCAACGGCGCCGCCAACTTCCTCTCGAACCTCGGCCGGCTGGACGAGGCGCTGGCGCTCGACGAGGTCAGTCGTCCGTCGCGACCCGGTCAGTGTCGCGGTCTCTTCCAACCTGGGCCGCCCAGTGCGTAGACTGGCCGCTCGATGAGGCGATCGCGTCCTACCGCGCGGTGCTGAGGCTGAGCCCTGGCCGTGGCGTGGGGCCACGCCCAACTCGGGATGGTGTTGCTGCAGAAGGGCGATGCGCCCGCCGCGCTCGCCGAGATCGAGCAGGAGACAGAACGAGACCTGGAGGATGATCGGCCTGCCGATGGCCTACTGTGCGCTCGGGCGCACCGCACGACGCTGACGCCGCGCTCGCCGCGCTGATCGCGAAATACGAAAAGGACTGCCGTCCTACAACATTGCCTACGTTTTTGCTTTCCGCGGCGACAAGTCCGACAAAGCGTTCGAATGGCTCGATAAGGCGATCACCTACCAGGATCCGGCGTCTTCAGCAATCGTTTGCGACAGACCTCTTCGCCAAGATCCGTTCCGACCCGCGCTGGCTCCCCTTCCTGCGCAAGATTGGCAAGGCCCCGGAGCAGCTCGCGCAGATCAAGTTCAAAGTGACGCTGCCGCCACGACCTACGATCAAAAAGTTCGCCCCCTTGCGAACCGCTCTCAACTATTCCGGCCAGGCTGCGCGCAGCTTCGCTGCTATCTCGTTATACTCAGGCCCCGGTAACTCTCTTCTGGGCGCGGGAGTTCCAGGCGCTTTCCCACCAAAGGACGGGATGACGTGAAAATGGGCATGGTAGACGGTTTGGCTGCTGCTGAGCCCGTTATTTTGTTGAACTCGAAACCAGTTGCCCCCAGCCCATTTTTCTGTGCGATCGCCGCTTTTTGGACCGCGACCAGAAGATCGCGCATCTCGTCAGGCTTGAGATCCAACAGATTCCTCGCGCCTAACCGTTTCGGAACCACCAGAAGCTGGCCCGGTGCGATGACCGGATCCGGCGGCGGCTCCGAGAGGCTCGCGCCTGGCCCTAAATCCTTCCACCACGAGAGAAGATACCGCTGTTGACCGCTTAAAGCGGTCGAGCGAAAACGTCCTGGCAATGAAGAGAACGCTCTTGCATGGGTTGTTTCCTCTGGTGCGCGCGGAAATCCTTCGGCTGCTTTTCACGAATCCACGGGCGGAATTGTATGTGCGGCAACTTTCTCGCTTGAGCGACCTCTCACTTCAGACCGCGCAGGACGAGCTGGCTAAGCTGGAAGCCGCGCATCTCATTGCCAGTCGAAGCAACGGCTACCACCGCTTTTATCGCGCCAACTCGAAGCACCCGCTCTACGCGACCCTGCGCAGGCTTGTCGTCCGCGCGGCCTCGCAGGCGAAGCCCCAGCCGAAGGCAAGAGGTCAACGCCGAGCAGTACCGCGTTAGAGCAGGGTTGTTATTGACCGCTTTATGCGGTCGAGTCATGCAAGGCGATTTGATTGTGCTGGCGATAACGTAAATCAGGGCGGAAAGCCATGAGGAGCGGGGAAATTCGGGGTCAGAGCGGGGAAATTCGGGGTCAGTGTGCAAATCTTGACACAATCTCCTCAGCCCGCCCCGCGCCTCGTCCCGGCCACAAACGATCCGAGCCTGCGCGGCACTTTCCCGCGATCCGCGCGGTGCTAAACAACTGCAGCGAGGCTTATTTACATCTTTAAGGGACTTGACCGCTAGCTTTGACGGCCCGCTGAATGCGGCATGAAAACAAAACTAACAGTCCTCGCAGTCCTCACTTCAGCACTCGCGGCCAGCCTTTGCTTCGCCGCAAGCGACGCCTTCATGGGCACGTGGAAGCTCGATGAAGCGAAATCAACGATCGGAAACGGGATGCCGAAAAACACCACGGTCGTTTACGCGCAAAGCGGCGACGAAGTCACGATAACGGTAGACGGAATGGACGCCGGGAAGCCGGTGCACCACGTCTGGACGGGCAAACTCGACGGCAAAGAGTACGCCGCCAAGGGCAGCGCCATGCACAGCGGGCGTGCCTACACCATGGTGGACGACAAGACGCTCACCTACACGGTGATCAAAGACGGTAAGAAGATCGGTCACGGCAAAGTGGTCCTCTCGGCGGACGGCAAGAGCCGCACCGTGACCGAGACCGATAAGATGCACGGCAAGGTGGTGAAAACCGTGGCCGTTTACGACAAGCAATAGCGTACCGCTGAGCAGCCGGTCAGCGCCGTTCGTGCGCGGGCCGGCTGTGAGCGCCAAAAGAAACGAAACGGAGAAACGGGGTCAGTCTTAGAATCTTGGCATTCTGCCAGCGCGAGAACAGGAATTCGCCACTTCAGCCCGTTTGAAATTGCCGAGATTCTAAGACTGACCCCTGCGGGCCTGCTGAGGCACCAAGCGTGCACTTCCCATCCCGTTTTCTCGCAGGTTTCGCCCAGTGTCTTGCCAAAGACTCGGCGGTCGTCGTCATCCGCGAAAATCGCTTCCCGCCGGTCGCCCCGATTCATCACATGATAAATTGCGCCGGGGTACTCGACACGGAGGGGACGGGGCATGACGATGTTCTAGCGAATTAAATAATCGATTGTCAACTCCCGGAGTTGAACCGGCCCTTCCCGTCGTTGCTATCGCTCCCCAGCAAAGGCGCAATTGGTGATACTTAGAACTGACCCCTATTCTCCTATTCCGCTTCGCCTGCGTTCCTATGTTCCCCAGCGATGCCGCTTTCCTGCGTGGTTGGTCCGCCTGGCTAAATCGCCGGCTGAACGTCGCCACAAAAATGTTCCAGGGGAAAGACATGGGGTCGGGGGAAAGACATGGGGTCGTGTTGGGCTTGCATTGTTTCTTCGGACAGTCTGGCAAGGGTAATTTGGGTTAGCTGATTGCATTATTAGTTCGAGGGGAACGGTTGTTCAAATTGCAGCGGTGAGCGATAACCCAGCGCGCTGTGCAGCCGGGTGCGGTTGTAGAAGGTCTCGATGTAATCAAAGATGGCCGTGCGAGCTTCGGCGCGGGTGGCGAAGCGGCAGTGATAGACCAGCTCGTATTTGAGGCTGCTCCAGAACGATTCGATAAAGGCGTTATCGTAGCAGTTGCCCGGGCGGCTCATGGAAGCGAGCAGACCATGCTCGGCCAGGACCTGGCGGTAAGCGGCGCTGGCGAACTGACTGCCCCGATCGGAGTGAACGATGAGGGTCCTTCCTGGCTGACGTTGGGCCAGGGCCATGCGCAGAGCGGCGATCGTCAGTGGGGCATCGAGGATCGGACTCATGGCCCAGCCGACCACCCGCCGGCTGCACAGATCGAGGACTGCGACCAGATACAACCAGCCTTGGCCGGTGAGGACCCCGGTGGCATCGGTGGCCCAGACTTGGTTGGGACGACGAACACTCAAGCCTTGGAGACGGTTGGGCGCGATCGGTCCTCCATGACGGCTGTCGGTGGTGGCGTGGCGATACTTGGAGCGCTGCCGGGCAAAGAGGCGTTCGGCCCGCATGAGCCGGGCGATGCGATTGCGCCGTCCCGGACAACCGAGCACACGGGCCAGGCGCGGACTGCCATAGGTCTGACGACTGCGAGTAAACTCCTCTCGGATCCGAGCCCGTAAGAAGCGGCTCTCGAGCTGACGCGGGCCGGGCCGTTCGCGCCGCTCTTTCCAGTGGTAATAGCCGCTGCGCGAAACCAGAAGAGCCTCGCATAACCAGGCTACCTTGTAATTTTGGCCGCTCATGGCTTCGATCCGGGCATACCTCTGGGCGGCACTTCGGAGAGGATGCCCAGCGATTTTTTTAGCACTTCACGCTGCTCCAAGAGCTTGGCGTTTTCCGCCCGTAAACGATGGTTCTCCGCCTCCAACTCTTCCAGGCTGCGCCGCGGCTTGCGCCCGCCTCCAACTTCAGCAGGCTCTCGCTCCGTGCGCGCCCAGCGGTAGAGCAGCGGCGGCCGAATTCCCAGTTCCGCCGCCACCTTCGCCGCGCTGCGGCCGCTCGCGCGCCACAACGAGAGGGCTTCCTGCTTGTAATCCTTCGTGTAGCTCGTTCTCTCACGAGCTGGTTTCCTGATCTGCGTTTTCATGTGAATTCGGAAATTCGGGGTCAGTGTGCAAATCTTGACACAATCTCCTCAGCCCGCCCCGCGCCTCGCCCCGGCCACAAACGATCCGAGCCTGCGCGGCACTTTCCCGCGATCCGCGCGGTGCTAAACAACTGCAGCGAGGCTTATTTACATCTTTAAGGGACTTGACCGCTAGCTTTGACGGCCCGCTGAATGCGGCATGAAAACAAAACTAACAGTCCTCGCAGTCCTCACTTCAGCACTCGCGGCCAGCCTTTGCTTCGCCGCAAGCGACGCCTTCATGGGCACGTGGAAGCTCGATGAAGCGAAATCAACGATCGGAAACGGGATGCCGAAAAACACGACGGTCGTTTACGCGCAAAGCGGGGACGAAGTCACGATAACGGTAGACGGAATGGACGCCGGGAAGCCAGTGCACCACGTCTGGACGGGCAAACTCGATGGCAAAGAGTACGCCGCCAAGGGCAGCGCCATGCACAGCGGGCGTGCCTACACCATGGTGGACGACAAGACGCTCACCTACACGGTGATGAAAGACGGTCACAAGATCGGTCACGGCAAAGTGGTCCTTTCGGCGGACGGCAAAAGCCGCACCGTGACCGAGACCGATAAGATGCACGGCAAGGAGATGAAAACCGTGGCCGTTTACGACAAGCAATAGGTATCGCTGAGCAGCCGGTCATCGCCGCTCGTGCGCGGGCCGGCTGCGAGCGCCAATGCAGCGGTAGCTTGCGGCCGCGCTCCAGGGTGGCCGGAACCTGCGACCGCGACCCAAAGTGTGCATGGCCTTGTCGCACCAGGTCTGCCAGCGTCCCGAGGCTGATTCTTCCCGCATGTCTAAAAGCGATCGCACCACCTGAGTCATCAGACGGAACCCGAGGATCGCGAAGACGCCCAATCCAGTCCGCGCCTCTTGTTAAACAAGGGGAAGAAACGGGGTCAGTCTTAGATGTCGGCATTCTGCCAGCGCGAGAACAGGAATTCGCCACTTCAGCCCGTTTGAAATTGCCGAGATTCTAAGACTGACCCCTGCGGGCCTGCACTGCTGTGACACCTTGTTCTGCTGCACGTGGAACATCGCGTCGGCTTTGGCAGACGGAATACCAATACGAGAACGGTCGCGAGGGTGACATGTGTGTGATTTGGCCTCGCGCAAAAAGCGAGATCGCGCTCTGCGGTCTCGGAGATATCGCGACTCAGTAGCACGGACGCTCCCGCATTCGCAAATTTGCGTGACATCGCCCGTGGCACGGCATGTAATCGTCCGAACCGCAGCCAGAGGAGGCCACATGCCATACGTCACCGTCGGAAAAGAAAACGGAGAGAACATCGACATCTATTATAAGGACTGGGGCGGCGGGCAACCGATTGTCTTCAGCCACGGCTGGCCGCTCTCGGCCGATGATTGGGATAACCAAATGATGTTCTTCCTCTCCAAAGGTTATCGCGTCATCGCCCATGATCGGCGCGGACACGGCCGTTCGACGCAGGTCGCCGACGGCCACGATCTCGACCATTACGCCGACGATCTGAAGGCTGTCACCGACCATCTCAAGTTGAAAAATGCGATTCATGTCGGCCATTCGACCGGCGGCGGCGAAGTGATTCGTTATCTCGGTCGTCACGGTGATAAGAACGTGGCCAAGGCGGCGATCATCAGCGCGGTGCCGCCGCTCATGTTGAAGACTGCGGCGAATCCGTTAGGCTTGCCGAAATCGGTCTTCGACGATCTCCAGGCGCAGCTCGCGGCCAATCGCGCCAAGTTTTATTACGATGTGCCAGCGGGTCCGTTTTATGGCTTCAACCGCCCTGGTGTGAAAGCGATCGAACCAGTGATCCGAAACTGGTGGCGGCAAGGCATGATGGGCGGAGCCAAGGCGCATTACGACGGCGTGGTCGCGTTTTCGCAGACCGATTTCACCGAAGACTTGAAGAAGATCAACGTGCCCGTGCTCGTGATACACAGCGAGGACGATCAGATTGTGCCATATCAGGCCGCCGGTCCGTTGTCAGCCAAGTTGCTCAAAAACGGCACGCTCAAGACCTACAAGGACTACCCGCACGGCATGATCACAACCCAAGCCGACGTCATCAACGCCGACCTGCTCGCGTTCATAAAGAGTTAGCCACAATCGGAGCCTCACAATGAACCAATCAACTCTCTCAGGTCTCACGCGGAAGAAATAGGGAAGAAATAGGGGTCAGGAAGAAATAGGGGCCAGGAGAATATTCTTGCCGAATTAACGATTGGTTAGTTTGGAGACATTCATCGGCGTTCCCATGCTCAGTTCACGCGTCACAAAGCTCAACCGAACACAAGTTCTGCCGCGAACCTCCTTCGCGATCCGAATCTTTCGCGCGTCGCTTTTGCGCAGGGCGGCCAAATCAAGCTCTCTAAGACCCGCTTCCCGGAGTCGTTGCGCGATGATCCTTCTCGCTTCGGCCTCCCCATGGTCGTGAATCTCGGCGCCATGATAATTCTGGCTCGCCTTGGCTCTTTGGCCGATGGCTAGATTCGCTTTCTCCAGTAATTGCTTTCCAAAGGCCTTCGTCCCGAAATACCAGCCGCGCTCCAGGCTGGAGCGGAGATTCGACCGAAGCGTTTCTGGCGTGGCAGGATCCTCGAGGTGGGCGCTTTCGTCGCTCGCGAGACGTTGCATGTAATCGAGGAAGCAATCCCTATCTCGCTCCGTGTCTCTCCATTGCAACGCGCCCAAAGCATCCTCCACCACCAGCCAGACAGGCCGCAGACGCGGGTGATAATAGCCTGGCAGACTGCTCCAGGCATAGTCGAGCAGGTTGACTCCTTCGCGGACCAATCCCGCCCGCACCGGGTTGAGATGAATATAGTTGAGCAACGTTACCAGGTAACCCTCACTCTCGGGATCGACCAGAAGCGCCTTATAGCGCCCACCGAAGAGATGCCCGCTGAGGTGGTGGCGGGCGTTGTAGCGCGCCGTGCAGGTCATCTGAAACCAAGTCATCCCGCGCACCAGATTAGGCCGAGGCGTCTCCACCAAGAGGTGATAATGGTTGCTCATGAGCACGTAGGCGTGCACCCGCCAACCCGTCCGCCCCACCGTCTCCCCCAGAGTGGCCAAAAAACCGCTCCCGATCCTGCTCATCCTGAAAGATCGCTTCCCGGCGATCCCCACGGCACATCACGTGGTAAAATGCGCCCTCGTACTCAATCCGCACCTGCCTTGCCATCCCACCTTTATTTCTTCCCCGCCGAACCAACACAAGAATATTCTCCTGACCCCTACCTCTCCTACCTCCTCTCCCCGTTCACGTCTGGCTTCAGCGTGCCACAAGACGCGAGAAAGCCGCAGAGTAGAGGGATGGCGAGTGCGCGAAGCATGAGACCTAACGAGAACAAGATCAGCCACCGCGGCGAGAGCGCGCGCGGCGGCGGCCGAGTAGGTTGCGGGTCATGTAAAGCAGCCGCCGTGACGCGCGGCCAGCCGGTTGGCTGAGGGAATGTGCTTAATGACAAGCAAAGAGCTGGACGGGAGGCGCGGTCGGAGCGTTCGATGGGCTTCCGATGGGACTGGGAACGATCCAACCCAAAGGAAGGCCAGGCCGGCAGGGACTCGAGCGATGCAGTGGGCCGTAACGTCTCCGATTGAAGGCTGAGTGAGTCCTGACGGATGAACCCTCGTGAGGTGTCTGGAAGCCACGCCCCGGCAGCCTCGGATGTCTGCTTGTGAGGCATTCGTCGAGAGCCCGGCCGCGCCTTCCGTCCAGCAAAGAGCAAAACAACACACAAAAGAAAGGAACCAAAGAAGATGAAGCAAAGCAATCACAGAGTGGTGGGCCTCGATGTCCACCCCGACAGCTTCGCCGGAGCCATCCTGGCAGGGCGCGACCCGGCCAGCGCGCAAGTCTTGCGCACTTCCACCCAGGTGGAGCTCAGCCAATTGGAGCGCTGGGCCGAGCGTCAGACCAGCAAAGAAGACATGCTGGTCCTGGAAGCGAGCGGCAACGCCTTTGCCGTGGCCGGGCGGCTCCGCGCGCTCGGGCGCCGCGTCACGATCCTCGATAGTCACCAGGCGGGCAAGATCGGCAAGGTCTATTGCGCCAATGACCGGCTCGACGCGATCAAAATCGCGCGCATCTATCTGAGCGGCCTCTCCGCCCAAGTCTGGCAGCCCGATGAGAAGACCTTGGAACGGCGCGAAGTCTTCAGCGCCTACCAAGGGGTCGTGAAAGAAAGCACCCGGCTCCAGCAGCAACTCAAAAGCATGCTCAACGAACACTGCCTGCGGCTGCCCAAGGGCTTCCGCCTGTGTCATCCCACGGCGCTCGACTCGCCTGGCCAAGCTGCAAAGCTGGAGCCCCGTGCAGACCATGTTACTGAGCCAGCTCCACCGCGGCCTGCGTCGCCGCCCGGGAGCGCCGGAGCGAACTGCGCCGGCACATGGCCGGAGAAATCTTGCGCGACCCGGAGATGCTCCGCCTGGCCCGCCTCTGCGGCCTGAGTCTGGTCACCATCTATGGCTTGCAGGCCGCCATCGGCGACATCCAGCGTTTTGCCCAGAGCAACAAACTGGTCGCCTACTTCGGACTTAACCCGAGCGTCTGCCAGAGCGGCAACTATGAAGGCGGCGGAGCCTTGAAACGCCATGGCCGCGGCCCCTTGCGCGCCCTCCTTATCCAATCGGCCAAGAAACTCCTTCAAGTCCCCAACCCGCTGCAAAAGTGGGGCCTCAGCGTGGCCGCCCGCCGCGGCCGCAACAAAGCCGCCGTGGCCGTGGCGAGAAAACTCTGCGTCGCCATCTGGCATCTCCTCAAGGGCCATGTCATCGGCGCCCTCGAACCGGTCGCCCGCCTTGAGACCAAGCTCGGCAAACTCGCCACCGACTTCGGCCTGCCGCAGATCAAAGCCCTCGGCTACCCGAGCAAAGACGCCTTCATCGCAACAAAAACTCTATCTCCTAAAAAGCTATCCTTGAAGGACAGGTCTCGGTTCGAGGGGAACAGATCATCTTATGCCACCATCAAGAGCTAACTTGACTTAACCACATGTCTGCATCGCATGGTTAGGCCACTTGGTCATGTTATTTCCTGCGTCCTTACCACGGCTGCTTGGCCGGGCCGACCGTGAACTCGTTGATGGTCGTGTCCTCGGGCTGGTCGATCGCGAACGCCACGACGTTGGCGATCCGGTCGGTGAGATCCCGAACCGCTCATAAATCTTCGCCATACCCTCGGCGCGTGTCCTTGTGGCTGATCGTGCCCAGCAACTCGGTGTTGATCGCGGCGGGGTAGATCGTCGCGGTGCGGATGTTCGTCCCCTCCATGGCCGACTCCATGCGGAGCACCTCCATGAAGTCGCGCACGAACCACTTCGTCCCGCCGTACACCGCGCCGCCCGGGTAGGCCTTGAGCCCGGCGACCGACGAGGTCGCAATGACGTGCCCGGACTTCTGCTCGATGAACGTCGGCAGCACAGCCGCGACGCCGTTCAGGACGCCTTTGATGTTCACGTCAACCGTCTGGTGCCAGTCGTCGGTCTTCAGCGCCGAGAGTGGGGAGTTCGGCATGATGCCGGCGTTCAGGAAGATGACGTCAACGCGGCCAAACGTCTCCTTGGCGAGTTTTACGATGTCGTCGTTGTCGGACGGATTGGTCACGTCCAACTCCTGGTAGACGGCCTGGCCGCCCTCCTTCTCGATCTCGTCGACGATCTGCTTCAGCTTGTCTGCGCGCCGCGCGCCGAGAACGACCTTGGCGCCCTTGCTCGCCAGCAGCTTCGCGGTCGCCTCGCCGATTCCGGATGATGCGCCGGTGATAATCACGACTTTGTCCTTAATCATGGTGGTGTTGGTGTGTTTGGATGTGCGCTAGTGGCCTAACGAGAACAAGATGAGCCACCACTGGCGAGAGCGCGTGTGGTAGCGGGATGTGAGGTTGGAGTCATGGAAAACTTGGGCGTACGCCGGCCAGTGGTTAGTAACTGTCTTGGTGTCAAGTGGTGATAGAAGTAGGTTTCAGAGCGCTATTCAGGACGATCAGGAGCTTACGCATGGTGGCGACCAGAGCGAGCTTGGCTGGTTTGCCGGCGGCGCGCAAGCGTTGATAAAAGTGGCGCAAGATCGGGTTAAAGCGCGCCGCGACCAAGGCTGCCATATAGAGACCACTGCGCACCGCCCGACGCCCACCGTAGATGGCCCGGCGCCCCTTTAGCTTGCCGCTCTCGTGGGCGTAAGGGGCGACCCCGGCGAGGGCGGCCGCTGCCCCGCGGTTGAGGCTTCCTAACTCCGGCATCTGGGCCAGGAGCAAGGCGGCGGTGCGCGCGCCCACCCCGCTGATCGCTTCCAGCTTGGCCGCTTTCCTGCTTAACTCTTCGGATTGCGCGATTAACTCGGCCATCATCTGATCCAAGATCACTAACTGCTTTTTGATCTGGGCGATCAACCTTGCTCCCAACCTTTGGATCGCTTTCTCCTGGCACTGGCCTTGATGATTTTGTTCCATGACTAAGAGCCGGCTCAAGTGCCGCCGCCGCCGGTCCAACTCCCGCAGCTTTTCCTGCTCCGGGGTCAAGCGGCGCGTCGGCCCCGGGGCCAGCGCCTGCCCAAAGGCGCAGAGCAAACGCGCATCGATCCGGTCAGTCTTGGCCCAGAGCCCACTGGCCCGGGCGAACTGCCGCACCCGGCTCGCCTGCACCAGGCTGACCAGAACCCCATTTTGCTGCAACACGCGCACCAGGGTGCGCTCATAGCCACCACTCGCTTCGCAGATCACCTGCACCGCTTCTCTCTGTCCTTTCACCCAGCGCAGTAATTGCCGGTGCCCCTTCCCATCGTTGCCGAAGCGCCGGCTCTGGGCCCCCAGGGCCCCATCCAGGTACTCCGACCCGATATCAATTCCCAAGTAGACTTTCCTCTCTTCCATGACTTAGATTCCTCCTGCTTGTAAGATGCGAGCTGGTCAGGCCGGGGCCCCGGACCCTTGGAGGGTGCGGGCCCGGCTTGACCGCTCAAGTAACTGTTCGAGTTGTTCTAATCCCAGGGCCCCAGAGGCAGGTGCCGATCAAACTAACCAGGTGCTCTCAGCCCCAAAGGGCTCGAGCGGCTCCATCGCGGATCTCGCACCGGCCTTCTCTTCTACCCAGAAGCAGGCCCCAGGCTCAATATACAGGCTCCATCGCCTTCCATGAGAAGGCATCAAGAGGAAAATGAAATTCATTTCATTCACTTTAAAATGGTTCGTCGGGGTGGCGGTTGGGGATCGCGCTTCCATGCGGACTCAGTATATCGGTCCATGTTTAGATCCAAGCTTACCGCAAAAAGTGGAACGTTGCCATCTGGTTACCGAAGTCGTTTTGAGCGCTTTCAGGCGATGCATCGCAATCGTTCCGAATCGTCAGTCCTCTTCTTCTTCCTCTAACCTCAGGCCGCTGGCGCGAGCGGAAAGGGTTGATAAGGGCGCTGGCTCTTCCAGAGGCTTAAGAGCAGGACCGCGAGCTTGCGCGCCACGGCCACCGTCGCCCGTTTTTTCGCCCGCGCGGTGCCCTCGGCCGCCAGCCTCAACCCATATTGGCGCAGGGCGCTCTCCGGGCCGAAGGGACCGAGGATATACTGTGAGGCGCTGACCAGCAGCCGGCGCAGATACGCGTCGCCCCGCTTGGAAATGCGCAATTGCGGGTCGCTCTCCCCGCTCTGGTCGCGTCCTGGACACAACCCCGCGTAAGCGCCCACGTCGCGCACCTTTTCGAATCGAGCTGGGTCCTCGATCTTCAGGACAAAGTAGAGCGCCGTGATCGGACCTACCCCGGGAATTTGCTGGAGCTGCGCGCTCTGAGGATACTTCCTTTGGGCCAGGCGGTTGATCTCGCGCTCGAGCACCTTGATCCGCGTGGTCAGCTCGGCCAAGGCTTGCACACCGGGAGCAATCATCTGGCGCAGAGTCTCGGGCAACCCTTCCTCCACCACCTTGTGGAAGCGTTCACTGGAAGGGTTGCGCACGGTGTAGCCCAGACTCTTGAGCGTGAAACGCACCGAATTGATCAAAGCCACCCGCGCTCGCACCAGACTATCGCGCAGCTTGATCCGCAGCAGATCCTCTTGCGCCTCCGCGGTGCCGTGACGCACTGGATACAACAGGGCCGGATCGAGCCGGCCAATCCGCGCCAGCATCTGCGCGTCACGCCGGTCGCTCTTGCGTTCGTTCTGATAAATCGCCCGCAGCTTGCGTGGATTGGCCACCAAGACCCGGCAACCCTCCTCCTCCAAATATCGGCTGACCCATGGGCTATGGCAGCCCGCTTCCAGCACCATCAATGCTCCGGGATAGCCCCCACTCAACCGACCCAGGGAAACCCGGTCGTTGTTCACACTTCCTTCCTCCACCATCTCACCTGCGCCATCCAGCACACAAATCCGGTGCCGCCGATCGCCCAAGTCCAGTCCTATCGTGACGTTACTGCTCTTCTTCTTTTGTTGCTTCATAAGGCTTCGAGTCTACCGCAACGCCTAAGCGACGCTGCACTCTCCGCCTTCTCATCTAAATCTGGTTAGATGCGTGAGTGTGCATGCTACCGCGTCCTCTGCCAACTACCGCCTGAGCTTCGGTCGCTGTCGATACCCCTCTCGAGTGGTGACATCGCCAAGCGCTGAACGGCCGCCTGCGCACTTGAGTGCAGTATGTAATCTTCGACGGCTTGGATACCACCCCAGTCTTCCGAAGCGAGTAATGAGTCGAGGATGTGGTTCGGATTGCAGATCTCGAACCGCCCTTCCTCGTCGGTCGCGGGATCGATAGTGGGCCACGGACCCGGCATGACGAATCCGCGAACTCGTGATCACAGGGATGTGATGGCGAACACACAACTCGCCTCCCGAGCGGCCCTTGTAGGTGGGCTGAAGCAGCCACTCGTGAGGACAGTCGGCGCGCGCGCCGGCAGCAATAACTGTGACCAGCGTCAGAGTGCGCAACGAGTCTCAGCATCTAACGAGAACAAGATGAGCCACCACTGGCGAGAGCGCGCGTGGCAGCGGGATGTGAGGTTGGAGTCATGGAAAACTTGGGCGTACGCCGGCCAGTGGTTAGTAACTGTCTTGGTGTCAAGTGGTGATAGAAGTAGGTTTCAGAGCGCTATTCAGGACGATCAGGAGCTTACGCATGGTGGCGACCAGAGCGAGCTTGGCTGGTTTGCCGGCGGCGCGCAAGCGTTGATAAAAGTGGCGCAAGATCGGGTTAAAGCGCGCCGCGACCAAGGCTGCCATATAGAGACCACTGCGCACCGCCCGACGCCCACCGTAGATGGCCCGGCGCCCCTTTAGCTTGCCGCTCTCGTGGGCGTAAGGGGCGACCCCGGCGAGGGCGGCCGCTGCCCCGCGGTTGAGGCTTCCTAACTCCGGCATCTGGGCCAGGAGCAAGGCGGCGGTGCGCGCGCCCACCCCGCTGATCGCTTCCAGCTTGGCCGCTTTACTGCTTAACTCTTCGGATTGCGCGATTAACTCGGCCATCATCTGATCCAAGATCACTAACTGCTTTTTGATCTGGGCGATCAACCTTGCTCCCAACCTTTGGATCGCTTTCTCCTGGCACTGGCCTTGATGATTTTGTTCCATGACTAAGAGCCGGCTCAAGTGCCGCCGCCGCCGGTCCAACTCCCGCAGCTTTTCCTGCTCCGGGGTCAAGCGGCGCGTCGGCCCCGGGGCCAGCGCCTGCCCAAAGGCGCAGAGCAAACGCGCATCGATCCGGTCAGTCTTGGCCCAGAGCCCACTGGCCCGGGCGAACTGCCGCACCCGGCTCGCCTGCACCAGGCTGACCAGAACCCCATTTTGCTGCAACACGCGCACCAGGGTGCGCTCATAGCCACCACTCGCTTCGCAGATCACCTGCACCGCTTCTCTCTGTCCTTTCACCCAGCGCAGTAATTGCCGGTGCCCCTTCCCATCGTTGCCGAAGCGCCGGCTCTGGGCCCCCAGGGCCCCATCCAGGTACTCCGACCCGATATCAATTCCCAAGTAGACTTTCCTCTCTTCCATGACTTAGATTCCTCCTGCTTGTAAGATGCGAGCTGGTCAGGCCGGGGCCCCGGACCCTTGGAGGGTGCGGGCCCGGCTTGGCCGCTCAAGTAACTGTTCGAGTTGTTCTAATCCCAGGGCCCCAGAGGCAGGTGCCGATCAAACTAACCAGGTGCTCTCAGCCCCAAAGGGCTCGAGCGGCTCCATCGCGGATCTCGCACCGGCCTTCTCTTCTACCCAGAAGCAGGCCCCAGGCTCAATATACAGGCTCCATCGCCTTCCATGAGAAGGCATCAAGAGGAAAATGAAATTCATTTCATTCACTTTAAAATGGTTCGTCGGGGTGGCGGTTGGGGATCGCGCTTCCATGCGGACTCAGTATTTCGGTCCATGTTTAGATCCAAGCTTACCGCAAAAAGTGGAACGTTGCCATCTGGTTACCGAAGTCGTTTTGAGCGCTTTCAGGCGATGCATCGCAATCGTTCCGAATCGTCAGTCCTCTTCTTCTTCCTCTAACCTCAGGCCGCTGGCGCGAGCGGAAAGGGTTGATAGGGGCGCTGGCTCTTCCAGAGGCTTAAGAGCAGGACCGCGAGCTTGCGCGCCACGGCCACCGTCGCCCGTTTTTTCGCCCGCGCGGTGCCCTCGGCCGCCAGCCTCAACCCATATTGGCGCAGGGCGCTCTCCGGGCCGAAGGGACCGAGGATATACTGTGAGGCGCTGACCAGCAGCCGGCGCAGATACGCGTCGCCCCGCTTGGAAATGCGCAATTGCGGGTCGCTCTCCCCGCTCTGGTCGCGTCCTGGACACAACCCCGCGTAAGCGCCCACGTCGCGCACCTTTTCGAATCGAGCTGGGTCCTCGATCTTCAGGACAAAGTAGAGCGCCGTGATCGGACCTACCCCGGGAATTTGCTGGAGCTGCGCGCTCTGAGGATACTTCCTTTGGGCCAGGCGGTTGATCTCGCGCTCGAGCACCTTGATCCGCGTGGTCAGCTCGGCCAAGGCTTGCACACCGGGAGCAATCATCTGGCGCAGAGTCTCGGGCAACCCTTCCTCCACCACCTTGTGGAAGCGTTCACTGGAAGGGTTGCGCACGGTGTAGCCCAGACTCTTGAGCGTGAAACGCACCGAATTGATCAAAGCCACCCGCGCTCGCACCAGACTATCGCGCAGCTTGATCCGCAGCAGATCCTCTTGCGCCTCCGCGGTGCCGTGACGCACTGGATACAACAGGGCCGGATCGAGCCGGCCAATCCGCGCCAGCATCTGCGCGTCACGCCGGTCGCTCTTGCGTTCGTTCTGATAAATCGCCCGCAGCTTGCGTGGATTGGCCACCAAGACCCGGCAACCCTCCTCCTCCAAATATCGGCTGACCCATGGGCTATGGCAGCCCGCTTCCAGCACCATCAATGCTCCGGGATAGCCCCCACTCAACCGACCCAGGGAAACCCGGTCGTTGTTCACACTTCCTTCCTCCACCATCTCACCTGCGCCATCCAGCACACAAAACCGGTGCCGCCGATCGCCCAAGTCCAGTCCTATCGTGACGTTACTGCTCTTCTTCTTTTGTTGCTTCATAAGGCTTCGAGTCTACCGCAACGCCTAAGCGACGCTGCACTCTCCGCCTTCTCATCTAAATCTGGTTAGATGAATTCGAACTCACGAGTGACTTTCTCATCTGAGAATTCTTTGTAGGACGTGCGGTAATGCTCTGCAAGACGAACTCCGCACCAAGGGCAGAAATGAATATGGGATGCGCCGGTAAGCTTGATATTACCGGGCGGCGCGCCGCCAGCGCTGACCGCTTGTAGGAGTGGAATGTTGTCTGCTCGAATTGCACGGAACGCGAAGCCGAAACGTGGCTCGCTATCGGATGAGCTCGGCGCAATGGTATAAACGACAAAGCCGTCATCGACGCGGTTCTCAGCTGAATTGCGGAATGGATCGCAGCACCAGTTCATACGACGCGCGGCGTATTCGTCTAACAGAGATTATACGAAAGAGAGTTTCGCCTATTTCGGTTGCTTACGGAGGGAAACCGGGGGTAAAACGAAATCATGCTCGACAGTATGTTAGAGCCGTCTGGGCCTGCCAAGCCCAAATTTCTCGACCAGGTTCGCGCAGTCTTGCGCACTCGCCATTACAGCCTGCGTACCGAGGAGGCATACCTGGGCTGGATCCGCCGCTTCATTCTCTTCCACGGCAAACGCCATCCCCGGGAGATTGGCGGGGCTGAAGTCGCGGCGTTCCTCAATCACCTCGCTAACGAGCGCGCCGTAGCCGCTGCCACGCAAAACCAAGCTCTCAACGCCCTGCTTTTCCTCTACGAAGCCGTGCTCGAACGGAAGCTCGGGGAGATCGAGGGGCTGCAGCGGGTGCGGCGTCCGCCGAAATTGCCGGTGGTGCTTTCCAAGGGAGAAGTGCAGGCGCTCTTGCAGGAAATGGAGGGCCAATACCGGCTGATGGCAGATCTCCTCTATGGAAGCGGTTTGCGCCTGCTTGAGTGTCTGCGGCTGCGGGTCAAAGACGTGGATTTTGAATATCTGCAAATCCGATTGCGCAATGCCAAGGGCGGCAAAGATCGAGTGACGATGTTGCCGGTGAGGGTGGTGCCGCCACTGCAGGAGCACCTGGAGGTGGTGCGGAGGGCGCATGAGCGGGACTTGGCGGCGGGCTTTGGGACAGTGTGGCTGCCGGAGGCCTACAGGCGGAAGAATCCCGGGGCGGCTCGGGAATGGGCCTGGCAGTGGGTTTTTCCGGCCGAGAAGCGCTCCCTCGATCCTCGCGGAGCGACCAGTGACGGCCAGCCGGAGTGGCAACGCCATCATGTCGCCGAAAAGAATCTGCAAAACGCGGTCAAGGCGGCCCTGCGCAGGGCGCGCATCCCGAAGGCGGCGAGCTGCCACACGCTGCGACACTCTTTTGCGACGCATCTGCTCGAGAACGGCTACGATATTCGCACGGTGCAGGAATTGTTAGGGCACAAGGATGTCTCGACGACGATGATTTACACCCATGTGCTCAATAGGCCCGGACTGGGGTGCGCAGCCCGCTGGATTAAAGCTCACTCAGTGAGCTACGGGCCGCTGACCTGGCCTTGGAGCTGGGCGCCCCGAGCGCGGGTTCTGTGGTCGCGAGTTAACCGCCCTAACCTTTTTCCAAAGGTGTTCGGTGCAGGCTGCACCGAAACGACGGGCTGACAGCCCGTGCTCCCCGGAAAAGATGGGAACCGGGAGCGGAGTGCGAGAGTCAGGTCGAGCTGAGCAGGCTCGACCGTTTGCTAAAAAGGAAAAACGCCGCCCGCGCTGAGGCGGGCGGCGTTGTCTCGGGGCTGCTTGGGCGATCCGTTAGGCGGTGCGGTTCATCCCGATGAAGCCTTCGCGCTCCAGGTGGAGGATGATTTCCTGGGCCGCTTCCTGCGCGCTTAGCTCGGCGGTGTTGATGTGCAGCTCGGCGTCGGTCGGCTCTTCGTAGGGGTCGCTGATGCCGGTGAATTCTTTCAAAATGCCGGCGCGCGCCTTGGCGTAGAGGCCTTTGCGGTCGCGCCCTTCGCAAACGTCGACCGAGGTGGAGAGGTGGACGAGGATGAAGCCGCCGAGGGGCTCGATCATGCTACGGATTTCTTTGCGGGTGGCGTCGTAGGGCGCGATCGGCGCGCAGATGGCGATGCCGCCGTTTTTCGTGATCTCGCTCGCGACGTAGCCGATGCGCCGGATGTTGATGTCGCGGTGCTCTTTCGAGAAGCCTAGCTCGCTCGAGAGATGTTTCCGCACGAGGTCGCCGTCGAGCATGGTGACGGGGCGGCCGCCGACTTCGAGGAACTTCGTCATGAGGACATTGGCGATGGTCGATTTGCCGGAGCCGGAGAGGCCACTGAAGAAGATGGTGACGCCTTGTTTCGCGCGCGGCGGGAAGCTTCTGCGCAGCTCGGTCGCCACTTCGGGATAGGTGAACCAATCGGGCAGGTCGCGACCTTCGTTGAGCCGGGTGCGCAGTTCCGTGCCGGAAATGCTGAGGACGCGGGCGTCCTTTGGCACTTCGTTATCGGGAATGTATTTATCCTTGTCCTCGAGATAGACCATCATTTGGAAGGGGACCATGGTGACGCCGACCTCCTCTTCGTGTTTCTTGAAGAGCTCCTGCGCTTCATACGGTCCGTAGAAGGGTTTACCATCGGTGTCCTTGCCTGGGCCGGCATGGTCGCGGCCGACGATGAGATGGGTGCAGCCGTAGTTTTTGCGAATGAGCGCGTGCCAAATGGCTTCGCGCGGCCCGCCCATGCGCATGGCGAGCGGGAGGAGGGAGAGCTTCGCGGTCCCGGCCGGATATTTCCCAACGAGCAGCTGATAGCAGCGGACGCGGGTGAAATAGTCGACGTCGCCGGGCTTGGTCATGCCGACGGATGGATGAATGAGGAGACTGGCCTCGACCTGCTTGGCGGCGCGGAAGGTGAGCTCGACGTGGGCACGGTGCATCGGGTTGCGCGTTTGAAAGGCGACGATGCGGCGCCAGCCGGCGTCGGCAAAAGCGTCGCGCAGCTCGGCCGGAGTGAGGCGCAGAGTCTTGAAGTCATAATGGCTCGGGATCTGGAGCCCTTCGAGGCGGCCGCCAACGTACCAGGGATTGCCTCGCCTAACGAGATAAGCAACGCCAGGATGGGCTTCGCTGGTGGTGCCGAAAACCGACTTGGCTTCGGCTTTGAGATCAGGCTGCCAGATGTCCTCGACGTGGAGGACGGCGACCATGACGCCTTCTGCGTCGCGCAAGGCGACTTTGCTGCTCCCGGACTTGAGGGTCTTCGCGAAAGCCTCGGTGACATCGAGCGTGATCGGCATTGGCCAGAGAACGCCGCTGGCCAACCGCATCTCGCGGCAGACGCCTTCGTAGTCGGCTTTGTTCATGAAGCCGGTGAGCGGCGAGAAGCCGCCGTTGAGGAGCAGCTCGAGGTCGCAGACCTGGCGCGCGGTCAGGTCCCACGAAGGGAAGTCCTTGGACTCGACCTTGAGGTCGGCGGCGCGGTCGCTTTCGAGGAGCAGGTTAATGAGTTCGCCGCCGTGAGGCGGGACGAGATGGCTGGTCGTGCTTGGTGTGTTCAAATTGGTAATGCAGTTGGTTTTGCGAGCGTTCTCTGTCGCTTGAAATGGCGGCAAAGCAAGCAGGTTGTCGATTCGGCGCGCTCCACGAGGGGGAGCAGGCGGCATGCCCGCAAGCTTCCTCCGGCTGGCGAGAGACTGCAAATTTCAGAAGGATTTCGAAGCGAATTGATGTAACCGTTTCGGCCCGCGCCCAGGCGTAATCGGTGCGTATTTCAGCGGCGGCATTTTTTCCGCCCCAAACTCCCACCATGAAAATTTCGCGATGCGGTTTCCTGGCCGTGGCGGTCGCAGTGGCCTGGACGCTTTTCCCCGGCTCGGCTGCGGGCCGATTGCTCCTTCACCACCACCGGCTATGTGCCTTTGCCCGATCTCGGCCCGGGCACTTACAAGGGATTTGTCGGCGGACTTTATCCTGACGGCACCAGCATTCGCCCGCCCGCCCAGGAAGCCGCTGGGCTCGCGGCCGCGGCACAGATCCAGCCGCTTGATCGCACCGGTCAACCGGATGCCGCGCAAGGGACAATCGTGTTCACATCGATCGGCATGTCGAACGCGACGCAGGAGTGGGACATTGACGAGCCGACCGCGTCCATGCCCCGCGCCAATCTCGATCCGAGCAAGTCCTCCAAGGTCACGCTCGTGGACGGCGCGCAATCGGGAAAGGACGCAACCGTCTGGGCCGATCCTAACAGCGAGGTGTGGGGGAGTTCTGGCCGGCCGGCTGGGAAACCGCGGGGGTGACCCAGGAACTGCACGACGCCAACGGCGTTCTCCTGCAGGCGAACGATGATTGGGCCGAATCGCAAAAGGCCGAGATCGAAGCAACCGGCGCGGCGCCCACCTCCGCCCGCGAGGCTGCCATTCTTCAGGTGCTCGAGCCCGGCAATTACACCGCTACGGTCGTCGGCAAAGACGGCGGGACCGGCATCGGCCTGGTCGAAGTTTACAAACTTCCCTAACGAAGCGCCGGCGGGCGTATTTTGTTTTGTTATTTCCCCGGGAAACCCGCAATCTCGCGGGGTGAAAGCATCTTCGCTCTTTGCCGCTTGCGCGCTCTTCCTCACCTCCGCCGCCGTTGCGTCTGACCTTCCACTAACCGCCCTCGTCGGCGGCACCGTGATTAACCCAGCCGACGGCAAAACCATGCCCAACACCGCCCTCCTGCTCGACGGAAAGCGGATCGCCGCGGTCGGTCTGCCTAACGAGATTAAGATTCCGCCATACGCTCGCAAGATCGATTGCTCCGGTCAATTCATTCTCCCTGGCTATATCGACAGCCACGTCCATTTCTTTCAATCCGGCGACCTCTTCACCCGGCCCGACGTGGTCGACCTCACAAGTGTGCGGCCTTACAAAGACGAAATCGATTGGGTAAAAACGCACCTTAACGATACTTTCGCGCGCTACCTCCGCAGCGGCATCACCAGCGTCGTGGATGTGGGCGGGCCGATGTGGAATTTCCAGGTCCGCAAAATCGCCAACGCCACGGCCAAAGCGCCGCGCGTCGCCGTCGCCGGCCCGCTCATCTCCAGCGTGGCGCGGCCCCAGCTCGATCTCGGTGATCCGCCGATCGTGAAAGTCGACAGCCCGGAGCAAGGCCGGGAAATGGTCCGCAAACTCGCCGCGCAAAAGCCCGACTACATCAAGATCTGGTACATCGTCAGCCCCGAGCATCCAGTCGAGGCTTTCCGTCCCACCGTCCACGCCGTCGTGGAAGAGAGTCATGCTCATCATCTCCGCGTCGCCGTCCATGCCACTGAACTGGAAGCGGCCCGCGCCGCGGTTGAGGAAGGCGCCGATCTGCTTGTCCATAGCGTGACCGACAAACCGGTCGATCCTTCGTTCGTTAGGCTGCTGAAGGAACACGGCACCATTCTCACCCCGACCCTGGTGGTCTTCGAGCGTTACGGCCGGACCTTCGCCCATGAGCTCAACCTTACGCCCGCCGAGCTGGCCTGGGGGAACCCCGAAGTCATCGCCACTCTCGACGTGACAAAATTGCCGCCCGCCAAAGTCCCCGAGCGCATCAAGACCGCGCTCGCTCATCCGGCCGACGTGCTGGACCGCATTCATAAGACTTACGAGATCGCCTTCCAAAACCTCAAGACACTCCAGGACGCCGGCATTCCGATTGCCGCGGGGACCGACGCAGGCAACATCGGCACCATCCATGGGCCGGCGCTTTTTCGGGAATTTCAGCTCATGCACGAAGCCGGCCTTACTCCGATGGAAATCCTGAAGAGCGCTACCGCCACCGCGGCCCGGGTTTTCGACACCACCAACGGAGCCAGCTTCCGCACCGCCAAGACTCCGCGGCTCGGCACGATCGCTCCCGGCAACTTCGCTGACCTCGTCATCCTGCATTCCAACCCGCTCGACGATATCGACCACGCCTCTGACATCGACAGCGTCGTAAAAGACGGCGTGGTCTACCCGGCTGGGTCATTTTTCCCTAACGAACACAGGAGTTCGGTGGAATCGACGACGCCCGCCACCATGCAAGCCGTCGTCGCCCACACTTATGGCGGCCCGGACGTCTTGAAATTCGAAGAGGTGCCGGTGCCGAAACCGAAGGAGAACGAAATCCTCGTGCGCACGATTGCGAGCGGCGTGAATCCCGCCGACCCACTAATTCTCGGTGGCAGATATGCGAAAGAGTTTGGCACCCACCTGCCACTCGTTCTCGGCTATGACGTGGCGGGCGTAGTCGTCGAAACCGGCGCCAAGGTCACCAAGCTCAAGGCCGGCGATCCCGTTTACGCCTTTCTCCTCTTCGGCGGCGGCTGGGCGCAGTATTGCCTAACGAATGAAGGAGAGGCCGCGCTGAAGCCGCGCTCGATCGACTTCGTTACCGCCGCTGCTGTTCCGCTCACCGCCCTCACGGCCTGGCAGGCCCTGATTGATACCGCGCACCTGAGCGCCGGCCAGACTGTTCTCATTCAAGGCGGCTCCGGCGGGGTTGGCAGTTTCGCCATTCAGATCGCCAAGGCGCGCGGCGCCAAAGTCATCGCCACGGCTTCCGCCGCCAATCAGGACCTGCTCAAGCAACTCGGCGCCGACGTCGCGATCGATTACAAGAAGACGAAGTTTGAGGACGTGGCGAGGAATGTAGATGTCGTTCTGGACGTCGTCGGCGACGAAACCCTCGCACGCTCTTATGGCGTGGTGAAGAAGGGCGGCATTGTTGTTTCAATCGTCTCTCGCGTGGACCAGGCGGCGCTGAGCAAATATGGCATCCGCGGCGCCTTCCTCGCGTCCCATCCCGATGCGGCAGAGCTTGCCGAGATCAGCCGATTAATTGACGCGGGCAAGATTAAACCTGTCGTCTCCCAAGTCCTGCCCTTGAGCGCCGCGGTCCAGGCCACGACTCAGGCGGAGACTCATCACACCCGTGGAAAAGTTGTTCTTCGGATCGCCCCCGAACCGAATAGCTAAAAGAACGACGCCCCCGCGCCCGAAGGCGCGAGGGCATCTACTCTACAGGGAACGAGACTTAGTCGTGATTGTGGAAACGCTATCTCTATTCCCAGTGACCCGTCGTGCGCAGGCTCTCGAAGTTACTCTGAAACCGGGCGTTCTTCTTATCGTCGGCGGGGACGATATACCAGGGAGCGGTTTCGGGTCCTCGTGGCGCTCAGGCAATCTTCATAAGCCTGAATCGGTGTGGGCGCGCTTCCAGTACGGCGCGTGATTAGGCTGATTGCCGCCGCTATCCGACGCGGCCCGATGATGATGATGCCTGCTCATTCGTTCTGTTTGCCTTCGGCGCCACTATGCTTCACTCAACCATTTCCGCGACTCAGCAGCGTCTGCTTGATCAAAGTATCGAACCGTTGCTTTCGTGAACGGTTTACCGAAGGTCGCCATGCCGTGCTGCCACTTCCTATCCCCAACCATCGCGAGCCGTTCGATGTCGGCGAAATGTTTAAGGCCGAACTTGGCGTCCTCCCACGCCGCGCCGGGATTCCAGCCGTGGAAATCGGTCATATCGAACAGCAGGCGCAGCTTTCCATGCAGTCGAACAAGCCGCTCGAACTCGGGCACAAAGTGCGCGTAGTCCGCCTTGGTCAGTTTTCCGCTGACGTGAACGACGAGAATCTTCCCGCCGTTTTCTTCATTGAGTTGAATTGGCATTCTGGACTCCTTTCATTTGTTTTATGTTTCCATCGTGACTCTGTCATCGCACGGCGCAGCCCGTCACATCAGCCATTTGCGAAGTCGAGAACCACGCGTGACGCCACCTTACCCTGCTCAAGTCGTTCCAAGACCTGGTTGATCGCCGAGAGCGGTTGCAGCTCGATATCGGCCTTGACTTTCCCCCCGGCCGCGAAGGCGAGCGCTTCGGCCATGTCCTCGCGCGTGCCAACGAACGAACCGCGGATGGTGATGCAGTTCGCCACCACATCGAATAATGGGGTCGGGAATTCGCCCGGCGGCAGACCAATCAGCACACACGTTCCACGCCGGCGAGTCATGCCAACGCCTTGTTTGAAGGCACCGAGCGAGGGTGCCGTGATCAAGACGCCATGCGCTCCGCCGCCGGTTCCCTTCTTTACCGCCGCGATCGGGTCGCCCTCCCTGGCATTGACAACGAGATCGGCGCCCAGCTTCTTGGCGTGGGCGAGTTTGTCGTCATCTACGTCAATCGCGCAAACGTGGAGTCCCATGACCTTGGCATATTGAACCGCCAGGTGACCCAAGCCGCCGATGCCGGAAATGGCGATCCATTGGCCGGGCTTCGCCCCCGTCTCCTTGATTCCTTTATAAGTGGTGATTCCGGCGCAGATGATTGGGGCCGCTTCCGTAGCCTTTAGCCCGGAAGGTATGTGGGCGACGTAATTCGGGTCAGCTAGAATATATTCAGCAAAGCCGCCGTTCTTGGTATAGCCACCGAACTGCGCTTCGGCGCAGACCGTTTCCCAAGCCGACAAGCAATACTCGCAATGACCACACGCCGAGTAGAGCCAGGGCACCCCGACACGATCGCCGACCTTCACGATCGTCACGCCCGCTCCAATGGCGACGACCAATCCGATACCCTCATGGCCGGGGATGAACGGAGGGGTCGGTTTCAACGGCCAGTCGCCATGCCAGGCATGGACATCCGTGTGACATACACCGCACGCCTCGGTCTTGACCAGGATTTGGCCCGGTCCGGGAGTCGGAACGTCCCATTCCTGAATTTCCAAAGGTTTTCCGAACTGCACAACCACCGCTGCTTTCATCTTGTCTTTCATTGTTATTCCTTTCCTTACTGCATGAGTCTCACGCCGCTTTGCCTGTGCCGGTAGCACCTCACTTCCAATTCCGAATTTCCGGCATGTCTTCGCCGTGTTTATCGATGTAATGCTTGTGCTCGATGAGCTTGTCCTTCATTTGCTGCTTAAGGTAGGAACCTTGGGAGCCCAGGTGCGGCAGGGCGATCGACCACGTCTTGCACCAAATGAAATCGGTCCAGGTCGTTCTGCACTCGCATGTCAAAGGCGTTGTGATCGTGCCCTCTTCCTTGTAACCCCGGACGTGCAGGTTGAAATTGGTCCGGCGATAGGTCAGCCGGTGAACCAGCCATGGGTAACCATGGAAGTCAAAGATGATGTGCTTATCCTTGGTGAAAAGCGAATCGTAATCCCTCTCACTCAGGCCGTGCGGATGCTCCGTGCTCGGCTGCAGCCTCATCAGGTCCACCACATTGATCACGCGGATTTTCAGCTCTCCCGATCTCGAAGGCGAACGCCTTACGTCGCCTGTCTCAACCTGCGATAACGGCGAATCAGATTGTTCGTCGAGCTGTCGTGTTTGAGCCGGGGCGCGGTCTTGCTTTCGAGTTCGGGAACGATTCGTTGGGCGAGCACTTTGCCGAGTTCGACGCCCCATTGGTCGAAGGAATCGATGTCCCAAATCACGCCCTGGGTGAAGACGCTGTGTTCGTAGAGCGCGACCAGTTTGCCGAGAATCTCCGGCGTGAGCCGGTCGGCCAGGATGACGTTGGACGGACGGTTGCCCTCGAAGACGCGATGCGGCACGAGCCACGCGGGCGTTCCTTCGGCTTTGACTTCCGCGGCGGTCTTGCCGAAAGCGAGCGCCTCGGCTTGCGCGAAAACATTCGCCAAAAGGATGTCGTGATGGCGGCCGAGCGGAGTGAGCGCCTGGCCGAAGGCGATGAAGTCGCAAGGGATGAGGCGCGTTCCTTGATGAATCAGTTGATAGAAAGAATGCTGGCCGTTTGTGCCCGGTTCGCCCCAATAGATCGGGCCGGTTTCGTAATCCACTTTCTTGCCGGCGAGCGTGACGTGCTTGCCGTTACTCTCCATCGTGAGTTGCTGGAGATAGGCGGGGAAGCGTTTCAGATATTGCTCGTAGGGTAGGACCGCGACGGTTGACGCGCCGAAGAAGTCGTTGTTCCAAATCGAGAGCAGTCCCATCAGTGCCGGCAAATTTTTCTCGAACGGCGCGGTGCGAAAATGCTCGTCCATCGCGTGAAAGCCTTTGAGCAACGCGCGGAAATTCTCCGGGCCGATCGCCAGCATGGTTGAGAGTCCGATGGCCGAATCCATCGAGTAGCGGCCGCCGACCCAATCCCAGAAGCCGAACATGTTGGCCGTATCAATGCCGAAGGCGGAGACCTTTTCCGCGTTGGTCGAAACGGCGACGAAATGTTTCGCCACCGCCTTGGGATTTCCGCCGAGACCTTTGAGCGCCCAATCGCGCGCGCTTTGCGCATTGGTCATCGTCTCCAGCGTGGTGAAGGTCTTTGACGAAACGATGAAGAGCGTTTCCGCCGGATTCAGATCCTGGGTCGCTTCCACGAAATCGATCCCGTCCACGTTCGAGACGAAGCGGAAGTTCAGGCTGCGATCGCTATAATGCCGGAGCGCTTCGTAGGCCATCACCGGACCGAGATCGGAGCCGCCGATTCCGATGTTGATCACATTCCTGATCCGCTTGCCGGTATGACCCTTCCAAGCGCCGCTCCGAATGCGCTCGGCAAAAGCGGTCATCTTCTCGAGCACGGCGTGAACCTCTGGCACGACATTTTTTCCGTCGGCCATGATGGTCGCGCCCTTCGGCGCGCGCAGGGCCACGTGGAGGACGGCGCGATTTTCCGTCAGGTTGATTTTCTCGCCGCCGAACATGGCGGCGATCCGTCCGCTCAAATCGGATTCGTTAGCCAACTGGATCAGCAGTTTGAGTGTCTGATCGGTGATGCGGTTCTTCGAGTAATCAAGAAACAGCCCGACAGCGGAAGCGGTCATGCGTTCGCCGCGTTTCGGGTCGTCCGCGAACATTTTTCGAAGATGCAAATTTTGGATCTTCTTGTGATGAGCCGCGAGGGCTTTCCAAGCGGGCCGTTGCGTCAATGTTTTCGTCGTTGTTTTCATAATGTTGATTCTTTTCGGCCTCTTTCCTCACGAGGCTCTTGACGCGCAATCTTGCCGCTTCCCGGCCTTCCTTCCAAGACGGAAATCCGCCGCGGTGGGCTTTTCTTGCGGTACTTGCGCGCTTTGATATAAGCGATGAAGGCAGTCGACATCGTCGATGGCAGTTATGAAATCGTTGCCCGTTCTCGATCCGCAATCGCCGGAGGCGCGGGCAATTTATCATCTCGCGATTGTCTCGGGCATCATCTTTGCGCTCATCTTTGTCCTCGTCACCGGGCTGATTATTTTCGCGCTCATGCGCTATCGCTGGCGCGAAGGCGCGGCGGATCCAAAACAGGTCGCCGGCAACAAAATCGTGGAGATGGTCTGGACGGCGATCCCGTGCGTGATCGTGCTCGCGCTCGTTCTTCTCACCTGGCAATCGATGAACGCTTCCGATCCGCCTGCGCCGGCAACGCCCGATATCGTGGTCACCGGTCATCAGTGGTGGTGGGAGGCGCGTTATCCGAAATCGGGCGTGGTGACGGCGAACGAAATTCACATTCCCGCCGGCACTCCGGTCTCGATCCGGCTCGAATCGGCGGATGTGCTGCATGAATTTTGGGTGGCGCAGTTGACTCGTAAAATGGCGACCGTGCCGGATCATCCGAATCACATTTGGATTCAGTCGGACCAGCCCGGGACCTATCTCGGGGTCTGCTCGGAATTTTGCGGAACGCAGCACGCCTGGATGCATTTTCTGGTCGTGGCGGAAACGCCGGAGCAATTCGCCGCCTGGGAGCAGGCGCAACTGGCGCCGGCAAAGACTCCGGCGAGCGGCAGCGCGGCCCAGGGGCTGGCGCTTTTTCAGGAACATAGCTGCATGAATTGCCACGCGATCAAGGGCACGGCGGCGGCGGCCCAGGTCGGTCCGGACCTGACCCATCTGGCGAGCCGAAAAATTCTCGCCGCCGGGGTGGTCGAGAATACGCCCGCCAATCTCCGCCGCTGGCTGACCGATCCGCAGCAGATCAAGCCGGGCGTGAAAATGCCGGACTACAAGTTTGACCAGACGCAGGTCACGCAATTGACCGATTACCTCGAGACCCTGCAATGAACGAGCTAGCTACCGTTTTAGACCGCGCCGGCCTCTTGTCTCCGGAACAGCGGGAGCATTGGAAGATGGCCTGGCTCTCGACGGTCGATCACAAGCGGATCGGCATTCTCTACATGGTGACGGGGCTGGTCTTCTTCGTCTTCGGCGGGATCGAAGCGCTCCTCATCCGACTGCAACTGGCCGTGCCTAACAACACCCTGCTGCATCCGGACACTTATAACATGGTCTTCACCATGCATGGCACGACGATGATTTTTCTCGTCGCCATGCCGGTGCTTTTTGGCCTGGCCAACTACATTGTGCCGCTGCAAATCGGCGCGCGCGACATGGCTTTCCCGCGCTTGAACGCATTTAGTTTCTGGCTCGTTCCCTTTGGCGGCATTTTGCTCCACTTCAGTTTCCTCGCCGGCGGCGCGCCCGATGTCGGATGGTTCGCTTATGCACCCTTGAGTGAGACTCCTTACTCGTCGCAGCCCGGAGTCGATTACTGGGCGCTCTCACTTCTCGTTCTCGGGATCGGGTCGGTCGGCACCAATATTAATTTCATTGCCACCGTCCTTTGCAGTCGCGCGCCGAATATGACCCTGCGGCGACTGCCCCTCTTCTCCTGGATGATTTTCGTCAATGCCTTCCTTGTCATCATTGCGCTGCCGGTCTTGAACGCGGGACTGGTCATGATCCTGATCGACCGCCTGCTCAGGACGCATTTCTTTCTCGTGCCGGGCGGTTCCGCCATCATGTGGCAGCATATCTTCTGGGCCTTTGGACATCCGGAGGTCTACATCGTGGCGATCCCTGCCTTCGCCATTCTGTCGGAGATCATCCCGGTCTTTTCCCGCAAACCGATTTTCGGCTACGAGTTTGTCGCCGGCTCGACGGTCGCGATCGCTTTTCTCAGCCTCGGGGTCTGGGCCCATCACATGTTCACGACCGGTCTGGGTCATACGATTGACCTCTTCTTTGTCGCCTCCAGCATGCTGATCGCGATCCCGACCGGAGTGAAAGTGCTGAACTGGAGCGCGACCATGGTGGGCGGCCGAATTCGTTTCGATGTGCCGATGCTCTTCTGTATCGCGGCGCTCCTGCAATTCCTCGTCGCTGGCCTAACGGGTGTAAGTCATGCTTCCGCCGCGCTCGATTGGCAGACCAAGAACAGTTACTACCTCGTGGCGCATTTCCACTTCGTCTTTGTCGGCCTGATCGTTTTCGTCATCCTCGGTGCGCTGCATTACTGGATTCCAAAAATGAGCGGGCGCATGCTCTCCGAGCGGCTGGGCAAATGGAGCTTCTGGCTCATGGTCATCGGGTTCAACATGACCTTCATCATCCAGCATTTCCTCGGGCTCGCCGGGCATGCCGCGGCGCGTTTACACCTATGCGGACCTGCCGGGCTGGGCCTGGATGAACATGGTCTCGACCATCGGTGCGTTTTTCATGGCCGCCGCCTCGCTCATTTTCGTCTGGAATCTGATCGTTAGTCTGCTCAATGGGCGCAAGGCGGGCGACAATCCTTGGAACGCCTGGACGCTCGAATGGGCGACGACCTCGCCGCCGCCGCACGAAAATTTCCATTACCTGCCGCCGATTCGCAGCCGCCGTCCGCTCTGGGATGTGGCAAACCCCGATCGTCCCGATCCGGTCGTCGGCAGCAAAGGAGAGAGCGACCAGTTCAGGCCGGAGAAGAACAAGACCAGCATCGTTTCCTTTATCATTTCGGAAACCGGCTTCTTCGCAGTCCTCATCCTGGCCTATCTCTATTACAACGCCACTCCGCAGCCCGGACCGAATCCGCATGAGCTGGACTTGTTCAAGACCGGGCTTTTCAGCGTCTGTCTTTTCGCGAGCAGCTTTACCATCTGGCGCGCCGAGACCGGCCTGCGCAACAACCAGCAAGGCAAAATGATTGGCTGGCTGACCGCGACCATCGTTCTCGGCGGAATTTTTATCGGCGGTCAGGGGATGGAGTATTGGCATCTCTTCAAGAGCGGTGTCGTTGTGAACTCAAATCTTTTCGCCACGACCTTCTTTACTCTGACTGGCTTTCACGGGTTGCACGTCTGCGTCGGCCTTATCGCGCTGCTTGTCCTGCTCGGACTTGCGCTGGCGGGTGACTCGAAGAAGCGACCGTGGCCGGGACTCGATGCGGTTGGCCTTTACTGGCACTTCGTCGATGTGGTCTGGATCTTTGTTTTGTCCGTGGTTTACATCCTGCCTCGACTCCGATGAACACTGAGCACTTCCTTCTCTCGGCCTGGACCTGGAATCCGGTGGTGCTCGATTGCCGCCGGAGCCGGACTCGTTGCCTATCTCTTTGCCTTCGGCAGCGGACGGCGCATCGGTTGGTTCCTTCTCGCGCTTGCTGTTTTCCTTCTCACGCTTGTGTCACCAATCAACGCGCTCGCCGACGGCTATCTCTTCAGCGCGCATATGCTGCAACACATTCTGCTCTTGCTCGTCGTCCCGGGGTTCCTGGTTCTGAGTCTGCCGCGATCGCTTTCGCTCGCCTGGCGGCCGCGCATCCTCGCTTATCCGCTGACCGGCTGGATTGCCGGCGTGGGCGCGATGTGGTTCTGGCATTGGCCGACACTTTGCAACGCTGCCGTCACGTCGCGTTCGGTCTATGCCTTGCAAACTGTCTCACTTCTCATCTGCGGGATGCTTTTCTGGAGTCAGATCATCGCGCCGCGCGACGACGAGCGACTCTCGCCGCCGGGCGCAGTGCTTTATCTCTTCAGCGCCTGCGTGGCCTGCAGCGCGCTCGGAATGATTCTTACTTTTTCGCCGGTCACAGTCTGCTCGATTTACGCCATGCCGGTGGGCGACCGGCTCGGGATGTGGGAAACGATTCGGACCGGCTGGGGATTTACGCCGGAGAAAGATCAGCAGATCGGCGGCCTCCTCATGTGGGTGCCGATGTGTTTCATCTATCTCGGCGCCATCTTCGCCCAGATTGCGCGCTGGTTCGGCGAAGCTCCCGCCACGCGCACGACAATCCAGCAAATCTAATGGAAGAAAACACCGAACAATCGCACGCAGGCTGGGACGAACTCCCGGAGGAGCATCTGCCGCGGCCGAACTATTTCCCGGCCGGGCTGGCCATGGGCACCACCTTCTTCTTCTGGGGCTTCGTCACCTCGTGGGTCATTCTCACGGTCGGTGCCGGCCTCTTCATCGCCTCACTCGCAGGATGGATCACTGAAATTCGCCGTGAACGAAACCAAGCCTAACGAAACTAAGTCCAAAGAGGAATCGGCCGAGGAGATGACGCGCCGGCGTTTCTTCGAGAAAGTATCGATCGCGCTCGGCGGCCTCTGCGCGGCCGTCCTTGGCGTGCCCCTCGTCGGTTTCGTTGTTGCGCCGCTCTTCGGCAAAGCGCCTAACAAGTGGCTTTCGCTCGGTAAGGTGGCCGATTTTGAAATCGGTAAGACGGTGAACGTGACCATCTCCGATCCCTCATCGCTGCCTTGGGCGGGCATTTCGGCGAAGAGCGCCGCCTGGGTTCGCCGCGTGGCCGAGGATCAGTTCATCGCGTTTTCGGTGCATTGCACGCATATGGGTTGCCCGGTGCGCTGGCTCTCGGATGCCGAACTCTTTATGTGCCCGTGTCACGGCGGCGTTTACTACGCAGACGGAACGGTCGCAGCGGGTCCTCCACCCGGCCCGCTCCCCCGCCTGGCGGTGCGAATCGCGAACGGCGAGGTGCAAGTTCGAGCCGACCCGATCCCGATCACGAACACCCTATGAAGCGGCTTCTGCTTGGAGCCTGGCAATGGATCGATGACCGGCTCGGGATTGTCGATTTGATCGGTCCGGCCGCGAAGCATCTCGTGCCGCACGACGCACGCTGGTGGTACACCTTTGGCAGCGCCACGATGGTGGCGTTTATCGTCCAGGTGGTCACCGGGATCGCCCTTAGCTTCTCTTATGTCTCATCCTCGTCGCAGGCTTACCAGACGCTCCAATTCATCACTAACCAGGCGCCATTCGGAAGTTTCCTTCGCGGCCTGCACTACTTTGGCGCTTCCGCCATGGTGCTGATGGTCGGCGCGCACATGGCGCAGACCTTTCTCTTTGGCGCCTACAAATTCCCGCGCGAGATGAATTGGACCACCGGGGTCTTGCTCCTCGGCTTCACTCTCGCGATGGGGTTTACCGGTCAACTCCTGCGCTGGGATCAGAACGCAACCTGGTCAGTGGTCGTCGCCGCCGAGCAAGCCGGGCGCGTTCCTTTGATTGGCGATTGGCTGGCGCAATTCGTCCTTGGCGGCGCGACCATCGGCGGCGCTACGCTGAGCCGCTTCTTTGCCATCCACGTCTTTCTCGTGCCGGCGCTGATGTTCGTTTTCATCGCGATTCACCTTTGGCTGGTCTTGCGTCACGGCATTTCCGAACCGCCCATCGCGGGCAAGCCCGTTCATCCCGATACCTATCGCAAGGAGTATCACGAAGAGCTGGAGAAAACCGGCGTCCCGTTCTGGCCCGATGGCGCGTGGCGGGATTTTGTTGTCGGCACGATCCTGATCGTCGTCATCGCGTTCCTCGCGCTCTATTTCGGCCCGCCCGCGCTCGACAAGCCACCCGACCCGAGCATCCTGCAAGCCGATCCGCGCCCCGACTGGTATTTGCTCTGGTATTTTGCGGTGCTCGCGCTGATTCCGCCCGCGCTCGAGGGCTATGTCATGATCCTGGCCCCGGCGGTGGCCGGTATTCTTTTACTCGTTGTACCAATCCTGAATAACCGCGGGGAACGTGCTGCGTCACGCCGCCCATGGGCGATCGCGGTCGTGCTCCTGAGCGTGATCATGATCGGATCCCTTTGGATCGTAGGCGCGCACTCTCCCTGGTCGCCTAACTTTGAACCGGAGCCGCTCACGCCGAAAATCATCGGCGCAACGAGCGGACCAGTCTTTGAAGGCGCGCGCCTTTTCCAGGAAAAGGCCTGCCTTAACTGCCATCTCATCGAAGGTCATGGCGGCCGACGCGGACCCAATCTTAGCTGGGTCGGCGACCGACTTACCCACGGTGACATCGTCATCCGGATTGTGAACGGCGGCGTTAACATGCCCGCGTTCGGCAAATCCCTGAAGCCCGACGAACTGGCCAAGATCACCGCCTTCCTCGAATCACGGAAGCAGCCGGTGCCTGACGTGAGCCCTGGAGCCGCTGGCAGCAACTGAGCAACGGCGGGATGACTCCCGAAAATCCTGCCAGCGCCATTAAGACAGTCCCCCGACGGTCGATGACTTCAGCTTGGTCTTCAGCGGGATCTCAAGATTCTCGCTTTCCTTCGCAGCCGTTGTTTTTATGCCTGACAATGATCGGGCATCTCCCATATGCATTCTTGGGCAGCTGCGCAGAGCTTCTCGGTCAGATATTGCTTTAACTCAAAGCCGCCGTGGTCCGCGCCGATGCCGATGGGATTCGGTTTCGTCTTTTCCGTTGAGTGAGAGTCAGGCATCGGTCCATTTCGGGGCACTTATTCCGCTGAATATTTTCCCTGGACCGCGAGGCCGTTGCACTTTGCGCGATGGTGGAGCGCTGCTTGTGCATTCGCCGCGTTGGCGGCAGATCCATGCCAGGCTTTTAAGGCGGCGTCCTGCAGCGCGCGTCCGAAAGAAAAGCTCACCGACCACGGAAGATCGCCGAGGGCGCAAATCGCGTTCAACCGCTCGGTCGCCGCCACGTCACTTTGGCCGCCGGAAAGAAACACAATCCCAGGAACCGCCGCCGGGACTGCGCGACGCAGACAGCGGAACGTGGCTGCAGCCACTTCGTCGAGCCCAGCCTGTTGCGGGCAGTCTTTGCCCGATAGAACCATGCCCGTTTTTAGTAACATCCCCTCGAGTAGGACGCGCTGATCGAAGAGCGCGTGGAAGACACATTCGAGCGTCGCGGAAGTCACTTCCTCGCAACGCGCGAGACCATGGTTGCCATCCATCAAAACTTCCGGCTCGACGATCGGCACCAAACCCGCCTCCTGGCTTAGCGCCGCGAAAAGCGCAAGCGCCTGCGCATTCGCCTCAAGGCACGCCGGCGTCGGTGAGTCTTCACCGATGGCTATGACCGCGCGCCACTTGGTGAAACGGGCTCCGAGTTCGCGATATTCGCTGAGCCGTTCACGCAGGCCATCGAGTCCCTGGGTAAATTTTTCGCCGGAGAAATTCGGCAATGGGACAGTTCCCTTGTCCACCTTGATGCCGGGAAGAATGCCCTGGCTGGCGAGAAAGTCCGGGAGCGGAACACCATCCTGTCCACGCTGCCTTATCGTCTCATCGAAGAGGATGACGCCGCTGATGAAATCACTCAGGCCACGAGTGGTGAATAACATCTCACGATAACTCCGGCGGCTCTCCGCCGTGGACGGAATGTCGAGTGCCTTGAATCGCTTCCCGATCGTCGGGAAACTCTCATCCGCCGCCAGGAGACCTTTGCCCGGAGCCAGGAGCGCCCGCGCCGTGGCTTCCAGTGTGTCTGGAACACTCACGCTTTGCCCTGATCCTCTTCCTGCGCGGCTCGCGCCGCCTGCAGCATTTGATCGTGTTCCGCTTCCTTGATTCCTTCTTCCACCAACTGCGCACTTTCGCTTCGACCTTCGCTGTCCTCGTCTTCGCCTAACGAATCTTGCGTCTGATGCCCGGTGGAGCCGGAGACGGGATCCCAGCGTTCCGATTCGGCGATGGATTCCAGAGCAATCTCATCCTCATCCAACTCCGGGCCGCCGGTCAACTCCCGTTGCGCCTGTTCATTATCGACCTCGGACGGTTCCGGAGGGACACGACCCGCGATCACTGCCAGCTCACGCGCACGAGCCTCCACCATCTCCGGCGTTACCGTGCCAATGCCAACCGCGTTCTCGGCAATAATACCTTTGTTGAGAGGATTTTTTTTCATGGTGTTGAGACAGAGGACAGCCCTGACGATATAAGGTGCTCCTGGTTACTCCAAGGGGTCGGGTTCAGAAGTGTGGCGCGTTCCGCCGCCTGGATTTTTGCAGCCGGAACGCGGCGCAGGCCTCGGACGAGTCGTAGTTTTGAGAGCGTCCAGATGATCCACTTCGTCGGGTCTATCTGCCAGGGTTTTACGCCGTTGCGGTAGTCATGCTGGAACTCGTGGTGATAATTGTGGTAGCCTTCGCCAAAGGTAAACCACGCGAGCAAAAAGGAGTCACGCGCGCTGCACCTAGTAGAGTAAGGCTGCCGACCGATGGTGTGGCAGGCGCTATTAATAAGAAAGGTGCAGTGTTGCAGGACGACGATGCGCGCCACGCCAGCGATCAGAAATGCGCCGAGGGCGCCGATCCATCCATTCCAGAGAAAGCCGATCGCTGCCGGAAGGCCGAAGCTGACCAGGACGGCGATCGTCTGCACGTGCCGATCCTGCCAACGAATGAGTTTGTCCTTCTGCAGGTCGGCGACGTTGTCGTAGGGCTCGTCGTTATCCAACTTGAAGAGCAGCCAGCCGATGTGCGCGAAAAAGAAGCCCTTAGAAATGCAGTAGGGATCATCGTCGTAATCCACGTGCTTATGATGCCGCCGATGTTCGCTCGCCCACATCAAGACTGAGTTCTCGAACGCGCCCGCGCCAAAAATCAACGTGATGAACCTTATGGGCCAGCTTGCCTGGAAAGTAAGATGCGAGAAAAGCCGGTGATAGCCCAGGGTGACGCTGAAACCGCACGCGCCGAGCATGACAAAAAAGAGAGCGACCTGGAACCAATCAAGCCCGAAGGACCAGATATAGAACGGCACCGCGGTCAGTGCCAGGACCAGCGTCCCGATGAGAAAAGAACTCGTAATCCAATTGATGCGATCGAAAGGTAATCGGAAGAAGAGCCGCGCTGGGCGCATATCGGCAGGCAGTGTGTCCGTCTCTTTCATGAGTTGAGCGTGGCCGTCATGCTGATGGTCGTGTTGAGGAGACGCGCGATCGGGCATTTCTCTTTCGCGCAGAGGGCGGCTTCCATGAAAGCCGATTGCGAGACATCGGGAACGGTGGCCCGGACGTCGAGTTGAATCCTGGTGAGTGTCCAGCCAGCGGCCAGGTCGTCGAGGGTGGCGGTCGCGGTGGTTTCGATGCGCAGCGGATGGAACCCGGAAAGACCGAGCTCATTGGAAAGCGCCATCGAGAAACACCCGCCGATCGAAGCGGCGATTAGTTCATCCGGGTTGGTGCCCAGGCCTTCGGCAAACCGCGTTCGAAAGGAATATTGCGTGCCGCTCAGAACGCCACTTTCGGTCGTCATGGTGCCGGTGCCTTCGCGCAGCGTTCCGTTCCAAATGACTGAGGCTTTCCGATCCATGATGTAAGCGGCCCAACTCGCTCGAGTTCTCCGGGTCGCTCATTCGTCTAAGCCTGTGCCGAAAATCGGCTAATACCTTGTTCGGTGAACGCTGATAGCCTGAGGCTATGGATCGTCGCCACGCCTGCCTGGTTCACTGGAAGTGTCTGGCCCAGAACGCCTCCGGGTTCGTGTTTGTCCGAGCGGCGCTTACGGCATATTTTGCTTCGGTGGAACTCCGTCATCTACGCTATTTTGTGGCTGTCGCGGAAGCGCTCAGCTTCACCAAAGGCGCGCAAAAGCTGCACCTCTCGCAGCCATCTCTCACGCGTCAGATCAAAGATTTGGAGGAAGAAGTGGGTGTGCGGCTGCTCGATCGAAATAAGCAGGGTGTGAGTTTGACACGCCAGGGGGCGGCCTTTCTGACCGATGCGAAACGCATCCTCAGTCTGAGCGTGGACATTGTCGATTCCGCGCGGCGATCGAGTGATGCACCGCTTCCTCCTCTCAACATCGGCTACGTCGCCGACTTGTTCTACGATCTCCTGCCTGTCACCCTGAAAGCATTCCAACGATCCTTCCCGACCATCCCGATCAATCTCTTCGACATGAGCTGCGGCGATCAATTTCGCGCGCTGGAGGATAGCAGGATCGATCTCGGCTTCGTCGGGTTGCGAGAGCCGATCGCAGAGCGCGGCTTTGAATTTCTGCCTATTGCCTCCTATCCAACGGTGGCGGCGCTGGCCAAAAATCATCCGCTCGCGAAAGAGGCGGTCGTCCCACTCAAGAAACTCAAACCAATGTTTTTTATCGGAATGTCCGAGGACAGTTACCCGGGCTATCGTCGGTGGCTGACGCAAACCTGCCGGAAGGCAGGCTTTGGCCCAAAAGTTCTACAGGATATGGAGATCGAGCGCACCTTGATCCAGGCCATCGCGGCAGGGCTGGGCGTGGCGTTGTTGCCCGAGCCGGTAAAAAATCTTCCGCACGCCAGCGTGGTCTTCCGCGATTTACATCCGCCGGTCAGGAGCGAATCATGCATCGCCTGGAAAGGAGATAATCCCTCCGCTGCTCTGCGCGCTTACGTCGAGATCGTCGGCGATCGCGGCCGTCGGATGCGCTAAGGAAACCGGGTTTGTCTTCAGAGGGTCGATGACCCGCTTGCTTCACGCCCGAAGAGCGTCGCGTAATCCCGAAGTGCGCTGGACTCGGCGCGCGATGGCGCTGCGCAGGACTGCTTCCGGGGCCCAGATTTCGACGTGCGCACGCGCGCGCGTCAGCCCGGTATAAAGTAACTCCCGGGTCAGGAGCGGCGATTCGTTCTCCGGCAGGATCAGCAGCACGCGGCCAAACTCCGAGCCCTGACTTTTGTGCACGGTCATGGCGAAAGCCGTTTCGTGTACCGGCAGGCGCGACGGCAGGAACCGGCGCAGTTTGCCGTCAGCGGAGAGAAAAAACGCACGCAGCTCGCCGCCCTCCGCGTGGTCGGGCAGGATGACGCCGGTGTCGCCGTTGAAGAGGCCGAGGTTGTAATCGTTTTGCGAGATCGTGAGCGGCTGGCCGCGATAAAAACCGCCGCGGTGTGGGCTGAGCAATCCGGCCCCGGCCAGGATTTCCTCCGCGATCGCGTTCAGGTTCTCCACGCCGAAAGGGCCGTGGCGCAGGGCGCAGAGAATTCGGAATTCCTGCCAGCGGGCCAGCGCTTGCAGCGGGTCGTCGGTTTCCAGACACGGGCGAAAGGCGGCGATCAGGCGCTCCCGCAAAGCGCCGGGGAGTTTCGCCGCCGCGGGCAAGGACTGCCATTGCGCCTCGTCGCTGGCACCCTGGGACAAGGCGGCGAGGGCGGCCTCCGCATCGCCGGCGTTCACAGCGGTGCTGGCGCGGTAAATCCCGCCCGATTCGGTGAAACGGTAGTTGCGCCGCAACGTCACCAACGTGTCGTGCAAGGGCTCGTTAGGCGGAGCCTCTTCCGCCGCCGCGCAGATGTCGGCCAGGACGCTGCCGGCTTCGACCGAAGCGAGCTGATCGCGGTCGCCGAGCAGGATCAAACGCGCTTCCGCTCGGACCGCTGCGACCAGTTTCGCCATGAGCGCGAGATCGATCATCGAGGCTTCGTCGACGATGACGACATCGGCCGCGAGGGGGTGCTCGGCGTCGTGCCGGAAATAGGGCGAGCCCGGGAGATAGCCGAGCAGCCGATGGATGGTTGTCGCTTCAAGATTCTGTCTGACGGCGCGGACCGATTCCGTTAGGCGCGCGGCCGCTTTGCCGGTCGGCGCGGCGAGGGCGATGCGCAATCCGTCACCGGCCGGCTGCTCCAGAAGACGCGTCAGGATCGCCGTCACCGTCCGTGTTTTCCCGGTGCCCGGTCCGCCGGTGATGACGGTGAAGTTGTTCGTCACAGCTCTGTCGGCGGCAACTTTTTGCAGGTCGCTCTCGTCTTTCGGGGAGGAAATTCGGACCGCGGAGGCGCGGCGCCGGATCGCCGCAGCGAGCTGCTGCTCATATTCCCAATAGCGGCGCAGATAAATTCGGCCTTGTTCGTCGAGGACGAGCGGGGTGAAGTCGCCGGGCGCACCCACCACGCTGCTTTTGCGCAATTTTTTGCGCAGAGTCGCCGCGGCGGGCGCGCTTTCCAGACCGGCGATCTCCTCCACTGTCACGCAGACATGGCCTTGCGCGCGCGCCCGGCTCGCGCACATCGCGGCGAGACGGACTTCGTTGACAGCCGTCGCCGGCGTCGAGCCGTCGCGATGAAATCGCCGAACTGCCGATCGAGCGCGCTAAAGTTTGGTCTCTTCGTTCATGACTCGAAAACGGCGCTGAGCTTCTCGACGAAACCCCGGCTCAGCGCTGGAAGTGGACGCCGTTTCCCGGCTCCGCCGGATCGATCCCGCGCAGGAAAACGTAGAACGCTCCGCCGAAATGCCGGTCGAAATCGTAATCCGCTTTTGCGCACCCGCAGGTAGCGATGCAAGGCCACGCTGTAGAGGCAAAGTTGAAGCGTGTAAAAGTTGCGGTCCATCTCGGCGGCGATCGCTGTCCGGGCCGATAAGCGCGCGTCGTCGGCCCGAGCCAGTTCGATTTCCAGTCGGCGAAATAGAACCGCCCGCCGTGCTCAAAGGTCAGGTCGATGAAGCCGTTCATGAATCCGTTGACCGGCTGAAACTGGAGCCGCCCGATTTGCAGCGGCATCTTCTCGAGGGCGAAAACCTTCGCGAGTTTTGCCGTGGTGAGGGAATTCACCGGGAAGGAAAACTCCAGTTCGGCGATCCGGGACTCGTTAGGCACTTCGGCCAGAGCAAAGCGATCCGCGCCGGCCGAGAGCGGCAGACGTGGCGAGGCGACGCACGTTCTCGATCCACCACATCGTCGAACCCCTCGATGCCGTAAGCGCGCAGGCGGCGCCGGACGATTTCGGGCGCGTCGTTAGACTCGGCGAAATCCAGCTCCTCGAGAATCTCATGCAGGCAGGTGCCGGCCCGCATCCCGCGCGGAAAAGCGTGGATTCCTCGTCGCGTCCGGCACTTCCTCGACCGCCGGCTCGACCAGTGGCCCCTCATCGAGAACGTCCGTTTCGCGTCCGCTGACCAGCCTGCGTGAAACTGGCGATGCCCCAAGTGCGATCGATCGCGCCGGTGAATTCACGCGCGCAGCCAGGTGCGGCGGCGCTTCTCGCCGGTCGGCCGATACAGTGTCGTCGCTCGACGGCCGGCACTTCGGTGATGGCGATATTCGGCGACGCGGCCATCGCTGGTCGCTCGGCGTCCGCCCAAGCAGATAAGCCGGCGCAGCTTTTCCGGGTTCGCGTTTTCGGCGCAAAACCATCGTGCAGCGATGCTTCGCCCGCGTCAGCGCGACGTAGAAAAGCCGCAACGCTTCGGCCAACGCTTCCTTTTCCTGGCGCGGCTTGTGACGGTCGCCGCCGGCCAGATCGAGGGTGAGGCGATCGTCCGCCTCCGGATCGTGGAAAGCCGTCGCGCTCTTGGCGTCTCCGCCAGACGTAGGGACAAAAGACGACATCGAACTCGAGGCCTTTGCTCTTGTGCACGGTGATGATGCGGACCGCTTTCTCGTCGCTCTCCAACCGCATTTCGTATTCGATGCGCGGCGGCGATATTCCCTCCCTGCATCTGTTGCGCGAGCCACTTCAAGATGCCGGTCATGCCGAGCCGGTGCTCGACGCAGGCGGCGTGCAGCAACTCGAGCAGATTGAAGGAAATTCGTTAGGCGACGTTCGCCGTCGGGAAAGCCGAGGAGTCGCTGCCGCACACCCTGCGTCGGCCGCAAGATGGCGCAGCATCTGGATAAATCCGCGATCGCGCCAGAGCTCGTGATATTTCTGGAAACGCAACAATTCCTTCTCCCACGCCGCCTCGTTGCGCGATAGTCTCGTCGATCTCGTTTCCGGTGCGGCCGAGCGCGTCAGTGCAGAGCGCGGCCCGGACCAGCTTTTCGTTTCCGGGTTGGGCGACGGCGGCGAGCACATCGCGCAGTTCGCGCGCTTCGCGCGAAGCGAAAACGTTAGCGCTGCTGTAAAGCACGCTCGGCACGCGCCGGTCGCGCAAAGCCTGCTGCATTTCCGCCGCCTGGGCGTTGGTGCTCGTGAGGACGGCGAGGTGACCGGGTTCCAATTTTTCTCCGTCAATCGTCGCCCCGCGCTCGAGCAGGCGCACGATCTCCGACGCGACCGCTCCCGGCAGTTGCTTCTCGTCGGCGGAGGTCCAGATGTGAAATGGCGTTTCCTTTTTTCCGATCGAAGAGGAGCGGCTTCTGGTCGGCGCGCGGTCCCGGCTCAGCGGTTGGGAATTCGATCTCGTCGAGAAGAAACGAATTCTGGCCGGTGAAAGATCGACGTTCACCGCCCTAACGAGTCGGCTTTCCGAGCGCCAGTTTGTGCGCAGGGTAAATTGCCGCTCGGTTTGTCGCGCCGCCTGCAGGTAAGTGAAGACATCCGCGCCGCGAAAAGCGTAGATCGCCTGTTTCGGATCGCCGATCAGCGCGACGGTCGCGTCGCTCCCGCCGTAGACGCGTTTGGAAAATGGAATACTGCACCGGATCGGTGTCCTGGAATTCATCCACGAGCGCCGCGCCGTATTTGTCGCGGATCGATTGCGCCAGGTCGCGCCTCCCCCGCCACGCAGCGCGTCGTCCAGGCGCGTGAGCAGGTCCTCAAACGCGAGAACATTGCGTTCCTGTTTGCGCCGGCGGAGTTCTTCAGGCGCCCAGGCATGGAATTCGGCCCGAAGTGCGATGCAAAATTCCGCCGCGCGATCCGAAAATTTCTCGCAGGCATCAAAGGTGCGCTTCTGCGGAAGAGTCTGATTCGCGCGCACTCCCTTGCCGAAGATCGCGCGCGTCGCCAGCATCTCGACAGAAGCTGAGCTCGCGCACTGCGCCCCCACCGGCGGAAAGGCATCGCTCCAAATCGTCGAGCAGCCTGCCCAGCACCGCGGCGTCTTTGTAGGCGCCTTTGCCCCAGCTCGGATTTGCGAAAAGCGAACGAATACTCTCCGCTTCAACCGGCCAGATGGCGCGGAGTTCGTCGAGCGCCTCGCGCGCGCTCTCCGCCGCCTCGTTCGGATCGCGCAGGTCTTCCGGCAGAATCGTGAGCGTCGGATTTTTCACCAGCTCCTCGAGATCGTTGAAGAGGCGCTTGGGCGTGATCTTCCCGTGCAGCGCGAGGAGCGTGCCTAACGAGTCGCCAATATAAAAACGTCGCCGCCAGAAATCGGACGCGATCTCGTGCAGCAACTCGCGCTCGTCGGTGACCAGCTCGGCGTCGAAAAGCGTGCCGGTTTCGAAAGCCTGCTCCGCCAGCACGCGCTGGCAGAAACCGTGAATGGTGTAGATCGGCGCCTCATCGAAGTCGACCAGCGCATCGTTCAGGCGCGTCGCGGCAGCGCGATGATCCGGATGTTTTCTCAACATCGCCGCGATCAGATCGTCATCCGATTCTCCCGTCTGAAAAGCATCGAGGGCCCGGTGCAACAAATCGCGAATGCGACCGCGCAATTCGGCCGTCGCGAGCTCGGTGAAAGTGGTCACGAGAATGCGGTCGATCGTGAGCTCGGAGCGTTCCAAGAGCAGCCGCAGAACGAGTCCGGCAATCGTGTAGGTCTTGCCTGTGCCCGCACTCGCCTCGATCAGGATCGGGCCGGCCCCGATCTCCGTCTCGAGGAGGTCGAAGTCCTTCCGCTTCATTCGATCTCCTCCAAGACGTTGAGAGCAGGAGCCAACACCTGCATGGCGATTTGCTGAAATTCATCGCCGAGCGGCTCAGGCACATGGCGGAAGGCGAGATCGAAATAGTCGTCTTCGCATTCCGGCGGTTCGCCTTTATCAGGCTCCCATGGCATCGGAGAGTTACCCCATTTTCGATGCGCTTGTTCGAGCGGCGAGAGCTGCCCTTTCTTCAGCCCCAGCATGTACTCGGCGTAGATCAACGAGCTGCGCGGGAAGAATGGCAACGGCTCGCGCAGCCCGCGCCAATAAAGATCGAGAAGTTCCGCGAGCAGTTCCTTCGCGTCGGTTTTGGGTGGCGCGAATCGCTCCAGCACCGGTTGGTTTTCTTTCGTCGAAGTGATGAGGGTCGACTCGGTCGGACGAACGCAATTGATGATCAGGTGTTCGATCCAGGTCGCGAGAAGGTCTTTGGGTTTGCGCGTGGTGAGGCGATACCGCACCAGCCGGCCGTCATGCAAATTACCGATGTGCGCCATCACTTCGAACCGGCCGAGCGTGACCTGCAGTTCCTCGGGTTCGCGCAAGTCAGCCGCGACATGTTGCCTAACGATATCGGCGAAACCGCGCGCGTTGTCGCACAACTCACGCAGGCGCAATTCGCCGGCCCGACCTGGCGGCAGGTCGCCGCCCGCGCGAACGACCGGCAGTAGTGGATCGAGTGCTTCTCCGCGCAAAGCACGATCGAGGAGATCCTGTTGCAGGATGTATTTCGGGAGTGATTCCAGTTCCAGCGGCTCCGATTCCTGGAGGAGCGAATCGAGCCGCGGGATGCGGAGACCAAGTCGCTCCTGGATCAGGAACTTCGCGGGATTTCCGAAGAAGCGGATCAACTGCCGGGCCTCGAGCCGTTGACATTCAGCTTCGGGTTCGGCGATCGGATGCGTAATGAATCGCGGCGGCGCCGCGCGATCGGCGGCGGCTGTTCCGCTCGCGAGCAGGTTTTCCGAGGAGAAGCTGAAGAGCCGGTCGGAACCGGTGAAATATTTTGGGCTGAACGGCTGCAGCGGATGTTCGGTGACCGGTGCGGCGGTGTAGTCTTGCAGCTCGCTCACCAGAACGCTTGGCGGCAGCGCGCTGTTGTCGCGAATCGATCGTCCGAGATAGCTGATGTAAAGAACGTCGCGGGCCGAGAGGAGCGCTTCGAGAAAAAGATAGCGATCGTCATCGCGCGTCGAGCGGTCGCCGGGCCGAGGGCTTTGCGCGATCAGATCGAAAGCCGGCGCGCGATCGTGCCGCGGGTAAGCGGTGTCGTTCATTCCGACGAGGCAGACGACGCGGAAGGGCACCGTTCGCATCGGTTTCAAAGCGCAAAAGGTGACGCGGCCGACGAGAAAACCGGAGCCGGTTTCTCCCTCCGCGAGCGCTTTGTCGAGATGCGCCAGGAGCACGTCGAGCGGGACAGCTTCGGTGAAATCGGAAAGCGCCGCGGTTTCGCCTAACGACTCGATGACGCGGCGCAACTGGCGAAGCTCCGCTTCGCGTTCGTCGTCCGGCGGAAAAAAGCGGAGCGCGACTTGCTGCAAAGACGTTTGCCAGACGAGAAGCGGCCTCGGCTGCTGCACGTCGCCGGCTGTGGTGAAAAGCGTTTCCGCAAACTCGATGAAGTGTCCGAGCGTGTCCGCGAGGCTGCCTTCGATCTCGTCAAAGGCGAGAACGCCTTCGAACAACTTCTCGCCGCGCGCGGGCAGCAGCGTAACCGAGAAGGAGGCGATCAAGCCCCGCTCGCCAACTGTTTTCCGCAAAGGCGGGCAGCCCGAGTGCCTCACGTTGCGCGGCATCGATGCCCCAGCGAATGCCCGTTTTCTCGATCCAAACGCGAATGATCTCGAGATCGGACTCGACCAACTCGAAGCGACGCTGGAGTGCGCTTGATTCCAGAATGCTCATCACGCTGCTGGCCGTGAAACGGCTTCCGGCCGATTCCAGAATCCGCAGGAAAGTATCGATCACGCCGTTCTCCGCGCGCGCTCCGCGATCGGCGATGCTGAAAGGGATCCGCAGATGTTCCGGCGCGGTGTCGAAGACCGCATCGATAAAGGGTGCGTAAATGCCGATGTCCGGCGCCATCACGACGATGTCGTGCGGTTTCAAATCGGGATGCTCCGCGAAAAGCGCGAGTAACTGATCGTGCAGCACTTCCATCTCGCGCATCGGGCTGTGGCAGCAATGGAATTGGAGCGAGCGATCGTCGGGCGCGATCGCCGCGGGCGTGTCGCCGGAAGGGTCGCGCAGCTCGTAGATGTCGCGCTGGACTCGCGCGAGCAGCGTGTCGTTAGGCGGAATCTCGAATTTTTCTCGCTCTTCCGTCGGATTCAGGTCGGTCACACCTTCGAGAAATTCGCGGCCGAGTTTGCCGAGCGAAGCGAGGAGCGGATTGATGCGGGAGAATTGCAAATCGAGCTGCGCGCTCTCCGGAGCGCGGCGACGCGCGCGCACCACTTCGCGCTTCGAGCGGGCATCGCCCCACCATTCCGGTGTCGGGCGCATGATGAAAAGATGGACCTCGGTCGCGCGGCTCAGTTCCTGGAAAAACTGCAAGTAAAAAGAAGGCAGCGACGAAATACCGAAAAGCGCGATGCGCTGCGGCAATCGCGCCCCGTCACGATGCAAAGCGGCTTTGAATTCCTCCATCAGCGCGGGCGGATGCAGCGCCGGGCGCGGAGCGAACCAGCTCTCGCCAGAGCATGAGCCTGCCAGCCGGTCTCGTCCTTCCCGCGTTCCCAATCGAGAATCATGCGGGGGCGGAACGCGAGATACCGGTCGAAAGAACTGGCGATTTTCGCCGCGAGCTGAAAACGGCGCAGCTCGGGCCGCGGCTGCTCGAGATAGCGCCGCAAATCTGCAAACTCGGCTCGCTCCGACGATCGCCGGGAGCAAGTCCATGATCCGCCAGGCCAGATTTTCCGCGCGCGTAAAAGCGGCCGGCCGCCCGGTTCGGCAGCGCTTATTGAACAATGCCGGCGACAAATTTCTGCGGAAACGGGAAAGCGACATTCGCGCAGATGCCGTGCGCTTCGGCCAGGCGAAGCGAGAGCCAGCGTCCCATCCCGACGCTTTGCACGACGACAGTCTCCGGCGAGAAATATCCGCCAGAGGCGGGCCAAACATCGCTGCCAGCCCCGCGCAGAGGAACTCCAGCCGGTTGCTGGTGTGGAGGTGGAGGCCGCGCTTCGGGGAGCAAAACCATATCACAAGTCACGAGCGGAAGTTCGCGACTTCGTCAATCTCCTGCTCGCTGATGATACCCCGGCCACTGTGAAAATCCCCGAGCCAGGCAGCCGTCGAGCGGACGCAGGATAAGTTGACGGCTGCCAGAGATGTCCTAGTTGACCGTCAGGATCGCGTTACTACTGATTGCGCTACCGAAGTTGTTGGTAACATTGACGGCAAAGACGGCGCCATTATCGGCTGAGGTGGTTGGTGCAGTGGTATAAGAGGACTTGGTTGCTCCCTCGATGTTCACACCATTCTTCTCCCATTGATATTTGAGCGGAGCAGTGCCAGTAGCCGTGACTGTGAACTTGGCGGTCTTGCCCACCTTGACGGTTTTGTTCTGCGGGCTGAACGGTAATCGTTGGGGGAAGATCAACGGTCAACGTCTTGGTCTTGCTGGTTATGCTTCCAGCACTGTTACCGACCACGACGAGAAAGAGGCTGCCGTTGTCCTCGGCGACGGCCGGAGGAGTGCTGTAGGTGGAGTTGGTAGCTCCTGCGATATTCGCGCCATTCTTCTGCCATTGATACGTTAGAGGAGCAGTGCCGGTGGCCTTGACGGTGAATTTGGCGGTCTGGCCGAGACCAACTGTCTTATTGGCAGGCTGGGTCGTGATCGACGGTGGAATAGGAGTGGGTGTTGGGGTCGCAGTTGGCGTCTCAGTTGGGGTTGGCGTTGGGGTAGGCGTCTCGGTTGGGGTCGGAGTTTCGGTTGGCGTCGGAGTCGGCGTCTCGGTTGGGGTTGGAGTTTCAGTTGGCGTTGGAGTCGGCGTCTCGGTTGGGGTAGGAGTTTCGGTTGGCGTCGGGGTAGGCGTCTCGGTTGGGGTCGGAGTTTCAGTTGGAGTCGGGGTAGGCGTCTCGGTTGGAGTCGGAGTTTCAGTTGGCGTCGGGGTAGGCGTCTCGGTCGGGGTAGGAGTTTCGGTTGGCGTCGGGGTAGGCGTCTCGGTTGGGGTCGGAGTTTCAGTTGGAGTCGGAGTCGGCGTCTCGGTCGGGGTAGGAGTTTCGGTTGGAGTCGGAGTCGGCGTCTCGGTTGGGGTAGGAGTTTCGGTTGGAGTCGGGGTAGGCGTCTCGGTCGGGGTAGGAGTTTCGGTTGGCGTTGGAGTCGGCGTCTCAGTCGGAGTCGGAGTTTCGGTTGGCGTTGGAGTCGGGCTCGGAGTAGGAGTTGGCGGTGGGCCTTCCGGCACGCCGGCCAGCAACCAGGTGATAACGACGTCTCTGACTAACGGATCTCCGGCCACTCCATCTACGGGCAGATTCCAATACTCAAACGCATGAAATACACCAGGCCCGGTTTGGACGAGCAATTGTTTATAGGTCCAGAGTCTGGGCGTCGCCTCAGTGACTTTCCGTAAGTCCGGCTGATTGCAGCGCGTAAATGAGATCAGTTCGGGAAAATGTTTCGAGGTAACTCGAGTCGTGGTCCGAGTACAAGAAGAAAAAGGGCGGTAAAGCAGACGTCACATAAGTAGTCGGGGAAGCGGCGGCCAACTCCGGCAGATGGAGCAGAACCGAACCCGCAGGAAGGCCCAGGTAGTTCTCGAATACCGGCGCGGGACAGGCTTCACCAGGAATACACGCGGTCTGCAACCACGGCACGTCATCATATGTGCAGGGAGTGCTCAATGAGACACCCAGATCGAACTGATCATCCCCTGGCGTCCCGCGGGCCAGCGTGTACAGCACGTGACTCGCTCCCGCAGAACCTCCCAGTCCGTAGACCGTCCCATTACAACGAGGATCTCCTCGAGCTGCGCGAATGGCCATGGCTACGTCGTCTGTCTGTTCGGGATATTGCCCATCATCAACCGGCACCACCGTATTCTGCGAGGGCGGCGGATGGCTCGGCGCATTCATTTCCTGGTGCGGCGGAGCGAGGCGGTATTCTGTGGAGAGCGCAAAGAAACCCGCCACGACCAGATCCTGACTGACAAAATCGGGCCCGGCATTACCTGATTTAAAACCGCCGGCATGAAGCACAATGACAGCCGGGTGTCTGTCCCCGTCGGGAGGAGCGTAAGCCTTCCAACGCAACGCCACTCCAGTGGAGGCAGTTCCATATTGCTCCAGAGAGCCGACTGTTAGGACACTGTCCCTACTCCTGACACTGCCGGACGAATTGGTGATGGTTACGGCAAAAATGGCGCCGTTGTCGCCGAGAGAACTAGAAGGAGCATCACAGGATGCAGCAACAGCCCCGGGAATATCAACGCCGTTCTTCTGCCACTGATAACTTAGCGGAGCGGAGCCCGTCGCCGTGACAGCAAACGTCGCTGCGGATCCAGTGGTAACTATTTCATCATCGGGCTGGCGCGTTATAGTGGGCGGGGAGGATTTGCCACTCTGCTCTTGGCCGCTTCCAGTGCTTTCGGTCAATTCGCTCTGACCTGCCGCCATCTGCGAGACACCGGTCGCCTGTTGGTGACCGCCGGCCGGATGAGGGCGCGAGCTCTGCCCGCCGGCATGACTCTGTGAAAGCGTTAGGAGGAGAAGGATCGCGGTGAAGACCGAGGTGAAAGAACGGCCGGAGTCCGGACCGCCAAGGTTTGTGTTCTGGGATTTCATGGGGTGCCTCCTCGGCGTTGATTATTAATGAGAGTCTGCTGGGATTGGTGCTCAGGTCGCCTCGGGATTGCGATCCGATCCGTCTCTCGGTCGTTAGGTCGTATCCCTCAGTCTTATTTTTTACCGGGTCTGTGTTCGCGGCTTCGCGCGGGCGACCGGATAGATTTTCGCGGCGAGAGAATAGCGGCATTGATTCGCGGCCGCGGTCCGCGTTTCCACATTGAGCTTTTTCAAGATATGGCCGGCGTGCTTTTCGACCGTGCGCGGGCTCAAGCCGAGAATGGTGGCAATCTCACGATCTCGTTTTCCTGCGCCGACCCACAGCATGACTTCGCATTCGCGCGGAGTGAGACCGAGTTCTGCCAGGTGCAAGGGGTCGATTTCGAAGGGAATCGGGAGCGATTCACTGGTCCTACTCCGCCTGGGGGCGAGACTCATAAGAAAGGAAAACTGACAGTCGGGTGACGGCCTGTATATAGGTAATGCTACGTATTATTCTGGGCTGGTGCACGAACGGGCGGACCCGAACGAACTCTCTTTCGAGAACTTGAGGAAAACCAGGTTTCGTCCGGCCCCTCAAGCGCGAAAGCTTCTCGCAACAGCAAACCTTCCCGGTTCATAATGTTCTACGGGAATGGGGTATCGAAGTTCCCAAAATACTCTTGAGAACTTTCCAAATGCGTCCCCGCGGATCTTGATTCATCCTCCTGGCGGATGTTACGCAACCTTATTTTCGATTGGTCGGGCACTCTGGTGGACGATCTCGCTCCGGTCGCCGAGGCGACAAATCTGATCTTTCGCCACTACGGGAAACCCGAATTGTTGCTCGAGGAATTCCGGGAAAGTTTCCGGCTCCCCTTCGCTTCCTTCTACGAGGAGCATCTCCCGGGGGTCGGGCTGCCCGAGATCGAACCGCTCTTTCACGCGCACTTCGTCGGTCGCCAGGAGAGCGTGGCCCTCCTCCCGCATGCGCTGGAATTCCTCCGCTTTTGCCAGGCGACGCGGCGACGGGTTTTCCTGCTCAGCGCGACGAAGGACAGCCACGTCGCCGAGCAAGCCGCCCGGCTCGGGAGTCGGCCAATTTTTTGAGAAAACTTACGTCGGCGTGATGGATAAACGGGAGCGGATCGGGCAAATCATGGCCGACCACGGACTGCGCGCGAGCGAGACGGCCTTCATCGGCGACATGGTGCACGATGTCGAAACCGCGCGGCACGGCGGGGTGAAAGCGATCGCGGTCCTGACCGGGTACGATTCGGCGGAGAAGCTGGGCCGGGCGCAACCGGACGTGATCGTGCGCGATCTGCGCGAGTTGCAGAGCCTGCTCGAAGCCGCTTCGCCTAACGACGAAATCCGGATCGAAGAGCTGGAGATCTTCGCGCGCGTCGGCGTTCCCGACGAAGAGCGGGCAGCGCCGCAGCGACTGACGGTTTCGCTGACGCTGGAGCCGCGGCAGCCGTTTCGCCGATCTGGGCGACGACCTTGCGCGGACGGTGGATTACGCAGCAGTCTGCGCGGAATTGCAGAGGTTCGTCGCCGGCCGGGAGGATCGAGTTGATCGAAACCCTCGCGCACGAAATGGCGGGGCACCTGCTTGAGCGCTTCGCGATTGCGCGGGTGGAACTGGAGCTGCGAAAATTCGTCCTGCCGGAAACGAAATACGTCGCGGTCCGAACGTCGCGCCAATCATTGTAGACGCTTCGCTCTGCGAAGCGCGGGGGAAAAGCAAGATCGCGCAAGAAGATGCCGCGCGCAGACTCGCGCCTCCCAGAGGGAGGCGTCCACAGGCTCGGCTTCAGATTCGCTTTTCGCGAGGCCATCCATAACTTCCCCGCGTGCAAAAGAGCAACCTCGTGCGCGACCGCGACGGCTGGGAAACCGTCGCCACGGAAACGAATTTTCAGAGTGACCATCTAACCGTCACGACGGACGAAGTGCGCACCCCCAGCCAAAGCCAGCCGCGCAAGTGGTCGATCGTGCATCGCAAACCGGCCGTCGTCATCGCACCGCTCACGTCCGAAGGAAAATTTGTCCTCATCCGCGAAGAGCGAATACCGATCCGGGCCACCATCTGGTCCTTCCCGGCCGGGCAGATCGACGAATCGCTCGAGCCGGGTGAGGAGGCCGTGCGTGAGGTGGCGCGGCGCGAACTGCGCGAGGAGACCGGTTACGAACTGGCCACGGGCGGAGAGCTGATCTCGTTAGGCTACTTCTTCACTTCGCCCGGGATGACCGACGAACATTGCTACTTCTTCCTCGCCCAGCCGGTGCAAAAGCATGCCGGCGGCGCGCAGCACGACGCGACGGAAGCGATCCTCGATTGCCGCGAATTCAGTCCCGACGTCCTGCGCCAGATGATCGCCGAGGGAGAAATCCGCGACTCCAACACCCTCAGCCTCTATGCCCGGATGATCGCGCGCGGCGACATTTTTCCCTAACGAATGAAGCTGCGCGATATCTTCTCTTTTCGCGATCCGCCCGAGAGCGAGACCTCAAAGCCGTTCCTCGAACATCTCGAGGATCTGCGCTGGACGATCGTGAAAATGGCGATCGTCCTGATCCTCGCCATGATCATCTGCTTCACTTTCCGGCAGTGGCTCGTTCGCGTCCTGCAACGTCCGCTCACCGAAGTCGGCGCCCAGGTCGGCACCTTGCGGGCGCTCGGCATCACCGATTCGATCACGGTCTCGTTTCATCTCGCCTTCTACGCCGGGATCGTCATTTCCTTTCCGCTCCTTCTCTATTTCATCGCGCAATTCGTCCTCCCCGCCCTGACCGCGGTGGAGAAGCGTTTTCTTTTCCCGGCCATCTTCGTCAGCTTCGCCCTTTTCCTGATCGGAGTGGCCTGCTGCTATCTTTGGCTCCTCCCGAAAACGATTCTCTTTTTCTTCCACGACACCCAGTCGTTAGGCTGGACTCCGACCTGGACGGTGCAGGAATATTACTCCTTCGTGACCCGCTTCGTCCTCGGCTTCGGTCTCGCCTTCGAGCTGCCGGTTGTCGTCCTCGCGCTCGTCCGTTTTGGCCTTGTCACCTATCAGTTCATGGCTCGCACCCGGCCCTACGCGATCGTGCTTATTTTTATTCTCGCCACCATCATCACGCCGACGCCCGATATTCTCACCCTCGTCGCGCTCAGTCTGCCGATGTGCCTGCTTTACGAGAGTTGCATTTGGATTGCGTGGTTCATGCAGCGCAAAGCCGCTCGCGCAGAAGCCGCCTAACGAGTGGAAACACCGGCCGTTTACGAGTGGCTCTTCCGCACGTTCGCCTTCGTCCTCGGCGCGACCGTCGGGTCTTTCCTGAACGTCTGCATTTACCGGTTGCCGCTCGATCTCTCGGTTAACGAGCCGCGCCGTTCCTTCTGTCCGGCCTGCAAGAAGCCGATCCCCTGGCAGCAGAACATCCCGCTCCTCAGCTGGCTTTGGCTGCGGGGAAAATGCGCAAGCTGCGGGGCCAGGATCGCTTTCCGCTATTTTGCGGTCGAGCTTCTGACCGCGCTCCTTTTCCTCGCACTCTGGCTGGTTTTTCCCTGGCCGATTGCGATCGTCTACTGGGTTTTCGTCAGCCTGCTCATCGTCGCCACCTTCATCGATTTCGCGCATTTCATTATCCCGGATGAAGTGACAATCGGCGGTACGATCGCCGGCCTGCTCGCGAGTCTGGCGCTGCCCGCGCTCATGGGAGAAAGCTCGCGTCTGCGCGCTCTTGTTTGGTCGTTAGGCGCGGCGGCTCTTGGCTATGTCCTGCTTTGGCTTGTTCTCGAAGGTGGCAAAAAAGCTTTTGGGAAAAAGCGAATCCGTCTCGAGACGCCGACCCCTTTCACCTGGGTACGCGAAGGTGATGACGCGCAGTTCGTCGTCGGCGCAGAGAGCGGGCTTTGGAGCGATCACTTTGCGCGGGAGAGCGACCGCATGCTCCTGCATTGCGACGAGGCGGAAGTGGACGGCCGCCGCTTCGAAAAGGTGACACTCGAGCTGCGTTACAACCGCCTAACGATCGGCGACGAGAGCTTCGAGCTCGACTCGATCGACCGCATTTCCGGCGTGGTGCGCGAGCTGCAAATCCCGCGCGAAGCGATGGGTCGGGGCGACCTCAAATTTCTCGCCGCGATCGGAGCGTTTCTCGGCTGGCGGGCGGTGCTTTGCAGCGTCTTCGCCGGTTCGCTGATCGGTTCGCTCGTTGGCCTAACAACCATGGCCCTCGGCCAACGCGCCTGGTCGGCCAAGATTCCCTTCGGTCCTTACCTCGCGCTCGGTGCGCTCATCTGGTTGTTCTGCGGACCGCAACTGCTCAGTTGGTACTCCGGGTTGCTCCAGCCCTAGGAGACTGTTGAAATAGTGGACTATTTCACCGCCGAGCCTGCTAGTGCGCATACTTTGCAAAGTGGCTGTAGGAGGCGGGATGCTTAAACGTCGATCTGCGGGCGACCCTCGTCGCGAGATTTTAATGGTCTGCTAGAGAGCGTCATGCACTTTGTGGAGCATTGTCGATGTCGTCCGCGAGTGTTTGGGCTGCGTCCGAACTCTCGCTCAGAATCACGGACGGGACGGCGCCCGTCCCTCCACCAGGCACAAAGTGCATGGCATGTCCGCGGATTTGTAGGGCGACCGCTTCGGTTGCCCAGTTTGCAGAGCCGGCCCAGGCGAAGCGCCCGCCCTGCAAGCTAACCAGAGTCGAGTGCCAGGCTCGCGCAGTAGGTCGCATACATGGCGTTGCTCACTTCCACGAGGCGCTCCTGAATGGCGGTGAGATATTCGTGCAAGCCGAACTCGAAGATTTCACCAATCGTGACGTAATCGACATCCGAGCGGAGCCGGCCCGAGAGGCGCTCCGCTTCATTCGCGTAACGCGATTCGTCCGCCCCGGAGATGCGATGAAGCGCTTGGTCGAGAGAGTCGATGCAATAACGAATCGAGCGCGGAAATTCGCGATGGGTGATGAGAAATTCCGCCACCTTCCAGGGCGCGACCTGACTGACGTAGAGCTTGCAGTAAGCCTCCAGGGCGCTGACTGATTTCAGGACAGCCATCCACTGAATCGTATCGACGTTCCCGCCTACATCTTCACCGGACGGGAGCAGGATGTGATACTTCACGTCGAGCACGCGCGAGGTGGAATCGGCCCGCTCGAGAAAGGCTCCGATGCGGATGAAGTCCCAGCCTTCGCCATGCGTCATGGTGGCGTCGGTGGTGCCTTGGAAAAGGTGCGAGCCAAACATGATGCGAGTGAAAAACTCGTGTGGGCTGGTTGCGAGCAACCCTTTCGCTTCGTCGCTTCGCACGAAGAGATAGAGTCGGTTGATTTGCTCCCACATTTCACTCGAGATCTGTTCCCGCGTCGTCCGCGCATTCTCGCGGGCGAGAGTGAGACAGGATAAAATCGAGTTCGGATTTTTCCTTTGCAGGGTAAGAAATTCGGTCACCGATTGTTCGTCGGCCGCGGCGTAGAGAGAATCGAAGAGGTCGGTTTCTTCGAGCGAGGCGATGACCGGGGCCCAATGCTGCATCGCATCGGCCTCGCCCCCGAGATCGAGCAGGAGCTGGAGGTTTACGTCGAGAAGGCGGGCGTCGTTTTCCGCCCGCTCCATGTAACGGCTCATCCAGTAAAGGGAATCGGCGACGCGGCTTAGCATGGGTTGTAGGGCGGGCGCTTCGCCTGCCCCGGCTCAGACGTTGCGAGGCAATTACCAAACTGGGCAACCGAAGCGGTCGCCCTACAATGCTTCACTGCTGCTCCTCTTCTTCGTCGTCCACGATCCAGGTGTCCTTGCTCCCCCCGCCTTGCGAGGAGTTTACCACGAGCGAGCCTTCGCGCAGAGCTACTCTCGTTAGGCCACCGGGGATGATCGTGACTTTTTCGCCGTAGAGAATGTAAGGCCGCAGATCGACGTGCCGACCTTGCATGGAATCGTCGCAGAAACTCGGCGCGCGCGAGAGCGCGACGATCGGTTGCGCGATATAATTGCGCGGGTCTTTCCGGATCCGGGCCGCGAAATCCTCCCGCTCCGCCGCGCTCGCTTGCGAGCCGATGAGCATGCCGTAGCCGCCGCTTTCGTTCGCCGCCTTCACCACCAGCTCCGGCAGGTGCTCCAAAATGTAAGTGAGGTCGTTAGGCTCGGAAGCCAGATAGGTCGGGACGTTTTCCAGGATCGGATCTTCCCCGAGGTAATACCGGATCATTTTCGGCACGTAGTGATAGACGACCTTATCGTCGGCCACGCCGGTCCCGATCGAGTTGGCGAGACTCACACAGCCGCAACGGTAAGCGTCGACCAGTCCGGGCACGCCCAGCCCGGAGTCCTTCCGGAAAACGCGCGGATCGAGAAAGTCGTCGTTGATCCGCCGATAAATCACGTCGACCCCCTTAAGCCCCTTGGTCGTGCGCATGAAAACGCAGCCGTCCTGCACGACGAGGTCGCGGCCTTCCACGATCTCGATTCCCATCGAGCGGGCGAGGAAGGAGTGCTCGTAATAGGCCGAGTTATAAACGCCCGGCGTGAGCAGGACGACGGTCGGTTCCTGGGCCTGCGACGGCGCGATGTAGCGCAGGACGTTGAGCAATTCCTGCGCGTAATTTTCCACCGGCCGCACCCGGTATTCGGAAAAAAGCGCGGGGAAAATCCGCTTCATCGCCTGCCGATTTTCCAGGACGTAGGAGACGCCGGAAGGGCAGCGCGCGTTATCCTCGAGGACGAGATATTTCCCTTCGCGATCGCGGATCAGATCGGTTCCACAGATGTGAATGTAAATATCTCGCGGCACATCGAAGTGCATGAACTCCGGCCGAAAATGCGCCGCTTCCCAGACGATCTGCTTCGGGATAACGCCGTCGCGCAGGATGCTCTGCCCGTGATAGACGTCGTGCAGATAAAGATTGAGCGCGGTGATCCGCTGCACGAGCCCGCGCTCGATCAGATCCCATTCGCGCGCCGGGAGGATCCGCGGGATGAGATCGAAGGGAAAAATCCGTTCCGTGCCCTGGTCGTCGTTATAGACGGTGAAGGTGACGCCCTGCTGCAAAAAGGAAGTCGCGGCGAGATGGCGTTTGCGCTCAAAATCGGCCGCGGACATTTCGCGGAAGCTGGCCAGCAACTGGCGGTAATGAGGCCGCGCCACTCCCGGCCCGGAAAACATTTCGTCGAAGAAATGCTCGACCTTGTAATCGGAGAAAAGGTCGGTCATTTGCAGAGTCAATTTGTCAGCCCCGGAAAGCCACGCAATGAAAAACGGGAAAACTCTCCCCGCGGAGCACGAACGCGCCTGCGCGCGGGTGGCGGCACAGTTCCGGGAGCTTTGGCTGCGGATCTATGTGGGGAGGAAACTGCGGAGCGATCCGGTTTATCCCGGCGGCCTTGGCATTGTTAGGCGACTCCGCACGAAACCCTCATCGACGTCGGTTGCGGTGTCGGCCTGCTCGGATTCTATCTGCGCGAGCGCAATTTTCCAGGCGCCGATCGTCGGGCTCGATCGCGATCGGCCGCAAAATCTCGCGGGCTCGGGCAGTCGTTAGGCGGAGCGGCTACCGCGAGCTCGAATTTCCGCGAAGAGGATGTCTGCACCGCGACCCCGCCGAGCGGCAACATCGTCCTCTTTGATCTCCTCCATTATCTCGCGCCTAACGAACAGGCGCGCCTCCTCGCAACGCCTTATCCCGTGCGTCGCGCCCGGCGGCCTGCTCGTCATTCGCGATTGTCCGCGCGACGGCAACGCCCGCTTCTGGGTGACTTATCTGGCGGAGCGTTTTGCCCAAGCCACCACCTGGAACATCCGGACGTCCCTCCATTTTCCGACGCGCGAAAAGATCTGCGCGCTTTTTTTCGCCTAACGATTTCAGCAGCCGGATCGAGCCGCTCTGGGGCCGGACGCCGTTTAACAATCACCTTTTCATTTTCCGCCGGCGCGCGCTCGGAGCTGTTCCTGGCGCGCGGCAGGACGCAGCGATAAATTACTCCTTCGTTAGGGCGAGCAGGGCCTGAGTTCTCGAGACAGCGCGGATGAAAATCGCGGCGTCGCTTCGCCCTGCGATGACCTTCGTGCAGGAGGATGATCGCGCCCGGCCGCAGCCCGCCGACGATCCGGGCCGCGACGCCTCCGGATCGGTGCTCACGGTATCGAGCCCGCGCACCGTCCAGCCGACGAGATCGCATTCCGCGCCTAACGAGCGCGGGATGGACGAAAGAAATTCTTCAAGCCGGCCGGCGTCCGGAAATGACCGGATCGCATCGGGTGCCGATCGATCTCCGCAGTCAATTCGTTGCGGCAGATAGGCCCAGAAACTGGCGCTCGGGTGTGAGAAAGTGTGGTTCGCCGATCTCGTGGCCGCCCGCGCGAATTTTCGCGATCTCGTCCGGGAATCGCAGCGCGCGTTCTTCCGATGTGAAAAAAGTCGCGCTTGGCCTCGAAGCGCTGGAGCAACTCCAGCATTCGCGGCGTGTGCGATCTGCATCCGGGCCGTCGTCGATCGTCAGCCAAACCTCGCGGCGCGGCGTCTCGAAATGCGTCACGACCGGTCCCCACCACGGGCAATTCGCGACCAGCGTCGGATAGAGCACGAGCAGGTGCGAAACGAAGAGCACGCCGAGCGCGACCCAGGGATGCCAGGCGACCGCGCACAGAAAAAAACCGCTGCGCCGACCGCGAACGCGAGAATCAGCTTGCGCCTCATGCGATTCGCTCGAGCAACTCCGCGCGCGAGAGATTCAATCCCACCAGCGCGAGCCAGAAAATGCCTAACGAATGCAACCAGCCGATCTCGTCGCGCACGAGCAAGGCCGCGAGCAGCGTGATGAGCGCGATCAGGATGAAGCTCTGGAGCGGGTTATTCGTCCGGCGCGGAATAAAGCCCGAGCCGGCGGAGCAGGCTCGGCGAGCAGCCAGTTCACGAAATAGAGCAGCAGACAGGCGACCCAGATCGCGAGCGGCGTAGCAACACGCAAAGCACCCGCCAGGACCACGGCCTAACGACCGCGAAAGCGCGTGCCCGAGAAAAACGCAGCCGATCGCGAAAACGAGCCAGCCCAATCCGTAAGCTTCCCAGCGGCTCCATTCCGCGCGCCGCACTTTCTGCCCGGCCAGCCGCGCGCAAAGCCGCGGGAGGGCAAACCAGTATCCGGATTCGCCCTTCATGCCGTGGGAAAAAGCGGGACGAGTGAGAACCATTGTTCCCAGTTCGGCCGGATCACGTCCTCGAGTTTGCGGCACCAGGTCGCGAGCGCCTCGTCGATCGCCGCATCGCGCGACGCCTCAGTGCGCCGGCAGTAAAACGGATCGCCCGCGATGATTTTGTAATGGTGAAACGAGGTCCGCAAAATGAAGACCGGATAAATCGGCGCCTGCGCCACGAGCGCGAGTGTGAACGGCCCGTCCGGCAGCCTAACGACTTCGCCAAAGAGCTGCGCCTCGCGTGCGGAGATGCCGGGGGTCGCGCGATCGCCGAGGATGGACAACGATCTCGCCCGCGCGGAGCGCGTTCAGGAGCTCGAGAGGCAGCGCCATGCCGGAAGTGTTGTAGGCGATTTTCACGGCGCCGGCGGCCGCCTGCGCGAGGGAAGCGTCCAGGTGCTGCGCGGTCGTCGCGTCCGCCTCTGGCGCGCGCACCATCCGGATCGCGCGTTGGTAGCGATCGGCAAAAAGCGCCGCGCCGAGATCGTAGCTGCCCATGTGCGCGGTGAGCAGGATCGCGCCCGACGAGGCCGCGAGATTCTCAAGGTTTTCCGCGCCCTCCACCGCGTAGACGAACTCGGTCCGCGCGAGCTTGTGATCGGCCGCGTCGGAGATCGTCCAGGCGAAATTAAAGAGCGTCAGCCAGGCGCGTCCGTAGTTCGTTAGGCGAGTGGAGCCGGGCAGGATGACCGCGAGATTCCTCAGGATCGCGCGGCGCGCGGGCGCGGCGAAGAAGTAGAAAAAGCAGGTCCACAAAACGATCATGATCGTGCGCAGATAGAACGGGACATTGGTCTGGCCGAAGTCGAGATACTGCCGCCAAAAGACTCCGCGCACGGCGAATTGGCGAGACCAGGACCGGGCGTTCATCGGCAGCGAGCTTTCCGCCTGCGAGCCTGCGGAGCGCAAGCTCAGACACGCACCTCGTGCTCGTGCTCGTGCTCCTGCTCGTAATCGTAATCGATCGGAAAGATCGAGCACGAGTTGAATGGACGGAGAAGAACGCCGACGCGATTATCCGGACTGATGCTCTTCACGAACGGCCGCCTCGTTTTCCCCGATCGGATCGCCGGTGGACTCTCGCTGCGAGCGGTCGACGGAAAGATCACTGAGATCGCGGCCGAGATAAAAGCGGAACGCGGCGAGGAGGTCGTCGATCTGGCGGGCGACTTTCTCGCGCCGGGATTTATCGATCTGCATGTGCACGGCGCGCTCGGGCGCGACACGATGGAGGGTAACTCCGAAGCCTTTCGCGCGATCTGCGATTATCACGCCGCCGGCGGCACGACTTCCCTTTGCCTAACGACGGTGACGGCGCCGCTGGCGGAGATCACGCAAGTCGTTAGGGCGATCGGCATGGCTCGCGGCGAAATCCCGCAGCTGCGCGGCGCGCACGTCGAAGGGCCATTCATTTCGCGGGAAAAACGCGGGGCGCAGCGCGCGGAGTTTATCGTCGAACCCACCGCCGCCCGGGTGGAGCAGTTGTTGGAAAGCTCCGAGATCATCCAGCGCGTCACCCTCGCGCCGGAGGTGCCGGGTGCGCTCGAGTTGATTTCGCTCCTAACGAGCCTTGGGATCGCGAGCAGCGGCGGGCACAGCGCGGCCTGGGATGAGGAAGCGCGCGACGCGTTCGCGCGCGGGATGCGGCAGGTTACGCACACCTTTAACTGCATGTCGTCGATGCGGCGGCGGGAGGGCGCGCGCGCCGCTGGTCTGCTCGAGGTCGCGCTGAGCGAGCCGGAAATTTTCTGCGAGCTGATTGCGGACGGGCATCACGTTTCGACCACCCTGATGCGGATGCTCTATCGCGCGAAAGGCGCGGAAGGCATCTGTCTGGTGAGCGACGCGACGGCGGGAGCGGGTTTGCCTAACGAGAGCCGCTTCGAGCTAGGGGGCGCGGAATGCATCGTGCGTGACGGCGCCTGCTGGATGGCGGACGGATCCGCGCTTGCGGGGAGCAGCGCCCGGATGATCGATCTCGTTAGGCAAATGGTCGAGGGAGTCGGGTTGCCGGTGCAGGAAGCGATCCGAATGGCGACGGAAACGCCGGCCCGCGCGATGGGCTGGATAAATAAAGGCTCGCTTGCGGAAAACCTGGATGCCGACCTCGTCGTTGTGACTCCCGACCTGAAAGTCGTTCGAACCTTCATTAGGGGAAAATAAACCGCAGAGGACGCAGAGAACGCAGAGACAGATGATTTTTTCTTCCTCTGCGCTCTCTGCGTCCTCTGCGGTTAATAATCCCCGACATCTGTGAGTCGAGGCGGCACCCCTTGATGGCGGACGGTTCCGTTCCTGCGGGGAGCAGCGTCCCGGATGATCGATCTCGTTAGGCAAAATGATTGAACAGGTTGGCGTGCCGGTGCACGAACGGAGTTGGAACTTCGTGCGCACGCTGGAGGGACGGGCGCTGTCCCGTCCCCGTTTCTGAAACACGGACGCCACGGCGGGCGTCCCTCCAGCCTTTCCTACATCTGCGAGCGGAAGGGCAGCGCAAGCCACTCCGTCGTCCGTTCCCAGAGCGAGCGGCTCTTGAATTGCTGCAGCGTGTATTCCTTCGATTGCGCCAGATCTTTCTCGAAGATCGCCTCCATCTGGTGTCCGAAATTTTCGTCGTAAACCGCCAGGTCCAGTTCCTCGTTTATTTCCGAGGAGCGCGCGTCGAAATTCGACGAACCGAAAAGTGCGAAGCGGCCGTCGATCACCATCGACTTGGTGTGAATCATGGTCGGCTGGTATTCGAAAATCTTTACCCCGCCCTCCAGCATCTTGCCGTAGGCGGAGCGGCCGGCGCTTTTCGTTAGGGGCTGGTCGTCGTTTGCGCCCGGCAAGATCAGCCGCACGTCGACGTGGCGCTGCACCGCCCTAACGAGTGCTTCGACCTGGTCGTCAGTCGGGGTGCAGTAGGCGTTCGTGATCCAGATGCGCTTCTCCGCGGCGGCGAACGCGACCGCCTGCGCGACCGGGACCGGCGCCATCGAGAAAGAATGCGAGGCGATCGTCTGCGCGTGCAGATCGCCCGCCGCCGGATGAGCCGGGAATTGATCGGCGCCGCTCAGGGTTTCGCCAAAAGTTTTGATCCAGTGCGCTTCGAAAGCGTTCTGCAATTCGGCCACGAGCGGCCCTTCGATCCGAGCCTGCATGTCGCGCCAATGTTTCGGGTCCTGCGCGTGGCCCGACCATTGTTCGGCGAAACCAACCGCGCCGGTGAAGCCGATTTTGCCATCGACGACGAGGACGCGACGATGCGAGCGGCGATTCGTGCGATCGACTCGCCAGGACATGAGCGGATGGTAATAGCTGAATTTGCAGCCCGCCTGCTTGAGCATTTTCACGTCGGAATTGTCGAGCTTCCAGCCGGAGCCGATGCCATCGAGGAGGACACGCACCTCGATGCCGGCGCGGGCGCGTTCGCAGAGGGCGTCGCGGAAGGCGCGCCCGATCTTGTCCGAGTAAACGATGTAGGCCTCGAAGTTCACCGTCTTCTGCGCGTCGTGGATCGCCTTGAGCATGGCGGGGAAATATTCGTCGCCGTTTTGCAGCAGCTCGATCTTGTTGCCGGGAAGTGGAAGAGGATCGGCCAGGGCGAGGGCGGAGCCGAAAAATTCCGGATCGCTCACCGCGAAGGTGTGCTCGATGTGATACTCGAGGACGTGGCGGCGAATGAAGAAAACGCAGAAGACCGCGATGATCCCGAGAAAAGCGAGCGCGACCGCGACCCATTCGAGCGCTTCCAGTTCCCACATGCTGGCCTTGGATTTTTTCCGGGTGCGCGCCATTGCGCGGAGAGTGACGGCGAAGGGCGACGCGAGTCAACCCGCAGCGCGAGGAAGATTTGCGCAGGTTCGCGCCTGAGAGTTAGTTGGAAGCCCGCGCCCCCGCGGTCTTTGCTTATGCCGTCGAGCACTCCTTCGTCCCCTGCTGAGATGCCGGATAACGTCGTCGCGATGCCCCTGCCTAACGAATCACCGGCCGACTCCAACTTTTCCGCGCCGGGCAATTTCATCAATCGCGAGCTGAGCTGGCTCGAGTTCAATCGCCGGGTCCTGGAGGAGGCGCAGGACCCGACCCAGCCGTTGCTCGAGCGGGTGAAATTTCTCGGGATCGTGAGCTCGAATCTCGATGAGTTTTTCGAGATCCGGGTCGCCGGGATCAAGCAGCAGATCGCGAGCGAGACGAGCGACGTCGGGCCGGATGGGATGAGCCCGACGGAAACCTTCAGCGCCATTCATCGGATCGTGCACGAGATGGTGGCGACGCAATACGCTCTCTGGAACGACGAGCTGACGCCGCTCCTGAAGGAGAACAACATCCGCATCCGGAACAGCGCCGGCCTGAATGCGAAACGCGCGGCCTGGGCGCGCCGTTATTTTCAGCAGGAAGTTTTCCCGATGCTCACCCCGCTGGCGGTGGATGCGAGCCATCCCTTTCCGCAGCTCCTGAACAAGAGCCACAACCTGCTCGTTAGGGCGCGGGCCAAAAAAGGTGGCGAGCCGATGCACGCCATCGTGCAGGTGCCGCGGGTCGTGCCGCGACTCATCCTCATGCCGCGGGGCGAGAAAGGCGACGAGACCTGGAATTATTTGTATCTCGCCTCGCTCATCAAACACCACATCGCGGAACTTTTTCCCGGCCTGATCATCGACGGCGCGCACGCCTTTCGCGTGACGCGAAACAGCGATCTCTACGTCGACGAGGAAGAAGCCGACAACCTGCTCCGCAGCATCGAGCAGGAGCTGCGGCGTTCCAGCCGGGGCAACGCCGTCCGCCTCGAAGTGGAAGACGATTGCCCTAACGACTTCTCCGATTTGCTCCTCGATTTTTTCCAGCTCGGGCAGGCTGATCTTTACAAGCTCAACGGCCCGCTTTCCATGACGCATCTCGCACCGATGGTGGCGAACGATGCCTTCGCGAAATTGAAGGATCGCGTTTTCCAACCGGCGCGCGATCCCGCCCTGCCGCCGCACGCCGATATCTTCGAGGCGATGCGGAAGCAGGATATTTTGCTCCATCACCCCTATGAAAGTTACGACCCGGTCGTTGAGCTGATCGAGAACGCCGCGATCGATCCGCAGGTCCTCGCGCTCAAGATTACGCTCTATCGGACGAGTGGCGATTCGCCGATCGTGGAGGCGTTGATTAATGCGGCCGACGCGGGCAAGCAGGTCACGGCGCTGGTCGAATTGCGCGCGCGTTTCGACGAGGCGAACAACATCCAATGGGCGCGCCGGCTGGAGGAAGCGGGCGCGCATGTCGTCTACGGCGTGGTCGGGTTGAAGACGCATTGCAAGGTCCTCCTCATCGTTAGGCGCGATACCGACCGGCTGCGGCAGTACGTCCATCTCGGGACCGGTAACTACCATCCCAAGACCGCGCGCATTTATACCGACTTCAGCCTCTTCACGACCGCGCCGGAATTGACCGAGGAAGTGGCGATCGTCTTCAACACGCTGACCGGCCTGGCCGGTTATCCGGGCTTGAAAAAACTGCTGGTGGCGCCGTTCGACCTGCACGAGCGCCTGATCGGTTTGATCGAGACCGAACGGGATTTCGCCGCCGCGGGCAAGCCGGCCCGGATCATCGCCAAGCTCAACTCGCTCGTCGACCAGGAGGTGATCGAGAAACTCTACGAAGCGTCCTGCGCCGGGGTGCAGATCGACTTAGTCGTTAGGGGGATTTGCTCGCTCCGGCCGAAGATTCCGGGCCTGAGCGAAAACATCCGCGTCATCAGCATCGTCGGGCGGTTTCTCGAGCACAGCCGCATTTTTTATTTCAGCAACGGCGACGAACCGCGGGTCTATCTCGCGAGCGCCGACTGGATGCCGCGGAATTTTTATCGCCGGGTCGAAATCGCCTTTCCGATCGAAGACCAGGTGTTGCGCGACGAGATTATCAACGAAGTCCTGCCGCGTTTCCTGACCGATCACGGCAAGGCGCGTGAGCTGCAGGCGGATGGCACTTATGTGCGTTTGCAGGCGGAGGACGGCGAGCCGAAAGCGCAGGCCCAATTGCAATTCCGCGAGCATTCGCGGAGACAAGCGAAAAAGCTCGCGGAGAAACAGCACGAAGGCAAAATGCGCCTCTCGCCCATTTCCAATCCACCTAAAGAACGCGCATGAAAAAGAAGATCCTGGTCGTCGACATCGGCGGTTCCAACGTCAAGCTGATGATCTCGGCCGAGGAAAAGCGACGTAAATTTCCCTCCGGCCCAAAGCTCGTGCCTAACGAGACCATCGAGCAGATCAAGGAAGTGGCGAAGGATTGGGAGTACGACGCGATCTCGGTCGGCTTCCCCTCGCCGATCCGCGAAAACGTAATCGTGAACGATCCGAAAAATCTCGGGAAAGGCTGGGCCGGATTTGATTTCGAGAAGGCGTTAGGCAAGCCGACCCGGGTCGTGAACGACGCCGCCCTGCAGGCCCTGGGAAGCTACGAAGGCGCCGACCGGATGCTCTTCCTCGGGCTCGGCACCGGGCTGGGCTCGGCGCTGGTTTGGCCGGGGTGCGTTCTTTCGATGGAGCTCGGTTTTCTTCCCTATATCGAAGAAGGCATCATCGAGGATCAACTCGGCGAAGCCGGGATGGAGAAGATCGGGAAAAAAACGTGGCGCAAGGAAGCGACGCGCGCAATCGACCAATTACGAATCGCCCTCATCGCCGATCGCGTTGTCCTCGGCGGCGGCAACGCCAAGCTGCTCGAGTACGAGCTGCCAAAAAATGTGGAGCTCGGCCATAATCGCAATGTTTACCCGGGTGGTTGCCGGCTTTGGGAAACGCTGGCTGACGGGAAGACGCCAAAGTGGAAATTCATCTAGCGGGCATTTGTCGGATCACCTGAGGCGGCGCGGTAGTTCGTTAGGCTAATGCGGCAATATCTCGACCTGCTCCGGCTTGTTCTGGAAGAAGGAAAGCCGAAAGAAGATCGCACCGGCACCGGCACGCTTTCGGTTTTCGGAGCCCAGGCACGCTTCGATCTGCGCGAAACCTTTCCGCTTCTGACGACAAAAAAGCTCCATCTCCGCTCGATCATCCACGAGCTGCTTTGGTTTTTGCGCGGCGAAACGAACGTGCGCTCGCTTCAGGAAAACGGCGTCACCATCTGGAACGAGTGGGCGGATGAAGCGGGCGAGCTCGGCCGGGTTTACGGCGCGCAATGGCGCGACTGGCGCGGGCCTAACGATGAGCGGATCGACCAGATCGACAACGTGATCGAGCAGATCAAGGCCAACCCGGACAGCCGCCGGCTCATCGTCACGGCCTGGAATCCGGCGGAAGTGGACGCGATGGCGCTGCCCCCATGTCACGCGCTTTTCCAGTTTCACGTGCAGGACGGCGCGCTCAGCTGTCAGCTTTATCAGCGGAGCGCCGATCTTTTTCTTGGGGTGCCGTTCAACATCGCGAGCTACGCGCTCCTTACGAAAATGGTCGCGCAGGTCTGCGGCCTAACGAGCGGCGAGTTCATCCACACTTTCGGCGATCTGCATCTTTATCGGAACCATCTCGAGCAGGCGCGCGAACAACTGTCGCGCGCGCCGCGACCGCTTGCCGCAGATGAAATTGAATCCGGCGGTGAAGAATATTCACGATTTTCGTTTCGAGGATTTCACCCTTGTCGGCTACGATCCGCATCCCGCGATCAAGGCGCCGATTTCAGTTTGAAATTGTAGGGCGACCGCTTCGGTTGCCCAGTTTCAGATCCGGGGCAGGCGGAGCGCCCGCCCTACAATCTTTGTGCACTCCGCGTGCTATGCGGTTAAGAATGCGTCATGGATTTCGCGGAATTGCAACGCCTCTACGACCAGCCGCTTTTCGATCTCATCTCGCAAAGCCGGGAAAAGCATCTGCAGCATTGGCGGGGCGAGCAGGTGCAGCGTTGCAGCCTGCTCTCGATCAAGACCGGCGGCTGCAGCGAGGATTGCGCCTACTGCGCGCAGAGCGCGCATTATTCCACCGGGCTGGAGCGGGAAGATCTGATGCCGGTGGCGGAAATCATGAGCGCGGCGAAACGCGCGCGGGCGCAGGGGGCGACGCGATTTTGCATGGGCGCGGCCTGGCGCGGGGTGCGAGCGGGAACGGAAAAATTTGAGCAGGTGCTCGAGACCATTCGCGAAGTCAGCCAGCTCGGGATGGAGGTCTGCGTGACGCTCGGCCAGATCGGGCCTAACGAAGCGCACCGGCTAAAAGAAGCGGGCGTGACCGCTTACAATCACAACATCGATACCTCGCCGGAGTTTTATCCCGAGATCGTCAGCACCCATACTTTCGCCGATCGCCTAACGACGATCGCGGCGGTGCAGGAAAGCGGAATGGCGGTTTGTTGCGGCGGGATCGTCGGGATGGGAGAAACGCCTGACGACCGCCTGCGCATGCTCGAAGTCCTGAGCAACTTCGATCCCGCGCCGGAAAGCGTGCCGATCAATTGCCTCATGGCGATGCCGGGCACGCCGCTGGCGGAGCAGCCGCCGATCGATATTTTCGAACTCGTTAGGCTGATTGCCGTGACCCGGCTGGCCCTGCCGAAGGCGCGTGTCCGTCTCGCCGCCGGGCGCACCCGGCTTTCGCGCGAAGGCCAGGCGCTCTGCTTTTTCGCGGGCGCGAATTCGATTTTCTACGGCGACAAGTTGCTCACCGCGGAGAACCCGGCAGCGGACGCCGATGTGACCTTGCTCCGACAACTCGGGCTGGCGATTGAGCCTAACGAGATGGCGGAAGCGTTGTAGCGGGCGCGGTGCGCGGAAGTTTCCGATTGACCGTCGCGCGCCCCGCCCGCTAATCTCCCGTGCGATGAAAGCCATCCTCGGAGTTCTTCTCTGCTACGTCTTCTTTGCCTCCCAATGTTTCGCGATCAAGGGCGGCCCGGTTTATCCCGGCACTACAAGCATAAATGTCGTCGGCACTTATGCCGCGATCCTTCTGCCGCGCGAGGGACAAGGAGTGAATTCGCTAGGCCTATTTACTTTGGTGATTCCCTCAACCGGTCTCGCTAATGGAACTGTTCTACTATTCACCAACGGAGTTTCTTATTCCGGGACAATTCAGGGACTAGCTGATCCCAGCACAGCGCAGATCTTTGCTGTAATTGACGCGAGCCTACTACGAACCGTGGCTACCGATACCAGTGGGACTACATTCGTTTTCGAATCGCTGGCTGGAGGAGAACTCAATGGCAACAAGATAGTCGCAACGCCAGGATTCGCCGGTACATCCTTTCGCATTACTGGAGACGCCATTTTCCAGTATTCATCTGATGACCCTATCGTCACGCCGGTTCAGCCCACGAAACCCGTGGATTACTCTGTCCTTGGTTTCAAGCAAGCGTAGGCATCCCGCTAAGCGGGTATTCGCGTTCACGCTGCTTGAGCTGCTGATTGTTCTCGCGATCGTCGGGATTCTGGCGACCATGCTCCTGCCGGTCTACGCGGAGATGCGAGGCTCGGGCGCAGCGCGTGCAGTGCATCGCCAATCTGCACAGTCTTTACGTCGCGGCCGATCTCCGACTGCAGCGCAACGGCAGCTGGCCCCAGATCGCGCGCGGTGGCGATCCCGGCCGATTTTGCTAATAGCTGGATCGCCGCTCTCTCCATTTTCGGGCCGACCCGGCAGACCTGGATCTGCCCGACGATCCAGTCGCTCCTGCACAATCCCGATTACACCCAGCCGCGCAACGCCCGGCTTGATTACATCCCGATGAGTTTCGACGACAAGGAAATCACGCCTCATCGCTGGCCGCGGCAGCCGTGGTTCATCGAGGCCGGCAACGTCCATGGCAACGGCAACCTCATCATTTTTACCGATGGGAGCGTGAGCGAGAGTAACGATCTGCTGCCGAAATAGCGTTTAAAACTTTGTCTTGCGGTCAGAAGGGAAGTCGCGCAAGATTCGCTTACCGCCTCCCGTCTGTTTACCCCTATGAAACCGTCCCTCCTTCTCTTGTTAGTCTTTGCGCTGTTCTCTTGCGATAAGTCACAGCCGCCGGTCGAACCGCGCCTTGCGCCGGAGGGAATTTATTACCTTGTCGAATACGTCCCCGTCACCACGGACACAGGAGTCATCGGCTACCGAGCGGGTACGCAGGTGCAATATGTCGGGATGCGCGGTGACAAGTTGCCGTCCGGCGGAAGGACGAGAGTTTGTCGTCGCCGGCGACAAGCTCACGAACGATCTTGACTTGGCCGCGCTGGCCGGACGCCGCGATGCCGAATCGCAACGGCGATTGGCTGCCGTGCTCGAGCAGGTTCGTGCTGAAGCCAGAGTTCAGCAGGACCGGGAAAACGCCCTCTCCGATCAGCAACAGCGCGAATCAGCAGCGCGTTGGAAGGCTACGCAAGCAAGCCATTTCAACAGCTCTCTGAATCGGACCAGCTACAACCGCGACGATAACGTCGCCCGATCGCCGGATATCTATTACCGGACCCCGCTCTTCTTCTATCGCCTCGATGCGAAAGGCCACCGTTACTGGGTCGATCGATACGGCGGCTGGCATTATTACTGATTCACGCTGGCGAGAACAGTTAGTCGATTCGCCTACGCCGCCACTGCCTGGGGGAGGAGTTGTCCGTACAATTCCTCATACTTTTCCGCTGCCCGGGCCCAGGAGAAATCGCGCGCAGCCGCGCGTTTCATGATGCGTTCCCATTCCTTGCGCTGCCCGAAGACTTCGCGCGCGCGTTTGATCGCGTCCCAGAAAGGTTCGCTCCCGTATTCGTAAAAGAGGAAGCCGTAGCCGCTGTTGGTCGAAGGATCGTAGTCGGCGATGATCTGCTCGATCCCGCGAGTGGCGCGCGCGATCGGGAGAACGCCGTAACGCAGACTGTGCATCGCGCTGTAGCCGCCCGGCTCGATCCGAGAAGGGATGAGCGCGATGTCGCTCCCGCCTTCAATGAGATGGGCGAGGCTCTCGCTGTAATCGTGCCGGTAAGCGAGCCGGTCGGGGAATTTCCGCGCCGCAATACCGAGTGCGGTCTCGTAGGCCGGGTCGCCTTTTCCGAGGATGACGAGGCGCACGTCGTCCGCCAGGAGTCGATCGAGAACGGGAAGGAGAATGTCGAAGCCTTTCTCGCCGACGAGTCGCGTGACCATGCCGAAAACCGGTCCGCGCGGATCGGGGGCGAGTTCGAGTTCCTTGAGGAGCGCGGCGCGGGAGAGAGCTTTCACCTTGAGCGAGCCGGCGCCGTAGCGTGCCGGGAGATATTCGTCGGTCGTCGGATTCCATCGTTGAATGTCGGCGCCGGGGAGGATGCCGCGGAGTCGCCCCGCCTGCTCGCGCAGAACGACATCGAGCCCTTCGCCTAACGATTGCGTCTGGATGGCGAAAGCGTAGGGCTCGCCCGCGACCACGATGCGATCGGCGAAGAGCAGTCCGGCCTTGAGCAGGTTCAGCCGCCCAAAGAATTCGACCCCGTCGGGCTGGAAATAGCGCTCCGGGAGATTCGTTAGGCCAAAATCGCTCGCCGGAAAACTTCCCTGCTGATCGAGATGATGAATCGAGAGGACGGTGGAAAACGGGAGCCGCTGATTGCGGACGAGGACTGGGACGAGCGCCGCCGTCCAATTGTGCGCGTGCAGAATTTCCGGGGTAGGACTCATCCGCCGGGCCAGCTCGACGGCCGCTTTGCTAAAGAAGATGAAGCGGGCGGCGTTGTCGGCATAGGGTTCGCCCTTTTCCTGATAGACGCCGGGCCGGTCGAAGAATTCGTCATGGCGGATGAAGAAAATCTGGAGCCCTTCCGGAGTGCGCCCTTCCAAGACCTGTGCGACCAATCGCTCCTGACCGAGCACGATAGGAATATCGACCGGAAGTTTGCGCGTCTTGAGGCGGCGGCCCGTGCGGAGTTCCTGGTAGAACGGCATGGCGAGGGCGATTTCGTGGCCGCGCGCCTTCATCAGCTCGCGCGGGAGAGCGGCGAGGACGTCGGCGAGCGCGCCGGACCGCGCGAGGGGCCAGCCTTCGCTGCTGATCATGAGGATTTTCATCGGGGCAATTTAACCGCAGAGTGCGCGGAGGACGCAGAGTTTTTTGGATTTCCGAACCGATTCAATCCTCTTAATCCTCTGCGCTCTCTGCGTCCTCTGCGGTTAAATATTCCTGCTTCACCCAGGCGAGCGCTTCGTCGCGATCGCGCAACGTTCCTTCGAGTTGTCGCGTCTCGACCGCTTCGAGGATTTCACCGAAGCGCGGCCCGGGTTTTAAGCCGAGCGCGATGAGATCGTCGCCCCTAACGAGCGGCGGCGGAATGATCGGCTCGTTCGCGAATTCCTCTTCCTTGCGCTGCAGGAATTCGTAGTTGTCCAGCATCCCGTGGCTGCTCACGCAATCGACGCGATGAAGCTCGAGCTCGTCGGCGAAATTGGGCCGCGCCATGAAACGCTTCAATTTCGCCACCCGCATATTCGGCACGTCCTTAAAGACCATGTGTTGCGCGACGGCTTCGACCGTGGCGTCGATCTCGGCCCGCGAAAAACGGAGCCGTTGCATGAGCGCTTCCGTCATCTCGGCGCCGATTTTGTCGTGGCCGTTGAAGCGAATCCGACCCGTCTCATCGACCGTGGCGGTGCGCGGTTTGCCGATGTCGTGGAAGAGAACGCTGAAGACGAGCGGGAGAGAAACGTCGTTAGGCAAAAGGCCGAGCATGAGGCGGGTGTGCTCGAAGACGTCGCCTTCCGGATGAAATTGCGGCGGCTGGGCGCAGCCTTTCATGGCCGCGATCTCGGGCAAAATTTGTTCCATTAATCCGCTGCGATCGAGCAAATCCCAGCCGCGGCTGCGCTGCGGGGAAAGGAAAATCCGGACCAGCTCTTCCCGGATCCGCTCCGCGCTGATCTCGCCGATGGTGGCCGCTGCCTGCACTGATCGCCGCCCAGGTGGCCGGCTCGATTTCGAATTCCAGGACGGTGGCGAAGCGGACCGCGCGGAGGAGCCGCAAACGATCCTCCGCGAAGCGTTGTCCCGGATCGCCGATCGCCCTAACGATGCCGGCCGAGAGATCGGCCCGGCCGTCAACGAAGTCGATCACTTGCTCGGTAGGCGGATCGTAAAACAAGCCGTTGATCGTGAAGTCGCGCCGGCGGGCGTCTTCTTCCGGCGAGGAAAAATGCACCTCGGCGGGACGGCGGCCGTCGAGATAAGCGCCATCGGAGCGAAAGGTCGCGACTTCCACCTGGAAGCTATTTTCCAGGACCACGATGACGCCGAAGTGCGCGCCGACCGCGTAGGTGCGAGGAAAGATTTTCTGCACTTCTTCCGGACGCGCGGAAGTGGCGATGTCGAAATCCTTCGGCGTCGCGTCGAGGAGGAGGTCGCGCACGCAGCCGCCGGCGAAATAGGAGACGTGACCCGCCGCGCGGAGTCGGTCGACCATCCTGCGTGCCGTCAATTCCATCGGAGAAATTTCGTGGGCGCTCACTAGAGTTGCGCGCTGCGCGCGGCTCACTTTCGGCTCGGGCTGGAGCGCTGTCGAGGCTGCGCCTTATCGTTTCGGCTGGGCCGGCGCGAGAGAGGCGGCAATTTTTTTCAAACTGCGGATCGCCGCGTAAAGCGTCCCATTGCGGAGAGAGCTTCAACTCGCCGTAGGTGACTCCGCCGGGCAGTCGCGCGGACCGGGCCAACTCAACCAGAGCGCGAGTCTTGGCGCCGGTCCAGGCGTAGATCATCGCCAGGCTGGTGACGTAGGAGGGACCGTCCCAGGAATCTTTCGAAACAGGCAACAACTCGCAGGCGCGGCGGCCCCTAACGATCGCGACGGAGGAGCAGGACGACGAAATCATTTTCCGCATTTCCGACGCGGAATCCGGCGGCCTGCCCAGCTTTTTGAACCATTCGTGACTCACGGCAAAGCCAATGGATCCAGATGGGAACGGCTCTTGCCAGATCCGTATCGAAGCGCACGGGGGAAAAATCTCAGTGGCGAGCCAAGTCGGCCGAGGGACAACGGTGGAAATTCGGATTCCGGCCATTTCTTGAGCGGTTTAACGCTCCCGCAGCGGCTCGGGCTAGGCCCGTTCCTATCGCGGGTGACGGGGAAGCGGAGGCACTCCCAGAATTTGACTGCAACCCATCGTCGGCCAGCGGTACGGACATTGCTATAATTCCCATAATTACAATATTTCTATATGTCTCCATCAGTCCGATTGGCCGTCATCGGTCTTCGCAGCGTTTTTCCTTTTGTCGGCGGCCATGCCTTTGCCGAAAGCGCAACCGCCACTTGGGATGCAAACCAGAAAATGATATCGCCGGTTATTATTTGTATTATGGGACGGCGAGCGGCACCTACACCGAAACAGTACATGTAACTCAGGCGACGAGTATGACGGTTTCGGATCTTCTAGCCGGGCACCAAATATTTTTTGTCGTCACGGCCTACAATACCGTGGGCTTGGAAAGCCTCGCCTTCGCAGGAGCAAACCTACTCGGTTCCAGCTCTCCCCCCTTGCAGCTCCCAACCTGGAAATCGACCGATGGCGTGATTACGGCTCCGTTTATGGATAACGGAAATGACACCATCTCCCAGTCGGTTCAAACACTCATCCCGGCGGATGGCGGAGCGGCTCGTTATCGTTTTACGGTGCCCGACCCAGCCCCGCCGCAGGGCTATACGATCTCCGCTCTGGTTAATTGCCCGGACGGTGGAAGCAACTCCTTCTTCGTTGATATCGATTCTGAGCCGGATACATCCGACCTCTGGAACATTCCAACTACGACGGGACTGGAATCACGCGATGTCATCATCTATCCGGCGGTCGATCCCAAGATCTGGAACTTAACTCCCGGGATACATACCCTCATCATCCGGGGCCGTGAAGCGGATGCGGTTCTCGGACAGATAACTTTCACGGAGGTTGCGAATTCGACGCCGACCCCAACGCCGACTCCGACGCCGACGCCGACTCCAACCCCAACACCAACCCCAACCCCGACGCCAACCCACAACCCCAACGCCGACACCGACGCCAACCCCAACACCGACTCCAACGCCAACACCAACGCCGACACCAACACCAACACCAACGCCGACGCCAACACCAACGCCAACACCAACCCCGACGCCGACGCCAACACCAACACCGACACCAACCCCAACGCCAACACCAACGCCGACACCAACCCCGACACCAACACCAACACCGACGCCAACACCAACGCCGACGCCAACACCAACGCCAACGCCGACGCCGACGCCAACACCAACGCCAACGCCGACGCCAACCCCAACCCCAACCCCAACACCAACACCGACGCCAACACCGACGCCAACGCCGACGCCAACACCGACTCCAACACCAACACCAACACCAACGCCAACGCCGACGCCGACGCCAACCCCAACGCCAACGCCGACGCCGACACCGACTCCAACCCCAACACCAACGCCAACCCCAACACCAACACCGACGCCAACTCCAACACCGACGCCAACTCCAACCCCAACCCCAACCCCAACGCCGACACCAACACCAACACCAACGCCAACACCAACACCAACACCGACTCCGACACCGACGCCAACACCGACGCCAACGCCAACTCCAACCCCGACTCCAACCCCGACCGCGACTCCGACCCCGTCGCCAACTCCAATTCCAACTCCCACTCCGCCGCGGGGGCCGGGTAACGACGCACCTCCCAAGTCGCTCCTGAATGTCTCGACGCGCGGTGAAGTTCAGGCGGGTGACAATGTGCTGATCGGGGGCTTTATTATCAGTGGCGACAAGAGAAAGAGCATCGTCTTGCGGGCCATCGGTCCCTCTTTGACCGCCGCTGGAGTTGTCGGCGCGCTTAGCGATCCGACGTTGGATTTGTTCGACTCGACTGGTTCGCTGGTCGCGGAAAACGATGATTGGACTTCGCTCCCGGCAGATCGCGTTCCGGCCGGACTTGAGCCGGCTGACCCGGCGGAGTCCCTCCTTCTGGTCACCCTGCCGCCGGGAAGCTACACTGCGGTCGTCCGCGGAGCGCATGGGACGACGGGGGTGGCTTTAGTAGAGCTTTACGATCTCGCGGCTACCCGCTCGCATGTCAGTAACATTTCCACACGAGGGAGCGTCCAAAGCGGCGATGGCGCGATGATCGCAGGATTCATCATCGGCGGGGACCAGGCGACCAAGGTTATCGTGCGCGCCATTGGACCGTCGCTCACACAGCGGGGTGTGGCGGGGGCGTTGTCGGATCCGGTACTGGAACTGCACGACGCGGAGGGCGCCCTCATCTTCACAAATGACGACTGGCGCTCGGATCAAGAGAAACAGATCAAGGATTCGACCATCCCACCTCAGAGCGATAAGGAATCAGCCATCCTGGCGACACTTTCGCCGGGAAATTACACCGCCGTAGTTCGCGGGGTCAACGGGGGCACGGGCGTGGCTCTGGTCGAAGTCTACAATCTCGATAATCCGTAAACTCCGGCCGGCAAAGCCTTATAGAGCGTCCTGGTGTTCAAGGGCCAGCTAATGAGCCGGAATTGGACGCCAACCATTTTTCCGGCGTCAAAAGGAAAACCGTGAGCCAAAAAACACGGCACGGGGGCTGCTATTGTAATTATAGTTATTATGATCGCTATCCGATTCTCCTGTGCCTCACTCCTCGCGTTCTGTCTTTTTCTCGCGACCAGTTCTTTTTTGCGCGCTGCTGAAAGCGTGGCTCTGAAGTGGAATCCTAATTCGGAAACCGATCTCGCCGGCTACCGCATTTACTATGGCACAAGCTCAGCGCCATTCGCTCAGGCGATGGAAGTCCACACCAACTCCGCGAGCGTCTCGAATCTCGTGGGAGGCGCAACCTACACTTTTGCCGTCACCGCATATAACGACGCAGGAGCCGAGAGCACCTTTTCCGACCAAGTCTCCTACACCGCGCCGGGCGGGCCTCTCACGCTGGATAATATTTCCAGCCGAGTCCATGTGCTGACGGGCGAGAACGTCATGATTGGCGGATTCATTGTCCAATCCAACAGCACGAAAACGGTCGTGCTTCGCGCGATTGGTCCTTCGCTCTCTCGTGCGGGAGTGCAGGGAGCCCTGACCGATCCGGTCCTGGAACTCCACAGCGATACCGGAGCCATAGTTGCCTCGAATGACAGCTGGAACGCTTCCGACGGAAGGCAATTGAGCACGCTTGGTCTCGCCCCCGCCGATCCGCGGGAGGCGGCTTTGGTCGCAACCTTACCGGCGGGCGCTTACAGCGCCGTCGTCCGGGGCAAGGGCTCAGCTACGGGAGTGGCTTTGTTCGAACTTTATAATCTCGATCGGACCCAGGGAAGCGTTGCCAATATCTCCACCCGCGGTCGCGTCGAGACGGGTGACAACGTCATGATCGGTGGTTTCATTATCGGCGGAGCCGACCCGACCAAAGTGATTGTGCGCGCGATCGGTCCATCGCTGGTTGCAGCCGGAATCGCGGACGCGTTGCTCGATCCGACCCTGGAGCTTTATAACAGCGACGGAGTGCAGATTGCGACGAATGATAACTGGCGCTCCGATCAGCAGACCGCCATTCAAAATTCGACCGTCCCACCGACTAACGATCACGAAGCTGCCATCGTCGCCACGCTCCAGCCTGGCGCCTACTCCGCGATTGTTCGTGGGATTAACGGCTCCGTCGGAGTCGCCCTGGTCGAAGTCTATGCGCTCGGGAAATAGGGTCACGACTCTCGCGCTCGTTAGTCGTTAGGCGAGGCGGCCCTGGTCGAGGGCGGGGATGCTGGCGACGCGTTCTCTTTTCCGAAGCAATTCGCGCTCGATCTTTCCCAGCGGCAGACAATTCATCACGTCGCTTTTCGTTAGCCAGCCTTTGCGCGCGACGCCGACGCCGAACCACAATTCCTGGAGCTTCTCGACGCCGTGCGCATCGGGATTGATGACGCATTTCACTCCCTTTTCCTTGGCCAACGGCCACCAGCGCCAGTCGAGATCGAGCCGTTTCGGAGCGGCATTGATCTCGATCCACGTTCCGGTTTCCGCGGCCGCCTCAATGATCGCCGGGATGTCGACCGCGTACGGATTTCGTTTTAGGAGAAGCCGGCCGGTCGGATGGGCCAGGAAGGTGACGTGCGGATTCGTCATCGCGCGGATGATGCGCTCGGTCATCTCCGCTTCCGGCAGCTGAAAAGCGGAATGCACAGAAGCGACAACGTAATCGAGCGCGCCTAACGTCTCGTCGTCGAAGTCGAGAGAACCGTCCCGCAGGATGTCGCATTCGACCCCGGCGAAAAGGCGAAAGCCTTCGAAGCCCTCGTTCAATTTCCGGATCGCCGCGACCTGCGCGCGAAGCCGGGCGTGATCGAGACCGCCGGCCTGGATCGAACTGCGGCTGTGATCGGCGATGCCGAGGTATTGCAGGCCTAACGCCTGAGCGGCGGTCGCCATTTCTTCGAGAGAATTTCGACCATCGCTCGCGCTAGTGTGGCAGTGGAACGTGCCACGCAGGTTTTCGGGCTCGAGCAATCGCGGTAAGCGCCCTTCGGCCGCGGCCTCGATCTCACCGCAATTTTCGCGCAGCTCCGGCGGAACAAAATCGAGGTCGAGCGCCCGATAGAGATCCGCTTCGTCGCGTACTGGCGGGATTTCTTCCGCGGGCTTTTTTTTGCGGGCGGCACTTTCGACCGGCGCGAGCCGATATTCGTTCAAGGTCCAGCCGCGCTGCAGGGCGCGGTTTCGCAACACGATGTTGTGCTCCTTGCTCCCGGTAAAATAGCCGAGCGCAAAAGGATATTCCGCGCTGCTCACCACGCGCAGGTCGGCCTGGATGCCGGAGTGCAGACGCACGCTCGTTTTGGTCGCGCCGCGTGCGATCACGCCCTCGACCAGCGCGTGCCTAACGAAAAATTCCGTGATCGCTTCCGGTGCTTTCGTCGCCACGATGAAATCGAGATCGCGCACGATTTCCTTCCGGCGCCGATAACTTCCCGCGCTGCTCACGCGCACCGCATCCGGATGCTGGCGCAAATCGTCCTGCAACTGCTCGGCTTCCGCCGCGACGGCACCGAGCTGGAAACTGCCGACGTGCTTCGCGCGGTCGGCGATAGTTTTAGCGAGCTTTTCCTGCGTCGCTTTTCCGAATCCGGGCAGCTCCGCGACCCGTTCGTCCGCGCAGGCTTGCTCGAGGTCCGCAATCGAACCGATCCCTAACTTTTCATGGAGCGCCTTGATCTTTTTCGCTCCGAGGCCAGGCAAGGTGAAGAGCTCGAGAATGCCCGGCGGAAATTGCGCGCGCAGTTCGTCGTAGAATTTGGAAGAGCCGGTGAGCGCGAGCTCGCTGATCTTTCCGGCAATCGCTTTGCCCACGCCGGGGATTTCTTCGAGTCGATTTTCCTCGGCCAGTTCGCGCAGATTTCCGCCCCAGGTTTCGATCGAGCGCGCCGCGTTGGTGTAGGCGCGGATCTTGAACGGGTTTTCTTCCTGCAGCTCGAGCAACGTCGCAATCGTCTCGAGAACCTCGACGATTTGTTCTTTTTTCATCGACGACACAGGAAACTGTTGCGCGGAAAGTTGAATGCGTCGATGGCAAGGCTTGCCGTTCGGTCCAGTGGCCCGCCTGGAATGCCAATGGCTTCCTTGCAGGAATGGAGTTTTCGCGGCGCCGAGGCGTCTTTCTCAGTTTTATTTTTCTTGGGATAGTGCAGGTGGCGTGTGCTGCCGATCCGTTCCCCCTACGCGGACCAACAGTTCCCGGTAAGTTCGCGAAGCTGCGTCACGGAGTAGCCTGCGCGCCGGAGAAAGCACCGCTCGCGGTCAAGCGCGCAATCTGGGCCGGAAACCAACTGCGTAAACGTCCCTACCGCTGGGGCGGCGGCCATCGTTCCTTTGCCGACAGCGGTTACGATTGTTCCGGGACGGTCTCCTATGCGCTGGCCGCGGCGGGATTGATCCGCATCCCGATGAGCTCGCGGGATTTTCTCCATTACGGTCGACATGGCCGCGGAAAATGGATCACGGTTTACGCGCGCAATGGGCATGCCTTTGCCATTATCGCTGGTCTGCGGCTCGACACGACGGCTTGGAATAACCAAAGCAGTCGCTTCGCGCCACGCTGGCATCTGGAAAATCGGCCGCCGCGCGGCTTCGAGTCGCGGCACCCGGTGGGTCTATAGGCGGGCCTAAACTGAAACAACAAGCCGCCGGCGGGTGGGTCGCGGGCGGCTGTCGTTTAGGCAGAAACAGTTAGTTCAGGTTTCTGAACCTCCTGGAGGTTGACCTTGTCTTCTATGAGGTTGCCTTGGCCTAACTCTGGGTTGGACTTGCCGGGCGGGATCGAACCACTTGCCGGCTTGTCCTATGAAGTTCCTCTTCTTAGAGGAGATTGCGACCGCCGCCCGAGTTCGCTTGTCCGCCCCCGCGATTGGCTTGTCCGCCGCCACGATTGGCCTGTCCGCCGCCTCGGTTGGTATTCTGGCGGGCGAAGCCGCCTTTGGCGTCTTTGGACGGTTTAAGATCGCGCACTTTCACTTCTTTTTTCTTTGCTGTAGCCATAACTATCTATCTCTTTCTTTTGTTTGTTGTTTGGTTGATGTCAGTCGCACCGAAGAGCCATTGACGCCCGCCCGAGACATTCCTTTTGGGAATAAGGTCATCGAGCCGGATCAATTTTTCCTTTTTGCTTTTCTGCTTTTGGATGGGGGATTCGCTGGCAGATACATTTTTTTTGGCCTTCGGTGTACTCACGTTCGCTCTCCTCTTATCATGATCTATGCCGAGGCCGTGCCGGAGTGTGCTCCTGCTACACTCGTTAGGTATTGGACTGGCATATTCTCCCTATAGAAAAGCAAGCTGGGCGAACAGAAATTTTTTTACAGATCTCATCTTCGGAGAGGTTTCGCGTGGAAAAACGTGGACTCGTTCTGATCCCGGCTGGCCTCGATCTGCCGAAAATAATGGCCCATTATTGCGATATCTTTCGCAGGTGTCGGGCCAGGGTCGCGCGGGAAATGCCAAGTTGTCGCGCCGTCTGCCGCTGGTTCCGGCCGCTTTGGTCGTAAACAAAGCGAACGTGCCGTGCCACCGCGCCGGCCAGGGAGAGATCATCGCGAGGTTCGTTGTTTCCATTTTCGGAAGGGGCCGGCGGAGAAAATATCGCCTCATCGGTAGCGCTCGCCTTCAAGTCCGGAGGAAAAGTCACATGCTCGGGAAGAATGACCCGGCCTTCACAAAAGAGCGTCATAGTCCGGACGGTGTGACTCAGTTCGCGCAGGTTCCCGGGCCACTCGTAGGCGAGCAATTTTTCCATCGCCGCCGGATGGATCGCCGTAATCTTTTTGCCTTCGCGTGCCGCGGACGCTTTCAGGTCCGCAGCGATCAGGGCGGGCAATTCTTCGATGCGATCTCGTAAAGGCGGAATGAGCAACGTTAGGCCGTTCAGTCGATGGTAGAGGTCCTCGCGAAATTTTCCCTGCCGCATGCGGTCGCGGAGTGAGCAATTCGTCGCGCAGATGATGCGGACATTGCAGGTGAGCATTTGCTCCGAGCCCAGTCTTTCGAATTCTCCGTACTCGAGGACGCGCAGAATTTTGACCTGCGCGAGTGGGCTCATGTCGGCGATCTCATCGAGAAACAACGTCCCTTGGTTGGCCAGTTCAAACTTCCCTTTCACGGTCTGTTGCGCGCCGGTGAAGGCGCCGCGCTCGTGCCCGAAGAGCTGGCTCTCGATCAGAGTGTCGCTCATGGCCGAAGCGTTGAAGGCGACGAAAGACTGCTGGGCGCGAGCCGAGGAGTTGTGGATGGCGTGGGCGAGCAAAGTTTTCCCGGTGCCGGTTTCGCCGAGGAGAACGACGGGCACGTCGGAGGTCGCGGCCAGTTTCGCAAGACGCAGGCAACGCGCCATCGCCTCGTTCGCGGTCGTCAGGTCTTCGACCTTCAGTTTGGAAAGCGGCCGTAACATGCGGATCAATCGCGCACGTTTTCGCGCAGTTGGCGAATGGGTTCGAAGGCGTACTCCATGATCGTGCGCTCGCCGACCACGATCCGCGCTTCGCCGGTCATTCCGACGCGCAAGGCGAGTGGGTGCCGCCTGGTGTTTCGCGCCGGATCGAGCGACGCGAGCGCGACGAAGTGTGGGCCTTCCGTCGAGACGACGGGCGCGGGGCTGATCCAATCAAGGGTCGCATTCACGACGCCGTAGCGCTGGTAAGGGAAGGCGTCGAAGAAGAAGCGGACCCGCTGACCGATCGCCAGTTTCGGCAGCCCAGCTTCCGACAACGTGAGGCGCGCACGCGGCTTCGCGTCGACCACCGCCAGTTGGCAGAGCTCCTGGCCATTTTGCACGACACTGCCGGCGTTGCGTTGAGCGAGGGAAATGACGACGCCGGCGTAAGGCGCGCGAATCGTGAGCAGGTTCAATTTTGAATCCTCGAGATCACCCTGGAGGGCTTGGAGGCGGACTTTCAATTTTTGGATGTCCGCGACGTTTTCGTCGTGCGCCTGGGCGTGCAGATTTTGCAGCTGATCGCGCTCCAGTTTGACCTGTTGCAAAGTGCGTTGCGCGACGCTGAAGTCTTTCTCCGATTCGGCCGCTTCCAGCTGGTAACGCAGGACCTCGACCTTGGAGATGCCGCCGGATTTGGTGAGCGTTTGCATTCGGGCCACGAGATCGCGGCTGGTCTCGGCGTGCTTTTCACGAAACTTCACTTCGCTTTCCGCCTGCGCGATTTCCGCGGTCTTGATTTCGAGCTGGGAGGTGTAGGCCGCGTCCGCTTTGGCGAGACCTTCCTCGTGGGTGTGCAAATCTTCCGTCAGCGTGCGCTGCTCGGTGTCCCAGCCGCGGATTTCGTCCGAGCGCAAAATGAAGAGCGGCTGGGCCAGTTTGACCGTCTGACCTTCGCTCACGCAGACTTTGTTTACGATCGCGAGCCGGGGCGATTGGATGGGATCGGCGCCGCGCGCCGGCACGAGGACGAACGGGCAGCTGACCGTCTCCGGCAGCTTCACGAGGACGGAAGCGAGGAGCGCGACGCCGAACATTGAGATCAGGAGCCACGCGATCGAGCGGACGAACCAGGGCGGCGGATCCTGGGGCAACATCTCCGACTCGTTATCGATCGAAGGCGGCGGCAGAAGTTCGTTAGGCATTGTTAGGCTGAAAGCTAAATTCCGAGCTGTTGACTGGACAGATAAAAATAAAGGCCGCGCTGCGCCATCAACTCGTCGTGATTCCCGACCTCGGCGACCGAGCCTTTTTCCAGGACGACGATCGTGTCCGCCTCGCGGATCGTGCTCAGGCGATGCGCGATCACGATGGTGGTGCGGCCGGCGGTGAGGCGGCCGAGGTTGTCCTGGATGGCGCGTTCCGATTCGGTGTCGAGCGCGCTCGTCGCCTCGTCGAAAATGAGGACGGGCGGGTTGTTGTAGATGGCGCGCGCGATTGCGACACGCTGTTTTTGCCCGCCGGAAAGGGAGAGACCCGATTCACCTATTTTCGTCTCGTAACCCATCGGCAGGCGCATGATGAAATCGTGGGCCGCGGCGGCTTGCGCGGCGACGAGGACGCGGTCGAGATCGGGCTCGGCGTCACCGAAAGCGATGTTGCGCGCGATCGATTCGTTAAAGATGTGGTTTTCCTGCAGGACCATCCCGATATGTCGCCTAACGTCGCGGTAATTGAGCGTTTTCAGGTCGACGTTATCGAAAAGAATCGTGCCTTCGGTCGGCTCGAGCAGACCGGCGATGAGCTTGATCAGAGTCGTTTTCCCGCAACCGCTCCGGCCGACGAACGCGATCATGCGGCCGGGCGCGAGGTCGAGTTTGATATCGGTGAGAATGTTAGGCGCTTCCGGCCCGCCGTATTTGAAACTGACGCCCCGGAGTTCGATCCGCCCTTCGAGACTGTGCACCGGCGTTAGGCGCGAACGGTCGCGACCTTGCTCGGGTTCCTGTTCGAAGACGTCGTTCAACCGGTTCAGGAGAACGGTCGCGAACTGCAGGTTGTCCCACACGCCTAACGTTCGCAGGATGCCGCCGTAGGCCATCGCGGTGAGCGAGCTGAAAGCGACGAATCCACCGATGCTCAGGCTGCCGTTCATGACCTGATTGGCGCCGACCCAGAGAAAGATCGCGGTCGAGACCAGCCCGATGCTTTGCATCACGCTGTCATAGGTCATGACGATGAAACTGCTCCGAAACATCTTGCGCGAGACGGAGAGGAATTCGTTCAACATCATGTCGCGAAAGACCGACTCGGCCGCGGCCGCCTTGACCGCCTCGATGCCCTTGATCGCGTCGATCTGATGCGAGCTGTATTTGCCCTGGCTCTCCTCCACGCCCGCGAAAAGTGGGCGGAGCACTTTCTGCGAGAAATACATCAAGCCGAGGTAGAGCGGCGTGGTCGCGAGAAAGGCGAACATGAGCGACGGGCTGTAGATCACCATGAGGGCGAGCGCGCCGGCCAGTTGGACGAGCGCGAGGACAGCGCCGATGCCGTGTTGAACCGCGAATTGCCTAATCTGTCGCGCTCCGTCGAGCCGGCGCTGGATGTCGCCGGTCCGTCGGCTGGTGAAATATGTCATCGGCAAGGACAACATTTGCCGGCTGAGAAAATCGAGGATCGCTGTGTCCAGCCTAACGGCGGCGAAAGAGAGCAAATATTCCTGCGCGAGGGACGCCGCCTGAACGAAGAAAAGGGCCGCGCCCATCCCGAGGAGAATGACTTTGAGGAGGCCGATGTTTTTCTCGACGATAACCTTGTCGACCACCATCTCGGTGAAGATCGGGAAGAGCAGCTCGAGAAAAGTGATCGCGACGGCGAGCAGCATGACCTGCGCGAAAAGCACTTTGAATTTCGCGAGGAACGGGAGCAGCCAGGAGAGCCCCGGCTTGCTTTCGGGGGCGTTTTCAAAAGCGGTCGTGTAATCGAAAAGCGCGGCGTAACCGGACCAGTTTTGCTCGAATTCCTTTCTCGGAATTTTGCGCAGGCCGAGTGCGGGATCAGCCACCTTCACGAAAGCATCCTGCACGTCGTAGAGCACCATCCAGTGGTTGCCTTCCCAGTGAATGATCGCCGGCAGCGGCATGAGCGAGAGATTGCGCAGCGACACCTTGAGCGCGCGCGCCGCCAATCCCAGCTCGGTCGCCGCGCGGCAGATCGCCTTCAGGCTCGTCCCGTCCGTCGAAGTATGACAAAGCTGGCGGATGCGCGAGAGACTCACTTTTCTCCCGAAGTGGCGGCAGATCATGCCGAGGCTGGCCGCGCCGCAATCCATCTCGTCGATCTGCTCGATCGCTTCGATTTTACGGATGCGCTTTTTGCCTTTGCGAAAGAGTCCGCCTTCCTCCGCGAAAGGCGCATTTGGATCTTCGGCTTTGACCGGCTTGGCTTGCGTGTCGATTGCGATTTTATTATGCGCGGCGGCCTCGGCCGGGAGCATTTCGGTCGTGAAATCGAGCGGGACGCGTGCCTCTGTTTTTGCCTGATACTGCGCGAGGCGCTCTTCCATTAACTGCCCGAACTCCGGATAATGCCGCTTCAGATCGCGGACCGCTTCCGGCTCAAGCGCGAGCAGCCGGCAGTCGCTGAAAGCCTCGACCGTCGCCGAGCGCGGCGAGCCTTTGAGAATCGAAAGCTCGCCAAAAAAATCGCCATCGCGATAGAAGGCGAGGTTACGCTGCGAGCCGTTGTTCGAAGAGAAAGCGCGCGCCCGGCCTTTCTCGAGGATGAACATCGCCCCGGGCGCATCGCCTTGCTTGATAATGGAGTGGCCTTTCGTCACTTCGATCGGCTCCAGCTTCTCGATCAGGCTGCGCAGGGCCGGCACCGGTAGCCGGCCGAAATTGCTGAATTGATAGAGGAAACCATGGAGCGCCCGGTGCCGCGCAGTCACTTCGAGGTGATGCTTCAGCTCCGGGTTCTGCTCGGCCAGCTCGAGGAAATCCGTGCGATCGAGCCGCAAAGCTTCTACCGCGGTACTGCAGCGAACAGTCGCGCTGCGTGCCCCACCTTCCGCAAGCGCGGCTTCGCCGAAACTGTCGCCCGGTTTCACGCTCGCGAGAACGACTTCCGTCCCGCTCTGATCGGCTTTCACGACCCGGGCGCGGCCGGAGAGGAGGACGTAGAAGGAATCGGCCGGCTCGCCTTGCCTAACGATAAGGTCGCCAAACTCGTAATGTTCTTCCTGGAGGAGCGCGCGCAGTTTTTCGAAATGCTCCTCCGGGAGGAATTGAAAGAGCGACGAGCGCCGCAACAAACTGTCGTCGGTTGCCTTCATCTCGTTAGGGGGGAATGTTTTTCCACTGCACGTATTTGGCCGTCAGCTCGCCGAAATAGCGATCGAGAATACGATCTTCTGCGCGCGTTTTCACCAGCGGATCATCCACGTCCGGTTCCGCCTTGCCGAGAATCCGGCAGAGATGAACGGCCTCCCCGCGGGTGATCGGTTCGAGGATGGCGCCGGGCGTGGCGCTGAGGAATTTTTGCTGCAAATCTTCCGGCACATCCTCCAGCAAAATTTCCGTATGTCGGTAGGGATAGCGGCCTTCCGCCGCGACCTCTTCCATCGTCATTCCATCCTGGCGCACGCAAAGCAGCGCCTCGCGCGCGGCGTCGAGCGAATCGAACTCAATCGTTTCCACCTCAAAAAGGGTGAGGGGCAGACGGAGCGCCGAGATTTCCCGGGCTCGCGCATCGCGCGAGAGCAGCGCGTTGGAATCGCGCAGATAAACCGCCTCCATCGCGATTTGTTCCTGCAGCCATTCCTCATCGCGCCCGAGCTGGCCTAACCATTCCTTGACCTGCTCTTTCTCCAGGCCGGTCCGTTGTAGAAAACGCGTTTCCTCTTCCGCGAGAAGACCGGGATCGACCCGGTCGCCGCCCTCCGCCTGGCGTGCAGCGATTCGCCAGCTCGAGCGGCCGGCCATCCTTTCCAGCTCACCGAAAAGGATCAGTTCGATCGTGAGGAGGGCGCGCAGCTCGGCCGACGCGGAGAGGTAATCGATCGCGTCCCCCGCCGTCTCGTTCGCTGTCTCGGCCCAATAATGACGAACGAAGTAAGCGCTGAAATCCCCCAGATCGAGTCCGCGTTCCGCCAGCCAGCGCTCCGTCTCTTCCGCGGTGATCAGATCGTGCTGATAACGAAATTGTTCCGCCGCCGCGTCGATCGCAGAGTCGTCGATTTCGAGGTCGTTCTCATTCGCCTGGTTCTCCGCGGCGACAAAACGCAAAAGATCTCGCCAGACCGATTCCACCTCGCCCCGGAAGTGCGCGGCATCGATCAAATCTCGAACCGAGAACGAATGATCCCCACTAACGAAGACGACCCGGCCCTCGATTGCGTCTGTCCCTACTTCGGCCATCGCTTGATCGATTAGTTAACAATCGACGGAAATTGTCGAGCGAAACTGTCCCCTCGTGCCTGCGCGAGCGAGCGGGGACGGAGCGCCTGAACGGGACGTGCGCGCTACTCGATGGCGTAGAGGTTGCCGTCGGTGCTGCCGAAGTAGACGACTCCATCGGCGACGAGCGGGGAGGAAAAAATTGCGCCGATGCCGAACTGGCGCTCAGTCGCGACGGTCGGCGCTTCCCGCCAGCTTGAGTAATAGAGAAACGAGTTGTTAAATTTTTGCTCCGAGGTCAGGACCCAGCCTTTGTTCTGCTTCGAAGTCTCGGTTTGGAAATCCCACAGCAACCTGCCGCTCTTGCGGTCGCGTGCTTCGAGAATGCCGTTGAGCACACCGATGACGACGACGTCTCCTGCCACTGCCGGCGATGAGAACATGTAAGCCCTCGCCTGCTGGCGGACGATTGACTTGCCCGTCGCGGCGTCGACCACGTGATAAAGACTGGAGTCTGAGGTGGCGAAGTAAACCTTGCCGTCAACAACCGCAGGCGAGCTGATCACCCAGCTCAGCGCGTTATTGAAGCGCCACTTCTCTTTCCCGGTCGCGGCCTCGAGCGCGTAGAGATTCGAGTCGCGACAACCGACGTAGACGGTGCCATTCACGACCGCGGCCGAAGATTGAAAACCAACCTGATTGTGAATGGCCGGATCTTCCCCGCCGTGGAACTTCCATTTCTGTTTTCCGGTGGCGGCGTCGACCGCGTAGAAATAACTGTCCCAGCTTCCGAAGAAGAGCACGCCTTCCGCGAACGCGGGCGAAGAATGCACTACGTCGCCGGTCTTGAATTTCCAGCGCAACTCACCGCTGGCAGCATCGATCGCGTAGAGATTTCCGTCGCCGCTGCCGAAGTAGACCGCGCCCTGCGCCACGACCGGGCTGGAAAGGAAAACATCGAACTGATCGGCAATCGTCTGGTTACGCGGCAGGAGCCCGTGGATGCCTTTCGCCTCGAAGCGGCGCTCGCCCTCGGTGGCAAACTTCCACTTCGTAGTGCCGGTCTGGGCATCGAGGGCGTAGAGTTTTCCATCGTAACTCGGCGCGTAAACGACTCCGTCGGCCACCGCCGGAGTCGCGGGCACCGGACCGCCCGTGCTGTGCTTCCAGATTTGCCGGCCGTTCGCCGCATCGACTGCATAAATATTCCCGTCGTCACCGCCGAAGTAAAGCGTCTTCCCCTCTAAGACCGGGGAAGAAACGACGCGATCGCCCGTCGGGAAGGTCCATTTTACGCGATGAAACTGGCGCGGCGCCGGCCCGGCAAAGACCCCGGAATGGGCCGCATTGCCGCGGAACATCGCTTCGCCAGAAGCGAAGCCGGCGGACCATAAACTCGTTAGGCAAAGAATCGCGCCGGCTGTTTTTCTCAAACTCATCGCGCCTTTCGCAGGACCAGGGCCGTCTCAAACGGCCCCTCGATCGCCCCTTTGATCTCGTCGCCGCCCTGGCTCAGGCGGCCTTCGAAATGGATGCCGGTCGCGTGAGAATCAATGCCTAACAATTTTCCATCCTGCGTCACGAGATCGACCGGGAGTTTGTTCGTCTGTTTCCCCACGATGACGAACTCGGCAGTCGCGCCCTCCTTCCCATGGTTTGTGAGCTGCAGAGTGACGTGGCGGGGGTAGCCATTCATCTCGTAGTCGCCTTTCCAGGTGCCTTCGAGCTCGGGGCTGACCGTGGTGCTTCGCGGCGGCAATTCCACCTGCGCCGGCCCGCTCTTCTCGAGGACGAAGGGTGCCGTGTTGCCCGCTTCTGTAAAATCGCCCGCGAACCTATCGTCGTCGCTGAGTTTGCCTTTGAATTTCGCCTCCAGGCCGCGGCCGCCGGCAAGTTGAGCGAGCGCGAACGACGCCTCCGAGTTTGTCACCGTGATATCGGCGAGCGGTTTTCCTTTGATATCGAGTCCGGTGATAATGATCGAACCGCTCCAACTACCTCCCGCCGGCGCAAGATCGACCACGACGGGCAGCTCGCGTCCCGGAATCTGCAGCGTCCCTTCCCATCGCCCCGCGAGCGGCTCTGCGGCGCGCGCGCCTAACGACGAGGCGAGCAGGAAAAGGAGGAGAGCGAAGAGCGATCTCATCGGGTCGCGGGAGAGCATTGCAACGCGCGTGCCACCCGCGGAGTGAAGTTCCAATGGGTGCTTTGCCAATGACTTACATTCGACGCGCCATTCGTCATGCTACGTCTTCTGTCCCGCCCTTGGGATAAAATCGGCTCGCTTGCGGGAAATTCCCTGCCTCCCGAAGTCGCGCTATGTTAGGCGCCAAACCAGCGCACCACGATGAAGAAAAAACCGCACGCCGTCTCCATGCAGGTGGGTCAGTTTGAGTTCCTCAAGATAAACGTCGGCCGGCGGGAATGGCGCGACGTTTATCACTGGGTGCTCTCGCTCACCTGGCCGCAGTTTGCCGCTTTCATCTCCGGTGTTTACATTCTCATCAACATCCTCTTCGCCGCTCTTTACGTCACGGGCGGCAACTGCATCGACGGCCTTCCGCCGGGCTCTCTCCTCGCCGCCTTTTTCTTTAGCGTCGAAACCCTCGCCACCGTCGGCTACGGCCATTCCTATCCGGTCACGCTCTACGGCCATTTCCTGACCACGATCGAGATCATGGGAGGCATGTTTTGGCTCGCCGTAATTACCGGTCTCATCTTCGTACGGTTCTCCCGGCCGACGGCGCGGGTGGAGTTCAGCAGAAACCTCCTCATCGCCCCCTTCGACGGAAAACCGACCCTCATGTTGCGAGTCGCTAACCTCCGCCACCACAGCATGGTCGAAGCGGAGTTTCGGATCATGTTCAACCGCGACGAACCAATCCTCGAAGACGACCGATTTCGTAAGTTCTATATGCTCAAGCTCGACTTCGATCGGCTGGTCGTCTTCCCCACCGCCCTCACCATCAGGCACACCATCGACGAACGCAGCCCGCTCTACGGTGAGACCCTCGAGTCTCTCGAAGCGAGCGACGCCCGCTTTGTCGCTTCGGTCAACTGCATCGAAACCGTCATCCCGGCCGCCGTCCAGTGCATGCAGGATTACAGCTCGCGCGACATCCGATTCAACGAACGCTTCGTCGACATCTATGAGTTTACCGACAACGGCAAACTGATCGTCGACTACGGCCGCCTGCACGAAACCGAGCCGACTCTGGCTGATTCGTTGCCCATTCGTTAGGCGAAAAGCCGCCGCCAGTTCGTCTCGGCGCGCGCAAATTCACGCAACTGTTACTTCGCCGCCACGCGGCTGTAACAATCGCTTCCTACTCTCCTCGCGTCCGGAACAAATCCGGGCGGCAGCCCGTCGCAAAGCGGCCTGCGCCTAACCAACCGTAAACAAGGAGAAAAAATGCATTTCAAGAAAAGCCTGACCCTGGCAATCGCTCTCAGCCTGCTGCTCGGCGGAACCACCCTGCGCGCCGCTGATAACGACGCGCTCCTCAATTTGCTCGTGCGCAAACATATTATCTCGGAAAAAGACGCTGCAGAAGTACGCACGGAACTGAAAGCGGAAGAAGCCAAAGCACCACCTGTAACCGCCAGCTCGGCCTCGAAGTTGAAGCTTTCCACTCCAATCACTGAGTTAGAACTCTACGGTGACGCGCGTGTGCGCTACGAAGTGCGGAGCGGCGAGACGGCCGCGCCGGATGCCATTAACCCCCACGGCGACACCTTTCAGCGCAACCGTGCCCGCTATCGTTTGCGTCTCGGCCTGAGAGGCACGCTCCTCGACGATTGGTTTTTCGGCATTCGCCTCGAAACCTCAACGAACCCTCGTTCCACCAACGTCACCTTTGGCGACGATACCGCAGCCGGGCCCGGACCTTTCGCGAAGAACAGTGATAGCATCGGTGTGGGTCAAGCCTATGTCGGCTATCAGGGAATCAAGGGCCTGAAACTGACCGCCGGCAAAATGCCGAATCCTTTTGTCCTCACTTCAATGGTCTGGGACGGCGATATCAACCCCGAAGGCCTGGCCGAGCAATATAAGTATACGATCAAACTCGGCGGCGGTAGCCCAGCTACTTCTCAAACCACGACCGACAAGGATGGTAAGGCAGTAGTGACTCAGACCTCTCCGGAAGTCGCCGGCCCGACTCTCGACCTCTTCGCCAACTTCGGGCAATTTGTCTATGACGATTCCAATCCGGAAAACCCGATCGGGCCGGCCCCGAATGGCGTCTCCACGACTGACGCCTATCTCCTCGGTTGGCAGCTGGGAGCGCGCTATAACTTTAAGAAGGACACCTTCCTGCAAATCGCGCCGACCTTGTACAACTACACTGGAGTGGGTGACACCTTTAACAAGGCCTTCTCCGGCGACCCAACCTTTTCGGTCGTCGATCCGGTTACCGGCGTAGTCACCGTGACGACTCCCAACCAGACCGGAATCAATAACCTCGTCATCGTCGACGTGCCGGCGGAGTTCGACTTCAAGGTCGGCGCCTTACCAGCGAAAGTCTTCGGCGACTTTGCTTATAACTTCGATGGCGACGCAAGGGCGCGCCGCGCCGGCCATCCTGACAAGACCGATAACAACTTCGCCTACCAACTTGGCGCGGGCATTGGCTCGACCAAGCACAAGGGTGACTTTAGCCTGACGGCTTTCTGGCAACATGTAGAGCAGTATTCGCTCGATCCCAACCTGGTTGATTCCGATCTTTTCGACAGCCGGGTAAATCTGGAAGGTGCGTTTATTCAAGTGGGCTATGCGGTGACGGACGCCGTTACGGCCAACCTGACCTATGCGCATGGCTGGCAGATCGATCATGATCTCGGCACTGGTGGCGTCGGCGATATCGGGATCAACCCGGTGGATAACTACAATCTCTTTCAGGCCGATCTGAGCTTTAAGTTTTAGCGACGCGGCCCATTCCGGCCGCTACGGTTAGGTAGGACACTGGGTCCGCTGGAGAGAAATCTCCAGCGGGCTTGTCCTTTTCTCGGGGATCGTCTCGATCGTTAGGCGCGAGCTCCGTCGTCGATTTCACGAGAACGTCACGCGCGCTTCACCGAGTCGCCACGAAGATGCGTCAGGTTGCTCGCACTGGCAGCGGTAAGGTGACGAACAGTTTCGCCCGATAACCGAACGGTTACCACTTACAAGCGCTCCATTGGGTGACAGGTGGCAGCGCCTCAGATCTGCAAAGGCCTGGGGCGTTTTCCTGTCGCTAATTCAAAACCAAGCAGACTTCTCCGCACCACGCTTCGATTTTCCCGCGGATATCATCGCGAATCCGGCGCACGCCTTGCAATATCTCTTCCCGGCTGCCCGTGAGCGCGGAGGGATCGGGAAAACCCCAGTGGAGCTTTTGGCCGTAGCCCGGAAAAACGGGACACCTCTCGGCGCTGACCGCGTCGCACACAGTAATAACATAGCGAAAGAGCTGGCCCGAATTCCAAACATCATTAACCCGCTGAGTCTTCTTTTGCGAGAGATCCAGACCCACTTCCGCCATCGCCTCGACGACGAGTGGGTTTAAGGTGCCCGGCTCCAGCCCGGCGCTCTGGGCTTCGAAAAAGTCACCGCAAAGGTGATTGAGCCATGCCTCTGCCATTTGGCTGCGCGCGCTGTTATGAATGCAGATGAAGAGGACCTTGGCTTTCATGGGCTTGAGATGAAGAGTTATGACCAGTTCAGTGAGCGAGGCGAGCCTCGGCTGAGACAAAGTAAGTGCGACGCAGCCAAAGAGCGACGTTGACCAAAAGGATGAGCGCCGGCACTTCGACGAGTGGCCCGATCACTGCCGCGAAGGCTGCGCCCGAGCCCAGACCGAAGACCGCCACCGCGACAGCTATGGCCAGCTCGAAGTTATTCGAGCCCGCGGTAAATGCCAGGGTAGCGGAGCGCTCATAGTCAGTCCCGAGCCAACGACTCATGAAGAAGCTGAGGAAAAACATAACCGCGAAATAGATAACCAGCGGCAAGGCGATGCGGAGGACATCGAGCGGCAGTCTAACGATCTGGCCGCCCTGGAGCGAAAACATCACGACGATCGTGAAAAGCAGCGCCACGAGGGTGAGCGGCGAAATCAGCGGGATGAATTCGCCCTCATACCAGGCGCGGCCCCTCGCCCGCACGAGCCACCAGCGCGTTGCGATTCCTGCGAGGAATGGCAGACCCAGGTAAACGAAAACGCTCGTCGCAACACTTCCAATCGTCAGCTTGCTTAAGTCGACCGCTCCAAAGTGCAGTCCGAGCACCGGCGGTAAGACCTTTAGAAAGAAGACTGCGAAGAGCGCGTAGAAGAGCACCTGGAAGACCGCATTAAAGGCGACCAACCCCGCGCAGTATTCCGAGTTACCTTTGGCGAGGTCGTTCCACACGATGACCATGGCGATGCAACGGGCCAGGCCGATAAGGATAAGTCCCGTCATATATTCCGGCTTGTCGCGCAGAAAAATCACGGCGAGCGCAAACATGAGGAACGGACCGATCACCCAGTTCTGTACAAAGGAGAGGACGAGCACCTTCTTATCCCGGAAAACGTCCCCCATCTCCTCGTATCTCACTTTCGCCAGCGGCGGATACATCATGACGATGAGCCCGATGGCGATCGGGACGGAAGTCGTGCCCACGCTCCAGCCAGTGATCGCGCGCGTAATGCCGGGAGCGAAATTGCCGATCGCCACACCGGCAAGCATGGCGAGGAAAATCCAGAGAGTGAGATAGCGATCGAGAAAGGAGAGCTGCTTCATAGGTGTCGAGACTTATGCACCGCGCAGGACTCCGGCCGGCTCGCAACAGGTCGTGGCCAGCGCCGCCAGTTTCGCCCGGTCGCGCTTGAACTCCGGCTCCGTCTGCACGCAGTCCTGCAGACACTTTAGGTTCGCTTCCAACTCCCTCTCTGGCTTGCCCGGCAGCGAATAAATCATCCAGTTACCGCTCCGCTCCGCGCGCACCATCCCACGGGTCCGCAGGTAGGCGAGGTGCTTGGATATCTTCACCTGCGGCTCACCCAAGATTTCCTGGAAATGACAGACACAGAGCGGCGATTGCGCGAGTAAGTGAAGGATGCGCAAACGCGTCCGATCGCAGAGACATTGATAGATCGGGATAAGGTCCATCTCAGCAACAACCTGCCGTCGCGCCACAGCCTTCCTCGATTCCACACTTCTCCCTGGCCAGGCAATCGGTATGTCTCTCGCCTAACTGTAAGTCCAGGTAATCCCCAAGCACCCTTATTTCCAGGAGCGGATACTGCGCCGTGACGCAGCAATCGTATTCTACTTCCACTTCGAGATCGTCGCTCGGCAGGACGGCGTGGCCGAGGTCGAGAATTTTCGCGAAAGACTCCGCATCGAGTCGGTGTTCCACATCGCCCGCCACATAGGTCTGGAGAAGACAAGTTTCGTTCGTGTCATGCACGGTTCCACCGCAATCGATAAAGCGTTTGGCCACGTGGCCGACCTCGGTGATGTGAAAATGCGCAGGAATCGGTTCGCCATCGGGCAGGATGATGCGCGTCGTAAGCCGCGGTCGGGCATGAAGAGCGGCTTTGAGAGCGTTCAGGTGCATCGTCACCTATATACCTGTTACGGTATATAGTCAATTGCCATGCAAACAGGTTCCGGATCAGCTGAGGCCGTAACCTGATTGTAACATGGAAAGGTTTTGACCCCCGGCGCGCTTCCGCTCAAAAAGGAGCGATGCGAAAATTGCGAGAGGGCTGATTCGTCGTGTCCCTCGGCATTGTTTTCATCTGCCTCGCCGTCGTCGTGGGGCTCTATTTTTACAACAACCCGCTCGGGCACGGCTCGTGGTTTCTGAGCCGACGGTTCATCAACTGGTTCCCGCTCGGGATGACTTACTCGTTCCTCTACATGGGGCGCTACAACCTGACCGTGGCAAAGAACGCGCTCGGCGGCCGGCTCTCGAACGAGGAGTTTGGCCTCATTTTCGCCGCCGGCACTCTGACCTACGCGTTCTCCTTTCTCATCAACGGCCCGCTCGTCGACCGGATCGGGGGCAAAAAGGGGATCATCATCGCGGCCCTCGGCGCGTCTGCGGCGAACGGCGCGCTCGGCGTCATCACCTGGATGGTTTTGACCGGGCGGCTGCAGCTCAAGCTGGTCGGTGTCTTCTCCGTCATCTACGCGCTGAACATGTATTTCCAAAGCTACGGTGCCGTCTCGATCATCAAGGTGAAGGCAAATTGGTTTCACGTGCGGGAACGCGGGATTTTCGGCGCGATTTTCGGCACCCTCATTTCCTTCGGCGTTTATTTCGCCTTCGATTGGGGACAGGCGATCGTGAACGTGACGAAGGCCGCTCCTCCGGCGGGCACGACTGGGCTGCAGACTTTGTTGCGCCGAATTTTCGTCCCGGAAGGCGCGACAATGGGCGCGACCTGGGCGGTATTTTTTGTGCCGGCCGTCATCTTGCTGACGTGGGCGCTGCTCGATCTTTTCCTCATTAAAGACACACCCGAGGAAGCCGGCTTTCCTTACCTCGAAACGCACGACGCTTCCGCCGGCCACATGGACGAGGAATACTCAACTCTTGACCTGCTCAAGAAAGTCTTTCTCAACCCCCTCATGCTGATGTTTGCCTCCATCGAGCTGACCGCCGGCGTGCTCCGCAACGGGATCATGCAGTGGTACACGATCTTCGGCCACGAAGTGAAACAGGCCGGCGCGGAAGGGATCGTGGCCAATTGGGGTTTGCTCCTTTGCATCTTCGGCATCGTCGGCGGTTTCGCGGGCGGGCTCATTTCCGACAAACTTTTCCAATCCCGGCGCGGACCGCCCGCCGCGATCTTTTGCGGTTTCATGCTTCTGCTCGCGGCGGTGATGGCGATGAATCTTTTCGCGTGGCCCTTCGTCGTCGGAGTGGCGGCGCTCCTCATCGTCGCGGCGGTCACTGGGGTGCATTCGCTGATGTCGGGCACGGCGGCGGCGGATTTCGGGGGGCGAAAAGCGACGGCCACCTGCTCGGGGATTGTCGATGGTTGCGTCTATCTCGGGAGCGGCGTGCAATCGCTCGGCGTCGGGTATCTCGTGACCCATTACGGCTGGCAATGGTGGCCGGTTTTTCTCATGCCGTTTGCTTTGATCGGCGGATTGATCGCCTGGCGCATCTGGCACGCCTTGCCCGCGGCCACTCGCCGATACATCGAGGAGGTGGAACAGCCGGTAGATTCTGCTCTGCTCGGTAAAGTGAATGACCTTGAACCGCGTTTAGGCAGATAGGATGCCCAGCCGCGATGTAACGTGACAGGGCTGGATCTAGCTGATTCATTATAGCCATGCCGACGAAGAGCCTCCGGATAGTCAGAGATTCAAAATATACCGGAACCTTTTCCCGCTCCCAGATTGAGCGTGCGATTCGCACCGTTGAGCGGGAAGCGGTTGCTGGCGGCTATGGCGACAAAGGCCGGAACGATACGCACAAAATCTGCGGGCAAGCGTAGAACTTCTCCGAAACATTGAGGTCTCGCAGATGCGCAGCGAATATGAGCTGAGCGTCTTCATTAACTGTCCTTTCGATAAGCCGTATCAAAAGCTTCTTTACGCGATTGTATTCACCGTTCATGACTGCGGTTATATCGCGCGCAGCGCGCTGGAGCTTACGGATACAAGCCAGGTGCGAATCTCAAAGATCCTGCGGATCATCTCCGAATGTCAGATTGGCATCCACGATATTTCTCGGACTGAGCTGGATGCAAAAACTAAACTGCCGCGGTTTAACATGCCTTTGGAGCTGGGGATGTTCCTGGCGGCAAAGGAATACGGCTCAGCAAAACAACGGCGGAAACTCTGCCTCGTTCTCGACCGATCTCCCCATCGCTACCAAAAATTTTGCTCGGATATCGCTGGTCAGGATATCAGTACGCACGGTCGCAATGTGCGGCGATTGATTCGCGCTGTCCGTGACTTCTTACGGAGTGCCTCCCCAGCGAGCGTGATCATCCCGGGAGCTGAGAAGATTCATCAACGGTATTTGGTATTTACCTACGGGGGATTGCCCGCGCTCTGCCGGCAGCTTGGTCAACCGAAGGAAAATCTTACCTTCAGGGATTACACAGGTTTCGTCTCTACCTGGCTAAAAGAGCACGCCATTCCCTCCCTGTAGTTCGATCGGACCGCCTACCCTCCGCTCCGGGGCTGGCTCGAAATTTTTCGACGTCGTTTCTTCGATCAGAAATCCGACGCGGAGCCTCGTCACCGAATTGTAACAGTAAAGATTTTGACCCTCGACCGAGCGCTACGGCAAGGTTTCGGCATGACAAAATTCCACCTGCTCACCCGCAAAATGCTTGGCATCGCGCTCCTGGCGGGCATCTCCGCGACCGCTTCCGCGCAGATGACCATCAATGGCGCGGGCGCGACGTTCCCGTATCCGATTTACTCGAAATGGTTCGATGCCTACGCGAAGGTCGATCCTTCCGTTCGCTTCAATTACCAGTCGATCGGCTCGGGCGGCGGCCAGAAACAAATCCTCGCGCAGACGGTCGACTTCGGCGCTTCCGACGGCCCGATGAGCGACGAAAATCTGGCCAAGGCGCCGGGCAAATTGCTCCACATCCCGACGGTCGCCGGCGCGGTCACGATCACCTACAATCTGCCGGGCGATCCGGCCCTGAAGCTCGATGGCCCGACCATCGCCGACATTTATCTCGGCAAGATCACGAAGTGGAACGACCCGAAAATCGCGGCGATGAATTCCGGGGCCCAGCTCCCCGATAAGGACATCGTGGTGGTGCACCGTTCGGACGGCAGCGGCACGACTTACATCTTCACCGATTACCTGAGCAAGGTGAGCCCGGAATGGAAAACCAAAGCCGGCAACAACACTTCGGTGAACTGGCCGACCGGTCTCGGTGGCAAAGGTAACGAAGGCGTCGCCGGACAGGTGAAGCAGACTCCGAATTCAATCGGCTACGTCGAGCTGATCTACGCCATCCAAAACAAGATGCCGTATGCGGAACTGAAAAATGCCGCGGGCAATTTCGTGAAGCCGACCCTGGATTCGGTCACCGCGGCGCTCGCCACGGCGGATATTCCGGAAGACTTTCGCTTCTCGATGACGAACGCGCCGGGCAAGGACGCCTACCCGATCGCGGGCGCGACCTGGCTTCTCGTTTATCAGCAGCAGAGCGACGCGGCGAAGGGCAAGCATCTCGTCGAGTTCCTGAAATGGGCGGCGAAGGATGGCGAAAGCATGGCCAAGGATTTGGATTACGCACCGCTCCCGGACGCTTTGCAGAAGCGCGTCTTGCAGCGGATCAGCGAGATCAAGTATTAATCAGTCGGGCTCTTCGCGCCGCGCCGGTTTTTGCCGGCGCGGCGCTGGCTTGTCTGCGTGGAATTGAAATATGCCAGTCGTTGCACCGATGCCTGTGACCGCGCCGAGCGCGCGCAGTTTCAAGATGTCGCCCCCGTCGCGCTTCGCCGACAAGGCGTTCGAGTGGCTCACTCTCGCGATGGCGCTCGTCGTGGTCGTGCTCGTTTTCCTTGTCGGTTGGCAACTGGCCCGCGGCTCGGAATTGGCGATCAAAAAATTCGGGTTTCACTTCCTCGTCACTTCCACCTGGGATCCGGTGGCGGAACAATTTGGCGCCCTCCCCTTCATCTACGGAACGATCGTCTCTTCGCTTATCGCGCTCGTCATTGCCGTGCCCTTGAGCATCGCGACGGCGGTTTACCTGACGGAGTTGGCCCCGCTGTGGATTCGCCAGCCGCTCACTTCGTTAATCGAGATGCTCGCCGCCATTCCGAGCGTCATCCTCGGTCTTTGGGGCATCTTCGTCATGATCCCGTTCCTGCGCGATTATCCGTTCCCCTGGCTGAAACATTACTTCGCCTGGACAGGACTTTTCACCGGACCGATCTACGGAGTCTGCATGTTCGCGGGCGGGATCATCATCGCGATCATGATCCTGCCGATCATCACCTCGGTCTCGCGCGAGATTCTGCGCAGCGTGCCAAATCTCCAGCGCGAAGCCGCCTACGCTCTCGGCGCGACCCGCTGGGAAGTGACGCGGATCGCCGTCCTCAGCTACGCGAAGCGCGGCCTCTTCGGCGCGGTCATTCTCGGCCTCGGCCGCGCCCTCGGCGAAACCATGGCGGTCACGATGGTGATCGGAAACACGCCGCAAATCGCCGCCTCGCTCTTCGCCCCGGGCTACACGCTCGCGAGCGTGATCGCGAATGAATTTACCGAAGCGACCACCGATACCTATCTTCAGGCGTTGTTCGAAATCGGCCTCGTCCTTTTCGGCATCACCATTCTCGCCAATCTCGTCGGTCAGCTTCTGCTCCGCACCTTGAAAACATCGAGCGCACGACCCGCGGCGCCTAAACGATGATCGCAGAACGACACGACCAACATAGCTGGCGCAAAATCAAGAGCGCGCTCGCCTCGGGTCTCTCCATGCTGGCCGCCTTGCTCGTCATCACGCCGCTCGCGCTCGTTTTCTTTTACCTGCTGCAAAAAGGCGCCGGCTCGGTCAATTGGAACTTCTTCACCCAGCTGCCGAAACCGGTCGGCGAGGCGGGCGGCGGCATGGCCAACGCCATCGTCGGCACTGGCGAGCTCCTGGGCCTCGCCGCCCTTATCGGCATACCGATCGGCGTTCTCGGCGGCGTTTATCTCTCGGAATACGGCACGGCCAAGAGCAATTGGTGGCTTCGTTTTGTCGCCGACATTTTGAACGGCGTGCCGTCCATCACCTGGGGCGTGGTCGTTTACGGCCTGGTCGTTTTGCGTTTCAAGACGTTCTCCGCCTACGCCGGCGGACTCGCGCTCGGTTTCATGATGATCCCCCTCATCATGCGCACGACCGAGGAAGTCCTTCTCCTCGTGCCTAACGGATATCGCGAAGCCTCTCTCGCGCTCGGGATCAGCCGTTGGAGAACAATCGTCCATATCGTGATGAAGACCGCGTCGAAGGGCATCATCACCGGCATTCTCCTCGCTCTCGCCCGCATCGCCGGCGAGACCGCGCCGCTCCTTTTCACCGCCTTCGGCAACCGCTTCTGGAATCGCAACCTGGCCGAGCCGATCGCCGCGCTTCCGCTGCAAATTTTCTCCTACGCCATCTCACCTTACGAAGATTGGCATCGCCAGGCCTGGGCCGGCGCGCTCGTCCTCGTCGTCGGAATTTTCTTCATCAATGTCTTCGTCCGCTTTCTCACTCGCGACCGCGCCGCCCGGGTCACCTAACGAAATGTCCAACCTTACGATGTCATCTCCGACACCCAGCTCGAAGAGCAGCAGCCCGCTCAGCTCCGCGCCTAACGAACCCGCCGCCGCCGAGGCCGCGGGCGTGCCCGCGTTCGACGTCAAGAATCTCTCCATCTGGTACGGCGAAAAACAGGCGATCAAGAATGTCAGCATCGAGATCCCGGCCAAAACCGTCACCGCCATCATCGGACCGAGCGGTTGCGGCAAATCGACTTTTCTGCGTTGCCTCAACCGCATGCACGAACTCGTTCCGCGCACCCGCCTCGAAGGCGAGATTCTTTTCCACGGCGAAAATCTTTATCGGGCCGAGGCCGACCCAGCGATGGCGCGCCGGCGCATCGGGATGGTTTTCCAAAAATCGAATCCTTTCCCGACCATGTCGATCGAGGAAAACGTCCTCGTCGGGCTTAAGACTGAACGGCGTGCGCGACCGCCGCGTCCTCAACGAGCGCCTCGAAAAATCGCTCCGCATGGCCGCGCTCTGGGACGAGGTGAAGAACGATTTGAAGAAGCCCGGCATGAGCATTTCCGGCGGCCAACAGCAGCGGCTCTGCATCGCCCGCGCCATCGCCGTCGAGCCCGAGGTGCTGCTGATGGACGAGCCCTGCTCCGCGCTCGACCCGATCGCGACCGCGCGCGTCGAGGAGCTCATTCGCGACCTGCGCACGCAATACACGATCGTGATCGTGACCCACAACATGCAACAGGCGAGCCGCGTTTCCGACAAGACCGCCTTCTTATACGTCGGCGAATTGATCGAGTACGGCGAGACCGCGCAGATCTTCAGTTCGCCCCGCGAACGCAAAACCGAAGACTACATCACGGGGCGATTCGGTTGAGCGAGATGGCGCCATCCCGCCACATTCTGCGCGATTTCGACGCGGCCCTCGACGCCTTGCGCGCCGACGTTCTCATGATGGCCAGCCTAACGGATCGCAATTTGCAGAACGCCATGACCTGTCTGCTCGATCGCGACGCCGAGCTTTGTGCGGTCACGATCGCCGACGAAGCGGAGATTGATTTTTTGGAAAAGAAAATCGACCGCGACGGCGTCGAAATTCTGCGCCGTTTTCAACCGGTCGCCTCCGATCTGCGCCAGGTGGTTTCGACCATGAAAGTCGGCGGAAATCTCGAACGAGTCGCCGACCAGGCGGTCAAGATCGCGCGGCGCTCGCGCAAGTTGACGATGGAGCCGGAGCTGGACGAAGCGATCGCGCTCGGGCCGATGTTCATCGAGGCGATGGCGCTTTTTCGCGACAGCATTCGCGCCTACGCCGATATCGACACCGCGCTCGCCCGCACCCTCCGCCGGCGCGACCGCGAGATCGATCGCATGAACCACGACATCGCGGATAATCTCACCGCGAAGATGGCCGAGCGCCCCGATCGCATTGCCGATTACCTCGAGCTGCTCTTCATCGCGCGTCATCTCGAACGGGTCGGCGACCACGCGAAAAATATCGGCGAAGACGCCGTCTACACGGCGGAGGCGGAAGACATCCGCCACCCCAACAACCTCCTCGAAGTCGCCTGAAGCGCGATAGAAAACTCCGGGGAGGACGGAGTGTCACTCCGTCGTTCGGTGGAGTCTCCACCGAACCGTGCGAAGGGATCGCGTGGGGTCGTCACAATGTTTGCTCGGACGTGACGCCTCCGCGCCACCATCCGAGATTGCTTTCCACGTCTCGCCTCCGCCCAGTTCGGCGCAACCTGCGCCGAACGACGGGGTGACACCCGTCCTCCCCGGAATCCTTTGTTCGCGGGCGGATTCTCGTTAGGCGCGCGCGACCTTTGGCGGGAAAAGCCAGCGCAATCTCCCTCGATCGGGAGCGTTGAGTTCAACGAGCGCCACGCCCGCTTTTGCAACTTTGACCCGGCCGCCAGTGAGCGCGCCGATCGTGAGCGAGAAATCGTCTTCATGTCCCACTAGCATGAGGTCTTTGCCGGGATGCTTCTTCTGCACCCGCGCCAGCTCAACCGGACCGAAGCCCGGCCTGAGCAGCTTCTCCTCGCGGCATTCGATCTCGAGATTTTTCGACCGCGATCAAAGCCGTTTGCGCGGCGCGCGGCAGTGGACTCGTTAGGATGAGATCCGGCGCCGCCTTTAGCCTAACGAGAAGCTGGGCAACGGCCTGCACTTCCTCGCGCCCCGCCTCGGTCAGCGGCCGATCGTCATCCGGGCCCTCCCAATTCGGCCAATCCGCTTGTCCGTGCCGCAGGAAATAAAGTTTCATAGCAAAGCCCAAAGGCGCGCCAGCAGGTAACTGATCAGCGCCGTCACCGGCAGGGTAAATACCCAGGCCCAGATGATCCGTTGCGCCACGCCCCACTTTACTCCGCTGAAGCGTTTCACCGCGCCCACGCCCATGATCGAAGTGGAGATGACGTGTGTAGTGGAAAGCGGAATCCCGTAGGAACTCGCCACTTGAATGATGACCGCCGCAGTCGTCTCGGCCGCGAAACCATGGACCGGCTGCAGCTTCACCATCTTGTGGCCTAACGTTCGAATGATCCGCCAACCGCCCGCCGCGGTCCCCGCCGCCATCGTCGCGGCGCAGGCAAAAACGACCCAGGTCGGCACTTGGAAAACCGGCGTGTTAAGAAAATGCAGGGCCCGCGGGAGATGCGCGAAGGTGCCGTTGCTCGTGCCGGTGAAAAGCGCGAGCGCGATGATGCCCATGGTTTTTTGGGCGTCGTTCGTCCCGTGGCTGTGCGCCATCCAGGCGGCGCTGACCAGCTGGAGTTTTCCGAAAATCGTGTGCACGAAATGCGGGGTGAAAGAACGCAGCACCACGAGGAGCAAAAACATGAGGAGCGCGCCGAAAATGAAGCCCGCGATCGGCGAGCTGATCATCGGTCACGACCACTTTCGGCAGCAGCCCGGTGCGCCATTTCAAAACCGAAAAATCTCCCGCAGCCGAAGCCACCGCCGCCCCGCAAAGCCCACCGATGAGCGCGTGACTGGAACTGGAAGGCAAGCCGAGCAGCCAGGTCGCGAGTTCCAGACGATCGCCCCGAGCAACGCGCAAAGAATCGTGCGCATCGTCACCACCTTGAGATCGACCATTCCTTTCCCGATCGTGGTCGCGACCGCGGTGCCCATGAGCGCGCCGGTAAGATTGAAAAAAGCGGCCATCGCGATCGCCTGCCGCGGGGTCAATACTTTGGTCGAGACGACCGTGGCGATGGCGTTGGCGGCGTCGTGGAAGCCGTTGATGTATTCGAAGGCGAGGGCCGCGATGACGACCAGAAGAAAGAGCGCCATGCGAGTCGTCGCCTAACGAATCAGGAATACTTGAGCACGATCTGGAGAATGATGTTGCCGGCGTCGCGACAGCGATCGATCACCTTTTCCAGCAGCTCGTAGAGATCGCGCAAGAAGATGACCTGCTTGGCGTCGTAATCGCCGTGATAAAGATCGCGCAAGAGGTCGAGCTCCAGCTTGTCCGCGCTGCCTTCGATCGTTTGGAGGCGCGCGTTCATTTCGCGCGCGGTCGCCACGTCGGTGCCGTTGCGCAGCTCTTTCACCATCGCGAGTACGGCCTCGGCCGCCTGGTCGAGCAGCTCCAGATGTTTTTGAAAATTGCGCCCGTGCAGATCGCCCGGACAAATCAAAATGCGTTCGCCGATTTTCTCGACCGTCTTCGGAATTTTGTAGAGCGCAGCCGCGAGCGCCTGGATGTCTTCGCGCTCCAGCGGCGTGATGAAAGTCTTGCAGAGCTGCTCGGTCAGCTCCTGTGTGATCTGCTTGTCCTTGCGCCGGCTGTGCACGAACTCCTCCAGACTCTGAGGAGAATCGTGCTTCTCCAATTTCGCGAGGAGATCGACGAGGTGATGCACGCTGCTATCGGCCTGCTGCGCGCTCGCCTCCAGGAGGTCGTAAAATTTTTCGTCGTGCCCGAGAAGTTTCTTGATCGAGAACATGGATGGTTTCGATCCTGCGGTTAACCCAAATCGACCGCTCGGCCAAGCGCAAAACCTCATTCATCCCACGAGTTGAATTCCCCTCCGGGGAGGACGGAGTGTCACTCCGTCGTTCGGTGGAGTCTCCACCGAACAGGCGCGAAGTGATTGGGAGGAACTCTATCGAGAGGTCGTTCGGACGTATCGTCCCCGCGTCACGCTTCAAAACTATTCCAGCTCATTTCTCCGCCCGGTTCGGCGCAACCTGCGCCGAGCGACGGGGTGACACCCCGTCCTCCCCGGAAAAACACCAGCCCGCGCCGACTCGTTAGGCGGTCGCCGGCACGTAGGGCTGGTGCCGGATGTCTTCCGCCGCCGCGGCGTAGATCGCGTCCTCCGCGATGTTGGTGGCGTGATCGCCGACCCGCTCGAGATGCCGCGCGATGAACATCAAATTCAAATAACCGCGCAACTGTTCGGGATCCTGCGCCATCCGTTCGATCAACTGCCGGCTCGCGCTCGCATTCATTTCGTCGAGCGTTTTGTCGCGCGCTTTCAAGCCGCGCCCGAGCTCGATGTCTTCCCGGACGAAGGCGTCCACGCTGTCCTTGAACATGGCCATGGCATGCTCGCGCAGCGGATCGATCAGGGCCGCTTCGGGCAAAGCCGGGTGCCGGTTCAGTTTCCTCGCTTTGCGCGCGATGTTGACCGCTTGGTCGGCCATCCGCTCGAGATTGCCGCAAAGTTTCATCGCCGAAACAACGCGCCGCAAGTCGGACGCGACTGGTTGAAAACGGAGGAGCAAATTAATCCCGTCGAGATCGACCTGCTTCTCCAGTTGATCGACTTCTTCGTCGTCCGCGATCGCCGTCGCGCAGAGATCGTCGTCGCGCTGCTGCAGGCCGTTTAGCGCGTTCTCCAGGCTGCGCGTCGTTAGGCTGGACATCATCAGCACGTTGTTGCGCAAGGTGGCGAGCGCTTCGTCGAACGTTCCCAGGATATGTTTCGGCGCGATCATCGGCGGAAAATATAGCGCGCTCGCCGCAGTTGCGAGGTTACGATTTGGTGACAGCCGCGAAGGGGAGCAAGACCCGCACCGTCGTGCCGCGATCCGGTTCGCTCTCCGCTTCGACTTTACCGCCATGCAATTGCGCGATGTGTTTCACGATGGAAAGCCCGAGCCCGGTCCCGCCGCGTTCGCGCTGCCGCGATTTGTCCGCGCGATAGAAGCGTTCGAAAATCCGGGGCAAATCGCGCGGCGGAATCCCGAGCCCGCTATCGCTCACGCTGAAGCAGACGTGATCATCCTGGCGCGCTGCCCTAACGACGATGCGTCCGCCCGCATCGGTGTATTTCACCGCGTTGTCGAGCAGGTTGTAAACGACCTCCTGGAGCCGGCCTTCATCCGCCTGCAGCGGCGGGAGGTCCTCGTCCACCTCCAATTCGGAGGAGAGATTTTTCTCGGTGAATTTCCGTTCCCAGTCGCGCATCATCCCGTGCAGAAAATTCGCCGGCCGAATCGTCGTTAAGTCGAGCGAGGCGCCCGCGCCTTCGAGTTTGGCGAGACTGAGCACATCGTCGACGAGCAAGGTCAGCCGGTTCGAATGCCGCTCCATCACCTCGAAAATCCGGAGCAACTCGGCGGGCGGCTGCTTCGGATTTTCGAGCAAGGTCTCGAGATAACCGCGCAGAATCGAAAGCGGGGTGCGAAGCTCGTGCGAAACGTTCGCGACAAAATCGCGCCGCATCGTCTCCGTCTGGCGCAGCCCGGTGATGTCGCGGAAAAGCACGACCGCCCCGCGGATTTTCTCCGTCTCGTGCTTGATCGGCTCGAGCACCACCTCGAGATGCGGGCCGTCGGCGCCCGGGAGAGTGAGCGTGCCTCGCCGCGATTCGCCTCGCTGAATGGTTTCGCCTAACAATCGCTCGACCGCCGCATCGCGCACGATCTCGAGCAGGCTGCCATCATTCGTTAGGGGATCGACCCCGAACAATTCGCGGAAGGCGTGATTCATCAGGCGAATGCGGTGTTCGTGATCGACCACTACCAGCCCATCAGCCATCGCGCCGGTGATCGCCTGGACGCCGAACTCCCGCTTTTGCGCCTGCGAACGGAACTCCTTTTGCCGCAGGTAAATTTCCTCGAGGGCGAGACCGATGCGGCGCATGCGCCCGTGTTCGCCGATCAGGAAAGTCGCGGGTTTTTCGTGGGCGTTGATCGCCGCGACCAGCTGGTCGAGCTGCCGCGTCGGCGCGATCCAGTCCCGCCAGACTCGCCACGATCCGAAGGCGAGCAGCGCGACCGCGAGCGCAAAAGCAACCCAGCCCATCGCGTCTGCTTATTCGCGCAGGCGATAACCGAAGCCGCGCACCGTTTCGACGGCGCTGGCCGCTTTGCCGAGTTTCTCGCGCAAGCGCCGCACGTGCGTGTCGACCGTGCGCGTGTCGATCGCGCTCTCGTAACCCCAGACTTCGTTGAGCAAACGATCGCGCGCCTGCACCCGGCCGGGCCGCTGCATCAGCATGCTCAGGAGTTTGAACTCGACCGCGGTGAGATTGATCCGCTTCCCGCTGACAAAAACATGATGCCGCGCCGGGTCGATCGTGATCGTGCCGCGGGTCATGTTTTCTTCCGTGCCGTCGTTCTGGCCGCGGCGGAGAATGGCTTTGATGCGCAGAAGCATTTCGCGCGGGCTGAAGGGCTTCGTCACGTAATCATCGGCGCCGAATTCGAGCCCGACGATGCGATCCACTTCCTCGGCTTTCGCGGTCAACATGATGATCGGGATGTGGCGGGTGGCCGATTCCGTCTTGAGAATTTTGCAAACTTCGAGGCCGGGCATACGCGGCAGCATGAGATCGAGCACGACGAGCGCGGGCAATTCCGCGCGCGCCTTTTTCAAGGCTTCCGCGCCATCGCGCGCGACGCTGACGAGGAAACCGCCCGCCTTGCGCAGTTGCAAGGTGAGCAGATCGACCACGTCCGCTTCGTCTTCGACGATGAGGATTTTTTTGCTGAGGGACGAAGTCATCGTGAAGCGAGAGGCGCGGGTATCAGTATGCCGAAAGCGCCGTGAGATCGCACCTTTTTCTTCTGCGCGAAATCGGACGTTCTCGTTCCGTCAGCGACGAGGCGGCCACCTTCAATCCCGCGCCAGCCGCGGATTGCTGTAGCGGCCCATTCCGGTTACTTCCTCGCCGAGCCAGGCCGGCGGCTGAAAATCGTCGCAGCTTTCCTCGTCCAGAAATTCGACCTCGGCCACGATCAGGCCTTCGTTCGAGCCGTGGTAAATATCGATTTCAACGATCGAGTTTTTCCAAGGCACGTCGTAGCGGGTTTTCGTTAGGCGCGCCGCCGCTCGTGGCCGGCCAGAGAATTTCAAACTGGGTGCGATCGAGCCGAATTTCGCGCTCTTCCCGGCCCACCGCCGAGCCGCGTTTAAAAGTCAATGTGTAGACTCGCCCCTTCCGCCGCAGCCGCACGTGCGAGCGATCTCGCCCGATCGTTAGGTAGCCCTGGTCGATTTTTTTGTGCGGGTATTTCGTGAGCCCGCGCGGGAGGCGGCGGATGAGAAATTTTCGTTCGATCTCGAGGTGTGGATCTTTCATGCAAGGAGTGCCAGGGAGGGGACTCGAACCCCTAAGGATTGCTCCACCAGATCCTAAGTCTGGCGCGTCTGCCAATTTCGCCACCCTGGCGTGAAGCGTGATTCTATCGTCGCGCGCGATGGAGGCAATCGGGGAATGAGTTCCGTGGCTGGGGGGAATCGCTCCGCCCGCTAAGACTGCTGCGACGCGAGCCAGCGTCGCGTTGTCGCGATCGTTTCCGGGGTGAGATTGTGGCCCGCCTTTTCCACCTGAAACGTGACCACGGCCCCGGCCCGCTCCAGGAGCGCGACGAGTCGGCGGGTATTTTCCGCCGGAATGATCGGATCAGCCTCGCCGGCTGCGATCAGGACCGGAATTTTTTGAAGATCGGGCAATTCGTTAGGCACAAGCGAAGTCATGGCCCGCCAAAGCGCTGCGCCGCGGATCGTGCCCGGGCGGAGAAGGAGCATCGCGCTCGCGATATTGGCGCCATTCGAATAACCGACCGCGATCATTTTTTGCGGATCGAAACCGTACTGGTGCGCCGCAAGTGCGATGAAATCCGCCAGCTCATTCGCGCGACGAATCAAATCTTCCTCGTCGAAAACACCCTCGGCCAGCCGGCGGAAAAATCGCGCGCTTCCGTTTTCCGAAACCTGCCCGCGCGGACTGAGAATGGCCGCTTCCGGTCGAGGTCGGCGCCGAGCGGCAGAAGATCGTTCTCGTCGCCGCCGGTGCCGTGCAGCAGGAGCAAGGTGCGCGCGGAGCGGCCGGGAACGAATCGATGAATGAAAGGCGTCGCCGGCGTGGTCATGTTCCAGTTTTCGACGGGCTTTACGAAACGCAAACGGCGGCGGAACTGGGGTGCCGCTTCCCTCTTCCTGCGATAAGCTGCCTCTCGTGAAACTCAGCCCTTCAAAATTTCGTGTGCCGCCGAATGGAAAATGGCGCCTGCAGGACTCGCCCACCGCGATCAAGCCGGCTTACCGCTCGAAGTCGGATTACCGGGAAATTCTCGAGGAGCAGATACAGGAGCTGACCGAGTTGCAGAGTCTGCTCTACGCGCACGATCGCTACGCGCTGCTCCTGATTTTTCAGGCGATGGATGCGGCCGGGAAAGACAGCGCGATCAAGCACGTCATGTCGGGCGTCAATCCGCAGGGTTGCCAGGTTTACAGTTTCAAACATCCGAGCGCGGAAGAGCTCGATCACGATTTTCTCTGGCGCACGACGCGTTGCCTGCCGCAGCGCGGACGGATCGGAATTTTCAACCGCTCGTATTACGAAGAAGTTCTCATCGTTAGGGTGCATCCCGAGATTTTGCTCGCCGAAAATCTTCCGGCCGGGCTGCTCGACGAAGAGACGATCTGGAAGGAGCGCTATCGTTCGATCAACGACCTGGAGAGTCATCTGTATCGCAACGGCACCCGGGTCCTGAAATTTTTCCTGCACGTTTCCAAGGCGGAACAGCGCAAGCGCTTCCTCGCCCGCCTCGACGATCCTGATAAGAATTGGAAATTTGGAGTGAGCGATCTGGCGGAGCGCGCGCGCTGGGACGATTACATGGCGGCTTACGAAGCCTGCCTGCGCGCGACCAGCAGTGCTCACGCGCCCTGGTTTGCCGTGCCCGCGGACGACAAGAAGAACGCGCGCCTGATCATCGCCGCCGCCATCGTGGAAACGCTGCAGAGTCTGAAGATGTCCTATCCAAAACCGGACAAGGCGCATCGCCAGGAGCTGAAAACGATTCGCCAGAAGTTGGCGCACGATGAGAGCTGATCAGGGGCGGCGGCAGGTTATTTGTCACGCAGGGCAGATGGCGAGGCGACGACGCTCTCAATTGTCATCCCGACCCGGCGCAGCGCGGCGAGGGACCTCGCGGGCCACGTGCGAGATCCATTTTGACGGTGGTCTTCGAGATGACTCGCGAGGTCCTTCGCCGTCTGCGCCGCTCAGGATGACAGGGAGAAAAGTGATGCCAGGGGAAGAAGTGAGCGCCGTCGTTCCGTAATGTCTTCTCGTCTCCGTTTCCAGCTCGACGCCGCGGCTGAAGATTCCAGCGCGCGCGCCGCGACTTTCCGCACATTGCACGGCGAAGTGCAGACGCCGCTCTTCATGCCAGTCGGCACCCAGGCGACGGTGAAAGCGCAGCTCACTCGCACGCTTGAGGAAGCAGGCACGCAGATTCTGCTCGCGAACACGTATCACCTTTTGCTTCGGCCCGGCGCGGAAGTGTTTCGCCGGACGGGTGGGATTCACGGCTTTATGAGTTGGGAGCGATCGGTCCTGACCGATTCCGGCGGGTTCCAGATTTTTTCGCTGCCGCATTCGCGCTCGATGAGCGAGCAAGGCGCGGTCTTCCAAAGCTATCACGATGGGCAGACAATTTTGCTCAGCCCCGAGCTGAGCATCGAAACGCAGAAAGCGATCGGGAGCGACATCATGATGGCGCTCGATCAATGCATCGCCTCGACCGCGGACGAGCCGACCGCGCGCGCCGCGGTCGAACTGACGGCGCGCTGGGCGAAGCGCAGTCTGGCAGCGCGGGGCGATTCGCCGCAGGCCATGTTTGGGATCGTGCAGGGTGCGCTTTTTGCGGAGCTGCGCCGGCAAAGTGTAGAGTCGTTAGGCGAAATGCCCTTCGACGGTTTTGCCATCGGCGGTCTCGCGGTCGGCGAGAGCAAGAGCGAGCGGGAAGATCTTTGCGAGTTCACCGCGCAGCTCTTGCCTAACGACAAGCCGCGCTATCTCATGGGAGTCGGCACACCGCTCGACATCCTCGAAGCAGTCCATCGCGGGGTCGACATGTTCGATTGCATCATGCCGACGCAGCTCGCGCAGCGCGGCGCCGTTTTCACTTCGCAAGGTTTTCTCCAGATGCGGCGCGGCGTTTACAAGTTCTCCAACGATCCACTCGATCCCGTCTGCACGTGTCCGACCTGCGCGCGTTATGCGCGCGCTTACTTGCATCACCTCACGAAAACGGGCGAGACGCTGGGCTGGCAGCTTCTCGGTAAGCACAACATCCATTTCTATCACCAACTCATGCGCGAGATCCGGGCGAGCATTCTGGCCGGTCGCTTCGCCGATTTTAGCCGGGAGAAACGCCAGCTTCTGCAGGAATCGGATCGGGAAAATCCCATCCGCCGCCCGAAGCCGGCGCGAGAAAAGTCGCGTTCGTTAGGCAACTACGAAGTGCACATTGCGCACGAAGGTTTTGCCAGCATTCGCCAGATGACCTCCGGTGAGATCATGCACATGCGCACGCCGCCGATGGAGGAAGCGCGCAGCCTTTATGTCGAGCAATCGCAGCTCGCCGCGCGGCTCTCCGAATCCAACACGCCGCTCGTCATCTGGGACGTCGGTCTTGGCGCCGCCGCCAACGCAATGGCGGCGATCGAGTGCTACGAGGCGATAGATCGCAGCGGGTCAGATAGGACCTATGCGACTTATTAGCTTCGAGAACGATCTCGATTCCTTGCGCCTCGCCCTCCGGCACGACGACAAATTTCCCTATCTGCGCCATGGCGGACCAGCCGGGATTTTGCAAAAGGGCGAGTGGCAATCGAAGCAGCACCCAGGATTGAGCTGGCAACTCGTGCCCGGCGATTTCCTCGCCACGATCGCGCAGGCGCCCCTCCCACCAGACCTGATTTTCTACGACATGTTCTCGAGCAGGACGCACCGCGAACAATGGACGCTCGAGATCTTCCGGAAATTATTCGCGGCCTGCGCGGAGCGCGCGGTCGAGCTCTTTACCTACTCGCATTCGACGGCGGCGCGCTCGGCCTTGCTCGCTGCGGGCTTCTTTGTCGCCAAGGGTCGCCCGGCCGGGGCCAAGGAAGAAACCACCATCGCCTTCACGCCCGCGGCACTCGGTTCTCCCTCGGTGCGGCGTTACGAACTACTTTCCTCGGAATGGATCGGGCGCTGGAATCGTTCGCAGGCCAAGTTCCCGGTCGAGCTTTCCGCGGCCGAACAGCCGGCCTTTGCCGAACGCATTCTGCGGCACGAGCAGTTTCGGTAACGTGAGTGCACGGACTCATGGGCAGGCGCTGCTAAGCCAGGATGTGTGGATGTTTCGCTCTGCGAAACACGGGTATCGGCGTGGCTTGCGCATGAAGATGGCTCGCCGGTGTCGCGCCTCCCAGAGGGAGGCGTCTACAGGCTAGCGCGGTATCGTCGCTTTCTCAGCGTAAGGTCCGTTGCGCAGGAGGTTGTCGATCCCGCCCTGGTTTCGCATCAGCGCTTTCATGCTCCATTGAATGTTGCCCGGTGAGTCGGTCCCGCGTCGCGTCATTTTAATCTGCTCGACGATCTCGCGCGCCGGCCGTTTCGAACCGATCCGCTCGGTCGCGACCCCCGGCCAGACGGGCGTGCCGTGACTTTGCGCGCGCCACCAATCGAGCAGAACCGGAAAGCTCTGATCAGCCGGATGGATTCCCCAGTAAAGCTGCGGCGCGAGATAATCGACCCAGCCTTCCGCGAGCCATTTGCGCGAATCGGCGAAGAGCTGGCTGTAGGCATCGAGGCCGGCCTTCGTCGTCGGCGGCACGCCCGGGCGCCAGATTCCAAAAGGACTGATACCGAAGCGCACGTTGCGCTTGGTCGCTTTGACTGCGTGATAGAGCGAGCGGACGAAATCGTTGATATTTTCCCGCCGCCAGTCGGCCCGGCTCGGTCCCTTGCCCGCGCCGAAACGCTGCCAGGTCGAGTCATCCGGGAACGTGGCTGCGCCGGACTTGAGCGGATAGGGATAAAAGTAATCGTCGAGATGCACGCCATCGATGTCGTAGCGCCTAACGATATCGGTGATGACGCCGATGACGTAATTGCGCGCCGCCGGATCGCCCGGATCGATCCAGAGTTGTTTCCCGAAACGGCGGACCCATTCGGGATGTTTTTTCGCGACATGATTGGCGGGCAAATATTCATCCGCATGCAGAGCGGCGCGGAAGGGATTGACCCAGGCGTGCAGCTCGAGCCCGCGCGCGTGCGCCTCCGCGATGGCGAAGGCGAGCGGATCGTAACCGGGCGAAACGCCTTCTTTCCCAGAGAGCACTTCCGACCACGGCTCTTTCTCGGAAACGTAAAGCGCGTCGCTTGCCGGCCGCACCTGCAAGAGAATGGCGTTTAGCTTTAACTCCGCGGCGCGATCGAGGATGGCGCGGAGCTGAGCTTTTTGTGTCGCGGCGGGAAGGCCGGGTTTCGAGGGCCAATCGAGATTGTAGACCGTCGCCACCCAGGCGCCGCGAAACTCCCGCTCCGCCGCGCTGACAGGCAGAAGCAACAGTCCTAACGACAAGAAAATCCAACCTAACGATCGAATTAGATGCACCGGATATTCTAGCGCATCGCACAAAGAAATGCTCACGACGAGCCAGTTCCGGGGAGAGCACGCGAGGGCGCGTGCGCTCCCCAGAAAATCGGCGCTTTCTCTTTATTCCAGCGCCGCTAATGAGCCGGCACTAACGCAGCTTCCACCGCCGCCGGAAAAATTTCGCCCACTTCGCCCTCGAGGCGGAGTGAGACGTATGGCTCGCCGTCGTGCTCCGTCGCGCCGCGATTGATGATGACGTAGGGGACGCCGGCGCGCGCGGCCAGGAGCGGAAAGGAAGCGGCCGGATAAACCGACAAGGTCGAGCCGAGCGCCACGACCAGGTCGGCCTCGAGGGCGGCGGCGTGGGCGCGCGCGAGTTCGTTAGGCCGGAGGCTTTGACCGAAGCTGATCGTGGCCGGTTTGAGGAATCCGCCACAGGCGCAGAGCGGTGGAGTGCGGTGCGCGCGAAAGAAATCGAAGTGCGCTTCCGGATCGCTCCGCTCCTGGCAGCTCTGGCATTCGATCAGCGAATTGGTCCCGTGCAATTCCACCAGCCGCTCCGGCGGCGTGCCCGCGAGGGTGTGCAGCCCGTCGATGTTTTGCGTCACCACCAGCCGCACTTTGCCGGCTTCCTCCAGCCGGACGATGGCGTGATGAACGTCGTTAGGCCGAGCCTCGCGAAACGACTCCCATGCTTCCAACTTGTAATCCCAATGCTCGATCCGGGCCGCTTCCGAAGTCATGAAGTCCTCGTAATAGACCGGCCGGCGCCGGGTCCAGACACCTTGCGGTCCGCGAAAATCGGGGATGCCGCTTCCAGTAGAAATGCCCGCGCCGGTGAAAATGAGAATGCGCTCTGCCGCCCGCAGATACTCGCTCAATTCCATCACGAGAGGCGTCCGATCACGGCCATTTGAGGTTGTCCACACCCGCCGCCTTCGAGCGTCGCGTTCAACGTCTCGACCTCCTGCGGAATCGCCTTCCACCGCTCTTCCGCCGATGACGCGTCCTTTTGCACTTGCGCGACGGCGGCCTCCTGCTGCGGAGTCGGCGCGGCGTCCACTTGCTGCAGGTTCCCGAAAAGCCTTATGACTTTGCTCAGCGCGTCCAACTCCAGCGGGCGCCCGGCGTGAACCGCCGCGGGATCCGCAAATTCCGCCAGCTTCTCATGCAAAGCTTCGACCTGTTTCTGCACACTCTTGCTGCCGGCGCGCTCCTTTGCCTTCTCCAGTTCCGCCACGAGCTCCTGGTAGCGCTTGCCGATCGGTGTCAGCTTCTCCCGCAACTCGTAAAGCGTCTTCGAGAGATCGAATTGTTTCGCCAGATCGGCGCCCGAAACGTTGATCCGGGGATCCATGTTCACCTTGAGCGGCTGCGTAAGAGTCCGCCCGCCGGTCGTTAGGCTGACGGAATATTCGCCCGGCGTCATCCAGGGCGCGGTCGGTTGCGGCGCGGTTTCGTGTTCCACTGCGGTCATCGGATATTCCGGCTCGGCCTCCGGAAGGGGCGCGCCGTGCAGGTCCCAGAAAAAGCGATGCAACCCCGGCTCCGCCGAAAGCCTCCGTGGCGGCCGCACCCAATAGCGCGGAATTTTCAATTTACCGTCGGGCGGCGGTGCCGGATCGGTGCTCGCATAATGCCGGATCACTTTACCGGTGCGATCTTTGATCTCGAGGGTGACCGGTTCGGTGGCGTCTTTGCCTAACGAATAGTCGATCATCGCGCCTTCGGGAGGATTTTCTCCGGCCGGTTCGTCAGGAGGGAACGGGGTGTCGGTGTTGGAATTCCAGCGTACGCGGAGCGCGGTTTGTGGTTTGAACAGCTCCGTCTTGAGACTGGCTTCCGCAGGTCCAGTTTCGTTAGGCGCGAGTTGGCGCAAGGCTGTGATGTTATCCAAAATCCAAAAGCCGCGACCATGCGTGGCGATGCAGAGATCGTCCTCCTTCACGATCAGATCGCGCACCGAAGTGGCCGGGAGATTGAGGCGGAGCGACTGCCAGTTCCCTCCATCGTCGAAGGAGACGTAAACGCCGCGTTCCGTCCCGGCGAAAAGCAGTCCGCGCCGCTGCGGATCTTCGCGCACCGCATTCACGTTCTCGTCGTCAGGCAAACCTTTCACGATTTCCTTCCAGGTTTTGCCCTCGTCGCGCGTCCGGTAAATGTGCGGCCGGAGATCATCGAGCCGGATCGTGTTGACTGCGGCGTAAGCCGTCTTGGCGTCGAAGTGGCTCGCGTCCATCAGCGAGATTTTCCACCACGGGCCGATCTGCGACGGGGTGACATCGCGCCAGTTTTTGCCGCCGTCCGTCGTTAGGTGAATCAAGCCGTCATCCGTTCCCGCCCAGATCCGTTTCGCGTCGAGCGGAGAAGGCGCCACCGTGTAGATGACTCCGCGTTGTTTTACTTGCGCGCTCGGTTGCGATTTAAAAATCCCCACGCTCGCCGGGATTTCGTAAGTCTTGCGCGACAAGTCCGGGCTGATCTCTTTCCAAGCCCGACCGCCATCACGCGTTTGCCACAAAGTGTTGGCCGCGAAGAAAAGCAGATGCGGATCGGTCGGCGAAAAAATCACCGGCTCTGTCCGCACGACGCGAAAATCCTCTCCGCGAAATACCTTTGGCGAAATCTCCTGCGCCTCGTGGGTGCGACGATCGTAACGGGTCAATTTTCCGCCGTAGATGATGTTGGGATCGAGCGGATCGGCCGCGACGTAACCGTATTCCTCCGCCCCGACCGGATGCCAGTCGCGAAAAGTGATCTCGCCGTTCGGACCCCGGCTGTCGATCCCGACTGAGCCGCTCTCCTGCTGCCCGCTGTAAAGCCGATATGGGAACGAATTATCCGCGCTGACGTGATAGAGCTGCGCGGTCGATTGGTTATACCACGAGCTCCAGGTGGCGCCGCCGTTTACGGTGACGATCGCGCCCTGATCACTCGCGAGAAAAACGATGTTAGAGTCGTTAGGCGAAATCCAGACGTTCTGATAATCGTCCCCGCCGGGCGCGCCGCGCCAACCGTCCCAGGTCTTGCCGCCGTCGGTCGACTTCCAGCAGACCGTGCTTGCAGAATAAACAATCTGCGGATTCTGCGGATCGATCCGCACGACCGGCAAATCGCCCCCGCCGATCCGACCGGCGGGGCGCTTGTCGTCAGTCGCGATTTTCCAATTCGCGCCGGCGTCATCTGAGCGATAGAACTGCACCTTCTTTGGCGTGGCGACCGCGGCGAAGAGCTGCTCCGGCGCGCTCGCCGCGAGCGCGAGATTGGCCTGCACGATATCGTTAGGCAAGCCGCCGCGCAGTCGCTGCCAGGTTTTGCCACCATCGGTGGATTTGAAGATGCCGCCGTGTGTTCCATTCCAGGCGGCATTTTCCCACGGGCCTTCCCGCGCTTCCCAGAGCGCGGCGTAAACCGTCTGCGGATTCTTCGGATCGATCTGCACGTCGGCGCCGCCGGTGTTTTCATCCTGATAAAGCGTTTTTGTGAAACTCTTGCCGCCGTCGGTGGAAAGGAAGATGCCGCGCTCCTCGTTAGGCCCGTAGGGGTGCCCGGCGACGGCGACGAGAAGACGCTCGGGATTGCGCGGATCGATCGCGAGCTGGGCAATCTGCTGGCCGTCGCGCAGCCCGAGATGGGTCCAGGTCTTGCCGGCGTCGGTCGATTTGTAGAGGCCGTTGCCGACCGCGAGATCAGGGCGATGCAATCCTTCGCCGCTCCCGACGTAGATGATGTTGGGATTGGAAACCGAGACCGCGAGGGCGCCAACGGAGGCAGTCGGCTGGTCGTCGAAAATTGGTTCCCAGGTGCGTCCGTAATCGTCCGAACGAAAGACGCCGCCGTTGACTTGGGCGAAGTAGAAAACGTTAGGCTGTGACGGCACTCCAGAGATGGCGCGAACGCGCCCGCCGCGGTAGGGGCCGATGTTGCGCCAGTGGAGGAGTGGGGAGAGATCGGGGGCCGCGTCGAGGGCGACTTCGCCTAACGAACAGGCGACCAGAAAAGTGAGAAGGCAACGCAATTTCACAGGCGCACCATACGTTGTGCGGCGCGTCGCTCCAGTTTTCCGGGAGGACGGGCTGCCAGCCTGTCGTTCGGCGCAGGCTGCGCCGAATCGCGCGGCGTATTGCGACGGTTGCGCTTCGCGCAAAGGGCCTTGGGCGAGACTCGCCCAAGTGCGACGGGCTTAAGCCCATCCTCCCCGGAATTGCCGCAATCGTTAGGGGGTGCTTGGGGCAGACGCGGCGGGTTTTTCGGCCGGTTTCTTTTTTGCCGCGGCGGCGGCGGCGAGTGCGGCATCAACCGCTTCCGCTTCGCGCGGATGGATGCCGTGGTAATAGGTGTTCGATTTGGCAAGGTCCTCCCTGCGCATGAGGAGCGCATCGAAGCGCTCGCGCCGGCTCAGCTCATAGACCTTGTCCATCTTGATCGCCTCGAAGGGACAGACCTCGACGCAAATCTGGCAGCTCATGCAGACGGAGATATCGATGTCGAAAGTCGCCGGATAAAACTGCGGCTTGCCCATGTAATCGGGCTTCTTGTCCGTGCTCTTGACGATGTAAATGCACTGCGGCGGACATTCCTTTTCGCAAATCTTGCAGGCAACACATCGCAGCCCTGCCTCCGGCTCGTTGTCGTAGACGAGGAAGGGGAAATTGCGCGAGTTCTCCGGCAGCACATCGCGCTCCTCCGGATACTGCACCGTTGTGAGACGATCCTTCTCGAAATAACTGCCGAGGAAATTCCGCCCCGTCACTGCCATGCCTTTGAGTATGCCTGCGCCGATCATGAAGAACCGTTTCTCGTCCCAACTAAAGCAGCCTGCGGATTGTTTGTCTCGGTCGTAGTTGGATTTTGGCCGCTCGGGCACCGGCAGCGAGTTCCGAAAACATGCCGCAAATCTTTCATTTACATTTGTTTGCGCCGGCCCCAGTCTCGGCTTCACCAACACATTCGGTCATGAAAAAATTGTTTATGAGAACTAAATCCTGCACGCTCTTCGCCCTTCTTCTGGTCGGCCCCGTCTCCGCGTTTGCTGGCGCGACCTTCACTGCGACCGGCGTCGAAATGATCCCTACCGGAATGTCGGACGACGCGTCGATCGTCGTCGGCACGGGATATTTTGGCGCCCCGAATCTTTATTACACCGAAGCATCCGGCGTCGCGGTCATCGGTGATGGCTGCTCCAACGGCCTGCCTGCGATTTCGGGCGACGGTGGCACGGTCCTCGGCTGTCACGTCGATCAGAACGGAAATGAAAATGCCGCCAAATGGCTCGGCGGGACGAGCTGGCAGGATCTGGGCTCGGAAGCTGGCGCCGTCCCGTGTGGCACATCGCTCAGCGGCGCCTATGGAGTCAATCAGAATGGTTCGCTCGGTGTCGGCCTGCTCTGGAGGGCTCAGGTCTGCCACGCGAACGCGGGGACATGGGACCTCGTCAACGGCGGCCCCGCGACGGTGCTGCCCACGCTTTTCGACGGTCCGGCAACGCGGGCCAACGCGGTGAATGCCGATGGCAGCGTGATCGTGGGATGGCAGGATCAACTTAACGGCGAGCGTTCGGCCGCGAAATGGGTGAACGGCGTTCCGGAACTGATCCTGACCGATGCCGGCGAGTTGAACGGCGAGGCCATGGCAGTGAGCGCGGACGGAAAGGTGATTGTGGGCAGTGGCTATGCCAACTTTGGCCACTCGGCCTGGATTTCGCGAGAGGGCGAAGGCGTAAGTCCGTTAGGCGGAGGCAAACAAGGGAGGCGGAAGAGAACCTATTTCGCGCTGGACGTAAGCAACGACGGCCAGATCGTGGTTGGGTTTATCCGCGGCGGACATTTCAAAGAGCGGGCCTTTCTGTGGAGAGATCACAAGGGCGTCCTTCTCCAGGACTTCATCGTTAACCAGGGTGCAGTGGTGCCAGATGGCTGGACGCTCATGGTCTCATCGATCATTTCCCCGGACGGCAACACGATCTACGGCTGGGGCATTAATCCGAGCGGCTCGATCGAGATGTTCAAGGTCGGTCTCAACACGCCCTGACGAAGTCGTCTGCTGCCTCGTTTCTAGCGATCGACCTCGCCCATCACGATGTCGATGCTGCCGAGGATGACCATGACGTCGGCGACGGTGTGACCGAGGCACATATCTTCTAAGATTGTTAGGTTGATCAAGCTCGGCAGGCGAACGCGATAACGATACGGGTTTCCGGTGCCATCGCTGATGAGGTAGAAACCCAGCTCGCCCTTCGGCGCTTCGATGCGGCCGTAGGCTTCGCCGAGCGGCGGTTTGAAGGCGCGAATTTTCACCTTCGGATTTTGAATCGGACCTTCGGGAAGTTGTTCCATTGCCTGTTGCAGAATCCCGAGGCTCTCGCGCAATTCGAGGACGCGCATCATGAGCCGATCATAGCAATCGCCGTGGTCGCCTAACGGGATCCGAAATTTGAAGCGCGGATAAATGCCGTAGCTGTCAACCTTCCGGATATCGTAATCCACTCCGCTTGCGCGCAGACCCGGGCCGGTGATGCCGGCATTGAGCCGGGTGAACTCAGCGAGGATGACGCGGAGATATTCGGCGCGCTCGGGGACTTCGATCCCGGCGAGTTTTTCGACACTGAGCGCGTAGGCCCAGTTGTTTGCCATCGAGCAAAATAATCGAGCCGATCGGTGTAGGGCATCGACCCGAGATAGCTCGCGTTCTCGGCGATTTTCTCGTGGTTGCGATGGAGGAAGCCGAAAACCGGTTTGAGCTTGCGCACGATCTCGCCGTCGAGAGCCGTGACGGACATCGCGCCGGCTGGAACAGCGCCTTCGATCGACTGGTTGATTATCTCGAGGAGCTGGAAGCGTGAAGACACCATTCACCGGCGGCTGCCTTTGTGGCGCGATCCGCTACGAGTGCACGGCTGAGCCAACGGTTATGCTCAAGTGTCACTGCCGCGATTGCCAGCATGCGACCGGCGGCCCCTTCGCGCGCGCCGTTTTGGTTCCAGCGAAAGCTTTCAGGCTCACCAAAGGCACCCTGCGATACCATTTCGTGTCGAGGAAGAAGGGCGGCCAGCATAAGCGCGGCTTTTGCGCGGAGTGCGGGGGTCGCGTCACCGGCGGAGAATCGGAGACACCTTCGGCAATAATCGGCATTCTCGCTGGAACCCTGGACGATCCGAGTGAGTTTCAGCCAACCATGGATATTTTCATTTCCGATGCGCAACCGTGGGATCAAATGGATCCCAGCCTGCCAAAATTCAAGGAATACCCGCTGCCTCTCGCCTAACGATGAAAGGATAATTGCCATGAGCACGAAAGAACTGCTTCAGATTTACTACAAAGGCTTCGCCGCGAAAGCCGGCTGGGAGTCAGTTATTGCCGATGACTTTCGCTTCGTCGGCGGAGACATGATGAACCAGACTCCGGTCGTGGGTAAGCAAGCCTACGCCGGCATCATCGAAAGGTTCTCCCGCCTCTTCGCCACAATGCGAGTGAAGGAAATGATTGTGGAAGGAGACAAGGCCTGCGTGATCGGGAACTACGACTATGTCTTTCCCGGTGGGACGAAGGTGAACGGCGACGTCGCGGAAATCTGGGAAGCGAAAAACGGAAAGCTGGCTTCGTTAACGATTTTCTTCGACACCCAGGCGTTTCAAACCCTGACGAAGAAGTAGGGCAATCCCAACCGACAAGGGTGAAAACAACCGAACTGATCTTGGAAAATTGCGCACGAGCGTACGTCGGTTCTGTCCTGCCTGGATGGGAGCGAAAAGGCCGCAGTCGTTCTCCCGGTGGATGAGGCGGCTTTGCAGGCTTTGCGCGGCTGGGCGGACGCCTAACGTGGCAAGGTTACTTCCGGGCTTCCGGCGTGACGGTGAGGGTGAGGCGCTGGCCATCACGTTCCACGATCATCTTGACCGGTTGACCAATTTTCACCGCGTCGAGCGCATAGGTGTAATCGTAAATGTTGGCGATCTTCTGCCCGCCGAATTCGACGATGACATCGCCGCCTTTCACACCGCCTTTTTCGGCCGGGCTCGCGCCGCGCACGCCGCTCAGTTTTACCCCTTTCACTTCGGTCGTGTAATCGGGGATCGTGCCGAGATAGGCGCGCAGCGTTTCGCGTCCACCGCCGACCGGGCCGCTTCGTTCCACTTTCGCGAGATCGGGTCGCTCCTTCGCCTGGACGAGGTCGGTCACGATTGGTTGCGAGAATTTCGCGATCCGCTCCAGCCCTGCGTAATCCAATTTCTCCGCGGTATCGGTCGGCCGGTGATAATCTTCGTGCGCGCCGGTGAAGAAATTCACCACCGGGACATTCTTGACGTAGAAGCTGGTCGCATCGGTCGGGAGATAGGGGTCGTCCTGCAGGTTGAGACTGAAGCCGGCGGCGACGTTGCGTTTTTCCAGCATCCGCTTCCAGACGTGCGAGGAACCAACCCCCTGGATGGTGAGTTTGTTATCGCGCAATCGGCCGACCATGTCGGCATTGAGATAGGCGACGATTTTGTTCAACGGCACCGGCGGATGCTCGCAAAAAGCGGCCGAACCGATGAGGCCGATTTCTTCACCGGACCAACAGGCAAAGATGATGCCGCGCGGAAATTTCTCCGGATGCGCGGCCCGCTCCTGCGCGAGCGAGCCGGCCAGCTCCATGACCCAGGCGACGCCGGAAGCATTGTCGTCCGCGCCCGGGTGAATTTTATTTTCCTCGCCGGCGTGGCCTAACGAACTGTTGCCGCCATGCCCGAGATGATCGTAGTGCGCGCCGACCATGACGTATTCGTCGCTCCCGCCCGGCGCCGCCGGGATGAGCGCGAGAACGTCGCGATCGCTTTTCTTCAGGTGCTCGACCCTGCAGGCGAGATTCACTTTCACTTTCGGCAGGGTGAAGCCGTGCTCGGCGTGGGGATTCTCGTCGTCGAGCGCGCTCTGCAGTTGCTTGAGACTTTTGCCGCTCGGGCCGAGGAGCGCGTTCGCCATTCTCCCGCTGATCGAAGCGGCGACGATGCCACTCCCCGCGCTTGTCCCGTCATTCGTTAGGGGAAGAACTTCGCCAGCGTTGGGTGAGTTCGGGCCAGTCACGACGAGGACGCCTTTCGCGCCGTGCTCGCGCGCCAGCATCGCCTTGTAACGCAGGCCGGCGTAGCGGTTGAGATGAGCGCGCCGGGTCGGTTCGACGTTCTCCGGCACGTAGCGCAGGATGAGCGCGATCTTCCCTTTTACGTCGACGCCGTCGTAGGAGTTGTAAGCTGCGCCGTTCCCGTCCGGCACGACAAGCCCGTAGCCGGCGAAGACCACTTCGCCCTCGGCGCTTCCATTTTCACTGAAGGAGAGCGGCCGGAAATCCGCTTCGAGGCTTGCAGTCGTCGCCGGTTTCCCGTCGGCGGCAATGGTCAGATGCGTTTGGTCGGGGAGAACGCGTTCGCCGGAGTTGAACTCGAAGGGAAAGAAGAAATCTTTGCCTAACGGCTTCAGGCCGGCTTTTTGGAAATAATCGGCCAGCCATTGGGCGGAGGCTTCGGCACCCGCGGTGCCGGTCATGCGCCCGTCGCGTTTCGGATCGGCCAGCCACTCGACCTCGTGCCGCAGATCGGATTTCGTGATCGCTGGCGAGAAGGTGTCATCAGGCGCCGCGGTTTTTTCGGAGCCTCGCAGGGGCGACTGCGCCAGCGCCCGGCGCGCGGCGGCGTCGTTCCAATCGGCCAGAAAAATCTGCGCTTTCCCGTCGCTCGTGCGTCCGCTCGTCCAGGCGAGTTGCTTTCCGTTAGGCGAAAAGACCGGCAGGCCGTCGAAACCGTTCGTAAAAGTGACGCGCACCGGCTCGTGCTGGCCTTTCGCGTCGACGAGAAAGAGCTCGAAATTTTCGAAGCCGAATTTGTTTGAAGTGAAAATGAGATAGTCGCCGCTCGGGTGAAAATAGGGCGCCCACGACATCGACTTGAAATCGGTCAGGCGCTGCTTGTCCGAGCCGTCGAGCTTCATCGTCCAGACATCGGCGATGACGCCGTTCTCCTCGAAATGCCGCCAGACGATCCGCTGGCCGTCCGGGGTAAAGAAGGGACCGCCATCGTAGCCGGGCGCTGTCGTTAGGCGACGGACGTCCGAGCCGTCAGCATTCATCAGATAGATGTCGCCGAAATACGCGGCGTCCTGCTCGTAGCGCTTGTGCAGCTCGGGCGAAAGTTTCTCCAGCGGAAAAGCGCCGCGGAGCGAGCAGAAGACAATTTGCTTTCCGTTAGGCGAGAAAGCGCCTTCGGCGTCGTAGCCTAACGTGTGCGTGAGATTCTTGAGATCGCTCCCGTCGCGTTTCGCGGAGTAGATGTCGAAGTTCTCGTCGTAATCCCAGGAGTAGCGGCGCTGTTTCCCGCTCGCGCGAAATTCCAGCTCGGCCTTCTGTTTCGCCTCCGCCTGCGGATCGCCGTGGGTGGAAGCAAAGATCACGCGATCGGTCCCCGGCTGGAAAAATGAGCAAGTGGTTTTGCCTTTGCCGGGCGACACCCGCGTCGTGTCGCCGGTCTCGAAATCAAGCGTGTAGACCTGATAAAACGGATTCCCCGGCTCGCGCTCGCTCTGGAAGATGAGCTCCTTTCCGTTAGGCGAAAAATAGCCTTCGCCGCTCCGTTTCCCTTCCAGGATCAACTGACGCGGGTTGCTGATGAAGCGCGCTTCCTGCGCAGGTTCGTCAGCCGCAAAAGACGAAGCGCAAAGAGCAAAAAGAAGAAGACCGGCCAGAGGTTTTTTCATTGTTAGGCAGAATGCATTGCTGGAAGTGATTCGACCGCGCTTCGCCTAACGATCGACTTCGCCCAGCACGATATCGATGCTGCCGAGAATGACCATAACGTCGGCGACGGTGTGGCCGAGGCACATGTCTTCCAGGATCGTCAGGTTGATCAGGCACGGGGGGCGGACGCGGTAGCGGTAAGGATTTCCGGTCCCGTCGCTGATCAGGTAAAAGCCGAGCTCGCCTTTGGGCGCTTCGATCCGGCCGTAGGCTTCGCCGAGCGGCGGCTTAAAGGCGCGGATCTTGACCTTCGGATTCATGATCGGGCCTTCCGGCAGCTGATCCATCGCCTGGTGGAGGATCGTTAGGCTCTCGCGCAATTCGAGGACGCGCATCATCAGGCGATCGTAGCAGTCGCCGTGATCGCCTAACGGCACCCGAAACTTGAAGCGCGGATAAATGCCGTAGCCGTCGACTTTGCGAATGTCGTAGTTAACGCCCGACGCGCGCAAACCGGGGCCCGTGATGCCGGCGTTGATCGCCAGTTCGGCGGAGAGTTTCCCGACCTCCTGCGTCCGTATGATGAGAATCTCGTTGCCCGTGATGAGTTTCTCGAACTCGTCGAGGAAACGCGGGAAACCATCGACGATTTTGCGCGCCTGCTCCATCCAGCCCGGCGGGAGATCGACCCGGCAACCGCCGAAGCGCATGTAGTCGCACATCATGCGCGAGCCGCTGAGCGACTCAAAAAGATCGAGCACGCGCTCGCGTTCGCGGAAAGCATACATGAGCGGCGTGCCCCACGCGCCCATATCGCTGAGGAGGAAGCCTAACAATGAAGTGTGATTCACCAGCCGAGTCAGCTCGGCAAGGATGACGCGCAAATATTCGGCGCGTTCGGGGACTTCGATCCCGGCGAGTTTTTCGACACTGAGCGCGTAGGCCCAGTTGTTCGTCATCGAGCAAAAATAATCGAGCCGATCGGTGTAAGGCATTGAGCCGAGGTAGCTCGTGTTCTCGCCGATCTTCTCGTGGTTACGATGGAGGTAGCCGAAGACCGGTTTGAGCTTGCGCACGATCTCGCCATCGAGCGCGACGTTCATGCGGAAGACGCCGTGGGTAGAAGGATGCTGCGGCCCCATCGACACTTCGAGCAGCTCGCCATCGAAGCGCGAGGTCCGGCGCGGCGGCGCCTCTTCCAGTTCGTGAAAGCCGGTCGTCATCTCGGGTGGATTTTCAAGCCACAGATGAACACAGATTTACACAGATGGGAAATTCCGTGTCCGGGCCCTCCTCTCAATTCCCATTGGTGTTTCATCGGTGTTCAACTGTGGTCAATTTCAGCCCCATCGAAGTCCTCCTGTCCTAACCAGCTAGGGAGAAAAGATCAAGAGGAGAAAAACCGCGAAGAGCAGCAGATGAATGCAACCCTGCAGGACACTGGTTTTTCCGCTCCCGAAGCTCACAATGCTGACCGCAAACGTGAGGATGAGGAGAGGGAGATTGCCGCCGTCGAGACCCAGCGTGACGGGCCGGCCGGTGATCATGCCGATGACGAGGACCGCGGGAATGGTAAGACCAATCGAGGCCAGGACAGAACCATGGAGGACGTTGACCGAGCGCTGGAGATGATTTTGGATCGCCGCCTGCACACCGCTGAGCGCTTCGGGCGCCAGCACGAGACTCGCCACGATCGCCCCGCCTAACGCCTGCGGCATGCCGAACCGCTCGATGCAGTTATCCAAGGGCACGCCAAATTTCTCCGCCAGTAAGACCACGACGATGAGGTACAGAAAGAGCATCACCACATGAAAAGGCGTGGAGCGAACGACCAGATGATGGTGCTCCACTTCATCGGCGCTGTTCACTCCCGAACTCTCGCGGAAGAACCCGCTATGGCGCCGGACCTGGATGAAGAGGAAAATAGCGTAAAGACTTAGCGAAACGATAATCAGAAAAGTTTCCTGTCCAGTATTCAAACGCGGGCCGGAAAGCGAAGTCGTGAAGTCCGGCAGGATGAGGCTCAGGACCGCGAGCGCCATGATGGTGTTGAGATAGGCGCCCGTGCCCTGCAGGTTATATTGCTGCTCGCGATAGCGCAGCCCGCCGAGGAGCAGTGAGACTCCAATGAGGCCGTTGAGCGCGATCATGAGGACGGCAAACATCATGTCGCGCGCGAGCGTTGGGTTATTCGCGCCGTGCAGCATTGTGGTCGAGATCATCATCACTTCGATGCTGATCGCGGAGAGAGTTAGGATAAGAGTGCCGTAAGGCTCACCGAACTTGACCGCCAGACAATCGGCGTGCCGGACGACCGAGATAGCTGACCAGAGAACGCCGAGAAAGAGCCAGACAAAGACTCCCAAGAGTTGCCAGGGCACGACGCTCTCTTCCATCCGCGCGCCAAAGCAAAGAAAAACCGTGGCACTGGCCAGACCCACGAGCAGCGCGATCTCCGATCGACAGAAAGCGAAGAACCCGCCGGGCGCCGCCGGCTGAGGGTGCGGATGCGCAGACATGAGCGCGACCTTAATCGGAAAGCGCCGGGGCACGCAATCCCGGTAATTCTCCGGTCGACTTTCCCATTCACCATGCCACTTTCTGGCGGCATGAAACCTCGGCGCGGTTGGTCGAATCCACGGGTCGGAAGATCGTTAGGCGCAGCGCTCGTTCTGCTCCTGGCAGGTTGCTCGCCGAAAACCGCGCCGCACAAACCGGGACCGCCGACCGTTCTCGTCGCCCCGCCGAAGCAGGAAGACACGCCCATTTACGATGAGTTCGTCGGGACGCTCGATGGCTCGGTGAACGCCAGCATCGAGGCGCGCGTCCAGGGTTATCTCACTTCGCAGGATTACAAGGAGGGCACTGCGGTCAAGAAGGACGCGCTTCTTTTCCAGATCGATCCGCGGCCTTTCGCCGCTGCCCTGGCGCAGGCGAAGGCCGCTCTCGCGCAAGCCCAGGCCGCGCAGAAACAGGCGGAGCTAACCGCCGGCCGCAACGTCGACCTTTTCAATCACAAAGCGATCAGCGATCAGGAACGCGATAACGCGGTCCAAGCAGCCGCCGCGGCCAAGGCGCAGACCGACGCGCAAGAGGCGGCGGTCGAGCAGGCGCAGTTGAATCTCGATTTCACCGCCATCCGTTCGCCGGTCGATGGCATCGCCGGGCTCGCCACCGCGCAGGTTGGCGATCTGGTCGGGCCGAGCACGGGAGTTCTCACCACGGTCTCAAAGGTCAATCCGATCAAGGCTTACTTCACGATTAGCGACCAGCTGTATGTGAACTACACCCAGCGCTACTCCGATCCGACCAAGCGCGCCGCGCATGAAAAGGAACTGCAGTTCGAGCTTATCCTCTCGGACGGCTCGAAGTATCCTCTACCGGGCGATCTCTTCGCCGCCCAGAACCAGGTCGATATCCGCACGGGTACCGTGCGCATCGCAGCCATCTTCCCGAATCCTGGGAACATTTTGCGACCGGGAGAATTCGCGCGGGTGCGGGTGCGGACGGATGTGCAAAAAGGCGCGCTCCTTGTACCTCAGCGGGCGGTCATTGAGTTACAAGGCTCTTATCAGCTCGCTTTGGTCGGCCCGGATAACAAGGTGCACATCCAGCCGGTCGAAGTGGGTCGGCGCATCGGCGACCTTTGGATTATTACGAAAGGTCTTAAGCCTAACGACCGCGTGGTGGTGGAAGGCGTGCAGAAAGTCCGGGAAGGCGCGCCGGTCACGCCCAAGCCCTGGACGTCGCCGCCCAGCACCAGTCCCAGCCCGGCGAACGCGAGCGCGAATTCCGGAAGCTAATGTCGAAGTTTTTCATCGATCGGCCGATTGTCGCCATCGTCATCGCCATCCTGATGACGATCATCGGCGCGGTCGCGGTGATCCAGCTTCCGATCTCGCAATACCCCAACATCGTTCCGCCCGAGATCCAGGTGCGCGCGAGTTATACCGGGGCCGACGCGCAGACGATCGAGCAATCGGTCGCCGCGCCGATCGAACAGCAGATGAGCGGCGTCGATCGGAGCAACTACATCCAATCGGTCAACGCCAACGGCTCGCTTCGGATGACGGTGAACTTCGACGTCTCGACCGATCCCAACACCGACCAGATCCTAACTCAGCTCCGGGTCTCGCAGGCAACTTCACAGTTACCCGCCGACGTGGTGAACGCCGGCGTGACCGTACAGAAATCAACCACCGCGCCACTCATGCTCGTGGCTTTGAACTCGCCGCACGGGACCTACGACAGCATCTTTCTCGCCAATTACGCGAACATTAACCTGATAGATCAACTCACCCGCGTGCCGGGTATCTCGAACGTGCAGGTCTTTGGCGCCGGACCCTATGCGATGCGGCTTTGGGTGAAACCCGATCAGCTCGCGAAGTTAAACGTCACGGTGACTGACGTGATCAGCGCCTTGCGCGCGCAAAATACTGTCAACCCTGCGGGCCAGATCGGTGGTGAACCGGCGCCGCCCGGACAAGAATACACTTATACGGTACGCTCGCCCGGCCGGCTGCAATCGGCGGAGGAGTTTGGTAACATTGTCATCCGCGCCAATCCCGATGGTTCGCTCCTTCGGTTGCGCGATGTCGCTCGGATCGAGTTAGGCGCGCAGACCTATAACCTGGCCGGACGCCTCGATGGCAAGCCTGCCGCAATTCTGGCGCTCTATCAGTTACCGGGCACGAACGCGCTCAACGCCGCCAAAGGAGTGAAAGCCTTAATGGAGAGGGTTTCCCAACAGTTTCCGGCGGATATGTCCTACGCGATCCCGCTCGATACCACGCTAGCGGTGACCGCTGGCATGCGCGAGATCATCTTTACTCTGCTCGAAGCACTCGTGCTCGTCATCATCGTCGTTTTCGTCTTTCTCCAGGGCTGGCGCGCGACCTTGATCCCGCTCTGCGCGGTGCCTGTCTCGCTCATCGGTGTCTTCATGCTCTTTCCGCTATTCGGTTTCGGGATTAACACCCTCGCGCTCTTCGGTCTTGTCCTGGCCATCGGTCTGGTCGTCGATGACGCGATCGTCGTCGTGGAAGCAGTCGAACATCGTATCGAGGAAGGGCTTTCGCCGCGCGACGCGACGCTGCAGGCGATGAAGGAAGTCTCCGGCCCGGTCATCGGCATTGCGCTCGTCCTTTCCGCTGTCTTTCTCCCGACCGCGTTCATTCCTGGCATTACCGGACGCCTTTACCAGCAGTTCGCGCTTACTATCGCCATTTCGGTCATCCTCTCCGCCTTTAACGCGCTCACACTTAGCCCGGCTCTTTCCGCCATGCTCCTGCGTCCGCGCGAAAGATCGCGCGGGCCGCTGGGCTGGTTCTTTGGCAAGTTCAACAAGGCCTTCGGACGTACGACAGAAGGTTATGTCAGCACTTCACGGCTCGCCATTCGCAAGAGTGGAATCACCTTTCTTCTCCTCGCTATCTTCGCGCTTGGCGCTGGATTCTTCGGTTCGAAGTTGTCTTCCGGGTTCCTGCCCGAGGAGGACCAAGGTTACGTCTTCGCCGCCTTGCAGCTGCCTTACGCAGCGTCACTGCAAAGGACCGGTGAAGCCGCACACAAGGTAGAAGATATTCTCCTCAAGACTCCCGGGGTGAAGCACGTCACCAGCGTGCTTGGCTTCAGTTTGCTTAGCACCGTCCAGAGCACCTTTAGCGCCTTCTTCTTTATTACCCTGAATCCCTGGGATCAGCGGACGAAGCCGGAGGAGCAATACGCCGCTCTAAAACAAAAGATCAACGGTGAGCTGGCCAGCATTCCCGATGGCATCGGCTTTTCCTTTCCGCCTCCCGCTATTCCCGGCCTCGGTACCTCCGGCGGTGTGACTTTCATGCTTGAAGATCGCGCCGGCCGCGACGTGAAATTCCTCGGCGATAACCTTGCGAAGTTTATGGACGCGGCGCGCAAGCGGCCCGAGATCGCTTCCGCTACGACGACCTTTATCCCGGAGGTGCCGCAGGTGTTCATCGATGTCGATCGGGACAAAGCCTTAAAGCAGGGCGTCGATCTCACGCAGGTAAGCCAAACTTTGCAGACCTTCATGGGCGGTTTCTTCGTCAACTACTTCAATCGCTTCGGCCGCCAGTGGCAGGTCTTCGTCCAGGCGGAAGGGAAAGATCGCACCCGGGCTGAGAACGTCGGCCTTTTCTCCGTGCGTAATAGCAATGGCGACATGGTCCCGCTCAGCGCTCTCACGAAGATAGAGTCACGCAGCGGGCCGGAATTTACGATGCGCTTCAATCTTTATCGCGCGGCGCAAATCAACGTCAGCGCCGCCGAGGGCTATAGCTCTCGCGACGCCATGAACGCGCTCGAAGAAACCTTTGCCCAAACCATGCCGAGCGAGATGGGCTATGACTACACCGCCATGTCCTACCAGGAAAAGGCGGCGCAGGAAGGTGTCTCGCCGATGGTCGTCTTCGGGATGTCGCTTCTTTTTGTCTTTCTCATTCTCGCCGCGCTCTATGAGAGTTGGGCGCTCCCGTTCAGCGTGCTCCTGAGCACACCGATCGCTGTCTTCGGCGCCTTCGCCGCCTTATGGCTGCGCGGGATGCAGAACAATGTCTACGCGCAGATCGGCCTCGTCATGCTTATCGGTCTCGCGGCTAAGAACGCCATCCTCATCGTCGAGTTTGCCAAACTGGAATACGACGCCGGCAAGCCGCTCCTCGAATCGGCTCTGGCCGGCGCCCGCCTCCGTTTTCGCCCCATCATCATGACTTCCTTCGCCTTCGTCCTCGGTTGTATTCCTCTCTGGCGCGCTTCCGGTTCTGGCGCGGTCGCGCGGCGTGTCATGGGCACGACCGTGATTGGCGGGATGCTCGCCGCCACTCTTCTCGCCATCTTCCTTATTCCAGTCGCCTATTTCGTCGTGCAGGGCTTTGCCGAGCGTCGCAGCAAAGGAAAGTCGGCAGCGAGCAAGTTGCCGGAAAACGAGCCGGCTCGCGCATAGCCCAATCGGCGAGCGGAACAAAGCGCGGACAGCTTATTCTCTCGTCAGGTCCTCCGTGCCATCAGCAACGGGACGCGGCGCGTAATGTTCCTTCGCTTTTTCGAGCACCTCGTCGTGTGGAGTCGGCTCGTATTCGTAATCGTCCGGCTCGACGTAATCCTTCCGCATCGGAAAATCGGTAAACTCGTCCCACATCAGGATGCGGCGAAGGTCGGGATGGCCGTCGAAGTGGATGCCGTAGAGATCAAAAATCTCGCGCTCCTGGAATTCCGCGCTCCGCCAGACCGGGGTGAGCGAAGGCAGGTGCACGCCTAACGAACGATCACGCGTGCGCAGCCTAACGACAAGCGGGCCGTGCTTCAGCGTGATCGAAAAGAGGTGGTAAACTGCCTCGAGATAACCGGGAAAAAACTCTTCCTGCGTTTCCTCGACTTCCTTCTCTTCGCCTTCGACGAGCTGCTTCACCTTCACCTTTTTCTTCACCGTGCGATCGAGCCAATCGACGCCCGTGACGTTGGAGCAATAATCGAAGCGCAGCGCCGGATCGTCGCGCAGAAATCGCGCGACCGCAGTGGCGCTCGCGGGATCGAGCAGGAGCGACGGCTGGTTCGCTGGACCGGGATTGGGAACAATCGTGATCTGCGCTCCGCCTGTCGCGGCCTCGACCCGTGCTTTGATTTCGTCGAGCGATTCCATCGTGACGGGGCAAACTAAAGTGTTCCCGCGAAATCGGCGATAGTATTTTCGCGGCGGCGAGGTGCATTATTCTGTCCATGGCTCAGTCCGACCAGGACGACGGCTTGCCGCGGCGCACTTTCCTGCGCCTAATGACCCTGGCCTTGTCCGCTGTCCTCTTGGCGCGGCGGACTCTCGGTGCGACCGCTTCCCCGCCACCGGCAAAAACTTCCATGAAATCCATCGCGCTACTCGATGCTCCCTCCAATCTCGGCCTGCGCCCGCTGCGCGAAAATCACGAGCCGGGCGCGTGGCGTTTGCCCTCGGCTCTGCGCGCGCATGGCTTGCGCGAGCGGCTGCAGGGGCGCGATGGCGGTGCGGTCCCGCGTCCGCCTTATTCGCCCGAGAGAGATGACGCGACCGGTTTCCTGAATGGCCCGGAGCTGGCGAAATTCAGCCGCGCGCTCGCGGAAAAAATCAGTCCATTGCTCGACCAGAAATTGTTCCCGCTCGTCCTCGGCGGCGATTGCAGCATCCTCCTGGGGAGCGCGCTCGCGCTGCGCCGTCGCGGTCGCTACGGGCTTTGTTTTATCGATGGTCACAGCGATTTCGCCTACGTGCACGATCCGGCGCGGCGCGGGCGTTACACGGCGGCCGGGCTCGATCTCGCTCTGTCGACGGGTCACGGGCCGGCCGCGCTATGCGACCTGGATAAGTTGCAGCCTTATCTGCACGAAGAGGACGTCGCGGCCATCGGCATGCCGCATGTCCCGATCGACAATTCTTATTACGACATCGCTTCCTTCTACCATTCGAAAATCAAGATCATCGAAAGAGAAGAGATCGCTGCGAAAGGTGCGGAAAACTGCGCGCGCCAGGCCCTCGAGCGCGTCATCCGACCGGAGCTAGCCGGGTTTTGGATTCATCTCGATGCCGATGTCCTGAACGCGTCGATCATGCCGGCGGTCGATTCGCCTAACGAGGCCGGGATCACCTTCGCGGAGCTGACCGGGTTGCTCCGCGTCCTGCTCGCTTCGCCCCACGCGGTCGGGATGGAGGTCACGATTCTCGACCCGGAACTGGACCCGGCCGGAACTTACGCGGGAGCTTTTGTGGACGCGCTGGTCGCGGGTTTCCGCGGCCTAGCGGCGGCGCAGTGATTTGTCTCCTACGGAGCGGCGCGACTGGAGGGACGACCGCCGTGTCGTCCGAGTTTGCGAGACGAGGACGGGACGGCGCCCGTCCCTCCAACAGTCCTCGGCAACACTTTCTGATGCCTAACGTTCGATCGCAGGTGGATGGAAGAGATCGGGATTAGCCGGTGGCTCGAGATCGTGCTCGCCAAAAGCCGGGACGGGAAACTCGCTCGGCGTGTTTTTCTTGAGGAACTCTGCTTTGCCCGTGCCGGTTAATTTTTGCCCGTCGATTTTCCTCTGTAATTCCATGAAAGCATGAAGGAGTGCTTCGGGTCGGGGCGGGCAACCCGGGATGTAAACGTCGACTGGAATATAGCGGTCGATTCCCTTGAGAACGTTGTAGCCCTGTTTGAAAGGTCCGCCGGAAATGGCGCAGGCGCCCATTGAGATGACGTATTTCGGATCGGGCATCTGGTTGTAGAGCCTGACGATTTGCGGCGCCATCTTCTTGGTCACGGTGCCGGCCACGATCATGAGATCGGCCTGGCGCGGGGAAGGGCGGAAGACTTCACCGCCGAAGCGCGCCAGATCGTAGCGTGACGCCGCGGTCGCGATCATCTCGATCGCGCAACAGGCCAGACCGAATTGCAGCGGCCAGATCGAATTCTTACGGCCCCAATTGTAAAGCTCCTGCATCGAGGTGACCCAGATGCCTTGTTTTTGCAGCTCGCCCTTCAGGCCTTCGTCAATCGTCGGCTCCATCACTTCGCCCAAGTTAAACAGCCTTTGCTCCAGGCCCAAACGAGGCCTTCCAACAAGAGGAGCAGGAAAATCAAAATCGCGATGAAGGCGCCGACGGGCAGACTGGTAAAGGCGACCGCAAAGGGGACGAGGAAAATCGATTCCACGTCGAAGATGAGGAAGATGATGGCGTAGAGATAAAACTGCGACTGGAACTGGATCTGCGCTTCGCCTAACGACTCCACCCCGCATTCGTAAGTCGCATTTTTGGCCGCGCCCGGTTTGGGCGGCTGGAAGGATTTTCTCCAGGCCCAGGCGAGCACCAGCGGCATGACCGGAAAAACCAGCGCCACGCCGATGAAGACGATGAGGAAGAAGTAGGGATCCGGAGTCATGAATAGTCCCCCTCCCGAACCGCGCTCCGGGAGGTCGGCAGAGAATGAATCAGGAAAAGAGGAAAGCAGGAAAGTGAACTCGCGTCTTCTTCCTGCTTTCCTGCCTTCCTGATTCATTCCCTTCACTAGACCACTCCCTGATCCATCATCGCGTTCGCCACTTTGAGGAAACCGGCGATGTTCGCGCCATTCACGTAATTGCCCGGCGTGCCGTACCGCTCGGCCGTTTGATAACAGACCCGGTGGATCGCTTTCATGATGGTTTGGAGACGCTCATCCACTTCATTTCGCGTCCAGGAAATGCGCATACTGTTTTGCGCCATCTCGAGTCCGGAAGTGGCGACACCGCCGGCGTTGGCGGCTTTCCCCGGACCGTAAAGAATCTTGGCGTCGAGGAACTGGTTTACGCCCTCGATCGTGGTCGGCATGTTGGCACCTTCGGAGACGACGTAAACGCCATTGCGCAGGAGATTGGCCGCGTCCTTGCCGTTGATTTCGTTTTGCGTCGCGCTCGGGAAGGCGCACTGCGCTTTGTGGTTCCAGAGCGGGTTGTGATCGAGCGTGGGATCGAAGGGGATGTAGACCGCGCTCTTGAATTTTTCGACGTATTCGGAGATCCGGCCGCGGCGCACATTTTTCAGATCCATCACGAAGGCGAGCTTCTGGTCGGTGAACCCGGCTTCGTCGTAAATGTAGCCACCGGAATCTGAAAAGGTGACCGGCTTGGCTCCCATGTTGATTAACTTTTCCGCGGTGTATTGCGCGACATTGCCGCTGCCGGAAATCAAACAAGTCATGCCTTCGAGACCTTCCTTACGGGTCTTGAGCATCTCGGCCGCGAAGTAGACCGCGCCATAACCGGTCGCCTGCGGACGAATGAGCGAGCCGCCCCAGGTCAGGCCTTTGCCGGTAAGGACGCCGGTGAATTCGTTCTCGAGCTTCTTGTACATGCCAAAGAGGAACCCAATCTCCCGGCCGCCCACGCCGATGTCGCCGGCCGGAACATCGCGATACGGCCCGATGTGCCGGTAAAGTTCCGCCATGAAAGCCTGGCAAAAACGCATCACGTCGTTGTCGCTTTTTCCTTTCGGATCGAAATCGGATCCGCCCTTGCCCCCGCCCATCGGAAGGGTCGTTAGGGCATTTTTGAAGACCTGCTCGAAGGCGAGGAATTTGAGAATGCCAAGATTGACCGAGGGATGAAAGCGCAGCCCGCCTTTGTAGGGCCCGATCGCGCTGTTCATGTTGATGCGGAAGCCGCGGTTGACCCGGATGTCGCCGGCGTCATCCAGCCACGGCACGCGAAACATGATGACCCGTTCCGGCTCGATCATGCGCTCGAGAATTTTCGCCTTCACGTATTCCGGATGTCGCTCGAGGACGAGCTCGAGCGATTCGGCCACTTCCTGGACGGCCTGATGAAATTCCGGCTCTGAAGGGTTCTTGGCCTTCACCCGAGCCATCAACTCAGTCACATAATCAGTCATAATGATTTGTCCTGGCCGCCTCTGGCGCGGCGCCTAACGAAGTTCGAACCTGCATACCGTATGCCGGACGCGAAATGAAACAGAAGAAAAAATTTGTCCAGCCAGCGGCGAAGGATACTGAATTTTCCCCGGAACGCCACCGTCCCAGGGCAGCGATTCCTCATCAGGTCCCAAAGCGAATTCCATTCCAGCCTTGCTTAGGAAAGCAGACCTCGCTTTTGTTCAAGCCGTCGTGCCGCATTTTCTCGATCAGATTTTCGTGATCGCCAAGCAGCGAATCCTCCTGCTTTTCAGCGGCGCGCCTGATTGGGTCGGCCAGATTGTTTCCAGCCTGCTCAACATCGTCGCTCTCCTCGTGGTCTTTCTCTCCCTTTTCGCTCTCGTCTCGGTCCTGGAAAGAAAAATTTTGGCCCGGATTCAAAACCGCCTCGGGCCCAATCGCGTCGGTCCCTTCGGCTTGCTCCAGCCCGTGGCGGACGGGATCAAGATGTTGATCAAAGAAGACATCGTGCCGCTGCGCGCGGACAAGGTCATGCATTTTCTCGCGCCCATCTTCCTGGCCGCGACGGCGATTCTCGCGCTCGGCATTATTCCTTACGGGCGAAATATGACGCCCTTCACGATCGACGGCGGGATTTTGTTTTTCTTCGCCATCGGCTCGACCACCGAGCTGAGTGTTTTCATGGCCGGTTGGGGGAGCAACAACAAATTTTCCATGCTCGGCGCGATGCGTGCGATCGCACAAATGGTCAGCTACGAGCTGCCGCTCATCATTACGGTCTTGCCGGTCGTGATGATCGTTGGCTCGCTTCGGCCGGATACGATCGTCGCCGCGCAGAGCAGCTATTCGTTAGGCGTGGTGCCACACTGGTTCGTCCTGACTCCGTGGGGGGCGGCGGCCTTCATCCTCTTTTTCGTCTCGGGACTGGTGGAATCGAACCGCACACCTTTCGATATCCCGGAAGGCGAATCGGAAATTGTCGCCGGGCACATGACGGAATATTCCGGCTTTAAGTACGCGATCTTTTTCCTCGGTGAATACCTCGGGATGTTCGCGATCAGCGGCCTTGCGGTGACACTTTTTCTCGGCGGCTGGCGGGCGCCGTTTTCGTTTCTCGGCTTCGTGCCCTCTTATCTCTGGTTTTTCGGCAAGCTTGGCGTTCTGATCTTTGTCTTCATCTGGATCCGAGGCACGCTCCCGCGCACGCGGGTGGATCAGGTGATGAATTTCGCCTGGAAATTCATGCTCCCGATGGCCTTTGCCTGTCTCATCGCGGCGGCTGTCTGGCATTACGGCGGGCGCGGCCTGGCCGGCTGGCTTTGGTCGTTAGGCGTGATCGCGGCGGTTTATTTTATCCTCTCGCGCTTTCTCGAGACCGGGAAGAAGTTCGCGCCGCGCACCTACCGCTTCGCCGAATGAACAGCGCCGCCTTTCTCGTCCTCACGGTGCTGACCCTGGCGGCAGCGCTCGCCGCCGCCACTCTCCCCAAGCTGGTCCACGCTGCGCTCAGTTTTGCCGCAGCGTTTCTCGGCATCGCCGCGTTTTACTTCTTGTTAGGCGCGGAATTCGTCGGGCTCGTCCAGGTCTTCGTTTATGTCGGCGCGGTCGCGGTTTTGATTGTCTTCACCATCCTCCTCACCCGGCGCGTCGGAGAACGGGAGCACGGCTTTAACTGGAGCGGCCTGGTCGTCGCGGTCGCCGTTTTAACCGGACTCGTCTGGGCGATCGTGCGGACGCCGGGTCTTACCGGCAGGGCATCGCCTATTGCGGCGCTTTCCGTTAGGCAAATCGGCCTCGCCCTCATGACCGACTACGTTTGGCCGTTGCAATGCGTCGGGCTCGTCCTGACTGCAGCGTTGATCGGAGCACTCGTGCTCGTGATGGAGGAAAAACGATGATGTGGGCAGTTTTTCCGCCGGGGAGGACGGCCGTAACGGATGCGCAGCAACGGCCGGGCTTTCAATGTTACTCCGTCGTTCGGCGGAGTCTCCGCCGAACACCGCGCAGCGTCCTGCCTGACGAAAAGTCCGCGCCAGCGGTTGCGCTCCGCGCAAAGTGCATTGGGAGAGACTCTCCCAATGCGACGGGGTGGCACCCCGTCTTCCCCGGAGGAGGAATCTCGCGATGACTCCCACGCTCCAACTTTTCCTCATCGTCTCGGCCGCGCTCTTCGGCATCGGCCTGCTCGCGGCGCTCAGCCGGCGTCACGCGATTTTTATTCTCATCGGGATCGAGATGATGCTCGCGGCGGCTGGACTGAACTTTATCGCCTTCTGGCGTTTCGGCCCGCAACCAGCGCCGCCAACCGGCGTCATGGTGACGATCTTCGCGATCGCGATCGCGGCTGCGGAAGCGGCTGTCGGCCTCGCGCTCGTTATCGCGGTTTACCGGCACTACCGCACAACCAACGTCGACCAGCTCGACCAGCTCAAAGGATGAGCAACTGGATCGTCGCTCATCTTTGGTTGATCCCGCTCGTTCCCCTGGCGGCGTCGCTCCTCATTCTTAGCCTAACGAATTCGCGCCGAGCCAGCGCGGCGGGCCTCGCCATCGGTGGACAGGTGGTCGCGCTCCTCCTCGCGGTGGCGGCATTCCTGCCCACCCTGGGCACTCCCGGTTATCGCGTGTTCCAAAATTTCACCTGGCTCACTTTCGGTGAACAAGCCCTCCGGCTCGGCTTCGTTCTCGATCCGCTCGCCGCGGTCATGCTCGTCATGATCACGTTCGTTAGTCTGTGGATTTTTGTTTTCAGCGTCGGCTACATGGCGGCGGATAAGAATTTCACCCGCTTTTTCGCCTATCTCTCGTTTTTCTCCGCCGCCATGCTCGGTGTGGTCATCGCCAACAGCCTGCTCCTGCTTTTCGTCTGCTGGGAGCTGGTCGGCCTCGCTTCCTATCTTCTCATCGGTTTTTGGATCCATAAGCCGAGCGCGGCGGCGGCGGCGAAGAAGGCTTTCATCACCACGCGGATCGGCGATCTCGGGTTTTTTCTCGGGATGCTCTGGCTTTACGGCCGCAGCGGCACCCTGCTTTTTTATGACGGTGGGCGCGGCGCGCTGGAAAACACCGCGCTGCTGTCGTTAGGCGCAGCGGCGACCGGTATTGCCCTGCTTATCTTTTGCGGCGCGGTTGGCAAATCAGGACAATTTCCGCTCCATGTCTGGCTGCCCGACGCGATGGAAGGCCCGACGCCGGTGAGCGCGCTCATCCATGCCGCCACGATGGTGGCGGCCGGTGTTTTTTTGGTCGCCCGGGTCTATCCCATTTTTTCGTTAGGCAACGTCGCGGGGGTGACGACTTCGCTCAGCGTGGTCGTCTGGATCGGCGTCGTCACGGCGCTGATCTCGGCGCTGATTGCGCTCGCCCAGGCGGACATCAAACGCATCCTGGCCTACTCCACCATCTCGCAGCTCGGTCTCATGATGGTGTCGTTAGGCGTGGGCGGAGTGGCGGCGGGGATCATGCACCTGCTCGCGCACGGCTTTTTCAAGGCGCTCCTTTTTCTTGGCTCCGGCTCGGTCATTCACGGCTGCCACGAGGAACAGGACATCCGCAGGATGGGTGGATTGCGCGGGTTGATGCCGGTGACGTTTTTCACCTACGCGATCGGCATGATGGCGCTGAGCGGCGTGCCGCTTTTCTTCGCCGGCGCCTGGACGAAGGAGGAAATCATTCACGTCACGTCGCAGTGGCCGGTTTCGCAGATTCCTTGTTATCTCACCCTGGCCGGCGTCGTTCTGACCGCGCTCTACATGACGCGGCAGATGATCTACGTTTTCTTCGGCCGGCGCCGCGCCGCGGCCGAGCACGCGCACGAGAGCCCGTCGGTCATGACGCTGCCGTTGATCGTGCTCGCGATTTGCGTGGTCGTTCTCAGCCTCGTTCTCACGCCCGCCTGGCCCTGGCTGCACAGTTATCTTTCTGGTGAAAGTGCGCGCTTTGATTCCGCGCGATTGATCCAACCGGCGCTTTTCGTTTCGCTCGCGCTGGTGGCGTTCGGGATCGGGCTCGGCGTTCTGATTTATCGCCGGGCGAGCGAGGTGGATCCGCTCGAGCGGGCGTGGCCGGCGCTCTTTCGCTTCCTCGAGAATCGGATGTGGCTGGATGAACTTTACGACGGGACCGTGCTGACAGTCGTGCGGAGCGCGGCGCGAATTTCGGATTTTCTTGATCGCTATTTCTGGGACGGCCTCGCCCGCGGATTCGGTGGGCTCGGCAATTCGTTAGGCAGCC
>CAWBXU010000011.1:0-60656 GCA_963792775.1 uncultured Verrucomicrobiae bacterium | reverse complement strand
TCAGAGCGTGCGGTCGCCCCGCAGCTGCTCCAGAACAGAGTGTCTGAGTACTTCGCGCAAGCCGAAGGCCAATCTGACCAGACGTTACTGCTCAGCGTTCCCGACTGGCAGACTGTCTTAGAAGCTGCCACGCTTCGCCTGCTTTTGTGGGCGCGTGTTTGGGCGAGTTGAGATTAGTTGAGTCCATTGAAGCGCGAGCAGCTATGTCACGGGCAAATAAACTCGGAACTCGGAACCTTCGCCCGGATTGCTTGTTACTTCGAGGCGACCCCGATGTGCGTCGACGATTGCCCGACTACACTCGATCCTAATCCGAAGCCACGCTCACTTTCCATCACGAAGTGACTTTTTCATGGACCAGACGAATAGCAGTCGCGGCAGGGAGCGCGAACCGTCAATAGGTATGCGCTTGTAACCTAGCGGGCGCACCGAGAGATATTGTCGTTAGGCCGCTTGCGGCAGACTGACCTGGAGCTCCGTCCAGTTTACCTCGGCGCGACTCAGCTCAACATCGCCGCCCAGGGCGCGGGCCAACTCCCGCGCCATGCTCAGGCCCAGGCCACTCCCACTGACCCGTTCGTCGCCCCGAAAGCGGTAGAAACGTTCGAACAAGTGGGCGGCGTTCTCCGGGGGAATTCCTTCCCCGGTGTTACCGACGGCGAACTCGACCGATCCGTTGACCGCCCGGGCGGTGACCCGAATGCGGCCGCCGCGTGCATTGTACTTGACCGCATTCTCAAGCAGATTCTGCGCGATGATTCCGACGAAGACGCGGTCGGCGTGCAAGGGGAGAGACTTCGGGACGTCCGCTTCGACGGTCAGCTCGTAAGGCTCGGCCAAAGCGCGCGCGTCATCGAGCACACCTTCGAGTAACTCGCTAAGATCGAATTCGTCCTTGTGTAACTCAAGCCGGCCGGCGTCGGCGCGGGCCAGGAGAAGAAGGTTATCGGCTATGGCATTGAGCTGGTGGATCCGATGGAGCAAACCTTCCGCCGTCGCCTGGGTGCGGGTGCTACACTCATTGTCAGCCAGGATTTCTTCGACGCCGGCGCGCAGGACCGAGATGGGCGTTTTAAGATGATGTGAGGCATCGGCGGAAAAGCGAATCGACTGCTCGAAGCTGCGCTGGAGCCGATCGAAAGCCGCATTCAGCACTTCGATCAGGCCCGCGATTTCGTCCCCGGTCGGTGGGACGGGCAGGCGCTGTTCGAGCCGCAGGGCCGTGATCTGCGCGGCCGCCTGACGAATTTCTTCGATCGGGGCGAGCGCCTTGCCCGCGACCCAGCGGCCACCCACGACGATGACGATGAGGACCGTCGGAATAGCCGCGAGCATTCCCCGAAAAATGTCGCGCCCAATTTGGTTGATCTCGCGCAGATCGGCCCCGACCCGAAGAGTAAGACCTTTCTCCGTAAATTCGCCGACGCGGATGCTGCGGCCCTCGATTTTGCGGGTATGAATTTTCTTGATCCCATCCGAGGCGAAGGGCGCGCGCAAACTCGGGGAGAGATAAAGCGCGTTCCCCTTTGCATCGCTCACTTCGATAAGCCGGCTGCGTAAGGCGAGCGGAACAAAAATTTCCTGAAACTCCGCCTCATGCCCGGCCGCGCCGCGCTGGAAGTGTTCGACATCGCGAAAGAGCTCGTGTGCGTCCATCGTTAGGCGACGATCGAAGGCCGCGACTTCCTCGTAACGCATCACCGTCCAGGTGGTGGCGGCCCCGCCGATGGTGGCGACGACGGCAAGGAGGGCGGAATAAAGCGCCACCTTCCAGCGCAAGGGCCACTTCTTCATGGTGCTTCGTGAATCGAGTAGCCCAGGTGCCGCACGGTATGAATGAGCGGCGGCTCACCAATTTTCTTGCGCAAGCGGCTGATGAAAACCTCCACCAGCTTCATGTCGTACTCGTGCTCGCGTTCCCAGACCCGCTCGCACAATTCGGTGCGGCTAAAAGTGCGGCCTGGCTCGCGCATCAGGACCCGGAGCAAGGTCAGCTCGCGCGCGGAGAGTTCGATCGCGCGTTTCCCGCGGTGCAAGGCATTCTCCACCAGATCGAGAGAGAGATCGCCAACCTGCAATGTCACCGCCGGCTTCTCCGCATAACGACGGCCGAGCGCTGAGACGCGCGCCATCAGCTCCTGCATGGCGAAAGGCTTGGCCAGATAATCGTCCGCCCCGAGGGCGAGCCCGCTCACTCGATCGTTCAGCTCGCCGCGCGCGGTCAGGATCAGGACCCGACTATCGACGCGGGCCTTGCGCAGGCGTTTCAGGACTTCGAAGCCGTCGATCCCTGGGAGCATGACGTCGAGGATGATGAGCTCGAAAGGCGCACGCTGCGCTTCTCGCAACGCGACCTCGCCATCGTGCACGACGAGCGCATCATGGCCGTCCGCGGTGAGGGCGCGGGAAATGTGGCGCGCGAGGCGGACTTCATCTTCTACCACAAGGATACGCATCAGATTTGGAACTTATAAACAGGAGGAATGGCCGGACGCGGTAACTTCCGCTCCCCGATTCCGCGGGGCGATCAGCGAAAGGTTACAAGCTTGTTACTTTTCATTATCTGCCTATTCACAAGCTCAGGGTGCACGCTGTGTGTTTCCGCGAGTCGATGAAGAAATCACCTGTCTTTCCAGTCGCCTCCCCTTCCTGCTAAACTGAGCGGCACGATGAATCGTCACTGCGTTGCCGCTTGCCTGATGGCCGGCCTCAGTCTGGCCCCCGCACTCTGTTGGGCTCAGGCCACGATCGAGGGTCAGGTGGCCCTGCCCAAGACGCGTTACACCCCGGTCATGACGGAACGCTACGAAATCGTGAGCAAGGCCGGGGTGCTCGCGACCGATCCGCCGCGCGCGATTGTTTCGCTCGAAGGAGAATTTCCCCAACCCAAATCGCTCCCGACCAAACAGGTGGCGCAAAAGGATCTTGCCTTCGCGCCGCCGCTTCTCGCCATCGAAGTAGGAACGAAAGTGGAGTTCCCGAACTTCGACGATACCTATCACAACATCTTTTCCTATTCGCCGACCAAGCGCTTCGATCTCGGGCGCTATCCACCGGGAGAAAATCCGGTGCCCTCGGTTCTCTTCGATAAGCCCGGGCTGGTCACCTTGCGCTGCGACATTCACGAGCACATGCGCGGCCTCATTCTCGTCCTCGCCACGCCCCATTTCGTCATGACCGACGGGCAAGGCCGTTTTCGCCTAACGAACCTGCCGGCCGGGCATTTCGTCCTCAAGGCCTGGCTCGATAGCCGCACGACGCGCGAGCGCCCGGTCGATCTGAAGAGCGGCGCGACCCTTCACGCCGATCTCCCGTGAGCTCCAACGCCACGCCGCGCACGGCGGAGGTCCGTCGCTTCCGCATCCAGCTTTTTCTCGCCATGATGCTGGTCGTTTCCGTCCTTACCTCGTTAGGCATCTACGTCGCACAGCGGCGCGCGGCGGAGGATGCCCGGGGCAATCTGCAGCGCGATTTCGAACTCGAGCTCGCCTCGCTCCATCGCCTGCAGGATTTGCGCAACGCGGCTGTCGCCGATCGTTCGCGTTCGCTCGCCCAGAACGCCCGCATCCACGCCGCGCTCGAGGATAACGCGCTCGATCTCCTGTATCCGAGCGCGCGCGAAGAGTTGCGCGACCTAATGGAGCAGCCCGACCCCGACCGGGCCGGCGCGGTCGAAACTCTGCACGCGAAATTTTACCGCTTTCTCGACAGCCACGGCGCGGTTCTGGCCCCGCCGACGAATGACGCCGGAATCCTTTTGCCTAACGAACAGGCGCAAGTCACGCAGAAGACGGTGCCCCCGGCAATGCAGACCGGCTATCTCATCCGACGCGATGCCGCCGGCCGGGCGAGCGTGGATGAGATGATCGCGGTCCCGATTCGTTCCACCGAGACGAACGAGGTGATCGCGGCCCTTGTCCTTGGCTTCAAACCGATCGAAGCGATCGCGCACGTCCAGGCGACGGGTATGAGGAGCGGGATCCTGGTCGGCGGACAACTGCTACCGGCAGAATTCGGCACGCGCGTCGAGGAACAAATCGTGGCCGAGGTCGAGCGCGACGTCGCGGTCGCGGGCGGCCAGTCGCGCAGTCTGCGTACGAAGATTGCCGGCGCGCCGCACCTTCTTTTTTTCAAACGACTCAATCCCCAATCGAACTATCCGCCGGCCTACGAAGTCTGCGTTTATCCGCTCGATCGTTTACTCGTTAGGCAACGGCAGTTGCGCTGGCAAATCCTCGGTGCGGGCGGGGCGCTCCTGCTCGGCGGCTTTGTCGTGAGCCAGTTCTTTTCCCGGCGCCTCTCGCGCCCGGTGGAAAAGCTCGCGGTCGTCTCCGAGGAAAATTTCGCGCAACGACAGCGGGCCGAGGCCCAGCTGCAAACCACCGCGGACGAGCTGCAACGCTCCGCGCGCTTTTCCGCCGACGCCTCCCATCAGTTGAAGAGCCCGATCACGGTCCTGCGGGCCGGGCTCGATTCGCTCCTCGCGCGCGACGGATTTCCCCAGGAAGTCTATGAGGAAATTTCCGCGCTCATTCACCAGACCTATCGCCTGACCGGCGTGGTCGAGGATCTTCTCCTCCTCTCGCGGATGGACGCGGGCAAGCTGCGTCTTCGTCTGCACACGATTGATCTGACCCGTCTGGTGGATGAATGGGTCGATGATCTGCGCGCCGTTCCGGAGGCGGCTGACTTGCGGATCGAAAGCGATAGTCCAGCAGAGTTGCAGATCGCCGGGGAAATAAAATACACCGCGCTCGTCGTGCAAAATCTTCTCGATAATGCCCGCAAATATAACCGGCGCGGAGGCACCATCCGGATCGTCGCCGGTGAAGAGAATGGAGAGGTGGAGCTGCGCGTGGCCAATACCGGGCGCGGGATTCCAACGGAGGCGCAGCCGTATATTTTCGAGCGCTTCCACCGCGCCGGGGCGAGCGAAGATGTCCCGGGACACGGTCTCGGTCTAAATCTCGCGCGCGAGCTGGTGCGCCTGCATGGGGGCGAATTGCGACTGGTTCGCTCGGATGCGGAATGGACGGAATTCAGCGTGAGCTTTCCCGCGGCCTCTTCCGTCCTTCTCAACCCGAAAGCCGGGTAATGAAAAGCGCTCTGATCTGCGCCTGCCTTTTCGCCGCGACCCTCCACACGGTGAGTGCGGAAGATTTTCTCGATCGGGTCGATCAGGCCCTAACGATCAGTGTGGCGAACGATCAGGTGCGGGCTCGGCTGAGTGGGTTGCTCGATCTCGAGTATTACAATTATCCGCAGCCGCCACCCGGTCTGATCCGGGCCGGCGGACACGATTTGTTCGCCCCGCGCCTGAGTCTCTTTCTCGACGCGCAACTCGGGCCGCGCGTTTACTTTTTCGCCCAGGCGCGACTCGATACCGGCTTCGATCCGACCGATCGCGGGGCGCAGGCGCGCATGGACGAATACGCCTTGCGCGTCACGCCCTGGAGCGACGGACGCTTCACTCTGCAGGTGGGCAAGTTCGCCAGCGTGATCGGCGGCTGGGTGGAACGGCATCTTTCCTGGGAGAATCCCTTCGTCAACGCGCCTCTTCCTTATGAGACTGCCACGCTCGTTTCGGACCTGCGGCTTCCCCTAACGAGTCAAAGCTTTCGCGCGGTGCCCGGGTTCGATAAGTATGAGTTTCTCCCGGTCATCTGGGGACCCGCTTATACGATTGGCGTTTCCGTGGCCGGGCATCTGGGGTTTTTCGAATACGCGGCGGAGTTTAAGAACAACGCAGTGGCTTCCCGTCCCGAATCGTGGTCCGACTACAACTTTGATCGGCCGGCGCTCGATCTCCGCCTCGGGCTCCAGCCTAACGAGGCCTGGCACTTCGGCTTCTCTGCGGCGGAGGGCGCCTATCTTCAGCCGGAGGCGCGTCCGGAAGTGGAGGGAGGCGACCTGGGCGACTACCGCGAATTCGTGCTCGGTCAGGATGCCAGTTATGCCCGCGGTCACTGGCAGTTCTGGGCGGAAGTCTTTGAAGCCCGTTTTCAGGTTCCACGAGTCGGTAATGCCGATGTGCTCGCCTATTATCTGGAAGCGAAATACAAGTTCACGCCCCAGCTTTTCGGCGCGCTCCGCTGGAACCAGGAGTTGTTCGATAGCGGCCGCGACGCCGCCGGGCAAACCGTGGCGCGGCGGCCCGACGTCGCCCGGATCGATCTTGCGGTCGGTTATCGTTTCAGTGCGCACACTCAGTTGAAACTGCAGTACAGCCTGGCCCGCGGCGACTTCGTCTCCGATAACCTGGGGAGCACCTTCGCGGCGCAGTTCACGGTGCGGTTCTAAAAATTCGTTAGGGCAAGGTAACAGGCGCGTTACGTTTCATCGTTCGTGTCGCGCAAGCAGTTGGCGCAAAAATCGAGTCCCGATTGAGGGAACCGCTGATGTCGCGCAATTATTCAGAACAGGAAGAGCACAAGATCAAGCCACACCTTCTTCGGAATCTAGCCAAACACAATGCGGTGGTGGTTCACTGCGAACGTGGACACCGTCGCAAGCTACTTCCGCCTGTTGAGGCGGACGGCCGCGTCTGTTCGTGGCTTGCTGGATGAAGGCCTTGATGCGTTAATCGTTCTCTCGCTTCCGCAAAAAACGCACACTTTTTAGCAAACGCGGACGAGCCGGGTGCGACAAATCAATCCATCCTTGGCCGATGGATTTAGAAGCCCGCGAGTCCGACGGTGTCGATGCCGGCGCCGCAGAGTTGTCGTTTCGTTTGAACAAGATCCTTGTCCCGGTCGACTTTTCTCCGGCCTCAAGAAAAGCTTTTACCTGCGCGCTACCCTTCGCGAGGGAGTACCATTCTGAACTGACGTTACTCCACGTTCTCGAACCCGCAGTCTCGACCGGCTTGGCGGGCCGATCGGAGGTGGCGCCATCCTCTGAGAAGGAATTTACGGAGGCGAAAACGAATTTTTGCGCGTTCATCGCCGCTGATGGCGATGGGATCGCGCGCAACGTTCGTTGGACGCTGCGGAGCGGTCTGGCGGCCGACGAAATTATCGAAGCGGCCAGGGATGCGGATATCGATTTGATCGTGATTGCGACGCACGGTTTCACGAGTTGGAAATACTTTTGCATTGGCCGGACGGCCCAACGCGTCGCCCACGCGGCACCCTGCCCGGTCCTCGTGGTTCGTGAGAAGGAGCATGAATTCGCCTGCTGATGTGGAAATGAAACGGGCCTACAACCAAAAAATTGAGCGCAGGAACACGGGGCCGACTTCACCAGCACCGCCACCCATGCAGGACCGCGCCAGACGAACAGGTTCCGCGAATCCCATTCGTCTTGATCACAGTCTGTCGGCTCCAACGGCGTGTTCCACTGGCAGGCAAAAAACGCCCGGTATTTAGCAAAACGCGCCGAGAGAGTCCTTCCTTCCCGATCAATCGTTGGTCATGAAGAGGGCCCAGGAAGGGGAACCGCCGATCACGGCGCAGCGCCCCGCAGCGAGACGCAGCTCAACTTCATCCCTCCGGGAACAGGCGTTCTATATCAAAATCATTCTCCTGCCGTTGGATTTTTCTCACGCTTCGATGGAGGCGCTTAAATATGCGATCCCGCTGGCGGAACAATTCAAAGCGGCCCTTCATCTGGTTCACGTCCAGCCGTCGGATTCGCTCACGGAAATCGCGCAGGCCGGACATCTGATGCTCAATTGCGCCGATGCGATTGCCCTGATGCAAGACCGGCTGGCTGAGGTAGAGGAGAAACATGATATTCGGTTTTGGCCGGACAATTGCCACGTGGTTTCGGGGCGACCGTTCGAGGAAATTGTCAAACTCGCTCACAAGCTCGAAGCGGATCTCATCGTGCTCCCTACGCGGGGCTACAGTGGGCTGAAACACGTCCTTCTCGGAAGCACAGCAGAACGGGTTGTGCGCCATGCGCCGTGTCCGGTCCTTGTTCTGCGGGGCGCGAAATACCGTGCGGCGTTAAATCGCAAAGCCGGGAGGGGCGGTCTCAAGCCGGGCGCGATTCTTGTCCCAGTGGATTTTTCCAAGTGTGCTCTCGCTGGAGCAAAGTACGCGGCGCGACTGGCCCAAAGCACCGGGGCGACTCTCCGTCTTCTTCATGTTGTTTACCCCTATGCCCAGTCGTTCGGAATGGAACGCGCCGGCGCCGACGCTACGCCGCTGATTGAAACAGCAAAAGCTGCCGCTCGGGAACAAATGAGCGAGCTGACGCAAATGAACTTCTTGCGCGGCATCCTCTGCGAAACAGAAGTGCGCATCGGTCCTGCGATCGACGAAATCTGCGGCCAAAGCGGGCAGCCCGGGATCGATTTGGTCGTGACCTCCACTCATGGACGCAGCGGAGTCAAACGCGCTTTGCTCGGGAGCGTGGCCGAGCATGTCGTTCGCTACGCCGAATGTCCGGTCCTGACGGTTCCCAGCCGAGGTCGCTCTTGAGATGAAGGAGAACGTTGTCCTTTTGGTTGACGCGGACGCCGATTCGGAAGGCTGCGTCACGGAAGCTGCGGCCCGCACTGGCCACGGCACGTTATTGGCGGAAACGAGCCGCGAGGCATTCCGGGTTCTAGCAAACCAAATTTGGCGCCTCGACCTGGTCGTGGTCGATGTTGATCCCGGCGCGCATGGCATGGCCTTGCTCGAAGCGATCAGCGGCTGCGCGGACAGACCGCCGATCGTGGTCATCACGGCCCTGGAAGAGACTTATATGGAACCGATCGCACGAAAACATGGCGCTACGCACTGTCTTGGAAAACCGCTCACGACCGAAAAACTGGCATCCGTGCTCAAGAAGGCTTCAGCAGGAAGGTCGCTCACCTCCGACCGATGGGGGTCGTTGGTTCCGCCGCCGGCGAAGAAAAGTCGGAATCTGAAAGTCGCTTTCCGTGGTATCGCGGGAAAGCTAAGCCCCTCGCCTCCACGCCGCCGAAAAGAATCCTGACGACGCCAAGCGGATGAAGCCTGCGCAATCGGCCACCAGAAATGCAGCTTCCCCTTCGAGGCGGACGAAGAGCGCGGGATCGGCCGGCCCTTATCTCGTCGAGCTTCGGAATGTCAGTTTACGCTTCGGCGAGAAGCAGGTCCTGGACGGGGTTTCTCTCGCGGTCGCTCCCGAGGACCGGCTCGCAATCATCGGCCAGAGTGGCGCAGGCAAGACCACGATCCTGCGCTTGATCCTGGGATTTCTCGCCCCGACAAAAGGCTCGGTTTTTTTTAACCAACTCGAAATTCCTCGATTGGCCCCGCACGATCTTCAGCGCGCGCGCACGCGCATCGGGATGGTTTACCAGGACGCCGCCCTGCTCAGTTCGAGCACGGTGCGCGAAAACCTCGCTTTACCGCTCGAGGAGCTGACCGACAAAACGCCCGCGGAAATCAATCGCATCGTCGCAGAAAAACTCGATCTGGTGGAAATGGCCGGGACCGAAGATCTGATGCCGTTCGAATTGAGCGGCGGCATGCGCAAACGCGTCGGGCTCGCGCGCGCTCTCGTGATGGAGCCCGAGCTGATTCTCTTCGATGAACCCACGCAGGGTCTCGACCCGGTCGTCAGTGCCGTCATCGACGAATTGATCATCGGCCTGACGGAGCGAAGCAAAGTCACGTCGATCATCGTTACGCATTTGATGGACAGTGCTTTTCGTGTCGCCACCCGCATGGCCATGCTGCACCAGGGAAAGATTATCGCCGAAGGCACGCCGGCGGAGATGAAAGAATCGAGGAACCCGTATCTGGTTCAGTTTTTAAGCGGCAGCACCAAAGGGCCGCTCCTCGAGCGGAGCAAATATCGCATGTTCTCGCCGGCCGATTAAGTGCCCGGATAAACAAAACGGGTGCAACGCGAGAATGCGATGCGCAAGAAGTCCCCCGTCGCGCCATCAAGATCGTATCCGGTTAGCTTCGTTAGGCAGGCACCCGAGCGGACAGGAAGATCCGATTATCCGTGCCCAGGTTGAATTTGAAGAGGATCTTGAGATCAAACCTCGCGAGGAGAGCGCCCGCGCGCGGTCCGCCTAACGAATGGCCTTTCCCAACTGACTTACCGGCAAAAAACGCCGGGTTTTTCGCAACCGATGGTTGGGGCCTTTTTCGCCGGCGATTTAATGATCAGACATGAACAGGAGCACCGAAAAGGCCCAGCCGACCTCAAAGTCCGAAGGAGTCTCCAATCTCCCAACCGCATCTTTCTTTGCGGATCCGCTCCGCATCCAAACCATGCTGGTGCCGCTGGATCTGTCGCAGGAGTCACTCCGGGCGCTCGATTTTGCCTTGCCGCTCGCCAGACGTTTTGGCGCGAGCGTTCAGTTGGTGCATGTCCACGAGGGAGCGCGTTTATTCTCCACCGTCGAGACCTCGCCAGTCCTTTGGTCGGAGGCCGAAGCGAAGCTGCACCTCGCCGATGAGGTGGAGCTCACCTTCGGCACCCGTCCGCAAAAGGAAGATTGCCATCTCCGGATCGGCAAACCGGTACAGGAAATCATCGCCGCGGCTCAGGAACTGAAGGCGGACCTGATCGTGATCGCGACCCATGGCTGCAGCGGCTTTAAACATCTGCGGCTCGGGAGCACGACCGAAAAAGTGATTCGTCACGCGCCCTGCCCGGTGTTGGTCGTGCGCGAGGCGACACGCGGGCCGATCAGGACGGTATGCGAAGGCATCGTTCTCCAGCAAATTCTCGTGCCGGTCGATCTTTCCGAGTGCGCGAAGCAGGGCGCCCGCTACGCCTCGGTCTTCGCGACACAAGTCGGCGCGGATCTTTTGCTCATGCACGTGGTCCAGCCGCCTGACTACATGGCGGCGGAGGGAGGCATGGTTGGGTCTGACTGGCCGCAGCTTGTCGAAACGGCGCTCCTCGATGCAGAGGACAAGCTGGACGAGATGGTGAATTTCCTTCCGCTCGTTGGAATTTCCGCTGAGACGCGGGTCGAAGTCGGAACACCGGTGGAGAAGTTGACGGAGGCGACGAAGCATCCCGACATCGACATGGTTGTCACCTCGACGCATGGCTACACCGGACTCCGGCATGCGCTTCTCGGCAGCGTGGCGGAACAACTTGTTCGTAGCGCAAATTGTCCTGTGCTCGTCGTGCCGAGTCATTGTCGCCAGGCTTTGCCCTGAAAGAGGAAAAACCAGCGGCGCGCTAGAAGGACTAGCTGACTTGCTGGGTGTTTTCGTCGCCGCTCGCCCGTTCCACATAGACTCGCAGCTTCTGCCGGGTGGCTTGCAGCCGTTCCATTAGCACCTGGGCCATCCGTTCCATGATCGCGTATCCCAACTTTGGGTCGCGCTCGAATTGCTCGCGCAAATCGGTGACGGAAAAGCAGCTTGTCGTGACGTCGTCGAGGGCGCTGGCGCTAAACTGCCATCGATAAGGCTCGGCCAGCCATGACCAGCCCAGCGCTTCACCTGGGCCGATCGTTTGCATTTGCACCTGACGTTGGCGCGGGAGTTCGTACTCCAGACTCACGCGACCGTGCTCGATCAAGTAAAACCGATCAGCAGGGTCCCCTTGCTGAAGGATGTGCTGGCCGGCTTTAAACTGCACTCGGGTCGCGATCTCCAATAACACCGCGAGCTGCTCCGGGGATAGCCCTTCCAGAAATGCATGGGATGCTAGGTCGCTGGCCATTGCTGAACATTATCATTGCGCGCCCGCTCCGCGGCGAGGGAAATGACGAAACAGAGCTCCCCGAACGAACTCGTCATCCTTCCCGCGTCGCGCAAGAATTGGAGAGCAATAGCCAAGCACCGATCAGCAGATTATTTTGGTTCGGCTTTAGTTCCCTCGCAGGAAAGCGCACGATGATCGCGGCGCTGCGGAAAGCCTTAACACAATGAACAACATTTTGACCTTTCTCCTGGCTTGCGCGGTCCTGCCCTCCCTCCTCTCCGCGCAGCCGTCGCCGACGATCGCGGCGAAACAACTCCCTCCTCAATCCACCGCGATCAAAGGCGTGCTCGTGCCCGTTCCGAGCGAGATATTCAACACCCTCGACCAGTTTGCCCATTCGAACTGGCGCGCGGTGCAGCGTCCGGAACTCGCCCGCTGGAGGCCGCCCGGTGATCAGACGAAGAATGCGCTGCTCCTTGGCGCCCTCATTGCCGAAGGATTTATCGCGGTGGAAGCAGAGGATGCGGTCGAAGTGAAAAGTGTAGGCCACGCCGTCCTCACACTGGCGAGGGGCCTCGGCGTCGAAAAGGCGGCGCTCAGGCGCAGCCGCAGCATCACCGAGAATGCCGAAAGCGGCGACTGGCTCGCGGTGCGCAAGGAATGGGACAGCGTGCTGCCCGATGTGCAGCAGGGAATGAATGAACTCCGGAGCGAACAGTTGGCTCAACTCGTTAGTCTGGGCGGCTGGTTACGCGGCACGGAAGCCCTTACCTCGCTCCTTGCACAAGACTATTCCAAGGAGAGAGCCAAGCTTCTGTGGCAACCAGCGCTGTTCGATTACTTCGAGAAGCGGCTCGCGACAATGGGTGGAGAGAGACGAACCGATTCCGTCATCCTCAGGATGCGCGAGGGAATACAAAGAATCCGGCTGCTGCTCGGGTCTGAAGACGCGCAAATCTCACAAAAAAAAGTGAAGGAGATCTCTGCCCTTTCCAGGCAGCTCATCAAAAGTCTCGGTCGTTAGGCTAAGTCAGCCTCAGACCGAGATAAATGACGAAATCGCGTCATCTCGTTGCCCGGTCATTCGGGCTTCGTCATCCCTTCGCTCGGCGCGCAAAAAACGCGCGTTAAATCGCAATTGATGCGGAGCGCCCGTTCGCCTGCTCCTCGACGCTGGGCGCATGAAGATCCGGGTGATGCTTCTCCTGACGAATGATCCAAAGCTGGAGGATGCGGTTGCGCACGTCCTTCAACAAACTGGGGGTCTTAGTCATCTCGCACACAGCGCGTGCGATGCGATGCAAATTGTCTGCGGCGTCGGCCGGGATCTCGATCTTGCCGTGGTCGACTTTGAGTCCGGACGGTATGGGATGACATTGCTCGGCGCGATCAACGCGTGTCGCAACGACCTTCCGGTCATCGTCGTTACCTGCGATGACGAAAAACATGTCGAAGCGTTGGCCTTCGCCAACGGAGCGAGGGTGTGCCTGGTGAAGCCGGTAACGCCGGCCCGAATCGCCCGGGCTATCAAGCAATGCCTGCGGCTCGGGGCGTCAACTGGCGCTGGTCGCCTGAAAAATATGAAAACAGCCGCTGCCACAACGGGACGCGCAACGGCCGCGGAATCGAAGTTCATCAAGAGCTTCAGCGAAATCACGATCAACGACATTCCGCTCGTCGGCGGCAAAACGGCATCGTTAGGCGAAATGGTGCGCGAACTTGCACCGCAGGGCGTAAAAGTGCCGGACGGATTTGCCATCACCGCAGAGGCATATCGTTACTTTTTGCGCCAAAGCGGGCTCGATAAGCGGATTGCCAAGCTGCTCGAGAATCTCGATACCCAAAATCTCGAAGCGCTCCGCCGGTGCGGATCGGCCATTCGCGAAGCGATTGTCGCGACCCCTTTGCCGGCGGATCTCGAGACGGAAATCCTGGCCGCTTACGATGAACTGCGCGCCTCGGCGAAAACGGCTGATGTCGCGGTGAGGAGCAGCGCGACAGCAGAGGACTTGCCGGATGCGAGCTTCGCCGGAGCGCAGCAGACCTTTCTCAATGTCGAGGGCGATTCCTCGCTCTTGAAAGCCTGTCGCAGCTGCTTTGCCTCGCTCTTCAATGATCGCGCGATTTCCTACCGCGCCGACCGGGGATTCGAACATCAGAAAGTCGCGCTCTCCATCGCTGTGCAACGAATGGTGCGTTCCGATCTCGCCGCTTCCGGCGTCATGTTTACGATCGACACCGAAACCGGTTTTCGCGATGTCGTCTTGATCGATGCCGCCTATGGGCTGGGCGAGAACGTGGTCCAGGGCTCGGTCAATCCCGACGAGTACTACGTTTTTAAACCGACGCTGAAAACGGGTTTTCGCCCGATTCTGCAGAAGACGATCGGAAGCAAGCAATTCAAGCTCGTTTACGATGGCGGCGGGAAGATGGTCAAAAACGTCCCGGTGCCTCAGGCGGATCGCGACTGTTTTGCCATCACCGATGACGAGATTCTCGCGCTGGCGCGATGGGCCTGCATCATCGAGGAGCACTACAGCGGAATCAAAGGCGCGCCGACGCCGATGGATATCGAATGGGCGAAGGATGGAAAGACCGGCGAACTCTTCATCGTCCAGGCCCGGCCGGAAACCGTCGAGTCGCGCAAGGACCGCGAAGTCCTCGAGACCTACCGCCTCAAGCAACGCGGTCCCGTTCTCATCAGTGGTCGCAGCGTTGGCGCAAAAATCGCGACCGGCCCGGTGCGGGTGATCAAGAACGCGGATCATCTGCGCGAATTTCAGGAGGGTGAAGTTTTGGTCACGGACAAAACCGATCCGGATTGGGAACCGATCATGAGAAAAGCCGCAGCCATCGTGACCAATCGCGGCGGGCGCACCTGTCACGCGGCGATTGTTAGTCGCGAGCTTGGGCTCGCGGCCGTGGTCGGCACGGAGCACGGGACGGAATCGTTGCAGGACGGACAGGCCGTGACCATTTCCTGTGCGGAAGGCGACGTGGGTTTCGTTTACGAAGGCGAGCTGCCCTTCGACGTGGAGAAAATGAATCTGAAGAATCTCCAGCGTCCGCGAACCCAGATCATGATGAATGTCGGCAATCCGCAGGAAGCGTTCTCCTTCTCCTTCATCCCCAATGACGGCGTCGGGCTCGCCCGCGAAGAGTTCATCGTCAGCAACTACATCAAGGTGCATCCGCTGGCGCTGCTCGATTATGCGAAAATCGACGATGCGGAAACGAAAGCGAGAATCGATAAGCTGACGGCCGGTTACGAAGACAAGCCGCAGTTCTTTGTCGATAAGCTCGCGCAAGGCGTCGCCATGATCGCGGCCGCGTTCCACCCCAAAGACGTCATCGTTAGGCTAAGCGACTTCAAGACCAACGAATATGCCGACCTGGTCGGTGGGCGCGCTTACGAACCAGCCGAAGAAAATCCGATGCTCGGTTTTCGCGGCGCGTCCCGCTATTACAACCCGCGCTACGAAGCGGGCTTTGCTCTCGAATGTCGCGCCATGAAAAAGGTCCGCGACGAAATGGGCCTAACGAACGTGAAATTAATGGTGCCGTTCTGCCGGACGGTCGCGGAAGGCCGCAAAGTCATCGCGGAAATGGCGAAGCACGGGCTGAAGCAGGGCGAAAACGGTCTTGAGGTTTATGTCATGTGCGAGATCCCAAGCAACGTCATCCTGGCGGAGGAATTCGCGGAGGTTTTCGACGGCTTTAGTATTGGCTCGAACGATCTCACCCAGCTCATCCTCGGGGTTGATCGCGACAGCGAGATCGTGGCGGAGATTTTCGACGAGCGAAATCCGGCGGTGAAAAAGATGATCGCCGACGTCATCGCCGTCTGCCGGAGGAAGCACCGCAAGATCGGCATCTGCGGCCAGGCCCCGAGCGACTACCCGGAGTTTGCGCAGTTCCTCGTCGAACAGGGGATCGACAGCATCTCGCTCAACCCCGACACCGTCCTAAAGACAACGCTGGCCATTTTGGAAACTGAGAAACACAAGAAAAACAACTCAAAGGAACAAGCATGAGAACGAAATCTATTACTTCTGCCGTGGTCGTTGCCGGCCTGCTGGCTGCGACGACGGTATTCGCCCAACGCGGCCAAGGCTGGTGGGGAAACTACGACTCCAAGACAGTCGAAACGATAACCGGAAAAGTCACCGCCGTGGAGAAAGTCGAGTCGCCGCACCACGGTCCCGGGATGGGACCGGGAATGCACCGAGGAATGGGCGTCCACCTCACGCTCCAAACCGACAAGGAAACTATCTCGGTGAGCCTGGGCCCCGATTGGTTCGTGGACAAGCAAAGCCCGAAGATTGAGAAGGGAGATACCGTCACGGTAACGGGTTCGCGCGTGACCATGGATGGCAAGCCTGCGCTTATCGCCGCGACCGTCACGAAAGGGGACAAGGTGATCAAGTTGCGCGACGAAAACGGTGCACCTCTCTGGGCGGGTCGGGGTCGACGCGGCCAGTAACCCCGGCTGCAATCTACCGAACGGTTGACGGTTGAAAGGACGCAGCCTTCCTTTCGACCTCAGCCGAATGGTAGGCTCCGATCGAGGCGCGAATTATTATGCAATCAGGACGACCAATTGTTTGTGGCACAGATTTTTCCCCGGTGGCAAATGAAGCCGCCGGCGTCGCCGCGGCGATGGCCCGGCGGCAGGGAACGAAGCTGATCCTCCTGCATGTCGAGGAATTTCACGGCATGGCAGAAGTCGATCCGTCGCTTTTTGAAGGGACCCTCGCGGAAAAGCAACAAACGCTCGAGCAAGAGGCGAAGCGCTTGCGCGAAGCCGGCACCGAAGTGGAAACAAGACTGCTTTCCGGTTCTATCTTTGACGAGCTGGTCACCGCGGCGACCGAGGCCAAAGCGCAGACAATGGTCGTCGGCGCGGTCGGTCACGGCCTCGGGCGGCGCCTCCTCGTCGGCAGCGTCGCCGAACGCACGGCGGAGACTTCGCCGGTTCCGACTCTCGTGGTTCGACCGGGCAATCGTCTCGAATCGTGGCTGCGTGGCGAACATCCGCTGAAAGTTTTGGTTGGCTACGATCTCTCGGCGGCCAGTGATACCGCGCTCGGTTGGGTGAACGAGCTGCGCCAAATCGGTCCCTGCGAAATATTCGTGCTGCATATCGATTGGCCGCCCGCGCAGGCAGAGCGACTCGGTTATCATGGGCCGTTGCCGTTGACGGAGAATCCAAAACAGATTCAAAACTTCCTCGAACGCGATGTGGCTGAGCGCGTCGCGATGCGACTGCCACCGGAAGAGGTAACAGTCACGGTCGAGCCGGGTTGGGGACACCCGGAGAGCGTCCTCTTTGAAATCGCGCAACGCGAGCACCCCGATCTCATCGTCGTCGGCACGCATCGGCGTCGCGGCTTTGGTTGGCTGCGCTTCGGCTCCGTCTCGCGGACCGTTTTACGTCATGGCGGCGTCAGCGTGGCGGTGATTCCACCACTCGGCGAAAGACCGCCGCTGCCTGTGCCGAGACTCGGTCGCGTGCTCGTGGCGACGGATTTTTCCGAGCTGGGTAACGAAGCGGTCGCCTACGGTTGTGCCATTTTAGAATCCGGCGGCACTTTGAAGCTTCTTCACGTCATGGAACCGGCCGCCGCGGCGGAGAAAGGCGCCCCGCGGCCGGACAAGGACAACCCGAAGTTGCGCGTGCAACTGCGCGCGCTCATTCCCCCGGGCGCGTCCGACGACTTCGAAATCGAAACGGAAATTGCCGAGAGCGCTGAGCCAGCGCAGGCAATCGCGCAGGCCGCCGAACGTTTCGATGCCGATGCGATCTGCCTCGGCTCGCATGGTCGGACCGGCTTGGCCAAGGCTGTTCTCGGTTCAGTCGCCCAAGGCGTCATGACGCAAAGCAAACGGCCGGTGCTCGTCATCCGGCCACACGATTGATGTTCGCTCTGCTCGCTGATGCCGCCGCCGCCGCCGCCATCCAAACCGGCTTTTTCCGAGCCGATCACCGCCCTGGCGGCGAGTCTTGAGACAGATATTGCGCGTGGCCTAACGAGTGCTGAGGCTCGCGCTCGTTTCTTGCGCGCGGGGCCGAACCGGCTCGCCGAAGCGCAGCCCCCGCCGTGGTGGCAAAAGCTCTTCGCGCAATTCAATCAGCTCGTCATCTGGATCCTGCTCGCGGCCACGATCGTCTCCGGCCTGCTCGGCGACTGGCTCGAGGCGGGCGCGATCTTTGCCATCGTTTTGCTCAATGCGCTGCTCGGTTTTTTCCAGGAACGCAAGGCGGAGGAAACCCTTTCCTCGCTGCGCAAACTCTCCTCCCCGAACGCGCGCGTCCTGCGCGATGGCTCACTCCACAACATCGTTGCAGAGGAATTGGTGCCGGGCGACGTCGTGGAACTGGAAGCGGGCGATCGCGTTCCGGCCGATCTCCGGCTCCTCAGCACTTACGGGCTGAAAATGCAGGAGGCGGCTCTGACCGGCGAATCGACCCCGGTGGAAAAGGATTCCGCGGCGGTCTTGCCTAACGAGTCGACGATTGCGGAACGCATCAACATGGTTTTCATGGGGACGAGCGCGGTCGCGGGCAGAGCCCGCGGCGTCGTCGCCACGACCGGAATGCAGAGCGAGCTCGGCCGCATCGCCGGATTTCTGCAGACGGAAGAACGCGAGCCGACGCCGCTCCAGAAGCGTCTCGAGGAATTCGGCCGCGTCCTGATCTTCGCCTGCCTCGCGCTCGTCGTGCTCATTTTCGTCCTGCAACTCCTGCGCGGCGAAACACTCGCGCACACTTTTCTCCTCGCCGTCAGTCTCGCGGTTGCGGCGGTGCCGGAAGGCTTGCCCGCGGTCGTGACGATCGCGCTTGCGCTCGGTTTGCAGCGCATGGTGAAACGCAACGCGCTCATTCGCCGGCTCGCCAGTGTGGAAACGCTTGGAGCGGTCACGGTCATTTGTTCCGACAAAACGGGCACGTTGACCCGAAACGAAATGACGGTGACCGAGATCGTCACCGCGGCGCATCATTACCAGGTCACCGGCAGCGGTTACGTGCCGGAGGGTGATTTCATCGCCGCCGATTCCGCTGCGAAGAGAGATTCGGAACTGACGCTCGCGCTCAAAATCGGACTCTGGTGCAACAACTCGCAGCTCGAGCCGCCTAACGAGACCGACGGACGCTGGCGCGTCGTCGGCGATCCCACAGAAGGCGCGCTCGTCGTGGCGGCCCGCAAGGCTGGTCTGGAGCGCGACTCCGATCACACCATCGTCCACGAAATTCCCTTCGATTCCGCGCGCAAATTGATGTCGGTCGTCGTGCAGCGCGCTGGCGAAAACTCCGTCTACACCAAGGGCGCTCCGGAGATTCTGCTCGAGCGCTGCGGGTTCGAGCAACGGTCTAACGAAATCGTAACGCTCTCCGCGAGGCGGCGCGCAGAACTTCTACAGGACGGTCGTGCGATGGCCGATCGCGCCCTGCGGGTGCTCGGTCTCGCCTGGCGGAAAGTGGATCAGAACTACAAATCCCATGGCGAGCATGACCTGATCTTCGTCGCGCTCGTCGGCATGATCGATCCGCCGCGCGAAGAGGCGCGAATCGCGGTCGGCAAATGCAAATCGGCGGGCATACGCCCGGTCATGATCACGGGCGATCATCCGGCGACCGCGCTCGCCATCGCCCGTGCATCGGGCATCGCCGGCGAAGAGGACGTGGCCGTGACCGGGGCGGAGCTGGATGCGCTTTCGGAGGAAGAGTTCTCCGGCAAAGTCGACCGGCTTCTGGTTTACGCCCGCGTTTCGCCGGAACACAAACTGCGGGTCGTGAGGGCGCTGCGCGCACACGGCGAAGTCGTGGCCATGACGGGCGACGGCGTGAACGACGCGCCCGCGGTCAAGACCGCCGACATCGGCATCGCGATGGGCATCACCGGCACGGATGTGACGAAGGAAGCTTCCGACATGGTGCTGACCGACGACAATTTCGCCTCCATCGTCAACGCGGTCGAAGAAGGCCGCGGCATCTACGACAACATCCAGGAATTTGTTCATTACCTCCTCTCGTCGAATGCGAGCGAAATCCTGCTCGTGCTCGTCGCAGCGGTGGTCGGCTGGCCCGTCCCGCTTATCCCGATCCAGTTGCTCTGGATCAATCTCATCACCGACGGCATCCCGGCGCTCGCCCTCGCGATGGAAAAACCGGCGGCCGATGTCATGCGGCGCCGGCCGCGCCCGCCTAACGAGCCGTTCTTTACCCACAAGCGTGGGGCGCGCATCCTGTTCCACGGTCTCCTCATGGCCACGGTCATGATCGCGGGATTCGCCTACGCTTTTGCGGAGGCCGGGATCGCCTACGCGCAGGCGCTCGTCTTTTACGTGACGGTTTTTGCGCAGCTTTTCTTTTCCTTTGCCTGCCGCAGCCAGCGCTTCACGCTTCTCCAGCTGGGGCTTTTCACGAATCCGATACCTCCTCGCCGCGATCGTTTTCTCCTCGGTGCTGCAGCTGCTTCTCCTTTGGGTGCCATTCACCCGCGCGATTTTTTTTCCAGCCTCGATACAGTTCGGCTTCGATTGGTTCTTTATCTTCGGACTGGCGCTGCTGCCGGTCTCGGTCGTGGAAGTCGCGAAGATAATCCTTGGCCGCTTTCGGACGCAGACCGACCCGAAAGGCGAAGCGTGATGCGCGAACCGATCAAGAAACGACCGAAGTTTCGCAAACAACGAAGAGCGCGAGGACGGCGATCGAGCATCGTAGGGCACACGATGAAAATGAAACATCGTTCACCGCAGGATCTGAAGGCGAAGATCGAGAGCGAATCGCCGCCGCTTTTGCTCGAGGTGCGCGAATACCCCGAGTTTGCCGGAGGACATTTGGCCGGGTCGCGCTTGCTCCCGCTCGCAAAGCTGGAGGCGCCGGCATGATCCTGGCGCTCGTCTTCGCGCTCGCGATTGGTTTTTCGCTCACGCTCCTCGGGAGCGGTGGCTCGATTATCACCCTGCCGGTGCTGGTTTATGCGGCGCGGGTTCCGCCAACAGGCGGTCGGCATGTCCCTCGCGGTCGTCGGCGGGACGAGCCTCGCGGCAACATTCATGAACGCGCGTAGCGGCCTGGTGCATTTGAAAGCCGCGACCCTTTTTAGCCTAACGGGCATCGTCGGGGCGCTCGCTGGCGCGCAGTTGACGCACCTCGTGTCGCCGGCGTTGCTCATGCTGATCTTTGCCGCGCTCATGATCGTGATCGCAACCCTGATGCTGCGCGGTGGAAGGTGGCATCCGCCTAACGAGAAGGAACAATGCCGTTGGCCACGCTGCTCCCTCACCGGGCTCGTGGTCGGCGCGCTGACTGGATTTCTCGGCGTCGGCGGCGGATTTCTCATCGTGCCGGCGCTCGTTTTCTTCGGCCATCTCCCGCTCAAGTCCGCCATCATCACCTCACTCCTGATCATCGCGGTGAACTCTTTCGCCGGTCTCGCCGGGCATCTTCATCAGGCGCCGTTCAATTGGACCATCGCCGGGATGTTTCTCGGCGCGTCGCTCGTCGGCATGTTCGGCGGACGCTTTTTCGCGCGGCGTCTCGCGGTGGGGCACCTGCGCGTGGCCTTCGCCTGGTTCGTCCTCGCGGTGGGCGCTTTCGTCATCATCAAAAACTGGAACTGGTTCCAGTGAGCAAGACCAACATTCATCCCTTGAAATCACCTAACGAACCTCAACTCCAAACCACGCTTCTGTATCTCAAACGTTTCTTTGTCGAAGGACTCGCTCATGCTTCCTATCTTTTTGGCGCCGACGGCGAGGCCGCAGTGGTCGATCCGAAACGCGATATCGATGATTACCTCGCCGAGGCCGAGCGCGAAGGGCTCAAGATCGTTGCCATCTTCAACAGTCATCCGCACGCCGATTTCGCTTCCGGTTTTCGCGAGCTCGGGGAACGGACCCGGGCGAAGATCTACGTCTCGCATCTGGCGCCGGTGCTCGAACGATCTCACGCAGCTCATTCTCGGCGTCGATCGCGACAGCGAAATCGTAGCGGACATTTTCGACGAACGAAATCCCGCGGTGAAAAAAATGATCGCCGATGTCATTGCCGTCTGCCGGAGGAAGCACCGCAAGATCGGCATCTGCGGCCAGGCGCCGAGCGATTACCCCGAGTTCGCGCAGTTCCTCGTCGAACAGAAGATCGACAGCATCTCGCTCAACCCCGACACCGTCCTGAAGACAGACGCTTGGCCATTTTGGAGAAGGAATCATGACGTAAGGTCAAACGGGAAAAGCGGCTGAGCACAACGAAAACGGAAGGCCGACGAGACCAGGATAGAACGGTATGCCAAACGAACTGCCCGGCACGATTAGGAACCCGGCCGCCACCCTGGAACGCGCCGACCTGCCGCGCTTGTTCCAGGTTTTACAGGCGCGCGGCTATCAGATCGTCGGGCCGACCGTCCGCGATGACGCGATTATTTACGACACGCTGGCCAACCCTGACCAACTCCCGGTCGGCTGGACCGATGAGCAGGACGGCGGAACCTATCGCTTGAAGAAACGTGGCGACGCCGCGCTTTTCGGTTACGTCGTCGGGCCGCATTCATGGAAGAAGTTCCTTTTCCCGCCGGAACAGCGGCTCTTCCGCGCGCGCCGCACGACGGACGGTTTCGAAGTGCTGCCGGAAAACGTCGCCGTGCCCAAGCTCGCTTTTCTTGGCGTTCGCTCCTGCGAACTGCACGCCATCGCCGTTCAGGACAAGGTTTTTCTGGGCGGGCAGTTTGTTGATCCGGTTTATCAGGCGCAGCGGCAAAATGTCTTCATCATTGCGGTCAACTGCGGCCAGGCGGGCGGCACTTGTTTCTGTGTTTCGATGAAGACCGGGCCGAAGGCCGCAGGCGGCTTTGATCTCGCCCTCACGGAAATTCTCGAGGGCGGGCGGCACTACTTCGTCATTGAGTCTGGGAGCGAGGCGGGCGCACAAGTGCTGGCGGAATTGCCATCGCACCCTGCCGAAACTTCGGAGCTTTCTGCCGCCACTGAAGCGACCGCGCGCGCCACGGCTCAGATGGGCCGGACGCTCGAGACTACCGGGATCAAGGAACTGCTCTACCGGAATCTTGAACACCCGCGCTGGGAAGACGTGGCGGATCGTTGCCTCTCGTGCGCGAACTGCACGATGGTTTGCCCGACCTGCTTTTGCTCGAACGTCGAGGACGTGACTGACCTGACCGGCGAACACGCTGAACGCTGGCGCAAGTGGGACTCGTGCTTCACCGTGGATTTCTCCCACCTGGTGGGCGGCGCAGTGCGTTCGTCCGTGAAATCGCGCTATCGCCAGTGGCTCACCCACAAACTTGGGACGTGGATTGACCAGTTCGGCACTTCCGGCTGCGTCGGCTGCGGGCGTTGCATCACCTGGTGCCCGGTCGCGATCGACATCACGGAGGAAGTCCGTGTCATCCGCGAATCCGAGCCCGGCGTACCGCCGCTCAAGCCTAACGAACCACTTGTCCTATGAAAGATATTAAGACTCTCATCCAGGAACATCCTTTCTTCGCGGGACTGGACACCGCATATCTCGAACTCGCAGCCGGCTGTGCTTCGAACGTTCACTTTGCGGCAGGTGAATATCTTTTTCACGAAGGCGATCCGGCCGATCACTTTTATCTCCTGCGCAGCGGACGTGTGCGGCTCGAGACCGCAGTGCCGGGCCGCGGTCCGGCCGTACTCGAAACGGTTCATGCCGGCGAAGTGATCGGCTGGTCGTGGCTTTTCCCGCCCTATCTCTGGCACTTCGATGCGGTCGTGACTGAAAGCGTGCGCGCGACGGCGTTCGACGGAAAATGTCTGCGCGGAAAATGCGAGGAGAACCACGACCTCGGCTACGAGCTGGCGATGCGCTCCGCTCAAGTCATGATGCAACGACTCCAGGCGACGCGGCTGCAACTGCTCGACGTATATGGCACCCGCGCTTGAACAAATCTCCGTTCGGCCTAACGAACCGATGCTGCCCGCGCTCTGGCGCATCCAGCAGTCTCGCAAAGAAACCGCCGATACCTTCACGCTCGCGCTCGCGCCGACCGTCGATGCGCCGCCGATCAGCTTTGCCGCCGGCCAGTTCAACATGCTTTACGTCTTCGGCGTCGGCGAAGTGCCGATCTCGATCAGCGGCAACCCGCTCGAACCCTCGCCGCTGATCCACACCACGCGCGCAGTTGGAACCGTCACGCGCGCGATGGCGAAGCTCAAGGAAGGCGACGCGCTCGGCGTGCGCGGACCATATGGAACCGGCTGGCCGCTCGCCGAAGCCGTCGGGCGCGATGTGGTGATCGTCGCGGGCGGCATCGGGTTGGCGCCGCTGCGTTCGGTCGTTTATTCGCTGCTCAAACGGCGTAAGGAATTCGGTAAGGTCGTTCTTTTGGTTGGTGCGCGCACCCCGCGGGACATTCCGTTTCGCGACGAACTCCGGCACTGGAGCGTGCGGCGCGACCTGCATGTGGAGATCACGGTTGACCATGTCGTCGACCGATGGCGCGGGAACGTCGGCGTCGTCACCCGGCTCATCCCGTCCGCGCCGTTCGATCCTGCGAACACGATCGCGCTGATCTGCGGACCGGAAGTGATGATGCGTTTCACCGCGCTCGAATTGCAGAAACGCGGCCTAACGACAGAGCGCATCTTCGTCTCGCTCGAGCGCAACATGAAATGCGCCGTCGGCTTCTGCGGGCATTGCCAGTTCGGGCCAACATTTATTTGCAAGGACGGGCCGGTCTTTCGCTACGACCGCGTGAAATCGCTCCTGACCGTCCGGGAATTCTGACCATGAGCAAACTGCGCAAACCCAAGCTCGCCGTCTGGAAATTCGCCTCGTGCGATGGGTGCCAGTTGAGTCTGCTCGATTGCGAGGATGAACTGCTCACGCTCGCCGGACAGATCGAGATCGCCAATTTCGTCGAGGCCTCGCGCGCCGTCGTCAAAGGCCCTTACGATTTGTCGCTCGTGGAAGGCTCCATCACCACGCCGCACGATGCCGAACGCATTCGCGAAGTGCGCCGCGTCTCAAAACATCTCGTCACGATCGGCGCCTGCGCCACGGCCGGCGGCATCCAGGCGCTGCGCAATTTTGCCGACGTGAAGGAGTTCACCTCCATCGTCTATGCCCGGCCCGACTACATCTCGACGTTGGCCAAATCCACCCCGATCGCCGACCACGTCGTCGTCGATTTCGAGCTGCGCGGATGCCCGATCGATAAGCAGCAATTGCTCGAAGTGATCAGCGCCTTCCTCGCCGGGCGCAAACCGAACACGCCACCACATAGCGTCTGCATGGAGTGCAAACGCCGCGGCATCGTCTGCGTGATGGTGGCGCACGGCGCGCCCTGCCTTGGCCCGGTCACGCACGGCGGATGCGGCGCGCTTTGCCCCGCCTACCACCGCGGCTGCTACGGCTGCTTCGGCCCGAAGGAAACGCCCAACACCCATTCGCTCGCGACCTGGATGGGCCACGTCCAGCAGGTTTCAGAGCCGGACCTCGTGCGCGTCTTCCGGACTTACAACGCCGACGCGGAAGCGTTCCGAAAAGAAAGCGAGGCGCATGAAGAAAACCAGAACCATTAAAGTCGATTACCTCGCCCGCGTCGAAGGCGAAGGCGCGCTCCTCGTCAAGATCAAGGACGGCGCCGTGACCGACGTGAACTTCAAAATCTTCGAGCCGCCGCGCTTCTTTGAAGCGTTCCTGCGTGGGCGTGACTTCCGCGAAGCGCCCGATCTCACCTCACGCATCTGCGGCATCTGCCCCATCGCCTACCAAATGAGCGCGGTGCATGCGATGGAAGACGCCTGTGGCGTTAAGGTTGGCGGGCAATTGCGGGCATTGCGCCGACTCATTTACTGCGGCGAATGGATGGAAAGCCACACGCTCCACATCTACCTGCTGCACGCACCGGATTTCCTCGGTTACGAAAGCGCCATCCAGATGGCCGGGGATTTCGCGCCCATCATCCAGCGCGGTCTGCAGTTGAAGAAGGCTGGCAACGAAATCGTCTCTACACTCGGCGGCCGCGCGGTCCATCCGATCAACGTGCGCGTCGGCGGCTTTCATCGCGTGCCGACGAAACAGGAACTCGCGCCGCTGGCCGAACGCCTGAAGTGGGCGCGCGACGCCGCGCTTGAGACCGTCCGCTGGGTGGCGACGATGCCGTTTCCCGATTTTGAACAAGACTACGAATTCGTCGCGCTGCGGCATGCGGAAGAATATCCGTTTAACGAAGGCCGCATCGTCTCGAATCGCGGGCTCGACATTGCCGCACGGCGAATTCGACGAACACGTCACGGAAGAACAGGTCGCGCACTCCAACGCGTTGCACGCGACGCTGAACGGGCGTGGCGCGTATTTCCTCGGTCCGATGGCGCGTTACAGCCTGAACTTCGACCGCCTCTCCGCACTCGCGCAGAACGCTGCGCGCGAGGCTGGCCTCGGTCCGACTTGCATCAATCCATTCAAAAGCATCATCGTGCGCTCGGTCGAAGTGCTCTGGGCCTGCGACGAAGCGTTGCGCATTATCGAGAACTACGAAATGCCGGACGCGCCCGCGGTCGAAGTGACGCCCCGGGCTGCCACCGGCTATGGCGCAACCGAAGCGCCGCGCGGTCTGCTTTACCACCGTTACCGCCTCGACGAGCAAGGCCACATCCTCGACGCCAAAATCGTCCCGCCCACGTCGCAAAATCAAAAGACAATCGAAGACGATCTCCGGCGCTTCATCCCGCCGCGGGTCGAGTTGCCTAACGAACAGCTGACCTGGCAATGCGAGCAGGCCATTCGCAATTACGACCCGTGCATCTCCTGCGCGACCCATTTTTTGAAACTGAAAATCGAGCGCGAATGAAGAGCGCCCGGCGGACAATGGTCATCGGCCTCGGCAACGAGTTTCGTGGCGACGACGGTGTAGGCCGCGTGGTCGCGCGGCGTCTGCGGGCAGCCGCGCTGCCCGGAGTCGCGGTGTGCGAGGAAAGCGGTGAGGGCGCTGCCTTAATGGAGACATGGAAAGGTGTGGCAGCGGTCATTCTCGTCGATGCCGTTCAAGCTGGGGATACGCCCGGCACGATTCACCGGCTCGACGCGAGCTGTGTTCCGGTTCCGCGCCGTTTCTTTTATTACTCGACCCACGCCTTCAGTGTGGCGGAGGCCATCGAACTGGGGCGCGCGCTGGGAAAGCTTCCGCCTCGGGTTATTCTCTACGGCATCGAGGGCAAAGACTTCGCCGCCGGAGAGACGCTTTCGCCCGAAGTCGCCAGCGCGGTGGACGAAGTGCTGGGCCGCGTGCGGGAGGAGATTCAATCCACCAAAATGTGACGACGACGACAAAAGTTCACAGCGGTAGGGAAACGGCGGAGCGACTGCCGAATCTCAGCGCCATGCTCGCGCCGCGCGCGATCGCGCTCATTGGAGCGACCGATTCGTTAGGCAGCGTCGGCCGTGCATTGCTCGAAAATCTTCGCTCCTTTTCCGGCGCGGTTTATCCGGTGAATCCAAACCGGGCCAGTACTCTCGGGATAAAAACCGTCGCCAGGATTGGAGAGCTTCGAGGGCGCATTGATCTCGCCGTTATCGCGACCAAAGCGGCGACTGTTCCTCAGATCGTACGGGATTGCGCCGCGGCCGGAGTGAAGGGTGCGATTGTCATTTCCGCCGGCTTCAAAGAGATCGGCCCACGCGGGCGCGAATTGGAAAAAGAGATCTCCCAGGCGCGCGGCGCGATGCGCATTATCGGGCCGAATTGTGTCGGCATGATGCTGCCGCACCTCGGCCTCAACGCCAGTTTCATCCAGCCGCTGGCGCGGCCGGGCAACATCGGATTCATCAGCCAGAGCGGCGCGCTTTGCAGCGCGATCCTGGATTGGAGCCTGACAAACCAGCTCGGCTTCAGCGCCTTCATCTCGATCGGCTCGATGCTCGACGTGAACTGGGGGGACCTCATCGACCAACTGGGTGACGATCCGCGCACGCGCAGCATCCTGCTTTACATGGAATCGATCGGCGACGCACGCTCCTTCCTCTCGGCCGCGCGCGAAGTGGCCCTGACCAAGCCGATCATTGTGATCAAGGTCGGCCGGACCGAGGCGGCGGCGAAAGCAGCCGCCTCCCATACCGGCGCGCTCACCGGGAGCGACGAAGTCTGTGACGCGGCCTTTCGACGCGCCGGCGTCTTGCGGGTTAATACCGTGGCTGAGTTGTTCAACATCGCGGAGTTGTTAGGGAAACAGCCTCGTCCGCGCGGGCCGCGGCTCGCGATCGTGACCAATGGCGGCGGCCCCGGTGCGCTCGCGACCGATACGCTGATCGCGAACGGCGGCGAGAGCGCCGCGTTATCGGACGAAACGATGACCGCGCTCGATCGCGTGCTGCCGCCGCATTGGAGTCACGGCAATCCGATCGACGTGATCGGGGACGCGAATGCGGAACGCTACTGCCGCGCGGTCGAGATCGTGGCGCGCGATCCGGGCAACGATGGGCTGCTCGTCGTCCTGACGCCGCAGTCGGTGACGCGCCCTAACGACGTCGCAACCGGGCTGACCGCGTTCGCAAAACTCGAGGGCAAACCGATCCTGGCCAGTTTCCTCGGCGGCGCGAGTGTGGCGGAAGCGATGGCGATTCTCGACCGGGTCGCGATTCCGACCTTTTCCTATCCCGACAGTGCCGCGCGCGCGTTTTGTTATCTCTGGCAATACACCCACGCCCTTCGCGCGCTCTACGAAACCCCCGCGCTCGCGCAGGGCGCGGAAAGCTCCGCCAGCCGCACGCAGGGGCGCGCGATCATCGAAGGCGTGCGCAAAGCCGGTCGCACGTTGCTGACCGAACCGGAATCGAAAGAGCTGCTTGCCGCTTACGGAATTCCGATCGCGCCGACCATGATCGCGCGGAGCGAAGAAGAAGCGGTGAGCCAGGCGGTGGAGATCGGCGGCGCAGTCGTGCTGAAAATTTATTCGCACACCATCACGCACAAGACCGACCTCGGCGGCGTGAAGCTTGATCTCAAAAACGAAGCCGCGGTCCGCGCTGCCTATCGCGAGATCGAGCAGGCAACGCGCGCGCATGGTCGGGCGGAAGATTTTCTCGGGGTCGTCGTGCAGCCGATGATCCCGCTCGACGGTTACGAACTGATTCTCGGCAGCAGCATTGATCCGCAGTTCGGACCGGTCCTGCTCTTCGGAGCGGGCGGGCAATTGGTCGAAGTTTTCCGCGATCAGGCGCTCGGCCTGCCGCCGCTCAACCGCACCCTCGCCCGGCGCATGATGGAGCGGACGCGGATCAATCGCGCATTGCAAGGCGTGCGTGGCCGCGCCCCGGTCGATCTCGCGGCGCTGGAAGAATTGCTCGTCCGCTTCAGCCAGTTGGTAGTGGAGCAACCACGGATCAAGGAGATCGATATCAACCCGCTCCTCGCCTCCGCCTCACAGATCGTGGCCCTCGACGCGAGAGTCGTGCTCCATCCGGAGGAAATCCCGGCGAACCAATTGCCGCGCCCGGCGATCCGGCCTTATCCCGCGCAATACATCAGCCAGATCGAGCTGACGGATGGAACGCCGATCACCATCCGCCCGATCCGCCCGGAGGATGAGCCGGAGATGGTCCGCTTTCATCAAGGTCTCTCCGAACAAAGCGTCCGCTTCCGCTACTTCGCGCAGGTCAGCGTGGAGCATCGGACCGGACACGAACACCTCAGTCGCACCTGTTTCAATGACTACGACCGCGAGATTGCGCTCGTCGCCGAGCGCGAGGAAAGCGACGCGCGTTCTGAGATCATCGGGGTCGGTCGATTGATCAAGACCCACGGGATCGATGAAGCGGAGTTCGCCATCATCGTGGCGGACGCCTGGCAGAGCCGGGGTCTGGGCAGCGCTTTGCTGAAGTTGCTCGTGGAAGTGGCGCGGGCCGAAAAACTCCGTCGTGTAACCGGCCGAATCCTGGCCGATAACACAACCATGATGGAAGTAAGCCGGCGGATCGGTTTCACCCTGCAAGCGGACGAGGACGAGTGGGAAGCCGAGATCAGGTTGCCGTGAAATCGCAACAAGCGATGAGCTTCAGACAATTTTTGCAGAGAATATGACCGAATGAAGACCTAAGGTCCCTTGCCAAAACTATGACTATTCAACGCATCATCTTTCTCGTCGCCGGCACCCTCGTTCTGACCGGTCTCGCCCTCGGGCATTTCGTCAACCAATGGTGGCTTCTTCTCTCCGCCTTCGTCGGCCTCAACATGTTTCAGACCGCCTTCACCGGCTTCTGTCCACTCGAGCGCATCCTCATCAAGTTGGGCGTTGGCAGAACGGACGAACCGTGCGGCGCGGCGCCACGCTGAACTGCCGATGACGCTTCCGCGCCTGCTCATCGTCGTCGCGGTCGCTTTTGCCCTCGGCGCGTGTCATTCGAAAAAGGAAACCGCGGAGTCGTTGCCGCCCGTCGCTGTTCGCACGGTCACGGTCGAGAGCAAGGCCCGGCCCTCCAACGAAGAAGTTGTTGGCACGGTGCGGGCAAAATTGCACGCCGTCATCGAGGCGAAAGTGAGCGGCCGGATCGAGGCCTTCCTCGTCGCACCGGGTCAGACTCTGCATGCCGGTGATCTGATCGCGCAGCTCGATTCCCACGAAATTCAGGCGCGGCTCGACCAGGCGCTGGCGATGCGCGAACAGGCGACACGCGACCTCGAACGGGCACGCGAGCTGTTCGCGAAAAAGGTCACCACGCAGGGCGAGTTCGACGCCGTCCAGGCGCATGAGCGAGTTGCCGTCGGATCGGTGACGGAAATCGAAACGATGCTCGGCTACACCAAAGTCGTCGCCCCGTTCGACGGCGTGGTCACGCGCAAGCTGGCCGATGTCGGCGACCTCGCCACGCCCGGCAAGCCGATTGCCGAGATGGAAGATCCGAGCGCGCTGCGTTTCGAGGCCGACGTGCCCGAGGCGCTCATCGGCAGTCTCAAGCTCGGCGCCAAATTGCCCGTGCAGGTCAGCGCGATGTCCGGAGGAATTCCAGGAACAGTCGTCGAGATCGCGCCGGTGGCCGACCCGGCCAGCCGCACTTTTCTCGTTAAACTCGATCTGCCGCCAAGAGATGGCCTGCGCAGCGGACAGTTCGGCCGCGTCCTCGTGCCGACAGGAACTACGAACAACATCTGGGTTCCGGCGGCGGCTCTCATCGTGCGCGGACAAATGGAGACGGTCTTCGTCGCGGCCAACGGACACGCGCAACTCCGGCTCGTTCGCACCGGCAAGCGCACCGACACTGAGGTGGAAATCCTTGCCGGCCTGAGCCGCGGCGAGAAGGTCATCACCGACGGCGCGGGCGAATTGCGCGACGGTCAACCCGTCACGAACAAGCCGTGAAGAACGCAAGCGGAGAGCCGGCCGGCGCGGCGCACGGTCCCGCCGGCCGGATTGCGGCGACGTTCATCAATTCCAAGCTGACTCCGCTCATCGTCGTCGCGTCGGTCCTGCTCGGCCTGGGCGCGATCATCCTGCTTCCGCGCGAGGAAGAACCGCAGATCAAGGTGCCGATCGTCGACGTGATGGTGAACATGGCCGGCTTCAGCGCGAAGGAAGTCGAGGAGCGCGCGACGCGACCGATGGAAAAACTCCTCTGGGAAATCCCCGGCGTGGAATACATCTACTCGACCTCGCGCGACAGCGAGAGCCTCGTCATCGTCCGTTTCAAGGTCGGCTCCAATCCTGATGAGTGCCTCGTTAGGCTGACGGAAAAACTGCGCTCGAATTTTGATCGCATCCCGCATGGTGTCGGCACGCCGCTGGTCAAGCCGAAGTCGATCGACGATGTGCCGATTCTCGCCCTTACCTTCCACAGCGGGCGCTACGATCATCTCACTCTCCGCCGCCTCGTGGCGGAAGTGGACGACGCGGTCAAAGCCGTTCCGCTCGTCGCGGAGACGACGATCATCGGTGGCGCGCGGCGCGAGGTGCGCGTGTTGCTCGACCCGGTGCGGCTCGCCTCGCGCAACCTGAGTGCGGCCGGTCTCGTCCCGATGCTGCAGCAGGCAAACCGCCAGTATCGTGCTGGTGGCCTAACGACCAACGACCAGGAGTTCGTGATCGAAACCGGCGCCTTTCTGACCAGCGCGAAGGACGTGGGTAATGTCGTGGTCGGCGTCTTCGGCGGACGCCCCGTCTATCTGCGCGAGGTCGCGACGATCGTCGATGGCGCGGAGGAGCCGTCGAACTACACCTTCTTCGGCCACGGCGCGGCCCGCACCGCTGCACCGGATGAAGAACCAGCTGTCACGCTCAGCATCGCGAAACGCCCGGGTGCGAACGCGATCGCTGTCACGCACGAGGTGCTGCGCAAGATCGAGACACTGAAAGGCACGCTCATCCCGCGCGATGTCCAGGTCTCGATCACGCGCAACTACGGCGAAACCGCGGCGGACAAATCGAACGAACTCCTCTTCCACATGGGCCTCGCCGTCATCGGCGTCTCGCTCCTCATCTGGCTCACGCTCGGCTGGCGCGAATCGATGATCGTCGCCCTCGCCATCCCGGCCACGCTCGCGCTCACCCTGCTCGTTTTTTATCTGCTCGGCTTCACCCTCAATCGCATCACGCTCTTCGCCCTCATCTTCTCCATCGGCATCCTGGTCGATGACGCGATCGTGGTGGTGGAAAACATCGTCCGCCATTTTCATCTCCGGCAAAACAAGGGGCGCAAATGGGCCGCGATCGCGGTCGAAGCGGTCAGCGAAGTCGGCAACCCAACCATTCTCGCGACCTTCGCCGTTATCGCGGCGGTCTTGCCGATGGCGTTCGTCGGCGGACTCATGGGCCCGTACATGCGACCGATTCCGATTGGCGCGAGCGCAGCGATGGGTTGGTCGCTTGCGATCGCGTTCATGGTCACGCCGTGGGCGTCGATCCGCATTTTGCGCTGGGGCAAAAAGTATTCGCAGCTCACGCAAGGCACCGCGCCTAACGCGCCTAACGAGCCGCAGAGCCACTTCGCGCACGAGGAGGATTTCTTTACCCGCATCTATCGGCGGCTGATGGGACCGATGATCGCGCAACCGCGCTGGCGCTGGATTTTTCTCGGCTCGATCAGCGCGCTCCTCCTGCTCGCGATGGCGCTGGTCGCACTCGGCTGGGTGAAAGTGAAAATGTTGCCCTTCGATAACAAGAGCGAGTTCCAGGTCATCCTGAACATGCCTGAGGGCAGCTCGCTCGAACGCACCGCGCAAGCCGCGCGCGAAATCGCGGCTGCCGTCCGGACCGAACCGGAGGTGACCGATTACCAGATCTACGTCGGCGTCTCCGCGCCCTACAATTTCAACGGACTTGTCAGGCACTACTTCCTCCGCCGGGGCGCAAACGTGGCCGACATTCAGGTGAACCTTCTGCCCAAAGGCGAGCGCAGCGCACAAAGCCACGACATCGCGAAGCGCGTCCGCCCGCGCGTGGCCGCGATCGCCGCGAAATACGATGCCCGCGTTGCCGTCGCCGAAGTGCCGCCCGGCCCGCCGGTCCTGCAAACGCTCGTCGCCGAAGTCTACGGCCCTAACGAACAGGATCGGCGCGCGCTCGCCCGGAAAGTGCGCGACATTTTCAATAGCACACCGGGCGTGGTCGATGTCGACTGGTATGTCGAGGCCGACCAGCCGAAAGCGCGTTTCGTCATCGACAAGGAAAAGGCCGCGCTCCACGGCATCAGCGCGGAGACGATTTCGCAGACCTTGCGCATCGCGGTCGGCGGCGAGTCGGTCGATCTCCTCCATCTCCCGCGCGAGAAAGAGGACGTGAACATCATGCTCGAGCTGCCGCGTTCCTCGCGCACCACGCCGGATGAATTGCTTGCCTTGCGCGTCCGCTCCGGCGACGCCAACGCGCTGCCCGAGCCGGGCGCGACCGGCACCGCGCCGCTCATCCCGCTGCGCGAGCTGGTCCACATCGAGCAGACCACGACCGAGAAAAGCATCTATCACAAAAACCTGCTGCCGGTGACCTATGTGATCGGCGACGTGGCGGGCGTGATCGAAAGCCCCGTCTACGCCATTCTGAAAATGAACAAGGCGCTGGCCAAACTCGACACCCGCGAATTCGGCGGCGACGGCACGCCGGTGCAGATCTTCAACGCCGTCCAGCCGTTCACGGAAGCGAAGCCGGCCTTGAAATGGGATGGCGAGTGGCAAATCACGATCGAAGTCTTCCGCGATCTTGGCTCTGCTTTTGCGGTCGTGCTCGTGCTTATCTACGTCCTGATGGTCGGCTGGTTCCGCAGCTTCATCACGCCGATCGTGGTCATGGCGGCGATCCCATTTTCACTCGTCGGCATCCTCCCCGCGCACGGTCTGCTCGGCGCGTTTTTTTCCGCCACCTCGATGATCGGCTTCATGGCCGGCGCGGGAATCGTGGTGCGCAACTCGATCATCCTGGTCGATTTCATCGAGCTACGTCTCGCCGAAGGTATGCCACTCGCCGAAGCGGTCGTCGATGCCGGCGCGGTCCGTTTCCGTCCGATGCTTCTGACGGCGATGGCCGTCGTGGTGGGCGCGAGTGTCATCCTGGCCGATCCGATTTTCAAAGGCCTCGCCATCGCATTGATGGCCGGCGAGATCGCCTCGCTGCTTATCAGCCGCATGGCCGTGCCGGTGCTCTATTTCATGGCGAATACGGCGCCCGCGAAAAGGCGACCTCTTGCTGCGCAGGCCACATGAAAGCGACGCTCCCAACCACCGCTCGCCGGACCGCGATCATCGCGGTCTTTTCGGTTGGCGCGATCGTTTTGCATTTGATCCTCCGCTTCGGTTTCCACACCCCTCCGCGCGCTTACCAGCTTCCGCTGCTGGCCACACTCGCTCTCGGCGGTCTTCCCTTGATCTACGGGTTGCTGCGGAAGCTGATGAGACGGGAATTCGGTTCCGACCTCTTGGGTGGGATATCCATTATTACTTCGGTCATTCTGGGTCAATACCTCGCGGGTTCCATCATCGTCTTGATGCTCGCCGGCGGTGAAGCGTTGGAAAATTACGCGTTGCGCAGTGCCTCCTCGGTCCTGGCCGCGCTCGCCAAACGCATGCCTTCGGTGGCGCATCGGAAAGAAAAATCCGGCATCACTGATGTAGGACTGCAGGAAGTAGCCGTGGGCGACACGCTGGTGATTTATCCTCACGACATCTGTCCCGTGGACGGCGTGGTGATCGATGGCCACGGCGTGATGGATGAATCTTATCTCACAGGCGAGCCATTCCAAATCACCAAGACCTCCGGCTCGACCGTGATCTCAGGCGCGATCAACGGCGAATCGGCGCTGACCATTCGCACGGTGCAGCGCGCCGCGGATTCGCGCTACGCCAAAATCATGGAAGTCATGCGCGAGTCCGAAGCGAAGCGCCCGCAATTGCGGCGGCTGGGTGACCGATTGGGCGCGATCTATACGCCCGTGGCACTAACTGTGGCGATTCTCGCCTGGGTCATCAGCGGCGAAGCGATTCGTTTCCTCGCCGTGCTCGTCATCGCCACCCCTTGCCCGCTTCTCCTCGGAATCCCGATCGCTATCATCGGCTCGATTTCCCTTTGCGCGCGCCGCGCCATCATCGTCAAAAGCCCCGTCGTGCTCGAGCAAATCGCCGAGTGTCGCACGGCCATCTTCGATAAGACCGGCACGCTCACCTATGGCGAGCCGAAGCTGACCGAACAACTCATCGCGCCCGGCTTTGCCGAAAAGGAAGTGCTGACTCTGGTGGCGAGTCTGGAGCGCTATTCCAAGCATCCTTTGGCGCGCGCGATTCTCGCGGCGGCCAGGGAGAACGACATTCAACTTCCGGAGGCCAGCGAAGTAGGCGAAGCGCCAGGACAAGGACTGCGTGGAACTGTTTCCAGTCATCAGGTGCTCATCACCAGCCGGAACAAACTCATCGCGCAAAAGACCGCGGGCGCGGATCAACTTCCGCCCCCCGCGGGTGGACTCGAGTGCATCGTGGTGATTGATCAGCATTACGCGGCGGCCCTGCGCTTTCGCGATGCGCCGCGCGCGGAGAGTCGTTCGTTCGTTAGTCACTTGGGACCGAAGCACCATTTTGCGCATGTCATGATCATGTCGGGCGACCGCGAATCGGAAGTGCGCTACCTCGCCGATCAGGTCGGCATCACCGAGATTTACGCCGAGCAAAGTCCGGAGCAGAAACTGGCGCGGGTGCGCGCGGAGACCGCGAAGGCGAAAACGCTCTACGTCGGTGATGGGATTAACGACGCCCCGGCCATGATGGCGGCGACGGTCGGCATGGCCATCGGGCAAAACAGCGACGTGACCGCAGAAGCAGCCGGCGTCGTGGTGATGGATAACTCTCTGAAGAAGGTGGACGAGTTCATGCACATCAGCCGGCGCATGCGGATCATCGCACTCCAGAGCGCGGTCGGCGGAATGGCGTTGAGTGTTATCGGCATGGGCTTCGCCGCGGCCGGACTCTTAAGTGCAGTCAGCGGCGCCATCAGTCAGGAAGTCATCGACGTGCTCGCGGTGCTAAACGCCCTGCGCGCCGCCTTTCCACCCAAAGTCATTCACGATCTCTAACGAAAGCTTGCGAACCACGAAAAAGAACACGCTCACACCCGACCTTCTGCAAAAGATCGACGCCTACTGGCGGGCGGCGAACTATCTCTCGGTCGGCCAGATCTATCTCTTCGATAATCCGCTGCTCAAGCGTCCGCTCGCGCTGGCGCAAGAAACGACCGATCTTTAGCAAGCGAGGAAAAGCTGTATCGCCCGTGCATGGTCATGTTTCAGCCATGAAAAAGGCTGATATCCGAAAACCTGAGCGGAACCGCAGAGTCACAGCTCAGGCTCAACTGAAGCTGGCAGAGCCGCGCGCACTCAAGCTCGCTGGCGTCCTTGTGCCGATTGATTTTTCCAAGTCATCGCTGGAGGCAATCGAATCTGCGTTGCCATTAGTTAAGCATTTCGGTGCTGAGCTACACCTGATGCATGTCCTGGCGCCCGATTACCCGCTTTCGACCATTACCGCCATGCCGCTCATGGTACCGGAAAAAGAAGTAGAGCGGCGGGTGCGAAGTCACCTGAAAGATGTGGCCGGGAATTATGGAGTCGAGTTGCGACCGGGAAACATTCACACGCCGAAAGGCCGTCCCTTCGAGGAAATCTGCCGTCATGCGGGCGAAGCATCGATCGATTTGATCGTCATCTCGACGCGCGGGAATACCGGTCTCAAACATCTCGTGCTGGGAAGCACGGCCGAACGCGTGGTGCGGCATTCACCTTGTCCGGTGTTGGTGGTGCGTTCCAGAGACGGAGCGTCTGGGCAAGAAAAGGGAAGCTTTGAGAAGATCGTGGTGCCGATCGATTTCTCGGATTGTTCAATGGAAGGGCTGGCCTACGCCAGAACGTGGGCGCGCGAGTTCGGATCCACGCTCGTGTTACTGAATTCTGTGAATCCCCAGTACTACGCCAGTAGCGACGGCTACGCGCTCTACGATCTGCCTTTGCTCATGCGCTACGAAGAAAAGGCCGCGCGTGAGAGAATGCGCGACCTGGTGCGAAACACCAATTGGGAAGGTCTCTGCGTAGAGACCGCACTCGAGGTCGGGCATGCCGGACTGGAAATCTGCGCTCGCGCCAAGGATCGCGCAGCTGATTTGATCGTGATTTCCACCCATGGCACGACCGGTCTCAAGCGCGCCCTGCTGGGCAGCACTGCTGAATACGTCGTGCGACACGCCGAGTGCCCCGTTTTGGTCGTGCCGAGTCACAAGCGTCCCATCGTTGCCTCAAGGAGAGGTTAAAAGTGAAAAACTGGATTGGCATCGCTTTCACCGCTGTCACCCTGGCCGGTTGCGCAACCGCCACTGAACCGGCGAGAACGAATTCCGACTCAGGCGGTGCGCAGCCGCTCACCTACACAAATGTGGTTTCGTATTTCAAATCGACTGGCTTGCGCACCACCGAGGTGCAAAAACGCTGCACCATCTTTTTCGAAGGCGAATGGAAATCGGGCGACATCTATGACTACTGTCTCATCATCATCGAAAATTCGGACGAGGACTTGCAGGTCACTTTTTACCTGACCGATGCGCACGAAATGAATTGGATCACAGAGTTCCTCGAGGCGCCCTTTTTTGCGCGCGGTGAGACGGAGAAGCTTTTCGGTTTGCTCAATGCACATCGCGATGTGCGAGGCGACAAAGTTGGCCGCTATCGCGTCGATTTTCATCATTGGCTGCCTCGTCACGCGGAGATTCTTGTTTTCAGCTTCACCCCGGCGCGCGGTGGGAGATAGCTGTGGACGCGCAGCCAAACGAGGTCGCAACTGCCAGGCCGCCTCCTCCTTCGGACGCCGCCCCGACTCCCCCGTCCGGACGCGCGGATGAAATTTTCCTCGAAGGCCCCCGCTCGCGCTCCGAGGAGTTTGTCACCCTCTTGCGCGTGGTGCGCGATTTTCTGCGCGGTTTCCGCGTCCTGCATTTCGTCGGCCCTTGCGTAACCGTCTTCGGCTCGGCCCGCGTCAAGCAAGACAACCCTCACTACCTATTGGCGCAGCAAATGGGGGCGGCGATCGCACGCCTCGGATTTACGGTCATGACCGGCGGCGGTCCGGGCATCATGGAAGCGGCCAACCGCGGCGCCAAAGAAGTCGGCGGCCGATCCGTCGGTTGCGGCATCGAGCTGCCCCATGAGCAACAGATGAACGCGTTTCTCGATCGCTCCGTCATCTTGCATCACTTCTTCGTCCGCAAAACCCTGCTCATTAAATACTCCTACGCCTTCGTCGTCATGCCCGGAGGCGCCGGCACACTCGACGAGCTCTTCGAAGCGCTTACCCTCATTCAGACCGGCAAGATCAAAAACTTTCCCATCGTCATCATGGGGACCGATTATTGGCGCGAGCTGATCGATTTCATTAGCAAAATGGCGAAAACGGCAATGATCAGCCCGACCGATCTCGACCTGATCTACGCGACTGACTCAGTCGAAGAGGCGGCTGCCTACATTCGCCGCAAAGCGATTGAACCTTTCGGGTTAAAACTTGCGACCCGGATTCGCCGCCAACTGCCGTGGCTTGGAGAGCGCGGTCTTCGGACAGTTTAATTTCCGCGCCATGAGCTGCACCACGGGCGTCGTTTCACCGCAGGAAACGCTGGTGGTGTTTCTGCGCCGGCCGGAATCCTTTCCCGAAAAACCTGCGGCGGTGGAGTTGCGGCAGACCCACATCTCGCTCGTCGCGATCGCGCCGCCGCATGTTTACAAGATCAAGAAGCCGCTCGACCTCGGGTTTCTCGATTTTTCGACGCTCGAAAAACGCCGGCATTTTTGCGCGGCCGAGGTCGAGTTGAACCGGCGGCTCACGCACGACGTTTATCTTGGCGTCGTCGCGATCTCGCGCCGAGACGGATCGCTCCACTTCGGCGCAGAGGGCGAGGTGATCGACTACGCAGTGAAAATGCGGGAGCTGTCACGAGAAGGATTTCTGCACGAGCGAATCGCGCGTGGCGCGGTGACGGCCGCTGATCTTGAACGCGTGGCGGAAAAGCTCAGCAGCTTTTACCGTGCGCAGAAATCATCCGAAGCGGTCGCGGAATGGGGCCGCGTGGCGAAGCTTCGGCTCAGCACGAACGAAAATTTCGCGCAGACCGAACGCTTCGCCGGGACGCTCCTCTCGCGTCCCGCGTTCGAAGGGATTCGTTATTTCACGAACCGCTTTTACGAACGGCGCGCGGATCTTTTCGAGCAGACGCCGGACGAGTGGGCGCATTCTCGATTGCCATGGGGATCTGCGCTGTGAACACATCCATTTCTCGGGGGCGGAGGTAAACATCTTCGACTGCATCGAATTCAGCGAACGCTTCCGGTTCATCGACGTGGCGAACGATCTCGCGTTTCTCGCGATGGATCTCGATTTCCTTGGTCGCCCTGAGCTTGCTTCCTCCTTTCTCCGTCGCATGGCCGATCTCCTGCACGACCCCGAACTGCTCGCACTGACGGATTTCTACAAATGCTACCGCGCTTATGTGCGCGGCAAGGTCGCTGCAATCAAAAGTATCGAGCCCGAAGTCCAGGCCGCAGAGCGCGAGCGGAGTCGCGATCTGGCCGCGCGTTTTTTTCGGCGCTCGCTCGGCTATGCCGTGGCCGGCTCGGAGCCGTTGGTGCTCGTGGTGATGGGCCGAGTCGGCAGTGGCAAGAGCACGATCGCACGGCTCGTGGGCGATTCGTTAGGCTGGCCGGTCGTCTCTTCGGACCGCACACGAAAGGAGCTGGCGGGCGTCGCGCTCCATGAGCGCGGCGATGCCGCGGCGCGCGCCGAGCTTTATCGCGAATCAATGACGCGCCGCACTTATCAAGCGTTGCTCGAGCGCGCGATCGAACACGCTCGAAGCAAAGGAGGCGCGATTCTTGACGCCACCTTTGGCAAACACGCGCAACGGGTGCACCTGCGCGAGGAGCTGACGGCGGCGGGAATTCGTTGTCACCTGGTTGAGATCACCGCGACCGATGAAGAAATCTCCGCGCGTCTGCGCCGCCGCGAAAAGAGTAACACGGAAGTTTCCGACGCGAGGCTGGAGGATTTTCCCATGTTGCGCGCAAGCTACGAACCACCGCATGCGGATGAAGAACACATACGGGTCGAGAGCCGGCCGAACCCCGAGGTCACTACCACCGAGCTTCTCAAGAGTCTGGTCGATGTCGGCACCTAAAAGTTTCGCAGACGGAGAAGGACCAACGCGCGCAAGAAATGCACAGTTTCGAGCAAGAACGGGCGAACGAATCTGCTCGCGAGCCCTTATGTTTCATCTGCGCGAGGTGCTCAGATTATGGCAATCAAACTAACAGGAAAAAACGAGGGCAGGCTGTTGGAAGTGGAGGTCAGCGGGAAGTTACGCCAGGAAGATTACCGGCAATTCGTCCCTGAATTTGAGGGTCTCATCCAAAAACACGGCAAGCTGCGCGTGCTTTTCGTGATGAAGGATTTTCATGGATGGGAACCGGCGGCGCTCTGGGAAGATATCAAGTTCGATGCGCGCCATTTCGCCGACCTCGAACGGATCGCGATGGTGGGCGACAAGGCCTGGGAGAAAGCGATGAGCCTCTTCTGTCGCCCCTTCACCACCGCGAAGGTCCGCTACTTCGACCAGTCGGCGATTACGGAAGCGCGCACCTGGCTCGATACGAATTGAGTAAGGACATGGTCGCTCATCGCAGCAGCGTAAGAATCTCGTCCGCTTCTTCCCGTGTCTTGCAGGTGACGATCCGGACGCCGGGTCGGTAATGAAAGTAGGACATGATTTGTAAGCCGATGTCGCGGCTGGGATCCGGTATGATCCGCACGACTGCTGTCACTTTTTTCTCGTCACACATCTCCATGATGTTCTCGAGGTGGGGCGCACAAGCTACATCCATTAGTTCCAGGTGGGTGAAATCCGCCAGGAGCCGAAACCCCAAGGGCAACTCCTTCAGCGCAGCCTTTACTTCGCGGGCGCAATGCTCGACTTCGCGCGAGACGACCCGGCCGAAGTAACGGATTTCGAGAAGGCTTTTCGCAGCGTCAGACTGGACGCTGTAGGTAAGCGGTCCGATTTGGGGCAACTGGCTGATTGAGATCCAGGTATTCCCATTGTCGTGGGAGGCAAAGTCACTCGGTCTGAAAAAATTCGAGTGAACCTCTTTCCTTAACTCTTCCACGGAATACGGGCCGTAGTGCTGCCCATTTTTGGAAATGTATATCCGAAGAGCCTTGGAAGCGGAGCGAGTCATTTCCCCGCATCCGTTGACTTCCTAACGAGACTAAGCCGGCTGCGGGCCGCTTGCAGACGGCGGACCATGACCTGGCTCATGCGCTTGAAAAGTTCATGGCTGAGAAACAGATCGTCGTCGCGATGTTGCCTTAACATGATCCCGGACAAGCAGAGAGCACTGCAGGGTTCGGTCGCGCGGGCGTCGAATTGCCAGAGATAAGGCGCGAAAATCCACGACCAGCCCAGGGGTTCACCAGCCGAGACCGTGTCAACGACAACGACTTCTCCATCGTCATGTCGTTCCTCCAGAATGACCTTTCCGCTCTCCAGCAAATAGAAGCCGTTCGCCGGCTCGCCCGCTCGGAATATTGCCTGGTCCGCTGCGAAATGGGTGGCCATGGCGCATTCGCCCAGGATGCGCAGATGTTCGCTGCTCATCCCCTTGAGGAACGGATGCCTGGCGACTCGTTCTGCGACGGTTTCGCCTGCGCGCCCGTCAGATTGGGACATCTCCGATCTGGCATCTGTCGTCATGAGACTAATCTCAGCCGGTGCCGCCCCAAGCGCTCTTCGGAAATTGGCAAAGTCTGCGCGTTTCTTGCGCTCGCGCTCGCCGCGCTGCCCGGGATCATCGGCCTCGGCAAGGGCGACTTCGATTTCCGCGAAAGCCCGTCTCCGCCTGGGGCGGGTCGACAAAAGTTGCCGCGTCTCGGAGATAAAGGAAGCATCGTTCGGCATGGTTTCAGCAAACCGGTTCGGCGAGAAAAGCTCGAATGCGCAGCCATAGGTTCGCAATTCTTGCACACAAAATAGCAAGCAATGCCGAGAGCGTAACTATTGGGGTAATTAGTCTGCGGCATGAAATCGGATGTGCTGATGTTGCCGGAGGTCGAGCCAGCCTTGGTCGAGCCGCCGACGATGGCGGCGCTCCCGTTTGAGCTAGAGGCCGAACAAGCAACAGACTGCGGCTGTGATCAATCGGAGCATCCGCCTTCTCAGGAAAGCGATTCCAGATCGTGCCGTAACAATTGCGGCCGATGCAACCGCGTAATTCGTCAAGACTTAACCTAACGAGACCTATGGACTATCTAATCGTATTCATGACTGCCGCCTTCATCGCGACCTACGCAGTGATCGTCGGACGGCTTCTGCCAAAGGACTAATTCCGTCGCATCGCCAAAATCGGTCAAGACAGCGCGACGTGCATCCTTGAAAGATGCGCCTTCTTTTGCTCAGAGCCGCTACTTTTTGGCTCGTGTTACTGGCAGCCGCGATCGTCATGGCAGGAATCCGCGAAATCGTTTTAGAACCAATGATCGGCGATCTCGCAGCTCATCAAATGGAGACAGTCGTATTTTGTGTCGTGATCATTCTTCTGGCCCGACCGTTTCTGCGCCATTGCATCACCGCGAAATCCCAGGCCATCGCCGTGGGCTGTCTCTGGCTGATCCCTGACCGCGCTTTTCGAGACCATTCTCGGCTGGCTAAACGGCCGGCCGTGGTCCGTCATTTTTGCGGACTACAATCTTTTGCGCGGCCGGCTCTGGGCCCTGGTGCTTCTGACCTTGCTCCTCACACCCTACTTCGCGTAACGAATGGTTCACGATTGACGAAGCCATGCCCATCCAATCTGTAGAAAAGAAAGACGGAAGAGTGTTGGAGGTCCGGGTGAGCGGCAAGCTCGTGGACGCGGATTACCGGCGGTTCGTCCCGGAAGCCGAAAGGCTTATCGCCAGGCATGGGAAGATTAGGATCCTCTTTGACATGGATGATTTCCACGGCTGGGATGCGAAAGCGCTCTGGGATGATTTTGAGTTTGGAGTAAGACACAGCGCTGATCTCGAACGCCTCGCGATGATCGGCGAGAAGAAATGGCAGGAATGGATGGCAAAAATCTGGAAGCCATTCACCTCCGCGACGATCCGTTATTTCAATCGGGCTGCAGCCGACGAGGCGCGGGCCTGGATCGAGGAAGGTGTGAAGTGATCGATCGCAAGAAATGCACACATTTCGACAAGCGCTGCTGAGCCAGCGCACGACTCTTGAAACAGCTTTTCAATTATGAAAGCCGCTCCCATGATCGATTCGCCGCCCACTCTCTTGCATCTGAAGGAGATTCTCGTGCCGACCGATTTTTCCGACGCTTCGAAAAAGGCGCTTCATTATGCGCAAACGTTCGCGGATCAATTCGGCGCTGTCATCACCCTGTTGCATGTGATCGAGCCTCCGCCCGCGCCCCCGGGGATGGGATTCATCCCCGATGCCGATGATTTCGACGAACGATTATCGAGCGTGAAACAGAAACTGTCTGCGCTCGCCGAATACCCTCGGGCCGCGGGAACGCCCGCGGTGAAGTCCGATGTGCGGGTGGGTCGCCCTTCCCACGACATCGTGGAGGTGGCGAAAGAACTCGATACCGATCTGATCGTTCTCGCGACCCATGGCCACACCGGTTGGAAGCATCTTTGTCTCGGAAGCACCGCGGAACGGGTGGTGCGTTGCGCGCCCTGTCCGGTCTTTGTCGTCCGGGAAAAAGAACACGAATTCATTTAAGCGGATGAAAAAGAAAATGATTCGCTCGCGTCCCAAGATGAAAGCGCCGCCTGCCGTCGCGCGCGATCAAGAAGCGGTGCGCGCTCAGCGCGATCGGCTGGCGCGATTTGAACGGGATTTCCCCGATTGGCGGGGGTGCGGGCTCGTCGGAGCGTCGCTCGACGAAAGGGAGCGAAGAGGATGAGCGCGGAACAGGCCGACCCGCTCGCCGAGCGTGTTGCGCTCCATCCGTTTCTTGTCGGAATGAAGCGCTCGCAATTGGCTCTGTTGACCGATTGCGCCATGGCAGCGCATTTCCAGTCGGGCCAAATCATCTTGCACGAAGGCGATCATGCCAACCGTTTCTACTTAATCGAGAGCGGTCGGGTCACGCTGGAATCGCGCGCGGTCCACGGTCAGCCTCTTATCATCGACACGATCGGCGCGGGCGGCCTGCTTGGCTGGTCCTGGACGTTTCCGCCCTACAGCTGGCATTTCACCGCGCGCGCCGCCGAGCCGACCGAGGCCATCTTTTTCTATGGCACCATTCTGCGCGAGTATTGCGAGAGAGATCACTCGTTAGGCTACGAACTTTTCAAACGCATGAGCACAGTCATGATCAAGCGTTTGCAATCCGCGCGAGAAAAAATGCTCGGTGTTCAGACTAAAACCCAGTCCCTCAAGCCGGTGGTGATCGAGTCGCCCTCCATCAATCAAATGAGCGATATACCCGCTTCCGAATGAGCTGGAGCGCGGGCGGAACGGAAAAACACGCTTGTCCGTGGGCGCAGGCACGGAGACAATAACATGCGGATTTTTCTTCCATGTCAGGTAACTCTTCCAACGGGCTTCGCGCGCAGGCGAACAAGGAATTGGTGGAAACGCTCCGGCGCTCGAAGCTGTTTCGAGATTACGAGCGAGTTTTCACCGAGGCGACCGGTCTGCCTCTTGCTTTGCGCCCGCTCGTCTACTGGCAGCTCGCGCATCAGGGACGAAAGAATGAAAACGTTTTCTGCGCGTTACTCACCGAGAATCCAAAAACTCTGGCGGTTTGTCTTCAGGCCCACGAGGAAATGGTGCGGAATACCGCTGATCGTCCGCACACAGTGACCTGCCCATATGGGCTGACTGAGACCGCCGTTCCAGTTAAACTGGGCGACGAAACGATCGGCTATCTGCGCGTGGGCCAGGTCTTGCGCCGCGCGCCGAGCGAGAATGACGCCACCAAAGTCAGCCGTTTGCTCAAACGGCTGGATGTGCCCTTCAGTGCGAAACTGCGGAGCGCGTGGCAGAAAAATCCCTTCCTCCCGGCGGAGCGCTACAACGCGATCGTTCGCTTGCTCACATTTTTCGCCGAACAACTTTCCGGCTTGAGCAATCAGCTCATGCTCGAGAAACAAAATGCCGAGCCGCCGCTCGTGAGCAGGGCGCGCGAGTACATCGAGCGACATAAAACCGAGGCGCTCTCGCTCGCCAACGTCGCTTCCGCCGCGGGCGCGAGCGTTTTTCATTTCTGCAAAATCTTTCACAAGAGCACCGGCTTGAAGTTTAGCGATTACGTGGCGCGCGTTCGCGTGGAAGAGGCGCGGACGAAATTGCTCAATCCGAATTCGCGCATCAGCGAGGTCGCATACGACGCCGGCTTCCAATCGCTCACGCAGTTCAATCGCACCTTCAAACGCGTCTTCGGCAAATCACCCACCGAATTCAGAAACGGCCTGCACCCGACTGCGCGAAAAAAGGGTTAGCCGTTAGGCCACGCCGCGCGCCACGTCTGGCTCGGGAGGCGACCGCAAATGCAGTGAGCGACATCACACTCCGGATCGCGCCATTGAAGGAAGCTCTGGTGAAGATTGCGAAATATGGGCTGCTCCTACCTGTCGCCGCCCTGATTCTGCTGCGACTTTATGCGCAGCACGTAACGCCGCGCGCACCCGAATCGCTTCGCCTAACGGAATTCATACGTTGGAAAAGGTCCAGCTTGGTGGCGTCCAGCAGTGGATTCAAATTCGTGGCGTAGATCGCTCCAAGCCGATTTTGCTCTTTCTCCACGGTGGCCCCGGTTTCCCGGAGATTCCGTTTTCCCACCTTAATTCCGCGTTGGGAAAATCGGTTCGTGGTCGTCCAATGGGACCAACGTGGCGCGGAAAAGTCTTACTCGTGGTCGATCCCCGATCAGTCGATGACGATTGAACAAATCGTCTCCGACACGCGCGAACTCACGCTCTTTGGCGCGAAGCCTTTTATGGAACGAACCTTTTCGAGCAGGTGCCTCGAATTGAAGTTCCAGTCTATTTCTTCCTCGGGCGACATGATCGCACCGTCGCCGTTTCCGCCGAGATGGCGGCGGAATACTTTCACGCGTTGCCCGCGCCTCGAGGCAAGACCTTGGTCTGGTTTGATGACTCTGGTCACTGGCCACAATTAGAGGAGCCGGCGCGTTATCGTGCAGCGCTTCGACTTGTGCTGGACCAGACGAAAACCAGATAAATAAGAATTCGCGCGCAAGAATTGGTTAGTCTTTCGCAAAAGCGGAAGAGTTGACCCAAGTGGGCGAAATATGCTGCGGCCATGAAGCGACTTGCCGCCAGCGCTACGTCACGTGCGCCCGTGAAGAAACGACGCGCCTCCGGGCGTGAAATGGTCGTCTCCAGCATTCTGGTGCCGACGGATTTTTCCCCGATTTCGCGCAAGGCTCTGGAATATGCATGCACTCTCGGCACCGCATTTGGCGCCACCCTGCATTTGCTTCACGTCAACGACATCGCCGTGGAAGCGCCAACCCTGGCAACGCTTTTTCCTCCCGATCGAGAGACAAGAACAAAATTACTGAGACGACTGGAGTCCATCGCGGCTAAGGTCTCGCCGCCGACTCGCGGACTGCGCTGCCATGTGCGCGCCGGCAAAGCCTTCAACGAAGTGTGCCAAACCGCTCGCGACCTTGCCGCCGACTTGATTATCACCGCGACCCACGGATACAGCGGGATCAGGCGGATTCTGCTCGGAAGCACCACCGAACGAATCGTGCAACACTCGTCCTGCCCCGTCCTTGTCGTCCGCGAGCATGAGCGGGAATTTGTCCCGTCGCGCCCGCACAAGAGAGCACGCGACCGCAGGCATGTGCGCCTCGACCGCATCCTCGTGCCGACCGACTTCTCGGACTATTCGCGTTCTGCTCTTCCCTACGCGCTCGTTTTTGCAAAACACTTCGGCGCGGAAGTGATGCTTCTTCACGTCGTTTACCCGCACTACTACGTCACTAATCCCGATTATTTCTCCTCCGATTACGGCCCGTTGCTCGATGAGACCCGCCGATTGGCGAAAAGCGACATGGCCAAATTGGTACGAGCAACTTCCTTCGGCGATGTCTCGTTCAAAACGCGTATCGAAGAAGGTCATCCGGTCCAGAACATCCTCGAGATCGCGGCAGAATGGGGCGCGGATCTGATCGTCACTTCGACCCACGGTCGCACCGGCCTGGCCCACGTCCTCATCGGGAGCACAGCGGAACAAGTCGTGCGCTATGCCAAATGCCCGGTCTTGGTGATTCCTCGCGTCAAAGGCAAAGAGGGAAAATGACGAAGGCCGAAACCCAAGGATCTGCAAACCAGATGGCGCCCCAATTCGTCATTGGAGCTTGGGATTTGATTCGTCATTCGTCATTTCCCTCCCTCCATCTCCGCGCAGCCCGTCTGCGGATGGCTGGCAGAAGCAGCCACCGAATCATCAGGATTCCGATCCCGAAGATTCGCCAATAGCGAGCCGTCGCCGATACGCGCTCGGCTGGTCTCAATCAGATCTCGCGACGAAACTGCAACTCGCGGGGTTCGACATCAGCCGCAGCGGTGTCTCAAAAATCGAAGCGCGGCTCTTCTACATCGACGACAAAACGCTGCTCTATCTAGCCGAAGTCCTCAAAGTTCCAGTGCAGGAACTCTTCCCGCCGCGCACGCCCGGAAATCGAATTCACGACTTCATGGAGAAATTAGAGACCACGCGATTTTAGTTTGCGGCGGCGTCCATCTCAATTCGCCGCTGCGACCCGCCAAAACCAGGAAGTGTTACAATGATGATTTCGACGCTCTGATCGATGTGCGTAGATCCCTGCTTTGCAAGGAGAAGAGATGGTGCGCGATACAGGGTTCGAACCTGTGACCCCTACCGTGTCAAGGTAGTGCTCTACCACTGAGCTAACCGCGCGGGATCGGGAGCAGACAATGGAACGAATCGAAGGCGTCCGGTCAAGGGCGAACCGGCCCGGAATCCGACAGAGGCGAGCCGGTAATCAGGCCGCGAGCTTAACCGATTCCTTGTGCCCGAGAATCCGAACGGTCTGTTTGAGCTGCTCCACCTTGAGCGGCTTCTTCAGCACCGTGACCGGTCCCTTGGCCAGAATCCGATCGAGCATCGCGCTATCCGGATAACCGGTGATGACCACAATCGGCAGATTCGGGTCGACTGCCCGGGCCGCTTCGTAGACGTCGTCGGCCGGACCATCCGGCAGTTTCAGGTCGAGAAAAAGGAGATCGAAGCGTTGCTTTTCCAGGACTGCGAGCGCTTCCTTGACGGTGCCGACCACCACCCGGCTGAAGCCGATTTTCTTCAGGAAAACTTTGAAGAGATTCTGGAGGCTTTCATCGTCATCCACGACCAACACGGTGGGTTGGCCGGAGCGATCTTCCTTCAGGACATCCTTGTCCAGCGAATCCTTTTTGATGCGCCAGCGGCCGCCAATTTGGATGGCAGGCAACTGCCCCCTTTGCACCAAATAGTAGACAGTCGGCAGCGGTATTCGGAGATACTTCGCTGTTTCCTTGACTGTCAGTAGGTTGTGCATCTGGAAGAAATCACCATTTCGTTCGTGGGTGGCAAGACTTTTTAAGATGAGCCGAGCATTATAAATTTTAGAAAATGTGTCAACAACCGTTTTAGCGACGACATCTTGTGAATCGTGTCGAAGCCTTCATTCGGACGGGAGGCCAGTCAGAATCGCCTGCACCGAGGCATCCTCGGAGGAATCGGCACCGGAATCGCACAGGCAGCGAACCCTCCGCCGGCAGATCCCCGCTGGACAACCCGGCAGCCGGGGTTCACTATTCGCAACTTTATGAGCGCATTGTTCTTTAAGCGGTTTTTGCAAAAGCCGTTTCAAATCGCCTCTATTATTCCCAGTTCCCGGGCGCTCGTGGAGCGGGTCGCGGGCAAGATGGATTTCAGCCAGCCCCGCATCATCGCTGAATACGGTCCGGGTGAAGGCGTCCACTCGCGCGAACTGGCCAGCCGGATGGACGCGCAGTCGCGTCTCTTTCTTTTCGAACTGGACCCGGCATTCTCGCGCGACCTCGAGCGGCAGTTTGCCGACGATCCGCGGGTCAGCGTGATCAATCGCGACGCCGCCAGCCTCTCCGAAGAATTGGCCCGACGCGACATCCCGCAGTGCGATTACATTCTTTCCGGCATTCCCTTCAGCATTCTCGAGATCAAAAAGAAACGCGCCCTCCTCCAGGACACCTACGACGCGCTCAAGCCCGGCGGCGCGTTCATCATCTATCAGGTGACTAACGAACTCCGGCAGCACGCCACCTTTTTCGACCGGGCCGAATCGGAATATTGCCTGCAAAATATTCCGCCGATGTTCGTGACCGTTTTTCAGAAGGCCAACACCCGCAACGGACATTCGCGCACGACGCGTCTGATCCCGGCGGTCTCGGCCAGCGGCGCGAAATGACGCACACCCGGACGGAGAAGGATTCCATGGGGGAGATGTCCGTCCCGGACACCGCTCTCTATGGCGCCTCTACGCAGCGCGCGGTTCTTAATTTTCCGGTTAGCGGCTGGCGTTTTTCGCGGCCCTTCATCCGTGCGCTCGGCCTCATCAAATGGGCGGCCGCGCAGGCCAATCACGATCTCGGGCTGCTCGATGCCGAACGCAGCGCGCTCATCGTGCAGGCGGCTGAGGAAGTGACCGACGGCAAACTCGATCAGCATTTTCCACTCGATGTTTTTCAAACCGGTTCCGGCACGAGTACGAACACCAACGCCAACGAAGTGATTTCGAATCGGTGCTGTCAGCTCGCCGGCAAAGAGATCGGCGCGCGCGATCCGGTTCACCCTAACGATCACGTCAACATGGGACAGTCGAGCAACGATGTCATCCCGTCGGCCATTCACGTCAGCGCGGCCGAGCAACTCAAGGTCTGCCTTATTCCCGCGCTCGAAAAACTGGCCGCCGCGCTTGAGGAAAAAGCGCAGGAATTCCACGACATCATCAAGATCGGGCGAACCCATTTGATGGATGCGACACCCGTTAGGCTGGGACAGGAGTTTGGCGGCTACGCGCAACAGGTCCGGCTCGGAAAACGACGGGCCGAACAGGCGATCGACGCGCTCCAGGAACTCGCGCTCGGCGGCACCGCCGTCGGGACCGGCTTGAATCGGCATCACGATTTCCCGGCCAAAGTGATGCACCATCTCGAGCAGCGAACCGGCATTCCGTTTCGCGAAGCGTCGAACCATTTCGAGGCGCAGGGCGGCAAGGACGCCGTCGTTGAAGCGAGCGGTCAGTTGAAAACGATCGCGGTCAGCCTTTTCAAAATCGCCAACGACATTCGCTGGCTTGGGAGCGGACCGCGTTGCGGCATCGGTGAACTTCAATTGCCCGCCACGCAACCCGGCAGCTCGATCATGCCGGGCAAAGTAAACCCGGTCATGTCGGAGTCGATGATGATGGTTTGCGCGCAGGTCATCGGAGCGGACGCCACCATCACCTGGGCGGGCGCGAACGGAAATTTCGAGCTCAACGTCATGATGCCGGTGATGGCGCACAATCTTCTTTGCAGCATCCGATTGTTAGGCAACGTCGTCGAAGTTTTCGCCGACAAATGCGTCAGCGGGATCGTCGCGAACAAGGAACGTTGCCAGGAATTGATCGAACTCTCCATGGCGATGGTGACGAGTCTGGCCCCGAAGATCGGCTACGATCGTGCAGCCGAGATCGCCAAGGAAAGCGCCCGCACCGGCAAAACCGTGCGCGAGATTGCCCTCGAGAAAAAGGTCTTGCCCGAAGCGGAACTGAACGCCGCCCTCGATCCGGTTGCGATGACCGAACCGGGCGGAGAAGGCCCCGGCTAAATTTTCGAGGCCCTCGCCTAACGAACTCGTCGGCCCGCCTCAACCCATCATGGTCGCCAACGTCAACAGCCCGCACTTTTCCGGCGGCGCCAATATTGCCATCAAATGCCCGTACCACACCTACGAGCAGACGATCGCTTTTTACCGCGACACCCTCGCTCTGCCTTTGATCGAGGAGGAACCAGAAGGCTGCATTTTTCAATTCGGACCCGTTAGGCTGTGGGTCGATCGCGTTCCCAACCTGAGCCATCCCGACATCTGGCTGGAGCTGGAAACGAACGACACCGAAGGCGCCGCGGCCCATCTGAAGGCTCACGGCATCGCGCGGCGCGACGAAGTCGAGCAACTGCGGGAAGACTTCGACGGCTTCTGGATTTCCGATCCCGCCGGCATCATCCACCTCGTGGTGGGCGACGAAGACTAACGAATCGAAGAAATCGTTAGGGCGACAGCATCCGTTCTCCAAGATGCCGGCCGACGATCACCACGTCGCGTTCCACCCCATCGAGGCGCGCGACGCGGGGGAGGGTTCCCCAGCGTTCAAAACCGAAGCGGGCGAAGAGCTGCAGGCTCGCCTCGTTATGCCCAAAGATCAGCCCGAGCAAAGCCGTTAGGCCAAGTGCGGGCGCGCGCGCCACGGCGGCAGCGAGCAATTCGCGGCCCACTCCACGGCGCTGAAAATTCTCGGCCACGTAAACGCTGATCTCCGCCGTGCCGTCATAAGCGCAGCGAGTGATGAAACGGGAAAAGCTTAGCCAACCGGCAATCGCCCCGTCCAGTTCCAGCACCCAGATCGGGTGATGCTCGGGCGAATGCTCGCGGAACCAAGGCAGCCGCTCCCCCGGCGTGACCAACTCGAGTTGCGCGGTCGCGCGCCGGGTCGGGATGGCCTCGTTGTAGATCGCAACGATCGCCGGCAGATCCGCTTCGCTCGCGTCGCGCAGGTTCACCGCGGCAGAGCGGTCGGCATCGCCGCAGTGTCGAAGAACACGCTTTCAAACGTCGGCTGAAAAACTCCGCCGCGTGTTTCGCCGATTGAGAATCGCGGGCTGATTTCACCCTGCGCGGCGCAGAAAACTTCCACATCGAGCCGGCCGCTCTTTTCCAATTGCGCCCGGACCGCGCCGGCCGCGAGATCGGGCGAATTGCAATCGCGGCTGAGATGACCGAGGACGACACGCGCAATTTTCCCGGGCAACAACTGCTCGATCACGGCCGCGGCGGCCACGTTGGAAAGATGGCCGTGGCGCGATTGAATGCGCTGCTTCACCGGCCAGGGCCGATGCGGATCGTTCTGCAGCAATTTTTCGTCGTGGTTCGTCTCGATCACGAGCGTCTGCACGGCGCGCAGCCGCTCGATCGTTAGGCGAGTGGCCTGGCCGAGGTCGGTGATGTATCCGAGCGCGCTCGCCCCGGCATGAAAAACGAACCCGACCGGCTCGACCGCGTCGTGCGGGACGGAGAAAGTTTCGACCGTGATATCGCAGATTGAGAACGCGGCGCCGGTCCGGAAAATGCGCCAGTTGCGATGTTCGCCTAACGAGCCGTAGCGGATCGCTTCCGCGGTCAGGGCGTTGCAATAAATCGGGATCTGAAACTTGCGGCAGAGCACCTCCAGCCCGCAGACGTGATCGCCGTGTTCGTGGGTGAGGAGGACACCATCGAGTTCGTTAGGGGCGACGCCACAAAGGGCAAGGCGGAGAACGAGCTGACGCGCGCTCAAGCCGCCGTCGACGAGCAAGCGGCAATGATCGGTCGCGACCAGCGCGCTGTTCCCGGCACTGCCGCTCCCGAGCATCGTCACGCTGAACATCCCCGATAGATAGCGAACCGCGCGGCCCCGCACAAATGGAAAGCCGCGCTTCGACTTTTTGCGTGAGCGCAGATACGCTTGGCGAAAGATGGACCCACTCGATATCGCCGGTCTCCGGCGTGAATATGAAACCGAAGGGCTGCGCCGGGCCGATCTTCATCCGGATCCGATCGAGCAATTTTCGATCTGGTTTGCGGCTGCGGTCAGCGCCGCCTTGCCCGACGCAAATGCGATCAGCCTCGCGACCGCCACGCCGGACGGCAAACCATCCGCCCGAGTGGTTCTGCTGAAAGGTTTCGATCAGCGCGGCTTCGTTTTTTTTACGAACTATCGCAGCGGCAAAGGGCGCGAACTGGAGGCGAATCCCGAAGCCGCTTTCGTGATCTATTGGGTGCAACTGGAGCGGCAGGTTCGAGTCGGCGGCCGGGTTGAAAAGACGACACGGGCGGAATCGACCGCTTATTTTTTGTCCCGCCCGCGCGGGAGCCAGCTGGGCGCGTGGGTTTCGCATCAGAGTGAAGTGATCGACGCTCGGCGCATTTTGGAAGGGCGCCTGGCGGAAATGGAGGAACGCTTCGCCGGCGGGCCGGTCGGGCTCCCGCCGCACTGGGGCGGGTACCGGCTCGTGCCGGCGACGATTGAATTCTGGCAAGGCCGAACCAATCGCCTGCACGATCGCTTTCGCTATACCCGGGAGACGGAGGAAAGTTGGAAGCTCGAACGGCTTGCGCCTTGATTCGTTAGGCAAGAAACGAAAAGCCGCGCAGACTCGGCGTTAAAAGCTCGCGACACCGGCCGCACGCGTGCTACAGACTCGCCGTGAAAGAAAATCCAGAGTCTCGGCCCCACTTGGCATTACTCATTTGCATCTTCCTCCTGTTTACCGTTACGCCGTTCGTCCTTGCCCTTGGCAGCGGCGTTTTCCTTTTGAACGTGAGCGCGGCCGCGGTCCTCATCGCGAGTTCCTACACCCTCATACGACGCAGAGCGCTTTTCGTGATCGCGCTCATCCTCTGCGCTGTTTCGATCTATGCGACGTGGCGGCTCCGCCTCCATCCGCGCCACGCGAGTATCCTCTTGGCTCACGCCTCCGTCACCGTCATGCTCGCGTTTTTTTCCGTCACCATCCTCGGGTATGTGCTGCGCGACGGCCGGGTCACGATGGACCGGATTTTCGCCGCGATTTGTGTCTACATGATGATGGGATACGCCTGGACGTTTGCCTATGCGCTCCTCGAGGAAATCCAGCCGGGCTCCTTTAGCGCCCTCGCCCCGACGAACGCGGCCTCATTCTTCACCCGCGTGCTCGAGTTGCGTTACCTCAGCTTCATGACTCTCACCACGGTCGGATATGGCGACGTCGTCCCGCGCCTGCCGCTCGCGCGAACGCTCTGCATGCTCGAAGCCGTGACCGGCCAAATCTATCTCACCGTCTTGGTCGCGCGGCTGGTCGGATTTCACATCGTCCACCGCATGAACGAGAGCCAGGACCGCATCAGCAGGTCAGGCGATGACTAAACAGTCACGACTCTTCCGCGAGTCTGGAGTTTGAGTATTTGCGGACGCCTGGACGCCTTACGTTCGTTAGGCAACGATTGCGTCCAGCGCCGCCTCGACGTGGATCACTGTCGTATCGAGGAAAGACAGGTTTGCCGGTTCGGCGCCACGGAGGAGAAGCGGCAGCTCGGTGCCTGCCAGCACCACTGCATCGATGCGGTCTTCCTTCTGCATCCGCTGCATGATGCCGAGAAGCGCTGTGCGAGTCTCAGGCAGGAACTGATTTTCGAGCAGTTCGCCGATGTATTTCTCGTGAATGAATGCCCGCTCCGCCTCGCCCGGCGTGACCAACTCCAGTCCGGCGCGCGCAAACGCATCGGGATAAAACCGCGCGCGCATGGTGAACCCGGTACCGAGCAATCCGAGGCGTTTAAGGCCGAGGCCGCGTGCGTGGTCGCACGCCGCCTGTACGATGCTGAGCATGGGGATCCCCGCGCGCCGCGCCACCTCGTCAAAAACAAGGTGCGGCGTATTCGCCGCGATCAGCGCGATCTCCGCCCCGGCACGCGCCAGCCGATCCACCGAGGCGCAAATGTAATTCGTTAGGCCGTCCAGGTCGTTGGCGTCGAGCATGGCGATCCCGCGGTTGACATCGAGGCTGTCGATGACGAGATGGGGCGCGCTCCCATCGGGCACCCGCGCGCGATGACCTTCGAGGATGAAACGATAGTATTCGATCGTCGATTCCGGCCCGATCCCACCGACGATGCCGAGCGTTTTCATTCCACGCACTCTACCAAGTCTGCCGTCCGCATTCCAAAATGATCTTCACCATCAGGTCGGCCATCCCCCGGGGGGCGCCTAACGAATCTAGCTCTCAGGCAGCTGCGCCTCAGGGAAGAGCCAGGTAGATCGCAAGCGCAAGTGAGGTGACGCCCACGACGAGAGAGGCGCGGCCGTCGAGTACCATTTCGTCATCAATATCCAACGCCGAATTGACCGGATTCTGCGGGTCGTAATGGACGTCCAGTTCCGTGCCAACGACGTAGCGCGCTGCCTCCGCCTCCGCGGACGCCCTCATTGTGCCCGGCTCGCCCACGGTGTTGTGATACTCCTGTCCATCCACCGAATAGGAGAACTCGACCAGTGCACGATAAAATCGATGCTGGGAACCACCGCTCCCACCGTCGAAGGCGAGATAGTTCTCCGTCGTGCTCGAGACGATTCGGCCTTTCGTGACCAGCCAGGGAAAGGCTTTGCGCACATGCCGCCGATTCCAGAGCCACGATCCGATGCAGAAGAGGCCGAACAATCCCGCCAGGACCATCCCGATCGGATGGTGAACGCGCGGGAACGCGCGTTGCAGAGTCGCTCCCAGGCTGTCGACGATCGACTCGCTCCGCATGATGGAAAGGAGCACCCCGATGTAGACCAGCACGGCCACGAGCGTGCCGCCCCAGATGCAACCAAGACTGGCGGGAGGCTTGCGTTCCAGGACGCTTTCCTCGGGGTTGGCGGGATCGTAGAAGACCGGCACGGTCGCTCCCACCGGATAGTGCTTCAAGGTCTCGCTCACGTTATCCGACGGGCCGAACCCGAGGCTGATCCGGTTCCCATGGAAGAGTTGAGAACCGACAGAAAAATCATACGCCACCGAGGGTGTGTTCGTGATCTTTGTCTCTTCCCCGGCAAACTGATGGCGTTTCACCGTCACCTTTGATTTCGTGATGTGCGCCTGACCCTCCTCCCATCTCGCCGCCCGGTGCACCCGACGGGTGAGCAGAGCCACCAGGACCACGAGGAACACCGGGAGGCCGGGTATCCAGATGAGGGGCCCGCCGAAAATGAGAAGCGCGCCGCCGACCAGACCGCCTGCGATCGCGAACATCGACGCCTTCGACAGCCCCGAGCTCTGCAGCCTGTTCGCCATCAACGCCAGACCGCCGAGCAGGATCAGGAGGGCGCCCCAATTGCAGGCTTTGCGGATGAGAATGGTATACTCGTTAGGCACCGGCTCCGCGCGCGGCGTGTTACCGATATCGTAAAGCTCGCCCCCGCCTTCCCGGCCAAAGGCCGCCTTCATCGCCGCGGTCATCCTCGCCAGCTCGTCGAGCGCTTCGCGTTTCGATCCCGCGGTGATCGTGACCGTGGCGTCGCGCGTCTCCTGGGCGGGATTCTTCTCCGTCGCGAGGTTCGCCTCGCCGCCGCGATTATTTCTTAGCGCGGATTGGAAGGCCCGGGTCAGCCGCGCATCATCCTTTTCCGACGTCGTCCGCAGGGTTGTGTGCGTCGTCATCTGGGTGGCGGCGAGCGAAGAGATAAAGTCGCTCGCCAGCCAGGGAATGAGCGCGAGCACGACAACCGCCACAGCGATCCCCTGCAGCTGCTGAAAATTCCGCAGCATCGCGGGAGTCAACCATGCCGGTTTCGTGGACACCGCCCGCGATGAAATGGCAGAGGCGCCGGAAACTCAATCTCTTTATCAGGGAACAGCCTTCATCAGACCTGGTGGCGGCGCAGGCTTGGGTGACGAAACGCCGGTGCCCGCTCGTGCGGCAAACCACCGGCCTTCAGGTTGTCGATCCGCCGGTCGAGTCGGCGCGCCAGACGAGATCGACGACGCGCGGGCGTGATCGTGTTCAAGGCAGAACAGGAGGCGATGCTTATCGGCCACCTGTGCTAATTTGAGGCCAAGCGCGAAATCCCAGAAACGATCCAGACCCCCAATGCTGCGCAGAGTCACAGATTCATTGCCATGCACGAGCTTCTCTCCGATTCGGGTTCGCGACTCTGTTTCTTCAGTAGCTGGCGGATCGTTTCCGGAGCCGAACTAACAAGGTCGCGATCGGTTCCCTCATATGCGATGTAGCCATCGGGTCGGATCAGGATGAGGCCCTCATGTTTCGCCAGCCGTAACTCGAGGAGATCCGGAAAGGTCTGTAGTAACTCATCCGCTGCTTCCCTCGCCGCTCGGTCGGCGTTCTCGTCCAGGCTGAGGATGAAGCGACTGAGAACTCCCTCGCCGCCCCGGATTGATTCATCGAAATAACGTTTGCCAGGGCCATCGATAATCGGGCTTCCGCGATAAGCGACGCCCAGCTCCGACAGCCTTTGGACGAAGGCATGCTGAAAGGGTGCCAGGCGCGAGACCATGGGTATGACGACGTCGCGCAGCGCCTGGACAACTTTGTTAGGAGTGCCCATGACGCGGGTCATGTGGTGGGTCGTCTCGATCACCTGCTTGATAACCGGAAGCCGTTCGCTGCTGTAGCTATCCAGTAGCTCTTCTGTTCCGCGACCTTGAAGGAAGAGATCGAGTTTCCAAGCCAGGTTCCAGACATCGTGCAACCCGGTGTTCATTCCCTGCCCACCGAAAGGGCTATGGATGTGGGCGGCGTCACCCGCGATGAAGAAACGTCCCACCCGCAGGCGGCTGACATGCCGATGATGAATGTGAAAATAACTGCTCCAATACAGGCTGCGCGCTTCGATCTCCTTCGGCGCGCGCTGCTTCAGGATTTTCTGGACCAAGCCTAACGAAGGCGCATCGCCTTCCGTCTCGGTGATCGTCGCCACCACGCGCCGGCGGGTGGCGCTCATGGGAAAGATGGCGACCGGACCAAATTCGCTCGGGCAAAGCTGGAGCTGATCGGCGGGCAGGGCGTCGTTTGTGGCGATGTCGGCGAGGAGAAAAAGGTCGCGATACTCCCCGCCTTCGAAGGGCAGATTTAGAAGATGTCGGACGGCGCTATGCGCGCCATCGCAGCCGACGACGAAGCGGGCTGTGACCTCGGCGTGTTGTCCTTTCCGCTCCAGAGTCACTCGGACCCCTCCATCCTGCTCCACGCCGGAGACAAAGGAGGTTTCGTATTCTATTGCTCCGCCCCGGCGAGCTAACTCTTCGGCTAGGAGTTGCTCAGTTACATTCTGTGGAACCATGGCGATGAAGTCGTAGGGACTCTCGTGGGGAGTGAACGGCATCAGTGCGAGGTTACGCTCATGGGATTTCACGGCGACCGATGTGACTCGGTTAGCCTTTTCCAGAAACGGATCTACCAAACCGGCCATATCGAAGATCTCCATGGTGCGCGGGAAGATCGCGAGCGCTTTGGAATGTTCGGATTGGCCGGAGCGTTTCTCGACGATCCGATAGCGCATCCCGCGGCGGGCACACTCGTTAGCCAAAAACAAGCCGACCGGGCCAGCGCCGGCGATCAGGACATCGATATCCATGGTCGTTAAAGTTGAGCCATCAGGCTGCCTGCGATTCGATTTCTGTCTTGCCGGGCTGGAATGATCCTGGGACAGCGCGGAAAGAGATAGCGAATCGGTTCCATCCGTTGATGGAAACGATGGCCAGAGTCAGGGCGGCCAGCTCTTCCTCAGAGAATTGCTTCCGCGCCATCTCGAAAACGTCGTCCGGCGCATGACCTTCGGAGATGAGCGTGACGGCTTCCGTCCAGGCGAGTGCAGCTTGCTCGCGCTCGGAGTAAAACGGCGTCTCGCGCCATGCGGGAAGACAATAGAGCCGTTGCTCGGTCTCATCCGCTGCGCGCGCTTCCTTCGAGTGCATGTCGAGACAGTAGGCGCAGCCATTGATTTGCGAGGCGCGCATCCGCACCAGGTGAAGGAGCGAGGACTCCAGCCCCGACTTTCTCACGCTGGTTTCCAAGGCCAGCATCGCCTGGAAGGCTTTCGAGTTTTGATTCAGATTGATACGTGATTTCATAGGTGCCCTTTCGTTTTGCGAAATAGCATCCGGCCTGTGATTCGTGGGTTCTAATACTATCTCGGTCTCATAATGATTCGGCAGAGGTATCGCCGAAGCCGATCCTGCAACTCGACCTTCGCCGCGCCATGGGAGCGCCGCGGCGAACGCAGGGACTTGTTCTTCCCGCAAGCATTCTTGTGCGTGCCACCGTTTCTATCGTAGGAGTGTCTTGCGATGGAGCTGCGTCATTTGCGCTATTTCGTCGGCGTGGCCGAAGAACTGAACGTTCGGCGCGCGGCGCAGCGGCTGCACATTTCCCAGCCGCCGCTCAGCCGCCAGATTCACGACCTCGAAAATGAATTGGGTGTGAAGCTCTTCGAGCGTGGGGCTCACGGGCTTGCCCTCACTTCGGCCGGCGAATGCTTCCTTCGCGAAGTCCGGCAAATTCTGGCGAGAGTCGAGCAGGCGGGCGATCTCGCCCGGGCCGCCAGCCGCGGCGAAGCCGGTCATTTGAATATTTCCATTCTGCCTCCGCTCGGCGGCCTCTTTCTTCCGGCGGCGATCCGTGCCTTTCGCAAACGCCTCCCGATGGTCGATGTGACGATCTCGGAATTATTGCCGCAGGACCAATCGCAGCGCTGATCGATCAACGCATCGACTTGGGTTTTCTTCCCTCGCCAACGGTCGATCTCGGGACAGAACTCGTCTTTGAACCGGTCCGCGAAGTCGAGTTGCTCGTCGCCCTGCCCCCGGACCATCGCCTGACCAAGCTTCGCCGCATTGCCTTGCGGAAACTGGCCGCCGAGCCCTTCGTTATCGTGGATCGATCGGTCGGGGCTTTGCTCCACGATCGCGTTTTGCAACTTTGCCGCCAGGCCGGCTTTGAGCCGCACCTGGCCAAGACGGCAAACGGGGTTTCAAGTCTCCTCGATCTCGTCTCGGCCGGTTTTGGAGTAAGTATTTTGCCGGCTCTTTTCCAACGATTTCCTTCCGACGCGGTCTTCCGTCCGCTTCCTTCGGACACTCCCACGCTTGATCTTGCGCTGGTCTGGCGGCGCCGAAACCAGTCTCCCTTACTCAACTCGTTTCTCGATATTTTGCGGCCGCTGCTGAAAACGAAAACGGCCGCAAGCGATCGATCGCGAAAAATCTCGGGGCTGAGATCGGCCCCGCTTCCGTCGCTGCGTCCGGCTCATCCGGGGCTTTTCGCCTAACGAGGCTCCGGGACTGCGGTTCACTCGGACGGCGGCAGACTCGTTAGGCTAAACTCCCGGCCGCCGCCCGCTCCAACGTGGGCAGGTTCAGCTTCTCCATTTGCCAGACCTCGCTCGTCACCCGTTTCACTTTCGCGGGATCATCGCCGTTCAACCAATCCCAGATCTGGCTCGGCACGATTTGCCACGGCATCCCGAACTTGTCCTTCAGCCAGCCGCACTCGATCTGTTCGCCCCCGTCCGCGGAGAGCTTCTCCCAGAAGTAATCGATCTCCTCCTGCGAGTCGCAGTTCACCACCAGCGAGACTGCATTGGTAAAGGGAAACCCCGGTCCGCCATTCAAGGCCACGAATTGCTGGCCCTTCAGCTCGAAGGCGATCGTCATTACGGCACCGGCGGTGCCCGGCCCGTCCTCCGGATACCGGCTCGTCGAATGAATTTTCCCGTCTTTGAAGACCGAAAG
>CAWBXU010000010.1:0-145649 GCA_963792775.1 uncultured Verrucomicrobiae bacterium | reverse complement strand
TCGGGATACTTCGCTTCCTCGAGTACGCGGTTCTTTACCATCCGCACCCTTATCGAGGTAACTATCGGCAGTTAGTCTCCAAGAGCGTGATCGAGTTACCCTTCAAGACTGGCGCTGGCCGGCAAACGGCCTTTTACATTCCGCCACGCGAGGAGTCCGCAACGCCAGTCCGAATCTGGGTCCTTTTCTGCGGCAACGGGTCGCTCGCGCTCAATTGGCTGCCGCTGACCGCGCGGGATCACACGAGCAGCGACGCCTTCCTCCTATCGACTATCCCGGCTACGGAAAGAGCGAAGGCCGGCCGAACGTCGCAAACACGCGCGCTGATGGAGCCCTTGCCGCTTTGGCCGCTCGACTCGGAGCCGAGCCGGCAACTCTGGAACCAAGGCTGGACACGATGGGTCATTCGCTCGGCGCCGCGGCCGCGCTGAATTTTGCGCGTCATCATGCGCAGGTGCGCCGGATCTACATCAAATAAATTAGGGCAGATTTCGTGAACAAGTGCGTTCCCAAAGAGACTTAGAGAACTATATCGACCTGCGTGTTATAGAGGACAGCCAATAACTCTGCGAAAATCAAGATCACCTTCCGCTTTCCAGGACAGCACCCTGTAACTTGTGTCCATTGACATCGCATCGATCGGAGAGTTTCGATCATCCGCGTTCCTTTTTCTCGATCGCCGGATGGAGGAATATGGTCTGTCCGACCGCCAGTCGACCGATGCGAGTGACCGTGCCGTAGATTCCCGCGTTGTTCTGGTTCGCACGAACGACTGCCTTCATCACTTCTGGCGCCCGACTCGCTGAGTCGGGATCAAGATTCACCATCGAGCAGCGAAGGTCGCGCATCGTGACTGTGATGGCCGGGGCGTCGTCCCCCTCGCCGAATGAGAGCACACCGCCCAACCACTCGTCCTCCTGGAAGGGAACCGATCGCAGCAAACGAACGACAATATTCGGACGGAACCGTCGCACGTCCGGGTTCCGCCCTGCGAGCCGTCCGATCTCGCGCACCGTATCGGAGGCGATCACGGAGATGCTCGCTTCATCGAAGACGCCATGCTTCAACTGCATCATCTCCACGGGAGCCCCGTAGCGACGGCCGATCTCCGTGGCCAGCTCCTCCCCGAAGATGGGCATCTCTTCGCCATCCGGCGTGCGGACATGCGTCGGAAGGTCTTCCTCGGCACCGGCTTCACGGCGGTGCGGAGCAAACAGGAGCAGGTCGGGAAGCTTGCCTGCTGTTAGCCACGGGAACCCGCTGCGGTCATCGAGCCGCCGGAACGCCAGGCGCCTGTCACCATCGAGGCCGTGCCAGCCCAGATTGGCGACCTCGAGTCGTTCGCCGCCCATAGACTTCACGGGATACCGAAAGATCGCCTCCACCTGTCCGATTTCCATGAGCATGTCCAATTCGAATCCGGCCTAACGAAAACAAGAATGGCTGCAAAACACCCAATCGATGCTTCCTTCAGACCTAGCAAATGTTGCACTACAAAGTTGAGCCTAGGCTGGCGAGACATTGCAAGTGATTATCGTATAATAAGTCACAAGCGCAGCAAATGCGGTCGCGGAGAAAACCTGTGCCCAACGCGCGCTGACGATTAAGGCCAACACCGTGAAGAGAAGACCTGCAATCGAAAACACGCTATCACGCCACCAGTTCAGATAAAAATGCGCTCCGCCCAGTGCGAAATTGAGAACCAGCGAGAGCGCAAAAAGAAGAAGAGCCGCGAGAATATAGCGGCGATGTTCGCGCTGATGAAAATTCGCGAGATCGATTTTACCTTCAGCCGGCGTTTCCGGGGTAACGAACGCACAGAAGACGTATTGGACAATCGTGGTTATTACAATCAGCAACACTGACCACGCCGGCCACGCCGTCAACGATCGCAATCCCCAGTACCGAAGCCCAGTTGCCTATAGTGGAGATAAAGGCCGACCATGCCCAGAGCGCATGAAGCGCGGAAAAGCGCACGCGCTCGGCGTTACGCAACACGCCGACAAATCCAGCTAGAAGATGAGTCAGCGCGAGCGACGTGATGATCGTCATCAAGCCGAATACGAGTTCGAAAGAAGTCATGACTTGTCCTCAGAGGCCTAACGAAAACAAGATCAGCCACCGCTGGTGAACGGAACGGACTGGCAAGCCGTGACATAGACCCTAGGCCGGAGGCTGAACGAGTCGCGCGAGTGAGTCAAAGCGCGGGTGACGGTGGGATGGGAGATTTGAATCATGGAAGTCTCGAGCGTGCGCCGGCCAGCGGTTAGCTGCACCTGGTTAGGCCGTTTATTGTGTCACTTCGCTTTAAGGTCGTCACGAAAAGCGATGGATTCCAATTCGACCCGCACCGCATCTTCGATTGGAATCACCGGACGCGCTTCAAAGACAAACGCGGGCAACATGGAGCAGAACTTGTGGACCGCCGTGGGATCATCGCAATCCAGCATCATATATCCTCCCCAGTCACCCACTCGAATCACGAACAACTCGATCTTGAAGTTGGCCGGCGCCTTCCATTGCGTGAAAACTTCCAGAATCCGCTTCTGGGCATTCTCGTATTCTATCGGTGAACCTTGCGGACGTTCGGTCCAAGTGAGCATGTATTTCATCGGTTTTATTTGGTTGGTTTGAGCTAAACGGAAATGCAGTCGTTGCAGTGGCCTAACGAGAACAAGATAAGCCACCAGGGTAAAGTAAACCACGCAGCGCAGCGCGGGCGCGTGGAACGGACTGGCCAGCACGTGACATAGACGGGTGGCCCCGGAGGGCGAGCGGGTGCGCGAGCAAAATCAAAGCACGCGTGGCGGAGGGATGTGAGGTTGGAGTCATGCAGAACTTGGGCGTACGCCAGCCATTGGTTGGCCGCAACGCATGGTAGGTCGTCGGCGATGGTTGCTCATCAGTCTGAGGAAGAAGGGATGTTTTGGGCGACACGCCACAAGACGCCACTAGGATCGACGAGCGGAAAGTCTCTCATACCCCATGGTTGATTTTGCGGCGGATCGACTCTGATGCCGAAGCGCTCTGCAACGCCAGAGGCCAGAACGTGCGCGTGCCAGTCATCGGCGCTCTCGACTTGGAGGTGCATCTGGAAATTATTGATAAACTTGGCATGATTGAAGGCTTGCAGCAAAAAGCTCGTTTGACCATAGCGGACGTAGGCGAGGCTTTCCGATGACCATGGCACTTCGAATCCAAGAGCAAGATAAAATTGCTTTGAACGCTCGAAATCCGAGGCTGGAACGAATGCTTTGATTTCAACTGTATGAAGGTTCATGCGCGTTAAAGGTCTAACGAGAACAAGATCAGCCACCGCTGGTGAATGGAACGGACTGGCAAGCCCTGACATAGACGGGAAGGCCGGAGGCTGAGCGAGTGCGCGAGTGAATCAAAGCGCGCGTCGTGGCGGGAGGTGAGGTTGGAGTCATGGAAAACTTAGGCGTACGCCGGCCAGCGGTTGGCTGCATCGCGAGGCTGTGTAATAAGTCAGCGCGACCCCGAAAACAGGCCAAATTTGGCCATCGAAACACTCTCAAAGAAAATAAAAACACGTTATACGCCATCCTCGTGCGTCGATTTTTTCAGCTCCAGACTTATTACACAGCCTCTCGCTTGGTTAGGCCTCAGCGATCGCCGCAATGGAAACCTTCAGGCCTGGGACGCGCACGGGCAGCTTAGCGCCCTGGCGAGCTGGCGGATTGGAAGGGAACCAGTTGAGCCACTCCTCATTCATGCCGGCAAAGTCATCTTCGTCTGCCAGCACCACGGTGACGCTGACGAGCTTGTCTAAGGAACTGCCCGCTTCCTCAAGGATGGCTTGAATGTTGGTCAAGCACTGCCGGGTTTGCTCTTGAATGGTTGTGCCCTTAATCGCGCCTGTGGCCGGATCAGCTGGGGCTGTACCAGAGACGAACACCAAGCCGGCTGCTTTGATCGCCTGGCTGTACGTAAGCGGCGGCTTCGCCGCCTTTGGAGTAAAGACGATTTGACGGGTCATTTGCTTCCTGACGTGTGTTGGTAAAAAAGATGTTTCCTAGGGCCTAACGAGACACAAGATCAGCGACCGTGCCCGAGAACGCGCACGGCTGCAAGCTGGATGAACTGACTACACAAAGATTACGCATCGGAGCGGGGCGCGGTTCGCCGCATCGCCTAAATCTGGCCCTTAGGGTGGGGGACTCTTTCAAAAACAAGGTTTTCCTTCTATTTGGTTAGGCGTGGCGGGCTCGCCTCTATGACGCGGGCCGAGACTGAAGGCACCCATCGGTTTAGCTTCGGGGTGGGGCTCTCTTGTCATAAGGTCACTCTCGATGTGCCGGCGAAACTCATCGCCGAAGAGATATCCGCGTTCTTTCCAGAAGCCCCTGCCGCCCGGCGCAGATACGAGATTCACGATCAGAAGCTCCCAACCCTGCCATAGTGCCGGCTCCAGCTGTCCCTCGCGCCATTTGAGAAATGCGTTTTGCGAATACGAGAGAAATGCCATGAAAGTCGCAATAAACCGAGCTTTCTCCATTTCCGACAGCGTCGAGTAATCTCGCAATCCGTTTATGACGACCTGAGAGAGCTCGTCATCGGAGGCGAGGAGATGGTACCAGTGCGCGAAGTGCTCGTGCACAGCTTGAGCGGTAGCGGACCGGACGGCGTTCGTATTTTGCCGAATCTGCCGTGCGACATAGAACAACGAAATGACGACGCCTGCGGCCCCAATGATCTGTCCAAGATTGGCAAGGTCTGCAAGGTTCATACGCCTAACGAGAACAAGATGAGCCACCACTGGCGAGAGCGCGCGTGGCAGCGGGATGTGAGGTTGGAGTCATGGAAAACTTGGGCGTACGCCGGCCAGTGGTTAGTAACTGTCTTGGTGTCAAGTGGTGATAGAAGTAGGTTTCAGAGCGCTATTCAGGACGATCAGGAGCTTACGCATGGTGGCGACCAGAGCGAGCTTGGCTGGTTTGCCGGCGGCGCGCAAGCGTTGATAAAAGTGGCGCAAGATCGGGTTAAAGCGCGCCGCGACCAAGGCTGCCATATAGAGACCACTGCGCACCGCCCGACGCCCACCGTAGATGGCCCGGCGCCCCTTTAGCTTGCCGCTCTCGTGGGCGTAAGGGGCGACCCCGGCGAGGGCGGCCGCTGCCCCGCGGTTGAGGCTTCCTAACTCCGGCATCTGGGCCAGGAGCAAGGCGGCGGTGCGCGCGCCCACCCCGCTGATCGCTTCCAGCTTGGCCGCTTTACTGCTTAACTCTTCGGATTGCGCGATTAACTCGGCCATCATCTGATCCAAGATCACTAACTGCTTTTTGATCTGGGCGATCAACCTTGCTCCCAACCTTTGGATCGCTTTCTCCTGGCACTGGCCTTGATGATTTTGTTCCATGACTAAGAGCCGGCTCAAGTGCCGCCGCCGCCGGTCCAACTCCCGCAGCTTTTCCTGCTCCGGGGTCAAGCGGCGCGTCGGCCCCGGGGCCAGCGCCTGCCCAAAGGCGCAGAGCAAACGCGCATCGATCCGGTCAGTCTTGGCCCAGAGCCCACTGGCCCGGGCGAACTGCCGCACCCGGCTCGCCTGCACCAGGCTGACCAGAACCCCATTTTGCTGCAACACGCGCACCAGGGTGCGCTCATAGCCACCACTCGCTTCGCAGATCACCTGCACCGCTTCTCTCTGTCCTTTCACCCAGCGCAGTAATTGCCGGTGCCCCTTCCCATCGTTGCCGAAGCGCCGGCTCTGGGCCCCCAGGGCCCCATCCAGGTACTCCGACCCGATATCAATTCCCAAGTAGACTTTCCTCTCTTCCATGACTTAGATTCCTCCTGCTTGTAAGATGCGAGCTGGTCAGGCCGGGGCCCCGGACCCTTGGAGGGTGCGGGCCCGGCTTGGCCGCTCAAGTAACTGTTCGAGTTGTTCTAATCCCAGGGCCCCAGAGGCAGGTGCCGATCAAACTAACCAGGTGCTCTCAGCCCCAAAGGGCTCGAGCGGCTCCATCGCGGATCTCGCACCGGCCTTCTCTTCTACCCAGAAGCAGGCCCCAGGCTCAATATACAGGCTCCATCGCATGGTTAGGTCTCGCGGATTCACAGACTAAGTGCAACACGGACGACGTGTGGAGGGAAGGGAAAAAGAAGGGTTTGGAAAGGGAAGAAATCCGGCCGGAAAGTGGGGATGAAGTATCGGCAACTGGGTGGGGAAGAGCGGAGCGTGCTGGCGGCGTTGCGAGTGGTGGGGTTGAAGCCAACGGAGATCGCACGGGAACTGGGACGACACCGGAGCACAGTGTGGCGGGAGCTGCGGCGCAATCGGTCGCGGCACGATGGCCGGTATCGAGCGAATCAGGCGCAAGAGCGAACGCAGGCGCGCAGGCGACACTCGCGACGCAACAGCCAATTTGGACGCGGGCACTGGGAACGAGTGGAAGGGTTGTTGAGGCAAGAGTGGAGCCCCCAACAAGTCTCCGGGCACTTGCGCTTGCAGAGAGAACTGGCGATCAGCCACGAGACCATCTATCGCCACATCTGGCGGGATCTGCGAAGCGGGGGCACACTGCACCAACATCTGCGCGGGGCGCGCAAGAGCTGTCGGAAACGCTACGGACGCTACGACAGCCGCGGGCGCCTGGCTGGCAAGCGAATGATTACGGAGCGACCGGCCAGCGTGGAGCGACGGCGCCAGCTCGGCCACTGGGAGATCGACACCATGATGGGCGAGAGCCCGGGAGAGAGCAGCCACTGCGTCCTGACCCTGGTCGAACGCAAGAGCGGCTACCTCATGATCGGCAAACTCCAGGCCCGGACCGCGGCCGAGACCAACCGCGCCTTGCTCGGACTGCTGGCGCGTCATCCCGGGCGGATGCGCACGATCACAGCCGACAACGGGACCGAGTTCCACTGGTATGGAGAAGTGGAAGCGATCAGCCCGGTCAAGTTCTACTTCGCTACTCCCCATCACAGTTGGGAGCGTGGGACCAACGAGAACACCAACGGGCTCATCCGGCAGTATCTGCCCAAAGGTCAAACCATGGCCCAAGTCACCCAAAGCCAATGCGATCTAATCGCCCAACACCTCAACAACCGACCGAGAAAAAGACATGGCTACAAAACACCCAATCAGTGCTTCCTTCAGACCTAGCAAATGTTGCACTACAAAGTTGAGCCTAGGTTTCGGGCTCGTGGCAAACCGCTTCGATGTTGTGTCCGTCCGGACCAATGACGAAAGCTGCATAGTAGTTCGCGTGGTATTCCGGGCACAGACCAGGTGCACCATTGTCTTTGCCACCCGCCTCCATAGCGGCGCGATAGAATGCGTTGACTTGCTGGCGATTCTCGGCCGTGAAGGCCAAGTGAAGATGCGCCGGCCTCTCTTGGGTTTGGTAGAGGCACAATGAAGTCTCGCCGTCTGGCTGACTAAGCTCGACCCCATAGGTCGGTGGCCCCTCCGAGACAACAGCGACGCCAAGCGGTTCCAGTGCCTTGAGGAAGAACGCTTTGCTCGCGGCATAGTCGCTGACTCCGAATTTGACGTGGTCAAACATGAGTTCTCCTGAAGTGTGTGAGTGTGCGCATCGGCCTAACGAGAGTTATACCGCGGACGATACGCGCGCGCGAGCGCTTTCGCGTGCACGAGGGGTGGGAGCATTAAGCTGGCGGAGAAGAGCTTGTGCGGATAAAGGGGAGCATGTCTCGTCCCAAAGCGCGTTACAGTATGGTCGTTAGAAATCATCTGACCGGGGCGCGGCTGAAAGTGGAACTGGTCGATCTTCCCTTCCTGGAGGGTCGGCGATTCCGGGTCCGCGTCAATGGGCAGTGGGCCAGGAAGCTCCCAATCGCGAGCAAGACGGTAGTGACGAGGCAATTGCGCGCGTGGCTGGTAAAGCATTAAGGCCGAAGCGCGGTTGGGGGATGGGCCGTCACGATCAAAAAGAAAGGGCCACGACCTAAAATAGGACCGGCGAACGACCGGTTCGCATGAGAAGACGAACATTTTTTCGCCTATCACTTTGCCTTTCGTCTTCGGTCCGGCTCTTTCGCGACGCCTTTGAATTTCTTGCCGTCGCTTTTTACGTCCATGAATTCGCCCTTCTTTTTGCTTCCGGGCTTTTCGTTGCGCTTGGTGTAGTCCTTCGTGACTGGATTCTTGCTTTGGGAGCGGCCTTTGACCGCGCCTTTGCGTGAGCCTTTGCCTGTGTTTGTTGCCATGGTGAATATCGTATCCAGCCATCGACCATCGGACAAGCGTCAGGCTGCATCGCGCATCGCTCTGCGCCTCTTTCAGCCGCCGGTGCAGCTATCGGTGACCTAGCGGGAGCGGAAATGATGTAGGACGCAGCATTTCGAGCGCTCAGAGCATAGGAGCCGGGCGGAAAACCCGGCCTCCAGCGGCAGCAGTCCGCGCAGGCGGGAACCGTCCGCCTTAATGACGCGGCAATGTGCAGGTGACGGCGGTGCCGCCACGGCGGCGCGATTCCACGGTGAGGGTCGCGCCGAGGACGTTGGCCCGGTGCTGCATGATGTTGATTCCCATCCCGCTGTTGCTTCGCCTTGGCGGGCAGGCCGACGCCGTCGTCGCTGATTTTTAGAATAAGCGCTCCCCCGCTGCGCTGCAGGGAAACGACAATTTCCTGAGCCTTGGCGTGCTTGGTCGCGTTGTTCACCGCTTCCTGGGCGATACGGAAAAGATTGAGCGCGACTGCATCGTCGCCGACGCGGACCGGCTTGGGACATTCGAAGCGGCAGGCGACTTTACCCTGGCTGGTGCGGTAGGCGAGGTCGCGCAATGCTGAAAGGGGAGGTTTCCACCTTCCGCATCGTCGAGCAGGTTGGCGTAAGTGCGCGCTGCCATAACCAGCCATCTCCTAATGCTCGACTCTTTGCACGGCAGAAATCAGCCCGGCGTCGCGCACTTCGTCCTCGGCATCTGCCATTCAGGCCGAATCGCGGCTGGCATGCAGTGAAACGAAAACGATTCACAAAATGCGAACACTTTGGCCCGTCGTCTTGTCAAAGGTAAATCAGGATTCCCTCGTGAGGTGCGAGAATAGAGCTTGCCCGATTCAACGATCACCATGAAGACGCCATCCATCGAACGCGACGTGCAAAAGTATTGCGAGGCGCACCCGCTTAGTGCCACTGCCATGAAACATCCGCGCGTTTTGTTCTATCGCGGCCGTTACGTCGCTCTCCTAGGCCGCTCGATCGGCCGCGGCGTCTTGGGCTTCGGCACGAGTGTGGCGTCCGCTTTGCGCGCCTTCGATGAGATCTATCCGAAGTATCTCCGGTCCCGTCGCCGCTGAACGTCCGCGGCCGCATCTGATTTTCGCCGGCGCGCCTCTACTTCGGTCCCAAGAGCGAGCCGCGACAATTCGGCGATCCGCAGAAGCAGGCGTAAGCCTTTTCCACCGCCTTCGTCCGCCGTTCGCCCGGCTCCAACGAGTAGTCGTAGAATAGCTCTTCCCCGGGATAAATCGTGCGCACGGCCTCGATGAAAATGCGATTCTTCTCCTCTACAGTGGTGCAGTTTGGGTCGCATGAGTGGTTGATCCAGCGCGAGGCGTTGCCACCCCTCCCGCCGTCGATCACATCCCCGTTATCGAGCAGGTAATAGAAGGTGTGATTGGGGTTGCGAGGATCGTGCGGGGGCAGATTCTTCGCTTCGCGGGCGGGAATCACGCGCCCGCTATATTCAATGATGCGGGCGCCGCGTTGAATCTTATGGACCGCATATACCCCGGTCCCATGAATCCCTGAGCGGCGCACCCGCAGAGCGACGGCCGGGGTTTTCCGAGGTGCGCGGACGCTTTTAGGTTTTCGCGGCATCGAAAACGTTCGACACGCGATATCGAAACGCGCGTAGCAAACTCAGCCAATCTACAAAGGGCTTTGTTTTTTCCTTAGGACTTTTTCGGAATCGACGCTTCGGCCGCAGTCTCATCGTGTGAACTCGTAACTTTAGATTTGATATTGCCCATGTGCAGGCGCTTGAGCCTCGCGGAGAAGCTGGCGGTGCTGCGGGAGAGTGATTCTCATCGCAGATGACGACCAAGGATTGACCCACAGCATTCGCCAGGAGGTAACGAAAACCCGTGGCCCCCAATCCTGGGTTCGGCTATGACTCCCGCACGTCAGCCCCTAGCTCGCGGAACTCTCTGACTCGATCGCAACGTCGCCTATTCCGCCGCAACGTTGATGGTCTGAGCCAGTTGGGTGAGTTTCTTGTCGGTGGCGCCTTCCTCGTCGAGCGTCTTTTGCAGTAGCTTGGCTCCATTGTTATCACCAAGGAGCTTGGCGTAAGTGCGGGCGGTGCCATACCCAGCCATCTCGTAGTGCTCGACGCGCTGCGCGGCGGAGATAAGGCCAGCATCGCGCACGTCGTCCTCGGCGTCTTCCTTGATCATCTCGTCACCTTCCTTAATGACACCTTCCATCCCTTTACACTTCGGACCACGGGTCGTTTCATCATGGCTCTTGAGGATTTTTTCCAAGCGAGCCGCGTGTTCTTTGGTTTCCTCAAGGTGTTTCTTAAAGCCGGAGACCAGCTTTGAGCTGGTGGCGGCTTTCGCCATCTTGGGAAGCGCCTTGATGATTTGATTCTCCGCGCTGTAAAGGTCTTTGAGCTCGTGAATGTAAAGGTCTTTTAATGTTTCAAGTTCCATGCGGGAAGATCGCTTCTCTCGCCAGCCGCGGTTGTCTTAAACTTTCTCGGCCGTAACAGAGAAAGGCAGGGAACGGGCGCGAGGCCGCCTTATTTGACCACGAAAAGAGTGATCGAACTCGCCTTCCCATCGGCGCCGCGCGCGACAAGGCGGAACAGAGAGTGCTTCGGGCGGATCATATCCCAGGCGACGGTGCTTTCACTCTGCACGGGCGCCTTTTCCAACTCGCCGATCTTGGCAAACGGCCTTTCCCTGCCGGGGCGAAGATTCGCCAGGATATAAGTGATCCGCTCCTTAGCGTCGGTCTTTACGAAGATGGATGAATAGTCGGTCTTGGCGAGTTGCCATAGCACCTTGCGCCCTGACTCGCCTTCCTCGCCGGCTTCTCCACCCTCTTCCTTTGGCGGATGGGCGGCCTCGCAGAGCGGGTCGAGTTTTTTGTGCGCCGCCCCGAGCGGGGAGTAGAGGGTGAGACCGAGAATGGAAGTATCAACCTTCACGGTCAACGCCGCCTCCACCCTTTCCTTGAAAGGCGCGAGCTTTCCTGGCTTTGCCAGCGCGGCGGTGGCGCCATCGACCGCCACCGGCGATGGGGTCTGGGCCGCGACGGACGCCGGGGCTTGGCTTCCGAGGAGGAGCATCGCCCCGAGCAACAATCGGATAATCACCAGCGGAACAGGGGCCGGCTAGAAGCCATTCGAGATGGTGAACTCAGTACCGCCACGGGTGAAGTCTTCCAACGCGATGGGAGTGACGGTCGAGGTCTCCGCGCGCAATCCGCAGAGCACGCTGCCGAATCCAATCGTAGGATGGCCGGCCGCGGTCAGGATGGCGTTGAGCTTGGCGGAAGAGATCCGGATGCTGATCGTGCGATTCTGTTGGTTAATGAAACCGCGGTCGGCATTCCCGACGACTGTATCGGTAGTGCTGCCATCGAAGTTACGAACGGTCGTCCCATACTTGTAACTACGCGCGCCATTCGCGGCGGTGCTGGCTTGGACGAAGAACTGATCGCCATCGTCCGAGAGGCCTTTGGAATAGGAGTTACCGCTGATGTTTACGATCCCGGTCTCGGGCGCATTAGCTGTGAAATACATTTTCCAACTCGAGCTAGGCGGAATCACGGTCAGGTCAGAGACTTTCATGGAGGCGGTGATGACCGGGCCATGGTTACTATCCTGGCTCAGATAGCGCACGGCTAATGATGTCGATCGCGCTCGGTTCCGGCGTGACCGCGAGCAGCCCGCTATCCTGATCGTAAGCGAAGTCGGTGATCTGCTCGCCATGCGGTCCCGGCTGCATCGGCTGCGGGGTAACGCCACCATCCGGCGGGGGAGTCGCGCCCGGCAGCGCGAAAGGCTGGGCGGGAAGACCGGAACCCTCCACGACCGCGGGAAGATTACCGCCATTAATCGAGGGCCCGGTGATCTGGCGCGCGACAAAGGTGTGGCCATTGAAGTCATTGTGATCGTCGGTGTAGCCAATAACTGCGGCACCTTGTGGGTCGAAGTTCACCTGGAAGTAATCGATGAGATTGCGATTTGGCGCCTCACCGGTCAGGGGCAGACCTTTCAGGGAGATATTCGCGGCGTGATTCGAGTGGTCACTCGCCTGGACAATGCGGAAAGTCGGAGTCGCGCTGTTGGCGTCGAAGCTTTGCGCGAAATAAACGCGCCAACGGGCGTTATCATCGTTGTGTTCGCTGTCGCTGCCATACCAGGCAACGCCAACGGATCCGGGAGTAGGACCGGCTGCAATCCAGGGGAGGAGATTCGAGCGTGTTGCGGGATCGGCCGGATTATTTACCTGCACGGGCGTGTTAAAAGTCGCGCCCTGATCGGCGGAACTCATGACATAGATGTTAGTGCCGTCGGAGTAACAGAGATAGACCGTGTTCGGCACGTCTCCCGTCGGATGATCGTTAGCTACACGCATCGCGACGAAAATATTCGCGGGATCAATCGTGGTCGGAATCGGCTGCGAGAGGGTGTAAGTGATCGGCGGTAATCCCGCAAGCGGCGGCTTGCCGACCGCGAGCTGGCCGTCGTTGCCGCTGATGTAAACGGTGCCATCGACCTGGTCGACATCGAGCGCGCCGGTCTGTGAAATCATCCCGACGACGGTCGCGGCTCCGTAGGTGAGGCCGCCGTCGGTTGATTGCTGCGCGAAAGCTACGCCGGCTCCAAAGTTTCGGTATTCCAGATAGACGGTGTTAGTCCCGTAGAAGCCCATCCATTGGCGGTCATTAATGGGCGCGCCGCCAGCGAAATTTCCGATCGGATTGAAGGTAAAGGTCGCGCCGTGGTCGAGGGAGCGACCGATGGTAACGTTCGCGGCGGTGAGGCTGGCGTAGGCAAGTGAAGGTTCGCCGGTTCCACCGAGTCCGGTGTAGGGTCCAAAACCCACCGCAAGATCGATATCACCCCCGCCGAGTGCGCCGGCGGAGAGGCCGTTCTGATTCGTGAAAACCGCGTCCGGCTGCCCTCGATAAATTGGCACGCGCATCTTCGGGTCAAACTTCGGATTCGGCGAGCCGGAGATGGTGGGACGAAGATCAAAATACCAAAGATCGACGCCCGCGGGAACGCCGCGGATACCGCAGACATAGTAGTTCCCGAAGGGATCGATCCTGCTGCTCGGTTCACCGTCGGAACTGGCGGTCTGGGCTTTGCAGGGAGAGTTCGGCGCAAAGGTCATCCCGCCGCTGATGTAGGTGGCGGTGCGGGTGGGCGGGGCGATGTTCACCGTCACCTTGCCGTGAGGCTCGTCGGAGCCGGGCACGTTTGTGAAGTAAACCGCGATGACGTTGAAATCACCGGTCCCGACAGTATTCGGGTTGATTGTTACGTTCTCAGAGGTGGTGGGTGCGCCGTTGGCTGAAGTGGCGATGAGATCGCCGTCGGAGCCATCGGCGTTGCGTTTGTGCACGTAGAGATCGTAATCGTCCGCCGGGATCATCCACGAGATACCCACCGCGATGGTCTTGCCGGAGTAGTCGCCCGCCGCGACGTGGAGGATAAAGGTGTCGCGATTGATGCCCTCGATCGCGGTGGTTTCATCCATTCCGCCGGTGCCGATTGCGGTGCCGTCCCATTCCACCGGTGTTGACGTCGTCGGGGTGACTGTTCCCTCAATCGGATTAGCGGCGTGGAGCTGACTAAGACCGATTGTGCCGGAGGCGACCGCGCCTGTAAGAGCAGCTAAGAACGTTGTGGAGGCAGGTTTCAACTTCATGGTTTCGTGGGTTTGTGGGTTGCGTGCGAGTTAGGAAAATTTTCACTTGGACAAAAAGCCGCGTGCAGGTGTGGATCCGGATCGGCAGCGCGCCGGCGCCGCCAGAAAAGGAAAGCCGCGCCGAAGAGTGAAGCGCTTAGCAGCAGAGACTCACTGGAAGGCTCGGGAATAGCCGCCGCGGTCCCAGTGAGCGACAAGGTCGCAAAGATCGGATTGGGGCTATTGAAATCATGGCCCGGAATGACGATTCCATTGCTCTGCGGATCCCCGGTTGAATCATAGATGCTGGCGCTGAGGAATCCGTCCTGCAGGGCAAGCAGGAGCGCATTCATGTCGTTGGGCGTTCCGGTGATGGTGCGAGTAACGAAATCGGCCTGACTCGGTGGCTCTTCCGGATCGGCCTTGGAGTCCAGGCCGTTCAAGAGAAAGTATTGGCCGAGATTGATGTTATCGAGAACGAGGCTGAACGAATTCACGTCGAAATCGTCATCGCCGAATGTGCCGTCACCGGGAGGGGGCCAGGGAGTTTCATTGATGCCATTCAGACCCAGGCCGGTGTCACCATCAAACACCGTCAGAGTGATGGTAATTGAGTCGATGCTGATGAGCTGCGGCTGATTGCTAAAGTTAAAGGGAGAAGCGGTGATAGCGGCGGTCTGCCCAGCTCCGATACCGCCGTTAAAGTTACTCTGCTGCTGAGTACCTGGTAATGGTAACAGTCTGCTGCGCCTGGGTCTGAGTGAGGCCGCAAATCGCAGCCCCTACTGCCAGCAAACAAAACCCGACCTTCCTCATCGCAACACCTGGAAGACCTAGAGGTTCTTGCGAAAGCGGCGTGCTTGGGGAGCAAGGAGTAAGAGCAGGCCGGCGACCAATCAGAGCCACGGTGGTCGGTTCCGGGACTGCATCGCTGATGCTAAGAGTAGTGGTCGCGTCCGCGTCATCGTTACCCGTAAAGAGCTCGTTCGGACTAAGGACCGTGTCGTTCGCGTTATCGGTAATGATGGAGCCGAGAAGAAAGCCGTCCTGCAGGCTGGCAAAGATGGCCGCGCCCGTGGAGGAATCCACCGTCCCGGAAAAGGTCAGGGTATCGAGCAGGCCGCCGCCACGAAAACCATTCAGGACCAGCCCGGTGTTGATTCCATCGAGCGCGAGGAAGAGATGATTGTAATCGAAGTCGTCCGGATCGGTCGAAGAGTTCCCATCAATCAGGGTCAGGGTGACCTGGATAAACATGACCGAGGTGAGAGAAGAAAAATCAGCGCTGAAATTATAACCTCCCGGCTCGGTCAGCTCCGCCGGATCCGTCGTAGACAAGAGCTGATTGTTACCATCGCCCTCTGTCGAAGCTCCATTTAACTCCAACACCGTCGAGGTAATGGTGGCCGCTTGCGAAAGAGCCGGAGCAAAGCAGAACAGGGACAGGACAAGAAGAGGGAGAAAGGAAAAGGCAGTTTTTTTCATGTGTAAATGATCTGTGTTCCGGATTGGTCGGGGCAGTCCTGATTCGCCCGGTAACAAATAGGAGGATGTCTTTTTTTGCGGGGTCGTTTGTATCTGACTTGTCGGAGGCATGGCAAGCCTATTTTCGCAATTCCCGGAAGACATGACAGAGAAGTAATGCTTGCCATGGCCCCAGAGCTCTATACGCCCGCTTGGATCAACCCCGCCCGAATCAACAAACTGACGCTGGCGCACCCTCCCCAAGAAAGCAAAACGGCGCTCCGAAGAGCGCCGTCGCAATCTTCCAGAAGTCGGGTAGAACGACTGTTGGAAAGAGGATTCGATGCGGAGTTTACGGAATCGATTCGCCTTTGTGCGTCTTCACCTGCTGCCCATCCTTCTTCTTCTTGATCGAACCGTTCGCGTCGACGTCGTTGCGGAAGTTGGCACTCGACACAGGTTGGCCATTAGCTGCAACGATCGAATTAAAGTCGGGTTTGTCGACCGTCCGATTTGCGGTGACGTCGGCGATGAGGAAGCCAAACGGAACGTCGGTTTGTCCGCCGCCACCGTTGATATTTTGCACCCGGATGGTCACGATTTGCTCATTAGAGACACCCGTGAGCGGGACCGTCATCGTGTTACCGCTGAATGTTGGCGTCCCAGCGGTTGCGGTACCGGAAACAATCTGCACCTGTCCCGAAGTGACGGCCGTATCGAAGGTGAAGACGGCGTTGTAGGTGCTGGCCACGCGATCTTCAACTCCAGACGGGCCCGACAATGGCATGTCGATACTGAAGGTACCCGCGCTACCATGAGTCAGTTTAGAGGCAGCGCTAACGAGATTAGCTCCGCCGCCGCCCGTCGCCAGCTTGAAGCTGCCGATGCGGGTGCGCCAGGCTACCGAAGTGGTCGTGTCATAGTATTCCTGCGTATACCAGAAAGTTTGATCATCGACCGGGTCGACCGTCATGTCGCTGTAATCACCCCAACGATCAGAGGTGCTTGTCTGTGATCCCGTCCCATCAAAGAGATGGACTTCACTTTGCAGGGTGTTTATGGGATCAGTCGCCAACCGACCGGTATAGCGGATCTGCGGAAAGATACTGGAGCTCGAAGCGCTATAGCCAAGAGCCATATTCCCTTGTCCGTCCATCGCCACACTGCCCATCCAGCGGTAAGTGCTGTCAGGAGAAAAGGTAGCTTCCTGGAATTTTGTCACCGGCCCGGCCGTCACGTTGCGCAACTCGAACCAGCGGATGCCGGCAACGCCGCTTACAGATACCGTGAAATTGCCGACCACCGACTCGTGGTCGCCAAAGTTGCGATAACCTAAACGGTACATCAAACGGTCACCGATACCGTCAATCCGGACACTGGTTCCCGATTGTGGCACGCAGCTCCGGTTTCCCGGGCAAAGCTGGCTAAAGCTCGCCGCCGAAGGAGACGAGAAAAGAGTGAAGGTCGGCGAAGTGCCAAAGGGACTGCCAACCGAGAAGTGAAACACCTTGTAGGCGCCACTCGCCGGAAACATCACGTAAGAGTTAGGCGCTCCCGAGGGCGGCAGCGTCGCACCGTCGAGATCGGAGGGCAGCATCGGAGGGTTTCCTGATCCGCCAGTGACGATCCCCGTGGTGATAAAGGTCGCCGGTTGGCCGGCAAGCATTTTCGCCCGGTCAAACGCAAACGGCTGCACACCCAGGTAGGCGGTGCCGGTCGAATTGAATACGTTCATGGCCATATAATAGGCGTCGGGCCAGACACCGAGGTGCGGGTAATCGAAGAAGTTCGAGCCGAGATGGAAACCGTAGCGATTCCACGTCCCGGTCGCGTCACTGCTCGTCGAAACCGCGACGCATTCGTCCGTAATCGGGGTGCCGCCGGTCGGGCTGGCGAACTCTGTGATTACCCAGCGATTCGCGATTTGGTCATACATCACAACCGGATCGCCGAATCCGCCGGTTTGGCAGGCACCGCCGAAGCCGGACCAGACCGACTCAATGCTATTCGGTCCGAGGAGCGATGTCCCGGTGGCTTTGTCGAACACTTGATAGGCTTCGTTGACCATCTGGACGTATTGGGTTGCACCGACTTCGCCATTCGTATCGGGAGGCAGACAAAAACAGCCCACACCAGGATATGGGATGCCGGCAAAGTTTAAAATAGGCGCCGGAATGCTGGGAGCGAGCTGATGGAGGAGCTTGCTCGATTGCACAACAGAATCCGCCTTATCGACATGGGGGACGGGAATGGGCGGGTTTTCGGCCGCTTCACGTTCCTGCCGAACCTGCAGAGGCCATGGCTCCTGATCACGCAGGGGCGGCGAAACGTCGTTATGATAGGATTGAACGACGGTGACTTTTTGCGATGGCGCGGCCACAGCAGAGGGACTTGAGTAGATGCTCAAACTCAGGAGCGCCAGGACGACGCCGACCGAGGTGAGCACGAATCCGACTAAGGCGCGCAGACTAATAAACGCGCTTGGAGACGCAGACTTTTTTTTCATTTATTGGTGATTTCTATCGTTTGTGTGGTGTCCGGCGGGTCTTTACTTGTTATGGAGCCTATCAAATACGTAAAGACGCAGTCTTCATATTTTGCCTTACAAATTCGTCATGTAACTGATAGTTAGGCGCGCGAACAGGGCAGCACGCCCTCTTTGGCGACCTGACTATCTCCGTAATAGAGAGCTACCTAACGAACCGGCCAGGTCGCGACCACGACCCCGGCGAGCAGAAAAGTGAACGCCGCGGAGAGCAGGCAAAACGGGCAAAAGGCGTGCAGCACAAAGGCCTGCAGCCCGAGGAACCCAAGGGTCGCCAGAAACATCCCGGCCACCGAGATCACCAGGACTGTTCGGGCGCGGCGATAGCCGAAGGCCACGCAAACCGCCGCACTGAAGACAACAAAGTAAGCCACCGCGCCAAAAGCCGCCGTCGGGATTCCGCCGACCGAGGCGTAGACGCTCCCGAGCACCTCCGAGCAACCGGGCGACGATCCGCAAACCGCATCGTCACCGGCCAGGTGCATCACCGTCAGGTAAGTCGCATCGGCCAATCCGAGAAGGGCGATCAACGCCATCACTACGGCGGCAATGACCAACCCGCGCCCAGGTCTGGCAACGGCCCTGTCTTTCGCGGATTTTCTGGTCTCAGCTGACATCGTTAGGCCTTCTTTTTTGCCGCGAGCGCCGCATCGATTGCGGCTTTCAGATTTTCCTTCATGAAACCCCCGCGAACCTCCGCGCCGTTGATGAAAAACGTCGGCGTATTGCGGACTCCGCGCGCCTCACCTTCGGCGCCGTCGGCCCGGATCCGGGCCCGGAGCTGTTCCGATTTCGCATCCCTCGCGAAACGCTCGGCATCCAATCCGAGCGTGGCGGCATAGCCCTTGAAGAAACGCCCCGGATCGGACGCTTTGCTCCAGACGCTCTGGTATTGGTAAAGCATGTCGTGCATCGGCCAGAAGTGCTTTTGCAAACCCGCTGCCTCCGCCGCCATCGCCGCCTCCAGGGCATGCGCGTGCATCTCGAGCGGGAATTCGTGAAAGATCACGCGAAGCTGTTTTCCGTAATCCTTCTGCAGTTCGGTCAGGATCCCGGTTGCCGTCGCGCAGGGCGGGCATTGAAAATCGCCATAAATCTCCAGAACCGCCGGCGCGTCAGCCGGTCCCTCGACGTGGAGCGCATTCGTGCCCTCTTCTTCGCCCGGAGTAGGCGCGGGGCCGACAATCGGAGGCGGTTGAGCCCGCAACCTCGTCCGGTAAAGCCAGGTTCCCCCGCCGACGGCCAGCAACGCCACCACGAGGATGATGAGAAACGGAAGAAAACGTTTCATGCGAAGTGGCGCGACTCTATCGCGAGTTGCGCCGCGCGCGCAACTCGCGGCCGCACTCATTGCGTCGGGGAAGGCCGAATGTTAGCGTCGCCGCTCGCGCATGAGCCAGAACTACAAGGTTACTCTCAACCTGCCGAAAACGGATTTTCCGATGAAGGCGGGCCTGGCGACGCGCGAGCCGGAAATGCTCAAATCCTGGGAGGCGGACGGCCTTTACGAGCAGATCCAGCGGGCGCGCGCCGACGCCGAACTTTTCGTCCTGCACGACGGCCCGCCCTTCGCCAACGGCGACGTTCACATGGGCACCGCGCTCAACAAAATCCTCAAGGATCTGGTCGTGAAATCCAAAACCATGGCCGGTTTCCGGGCGCCCTACGTGCCGGGCTGGGACTGCCACGGGTTGCCGATCGAATACAAGGTCGTTAGGGAAACCCGCGGACTTTCCCCGCTCGAGGTGCGGCAGCGCTCGGAAGCGTTTGCGCGCAAATTCGTCGACATTCAGCGCGAGCAATTCAAGCGCCTCGGCGTTTTCGGGGATTGGGAACATCCCTACCTAACGATGAACCCGGCTTACGAAGCCGAGATCCTCCGCGCCTTTGCCGTTTTCGTGGAGCACGGGCTGGTTTATGAATCGCTCAAGCCGGTTTTTTGGAGCACCGGCGCGCAGACCGCCCTGGCCGAAGCCGAGGTGGAATATCAGGACCGGGAAGACCCGGCGGTTTACGTCAAGTTTCCCATCGCGACCGGTCCGCTCGCAGGCAAAGCGAACATCGTCATCTGGACCACCACACCCTGGACATTGCCCGCTAATCTCGCCATCGCGGTGCATCCGAAAGAACGCTACGTCGTGCAGAAATTCACCCGCGGCGCCGAGTCGGATATCTTCCTCCTGGCAGCCAGCCTAACGAACGCTTTCACCGCCGCGACCAGCTGGCAACCGGACGGGGAACCCCTCGAAAATTTTGCCGGGAGCAAACTCGAAGGCATTGGCGCGCAGCATCCTTTCCTGCCTCGCACGTCCATTGTCCTGACCGCCGATTTCGTCACGATGGACAGCGGCACCGGCCTCGTCCACATCGCCCCCGGGCATGGCGATGACGACTACTCGTTAGGCAAAGCCAACGGTTTTCCGATTCTCTCGCCGGTGGACGATCACGGTCGTTACACCGAGGAAGCCGGTTTGCCGGACCTGGTTGGCAAATATGTTTTCGAGGCCAACGCCGATATCGTTAGGCTGCTGCGGGACCGCGGCATGCTCGTGGCCGAGCTGGCCTACCAGCATTCCTATCCTTATTGCTGGCGTTCGAAGACGCCGATCATCTTTCGCGCAGTCGAACAGTTCTTCATCCGCATCGACGATCTTCGCGCCCGCGCCCTCGACGCCGTCACGAAAGTAAAATGGCTCCCGCCCTGGGGCGAAAACCGCATCGCGGGCACGATCGAATCGCGCCCCGACTGGGTCATCTCGCGCCAGCGCAGTTGGGGCGTGCCGCTTCCGGTCTTTTATTCGCCTAACAATGAAGCGATTCTCGATCCCGCCTGGATTCGGCGGCTCGCCGATCTCGTCGCGCAGCGCGGTTCCAATGTCTGGTTCGAGCTCGACGACGCCGCCCTCGCGCGCGAACTCGACCTTCCCGAAGGCACCCGCCATCGCAACGACACGATCGACGTCTGGATCGATTCCGGCGTTTCCCATCTGGCCGTTTGCGCGACGCGTCCCGAGCTGCGCGATCCGGCCGACATGTATCTGGAAGCGACCGATCAGCATCGCGGCTGGTTCCAATCGTCCCTCATGACAAGCATCGCGCTGCACGATCGCGCGCCTTACAAGACCTGTGTCACGCACGGGTTCGTGGTCGACGTCGATGGGAAGAAAATTTCCAAATCGAGCACCTACAACAAGCCGATGGACGCCGGCCATTTTGTTGACCGCTACGGCGCCGACATCGTTAGGCTGTGGGTCAGCAGCGTCAATTACACGGATGACGTTCCGTTTTCCGAGGAAATGTTCACCCGGCTCGGCGACACCTATCGGCGGATTCGGAATACGCTCCGGATCTTGTTAGGCAACCTGCATGATTTTGAATCAGGAAAGCAGGCCGTAACGCAGCCGGAGGCGAGGCCGGGCTTTCAAAGCAGGAAAGAGTTCACGCTGGTTGATCGCTGGATTCTCGACCGCCTTCAGAGCGTAATCGACGATTGCCGCGTCGCTTATGCCGCCTACGAATTCCACAAGGTTTATCACACTTTGAATCAATTCTGCGCGGTCGATCTGAGCAGCCTCTACATCGACATCACGAAAGACCGGATGTATTGCGACAAACCGGATGCGCCGCGGCGCCGGGCTACGCAGGCTGCGATGCGGGAGATTTTCCAGGCGCTCTGCCAACTCCTCGCGCCGATTCTGGTTTTCACCGCGGAGGAAGCGTGGAGCTATCTCGGCGAAGCCGGCTCCGTCCATCTCCAGCTTTTTCCGGAACCGCGCGAAGCGGCGCGGGATGCCGTCGTTAGGGCGCAAATCGAAGAACTGCTCAAGCTGCGCGGCGTGATCGGGCAGGCGATCGAAAAAGCGCGCCAGGAAAAGCTCATCGGCAACGCTCTCGAAGCGGCTGTCACCTTGCGTTGCGAGGAACGGCTGCTGCAGGCTGTCCCGCGCGAAGAACTCGAGGAATTTTTCATCCTGAGTGATTTGAAGTTGGAACCTGGGACCGAGCCGGCCGCGCTCGTCGCGCTCACGCCTAACGAGAAGTGCGCGCGCTGCTGGCGCCACCGTGCGGCGGTCGGGATGATCGCGGCGCACCCGGATCTGTGCGATCGCTGCGCCGCTGCGGTCGACGCTCTCGCATGAGAATCATCTTTCTCCTCACCCTCCCGCTTTTCGCGCTCGATCAGCTGACGAAATATCTCGTGCTGCGCTTCCTCGATCCGACCGAGCCCGGCCTTCCCGTTATCCCGAATTTTTTCACCCTCGTGCACGTGACCAATTCCGGAGCCGCCTTCGGTTCTTTCGCGAATCGAAACGGGTTCTTCATCGCGCTCTCGCTCGTCGCGTTCGTTGTCGTCGTTTTTCTTCTTCTCCGGCGCGGGCCGGCCGATCCCTGGCGCCGCGTCGCACTCGCGCTCCTTCTCGCCGGCATTCTCGGCAATCTCACCGATCGCCTTCTCCATGGTCACGTGATCGATTTCCTGCTCTTCGATTTTGGCCCGCACATGCCCAGAGTGCTGCATCCCTGGCCTGCTTTTAACGTGGCCGACTCGTGCATCTGCATCGCGGTTTTGTGCTTCATCATTCATTCTTTCCTTCAGGATCGACGAGCGCCCGAAGCCGCTAAACAAGGTGATTGAGCAGAGCGCGAGCGCCGTCGTCATGATCCGGCCGAGCCGGTTTTACCCGAACCCGGAGACCGCGCAGGACAACGCTTTTCAACGGGAAGCAAGCGCGGGAGCCGACATTTCCGTGCTCGCGCTGCACGAGTTCGATCAGGCGGTCGCGACGCTGCGTGACGCGGGGATAACGGTGGAAGTTTTCGCGGACACGCCGACGCCCGAGAAACCAGACGCGGTTTTCCCTAACAATTGGTTTTCGACGCATCGCGACGGCCGGGTGGCGCTGTATCCAATGTATTCGCCGTCCCGCCGGGCTGAGCGCCGGCAGGATTTGATCGATTCGTTAGGCGAAAAATATCGCGTCACGGAAGTGGTCGATTATTCGTTTTTCGAAGAACGCGGCCTTTACCTCGAAGGCACTGGCAGTCTCGTGCTCGATCACGTTCATCGCGTCGCCTACGTCTCCCTTTCCCGGCGGGCTGATCGCGAGCCGCTCGAGAAGTTCTGTGCCGATTTCGCTTACGAACCCGTGACTTTTTCGAGCGTCGGTGACGATGGCCAGCCGATTTATCACACCAACGTGATGCTTTGTGTCGGCAGCCACTTCGCGCTCGCCGGTCTCGAAATGATCCCGGACCGCGGCGAGCGCGAAGTCGTGAAATCGCGCCTGGAAAAGACGGGCAAAACCATCATCGCGTTGGATCGCGAGCGGATCGCGAACTTCGCCGGCAACGCGCTCGAACTGCAGAATGGAAAGGAAAAATTGCTCGTCCTCTCAGCGCGGGCTGCCGCTGCCCTGACCGCGACGCAACGCGCCACGCTGGGGCGATTCGCGCGCCTGCTTCCACTTTCTCTCCCGACGATCGAACTGGCGGGTGGCAGCGCGCGTTGCATGCTCGCGACAATCCATCTTCCGCCTCGTTAGGCTGAATCGGATTTGGGCGCCGCGGACCGGCGGAGCAAGCGATTTTCCAGACGGTGGAGAGTGTGCAGAATGAAGAGGCTGAGGAGCGTCACTCCACTCGATCCACAGACTCATACGTTTCCCCCGAAGAGTGACGCGAGATCGCCGAGAAGCGACACTTCTTCGCCAAGCCAGGGAGAGACGGCTACCTCCATTTTTAGCGCTTCTTTCCGCGCCGGAAACAATCCGCGACGTGATCGTTCACGATTCCCACTGCTTGCATCCAAGCGTAGACGATGACCGGGCCGACAAACTTGAAACCCCGCTTCTTCAGAGCGGTGGAAATCTTTTCCGAAAGCTCCGTCTTGGCCGGGACGTCGCCGGCTTTCTTCCGGTTGTTTTGTATCGGCCGCCCGCCGGCCATCTCCCAGACAAACTCCGAGAAATCCTCACCCGCCGCCTCCATTGCGAGATAAGCGCGAGCATTTCCGATCGTCGCTTCGATCTTGGCGCGCGAGCGGATGATCCCTTCATCCACAACCAGCCGGTCGACGTCGCTCTTCTTGAATCGCGCGACTACGTCGGGCTTGAAACCCTTGAACGCTTTGCGAAACGCCTCGCGGCGGCGCAGGATCGTCAGCCAAGAAAGCCCGGCCTGGAATCCTTCGAGCATGAGCATTTCCCAAAGCGCGCGACTGTCGCGCACCGGCACGCCCCATTCCCTGTCGTGATAGGAACGCAGCAGCGGATCATTCTCCGCCCAGGAGCAACGATTTTTTTTCTTCATGCTGGTCTGTAACAAATCCGTTACCAAGGCCTGCTTGTCCAAGGCTGCCGCTGCAGCGCTTTCTTGAGAGCATGAGAACAAAATTTACCCTTCGGCTGCTTGGCGCAGGAGTCGCCGTCGTCCTTTTTACCTTGGCGCGTCAAAGCCTGCAGGCTGCAGCTGGTGACCTCGATCCCGCGTTCGGCGCGGACGGCCAGGTGGCGACCGATTTCAAGCGCAGCAACGACCTCGCCTACGCGGTTGCGCTCCAGCCCGACGGCAAACTGGTCGTCGCGGGAATTCGTTTTGTCGGGAATTCCGCGGAAGGCGGCGACTTTGTCGTCGCGCGCTACAAAACCGATGGGACTCTCGACAGAACGTTTGGCGAAAATGGCAGCGTCATCACTGACTTCGGCCTAACGGAGACACCTTCGGCGGTAGTCATCCAGCCGGACGGCAAGATTATTGTCGCGGGTGGGACTTATCCCATATTTCCTTCGCAAGGCGGCCAGTTCGCCCTCGCCCGTTATCGCTCCAACGGCACGCTCGATACTTCCTTCGGGTCAGGCGGGCTGGTCAGGACGACTTTTGGCAGCGAGGGTTGTTACGCTTCCGCCCTGGCCTTGCAGCCGGACGGAAAAATCATCGCCGCCGGGACGAAGTATATTCATTTCAGCAGTGATGAGTCGTCCGATACCGACTTCGGTTTGGCGCGCTACAATCCCGATGGCTCACTCGATTCCACCTTCGGCAATGGCGGCCTCGTCGCGACCGATTTTCACCAAAGGAATGACGACGCCCTCGCCGTCCTCATCCAGCCGGATGGGAAGATCGTCGCGACCGGCGATGCGACTAACCCGCGCCACCTTCTATGACTTCGGCCTCGCTCGTTATCTTCCTAACGGCACTCTCGACCCGGACTTTGGCGCCGGCACCGGAAAAGTGGAGACCGACTTCGGCGCGGCTAACCTCGATCAGGCGCGCGGCGCAGTCTTACAGCCAAACGGCAAGATCGTAGCCGCAGGGACCACGGTTGCTCGCAACGGCCTCTCCCAACCTTTCGCGCTAGCCCGCTATAATACGGATGGCACTCTCGACACTAGTTTTGGCAAGAAAGGCTTCGCCCTGGTCGACTTCGGGAGCTTTTTCCAGAGCGCCTACGACCTGCTCCTGCAACCCGACGGTAAATTGGTCGCAGTCGGTTACGCCGACACGGAATCATCCGATTCCGATTTTTTGGTGGCGCGGTTGAAGAGCAACGGCTCGCTCGATCTGACTTTTGGTGACGGCGGGAAGGTTCGTACCTCCTTCGGCGATCTCAACGGCGGCGCCAAGGCGGCTGTTTTGCAGCCGGATGGCAACGTGGTTGCGGTCGGATTCAATGCGACGCAGACGCGGAGAGGCGTCGACTTCGCGCTCGCACGATATCTCGGCGAGTAGGACCCTCTCTCCACCTCGGGCGGGGACCTTTAGTCTTGACGCGCGCAAGCGCCTCCAGTAATCCCAGCCCTTCACCGAAAGGGATACTATTTATGATGATTCGCTATGGCTTTTCGCCGGCCAAAGTTTGCGCGTGGCTGTTTCTTCTCTCCGGACTGACCGTTGTGTCGGGCGCAAAAGCCGCCCATAAACCCCTCCCTAACGAAGAGCTGGAAACCTACGGCGACGCGCCTGTCTACGTCTGGCGCACTGGGGTTTCGCCGGGAAAAATCTCGCAGCACGACGCTTTCACCAGCATCCAGGTAAACGTCGCCGCGAACGGTCAGAACATCACCGGCGACGCCGCTAACGAACCTTCCATCTGCGTCGATCCGACGAATGGCACCAGGATGTCGATCGGCTGGCGGCAATTCAACAGCGTCGGCTCGAACTTCCGCCAGGCCGGCTGGGCATTCTCCAGTAATGGCGGCGCCTCCTGGACCTTCCCGGGCGTGCTCGAAAACAATGTCTTTCGCAGCGACCCAGTCCTGAATGCTGACGCCACGGGGAGCTTCTTCTATCTCAGCCTGCTCGAGACATTTTTCGACGACATGTGGCGCTCGCTCAATGGCGGCATGTCCTGGACGCGCCTCGCGCCGGCTACCGGCGGCGACAAGCAATGGTTCACGATCGATCGCACAAGCAGCAGCGGACGCGGCTTTCAATACCAAGCCTGGAGCACCGGCGGGAATAACTATGGCGGACGGCAATTTAGCCGTTCGACCGACGGCGGGATGACTTGGATTAACCCGGTCAACATTCCTAACTCTCCGGCCTGGGGAACACTCGATGTGGATACGACCGGCAATCTTTTCATCGGCGGAGTGAGCTTGACCACGGGTAAGATTTGGTGCGAGCGCTCGAGCAACGCGAAGAACTCAGGAGTAACTCCCAGTTTCGACCAGAGTACCAATGTCAATCTGGGTGGCGACATAGATATCAGCGAACCAATCAATCCGGACGGACTTGTCGGGCAGATCTTCCTCGCGGTCGACCGCTCAGCCACAACCACGAACAACAACGTTTACATGCTGGGGAGCGTCCAACCAACGGGCTTTAACAATGGGAGCGACGTCATGTTCGTGCGCAGCACGGATGCGGGCAGAACCTTTAGCGCGCCCATACGGGTCAACGACGACCCGATCAATCACAATAAGTGGCATTGGTTCGGCACCCTCTCGGTCGCCCCTAACGGCCGAATCGATTCTGTCTGGCTGGACACGCGCAATGCCGCCAACAATACAGACTCGCAACTCTTTTATTCCTACAGCACCGATGGCGGCAATACCTGGGCGCCAAACGTTGCCGTGAGTAACTCCTTCAATCCGTTCCTTGGTTACCCTAACCAGAACAAGCTGGGTGATTATATCACGATTGTTTCCGACGACACGGGTGGCAACGTCGCTTACAGCGCGACCTTTAACGGCGAAGAGGACGTCTATTACGTCCGCGTCGCCCCCGGCGCTGGAAGCGGGCTTAGTCTGACCAGCGCCGCCTCAGTCCTGGGCGGATTTGCCATTGACTTGCCATTAGGCGGTGCGCCTGGCGTGGAAGATCGGAGTGGAGGGCGGCGTGGTAACTACTCGATCGAGTTTACCTTTAACAATAACCTGACTGCGGTTCAAAGCGTCACCACCAGTTGCGGAGCCGTGGCCAGCAGCATGATCGATAGCTCCGATCCCCATCGCTTCATCGTCAACCTAAGAAACGTGACCTGTAACGCGGAAGACGTGACCGTTACCCTAACGAACATAACCGATGATCAATCCAATACGCTGGCGAGCGCTTCCGCGACCATGGGACTGTTGCTGGGAGACGTCGATGGCGATGGCAACGTCAACAAGACCGACTTTAATCTGGTCCGAGCGGATATCGGCCAGACGACAGACGGGACAAACTTCCGCGCCGATGTGAATGTGAGTGGCGCAATCGATCAGCTCGATGCCAAGGTGGTGAAGCGCCAGAACGGCACTTCACTGCCTTAGTTTTTCCGCGATTCTCACAGCGGCGGGCCGAGCACGGTGGAGCCGCTTTCTCCCACGGCCCGTGGGCGCCGGAGGGCGATAGACAAAAAAGCGGCGCGGCGGCGTCTCTTTTTTTGAATCCAAATGCGGACCGGCCTGCATCTCACCATGACACCGCGAGGCGTCCCACGCTTTTCACCACGCCGCCAACCCACTAAATCTCATGATTCTCGATTCATATTGTCAGGATGTCCGGATCGGTTTTCGCGTTCTTTTTAAGGAAAAGACGTTTTGTTTTCTCGCCGTCGCCGTGCTCGCGCTCGGTATCTGCGGGGTGACCACCCAGTTCACGGTCGTCAATGCGTTTCTCCTCCGCGGATTTTCTTTTCCTCATCCTGAGGAGCTCGTCAGCGTCGGCCTGATCGATCCCCAGGCGACCGCGCAACAAAACAACTTCGGGAACGGCAATATCCCTTCCGCGCAGGATTACGAGGACCTGCGCGCCGGCCAGAAGTCGTTTACCGCCATGACCGGGTATCTCAACGGCTCGACCATCAACGTTTCCTACAAGAACCATCCGCAGCGCTACACCGGCGGTTATGTGACGGAAGATTTCTTCAAAATCCTCGGCGTCGCGCCCATCATGGGCCGTGATTTTTCGGCCGCGGATAACAAGCCGGGCGCCGAGAAGGTTACGGTGCTCGGCTATGAGATCTGGCAGCGCGATTTTAATGCGGATCCGAAGATTGTCGGCCAGCCGATCCGGATTAACGGCAAGGCCGCCACCGTTATCGGCGTGATGCCGCAGGGCTTTAAGTTCCCAAATAACGAGGAGCTCTGGGTTCCGCTTTACAATGAATTCCCGGTCAAAGAGCGAGGTGATCCTACCGGCATCGGGCCGCAAGTCATCGGCCGTCTCAAGCCCGGTGTCACTCTCGACCAGGTCAATGCCGAGTTCGTTGGCCTCGCGAAACGGATCGCGAAAGACAACCCGAAGACCAATGGCCAGCTCGTTTCCGCCAGCGTTCTGCCCCTTCTCAACGCCTTCACCGGTCCGCAACTGCGTCAGACGGTTTACGCCATGCTCGGAGCGGTCATCGTCGTCTTACTCATCGCCTGCGTGAACGTCATGAACATGCAATTTGGCCGGGCCGCCTTGCGCGCCAAAGAGCTGGCTATTCGCGGCGCTCTTGGTGCGACCCGCTGGCGCCTCGTTAGGCAAATGCTCACCGAAAGCTTCCTTATCGCTGCAATGGGAGCGGTGGTCGGCGTCAGCATGGCCTATTGGGCGGTCGGTTTACTCGTGCGCACCACGAACGCGCTTCCCTTTCCGCTCCCCTACTGGGTCAGTTTTACGATCGATGCGAAAGTGCTCGCCTTCACCGTCGGCATTGTCCTCGTGGCGACTTTATTCTCGGGCTTCGTGCCGGCATGGATAAGTGCGCGCGGGAATGCCGCCGCGATGATGAAGGAAGGTGGCCGCGGCAATTCCAGCCGGCTGGTTAACCTTATCACCCGCATCCTCGTGGTCGGCCAGATTGCTCTAACTGCCGGGTTGCTCATCGCCGCCGCGCTCCAGGTCAAATCGATTCGCAACCAGATCAAGCTCGATTACGGCTACAATGAGGACGGCGTTTATACCGCGCGCATGGCTCTCTTCGAAGGCGCTTATCCCGACGAAGAAGCGCGCCGCCAATTCTTCATTCGCGCGGTGCGCTCATTGCGCGCCAACCCGGCCTTCGACGCGGCCGCGATGAGCGATCGCTTTCGCATGACCTTTGCCAATTTCGGCCGCTACGAGGTCGATGGGCAGAGTTATGTGACCGATCGCGATCGGCCGCAGGGTAACTCTGAAGCGATCTCGGATAGTTACTTCACCACGATCGGTTTGAAGATTCTGGAAGGGCGCGATTTTACGATCGACGATAGCGACGCGAAACAACCGGTCGCGATCGTGAACGCGAGTTTTGCGCGAAAATATTGGGCTAACCAAAGCCCGATCGGCCGCCGCATCCGGTTCTACAATCCAGCTAAGCCGCAACCGTGGCGGACGATTGTCGGCGTGGTTCCCGACACCCTGATGCAAGGTCCTTTCAACACCCAGACCGACACCGCCGGCTTCTACGTCCCGCTACTCGGAGCGAGTCCAGCGCCGCAATTCTGCACCATCATCGTGCGCCCACATGCGGGGCAAAGTGCGGACACTCTCGGGCCTGCCTTGAGCAAAGCTGTCGCCGCGCTCGATCCCGATCTGCCGGTTTATTTCCCGGGCACGCCGGCGCGGTTGCACGCGGAAGCCCTCGGCGGCAACCGCATCATCGCATCGCTCTTCGCCATCTTCGGGGTCGCGGCTTTTATCCTGTCCGCGGTCGGGCTCTACGGAGTCATGAGTTTCTCGGTCAATCAGCGCACCCAGGAGTTTGGTATTCGCATGGCTCTTGGCGCGGATGCGGCACGGATCTTTCGCCTCGTCATGACTCAGGGAGCATGGCAACTCGTGATCGGGCTCGGCCTGGGGATCGGCGCGGCCGCTCTCCTCCTCGGCGTTCTCGCGGCGGCGGCTTTGCAAAACATCCTCTTCAAGGTGAACGCGCTCGACCCGGTGATTTACTGCACAGTCGCGGGGTTGCTTACCGCTGTGGCCGCTTTCTCCTGCTTTATCCCGGCCCGCCGCGCCACTCGCGTTAACCCGATGATCGCGCTCCGCGCCGAATAGTTAAGTCGCCAGACTAACAAGAGTTAAAATAGCCCTGGCGAATCAGGGACTGACTGGGAGATCACGCTTGCGCCAATAGCGGAGCGCAGCCGTGACCGCCATATAACTCGGGTCCGCTGCTTCGTAACTAATGACCTCCTCTTTCGTCGCGCCGCCTTTTTGTAAGTCAGCGGACTCGTATGCGGCGAAAGCGGGAGTTAGCTCTTCGGAGTCAGCCCCCGCCTGCATCCGCTCGCGGAACCAATTCGCCCACCGGCGGACCTTTTCTTCCAGGACGTTGAGGTGTGCCGCGACCGAACCGGGAGCGAGACCAAAGTGAGGCAGATAAAGGTTCGTCGCGTTTAGCGCGCGAATTTTGCCGATGGAGTCGATCCAAGCCTCCACATCCAGCTCGGGCGGAACGAAAGGCGGTACCGGTGGACCGCCCCCGATTCGCACTCCAGCCACGTCGCCCCCGAAGAGGTTATCGTCCCACTGGTAACAATGATGGTGTAAAGCATGTCCCGGAGTATTGATCGCCCGCACGGCCAGATTCTCGGCCGTAACAACCTCTCCATCTTCCAAAATCTTGAGCCGCGCTTCTGGCACCGGCGCAAAGCGGCCCCAAAGCCTTTCCATGTCATCGCCAAAAATGCGCCTCGCGGATTCGATCAGCTTTCTCGGATCGAGCAGATGCGGAGCGCCACGCTCGTGGACATAGATCGTCGCGCCAAGCTCCGCGAAGCGCCAAGCTGCGCCGGCATGGTCGAAATGAATGTGACTTAGAAAGACATGCCGCACATCGTCCGGTTTGAACCCACGGCCCTTCAACTCGGCGACGACATTCTTAAAGGTCGACTCTGGACCTGTGTCGAACAGGATCAGCCCAGTCGTCGTCTCGACCGCCGTGGCCGCGATGATGCCGCGGCGGCTGAGCTGTTGCGTGTCGAGGATGTGAACCATCGACCCTTTCTTAACTGGCGGAGTCAGGCGTACCCTAACTTCCCTTTGCCGGGTTCCGGTTCGGAAAAGGCGGAATAGGCGGTAGGTCGTAGCGCTTGGTCTTTAGCTCGGTCTGGATCTCCTGAATGGCCCGATCAAGCTGCTGATCCTCCCCTCGGAATTCCTTTGCCGGATCATTTTCGACCATGATGTCAGGTTCAACACCGTGACTTTCGATCACCCAGCCTTTGCCCTCCTTGGAGTAAGGCGCAAACTCCGGCTTGAAGAACTGGCCGCCGTCGGTCAGCGGAAGCGGGTTGCGGATTCCAATCACGCCGCCCCAGGTGCGTTTGCCGATCAGCTTACCCATTCCAAGAGTCTTAAAACGAAAAGGGAAGATATCGCCGTCGGAGGCCGAGAACTCGTCGATAAGGGTGACCATCGGGCCGAGGAAGGTTTGCGGCGGATTCGGCTCGGGCACACCGTTACGGGCCATCTCGATCATAACCAGGGCGCGGCGCAGTCGCTCAATCACAAGCGGTGAAACAAAGCCGCCGCCGTTGCCACGCACATCCACGATGAGAGCCTTCTTTCGAATCTGCGGGAAGTAGAGTTTGGTGAACTGATTCAGGCCCGGCTGACCCATATCCGGGATGTGGACATAGCCGACCTCGCCGTTCGTTTTCTTGGAAACCTCGTCGATGTTTTTCTGAACCCAGGCCAGGTAATACAAGGGTGACTCATCGGCTGTCGGCACCACCGTAATATCACGCGCACCTGCGTCGGTTGGCTTCGAATTAACGCGCAGGATAACTTGTTTCCCAGCCGTGCCGATAAGGGCATCGTAGATATTCGGCAGGCTGGAGACTGCGGTCCCGTTGACCGCCAGGATGTAGTCACCCGGCTTTACGTTTAACCCAATCTCAGTCAGCGGCGAACGCGTCTCGTCGTCCCAATTTTCGCCGGGGAGAATCCGATCGATCTTGTAAGCCTTGCTCGCCGGATCGCGCGAAAGCTCCGCGCCGAGCAGACCGAGCTTGATCCGCTCCGTCTTGGGTCGCTCGCCCCCTGCGACATAAGTGTGACCGTTATTTAGCTCACCGATCAGCTCGCCGAGCAGATAGGTGAGATCGTTGCGATGATTCACATAAGGCAACAACCCGGCATACTTATCTCCCATTGCTTTCCAATTCACGCCGTTCATCGTCGGCGAGTAGAAAAAGTCGCGCATCTGGCGCCAGCATTCCCAGTAGATTTGCTTCCACTCGGCCTGGCGATCGAGTTGCATGTCGAGGCCTTCCATCTTGAGCACGTGATCCTTCGTCTCGATCTTGTCCTTGGGCAGGTCGATGATGGCGTAATCCTTCTCGACCTTGACCAGCATCTTCTTGCCGTCGGCCGTGATTTCGTAAGCCCCGACGTCGCCGAGGACTGTCTCTTTCCTATCTTCCAGACTGTAGGAGCAGAGGTGGAACTTCTGATTCCCAGGCCCTTCTTCTTCGCCGCCGCCCTCTGCTTCGTCGTCCGCTATGGTGCGGCGCAGATAAAAGACCCGTCCATCAACCAGCCGCAAGTCGCGGTAATCGGCCGGAGCGACGTCGAGACCAACGATCCGGTTATGAATGCCATCGAGGTCAACCTTCACGACGACCGGTTTCTTGGCACCCTTGTCTTTTTTATCGTCCTTCTTATCTTCGGCTCCCTTCTCCTTGTCTTTCTTTTCGCCTTTCCCGACTTCGTCGCTCTTGGGCGCGAGGGGGGATTCCGTATCCTTGGCCAAAGTGACAAGGTAAACGCGCTGCATGTCGACGTAGACGTTCTGGAACTCTTCTTCACCGAAGGTCGGCCGGAAATCGCGGCTCGACGAGAGGAGGAGATACTTGCCGTCGTCGCTGAACTTCACCCGCCCGGCATTATACCAGTCATCGGTCACAGGCGTCGGTTTCTTATTCGTCAGAGAAGACATGTAAACCTTCTCGAAACCATTCTCTTCCGGCTGCGACCAGGCGATCCACTGGCTGTCTGGTGACCAATCATAGGAGCCAAATTCGCCCACTTTGTCCTGTGCGACTTCGGTCACGGCTTTGCTCGTCACATCCACATAGCGCAGGCGCTGCAGGCGATCACTCCAGAGCAGTTTCTTGCTGTCAGGCGACCAGACGGGTTGATAAAAGTAGGTGTCTGCCTTGCTCGTCAGTTGCTGGGGCTGGCTTTTGCCGTCTTGCGAACGGACGTATAACTCGTTTTCTCCCGTCGCGTCCGAATTGTAGGCGATCCACTTCCCGTCGGGCGACCAGATCGCATCGCGCTCGTGCGCGTTCGACGTCTTACTCAGGTCGCGCGGCGTGCCATTCTTCGCCGGAACGGAGAAAAGTTCTCCCCGGGCCACGGCGATCACGCGTTCGCCATCCGGCGCCGGGCTGACAGACTCAATATGTTTGGATGCGTCGACCATCCCAGCGCGACCGCTGTCAAAGTCTTCCTTGATCTCGATCGGCACGGGCGCCGCTTTCCCGCTCGCCAGATCATAGCGCCAGATGTAGCCGGCCTGTTCGAAGACGATCGAGTCTTTCCCGATGGAAGGGAACTTGATATCGAAATCCTTGAACTGCGTGAGCTGTTTCGTGTCTTTCCCATCCAACCCGATGGAATAAAGATTCATCCGATTATCGCGGTCAGAGATAAAATAAATTTTGTTATCCGGTCCCCACATTGGGCAGATATCCTGACTCGGATCGTTCGTTAGGTTAGTCGTCTGATTGGTCTTGAAATCGTAAATCCAAATGTCGTCCGCCATTCCGCCCCGGTAATGTTTCCAGGTGCGAAATTCCCGGAAGATCCGGTTAAAGGCCATCTTCGAGTCATCCGGGGAGAAGGAGGCGAATCCGCCCCGCGGCAGAGGCAGTTGCTGCGGCAGCTCGGCGTCCAGTCCGACCGTGTAAAGCTCGCCGTTAAAGGAATTGAACGACTTCTTGCGGGAGCGGAAGACGATCAACGGCTTCGTATTCTCCCATGTCATGACCAGGTTATTCGGACCCATCCGGTCGGAAATATCGTCGCGGCCCAGCGTCGCCGTGGTCGTCAGGCGCTTCGGCGTCCCGCCTTCGCCCGGCATTACGTAGACCTCGGTATTCCCGTCGTAGTGGGAGGTAAACGCGAGCTGCGATCCATCAGCGGAAAAGCGCGGGAACGAGCTGTAACCCGGGCCGCTTGTTAGCCGGCGGGCAGTGCCGCCGTCCTTCCCGACCGTGTAAAGTTCGCCGGCATAGCAAAAAACGATTTGCTGGCCGTTGGTCGTGGGAAAACGAAGCAGGCGCGTTGTATTGGGCAATTGCTGGGCGAGGGCGAAATTCGGCGAGAACGCCGCGGCGACGAAAAGAGAAAGAAGACGAAGACGAGACAGATTACGCATAGGATGAAGAATGAACGAGCTATCAAACTGCCGTTGAACGAGATGGTTGCAACCGCAAACATTCACCGGGCCCGGCCAGGAAAGCCGGTGACGGATGCGTTGCCGCAGCGCCGGTCTGCGGGGCTTGTAATTCTTTCGGCATTGCCGAGAAACGGAATTTCTGCCACCTACAATCATGCGCATCCTCGTTATCGACGATGACCTGCGGTTGACCCGCCAGATCACGCGCGAGCTCGAGCGCTACAACCATGAAGCGAGCGCACGCAACGACGGTGCGGAGGGCCTGGAGGCGGCGCTACTTCATCCTCCCGATCTCGTCATTCTCGACATCAACCTCCCCGGCCTCGACGGTTTTTCGATCCTGGCGCGCCTGCGCAAGGCGCACTCGACCGCGCGCATCCTCATCCTGACCGCGAGAGGCGAGGTGGAAGATCGGATCAAAGGATTGAAAGGCGGCGCCGACGACTACTTGGGCAAACCTTTTTCGATGAACGAGCTGATGGCGCGGATAGAGGCACTCGGGCGCCGAGCCGCCTCGCCGACCGCGACCGATTTGCTACATGTCGCCGACTTGCAAATGGACGTGCAACATCGTCACGTCAGCCGCGCGGGAAAGCCAATTCTCCTTTCGCCGCGCGAATTCGACGTTCTCCAAGTGCTCATGCAGGAACCGGGTCGCGTTTTTTCCCGGACGGAATTATGCGAGCGAATATGGCAGCGCGAACATGAATACGACACCCGCACGGTGGAGATATTCATCGCCCGCTTGCGCAAAAAAATCGACTCTGAGTTTGGCGTCCCTCTGATCCAGACGCAGCGCTATGTCGGTTATTCCATTCGCGCGCCCGAGTAGGTTCTCGGCCGCTACCTGAGGCAATAAAATCGGAGGACAGTGTTCTTCAGGAGTTCGTTCTTTTAATTGACCCGAGTGCCTACTTAGGTATGCCGTCGCATGACAGCCCAATCCGAAGTCGGAGCCATCACCAACCTCATCGTTAAACACGCTAGAGATGCATTCGAAAGTCCCGCCGCGATCGCCGCCGAATGGCAGGCGCTGAACTTTACCGGCGCTCCGGATTTTGCTCGAGCGGTCGAGCAATACGATAGCTTCCTCGCGCTCCTTCGCCGCCCCGGTTGTGAGATATCGTTTCTACCTAAGGCTAGCGGTGTTGGGCTCGATTCGATCTACACTCGGGACGCGTCGGTAATCTGCGAGCGCGGGGTCATTCTTTGCCGAATGGGCAAGCCGCAACGCGCGAGCGAACCCGCCGTGCAGGAAGTGGCGATGGGCGCACTCGGCTGCACGATCATCGGTTCGATTCAGCCGCCCGGCTGCCTGGAGGGAGGAGATGTCGTCTGGCTGGGCGAACGCCGCATCGCGGTCGGCCGCGGGTATCGCACAAATGACGCGGGCATTGCGCAGCTTCGTTCCTTCCTTGGTGACAGCGTCGACGAATTCCTGATCGTAAACCTGCCTCATTGGCGAGGCCCCGGCGACGTCTTTCACCTGATGTCGATTATCAGTCCGGTAGATCGTGATCTCGCCGTGGTTTATTCACCGCTTATGCCCGTCACCTTCCGCGAACGGCTGCTCCAGCTAGGTATGACTCTCGTCGAAGTGCCTGACAAGGAATTTGAGAGCATGGGAGCAAATGTCCTCGCGCTCGCCCCGCGCCAATGTTTGATGGTCGCCGGTAACCCTATCACCCGAGCGAGACTCGAAGCAGCGGGCGCGGAGGTACATGAGTATGAAGGAAGCGAGATCAGCATCAAAGGAGGCGGCGGACCGACCTGCCTTACCCGGCCCTTGTCGCGCCGAGTCTAGTGCTGGCTTTAAAAGCAAAACAGCCGGGCTCCTTTCGGAACCCGGCTGTGGTTGATTGCTTGAGTTAGCTCGTAGCTCTCGGACTTAGTAGTCCATACCGCCCATGCCACCCATTCCGCCCATACCGCCCGGAGGCATACCGCCACCAGCTTTCTCCTTCTCAGGAGCTTCGGTGATGATCGCTTCGGTGGTAAGGAGGAGGCCGGAGATCGAAGCGGCGTTTTGCAGCGCACTCCGCGTCACCTTGGTCGGATCGACGACGCCGGCTTTGACCAGGTCTTCGTATTCGCCTGTGGCGACGTTGTAACCTTCGTTGCCTTTGCGCTTCTTCACTTCCTGCACGATGAGCGCGCCTTCCTGGCCAGCGTTATCGGCAAGAGTGCGGAGAGGCTCTTCGACCGCGCGGCGAATGATCGCTACGCCGACGGCTTCGTCGCCTTCGAGCTTGAGACCGTCAAGCGCTTTTTGCGCGCGGATGAGTGCGACACCGCCACCCGGGACGATGCCTTCTTCGACCGCCGCGCGAGTCGCATGCAAGGCGTCTTCCACGCGCGCTTTCTTTTCTTTCATCTCCGTCTCAGTCGCGGCGCCGACATTGATGACGGCTACACCACCGGCCAACTTGGCGAGGCGTTCCTGGAGTTTCTCGCGATCGTAATCCGAAGTCGTCTCTTCGATCTGACGACGGATTTGCGAGACACGGCCCTGGATGTCCTTCTGCTTGCCTTCGCCTTCGACGATTGTGGTGTTCTCCTTGTCGATCGTAACTCTCTTCGTGCGGCCGAGGTCTTCGAGCTTCACGTTCTCGAGTTTGATCCCGAGATCTTCCGTGATGCACTGGCCGCCAGTCAGAACCGCGAGGTCTTCCAGCATCGCCTTACGACGATCACCAAAGCCCGGGGCTTTCACCGCCGCTACCTGCAAGGTGCCGCGGAGCTTGTTCACGACCAAGGTCGCGAGCGCTTCGCCTTCGACGTCTTCGGCGATGATGAGGAGCGGACGACCGGCTTTCGCTACTTTCTCGAGCAGCGGCAGCATGTCCTTCAAGCTCGAGATTTTCTTCTCGTGGATGAGGATGTAAGGGTTTTCGAGCACGGCTTCCATCGCTTCGGCATTGGTGACGAAGTAAGGAGAGAGATAGCCCTTGTCGAACTGCATACCTTCGACCACGTCGAGGCTGGTTTCGATCGACTTGGCTTCTTCCACCGTGATGGTTCCGTCCTTGCCGACCTTGTCCATCGCGTCGGCGATGATCTCACCGATGGTGCGATCCCAGTTAGCCGAAACGGTCGCGACTTGCGCGATCTCGGTGCGGTCACTGACTTTCTTCGAGATCTTCTGGAGCTCGCCGACGATCGCTTCGACCGCCTTGTTAATGCCACGCTGGAGCGAAGTAGGATTCGCGCCCGCGGTCACATTGCGGAGACCTTCTTTGTAGATGGACTCAGCGAGGACCGTCGCGGTTGTGGTGCCGTCACCGGCGATGTCGGAAGTCTTGGAAGCGACTTCGCGCACCAGCTGGGCGCCCATGTTTTCATAAGGGTCTTCGAGCTCGATTTCCTTGGCCACAGTCACACCGTCCTTGGTGATCGTGGGGCTGCCGAATTTCTTGTCGAGGATGACGTTGCGGCCGCTCGGTCCGAGGGTCGCCTTGACGGCTCTCGAGAGTTTCTCGACGCCGCGGAGAAGTGCGTGCCGCGCACTCTCATCAAATTGTAGTTGTTTAGCTGCCATAATATTTAGTTCTTATCCTTTGGTTGGGTGTTGCGAGGTGACTTAGCCGATGATGCCGAGGATATCGTCCTCGCGCATGATCAAGTAGGACTCGCCGTCCACTTTGATCTCGGTGCCGCCGTATTTGGAGATGAGGACTTTGTCGCCCTTCTTCACGGTGAAATCCACTTTCTTGCCGTTGTCGTCCACTTTGCCGGTGCCGAGGGCGACGACGTTGCCTTCCTGCGGTTTCTCCTTGGCGGTATCGGGGATAATGATGCCACCCTTTTTGGTTTCTTTCTCTTCGAGCGGTTGCACGAGCACCCGGTCTCCGAGAGGTCTTACGTTAATTGCCATATTGTTGACTTACTCCTTCTTCTGTTTGGTTGCTGCCGGACGCTGCCCGCGAATTGCGAGCAGCGACCGGCAAATTGTTAGGTTTGGTTACTTCTTGTCTTCGTCGACGACTTCAAATTCCGCGTCGACGACATCGCCTTGGTCCTTACGCGGACCATCGGTTTGCGGTTCCGCACCTTGCTCGGGACGTCCGCCAGCTTCTGCGCCCGGTGTGGGGCCGGCGCCGGCAGCGGCTTGCTTGTAAAGGTCGGCGCTGATTTCCTGGAACTTATTCTGCAGGTCCTCATAGGTCCTCTTCATCGCATCGGTGTCGTTAGCTTCGATCGCGTCGCGGACAGCCTTGATCGCGTCCTCGACCACTTTGCGTTTATCTTCCGGAACCTTATCGCCCAGATCCTTGAGCTGCTTCTCACTCTGGTAAGCGAGAGTGTCAGCGTTGTTTTTGATCTCGATCGCTTCCTTGGCCTTCTTGTCCTCCTCAGCGTGAGTTTCCGCGTCGCGCTGCATTTTCTCGACCTCTTCCTTGCTTAAGCCTGAGCTACCAGTGATCGAGATCTTCTGCTCTTTCCCGGACCCAAGATCCTTGGCAGAGACATGAAGAATGCCGTTCGCGTCGATATCAAAAGTGACTTCGATCTGCGGGACGCCCCGCGGAGCTGGCGGAATGCCGTCAAGGTGGAAGGTTCCGAGATTCTTGTTGTCGCGGGAGAGCGGACGCTCACCTTGCAAGACTTTAATTTCCACGCCGGGCTGATTGTCGCTGTAAGTCGAAAATATCTGTGACTTACGAGTCGGGATCGTGGTGTTACGCGGGATCATTGGCGTAGCGACGCCACCTGCAGTTTCGATTGCGAGCGTGAGCGGAGTCACGTCGAGCAGGAGAACGTCCTTGACGTCACCCTTGAGGACGCCGCCTTGGATAGCCGCACCCACCGCTACCACTTCGTCGGGATTAACCCCCTTGTGGGGTTCCTTGCCGATGAGTTCACGTGCTGTCTCGATGACTTTCGGCATACGAGTCATACCGCCGACGAGCACTAGCTCGTTGATGTCTTTCTCGGAAAGCTTGGCGTCGGCCAGGCAGTCTTTGACGGGTTTGATCGTGCGCTGGAAGAGCGGGTCAGTCAGTTGCTCGAGCTTCGAGCGGGTAAGCTTCTTTTGGATGTGCTTCGGGCCGCTCGCATCGGCCGTGATGAACGGCAGATTGATCTCATACTCCTGTGAAGAAGAGAGCGCGATCTTGGCCTTCTCTGCTTCTTCCTTGATGCGCTGGATTGCATCGGGCTGCTTCGAGAGGTCAATACCACTGTCTTTCTTAAACTCATTGACGATCCAATCGACCAGAACGTTGTCCCAGTCATCGCCACCAAGGTGGGTGTCACCGTTAGTTGCCTTCACTTCGAAAACTCCGTCGCCGATTTCCAGGACAGAGATATCAAAGGTGCCGCCGCCTAAGTCATAGACAGCAATCTTTTCGTCCTTCTTCTTGTCGAGACCGTAAGCAAGTGAAGCTGCGGTCGGCTCGTTGATGATGCGGAGCACTTCCAAGCCCGCAATCTTGCCGGCGTCTTTCGTAGCGTTGCGCTGAGAGTCGTTGAAGTAAGCCGGAACCGTGATGACCGCCTGGGTGATTTTCTCGCCGAGCTTCGCTTCTGCGTCGGCCTTGAGTTTCGCGAGAATCATCGCCGAGACTTCCGGCGGCGAGAAAGTCTTCTTCTCGCCGTTCACTTCCACCTGCACGTGAGCGTCGCCATTGGCGGCTTTCACGATTTTGTAGGGGACGCGATGTTCCTCTTCGCGGACCTCGTCGAACTTGCGACCCATGAAACGTTTGATCGAGAACACGGTGTTCGCAGGGTTCGTCACCGCCTGGCGTTTGGCCGCCTGCCCGACGAGTCGCTCGCCGTTTTTCGCGAAAGCAACGATGGAAGGCGTGGTGCGGGCGCCTTCGCTGTTTTCCAAAACAACCGGGTCGCCGCCCTCCATCACAGACATGCAGGAGTTAGTGGTGCCCAAATCAATACCTAAAACTTTAGCCATTTATATATAGAAATCCTTTCGTGGACTTGGTTAGCAATGTCTGTTCCAATGAGTTCCAGAAGTTCATAAACCACTCATAATCATCGATTTCGGTCTTTATCATCACTTGAGGTCCGACCTCAATGCGTGCCAGGCTGGCACTCATTTGGCAGCCAAAAACGACAGTTCGGCGTCAGGTTGTCGCCCCGCAGAATGGTATGGCGGTTGCTTAACGTTCCAACGCATGCCATCTGCTCCCAAGGATAAGCTTCATCCTTCGCCGAACCCTAAAACCGATCTTTTTTTCAAGTGCGAAGGTTGCGGCATCCCTTTGGTCGTCGACTCTGCCGCGGCGGGGATGACGCTTTCCTGTCAACGCTGTGGTCAGCCGACAAAAGTGCCAACCAGCGTTACGGCAAAGCCGTTGGCAGAGATTCCGCCGGCGGCGGCGTCAGAGGAAAAGACGGCCGAGTTGCAACGTCGGCTGAAGGAAAACGAATCTCAGCGCACCGAGATCGGTGGATATATCAATCAACTTAACATTCAACTTCACCGCTGGCAGTTGCGTTTGCAGACGCTGAACGACCGCAACACGGAACTAAAAGCAGAGATTGCCGGGCTCGCTGCTCCTGTTAGCTCAGCTCCGCAGTAGGTTGTCCGGCGTCGCGCGCGGACCTATCTTCGCCGGATGTCGATCGCAAACATCGAGCGAAAGCTCTGCTCCCTTCGGGAAATCCTGCGGACGCATGCGCCGCTCGTCATTGCCTATTCGGGCGGAGCGGATAGCGCCTTTCTTCTCGCAGTCGCGGCGCAGACGACCGGCCCCGCTTGCCTTGGAGCCATCGCGGACAGCCCCAGCCTGCCGCGCCGGGCCCTCCTCGATGCGCTGGCACTTGCGCGCGGGATCGGCGCCCAAGTCGAAGTCGTGCAAACCGCGGAAATGAACGATCCGAATTACACGAGTAATCCGGTCAATCGCTGTTATTTTTGCAAAGCCGAGCTTTTCCGCCGCCTGGACAATTTAGCGAGAGAGCGAGGCTTCCGCGCGATCGCCTATGGGGAAAACGCGGATGACGCCCACCAGGCACGGCCCGGGCGAAAAGCGGCCGCGGAATTCTCAGTGCTGGCACCGCTCAAGGAAGTTGGCCTAACGAAAAGTGAAATCCGCCATCTCTCGCGCGCCATGCAGCTTCCGACTGCGGACGCCCCGGCTCAGCCCTGCCTCAGCTCCCGCATTCCGCACGGCACTCCGGTGACCGGCGCCGCTCTCGCCATGATCGAGCAGGCGGAATTGATCGTGCGGGGCTTTGGGTTTCGGGTTTTTCGGGTGCGCCATCACCTGCACGGAGATCGACCGCATGCCCGGGTGGAAATTGCGCCCGAAGAAATGCCGCGCCTGGATGGTTTAGTCGAGCCGCTTCGCTCTGCCTTGGGCGAGCTCGGCTACGAGGACGTCTTGATCGACTCCCGGGGTTATCGCTCGCCGATCGCGGAAATGACGCTCTAGGCTTCGCTCCAATCGAGCACGATTTTCCCCGAGTTACCCGATTTCATCAGCTCGAACGCTTCCTTGAACTGCGTGTAAGGAAAGCGGTGGGTGATAACCGGAGATATATCGAGGCCGCTTTGGATCATGGCGGTCATCTTATACCAAGTCTCATACATCTCGCGACCGTAAATTCCCTTGATCGTTAGGCCATTGAAAACGACGAGGTTCCAATCGATCGCGGCGCTGTCGGGCATGATGCCGAGCAACGCGATCTTTCCGCCGTGAAACATCGCTGGGAGCAGATCGGCCATCGCCTTCGGGCTGCCTGACATCTCGAGCGCCACGTCGAAGCCTTCCTTCATCTCGAGCTGTTTCATGGCGTCGGACAGCGTCGCGCTGCGCACGTCCAGCGCGAGGGTGGCACCAAGTTTTTTCGCAAGGTCGAGTCGATACGGATTGATATCGGTGATGACCACGTTGCGCGCCCCGGCGTGGCGGCAAATCGCCACCGCCATACAACCGATCGGGCCCGCGCCGGTGACGAGAACATCTTCGCCGATCAAGTCGAACGAGAGCGCGGTATGGGTGGCGTTACCTAACGGATCGAAGCAGGAAAGAACATCGAGCGGAATCTTCGGATCGGCGTGCCAGACATTCGACATCGGGATGGAAAGAAACTCCGCGAAAGAGCCCTGACGATTGACCCCGACGCCTTGCGTATTCGGACAGAGATGGCGGCGGCCGGCGAGGCAGTTGCGACAATGTCCGCAGACAATGTGGCCTTCGCCGGTGACGAGATCGCCCGGCGCAAAACCTTTGACGCGGACGCCGACTCGTTCGACCACGCCGACATATTCGTGGCCGACCACCATCGGCACAGGAATGGTCTTTTGCGACCACGCGTCCCAGTTATAAATGTGAACGTCGGTGCCGCAGATCGAGGTTTTCTTGATGTGGATCAGGACGTCGTCATCCCCGACTTCCGGAACGGGTACCTCTTCGAGCCAGAGACCGGGTTTCGCCTCTTTTTTCACCAGCGCCTGCATCGTTTTTTGCACGAAAAGAAATTAGACAAATCGCCTGCGCGGGAAAGCGAATTGTCACCCGAAGCGAGAAGGCAGGGAGCCGAAGGCGGGGATTGAACCCGCGACCTACGGTTTACGAAACCGTTGCTCTACCACTGAGCTACTTCGGCGAAAAAGCGGAGGCCGAAGATGACACTCTCTCTCCTTTGGGGCAAGGCAGGGTCGACGAGGGAATCAGCTTGCGAGCGCAGGCTCGAGGTGGATGATTTCCCTATGAACACGAATCCAACGGAATACGTGCACCCCGAAGCACTGGTCGAAACGGATTGGCTCGAGCAACACCTCAACGACACGGATATTTGCGTCGTCGAATCGAACGAGGACATCCTCCTTTACGACACTGGCCACATTCCCGGCGCGGTCCATATCGATTGGCGAGCCGATCTGCAGGACCAGGTAATCCGCGATTATATCGCCCCGGACAAATTCGCCGAACTCTGCAGCCGCAACGGCATCGGGCCGGAGACAACCTGCATTTTCTACGGCGACAAGGCGAACTGGTGGGCTTGTTATGCGCTCTGGGCCTTCCGGCTTTTCGGTCACAAGAACGTGAAGATTTTGAATGGCGGCCGCGACAAATGGAAAGCGGAGAAGCGGCCCATGACGCGCGACGTGCCAAAATATTCGCGCGCCGAATACCCCGTCCCGTCCCGTCGCATGGATAAGGAAATCCGCGCGTTCGCCGATGAAGCGCTCGCCCAAAGCCGCGACCGCAAACCGCTCATCGACGTGCGCTCGCCAGGCGAGTTCAAGGGCGAGATCACCCACATGGCGGAGTATCCGCAGGAAGGCGTGCTGCGCGGCGGGCATATTCCCGGCGCGAAAAGCGTTCCGTGGAAAACCGCCACGAACGACGACGGCACCTTCAAATCCGCGGCTGAGCTGGCGAAAATTTATTTCGACCAGTGCGAGATCAAACCGGGCACGGATACGATCGTTTACTGCCGTATCGGCGAGCGCTCGAGCCATACGTGGTTCGTGCTGACGTATCTGCTCGGCCTCGATACGGTGCGGAACTACGATGGTTCCTGGACCGAGTGGGGGAACAAAGTCGGAGCCCCGATCGAGAAGAGTGCGTAGCCTTTGACTCGTGCTCGTGCTCGTGCTCGTGATCGTGATCGTGATCGTGATCGTGATCGTAATCGATCCGATCAGCGTCCGGAGTTGAGCGATTCGATTACGAGCACGAGTCCCAGCATGTATCCCGAGAAACTGCAGAACATCATCGACCTTTTCGAAACCCTTCCGGAGGTGGAGCGGCGCGAAACCCTCGTCGCCTATTCCGATAGCGCGCCGAAGCAGGAACCCAAGCCTAACGAGACTTTCGACCTCGAAGATATCCGCAAAGATGAGGAGTGCGCCGATAAGGTGGGCGTCTATCTGCAGGTGGATGAGAAAGGCCGTGCCCATCTGCGCATGACCCTCGGCCCGGAAGTGCAGACCCTCACCCGGGCCATGACCTCGATCCTTTGCAAAGGACTCGACGGCGCGACGCCGCAGGAAATTCTCGATTTGCCGAGCGATTTCGTGACGCGGATCGTCGGCGCGGAGCTCGTTAGAGTGCGGAGCCAGACGACCTACTACGTGCTCACGCGGATCAAAGGCATCTGCAAGGTTTACCTCGATCGGCAGCGCGCGCGGCAGGTTGCCTAACGGTTCGCGGCGGAAGTCACGCATCTTGCCTGACTCGGCAGGCGGCCTTCCAGGCTGCTGGAAATGAGTCGACCGGCTGGAAGCCCGTCGGCCGAGTCAGCCAGGATGCCTAACTTCCGAGATGGCCTCGCTCCCGCAGGAGCGGCTCGCAGAGCAGAATGGCAAGCGCGCATTGGCCGTCCTTCATTTCGCCGGCGTGGACGAGCGCGAGCGCTTTCGCGATCGGCATCAGCTTGATCTCGATTTTTTCGGTCGCCTGCTTCTCCGGTTCTTCCGAAAGCTCGACGCCCTCGGCGAGGAAGACGTGACATTTTTCGTCGGTCAGCGAGCTGGCCGAGTAGAGATAATCGACGTAGGTGAGCGACTCGCAGACTCCACCGACCTCCTCGCGCAATTCGTCCCGCGCCACCTCCTCGAGTGATTCGTTGGGCTTGTCGTGCGTCCCGCCGGCCGGAACTTCCAGGCACCATTCATCGACCGAGTAGCGATACTGATTGATCAGGACCATTTCCCCGGCGCGCGTCACCGGCACGATGATGACTGCGTCGGTTCGCTCCAGATAGGCGAGGCGTTTTCGCCGGCCGCTCGGCAACTCGATCTTGTCTTCGCGCAGGGCGAAGACCTTGTTCTTAAAACGGATTTTCGTCTTCCGCCACTGCCAGCCCGCCCTCGTCCCGACCGGCTTTTTCTGCTTCGATTTCTTGCTCACTCCTCCTCATACGCGCTTTGCCCGAACGGTGAAGTCTCGACCTCGGCCGGTTTTTGCATAGTCTCCCGCTGCGCATGCCGCGGAACGACCAGCTGCACAAAATTCTTCTTATTGGTTCCGGCCCGATCGTTATCGGGCAAGGTTGCGAATTTGATTATTCCGGCGTGCAGGCCTGCAAGGCCTTGCGCGAAGAGGGCTACGAGGTCGTGCTCGTGAATTCCAATCCGGCCACGATCATGACCGATCCGGAGTTTGCCGATCGCACCTACATCGAGCCGATCACGCCGGAAGTGATCGAGCTGATCCTGGAACGGGAAAAGCCGGACGCGATCCTGCCGACGATGGGTGGCCAGACGGCGCTCAACGCCGCCATGGAATTGAATCGCAATGGCGCGCTCGTTAGGCACAATGTCCGACTGATCGGGGCCAACGCGCAGGCCATCGCGAAGGGAGAAGACCGCCAGCTTTTCAAGGAAGCGATGGTGCGCATCGGGCTCGACGTGGCGCGCTCCGGGATCGCGCGCTCCCTCGAGGATGCGGCCCGGGTGGCCGGGGCAGATCGGAAGTTTTCCGCTCATCATTCGACCGGCTTTTACCTTAGGCGGTTCCGGCGGCGGGATCGCCTACAACCGCGAAGAGCTCGAGACGATCGTGGAACGCGGTCTCGATCGTTCGCCCGTCCACGAAGTCCTGATCGAAGAGTCATTGTTAGGCTGGAAGGAATTCGAGATGGAGGTGATGCGCGACCGGGCCGACAACTGCGTCGTCGTTTGCTCAATCGAGAACCTCGATCCGATGGGCGTGCATACCGGCGACTCGATTACGGTCGCGCCCACGCAGACCCTGACCGATCGCGAATACCAGGCGATGCGTGACGCATCGTTTGCGGTCATCCGCGAGATCGGGGTCGAGACCGGCGGATCGAACATCCAGTTCGCGGTCAATCCGGAGGACGGGCGAATGGTCGTGATCGAGATGAATCCGCGCGTCTCGCGCTCGAGCGCGCTCGCCTCGAAGGCGACTGGTTTTCCGATCGCGAAAATCGCGGCCAAACTCGCCGTCGGTTACACACTCGACGAGATCCGGAATGACATTACGCGGGAGACGCCGGCGAGCTTCGAGCCGACGATCGATTACTGCGTGGTCAAAGTGCCGCGTTTCACTTTCGAGAAATTTCCCGAAGCCGATCCGACCCTGACGACGCAAATGAAGAGTGTCGGCGAAGCGATGGCGATCGGGCGAACCTTCAAGGAGGCGTTGCAAAAAGCGCTGCGTAGTCTCGAGATCAAGCGCTTCGGCTTGTGCGGCGATGGGCGCGAAGCGCGAGTCGACGAGGAAACGTTGCGCCGGAAACTGAGCGTGCCGAACGCGGAACGGATTTTTTATCTGGCGCAGGCTTTCCAGGATGGGATGTCGATCGAAGAAGTATTTGGCCTAACGAAAATCGATCCGTGGTTTTTGAGCAACATCGCGCAGGTGGTGCAGGAGGCGGGGACGCTGCGGAAGTCAGGCGTCTCGCCTGACTCGGCCGACGGGCTTCCAGCCGGTCGGCTCACCAACGAATCAAACCCGCAGGCCGAAAGCCCGCCCTCCGAGTCAGCCAGGATGGCTGACTCCCAGTTTCACGCTTTCGATCCGCAGGGCGAACTCACCAAAAAACGTCGACACCTCCCGCATTGGGAGCAAAAGGGCGCCACCTACTTTATTACTTTTCGTCTGGCAGATTCGGTCTCCGAAGAAGTGCTGACGCAGTGGCGTGAAGAGCGGGAACGCTTTCTGCAATTTCACCCGCTGCCGTGGGATTGGAAAACAACCCGCGAACACATTCGCCTCTGCGAGGAGAGTCGGGAGGAATGGCTCGATCGCGGCCACGGCAGCTGCGTTCTCGGCGAGCCGGCGGTCGCGGGCGCGGTCGCAAACGCGCTGCGTCATTTCGATTCCGAGCGTTACGTCCTGGACGCTTTCGTGGTGATGCCGAACCATGTCCACGCGCTCGTGAAACCACTCGGGTCTCACGAACTGCCTGAGATTCTGCATTCCTGGAAATCGTTCACAGCCAAAGCAATCAATCAGGCGGTGGGTACGGAGGGTGCGGTCTGGATGGAGGAAACCTTCGATACCATCGTGCGCGACTCTGATCATCTGGCCGGCTTGCGCGATTATGTCCGGCGAAATCCGGCGAAGGCCGGACTGCGGGAGACGGAGTTTCGTTCTTGAGGCGGGAGAGAAATTGGTCGTGGATGCGCAGGAGAGCCGACCGGCTGGAAGCCCGTCGGCCGAGTCAGGCTGGAAGCCTGACTTCCGGCGCGACTGGAGCCGCGAGAAGAAACTCGGCTTTTCTGATCGGCAGCTCGCGCACTCGTTAGGCTCGAGTGAAGATGCAGTTCGCGCCGCGCGCATCGCGGCCGGCGTTGTTCCGACCTATCGCCTGGTCGATACCTGCGCGGCCGAGTTTGAGGCTTACACGCCTTACTATTACTCCACCTACGGTTCGGAAAACGAAATCCGGCCGAGCGCGAAACGCAAAATCATGATCCTGGGCGGCGGCCCGAACCGCATCGGGCAGGGCATCGAGTTTGACTACTGCTGCGTCCATGCCGCCTTCGCGCTACGCGAACTCGGGATCGAGACCATCATGGTGAACTCGAACCCGGAAACGGTTTCGACCGATTACGACACGAGCGACAAACTCTACTTCGAGCCGCTCACCCACGAGGACGTGCTCAATATTTACGAGCAGGAAAAACCGGACGGCGTGATCGTGCAGTTCGGCGGTCAGACCCCGCTCAACCTCGCAGCCGGACTCAAGGCCGCGGGCGTTCCGATCATTGGCACCCAGCCGGAAAGCATCGAGCTGGCGGAGGACCGCAAACTTTTCGCCGAAATGCTCGACCGCCTCGGACTGCGCCAGACGCCGAGCGGCTCCGCCGTGAACGAAGATGAAGCGATCAAGATTGCGGAACGGATCGGTTATCCAGTGCTCGTTAGGCCGTCGTTCGTCCTCGGCGGACGCGCCATGGAGCTGGTCTATCACCCGGAAGATCTGCGCCGTTACATGCAAAGCGCGATCGAGGTCAGCCGGCAGCGGCCGGTCCTGGTCGATCGCTTTCTGGAGGACGCGATCGAGGTGGATGTCGATTGCATCGCTGACGGCGAGATCGCCGTGATCGGCGCGATCATGGAACATATCGAGGAAGCCGGCATCCACAGTGGCGACAGCGCCTGCGTCGTGCCGACATTCTCGCTCTCGCAACCGATCCTGGCCGAGATCGCGTCCGCCACGAAAGCGATGGCGCGGGAGCTGAACGTGCGCGGTCTGATGAACGTGCAGTTCGCGGTCAAGGATGAGAAACTCTACGTCCTCGAGGTCAACCCTCGCGCCTCGCGCACGGTGCCGTTTGTGAGCAAGGCGATCGGCGTTCCGCTGGCTAAATTGGCGGCCAAGGTCATGACCGGGATGTCCTTAGGAGAGCTCGGCTTCACCGAGGAAATCACGCCGCCGCATTATTCCGTAAAGGAAGCAGTCTTTCCCTTTCTCCGTTTCGAAGGGGTCAACATTTCGTTAGGCCCGGAAATGAAATCGACCGGAGAAGTGATGGGGATCGACGCCGATCTCGGCCTGGCCTACGCCAAGTCGCAGCTCGCCAGTCAATGGCCGCTCCCGCGCGCCGGCAACGTTTTCATCAGCGTAAAAGACAGCGACAAACAAAACGTCATCGCGGTTGCGCGCGAGTATGCGGAACTGGGTTTCGGGATCGTCGCGACCGCCGGCACGGCGGCGGCTTTGCAGTCGGCTCAAGTCGCGGTGATGAAGGTTTTCAAGATCGGGGAAGGCCGGCCGAACGTCCTTGACCTGGTCAAAAACGGGGAAATCCAATTCATCATCAACACTCCGAGCGGCAAAATCCCGCGTGCCGACGAGGTAAAAATCCGCACCGCCGCGCTGGCCGAGCGCATTCCCATCATGACCACGCTGCGCGCCGCGGCCGCGAGCGCGAAAGGGATTCGCTCCCTGCAAAAGGGGCCGATGACGGTGAGGAGCCTGCAGGAATATCATGCGCTGGAAGTCAGGCTTCCAGCCTGACTCGGCCGACGGGCTTCCAGCCGGTCGGCTAATGGGCAGCAAAGAATCGAGCCGGCTAGAAGCCCACTCGCCGAGTCCGCCAAGATGGCCGACTTCCAACGCCAAACCCCACCGGGAAAGGCCTAACGAAAAAGGACAGGCAATTTCAGGAGCGTGTTGTAGACGCCCCAAATCAACGGCACACCCACCGCCACCCAGGAGATGAGAAGCATCGGCCCGTTCCCGCTCGATTGATTTTGCTCAGCCATAATTATTCTCCTCGCTTACCGCGCCGCCGGATCGCCCTTCTAATGATAACGCTCGTCTACCGGCCGCACGCAGAGATTGCAGATCAGCCCGACGATGAGCAAACCCGCCATGAGATACATCGTCGGCTAGATCAGCCAAAGCTGGCGCCACCAGACGCCGAACGCGGAGACGATAAAACCGCCGCCAAAACAAAGGGCCGCCACCGCCATCGCCCTACGCGGACCGACGCGCTCGACCCAGCGCCCGAACAGCGCAGCCGACGCGCCCAGCACCAGATCAGCGATGCTGAAAATCCAGGCCAGCTCCGGCTGCGTCCAGTCGTTAGGCGCAGGTGCGGTGGGATTCCGATTGCTTTCGTTAGGGGCAATTTGAAAACACTGAAGGCGTAAACCTGCCCGATCGAATCCGCTCGGTAGCTGGAGAAGGAGAAATTTTTTGTTTACGGCCCGCCCGTTGCGACACTAAATCGCAAAAAACGAAGTTACATTTATGAAAACTCGCGCCTTCGCTGGGTTCGGTTTCTTCTGCCTCCTCTCCCTCCCGTTACAAGCGCAGGACGCGCCGGAACGCTCCGAAGCGGAGCGGCTGAAAAACCTGGAGAAAGCCGTTAAGCAACTGCAGGAACGCAATTCCCAGTTGGAAAGCGAAGTGCATCAACTGCGCGCGCGCGGTCCGTTCGCACCCGTCCTCGGCGAGAAGAAAAAGCCGATGCCGGGCAATGATAACAAGGCTGTTTTTTCCGCGCCGCCTCCGCCGCCGGTCGATGTCCATCCGGGCGGATCGGAATACAAGCTGACGTTAGGCGGTTACATCCAGGCAAACTTCGAAGACGGCGACGTTTCCGCTTTCGAAGGACGCTTCGGCGCGACCGCACTCAAGGATCGCTTTCGCCTGCGCCGGGCGCGCATCTCGTTGACGGGCGATTTCGCCGAGCAATTCGATTTCAAAATCGAAGGCGACCTCGAACAAAGCGACGCTGCCATCACCGCCTTGAAGTCGGTTAACGTGGCGACCGGCGCGACCACCACCGTGTCCAACAGCAGCCGCACGGAATTTTCTGGCACCGACATTTTCATCAACTACCACGGCATCCCCGAGATGAACGTGAAGGTCGGCCAGTACAAGGCGCCCTTCGGTCTCGAGCAACTCACGCCTGACACCCTCATCTACACGATCGAGCGCAGCCTGCCGACGGGCGCGATCACGCCCGAGCGGCAGATCGGCGTGATGCTCTGGGGCAAACCGCTGACCAATTCCGTGCCTGCCTACAAGGATTTCGTGACTTACTACGCCGGCATTTTCAACGGCAACGGGCGCAACTTTAACAATAACGACAACAACGAATTCATGTATGTCGCCCGGCTCGAGCTGCAGCCCTGGAAAGGCCAGTTGATGGGGCAGGAAGCGAGCTTGAAACTGGGCGGCGATTATCTCCACAGCCGCGACGCCGCGGGCACCAACATCTCGCCCGCGCTCAACCTCAAGGTCAACCCGGACGGATCGCTCACCTCCTTTTCGCTCGCCAGTCCCGACGAGCGCGATGCCTTTAGCTTCGACGCCTGGTTGAAGATTGGGCTGTTCGATTTCATCGCGGAATATCTCGAGGAACATGTGGACGGCCGAGCCGGCGATGGCCTCCCGCCGATCGCGGATTTCACGACCAATGGCTTCTACCTCCAGGGCAGTTATTTCATTCTGCCCGAAGAAATTGCAGGGCGTGGTGAAATGGGAAATGCTCAATCCGGGCCAGCTCGGGAACGACGGCATCCACTCGCTCACGGCCGGCCTCAACTACTACATCCACGCCGACAACGTGAAAGTGATGGCCGATTACGTACACACCTGGTCGGACTTCCGCGCGGCCAACCCGCAGTTTGGCGACGACCAATTCGACGAAGTGCTCCTGCGCTTGCAGGTCATTTTTTAGCCCACCCGGAAGACCTGCGGAGCACGGGCAAGATCGCCATGCTCGACATCACGAGCAGCCAAAATTGCTTCCTCGTGCGATAATTTCCTGATGTCGACGCCGGCTGAACTCTTCATGAAATGGCCGCTCGTTAGGCAAATCCTCGAGCGCAAAGACGGCACCGGACTCGAAGCGATGTCCGACAAGACGCGCGCGATGCACGCCCGCATCGACGACGCGCAGGTGGCGCGCTCGATTTGTCCGTACTGCGCAGTCGGGTGCGGGCAACTCATTTATCATAAGGACGGGAAGCTGGTCTCGATCGAAGGCGATCCGGAATCGCCCATCAGCCAGGGGAATCTTTGCCCGAAAGGCGCCGCCTCGTTTCAACTGCTCACCCATTCGCGCCGCGAGCTGAAGGTGAAATATCGCGCCCCGCGCGCTACGGCGTGGAGCGAGATTTCGCTCGATCGCGCGATGGAAATTGTGGCCGATCGCGTCTGGGAATCGCGTAAGCGCACCTTCATCCACGAGGAAGACGGCACCGTTATCAATCACACCAAAGCGATCGCGCATCTCGGCGGCGCCACCCTCGACAACGAGGAAAATTATCTGATCAAGAAGCTCTTCGCCGGAGGCCTGGGAATGGTATGCGTTTCCAACCAGGCCCGGATATGACACAGCAGCACGGTGCCCGGTCTGGGCACCTCCTTCGGCCGGGGCGGAGCTACGACCGCGCAACAAGATCTCGCTAACGCGGACTGCATTCTGATCGAAGGCTCCTCCATGGCGGAGGCGCACCCAGTCGGTTTCCGATGGGTCATGAAGGCGAAGGAAAAAGGCGCGACCATCATTCACGTCGACCCGCGTTTTTCGCGGACCAGTGCGCTGGCCGATATCTGGGTGCCGATCCGCGCCGGGAGCGACATTGCGTTTCTCGGAGGACTCGTTAGGCACATTCATCGAGAACGATCTTTTCTTCCGCGAGTACGTCGTTCACTACACGAATGCCTCCTGCATTTTGCGCGAAGAATTTCGCGACACCGAGGACACAGGCGACGCCTATTTCTCCGGCTGGGACGAAAGCAAACGCGCCTACGATAACGACAGTTGGCTCTACGAAGGCGACGGCCTCAGCTTTCCGCAACGCGACCTTTCCCTGCAAAATCCGCGCTGTGTTTTCCAAAAGCTGAAGCGGCATTACTCGCGTTACACGACGGAAATGGTGCAAAAAGTCTGCGGCATTTCGCCCGAAATCTTCGCCAAAGTGGCCGCTGCCCTAACGAGCAATTCCGGTCCGGAGAAGACGGCCGCAATTTGTTACGCGGTCGGCTGGACGCAGCAATCCAAAGGTGTGCAGATCATTCGCACCGCCGCCATCCTCCAGCTCTTGTTAGGTAACATCGGCCGGCCGGGCGGCGGGATTCTCGCACTCCGCGGTCACGCTTCCATCCAGGGCTCGACCGACATCCCGACGCTCTACGACATTCTCCCCGGCTACCTCTCCATGCCGCGCGCCGGGAAAGGGGAAGATTCGCTCGCCGGTTATCTGAAGAAGAACACCAAGAAGACCGGGCTCTGGGCGAATTATCCGAAATATTTCATCAGCCTGCTCAAGTCATATTACGGCGCACGCGCGACGGCGGAGAACGATTTCGGTTTCGACTGGATGCCGAAAATCACCGGCGATCACTCTTTCTTCGAATTCCTCTACGACATGCTCGACGGGAAAATGGAAGGCATGTTTTTGATGGGACAAAATCCCGCGGTCGGCGCGCAAAATTCGCGACTCGAACGCAAGGCGCTCGCGAAATTGAAATGGTTTGTCGTCCGCGACATGGTTGAAATTGAATCCGCCTCCTTTTGGTACAACTCGCCCGAGATCGAGCGTGGTGAATTGAAAACCGAGGAGATCGAGACCGAAGTCTTTTTCTTCCCTGCTGCTGGACACGCCGAAAAGGAAGGCGCCTTCACGAACACGCAGCGCCTGCTGCAATGGCGGGAGAAAGCGGTCGAACCGCCGGGTGAATGCGAAAGCGAAGGCTGGTTCATGCATCAGCTGGCGAAACGACTCATCGCCAAAGCGCACGCCTCGGACGATCCGCTCGATGAACCGCTGCGCGCGCTCGACTGGTGGTATCCCGAGGATGAAAACGGTGAGCCGAAAATGGAAGCGGTCCTCGCCGAGATTAATGGCTGGAAAACGCGGCCTCAGCCTAACGAGTCCGGAGTGGTCTTCGGCTCCGATCGCGAAGGGCGGCCGCATCATGGCGCGCAGGTCGATGATTACATGGATCTCAAAGACGACGGTTCCACTGCGAGTGGTTGCTGGATTTACTCCGGCGCCTTTGCCAGCGACGGCGTGAACAAACCGAATACGCGCAAGCCGCATAGTTATCTCGGTCACGGCTGGGGCTTCGCCTGGCCGAGCGATCGACGCATCATCTACAACCGCGCCAGCGCCGCTCCCGATGGTTCGCCCTGGAGCGAACGCAAAAAACTCGTCTGGTGGAATGCGGCCGAATCCCAATGGACCGGAGTCGACGTGCCGGATTTCAAAAAGGACAAAGCGCCGGGTTATCAACCTAATGGGCACAAGGACGGCATGGCCGCGCAGCCGGGCGACGCTCCCTTCATCCTCCACGAAGACGGGCTCGGCTGGTTGCACGTCCCCCAAGGTTTGCAGGACGGTCCGATGCCGACGCATTTCGAGCCACTCGAGTCGCCCGTCGGCAACGCGCTTTATCCGCGCAACACCAATCCAGTGATCGATTGGTTCACCCGCGAAGGAAACCGCTTCGCACCTCCCGCGGATCCTCATTTTCCCTACGTCCTGACGACTTATCGGCTAACGGAACACCACACCGCCGGCGGGATGAGTCGCTTCCTCAGCCATCTCGCCGAGTTGCAGCCGGAGATGTTCGTCGAGCTCTCCCCCGAACTGGCGACCGAGCTTGGAATCCAGAACAGCGACTACGTTGCTCTCGTTAGTCTGCGCGGCGCGGTCGAGGCGCGCGCGCTCGTTAGTCGTCGCATGCGGCCGATGCAATTGAATGGGCAGACCATTCACCAGGTGGCGGTGCCGTTCCATTTCGGATCGGCCGGACCGGTGCGCGGCGACGCGGCCAACGATCTCGGCGCGATTTCGGGCGAACCGAACGTGACCATCCAGGAAGCGAAAGCGATGCTGTGCAACGTCATCCCGGGACGTTTGCCCCGCGGCGCTGCTTTTCTCGATTTCATGAATCGTTACGCGCCGCAAACGGGTCCGGTAAATCAGCACCCCGAGCAGCCGCCGCCCGGCGCTCCCGAAGGTGGCAAACACACCGCCGGCCACGGCCAACACGGAAAGGCCGGATGATCGGCGAAGGCACCCAGAGCACGAATCAACGGCGGCATACGTTCGTTGAAGATCGTGTCGAGGTCGGCTTCTTCACCGATCCGAGCGTCTGCATTGGCTGCAAAGCGTGCGAGGTCGCCTGCAAGGAGTGGAACGAAGTCCCGGACGACGGCTACACCTGGACCGGCAACTCCTACGACAACACCGGCCACCTCGGCGCCTCGACCTGGCGTCACGTCCTCTTCGTCGAGCAGGATCTGCAAAAAGGAAATCAGATCACCGGGCCGGTGGCTCGTTCAGGCGAACGCGTCTCCGCGACGGAAGATCCGCTGCGCTGGATTTTTCTCTCCGACGTTTGCAAGCATTGCGAGAACGCCGGTTGCCTCGAAGCCTGCCCGACCGGTTCGATCGTCCGCACGGAAGTCGGCTCCGTTCTCGTGCAGAACGATGTCTGCAACGGCTGCGGATATTGCGTGGTCAGTTGTCCGTTTGGCGTGATCGATCGGCGACCCGAACCGTTGCCGGATGCGGGTGGCGCATTCAAATGCACCTTCTGCTACGACCGGCAAAAAAGCGGACTCACACCCGCCTGCGCGAAAGTTTGCCCGACGGAGTCGATCGTCTTCGGCCGGCTCGATGATCTGCGCTCACTCGGGCGGGAGCGGGTGAGAACTTTGCAGAAGGATGGTTACGCCGACGCACAACTCTACGATCCCAGGGAAACCTCCGTCGGTGGCATCCACGCCTTCTTCCTCCTCTTCGGCGGACCGGAAACCTACGGGCTTCCGCCCAAACCCGAGATCCCCACGATCTACCTGACATCAAGCTGGACCGCCGCGGCCGCGACCGCCCTGGGCGCGATCGCCACCGTCGCTGTCGCCTTTGCCTTTTTCGCATGAGCTGGCTAACGAGTGCCGCAACTGCCACGAAGAACCCATGAGCGCCGAGCGCAATTTCGAAGACCGCCTCGACTCGCTCCGCAAGGAAGCGAAACACGGCGGCGCCGTCACAGGCCGCGGCGTGGATGTCGCCGGCGGGCCGATCCCACGACTACCCGGCTACTACGGCGAAGCGGTCGTTAAACCCCCGGTCTGGACCTGGGAAATCCCGCTCTACTTTTTCGTCGGGGGCGCCGCCGGGATGGCGCCGCTCATTGCCCTGGCCGGGCTCTTCCTTGGCCTAACGAATCTCGCCACCGACGCGCTCCGCGTCGCCGCCGCCGGCGCGATCATTTCGCCCATCCTCCTGGTGATGGATCTGGGCCGCCCGCAACTTTTCCTCAATATGCTGCGGGTCTTCAAACACCGCTCGCCCATGTCGGTCGGCGTCTGGATTCTCTCCATCTTCGGCACCTTTACCGTTCCGGCCTGGTTGATTTTCGAGCTCTACGGCCATCAGGCTTTCGCGCCTTCGATCCGCATCCTGGTGCTCGTCGGCGGCGGCGCGCTCACGATCGGCGCGGCGATTTCCGGCCTCGGCCTCGCCACCTACACCGGGGTGCTGATCGGCGCGACCGCCATCCCGGCCTGGTTCCTGCACCGCGTTCTGCTTCCGATCCATTTCGGCACTGCCGGCCTCGGCTGCGCGGCTGCCATTCTCGAGCTGCTCGGCTTTCAAATTCGACCGCTTTACATGATCGGAATGCTGGCCGCGATCATCGAGACGCTCCTCTGGCTTTGGCTCGAAATCGACAAACACGGAGCGGCCGATCGCGCCCTGCACTCCGGCGGTTCCGGCTGGCTCATCCGCGGTGGCGAAATTTTCAGCGGACCGCTCGCCATCATTCTGCGCCTAACGAATCTGATCCCGCTGGCCGCGATCTCGTTTTTGCTCGGGGCGTTGATGAGCCGCTTCGGCTGGATCGGCGCCGGCCGCGTCTCGGGTCGCGACCCGGAAGCGGTCTTTGCCTCGCAGCGCTGATCCGTCCATCCTTGCTCATGCCTAACGAGCGCCGCAAGAAGCAGGAGAAGGAGGAATCTGAGGAGAAAGAAATCCAGGAGCGGACGTCACCCGGCGGCCACATCGTTTATGAAGCCGTGCGCCAGGAAGGTCTCGACGAGCTCGAGCGTTCCAATTCCGCCCTCGCCTGGTCCGGTCTCTCCGCCGGTCTGGCGATGGGGTTTTCCCTCCTGAGCGAAGGAATTCTGGCCAGCCGGATGCCCGATGCGCCGTGGCGTCCGCTCCTCGCCAAGTTTGGTTATTGTGTCGGATTTCTCCTCGTCGTCCTCGGCCGTCAGCAGCTTTTTACTGAGAACACGATCACCGTCATTCTGCCGCTTTTGCGCAAACCCGGTCTGCGCATGTTCGGCAACGTCGCCCGGCTCTGGGCCATCGTTCTGGTCTGCAATCTCCTCGGTGCATTTGCCATCGCCTGGGTGCTGGGTAATACCGATGTCGTTTCCCCGGAAGTGCGGCACGCGATGGAGGAGCTCGGGCTTGCGACCATGAATCATGGATTCTGGACGTTGCTGGTGCGGGGAATCTTCGCCGGGTTCCTGATTTCGCTCATGGTCTGGCTGATGCCCTTTGCCGAGTCGGCCCGCGTCTGGGTCATCATCATCGTCACTTACATTGTCGGGATCGGAGATTTTTCCCACATCATCGCAGGTTCGGTGGACAGCTTTTATCTCGTCGGCCTCGGGCAGAAAACGATCGGCGATTATTTCGTCTACATGTTCCCGGTCTTGTTAGGCAATATCATCGGGGGTTCCTCAATCGTGGCCACGATCGCCCACGCCCAATACATCGGCGGCGGCGAAGGCAAGGCTGCCTAACGAGTACGGATGCCTCGCCCGAGTTCTGAAATCCGGCGCCGGTCAGAGTCTTAGCGCGCCAGAAAACGCTTGTCGCCCTGGCGTCGCGTGACGCCGTCGCGATCGAGCCGCTCGAGGAACGGCACCATGATCCGTCGGGAACTTTTCAGCGCCTGACGCAATTCCCCCGCCGTCGCCGGCCCGGCGCGGCGAATGAAGTCGATCACCGCGGCGCGCATTTTCTCAAATCCATCCCGGCTCAACACAATTGCCGGGTTGATTTCCACCGCTTCGCCGGTTGCCAAAAAATATCGCAGCGCCTGCTGGGAGAGGGCATCGACCGCCAGCTCGCGCCGCGACGGCGGATCGAACGGCTTGTCCTTCAGCGCGCTCCGGATCGCTTCGCCAGGCGCTCGCAAGGACGGCGGCAGGGTCGGGCGATGGGTCGCGCGCCTAACGATATCGCCGACTCGCGCTACGCCGTGGTCGCAGAGGTCCCTAACGAGCACTTCGAAGGTTTCCGGGGTTTCCTTCGCAAACAAATCGCGCAAACGCGCGAGCGAAAGTCCGACGCGGTCTGGATGCGCGTGAATGTTCCGCGTCGATCGCAGCCAGGGCGCGATCTCGCAATTCCTGCCAGAAGGTGGAAGCAGCGACAATCGCACCGCTCGACGAATACTTCTCCGGCCCGCGCCAACCGACTAATGGCCGCTTCAATTTCCTCCGCGCTAAAGTTCGATTGCAACAGGAGCGAAGCGCGTTGCGACACGCGATCGCGCGCGAGCTGAGTTCGGAGCAAAACGAGAATGTCGTTAGGCGCTTTCGCTCGTTCCTGGAGAAAGGCGCGCTCGACCTGGGAACGAAATCTCGTCCTTTCCGCGCCGGCGTTCAGGACCACGCCGCCCGCGACCGTCTGGCGTCCCGAGGAATCGCGGATGACGAAGCGATCGCCCACGAAAACAAAAACCGGCCCCGCAAAACGCAGACGCGCGATCGCGCGATCGCCCGGCAGTAATTCGCGGCCATCGAGCAGAATAATTCGGGCGGCGAAACGAGCGCTCCCGTAATGGAACTGGACGACGGAGTTGCTCTTGAGTGAGCGCGAAGGAAACACCGTGCGCTCGGAACGTTCGAGCAGAACATCGATCGTGCGGCTGGCTTCCGCCCGCGAAGCATTCGTGAGGACGCTGCCTCGCGGAATTTCCTCAGGGCGCAGATCCGGAAGATTGAGCGCCGTCCGCATCGCCGGCCGAGCGACCTCGAGCGGTTGGTTGTGGCTTTGAATCGCTCGAATTCGAGCCGGGAGATTCTGCGGCTGCAGCGTAACGGTGTCGCCGCGCGCGAGCTGGCCCCCGGTGAGGGTGCCGGTGACGACCGTGCCGGTCCCGCGCACAGTGAAAACGCGATCGACGAACAAGCGCGGCTTGCCTATGTCCTGCGCGGGAGGAATCGCGGCGCAGACTTGCGCGACCGCCTTCTTTAAATCGTCTAAGCCGCTGGCAGTTCGGGAGGAAGTCTGCACGATCGGGATTTCGCCTAACGAGGTCCCGTACAATCGTTGCCTGACGTCTGCGTCGACTCGAGCCGGATCGCCCAGATCGCATTTCGTAATTGCGACGACGCCGTGTCGCACTCCGAGGTAATGCAGAATCTGCAAGTGCTCCTCGGTCTGCGGCATCCAGCCGTCATCGGCCGCGACCACGAGGAGCGCGAGGTCGATCGAACCGATCCCGGCAATCATGTTGCGCACGAAATCTTCGTGCCCGGGAACATCGATCACGCCGATCGAGAGCCCGGGCAGCGCGAGATGGGCGAAGCCGAGATCGATCGTGATGCCGCGAGCTTTCTCCTCTGGCAGGCGATCGGTGTCGGTGCCGGTGAGCGCTTTGATCAGCGCGGTCTTGCCGTGATCAACGTGACCGGCAGTGGCGAGGATATAATTTTGCGTGGTCACTAGCTTGTCATCCCTCGCTTCGCCGGCAGGACAATGGTGAGCGCGCGTGCGATCGCCTCGTCCTGCCATGGGAAAACGGTGCGCAGATCGATGCGGAACTTGCCGCGCGCGATGTAGCCGACAATCGCGGGAGTCGTCAGCCGAAGGCGCTCTGCAAATTCGTTAGGCGAAAAGACCGGGGACATGACTTCGATTGCAATCGAAGGAATTTTCGAACGCGGGAGGGCGCCGCCGCCAATTTCCGCCTTGCTCTCCACGACGCGCAGGTTCAGCGGTAAAATCGGCTTGCGCCTAACGAGCGCCTCGGCGCGAGCCCGCAGTTCCGAGAGGGGCGTCTGCAGAAGCGCGAGAATCGGGATTTCCTCCCAGGCCTTGCGCAGATGGGCGTCGACCGTTGCCTCGAGCGCGGCGAAGACCAGCTTGTCGCAGCGCAGAGCGCGGAAGAGCGGCTCGCGCTTCAGCGCGGAGATGAGGCGTTTTTTTCCCGCGATGAGGCCGGCTTGCGGGCCGCCGAGAAGTTTATCGCCGCTGAAACAAACCAGATCCGCGCCGCCCCTGAGCGTCTCACCGGGAGTGGGCTCGTGCTCGGCCAGGCCAAACTTTTCCGTAGCCACAAGCGCACCGCTGCCGAGATCGGCCACGAAGGGGACACGCCGGGCGCGCGCGAGCTTCGCGATCTCGTCGTTAGGCGGAGCATCGGCGAACCCGCTCATGAAAAAATTACTCTGGTGCACGCGGAGGATAAAGCCTGTCTCGGATCCGAGCGCGCGAGCGTAATCGTCGATCGTCGTCTTGTTCGTCGCGCCGACCTCGCGCAGGCGCGCGCCGCTCGCCTCGATGATCTCGCCAATACGAAAGCCGCCTCCAATTTGCACGAGCTCGCCCCGCGAGATGACAACTTCCGCCTTCTTCTTCGTGAAGTGGCGCACGATCAGAACGAGCGCGGCGGCGCAGTTGTTGACCACGGTGGCCGCTTCGCTCTGGCAAAGGACCGCGAGCGCGTGTTCCAAGTAGGCGGCGCGCTGGCCGCGCCCGCCGCTCTCGAGGTCGTACTCGAGGGTGTTGTAGGCCGCTGCAATTTTCGCAACGGCCTGAACGGCCGAAGGACCGAGAGGGGCCCGGCCGAAGTTTGTGTGGATGACGACGCCGGTGCCGTTGATAACGGGCTGAAGGCGGCCCCGGGCGAGACGGTCGAGCGTGCCGCGCAGGTCGCGCTCGATTTGATCGAAGGCCGGGATTTCTTCGGCGCGGCGGAGCGCAGTAAGATGTTGCCTAACGACCTCGGTGACGAGCGGCCGCGGGAGATCGAGATCGCCGAGGGTCTCGAGCATTTTGCCGACTGCAGGAATGGCGCGGCGCGATCTCATCCGGTCTGTGACGCCGTCATGCGGTGTGGACCCTGATCAGTTTTTTACGCCTAAGAACAACTTTCCCGATGACCGCCTGGCACGGCGTTCGGTTGGCGACGAGCAAACGAAGCACGTCGTCCAGCTTTCGCGGCGGAACGGAAAGCAGGAGTCCGCCACTGGTTTGAGCGTCACAAAGCAGCAGCTTTTGCTGCCGCGTTGTGTTCTTCCATTCCGTCACCGCGCCGGCGGTTTTCAGGTTTTGCAGGGTGCCGCCGGGAACGCAATCCTGCGCGATGAGGTCGAAGATCTCGCCGCTGATTGACGGGACTTCGTTAGGCGCGATTTCAGCGCTCACCCCGCTCGCGCGACACATCGAGGCGAGGTGGCCGAGGAGGCCAAAGCCGGTGATGTCAGTGGCGGCGCGAACAAGGCCTCGTTCGGCCAGGTCGGCGCCGACGGAATTTACCCGGGACATCAACTTGATCGCTGCCTGCAGGAGGCGGCGACTCGTTAGGTTGCGCTTGATCCCGGTGGTGGCGATGCCGGTGCCAAGCGGTTTGGTCAGGATGAGCAGATCGCCCGGTTTCGCTCTGGCGTTGGTGAGGATTTTTTTCGGCGACACGATGCCGGTCACGGCCAACTCCATAGATCGGCTCGGGATTGCGGATGGTGTGACCGCCGATGATCGCGCAGCCGACTTCGCGCGCTTTCTCGAGGCCGCCGCGGAGAATGGTGGCGATGGTTTTTTGGGAAACGAGATCGGTCGGGATGCCCATGATGTTGAGCGCGGTGAGCGGTCGGCCGCCCATGGCGAAGACGTCGGAGAGAGCGTTGGCCGCGGCGATCTGGCCGTAAGCGAACGGGTCGTCCACGATCGGGGTGAAGAAATCGGTCGTTTGCACAAGAGCGCGGTCGGCATCGAGACGGAAGATGCCGGCGTCATCGGCAGTCGCGGAACCGATGAGAACGTTGCGATTTTTGTACTGCGGTAGCTGACGCAAAACTTGCGTCAGGGCCTGTTGGCTCAGCTTGGAAGCTCAGCCGGCGCAGACTCGAGAGCGAGGTCAGTTTGCGGACTCTGTTCGCGCGACATGCGGATCACCTCCTTTCGGCGGGGTGCGAGCTTCCATCTTGCAGCGGTTGAGCACGCACGCTGGAAGCTTCGCACCAGAATCGGGCGGAGAGGATAGGAATCGAACCTACCTCGGTCGGTGAAGACCGACGGCGATTTTGAAGATCGCGAGGGCCACCAGGCACCCTTCACTCTCCTGGAAGAAAAAGATGGAATCAGGAAAGCAGGAAAGCAGGAAGAAGAGGAGAGAGACGCACCTTCGATTCCTGTTCTTCTCTTCCTGCTTTCCTGCTTTCCTGATTCGCCTTCGTTAGGCTTTCGCCTTCTTGATCTGCCTAACGAGAGCGTCAAAATCGGGCCATTCGCCGGTCGCAAGTTTGGAGTGAAGCGGTTTACCATTGGCGCTGACTTCGAAGGCGCCGCCACTCGATGGAATCAAGGTGAGCGACGCGATCCGATCGCCGAGCTCGAGAATTTTAGCCGCCAAACTGACGGCCTTGGGCGCGTAATTTCAAACGCTGCAATACTCGATCCGGATTTCGGTTTTCATCGCTCTCTCCTTTCCGAGAACGAAGCTATCGGTGGCAGAAGAAGGGGTCAACCCAGAGGCCCAATGAGACCGATAGGTCCCATGCGACCAATGCTCGCGCTCGTTAGGCGGCGACGGCGTTGGCGGCGCGCTTGCGGGCGTTGGCGTCGAGGACGCGTTTGCGCAGACGGAGGGATTTTGGAGTGACCTCGACGTATTCGTCGGCGCTGATGTATTCGATGGCGCGCTCGAGACTCATCTTGAGCGGGGCTTCCAGCTGGATGCCTTTGCCGTCGCCCTGACTGCGCATGTTCGTGAGGTGTTTCGCTTTGCAGGGATTGACTGGGAGGTCGTCGGGCCGTGCGTTTTCGCCCACGATCATGCCGGCGTAAATTTCCTCCTGCGGTCCGATGAACAGTTTGCCACGGGCCTGAATGTTATTGAGCGCGTAGGCCATGCTGGTGCCGGATTCCATGGAGACGAGAACACCGCGGTTGCGGCCTTCGATCTCGCCTTTGAACGGAGAGTAAGAATGAAAGAGGTGGCTCATGATGCCTTCGCCACGGGTGAGGTTCACGAGATCGGTCTCGAAACCAATGAGGCCGCGGGTCGGGACAATCGCTTCGACGGAAACGCGAGTGGCGTGGTGGTCCATCCCGACGATCTCGCCTTTCCGGCCGGCGAGGGATTGCAGGACGTCGCCCAGGTTTTCGTTAGGCACTTCGACGTAGAGGGTTTCGAGCGGCTCGAGGAGTTCGCCGTTTTCGTCGCGCTGGAAGATGACTTCGGGGCGCGAAACCATCACTTCGTAGCCTTCGCGGCGCATCTGCTCGACAAGGATGGCGATCTGCATTTCGCCACGAGCGTTGATCTCGAAAGCGCCGGCGGATTCGGTGTCGTTGACCTGGAGGGAAACGTTGCCGCGAGTTTCCCTAACGAGTCGTTCGCGCACGTGGCGAGCGGTAACGAATTTGCCATCGCGACCGGCAAACGGTGAATCGTTCACGAGGATGCGCATGCGGATGGTGGGCGGATCGATGTCGACGAACTGGAGCGGGACGCGCTCTTCGCGATCGGTCAGGGTTTCACCGATATAGACTTCTTCGAAGCCGGTGAGGCCGACGATGTCGCCGGCACTGGCGTGCTGGGTTTCGACCTGCTCCAGCCCGGCATAGGTGTAGAGCGCGGTGGCGTTGCCGCGTTCGCGTCGGCCGTCGCGATGGATGCAAACAATGGAATCGCCCACGGCGACGCGGCCGCTGACGATGCGCCCGAGCGCGATGCGGCCGAGGTAATCGCTGTAATGGAGGTTGGAGACGAGCATCTGAAAATAGGGCTCGCTCGCGATCGTGGGCGGCGGGATGTGTTTCACGATCGCTTCAAAGAGCGGCGTCATGTCTTCGCTGTTCTCGTGGATTTCGCGCATGGCGAAGCCGTTCTTGGCGCTCGCGTAGATGATCGGGAAATCGAGCTGCTCGTCGTTCGCCTTCAGCTCGACGAAAAGGTCGAAGACCATGTCGAGCACCTTGTGAGGGCGGGCGTTTTCGCGGTCGACTTTATTGATCACGACGATCGGTTTCACTTTGTTCTCGAGGGCTTTTTTCAAAACGAAACGGGTCTGCGCCTGCGGTCCGTCGTGCGCGTCGACGACGAGGAGGACGCCGTCGACCATTTTCATGATGCGCTCGACTTCGCCCCCGAAATCGGCGTGACCAGGCGTGTCGACGATGTTGATGCGGTAACCGTTCCAGTTAAAGGCGGCGTTCTTGGCCCGAATGGTGATGCCTTTTTCGCGCTCCAGATCCATCGAGTCCATCATTCGCTCCTCGACTTTTTGATTGGAGCGAAAGGTGCCGGATTGACGGAGGAGTTGATCGACGAGCGTGGTTTTGCCGTGGTCAACGTGGGCGATGATGGCGATGTTGCGGATTTTTTCCATGAACTGGTCCCTCGAAAGCTCGCAGGTGGAAAGTCGCCTGGCGGGCGGAAGGGGCGAGCGAGGCGACCGCCCTCCGATTGAGGATGGCGAATATGGATGCGACCGACTCCAGCGTCAACCGAGGGTCGCGGGCTCGTTCGCCGAAAAGCAAAAACGGCAGGCCATCGCTGGCCTGCCATTTCGCTTGATTCTATCGCAGCTTATCTAGCGGTTGCGCAAGGGGAGGCGCACGGCCGCTTCGGCATTGATGAAGCCATACCCATCGGTTCTGCCCCAGCCGGTACCGATGTTGTTATTAATGGTGCCTTGGAAGGTGCCACCCGAGGTCGTGCCGCTGAAGGTCATCCCCCGGCGATTCGAGAGACCTTCCGGCAGGAGAGTTTCTCCACCGAAGAGGTCGGCCTGCGTGAAGGACGTGGAGGTCGCACCTCCGTCGGGTCCAATGCCATTGGTGACCACGCGGTTGTGTTGCGGGCCGTGCCCGACTGTGAAGCGCAGGGTCTTGCCGCTCGTGAATACATCACTCCCGAACGTCAACGTCATCGTCCACCATTGGCCGGCCACCGAAGGCAACGGCGCCTGGTTGCTGAAGCTCGGCGTCACATCACCGGAGGTTATGTCCGAATCACCTAGCGTGAAAGCCTTCGTATTCGGCTCGAACACGACGCCCGGATAGATGTTGTCGAAGTAGGTGTTGGTCAGGTCGAGACCGTTGTTGCCACCAGTGTTGTTACCCCCTTCGGCCGCTGTGCCGTTCGGGTTGAACACGAAACTGGTGAGTGAACCCGGGCCGCTATAGGAGATGGACATAGAGTTCGGATTGGCCGCTCCGGAACTCGGGTTGAGGCCGAGATCGGCGGTGATCGTGAAGGTCACCCGTCCGCCATCGGAGGTGCCCACCCGGGCCGAAGCATAGTTCGGATCCACGTCGTGCGGGAATCCAGACCGATGAAGCACGTCCATCATCTGCGACGGTGTCACACTTCCCGGACCCCCATGGCGCTCGAGCACGAGCGCGGCGATCGCGGCGGCATGCGGCGCAGCCGCACTGGTGCCGGAGAAGTTTGGCAGCGTATCCAAGTCACCAACGTCATCACCACCGAAGAAGGAGGTGTTGCCGTCGTCGGCGGCGGCGACGCCCGGTTGCAGGCGCACTTCCGGCGTCGGAAGGCGATTGCCCATCTTGTCGAAGTAAACGGTCGCGGGACCCGGCGAGGTGTAGTATTCCGGAATGCTCATCCGGAAGACGCTGTAAGCGGCCGTGCCATTGCAACCGTTGGCCATGGCGTGACCTTTAATGTTAGGCGCGTTCACCTGGATATATTCCGCGGGTCCGATACCGGAGAGGCCGTTGCCGCGGATGATCCAACGGAAATGGGTGGCCGGCTGTGGGGCCGTCGGAATGCTCGAGCGAGCAATCACATATTGAACCTGCGTCTCCCCAGCTTTGGGTTTGGTCGGACCAAACTCGAACGGAATGTTCGTGGCGACGTTGTTCGTCGTGAGCGAGCTCGACGACATATAGTGACCTTCCAAGTCGAAGACCAGGAGGTTGAAGTCGGTCGTGATCTGCGGGTTGTTGCCGTTGTAGACGTTCACGGTGAACGGTCCCATCGTGCCACCGAAGTTCGTCACGATGATCGTGTAGGGGCCAGTCACTGGCGGGAAGAGATTAATGGTCTCATCTGTGCCCGTGTCCTGATTATTCACGACAGTGTTTCCATTCGGGTCCTTGATCGTGACGATCGCGTCGAAGGAACTACCGGTGTCAGCCGTGACGGTAATTACATAGTTCTGCCCGGCAGTGAGCGACGGGGTTATGAAGCTCAACGGCATGTTCGTGTAGTTACCGTGGTCGGTGAAAATCGGGTTCGGATCGAAGTCGAGGACCTGATTATAAGGATCGTCCCATTGGAAGTTCGTCGACGGCGGCGAGGAGGGCACGTTCACCGTGAGGGCGACATCCTGGTTCCCGCGCCCGGGAGCGAAGTTGTGGAATCCACCCTGATACAGGTTGGTCGGCACACCGGTCAGGTCGATGTTGGTGCCGTTAAGCGCGTTGCCGTCGTTAGGCACATAATGGAAATTCGAATCGTAGTCGTAGCTGCCGATATCGTTGCCCGCGGATGAGAAATAGCTCACGCCCGCCGCGAAAACATCATCTACGGCGTTGCCGATGATGCCGTCCTCGAAGAACGGCTCGTCGCCATAGCCCACGTCGTCGCAGATCACGTCGGCTTTGAAGCCTTTCTGAATTTCCGGCGGATATTCGAATCCCGGCAGAGCAGCAAGGGCGCGAATGTTATTGGCGAAGTTGACCTCGCCGCCATTCGCCGTGGCGAAACCAATGCGAGCTTTCGGGGCCATCTTGTAGACGATCTGGCCCATGCCGCGCCCTTCATCCGTGCCGCCGAAATCCTGCAGGATCACGACCGGCTGAGTGTTGACCGGATTGTTCGCTGCGCCGGGCAAGTCGAAATTGTTCACATCGGTCGTGATGCTACCGATGCTGTCGGAGATGAACCCAACCGAAACGCCACTGCCTTCGAAGTCGAAGGGCGCACCTGGATTGTAGAAGCGATCGATCTGGTCGACGCGATGTTGATAGACACCCTGGTCGAACGCAGTTCCGAGCAAGGGCAAGGTGTCGCCGACCTGAATGCTACCGCCGCCGTGTTGAGCGGCACTTAGCTCGGGCTTGAGGCCGAGCATGACGGAGCGAACACCACGCATGTTACCGAGGGCCGGCACGTCATCGAGCGAAATAAAACCTTCCACCACACCCACGCCACGATATTTGGTGTCGATCGCCGTCTGCGTCCAAGACGGGAATTTCGTCTTCAGCAACGCGGCGAGCTGCTCTGCCTTCACGCCATCACGCCCGCTCGGGTGAATGTCGACAAGGAACCGGTTCGTCTCGGCATCCTGGATCGCGAGGTCGGCGTAATCGGAAGCCTGTTGGTTCGCATAACCATTAATGAGCGCACTTTTTTGAACAGCGCCCGATTTCACCGCGAGGTTGCTTTGCACGAGCGCCTCGAGACCGCCGGCAAGATTTTGCGGGACGGGTCGAGCTTGCAGTGAGGCAGCGATCAAGCCGACACACAATGCAGCAGCGGTGGCGCTAAATCGCCTCCAGTTCCGGGCGGAAGACCGAGGTGGTGTTTTTCTTATCATATATGAGCTTTTTGGTTGTTTAGTTTCATTGATCCACCGCCAAGAGGTGTGGAATTACTGGTAAATGCCGAGCATTACAAAATTGCAACGTTTTCGGCAAGCCAAATCTTTGATACCGAGCGCTCACCAGCGAAAGGGGAGTTCCCGAGCCGAAAGAAGGACCGCCTTAGCGCCCTGCGGATCCTCTTAGCTGAATCGAGTCACACCTCCCCGCAAGCTGGGTTCATCCAGCGACCGAAGATTGAACAGGTACAATGAGAGGAAAAATCGGCGCTCCCGTCAATACTTTTCCGGTTTTGTTACTAAATATTTTTCGCGAGACCACAAAGTCGGAGAAAATCATTCGCCTTCTTTCCTCGCCTAACGAGTCTAGAAGGCCTGCTCTGACTTCGCGGCGATTCGCTTCTCAATCGACCACGCGAAGACAAATCCGCGCCGGAGATAACTGACTAGGCGGCACCGGCGGCTGCCATCTGCGGCTCGGCCCATTTCCCGTGTTCGCGAATCAAATCCTTCAGGCGATCGACCGCTTCCGCCTCCGGGATGTTGAATTTCACCGCGGTCTTCCCGACGTAGAGATTCACCTTCCCGGGCGCGCCGCCGACGTAGCCGAAATCCGCGTCCGCCATTTCCCCCGGGCCATTCACGATGCACCCCATGATGGCAATTTTGACTCCCTTCAGGTGGGCGGTCGCCTCTTTGATCCGGGCCGTGGTGGTCTGCAGATTGAAAAGCGTCCGCCCGCAGGACGGGCAGGCGACGTAGTCGGTCTTGAAAATCCGTGTCCCGGCAGCTTGCAGGATGTTGTAGGACAAACGCATCGCCTGCCCCGGCCCATGCTCGCCCTGCACGAGAATGGCGTCGCCGATGCCGTCGCAAAGGAGCGAACCGATGTTGGTCGCGGCATGCAGAAGGGTAGGCAGGAATTCCGCGTCCGGATCCTGCGAGATCGTTAGGCAATCTTTCAGGAGGATCGAATGTCGCGGCTGCAACTTTGCCGCGAGCAACCGGTAGGCCGCGATCACCGGCAGATCGAGATCGTTCGCGAGCGCAACCAATCTCGGTTCCGCGCTTTCATTGATTTGTGCGATCGCCGCATCGTCACGCGGATCGACCTCGGCGGTGCCGGACGATTCGTAAATCAACTCCGGCTTGTAATCGCCCATCCGGTCGATCTTGTGCGCGATCTTGTCGAAAGCCGTTTGCCGAATCGCGACCCGGACCGTTTCCGCCCCGCCTAACGACACCTCGCCGATCGAGATCGTCGCCGATTCGCGGCGTTGGTAGGAGAAGGGATCGAACGGCAGACCGCTGGCCGGCGCGGTGATTTTCGTTTCCCGTCGATCGGTTGATTTCGTGAGAGCCTGCGCCACCGGAATTTCGTGGATGCTGTCTTCAGTGAGCGAGACCCGGATCGTGTCGCCCAATCCCGTCGCTCAGGAGCGAGCCGATCCCGATCGCGCTCTTGATCCGCGCGTCCTCGCCTTCGCCCGCTTCGGTCACGCCGAGGTGAATCGGGTAATTCCAGTCCGGCCCTTCCTCGCGCAGCCGCGCCACGAGCAACCTGTAAGCGGCGATCATCACCTTCGGGTTGCTCGATTTCATCGAGAAAATGAAGTGCGTGATAATCGAGCTCGCGCGCGATCCGGGCGAACTCGAGCGCGCTTTCCACCATCCCGAGCGGCGTGTCGCCGTAACGGTTCATGATCCGGTCGCTGAGCGAGCCGTGGTTCGTGCCGATGCGCATGCGCGATCCGGCGCTCGAGGCAGAGCCTAACGAGCGGAGTGAAACGCTCGCGGATCCGCGCCAGCTCGGCCGCATATTGCTCGTCGGTGTACTCGATGATCTTGAACTTCTTCGAGTCGGCGTAATTGCCCGGATTGATCCGCACCTTCTCGACCCACTTGGCCGCTTCCATGGCGGCTTCGGGTTTGAAATGGATGTCGGCCACGATCGGCACGTCGCAGCCGCGCTCGCGCAAGCCCGCTAACGATCTGCTGCAGATTGGCCGCATCCTTTACCGTCGGCGCGGTGATCCGGACGATCTCGCAACCGACCGCCACCAGCTCGATCGTCTGCTGCGATCGAAGCCTCCGTGTCCATCGTGTCGCAGGTGATCATCGACTGAACCCGGATCGGGTTTTTCCCGCCGACGCCGACCTCGCCGACCATCACCTCGCGCGAAACGCGTCGCTGATAAGTGAACGGCGAATCGCAGTAGTTCATGAATTCGACGGCGAGCGCGGCTCGACCACCACCGCCGTTCCGTAGCAGAGCACTTCCGTGACCCCCTGCATGATTTCCGTCGCGTCGTAGCGCAATCCGATGATCGCGTTCGCGCCCAACTCGCGCGCATGTTGCATCGCTTGATCGAGCGCATCCTGGCGCGTCTTCTCGCACAGATTCGTCAGGATCGTGATGTTGCCGCCCACCAGTGTCTGCAATCCCGCGCCGATCGTTCCAAAGATGGAGCGCGAGCGGACGATGATCCCGCGCACGACTCCCAGGCTTTGGGAGATGCGAAAACCCTCGATCTCAAACGCCGTCGTGGTCATCGAAGTTTGCATGCTTCTTTTATAGCGGCGATGCCGCAGGACGCAAAACGCGCTACCGCGCTAGTGATGAGCCGCCGGCGTCGGCTTGGGCAACTCGGCATCGCGCTTCGACCCGAAGAAATCGCCGATGTCGAAGAAGCTCACGTAGCAGATATAGGCGATGATGATGAAGGCGCACCCGGTCTGCACGTACTCGAGAATCCGAATGCTGATCGGTTTGCGCCGGATCGATTCCAGAATCGCGAGCACGATGTGGCCGCCGTCGAGCACCGGGATCGGGAGCATGTTGAGAATGGCCAGGTTGACGTTCAGGATCACGCTGAACCAGAGCGCCAGTTGCCAGCCGCGCTCGTTCTCGAAGAGCATGTAATAGACGTGCCCGATGCCGATCGGCCCGCTCATGTGCTGGAATTTCACGTCTGACTTGGGCGACGCGACCGCCCCGAGTGTTTCGAGCGTGCCCGTGACGCTGTTGTAGACCTGCTCGAGCGGATTGGTATGCGCGATGAAAGTCCGGCCGCTGCTGTCCCACCCGATGCCGATGCGAGGCTTCATCTCGCCTTCAGTCGGGAGCAGAGTAGGCGTCACCCGCACGGTGAGATTGCGATCGCCGCGCTCGACCTGGAGCGCGAGCGCTTCCTTCGGGTGTTTATCGATGTAATCGGCGAGCGCGATCGGACTAAAAATCTTGGTCCCGTTGAAGCCGGTCACAACGTCGTGCGGCTGCAAGCCCGCCGCTGCGGCCGGTGATTTCGCTTCCACTTTTTCGATGATCGCCGTCTCCGCCGGGAGGATGAGCAGTTGCCGCGTGCTCTGCCGCCGCCAACCGGTGGTCTGCGCTTTGTAAGGCACCACCTGGACGGTGCGCACCTGGCCGTTGCGCTCGAACTCGACTGGCACGGTATCGCCTTCGCTCCGCACCACGCTCCAGGCCACGCTGTCATTCATGCCCATGAAGCGCGTCACCTTGTGACCATCCACGGCCAGAATCTTGTCGCCCGGTTGCAGGCCCACCTTCGCCGCGGAGGAATCCGGAATGACATAACCAATCACGGTCGTGACATCGGATTCACCAACCGGCCGGCCGACCGCCCAAACAATGCAGGCGAAAACGAACGCAAGAAGCACACTGAAAAGCGGGCCGGCAATCGCGACGATGATTTTATCGAGAGCGGAAATGGGAGGAAGCTTCGCGCGATCGACGTCCGCCTCGCCTTCGATGATGTCCATCGGCGCAAGCTGCGGAAGTTTCACAAACCCGCCCGCCGGAATGCTCCCGATGCTATAAAGCACGCCGTTGATTTTTTTCTGCCAGATCGGTTTACCGAACCAAATGCCGAACTGCTCGACATAAAGTCCGCGCCATTTCGCCGCCAGAAAATGCCCGAGCTCATGGACCGCGATGAGCAGGTTAAAAAGAATGACGACCTCGACGATGAGGAGCGTGACGCGGGCGATTTCGAAAATCATGAGAATCGAGACTTTAGCAGGTTAAGGAGAGGTAACGCGGTTCCGATTCACCTTTCACGAGTTACCCAGCGCGGCCCTCGCTTCCACACGCGCCTCGCGGTCGGCGTCCAATATGGCATCGAGCGTCGGGTTGGCAACGGAGGCGTGGCGGTTCATCACTTCCTCGACCAGACCCCAGATGCGCGGGAAAGCGATGCGGCGATCGAGAAAGGCTGAGACAGCGACCTCATTGGCGGCGTTCATTACAGCAGGCAGGGTGCCGCCGGTTTCGCCGGCCTGGCGGGCGAGGTTGAGAGCGGGGAAATCGTCGAGACGCGGGGCGGCAAAGTCGAGTTTCTTGAGTTCAGCAAAATCGAGTGGCGGGAGGGAATTTGCCACCCGGTCCGGCCAGGTGACCGCGTACTGAATCGGAAAACACATGTCGGAATGGGAGAGCTGGGCGAGGACCGAGCCATCGGCGAACTCGACCATTGAATGGACGATGCTCTGCGGATGAATCACCACATCGACCCGCGCCATTTCCACCCCGAAAAGCCAGTGCGCCTCGATCATCTCGAGGCCTTTGTTGAAAAGCGTCGCGGAATCGATCGTGATCTTCGGGCCCATGTTCCAGGTCGGATGCTTGAGCGCCTGCTCGACCGTGATCGCGGCGAACTGCTCGTTAGGCAATTCCCGGAACGGTCCGCCGGAAGCCGTCAGAATGACACGCCGCACATCGGACGCGGAGCGGCCATCGAGGCATTGAAAGATGGCGTTGTGCTCGCTGTCGACCGGGAGAACGCGGGCCTTCTTCCGCGCCGCCGCGCTCATCACCGCTTCGCCGGCCATGACCAGGATTTCCTTGCTCGCCACCGCCAGATCCTTGCCCGCTTCGATCGCGGCCAGGGCCGGCCGCAAGCCACCGGTCCCGACCACCGCCACCAACACCATTTCGGCACTCGTTAGGCAGGCGATCTCGGCCAGTCCCTTTTCGCCCGCGTAAATAACCGGCTCGTAATTGAGCGCGCCGCGCAGCTCCGCGAGCTTACTTTCGTCGACCAGGCAAACAGCTTCCGGCCTAACGAGATTAGCCTGCGCCGCCAGTTTCGCGGCGTTGCGGTTCGCGGCCAGCCCGACGATCTCCATTCGCTCCGGAATATCTTGCGCCACCTTCAGCGCGCTCTCGCCGATCGATCCGGTCGCGCCCAGGACTACGACACGTCGACGTTTCACGGCACCTGAATGACGAGCCGGAGATAGAAAAAGAGCAAGGGCGCGGTGAAAAGGAGGCTGTCGATCAAATCGAGCGCGCCGCCGATTCCCGGCAACATGTTGCCGGAATCTTTCATCCCGGTGCTTCGCTTCACGATCGATTCCGCGAGATCGCCGATCACGGCGGCGAAGCCGAGAAGGAGCCCGAGCACAATCGCATGCGTCAACGTCAGGACCGACAAGTGCCCGGGCATTAACTCAAAAAGTCCGACGCTCGCGAGCAGGGAAAAAGCGAGCGCGCCGAAGAAGCCTTCCCAGGTTTTCTTCGGGCTGATGTGGGGGACGAGCGGATGCCGGCCGATGACGCTGCCGGTGAGATATGCGCCCATGTCGCTGAATTTCGTGATCGCGATGCAGTAAAAAACATAGAACTGCCCGGTCACAGCCCCGTTTGGCAAACGCGGCGTCACGTAAACAATTTTGGTGATGAAATTAAAAAGCCAGAGGACGTAAAGCAGGCCGAAGAGCGTGTAAGCCATCGTCCGCAGCGGCGCATCGTCGCGCAGCCCGTCAAACATTTGCCGGGTAAAAACGGTCAGGAGAAAAAAGAGCAGCACCGCCATCTCGAAATCGTAGGAGCGGGCCGGCCCGTAGTGGGAAAAGTAATAGAAGCTGCCTGCCAGCATGACAGCCCCGCAGATCATCGCCGTGACCTTGAAATTCGGAAGCCCCTTCGCATCGAGCATCAGGTAAAATTCCCAGAGCGCGATCAAACCGACTGCGCTGATCAGCGCGTAGAAGCCCAGCTCAAAACCCGAGAAAATAATCAGCAGCGCAACCGACCAAAGCGCGATCGTGCTCGCAAAACGGAGGACGAAAGTAAGGCGAGCGGTCGGCGTTGTTGCCGTGGCTTGCTCCAGACTCGCGGACATGCAGATGCATCTTCCAAAGCAAAAGCGCTTTGTCCAACACGGAGTCGCCAGTCGACCCGCGCGGTTCCCAAATGCAAAAAGGCGCCTAACGAATCGCCTCGTTCACTCCCCTTGAAAATACGGACGAGAATATAGAGCGACGGCAGCAGGCACTGCGCCGGGCGGAGCGCGATGCAGCGTGTCCGGCGGCGCGGCACAAGGAGCGTACCCGGCTACGCCCGGCGGCATGTTGCATGAAACCGGACCAGAGCAAGCCCAGCTCAAACGCCAGCACTGTGCCCGAGACCGCACCGACCGCGAAGAGAATCGCCGTGCCCCGCGCCCGGCGTTTACTCAGCTCGAGGTAAACCGGGCGTTTCGTCCGCAAATAGGCCGCTTCCGCGATCGCCATCAGCACCGGCAACCCAATCCCCAACACCGCGAAAACGATGTGAAAAGCCAGCGACATGCCCATCTGGGAGCGGGCAAAAAGGAAGTCACTCATGCTGCGACGGCCGAAACGTCACTGGCAGTGTGGGGTCGGAGAGGGCTATTGACAATCAACACCTAGGACGATGCTGGTCGCGTGCTCGCGATAATGGCCGCTCCGCCTAACGAACTCACAATTACGAGCCACATCGCCGCGACCGGCGAGAAAACCCAGAGGATGCCGACCGCCGCGCTGGAGACGAAATCGCCGATGCCGTTGACGGTCGCGAGAACACCGAAGCCGAGACCCCGGACTGATCGCGGCAAAAGTGTGGCGGCAGTTGAGTTTTCCAACGTTTCCCAGACGCCCATGTAAAGACCGGCGAAGGCGAAGACGACGGCAAACTTGCCTAACGAATCGCCCGGCAGCATGAGGGCGGTCGCGGGCACGACCGCTACCGAATAACCAATCGCAAGCACCCAGTTCTTGGGAAAGCGGTCCGCCAGGAGCCCGCTCACATAACACGAGACCGTGTAGACGATGTTGTAGCCGATGTAGAACGTCATCGCGAGCGTCGCGGCCCGGGCGAGCCCGAAGCGCGCGCTCCAGGCCTGCGTCGCCCAGAGGATGAGCAGCGTCTTGGAAAAATCACCGATCCCCGCGATGCCGACCCCGACGAGATAACGGCGGAAGTCGTTAGGCAAAGCACGCACGCCCTGCCAGAGCGTCTGCTTTTCCGAAGGCTCATGTTGCTTTTCGCGAACGAGAAACACGATCGAGCAGGCTGCGAGCACGCCGGGAATGAGGGTGACCAGGAACATCGGCCGCAGACCAACGAGCGCGACCAGCCCGAGGGAAAGCGCCGGCCCGATGACCGCGCCGGCGCTATCCATCGCGCGTTCCAGGCCGAAGGCGCGGCCGTAGGTCTCCGGCGTGGTCGCTTCGGTAAGGAGGACGTTGCGCACCGGTGAGCGAGCGCCGCGGCCGATCCATCCGCCGACGCGCGCGAGCAGAACGTGCCACCATTGGGTCGCGAAAGCGAAGCTGGCCATGGCCGAGGCGGTGACGAAGTAGCCGGCGACCGCGAGCGGTTTGCGCCGGCGCAGCCGATCGCTGTAGAGACCTGAGAAGAGCTTGGCGAAACTGGAAAGGCCGTCGGCCGTGCCTTCGATCAAACCGAGCAAGGCGGAGCTCGCGCCTAACGACGCCAGGAGCGCCGGCATCGCCGCCGTCGCCATCTCGTGGCCGACGTCGGAGAAAAGGCTGGCCAGTCCGATGCCGAGAATGCTGCGGTTGAGCCAGCGGAATCTCCCACCCGACCCCAACTCGTTAGGCGAAGACTTAGCTGTCTTTCGCGCCATCCCGGTAATGAATTACCCTGACCTTCTCCAGGGTCACCAAACCGCCGCCCATCATCTCGTCGAGAACCGGAAGAAAACCCTGCACCTTTTCCTCGGTGTCGACAATCTCGATGACGAGCGGCAGATCGATGGAGAGCCGGAGAATCTTAGCGGTGTGAATGCGACTGGCCGCGCCAAAACCCATCGGGCCGCGTAGGACCGTGGCGCCGGCGAGATGCAGCGCGCGCGCTTTCAGAACAATCGCTTCGTAAAGCGGCTGGTGCTGCCAGCGATCGCTTTCGCCGAGGTAGATGCGGAGGAGGAGGGCGTCTTCCGGAAGTTGCATAACGAGTGATCCTAACGAGTAAAGAACATCAAAGTTGCACTCCGGCCGAGCCAGACGGCGACGAGACAACAGACCAAGGAAAGGACGGAGTTCAGACCGGCGCGCAGCCAATCGCCGTCGCGCGCCAGGTCCATCGTCTGGAGGCTGAAAGAAGAAAAAGTGGTGTAGCCGCCGCAGATCCCGATCATGACAAATTGACGAACGCGCGGACTAACGAGTGTAACACCGGCCGGATCGGTCAGGGCCGCGAAGGCGCCGATGAGAAAGGAGCCGGTCACGTTTACGAACAAGGTGCCATAGGGAAAAGTCTCGCCAAAGCGGTTCGCGACCACACCCGAGGCCCAAAAGCGCGCGCCGCTCCCGAGCGCGCCGCCGATCATGATCCAGAAATAGTTAAGCATAAAAAAATCCGACTGCTGTTTCGCTCGTCGAAACCTCAGTAGGAGTCATCAGCTCGCGCGGTTCTCCATTACGGAAGGCAAACTCCATTGCCGCGCGCAGTGTAACGACTACCTCACGCGACGCAATCCACTTTGCCAAAGCAAGGACGGAGCTGGCTCTCTCGCGGTGAAACAATTGCTGGACGACTGCGGTTTCACTCGGGCATTCTCGCTTTGTTTGAGAGCTCTCCTCCTCTGCTGCGCCGCCCTTTGCTTCGTCGGTTGCGCGACGTCGCCTAACGAATACTCCGGCCGCGCCCTGGATATCTCAAAGTATCAGCTGCATGGATCCGGCCCGAATTTCGACACGCCGCCCGAATTGCTCAGCGGGCGCGCGCCGGAATATACTCTGACGGCACGGGTGAAACACCAATCCGGCCTGGTCCGGATTCGTTGTGTCGTGGGAGCAGATGGGCGGGCCCATGACCTGCGGGTGGAGAAAGCGCCATCGCCCGGCCTGGCCTTCAGCGTTTTCGAGGCGGTGAAGGGATGGCGCTGGAAGCCCGCTCTCAAGGCCGGAAAACCGGTGCCAGTCAGCATCCCGATTCAGTTTACGTTCGAGCCTGCGCGTTAAAGCCAGAAGTCTTGCCTGGTGAAGTCCGAAAAAGACTGCCTCTTGTCGCTCGGTTTTCTCGCAACCTGATTGACAAGAAAATCGGGCCGGGCCAAAAGAACATCCATATGAAACTCAATGCCGTTCGATCCTTGCTCTGTGTCGGCTGTTTGCTTTCTTTCATCGCCCTGCACGCCCGCGCCGGCGGTCCGCCTGAGCATACGTGGACGCCGCTGACGCCCGCCACTTCGCCGGGCCCGCGCTCCTTCGTTGCCATGACCTACGACGCGGCGAACCGCAGGGTCCTCCTTTTCGGCGGAGTCGACGCCGCGAGTTACCTCAATGACACATGGTCGTTCAACGGCACGACCTGGACGAAACTCGATACGCCGGTCGCGCCGACTCCCCGAGCCAACGCCCAGATGGCCTATGATCGCCTGACGAATCAAGTCGTACTCTTCGGCGGATTCGACGGTCATTACCTTGGCGACACCTGGGTCTGGGACGGCACCAGCTGGACGCAAGCCGCGCCGGTTCATTCGCCCAAGGCAGTGACTGGTCCGATGCTCTTCAGTGATCCAAACGGCCACGTCGATGTCTACGGCGGATTCGATGGACAATTTTACCAGCTGACAATGTCGCAGTGGACCGGTTCGGATTGGATGAAGTTGCATCCCCCGACGGTTCCGAGTGCGCGTTCTTCCTCGGCCGTGGCGTTCGATCCTTCGCGCCAGCAGGTCGTGCTCTTCGGCGGCCTCGCCGACGTCAATCCGCTAAATACCTGGACTTATGACGGCTCGAATTGGACGCTCGAATCCCCGGCCACGCAACCACTGTTGGTTTACTCGAGTTCCGCGGCAAACGACCCGCGCCTGCAAGGCGTCGTTCTTTTCGGCGGCGGCAGTGGCGGGGTCGATCAGAACAGCACCTGGGTCTGGCGCGGCGCGAATTGGAAGAAACTTTTCCCCGCACAATCGCCGCCCGCACGAGAAGGAGCTGGCATGGTCTACGACCCGGCCGTGCACCACATCGTTCTGTTTGGCGGACAGAACCGCGATCAGCTCCTCGGCGACACTTGGGAATTTTAAATCGCTCCTGCGCAAATTCGTGATTGTAGAATGTCTCAGCAGGACGTGTAATTCGCCCATGACGAAATCAACCAAAGTGTGGAGCCTGCTGGCCGCGGTCAGCCTGACTCTCAGCAGCATGGCATTAGCCGACGCGAAAACTTATCAAGTCACAGGCCCCGTCCTGGAAATGAACGACAGCATGATCGCGGTGCAGAAAGGCAAGGACCGCTGGGAAATCAATCGCGACGCGAGCAGCAAACTCCCGGCTGATCTGAAGGTGGGCGACAAGGTCACGATCACCTACACGATGACCGCGAAGGAAGTAGAGATGAAACCAGCCAAAGGCGCTAAGTCTGCCGCCCAAAAGAAAGAAGGCTCGTAGAGAGCGCGACGCTCCTGCAACTCGCAAGGGGGCGGTCGAACCGCCCCTGCCCTCCTTTAGCCTAACGACTTCGACCGCTGCCGCCGAGCAGGCCGCCCAGGACGCCGCGGATCAACTGCCGGCCGACCTGACTGCCGGCCGCGCGCGCCGCGCTTTTCATCACCGTCGTGGCCATGCTGTCGTAGCGGCCGCCGCGCGGACCGATCTTTGGCTGGAAAGCCGATTCCGCCGTGCCGAGGATTTGGGAGAAAAACGACGGCTTCGCTTCTGCCGGAACCGAAGCTCCCGGATCCGCCGCGGGCGCGTCTGCTGTCGCTACTTTTTGCCCGGCGCGCGCCTGCAATTTCTCGAAAGCCGATTCGCGATCGACTGCCTTTTCGTAATGGCCGGCGAGGACCGATGACTGGATAATCTGTGCCCGCTCTTCCGGCGTGATGGCGCCGATCCGACTGCGCGGCGGCACGACCTTGGCCTGCTCCACGATTTGCGGCGTACCGTTTTCATCCAGCATGGAGACGAGCGCTTCGCCGACCGCGAGCTCGGTCAATGCTGTCTCGACGTTGAGCTTGGGATTTTGGCGGAAGGTTTGGGCGGCGGCCTGGACTGCTTTCTGGTCGCGCGGAGTGAAGGCGCGGAGCGCGTGCTGCACGCGGTTGCCGAGCTGGCCGAGCACGACGTCGGGAATATCGAGCGGGTTCTGACTAACGAAATAGACCCCGACGCCCTTCGATCGGATTAGCCGCACCATCTGCTCGATCTTTTGCTCTACGGACGACTGGATGTCGGCGAAAAGAAGATGCGCTTCATCGAAAAAGAAGACTAGTTTTGGCTTTTCCGGGTCGCCGATTTCGGGCAGCCGTTCGAATAATTCCGAGAGCAACCAGAGCAGGAACGTCGCGTAAACCTTGGGCGACTGCTGCATCAATTTGTCGGCCGCGAGAATATTGATAATGCCGCGGCCTTGCGCATCGGTCTGGATGAGATCGTCGAGATCGAGCGCAGGTTCGCCGAAAAACTTGTCGGCACCCTGCGATTCGAGCGCGAGCAGGTTGCGCTGAATGGCCCCGACGCTGGCCGCGGAGACGTTGCCGTATTGGGTTTTGAACTGGTCGGCGTTGTCACCGACGTATTGCAGCATCGAGCGCAGATCCTTGAGATCGAGGAGCAACAAACCGCTCTCGTCTGCGATTCGGAAGACCATGTTGAGGACGCCTTCCTGGGTGTCGTTGAGATCCAGCAATCGGCCGAGAAGAAGCGGCCCCATCTCGGAAATAGTCGCGCGGACGGGATGACCGGCCTCGCCAAAAACATCCCAGAAAACCACCGGCGACGCTTCGCCCTTGAAATCGCCCAGCCCGAGTTCCTTCGCACGCGCCACAATCTTCGGGTTGTTCGCACCTGGCTGGCTGATCCCGGCGAGGTCGCCTTTCACGTCGGCCATGAAAACCGGGACACCTCTCGCGCTGAAACCTTCCGCGAGCGTCTGCAGCGTGACCGTTTTCCCAGTGCCGGTCGCGCCCGCGATTAAGCCATGGCGATTCGCCAGCTTCGGAAGAAGGACAAGTGAGTGGTCGCTTTGCGCAACCAGAATTGGATCGCTCATGAGTTAGCCGCGTCTGACCGCCTCATGATCGCCCGAACCAGATTCTTGCCTAACGAGCGAGGATGGCCTGTTTCTTGTCCCAGGCGTGCGTTCCGCCACAGTGCGGGCACGAGACATCTTTCGGCTTCAGCTTGGCACCCTCGAAGAGGTCTTCGTCGACCGTCATCCCGGTGACGTTGAGTTTTTTCGTTATCGGACATCTCACCAGAATTCGCTTAATCACGGCGCGAATATGTCATGAAACTGCCACCTCTGCGCGGGAAAAGTTAGCCGAAGATGCTGGGTTATGGCAGCACGGCAAAAACGCGCGCTGGAAATCCCGACCCGTCTTTCGGTTTAGGGAAAGTCGCGAAGACAATCGCACCCGCTTCCGGCACCTGATCGAGATGAGTCAAAAGCTCAATCTGATAGTGATCATGCGTGAGCACGTAAGTTTCGAGTGAGTAGTCCTCTTTGCTTGTCGCCAGCCCAGGATCGGTGTCGGTCGTTTCGTGGCCGTTCGCGGTCGCGTGACGCTCTTCGTAAAGGAATTTGAGCGCGGGCAGACTCCAGCCGGGATAGTGCGCCACTCCTTTCTCGTCTTTGTTTTGCATCGCCGCGCCATCCGGCCAGCGCTTCGACCAGTCGGTCCGCAGCGCAACAAAAGCGCCGCTTGGAATCGGACCATGATCCGCCTCCCATTTCTTGATCCGCTCCACGCTCAGTATGTAGTCAGGATTTTGTGCCACCTCGGTATGCACATCGATCACAACCAGGGGCAAAATCATTTCCTTAAGCGGGATTTGATCCACAGTCCGGCCGCCTTTTTTGAAATGCGCCGGCGGATCGACATGGGTGCCCCATTGTCCAACATGTGAAAACACCTCCGCGAAAAAGCCGGTGCCCTTCGTTCCCGGCTTCTTGTCGTACCAATAAAGTGTCTGCCGCTTTTCATCCGGAAACCCCGGCCAATGCGGAATCCCCGGCGCAAAGGCATGGGTCAGATCAACCAATTCTTTGCCGACGAGAATCCGCTGCACCGGCCAGAGCGAATTCTTCTCCTCACCGGAAACACTGGCAATCCCAGCTGCCGCAAAAAATATTAACAAGAACCAATGAAAAGCGCGCATCGACCTCTTTTAAAAGATGGCCCAAGAAGAAGCCAACAACTTCGAATAAGTTGCAACAAACCATGTCCATCTGAAGCCTAAGCGATTTGTCCATGTTCATGGGAGATGTTATCAACATGCGCGACGGTCGCTTCGGCCGAGGGGAAATTCTTCCCGCCGGCTGTTTATTCAGAAGCAGAAGATGAAGGATTAAGTTGGATTTCCTAAAGAATATCAATCAGCGCGGTGAACAACTCCTAGTGTTCGACCTGATAGAACCAGCGGAATAAGCCTCAGGATAACGCATCTAAACTTCGCATGAACCAACTCCTTCCAGAATGGGCGACATCCGCCGACAGAGCCGACCACGAAGCAATGACACGGATGTCAGCCAATTTAACCCTCGAACCCGCCCCGGCCGAGGCGCGCCCGGAGTTCGCGCCCTTCGTTCCGCGGGATAGCTACGCCGCGCGCGATCAGGACGAGAGCCTCTTCGAGCAGGTAGCGTGGATTTATGTTTTCTGTCGCGAGAACCTTTTCCGCGACGACACCGATCTGATCAGCGCAGCTCTCTGGCCGGGTGGCAAACCCTCAGCCAACACCCAGATGGTGGAACTGGGCTGCGGGCCGGGATTCTACTCCTGTCGCTTTGCGCGCCGTTTTCCGCAGCTCTCGGTCGTGGGCGTCGATCGCTCCGCGCAACAACTTGCCTGGGCTCGTCGGCGCGCCGATAGAATCGGCCTGCAGAACTGCAGCTTCGAACGCGGCAATGTGCTCGATATCCCCTGCGTCGATTCGCACTTCGACGTTCTTATCGCCTCACGGCTCTTCACCGTTCTGCCCGAACGCCCGGAAGCGATTACGGAAATGCATCGCGTCCTGAAACCAGGCGGTCGCTGTTTCGTGGCCGAGCCGCGGCGCGCTTTGCGCGCTTCGGTTCCGCTCTTCGCCATGTGGATGATGGCGCGCGCGACCCATTTTCGGAATGGCTATCGCGAGCCGCGCAAAGCAGTCACTCTCCTGGCGGACGAATTTCGCCAGCTCTTTACCGCGCAACCGTGGCGGAAGTGCCAGTATTGGCAGGATAATCGATATCAATACGCGCTCTGCGAGAAGGCATGAGCGTGGCGCACCGCGTCCTCTCGCCTAACGAACCTGATCCGACCGCCGCGGGCCGATGCGCGCTCGCGATCATGACAAAAGTGCCGCGCGCCGGGCGGGTGAAGACCCGTCTCACACCACCGCTCACGCCTGAGGAATCCGCTGCGCTGAACATCTGTTTTCTGCGCGACATCGCGGGCGCGATCGCGCAGGCCGGGGAAGGCGCGCAAGGGGTCGGCTGCTATACGCCGGTCGGCGAAGAAACAGCGTATCGCGATATTTTTCCGGCAGATTTTCAGCTTATTCCACAGCGGGATGGCGTCTTCGGCGAGCGGCTCATCTGTGCGATCGAAGACCTGCTCGCGGTTGGGTTCGCGTCCGTCTGCCTGATTAATTCCGACAGCCCAACGGTGCCGGCGAACGCCTTTCGCGAAGCGGTCGAGGTGCTCTCCCAGCCTAACGACGTTATCGTGCTCGGACCTTCCGACGATGGCGGCTATTATCTCATTGGCATGAAACAGCTGCATCGCCGCGTCTTCGAGGAAATCGACTGGAGCACGGAACGCGTCCTCGAACAGACGAAGGCGCAGGTGGCTAAAGCAGGCCTAACGATCCACTTACTGCCGTCCGGTTTCGACGTGGATGATCGCGCCGGTTTGCGCCGGCTCTGCGACGAACTGCTTGCGCCTAACAAGACCGCGGCACCTGCTTCAAGTGAATTTTTACGCGCCGTCGACCGTGCGCGCATTTTCGATTCATGAAGCGCGCACTCGTGACCGGCGGCGCCGGCCTCATAGGTTCCACCCTGACCGACCTCCTGCGCAAGGAAGGCTTGAAGGTGCGCGTGCTCGATAATCTCGAACCGCAAACTCATCGCCATGGCCGGCCCGCTTGGGTCCCGGAAGGGAGCGATTTCGTGGAGGGGGATCTGGTCGATCGCTCCGTCATGCGTGCGGCTTTGCAGGATATCGACGTCGTTTTTCACGAGGCGGCCTACGGCGGCTACATGCCTGAGATCGCAAAATACGTACACGTTAACAGCTTCGGGACCGCGCAAATGCTCGAGATCATTCGCGAGGAAAACCTGCCGATCAAAAAGATCGTCGTGGCCAGCTCGCAGGCGGTTTACAGCGAAGGTGCTGCGACCTGTCCCGAGCACGGCTTGGTCTTTCCGCCGGTCCGGCCGATCGAGCAATTGCAGCGCGGCGATTGGCAGGTGCATTGCCCGATTTGCGGCACGGTCACAACAAGCGCGCCGACCCCGGAGAATGCGCCGGTCGGTGGCGAAACCGTCTACGGCCTAACGAAGGTCGATCAGGAAAAGCTCGTCCTTCTCTGGGGCAAACAGATCGGTATCCCCACGGTCGCGCTGCGTTATTCCTGCACCTACGGGCCGCGCCAATCGATCTTCAATCCCTATACTGGGGTCATCGCGATTTTCTGCACGCGTCTGCTCAACGATCTCCCGCCTGTCCTCTACGAAGACGGCGAGCAGACACGCGATTTTTCGTTCGTCGAAGACATCGCCTGCGCCAACCTTCTCGCGGCCACGACCGATCAGCTCGATGGATTACCGGTCAACGTCGGAAGCGGCCGCGGCGTTGCCATCCGCGAAGTCGCGCAACAAATTTCCGACGCGCTCGACATTCACATCGAACCGGAAGCAAATGGCGAATTCCGCCCCGGTGAGATGCGTCACCTCACGAGCGGCACCGAGCGTATCCGCGCCGCCGGCTACGCGCCGCAGGTCGACCTCGCCACCGGTATAGGCCGTTATCTCAGTTGGATTCGCAGCCAGGCCGACGTGCGCGATTATTTCAGCGAGGCGGCCGATATTTTGCGCTGGAAAGGCATCGTTCATCGCGTTCAGCGGAAAGATGGGATTTAGGACCGACAGTGCGCCTGTCACGGCAGGGATCGAAAGAGGTCTAGATGTCGATCGGTTGTTTCGCAGACGTCAGTGGAAGGATGCGTTATGTCGACAGCCCAGGTCGTTTCGTAACCGGGGACACATCGTCAGTTTGCGCGAAGACTCAAAGTTAGGCAAATTGCGCCGATGACGAAAGTGCGGCGGGCGGTGTTTATCCAAGTCGGCGGGCTCGTCCTGGTCGCTGTTATATTTGCCGTGGCCGGGCGCTACTTTCCCTTGGCTGATTGGGTCGCGCAGGTTCAGCAAAAGGTGATGAACCTGGGGGCTTGGAGCGCGATCTGTTATCCGCTCCTCTATGCCTGCTGCAATGTGCTGCTCTTGCCGGGTGGCCTGCTGAGTATAGGCGGGGGTTTCTTTTTTGGATTGTGGTGGGGATTTTTGATTATCTTGGTCGGTAACGTTGGAGGCGCCGCCATCTCGTTTTTCATCAGTCGATGGCTCAGATGTAACTGGCTAAGGCGCAAGCTGTTAAGTAATCCGACCCTTGAAGCCCTGGAACCAGCGGTGGAGCACGAAGGCTGGAAGATCATCCTCCTGAGCCAGCTCCATCCGTTATTCCCAACGAGCCTGCTGAACTATCTCTATGGACTCACGACCATGCGGTTTCGCACCTGCATTCTCTGGGTGGCGATCGGACAGGCGCCTGGCCTGTTTCTCTATGCTTACGTCGGCACTTTGGGCCAGTTAGGTTTAAATTTGGTGCGCGGCAAGAGCCATCCAAGATTCGTGGAATACTGGGTTTGGGGAGGGGGCCTGCTGTTTTCGGCGGTTATCCTTATCGCGCTCGGTCGGATTTCGCTCAGACTTCTGCAGGAAGCGGAGGATCGAGCAAAACGGACTCAGAGTAGCGAGAACCAAGCTATTCAGGAAAAGAAACTTACTGGCGAACCAGCATGGGCTCACAAGTAAATCGCGAGGGCCTAATCCGAGCTGCTTGGGAAGCGCGCGAAAAGGCGTACGCTCCCTATTCAGAGTTTGCGGTCGGGGCAGCCCTACTGACTGGTCAAGGACAGGTTTTTTCCGGGTGCAATGTGGAGAATGTTTCTCTTGGACTCACGATTTGCGCGGAACGTTCCGCGGCGAGTGCGGCGATTCAGGCTGGGCAGCGAGATTTTGCAGCCATCGCCATCGTCGCGGAGACGGATTGTCCAATTGTGCCATGCGGTGCTTGTAGACAGGTGCTTGCGGAGTTTTCTCCGACCATGAGGGTCTTTAGTGAGGGAAGGGGTAAGGTGCAGGAAGAGTGGAAGCTTTCGGAACTCCTGCCGCTCCCTAGGCAGGGTATTCTCGGCGCCTAACGATCCACATGGAACATTATTTCCTACCCAAAGCATACGACGTGGTCGTAGTGGGCGCTGGTCACGCGGGGACAGAAGCAGCTCTTGCCGCAGCCCGAATGGGGGCCTCGACGCTGCTTCTGACTCAAAATCTGGATTCAATTGGCCAGATGTCCTGCAATCCTGCAATCGGTGGACTAGCCAAGGGTCACCTGGTTCGGGAAATCGACGCGCTGGGAGGCGCCATGGGAATCAATGCTGATGCCACTGGTATCCAATTCAGGTTATTGAACCGATCAAAGGGTCCGAGTGTTCGCGCCCCGCGGGTTCAATGCGACAAAAAGGCCTACCAATTCCGCCTCAAGGCTGTGGTGGAACGGCAACCCGGGTTGGATGTGAAACAGGGAAATGTTTCCAGAGTGTTGGTAAACGATCAGGTTGTTGTCGGGGCGGAACTAGACTTTGGACTGAGCGTAGAAGCAGCGAGTGTAATCATCACAGCCGGCACCTTTCTTCGCGGCCTCCTCCACGTAGGGGATCGGCAGCAGGCTGGCGGCCGAATGGCCGACCAGAGTTCCTCCTTAAGTGACGATCTGCGGAGTCTTGGATTTGTGACCGGGAGATTCAAGACGGGAACTCCCTGCCGGATTAACGCCCGGTCGATAGATTTTTCGCGCTGCCGCCGGCAAGATGGCGATATTACGCCACAACGCTTCAGCTTTTTGTCGGAGGAACATGAATTTGGTGATGGCGAGGATTTTCTAACGCTGAATCGTCGGGATGGTGTGTTCCATGTGGAACAATTTCCCTGCTGGATTACGACAACAAACCCTAAGACGCACGAGATCATCCGAAGCAATCTCCATCGCTCCCCTCTTTACACCGGAAGGATAGAGGGTACAGGACCTCGTTACTGCCCATCGATCGAAGATAAGGTCGTTAAGTTTTACGAAAAACAGCATCACCAGATCTTTTTGGAGCCCGAGGGCCGACAGACCGAAGAATTCTACATCAACGGCATCTCCACTAGTCTTCCGTATCAAGTACAACTGGAGTTTGTCCGCTCGATTACAGGGCTGGAAAATGCTGAAATTATGCGGCCGGGATACGCCGTCGAGTACGATTATTTCCCACCGACTCAATTGCAACCTTCTCTGGAGACGAAACTTATATCTGGTTTATATCTTGCAGGCCAAATCAATGGCACTTCTGGTTACGAAGAGGCCGGAGCGCAGGGTTTGATGGCCGGCGTGAACGCGGCCCTCAAGATTTCTTCCAAGCCTGCCTTTGTCTTGGATCGAGCGGAGGCCTACATCGGGGTACTTATCGACGATCTCGTGCATCGCGGAACAAGCGAACCCTATCGAATGTTCACGAGTAGGGCGGAACACCGCCTCCTTCTTCGCCACGATAATGCCGATCTTCGCCTAACCTCGAAAGCGGTGCACTTAGGTCTCGCTGATAATAGCCGCGCTCAGCCATTGGCAAAAAAAGTCGCGGCGCTCGAAGATGCGAGAGTTTACGCAACAGAGTGCCGCTTGGACGGGCACTCCCTTTTGCAATTGATGAAACGGACCGATTTCTCCTTAGATGCGCTGCCGAGAGAAATCAGAGGAGGCAGGGACGAAGACGTTTGGAAACTACTCGAAACGGAAGTGAAGTATGAGGGATATATTCGTCGCCAAGATGAGCAGCTTCGTTCGATGCGAAAAGCTCACGGTCATATGATACCCGAGACAATTGACTACGCGGCGGTCCCAGGTCTGCGGAATGAAGCCCGTCAGAAGTTGGCGAACCTCCGTCCACAGAATTTCGGTCAAGCAGGAAGGATTAGCGGTGTGACTCCTAGCGACCTTGGGATCTTGCAAATTTACCTTTCTAGAATCGATCGCCTTTCAGATAGTTCCCTAAGTTGAGTCACATCTCCTCCTTCCTGTTGGCGGGCGCGCTGGGCTACCTGCTCGGCTCATGCCCAAACGGATACCTCATCGGCCGCGCACGCGGAATCGATATTCGCCGACATGGCAGTGGAAATATCGGCGCCACCAATGCTCTTCGGGTGCTCGGCAAGAAATGGGGATATCTTGTCTTCTTCCTCGACGCGTTGAAAGGATTTCTTGCCGTTCGCATCGCATTTCACCTCGCTGACACCGTTACGGGAATGAGGCAGCCAGAAATTGTAGGGATTATCGCCGCTGTCGCATGCATCCTGGGCCACACCTTTCCCGTGTGGCTTCGGTTCCGCGGTGGTAAAGGCGTTGCGACTTCGGCAGGTGTGTTGCTCGGACTGATGCCTATTGCCGTGGTCTCTGTCTTTATCGTGTGGGTTGTGCTTTTCAAGCTTACCCGTTACGTGTCGATCGCATCGATCACGGCGGCCGCGGCGCTACCTTTTTTCGTTGCCTTGTACCTGCAGGTGCAGGCGCTTCGTGGGTTCAGTCTATTGCCGTTCTCGATTCTCATTGCGGCGGTGGTGGTTTGGAGACATCGTTCTAACATACAACGACTTATGAATGGAAAAGAGCAACGTTTCGGCGAAAAGTAATGAAAATTGCCATTCTCGGAACCGGCGGGTGGGGCACCGCGCTGGCGGTCCTCTGGGCGCGACACGGGAACGAGGTTATCCTTTGGGGACATACTCCTGAGCGGGTGGAAAGAATCGCGCGGACCCGGGAAAATCCGGATTATCTGCCGGCCACCAAGCTGCCCGCGAATGTCAGCCTAACGAGTCAACTGGCCGATTGCGGTTCGGCCGAGGTAATTGTCTTCGTCACGCCTTCAATCGCTCTGCGCGACGTCGCACGGGACCTGGCGAGGGTCGGTGGGAATGGTCGGGCTATCATGCTTAGCTGCACAAAAGGGATTGAACACGGCACTGGCCTGCGGATGAGCGAAATCCTCGCCGATCAATTTCCATCCAATCCCCTGGCCGTGCTTTCCGGGCCAAACCTTGCTGCGGAAGTTGCACGAGGCTTACCGACCGCAACAGTCTTGGGTTGCCGCGATGAGAAGATCGCCGGGCAACTCCAGGCTGCTCTCGGAAGTTCGCGCTTCCGTGTTTATACCAGTCATGAAGTCGTGGGGATTGAACTCGGCGGCGCCTTGAAAAACATCTTCGCCATCCCAGCTGGTGTGAGCGACGGCTTCGAGCTGGGGGACAATTCGAAAGCCGCGCTAGTCACGCGTGCCCTCGCGGAGCTGCTGCGACTCGGTGTGGCGATGGGCGGCGAGGCGCGCACCTTTCAGGGGTTGAGCGGGGCCGGCGATTTGATCGCGACCTGTTTCAGCAGGCTCAGCCGGAATCGGCGCGTCGGCGAGCAACTTGGACAAGGCAAGAACCTGGCCGAGATCACCAGCGGAATGAAGACCGTCGCTGAAGGCATCCCGACCGCGCGCAGCGCCTTCGAATGTGCTCGGAAACTGGGGATCGAAACACCGATCATCGACCAGGTGTATGCCGTCCTGCATCAGGGCAAGCCGCCTGATCAAGGAATGCAGGAATTGCTCGACCGCGATCAGAGATCCGAGTGCGGATAACTGGCGGCAGCCACCAGCTGGTCGATCACCGCGGGGTAAAGTTCTCGCTCCGCCAGCTGAATCCTCGCATGCAACGAGGCGGGGGTATCGTTAGGCAAGATCGGTACCTCGCGTTGGGCGATGATCTCGCCAGTGTCAACGCCCGCGTCGACGTAATGGACGGTGCAGCCGGTCACGCTTTCTCCGGCCGCGAGCGCCTGCGCCCAGGCCGCGCGCCCGGGGTATTTCGGCAGGAGGGAAGGATGCACGTTAATAATCCGCTGCCGGAAAGATTCGAGCACCGGCCCTTTCAAGATCCGCATAAAACCCGCGAGCACGATCAAATCCACACGCGCTTCGCGTAGTTGCGTAACGAGTTCGACTTCTGCCTCGGGCTCGAACTTCGTTTTCCATTTTCCTGGCGGGAGAAAGACGGCCGGGACCCCAAACTCCTCCCCGATCGCAAGAATGCCGGCGTCGCGAACATCGGAAATCACAATCCGCGCTTCGGCACGCAAATGACCCTCGCGAATCTGTTCCAGAATAGCGCGGCAGTTCGAACCGGTGCCGGAGCCGAGGATGCCGATGCCAAAACGATCCATCCTCTAGAGCTTGTGCAACCGATCGAGCAACCCCGAAGTCGATCTGCCGGGGACGAGCGGCAGAATCTCCACCCGCGCTCCGGCCGAGCGCAGCGCGCTCAATTCCTCGGGATTGAGACTCGCCGCGCTGTAATCGCCTCCCTTCGCGTAGATCGCCGGCTGGATTGCCGCGATCACCTTCGTCGCTCGCAACTCTGGAAAAATGGTGACGAAATCGACGCAAGCCAGCGCTGCCAGGATCTCCGCTCGGTCAGCCGCGGGATTGATCGGGCGGCCCTCGCCCTTGAGGGCACGAACCGATTCGTCACCGTTGACCGCCACCGCCAGAGCGTCTCCGAGTTCGCGCGCGCGCTGCAGGTAACGCACATGGCCGACATGCAGCAGATCGAAACAACCGTTCGTGAGGACAAGTTGCCTGCCGTCCTGGCGAATCTCCTGCGCGCGTTGAGTGAGCTCGCCTAGTGAGAGAATCTTTGTTTTCAAACCGACCGGCGCGACTGCGCTGCCTCCATTTTCGGTAGGGCCGCGGCGTGGTCAATCCCGCGCCGGCCTTTTCAGCACGCGCACCTCGGGCTGCGAGAATGGCGTCGCAACGTCGCCGCCGAAGCGGGCTTCGTTAGTCGAAAGCAACATCTGCCATTCATCCTCCCTAACGAATGAGCCGTCATGACCACCGAGCAAGTCCGCCAGGATCATGACCTCTTCAGTCCGCTCAACGCCGAAAATCAGCCTAACGATTCCGTTCCGCGGTTCCAGCACTCGCCATTTCGAGCGAGCGCGATTTTGCAATGCCGGCAGGGAACGCCGCAGATACAACAGTTCCTCGTAGAGACTCAGGGTCGCGCGGTGATCATCCCGATCCAGTTCCGGCCACTGCAATTTCGAACGCAGAAAAGTCTCTTCCGCCTGCGGGTCAGGAATTTTCGCGCGCGCGGCTGGATCACGAAAGAGCGAAAAACCGCTGAACTCTTGGCGCCGACCTTCGGTCACGCGACGGCCGAGCTCTGGCTGATGATCGGTAAAATACTGGAAAGGTGTCGTGGCGCCCCATTCCTGGCCCATGAAAAGAAGCGGCGTGTACGGCACCAGGCAAAGCAACGCCGAGGCTGCGCGATAAGCCGCGGGCGTGATCGACGTGTTGAGCCGTTGCCCAAAAGCCTGGTTCCCGATCTGGTCGTGATTCGAGATGCAAAAAATGAATTGTTCCGGAGCCAACTGCGCGCACTCGGCCGCCTCCGCCGGCCCCTTGCGTCGTCTTTCCTCACCGTGAAGGAGCCAGCCGTCGCGCAACGTTTCGGTCAGCTCGTCGAGGGTCCCTTCGTAGGCCCGATAGTAGCCTTCCCGCCCGCCCGTTAGCATCACCCGCACGACGTGATGGAAATCATCCGCCCAGCAGGCATCGAGGCCCATTCCGCTGCGCTCTGGCGGAAGCAAGAGCCTGGGCTCGTTCCGCTCGTCCTCCACCATGACGAATCCGCCTAACGAATGCACCCGTTCCGCCACCTCGCTCAGAAAATGTTTCGCCGACGTATCGACAATCGCGTGCGTCGCATCCAGCCGGAAACCGTCGACATGAAATTCGCGCCGCCAGTAGCCGGGATTCTCCGCGAAGAATTCACGCACCGGTTTCAGCTCGAAATTAAAGGCGTCGCCCCAGGGCGTTTTGTGCGCGGGATTGAAATAATCACGGCTGTAACTTCCGAGATAATTGCCGTCGGGACCGAGGTGGTTGTAGACCACGTCGAGGATCACCGCCAGGCCACGCGCGTGCGCTGCGTCGACCAGCGCGCGGAGATCGTCCGGCTGACCGTACGCCCGCGCCGCTGCATAAAGGAGCACGCCGTCATAACCCCAGTTCCGCGCGCCGGGAAATTCCGCCACCGGCATGATCTCGATCGCCGTCACTCCCAGCCTAACGAGATGATCGAGCTTTTCGATCGCACCCGTAAACGTTCCCGCCGCCGTGAATGCTCCGATGTGCAATTCATAGATGACAAGCGCGGTGAGCGGCGGAGCACGACCAAACGCCATCGTACCATTCGTAGCCTGACGGATCGACCACTTGCCCGGGACCATGCACACCGGCGGGGTTAAAGCGCGAGGCCGGATCAGGCCGGGCCTGACCGTCGAAGCGATACTTGTAAAGGTCCCCCGCTCGTCCGCGCTCATCCGTGCCGCTAAAATAGCCCTCCCCTGCGGCGGCCAGCGTGACGGTGCGCGCGATCGCGCCGTCAGGTTTGTAAATGACGACTTCGACCTTCGCCTTACCCGGCGTCCAGGTTCGGTAATGCACGCCGCCGTCGATTACATCCGCCCCTTGAGTTCGAGATTTTAGCTCCATAGAAAAACAGAATCGTCGCCAGAAAAAAACGACCGCAGGCGGCGGCGCAGCCGTAGTGAAATGGAAGCAACGCGCGCATGGCGATGAAAAAACCCGAAGCCCGAGGGCCGAATCCATCCGAGAAAGCGAAAAAATCCCTCGGCCAGAAATTGAACCGCCCGCCCAAGCCGCCACCCCCGCCTAACGAACTCCCGCCTCCGCGGAGGAAGCTGCCGAGGCGGCTGGTCAAGGTTGAGCGATGAGTACGGCACAACTCGAACGTCTCGAGCCGATGGCGCGCGTCATCGCGCGGGAGCTCGCCTTCAAACCGGAGCATTTTATCACTCATCCGAGCGAGAAGCGTCTCTTCCAGACCTTGAGCGACGCCGACCTGCGCGAGTTCGCGCATCGGCACGGCTGGCGAGTCGTTAGGCGGCTGGGTGGGCGCCGGATCGAGTTCTACAACGACGCGCACGAACGCCAGGAACGCGCCCGGACCGGCAAAGCTCTGCCGGAGGACGAGCGCTCCGATCGTTAGGCTTCGGAAAAGAACGCGGTCAAAGGACTCGTCGCGGACGCCGTCGCACGCGTCTCGGCGAGACCGATCTCACGCGCATCGCGGCCGGCTTCCACCGCTTTGCGGAAAGCCTGCGCCATTCGCACCGGGTCGGAGGCGATAGCGATCGCGGTATTGACGAGGACGGCATCGGCGCCCATCTCGAGCGCTTCGGCGGCCTGGCTGGGTGCGCCGAGGCCGGCGTCGACCACCACCGGGACGGTAGCCTGCTCGATGATGATCTCAATCTGGGCGCGGGTCTCGATGCCGCGATTGCTCCCGATGGGCGAACCTAACGGCATCACCGTCGCGGTTCCGACATCCTGCAAACGTTTCGCCAGCACGGGATCGGCGTTGATGTAGGGCAGGACGGTGAATCCTTCCCTAACGAGTATCTCTGCGGCCGCCAGCGTCTCGACCGGGTCGGGCAGGAGATAGCGCGGGTCGGGATGAATCTCGAGTTTGACCCAGTTGGGCAGCCCGGCGCTGACCGCAAGTCGCGCCAACCTGACGGCTTCCTCGGCGTTGCGCGCGCCGCTTGTGTTGGGCAACAGGAGGAAGCGTTGCGGGTCGATGAAATCGAGGATGTTGGCAAACGGGTCGCCCTTCCCGGAAAGATCGGCCCGGCGCAGCGCGACCGTGACAAGCTCGGTCCCGCTCGCGACCAGGGCGTCGCGCATCAGCTCGTTGGAGGCGAATTTGCCGGTGCCAACGAGCAGGCGCGAAGTGAATTCGCGATCGGCGATCTTGAGTTTGGCGGGCTTATCCGACATCGCCCTAACTTACAGCCCGCCGACGAACTGTCACTTGTACGCCGAGACTCGATGCAGTTAATTTCGCCATGACCTCTTTCGACCTCCGGCTCGCGGATTGCGTTGAGGGAATGTCGCAACTGAAGGCGACTTCCATCGACCTGGTCGTGACCTCGCCGCCTTACAATCTCGGGATTCGCTACGGCAGGTTTGCCGACACAGTGGACCGCCCTTCCTTCCTGCGATGGTGCGACGAATGGGCGGCGCAGATCAGCCGGCTGCTCCGGCCTAACGGATCGTTCTTTCTCAATGTCGGCGCCGCGCCCTCCAATCCGATGCTCCCGCACGAAATCGCGCTCCAGCTGCGCCGGCATTTCGTCCTGCAGAACACGATCCACTGGATCAAGGCGATCACCTTGCCTAACGAAAAGGGTGAGGAGATCTCCCGCGGACATTTCAAACCGATCAATTCGCCGCGGTTTCTCAACGATTGCCACGAATATATTTTCCACTTCACGCCTAACGGGAAGACACCGCTCGACCGACTTGCCCTCGGCGTGCCCTATCAGGACAAGAGCAATATTTCTCGCTGGAGTCACACCGGCGGACGCGATCGGCGCTGTCGCGGGAATACCTGGTTTGTGCCCTACGAGACGATCCAGCGGCGAGCGAAGGAGCGGCCGCACCCCGCGACGTTCCCGGTGCAGCTGGCGGCGAATTGCATCCTCCTCCATGGCCTAACGAAAACAAAAAGCATGCTCGATCCCTTTCTCGGGATCGGGAATTCCGCGGTCGCGGCGCAACGTTGTGGCCTAACGAGCTTCATTGGGTTCGAGATCGACGCGCAATATCTCGCCCAAGCGCAGCGCAGGCTCGGGTAGCGCGCACGTCTCGGGTGCTGGCGACGGCGTCCTCGCCGTCGCGAACTCTTCCAGGACGCGCCGACCTCGCAGCCGTCGAACCGGAAAAGAAAATGCTACGGCGCGGCCAGCGCCCCGATGATCTTGAACACCTGATACGGCGTGGTGCACGTGCTCTTGCCGCCGTTGAAGCGCGGCATGTTTTGGATCTGCGACGCGGTCACGTAGAGCGCGCCATCCGGCCCGAAGCTCAGGCTGTCGGGCCAGCTCAGACGGTCGTCGGCGATGACCGGGGCGAGCTTCCTCTCCTTCGGATCAAAGGCCACGACCGCGCCGTGCTCGATATCAGTGAGGTAGAGCTTTCCGTTAGGCCCGATCAGCATGCCATCGGGCGCCGGAGTGTCCGCGACGGTTTCGACTTTGCTGCTCAACTCGCCACTCGTTAGGCGACGGTTGCGCAGATCCGCGGTCTTGATCCGGTAAAGCGTGTGCCCGGTGAGCGCGTGGAAGTAGAGGAATCCGTTCAGCCGATCGAGCGCGATGCCGTCGGAATTGATCTGCGGCGGCTTGCCATTCTCGCCGAGGAGTCCGCGGCCGTTCACCTCCAGTTGGAAATCTTTTTCCGCCTGCGTTGAGCGATCGCTCTCCAGTAATCGCCGCGCCTTGCCGGTGGTCAGATCCACCACCACGATCGCGCCCAGACCGGAGTCGGTGATGAACGCCGTCCCGGTTTTCACATCGACCCGGACGTCGTTGAGGTAACTCTTCTTCGGCGCGATGTCCTCGCCGAACGCAATCGTCTGCGCGACTTCGTTTTTCACGAGATCGATATTGATCAGCTTCGGCCCGCCCCTAACGATTTCCTTCATCTTCGGCGCAGCCGGATCGAGCATCCAAAGGCTGTCGCTCTCGTCGACGTAAACGCTTTGCACGCAGACGAAGTGATCGTTAGGCGTGCCCGCTTTGTTCCATTCGTCGTTTGGAAACGGCTTCGGCTTTCCGTTCACGATCTCCGCGACCGAAATGGTGTGATCGTGCGACCAATCGGGAAAATTCACGAAGATTCGCCCGCGGCGCGAGACGGCGACGCCAGTCACCTGCTGGTTCGGAAAAGTGGCCACGCTCTGCAGAGTCGCTGAGCTCGACGGCGCCGTGGTGGTTTGGGCACGAGCGTTCGAAACGGCGAGGAAAATAAGAAAAATCCAAACGAATAAGCGCATAACCGTAAATCGGCTCGCGACGCTCGCGTGGTTTGCGGCGAAGTTGCCAATCATGGAAAGAACCGTCGTTGTCGCCGGGCTCGGTCCCGGCCTGGGGGCATCGTTAGTCCGGCGTTTTGCGGCCGATGGTGGACGTGTCGCAATGCTCGCGCGTTCCAAAAATTATCTTCAACGCCTAACGAAAGCGCATCCCGGGGCCAGGCTCCTCCCAATCCCGACCGACATCTCCAAGCCCGACGAAGTGGAGCAGGCCTTCGCCAAAGTGCGTAACGCGTTCGGCCCGGTCGACGTCCTGATTTGTCATGCCAGCGCGTCCGCCTGGAGCGGGATCGAGAAATTGACCGTGGAAAAATTTGAGCGCGCCTGGCGCGTGACCGTGCTGGGCGCTTTCCTTTGCTGCAAGGAAGTCGTCTCCGAAATGATCGAGCGCGGGTGCGGGGTCATTCTTTTCACCGGCGCCACCTCGTCGATTCGCGGGCGAGCGGGCGCGCTCGATTTTTCGACGGCGAAGTTTGGCCTGCGCGGGTTTGCCGATTCGCTCGCGCGCGAACTTTGGCCGAAAGGAATCCACGTCGCGCACATCGTAGTCGACGGCGTGATCGGCGAAGCCGGCGTGCGGCAGAAGAAGAGCAATCCCATGCTCGATCCCGACGCGATCGCCGAGACCTACTGGACGCTCGCGCAACAAGAGCCGGGGGCGTGGACCTTCGAGCTGGAGGTGCGGCCGAATCGCGAGGATTTCTTCGTCTAACGGATGGCGGAATGAACCTCTGCGCTCTCTGCGGTCTAACTCTGTCGGGAATCTAAAACGTAATCCCCGTCTCCACACCGATGACGAGAGCGTCGGGAATACGGCCGGTCCCGTTAGGCTTGTTCACAAACTGAATGTCCGGCTGGATCCAGGCGAACTTCGTCAGCTGAATGCGATAAGCTGCTTCCGCGACGAACTCGTATTTCGGGTTGCCGTTGCCAGCCACCTCGACGGTGCGCGCGTAGTCACGGCTGAAACGTCCGTAGATTAGCCCACCAATCATCTGGTCCTTCGGCCGCCCCGGAATCAGTCCGGTGTAGATCGCGCCCACATTCGCCTGGAACGGCACCACGGAAATATTGGCCTGCGGATAATAACCGGACGCGGCCCAGAGCGTGAGGCCTTCGTCGCTCCCCGGGCTTTCCTGATAAACCATCTGGTCCCCATGAATGTAGAAACCGTAGGAGTTGCCGACCGTACGCCCGGTTCCGAATTCGGTGAAGCCGTTCCAGGGCGAGAGGGTCGCGCCGATGTGATAATTTCCGGGCAACCCTTTCATCTCCGTCGTGGTCCCGTCTTTGCCTAACGAGTCCGTCGTCACCGGCTGCTTCCAGAACTGCGGGGTCCATCCGTATTCCGCGATTAGGAAAACGCCGTCGTCGCCGCGGATGTTCCAATCGAGCCCGTTGTGGTTGCTGTTGAAGATCTCCTTCCAAGTCTGGAAGACTCCGAACTGTGCGACGGTGTCTTTCGTCGGCTCGACCCGCAGCCGCGCCGCCCAAGTCGCGAACGGGTAGGCGGAAAATTGCGTGTCGAAAAGGACGTTGCGGATGTCGCCATCGATGCCGTTGTTGAGGTAGCGGCTGTATATTGCAGAGGCGCCGTTGAAATCATCCGACGCGCCGAAGCGGCCGATCTTGATCGACGCCTTGTCGTCCCAGAAACGCTGATCGAGGAAGACCTGGTAGAGGAAAATATTCTGCCCGCCGACCGTCTGCTGCACATCGAAACGACTCCCGACATTGTTATTCGTTAGGCCGCTGCCGTCGCGGTTCACGCCGCTGATCGTGATCTTCGCGCCCGTCCAGCCGACCAGCTTTTCCATGTAAAAATTAACGCCGAAATAGAAGTCATCGACGTAGGTCGCGCCCTGGCTTTTCCCGCCGATCGGATTGCCCGAGACGATGCTGGTGTAATAGAGAAACGGATCGACGCCCTGGTCGTAGAGCTTGTCGCGTTCGCCGTTCCAGTTGCCGGTGGCAACTTTGGCTTCGAGCCATTCGTTCTCCGCGCCGAAGCAGGTGCCGGCGAGGATCGTGAGCAGAATGAGGGTGAGTTTTTTCATTGTTAGGCTTTCAATTCGTTAGGCGAGCGCAACCTGCGGCAGCACCTTTTGGATGGCGTCGGGCGAAGTGAGCCCGCTCCCGACGCGGCTGAGTTTGTCGACTGAGAAAGCGGTCGCGAGCCGCGCGCACTCGCGCAGCGGCAGTTGTTGGATCTGGGCGGATAAAATGCCGGCGACCATCGCGTCACCCGCACCGACCGTGCTTTGCACGGCGACATCGGGCGGGCGGGCGACAACCGCTTCGTCGGCGGTGACAAAACACGCGCCCTCTTTTCCCATCGAGACGACAACCATCTCAACGCCATCCGCGATCACTTCGCGTGCCGCGGCGACGACGGCTTCCGGTGTCGGCAAAGCGCGGCGGAGAAACGATTCGAACTCATGTATGTTCGGTTTGATCACGTTCGGCGCGGCCGTGATCGCGCGCAGGAACGGCGCGCCGCTCGTGTCGAGCAGGACCTTGCGACCTTGTCGTCGCAGCTCATCGATTAACTCGGAGTAGATCCCGAGTTCGACGCCGGGCGGGATGCTGCCGGCGAGGACGAACCACTCGGCTTCGAGGCTTGCGATCTTTTCGCGTAAAGTCGCGAGGTCGTTAGGCGAAGGCGAAGGGCCGGGGAAGTTAATATCGGTTGTCTCGCCTCGCGCGGGATCGGTAATCTTGATTCCGATGCGGGTTTGTCCGGCGATGCGAACGCAATGGTCGGCAATCTGCTTTTCCGCGAAAAGATCCTCGAAGGGTCCGACGTTGGCGCGACCGAGAAAGCCGGTCGCGGCGACGCGATGGCCGTGGTCGGCGAGGGCGGCGGCGACGTTGATGCCTTTGCCGCCGGGATGCGATTGCTACCTGCTCGACGCGATTGACCGCGCCGGCCTGGAAATCGCGAATCGTGACGGTGCGATCGATCGCGGCGTTGAGCGTGACGGTGACGACGTCGAATTGGTTTTTCATTTCGTTAGGCAGGAAGATCGAGCGCCCGCACTTCGGTCGCGGATTGGCAGCCGAGCGCCTTTTTCGCGAAAGCTTTCAACCTAACGAGCGAAGTGTTGCGCAGTTTTGCTTTGATCGAGGCGATGCTCGGCAGACTCATGCTCAGCTCGGCCACACCAAGGCCGGCGAGAATCATGGCGCCGCGCGGTTCGCCCGCGATCCCGCCGCAGACGCCGACCCATTTGCCGGCCGCGGTCGCAGCGCGCACGACCTGATCGATCAGACGCAAGACCACGGGATGTAGTCCATCCACCTGGCTGGCGAGCGCGGGATGCATCCGGTCCATCGCGAGGACGTACTGGGTGAGGTCGTTCGTCCCGACGGAAAAGAAATCGACTTCGCGCGCGAGCTCGGCGGCCATGAGCGCGGCCGACGGCACTTCGATCATGATGCCGATCTCGACCGGCGGTGCGCCCAGTTCGGCGCGCACTTTTTCGGCCGCTTCTTTCGCCGCGCGCAGGTCTTCGAGCGAGCCGATCATCGGAAACATGATCTTGACCGGCCCGGTCTGAGCGGCGCGGTAGATGGCGCGCAATTGCGGAACGAAAAGCTCCGGATGCCGCAGGCAAAGACGGATACCGCGCACACCGAGGAACGGGTTTTCCTCCTTCGGAAAGCTGAGATAGGGCACGACCTTGTCGCCGCCGATGTCGAGCGTCCGGACGATGAGCGGAAGGCCGTTGAGCGCTTTCGTCATCGCGCTGTAGGCCGCGAACTGTTCGTCTTCAGTGGGCGCGGTTTCGCGTTCGAGAAAGAGAAATTCCGTGCGCAGGAGACCGACACCTTCGGCGCCGGCTTCGACCGCGCGCTCGGCATCTGCGGCTTTGCCGATGTTGGCCACGATCTCTATCCGGTGACCGTCACTTGTGATCGCCGGTTGGTACCTGGTTTGGAATTCCACGTCCCGCCGCTGGTGCAGATCGACCTTAAACGCTTCCGCCGATTTCAGGTCGGCATCGTTAGGCTCGAGGTAGAGACGGCCGCTGCTGCCATCGAGAATGCAGATCGCGCCGTTAGTTTGCTCGAGCACGGCCGCGCCCGCCCCGACGACCGCGGGAATGTCGAGCGAACGCGCAATAATCGCGGTGTGCGAAGTCGCGCCGCCCAGTCCGGTGCAAAGGCCGAGGATGCGTTTCGGATCAAGCCGCGCGCTGTCGGAAGGCGTGAGATCGTCCGCCACGAGAATGACGGGATCGTTAGGCAATTTCACTTCCGTTGACTGTGTGCCGGTGAGCAGACGCAAGACGCGCTGGCCGACATCGTGCAGATCGGCGGCCCGGCCGGCGAGGCGTGCGTCCTGCACCCGCTCGACTTCGGCGACGCGCGCATCGATCACTTTTTGCCACGACCAGGCGGCGCTGTGGCCGGCTTCGATCAACTCGCGGACCTCGCTGAAGAGATCCATGTCGGTGAGAAAGGCCTGGTGTGCGCGGAAAATTGCCGCCTCGTTACGGCCGGCGCGCGCCTTCACGGCGTCGTGGATTTCGCTTAGTTGTTCGCGCGCGGTCTCGAGCGCGTAGCGGAGCTGCTTCTTTTCCGTCTCGACGTCCTTGGGATTGTCTTCGACGACGAGGCGACCGGATTGGAAATGGAAGATCGGGCCGATCGCGATCCCCGGCGAAGCGGAAACGCCGCCTAACCAGTGGCCGTTCGAGACCGGCGTCCAGACGAATTCATCCGCCACCACTTCCTTTTCCTCTTCATCGCCGAGGCCGCTCTCGACTGCTTCCTGCAAGGCGGCGAGGGCCGCATCCGCATCGTCGCCCGTCGCGAAAATCTGCAGGGTCGAGCCGCCGGTGACGCCGAGTTTGAGGAGCGACGCCATTGCTTTTCCGTTGGCGAGTTTGCCGTTGAAGCGGATAAAAATTTCGGAACCGAACTGCGAAGCAACATCGACGAAGAAAGTCGCCGGGCGTGCGTGCAATCCGGCCGAGCCGACGAGCGTGACTTCGACTTGTTTGGCGTTGGCGAGTTGCTCTTCGGGCGAGGTCTGTTGCTCCACGCGCCGATTGAGCGCGGCGATGATATCGTTAGGGTCACTCGTTAGGGCGAGTTGTCGCGCGACGGTCGGGTCGTCGAGCACGTCGGTGAGCGCGGAAAGAACGGCGATGTGCTCGTCGGATTTCGCGGCGATTCCGACGATGAGGCGCGCGGTCTGCCCGCTGTTCCATTCCACGCCGTCGGGCAACTGCACCACGGAAATGCCGGTGCGATGAATCAGTTCCCTGTCCTTTTGCATGCCGTGCGGAATGGCGATGCCGTTGCCAAGAAAGGTGTTCGCCTGCTGCTCGCGGCCGAGCATGCTCTCGACGTAGCCGGGCGCGATGTTGCCGGCTTCGACGAGGACCTGGCCGGCGGCGCGGATCGCTTCTTCTTTCGTCGTCGCGCGCTGCCCGAGGCGGATGTGTGTGGAAGTGAGTTCGATCATTGGGAGAGGCTTTCGGTTGAGTTTCTAGTGCGCGGCCGCGAGTGATTCGTTAGGCACGTCGAGCGGACGTTTGAGGAAAAAGAGCGCAACGGTGGTGACGAACGTGCCGGCAACGATGGCGCCGAGATACGGCACCAAATTGGTCACCGCGCCCGGGATGAGCGCCGCAAAGATGCCGCCGTGCGGCACGAGAAATTGCACGTTGCACGTCATCGAGATCGCGCCCGCCACGGCGGAGCCGAGCATGGTCGCGGGGATGACGTGGAGCGGGTCTTTCGCCGCGAAAGGAATCGCGCCTTCGGTGATGAACGACAGGCCGAGGACCAGCGCCGGGCCGCCGGCTTCCCGCTCTTCGAGATCGAAACGATTTTTGAAAAGCATCGCGGCAAACGCGAGCCCGAGCGGCGGCGTCATGCCCGCGGCGATGACCGCAGCCATCGGCGTGTAAATTTTACTCGCGAGCAAACCGACCGCGAAAGTGTAGGCGGCTTTGTTGACCGGCCCGCCCATGTCGAAGGCCATCATCGCGCCGAGGATCATGCCGAGGAGGAGCGCGTTCGTGCCGCGCATGCCGTTGAGCCAGTCGCTCATCGCGTGGTTGAGCGCCTGAACCGGCGGCGCGATCACGTAAATCATGAGGAGCCCGACGATGACCGTGCTCAAAAATGGGAGGATGAGGACCGGCTTGAGACCTTCGAGCGTGTTTGGGAGCTTGATGTTGTCGGCGAGAAATTTCGTCAGGTAACCGGCCAGAAAACCGGAGACGATGCCGCCGAGAAAGCCTGCGCCTAACGACTGTGCGAGCATGCCGCCGATCAGGCCGGGAGCGATGCCGGGGCGGTCGGAGATCGAATAGGCGATGAAGCCGGAGAGGACAGCGACGAAAAGCTGGAAGGCGGTGCCGCCGCCGATCTGGCTGAGGGCCCAGCCTAACGAACCGGTGTTTTTGCCTGCGTAAATGCCGCCGATGGCAAAGGCGAGCGCGATGCAAAGTCCGCCCGCGATCACGACCGGGAGCATGTAGGAAACGCCGGTCATCAAGTGTTTGTAGGGGCCGGTCCGAGATTGCGAGCGCTCGGCTTTGGCGGCTTCGACTGCGCTCGTTAGGCCGGCCCCGCTGCCGATCGGCTGGGCGAGAGCGGCTTCAATGACGGCTTTGCCGCCGTGCATCGCGTCTTTCGTGCCGGTGCTGTAGAGGCGTTTGCCGGCGAAACGCGAGGTGTCGACTTTCGTGTCCGCGGCGATGACGACGGCATCGGCGGCAGCGATGTCCTCGGGCGTGAGCTGATTTTTCGCGCCGACCGAGCCCTGGGTTTCGACCTTCATCGTATGGCCGAGGGCTTTGGCGGCTTTCTGCAGGGCTTCCGCCGCCATGAAGGTGTGGGCGATGCCGGTTGGGCAGGAGGTGACTCCGACCAGACGTTTGCCCTCGGCCGGCTGCTCGAGAGAGAGTGGCGTCGTCGGTAAGGAAGTCGGCACCGTGGCGGTTTTCGGCTGCACTTGGACGAGCGCCTGCTCGATGACCGCCTGGGTGTGGCGGATCGCCTCGGCGGTCGAGACGACATGCACCGGTTTGCCGGCGAAGCGGGTCGTATCGACATGGATGTCGGCGGCGATGATGACCGCATCGGCCGCGGCGATGTCGGCCAGCTTGAGTGGGTCTCCAGTGCCGAGGGAACCCTGAGTCTCGACTTTGATTTTGTGACCCATGGTGGCGGCGGCGCGTTTGAGCGCTTCGGCCGCCATGAGGGTGTGAGCGATCCCGGTTGGGCAGGCGGTGACGGCGACGATCTGGTTCATAGGCGAAGGAAAGTTAACGAAGTATTTTGAAAGTTATCGCAAGTATGTTGGTGGGTCAATAATATTTCTTAATATATTTTTCCTAGTCGCGAATTGACCTTTGGCGGCTCGCGCGGGATACTGCGGGCAGTGAAGAGAAACGCAAATAAACGAAAGCGCGCGCCGATGATTCAGCATCGCCGGCGACAAATCCAGGAGATCGTGCGGAAGGAAGGCGTGGCGCACGTCGATGAGCTGGCGAAGCGCTTCGGCGTTTCTCAGGTCACCATCCGTACCGACCTGACGAAATTGGAAAAGGCCGGCGAACTGGTGCGCGATCGCGGCGGCGCGCTCGCCCCGGAACAGCCGCAGAAGGTGACGCAGCTGCTCGGGATCGCCCAGCGCGGGGCGATCAATCGCGAGGCGAAAAAGCGGATCGGTAAACTGGCCGCCCGCCTGGTCGCGCCGGGCGATACCATTATCATGGATGCGGGTACGACCGTCGTGGAAATGGCACCGTATCTGGCTGGCATCGCCCATCTCACGGTGGTGACGAATGCGCTCAACGTCGCCCTCGAAGTGGGCGCCGCGACCGATGCACGGGTCCTTTTGCTCGGCGGGAATCTGAGCCGGGAAGCGTCCAGCACGGTTGGGCCGCTGACCGAACAGTCGTTAGGCGAGCTGACCGTGCAGAAGGTTTTTCTGGGCACTCAGGCGCTCGATCTGGATAGCGGCCTGACCGATACGACGCATGAAATCGCAGAGGTGAAACGGGCCATGATTCGCTCCGCCCGCGAAGTTTATCTGCTTTGCGATTCCGCAAAATGGGAGACGGTCGGCTTCATCAAGGTGGCGCCGCTGAGTGCGGTGCAGACGGTGATTTCCGATCGGGCGCTGCCGGCCGCGGCGCAAAAGGCTTTTCAGCGGCTGGGTGTAAAGGTGTTGTTAGGTTAGGCCCGGTGTTCGGCCCGATCGCTCCACGCCCGTGTGAAAAGGAAGCCTCGCGCTTTCTAGCCCGGACGCGCGGAAGCGCGTCTCCGAAGCGCTGTGCGTGAGCGCGTCCTCCCCGGGAGGGGCTTGTCATCCTGAAGCGAAGCGAAGGATCTCTGACTATTTCTGTGACAGGAAGCGATAGAAGCCCGAGAGGGTCAGAGATCCTTCGCTCCGCTCAGGCTGACAAGCGAGGCAGGAGGGCCACTCGCGCGTCCCTTCGGAGACGCAACGATGTCGTTAGGGGGCTTTTTCCCTTTGCGGCATGAACATGGTGAGGCACTTGCAGGCGCCGCCGGCTTTGAGGAATTCCGTCATCGGGAGCGGGTGACAATTGTAGCCGCGATCGCGCAATGACTTGACCAGCTGAGGCGCGCCTTCCGGCACCACGATCTCGTGATCGAGGACGACGGCGTTACAGGAAAAGTGCGCCGCTTCTTCTTCCACCACATCGATCAAATTCGGCACGTGATCGCGGATCGTGCGCTGGCCGTATTCGTCGAAAGCCGCCGGGAACCAAACCGCGCCGCCATCGGTCAGCGGACAAAAACAGGTGTCGATGTGATAAAAGCGTGGATCGACCAACTCGACGGAAATGACGAGGCACTTCAGAATTTCGCCGACTGTGCGGTGCGCGCTCACGTCGGTGCGAAATTTGTAGCCGCAAAAAAGTGCGTCGCCGGCAAAGAGCGCGTCACCTTCGCCCTCGAAAAATTGGTCCTTCGGGAGCCAGACGATTTCGTAGCCGTGTTGCTTCATCCAGTCGGCGAAGAGCGGCGCTTCCGCGGCGCGCTCTTTGTGCCGAAAATTGCTCGGGATAAAAGTGTTTCCCACGGTCAGTCCGGCGTTGGCGGTGAAGACCATGTCGGGCAATTTCGGGACGGGCGGGACGAGATGAATCTCGCACCCGAGGCTCTTGAGTTTCTCGTGCAGCCCGCGCCACTGCGCTTGCACAACCGGCGTGTCGGCGCCGCGGGCGCGGCTCATCCAGGGGTTGATCTCGTATTCGATGCCGTAATGATCCGGCGGACAGAGGAGCAGTTTTCGCATAAAATCGGCCTAACGAACCTGCTCGAGACAGCCGGTCAGTTCGCGCAGGAACGGCTCGATGTCAGTGACCAAACCGATCGACTGGAAAGTGCCGCGATCGGCCAGCTTCGTGACCACGCCGGGATTGATGTCGACGCAGATTGTTTTCACAGTAGCGGGCAGCAAATTTCCGACCGCGATCGAATGCAGCATCGTGCCCATCATCATGGCGATGGTGACGCCGTCGAGTTTCGCCCGCATCGCGCGCTGCGCTTCGAGCGCGTCGGTGATGACGTCGGGGAGCGGGCCGTCATCGCGGATGGAACCGGCGAGGACGTATTCGATGTCGTGCTTCACGCAGCTGTACATGATGCCGCTCTTGAGCAGGCCGTTCTTGACCGCGGGCCGGATCCCGCCGGCGGAACGGATCACGTTGATCGCGCGCATGTGATTTTCGTGGCCGGACTCGGCGAGCGAGCCTTTCTCGAGATAGACGCCTAACGATGTCCCGAAGAGCGCGTTCTCGATGTCGTGCGCGGCGAGGGCGTTGCCAGCGAAGAGGAGATTGACGAACCCCCATTCGATCAATTTTTCGAAATGCTCGACCGCGCCGGTGTGGACGATCGCGGGGCCGCCGACGACGAGGATTTTTTCGTTGGCCTCGCGGGCGCGTTTGAACTCCCGCGCCATTTCGCGAATGACCGCGGTCTTCGGTTTTTCGATCGAAACGTTGCTCGCCATGAACTCGAAAACGTCGGCCCGCGTGGTCGAGCGTTGAAGCGGGGCGACGCGGATGCCGTGATGGCCGACGACCACTTCCTGGCCTTTTTTGACGCTGTAAAACTTCGTCGCGGTCGCCGTCCCGGCGGCGCGGTCGACGACGATGGCGCTGTCCATCAGGGCGGGGCGCACCTCCAGCTCGCCGTCGTCGAGCTGCACAAAAGTCTGCTGATTGGTCGTGACGTAAAACTGCTCGGGGAAGACGCCGTCAGCCGGCGCGGCGGCCAGTTCGATGTTTTTCTTTTCGACTACTTCCGCGCCGTGCTGGCGGAGGCGGAGGATCAGATCGTCGAGGTCATCTGCGGACGGCCCGGTCACTTCAATCCGGGCAAAGCTCTGATCGGCACGGGCTTCGCCGATTCGGATCTCGCCGATCTTGAAGCTGGCGCCGTGGGTGATGATTTCGTCGAGCACCTTGGGTAAAATGAGCGAGTCGATAATGTGGCCGCGCAGCTCGATGGTTTCGGAAAGCATCGGCGAACCTTAGCCGAGGAACCGTCTCGCGCCAGTCGGGGGGCGGCCCGATCCTGATCCCGGAATTCCCCTTGTCGGTTGATTGCGCTAGGTTATTAATGCTGCGCATTGGCCGGACCGAAAGCCATGAAAACGACCAAAACCACGAGACGAAACCAGGCCGACAAGATCGTCGCGGGATTCCGCATTTCCGACGAACCGGTGGTCGGGGCAGAGCACGTAGAAGAACATTTGACCCGGAAAATTTCCGACGTGCCCAGCGAGTTGCCGCCTTCTTCTGGCGGCGATCTGCTCTACATCATCGCGCGCGATCCGAAGTCGCTGTTTGTTTATTGGGACCTCGATTGGACGCAACTTTTCGCCCGAGCCGGCCTGAGCGTGAGGCAATTGCATCTGCGGACCTTGCGCGCGGATGGAAGCGAGGAAGGGACGATCGAGATCAATCCGTTTTTGGGATATTGCTTCGTCGAGGTCACTGCGGCCGACGCCAATTATTCCTGCGAGCTCGGCTGCTTTGAGGGATCCGATTGGAAAAGCCTGATCCGCTCGGGCTCGACCGCCACCCCGGCGGCGGAAATGTCCGACGATCTGGATGCGGACTTCGCGACGGTGCCGTTTCACCTTAGTTTTCAGCGCTTGGTCGACATGTTCCGGGCGCCGGAAGGTCAGCGCAGGGCGCTCGCCAGCTCCGTCGCCGCGGTGCAGGAAAAGACGCGGGCGCTGCGGCAAACGATGCCGCCCGCCGATTGGTCGAGGCTGGTGGACGCGGCTGCAAATCTCGTCAACGCGGAAGCTGCGTTTGGACTAAGCGGCGTCAGCTCGTCGGACTTCGCGACATTCCTGCGCGCCGAGCAGCGCGATGGAAAAAGGATCACGCCCTCGCCGGAAATGCGCGAACGCTGGAAGGAACTGGGCGAACGTTTCGGCGGGCTCGAGCGGGAGCGGTCTCGGCGGGAGCAGCCCGGCCTAACGAGCACCTACTCGTCCATCGCACCCATGACGGGCGGGCCGCCAGCAGCGATCCCGCGCTGCACTTTGCTGTGGTGCCGGCCGTAGGTGAAATAGATCACCAACCCGATCACCAGCCAGATGATGAGACGGATCCAGGTGTCCGACGGCAGCGCCGCCATCAAGAGCACCGCGATGAGGATCGCCATGATCGGCGTGAACGGCATCCAGGGCGTGCGGAAAGGCCGTTCGAGGTCGGGCCGGCGTTTGCGCAAGATCATTACCCCGACGCTGACGATGACGAAGGCGAGCAAGGTGCCGATGCTGACCAGCTGCCCGAGAATTCCAATCGGGATCACCGCGGTAAAGAAAGCAACGAAGAACCCCATGATGATCGTGCTCTTCCACGGCGTCCGGAATTTGGGATGAATCTCACCCGCCCATTTCCAAAGCAGTCCGTCATGCGCCATCGAGTAAAAAACGCGGGTCTGCCCGAGCATCATGACGAGCATGACCGTGCTCAAGCCCGCGATGGCGCCGGCGTTGACGAGGATCGAGCCCCACTGAATCCCGATCTGCTGCAGCGCGAGGGAGACCGGCGCGGCGACGTTAAGCGAGGGGTAATGGACGACGCCGGTGAGCAGCCCGGAGACGATAATGTAAAGCACGGTGCAGATGCCTAACGAACCCATAATTCCCATCGGCATGTCCTTCTGGGGGTTGCGCGCTTCCTGTGCGGCGGTCGAGACGGCGTCGAACCCGATGTAGGCAAAAAACACGACCGACGCGGCGCGAGCGACACCCGACCAACCGTAACTGCCGAAGCTCCCGAGGTTCGGCGGAAGGAACGGTGTCCAGTTAATGGCCGCCTCCGCGCGGTGTCCGAGCACCCAGATCCCGGCGATGCCGATGAAGACAAGGATTGCCGCCAGCTTAACGAAGACGATCGCGGTGTTGAAATTGGCCGACTCCTTAATCCCGATGACGAGGATCACCGTGACCATCATAATGCCGAGGAATGCGACGATGTTAAACAGCCCCGTCACATGCGGAAGGGCGGCGAGCGCGGTGGCGCTGGTCGGAAGGTCGGGAGCCCCAGCCTGCTGCCAGATGTTGTGAAAGAAATAAAGATCGGTCCCAGGTGTGGCGGTGAGTCGCGGCGAGAGGTTGATCCCGAAACCCTGGAGGAAGAAAACAATCGTGCCCGCCCAACCGGAAGCGACCGTCGCCGCACCGAAGGCGTATTCGAGCACCAAGTCCCAGCCGATGATCCAGGCGAAGAGTTCGCCTAACGTCGCATAGCCGTAGGTGTAAGCAGAGCCGGCGATCGGAATGAGCGACGCGAACTCCGCGTAACAAAGTCCGGCAAAGAAACAGCCGAGCCCGGCGAGGACATAGGAAAGGACGATGGCCGGCCCGGCGTACTGCGCGGCGGCGTTGCCCGTGATAACAAAAATGCCCGCACCGATGATCGCGCCGATGCCGAGGGTAATGAGGTTCACCGGCCCGAGGGCGCGTTTCAGGGTGTGCTCCCCGGTTTCCTGGGCTTCCGCCATCAGCACTTTCAGTGGTTTGGTTGCGAATAACTTATTCATGAGTTGGATCGAGCTGCCTGCCTAACGAACCGAAGAGGCGCTGGCTTTTCGCCAGAGGAAATATACCGGCACGCCCGCGAGGACAATGAGCAGACCCGGCCACGACGTTTGCGTGCGATAAACTGCGAGGACGAGCAGAATCATGATCGCCGCGATGAGATAGACCGCGGGGAGAACCGGATATCCGAAGGCGCGATACGGCCGCTCCGCGTCCGGTTGCCGGCGGCGGAGAACGAAGACGCCGAAGATCGTCAGCACATAAAAGATCAGCACCGCGAAGACGACGTAATCGAGCAACGCGCCGTAGAGGTTGCCATACTGCTCGATGCCCGCGGCGTTAACGAGCGGCGCGCTCGTGACCGGATCGCGCAAACGCGTGCGCGGCAGGACGAGCAAGGCGGTCCAGATTCCTTGCAAAACCAGCGCCACCGCCGGGACGTGCTTCGGGTTCAGCTTGCCGGTCGACCGGAAAAACAGCCGGTCCTGCGCCATCGCGTAGTAGACCCGCGCGCCCGCGAGGATCAGTCCGTTGGCACAACCAAAAGTCGAGACCATGATCGCCACCGCCATGATCGCCGCGCCCGCTCCGCCGAACATCACCGCCATCGCGGCCGTGCCGACGCGGTCGTCCGGCGGATGCTGAATTTGCAGCAAAGGCAGGAGGAAAAGATAAGCGACGTTGGCGAGCAGATAGAGGGTGATGACGAGTCCGGTGCCACACGCGAGCGAGAGCGGCAGATTACGGCGCGGATTTTTCACTTCGGCGGCGGTGAAGGTGACGTTGTTCCAGGCGTCGGCGGAAAAGAGCGAGCCGACCTGCGCCACGCAGATCGCGATCAACATCCCGAGCACGCCGCCCTTCGCCGAAACCATCCCGATGGAGGCGAGGTCGGATTTGATTGGCGTCACTCCAATCGGCGTCCAGGCGTGGGAAAAATTTGCACTCAAGGCGGCGGCATTCCGGCCGACGAAAATTCCGAGCACGATCAACGCCAGCAGCGCCAAGGTTTTGGCCGAAGTGAAAATATTTTGAATCCACTTGCCTAACGAGAGTCCACGTGTGTTCACGTAGGTGAGAAGCACGATGATGAGAACTGCGATGAGCTGCTGCGTGGAAAGGCTGACGGCGTAATTGCGCGAAAGAATGATCGGCGGAACGACCCATTGCGTCGGCGAAATGCTCGGCACGAGCACGCCGAGGAAACGCGCGAAAGCCACCGCCACGGCCGCGATCGTTCCCGTCTGGATGACGAGGAAGAGCGTCCAGCCGTAAAGAAAACCCCAGAGGGGACTGTAAGCCTCGCGCAAGAAAACATACTGGCCGCCGGCGCGCGGCATCATCGCCGCCAGCTCGCCGTAAGTGAGCGCGGCGATGATCGTCATGACACCCGTCACTCGCCCAGACGACGAGGAGCCAGCCGGCCGAGCCGACCTGCCGTGCGATATCGGCCGAGACGATGAAAATTCCCGAGCCGATCATCGAACCGGCGACGAGCATGGTGGAATCGAGCAAGCCGAGACCGCGGACGAACTTTTCTTCGTTAGGCGGCGCGGGTTCAGCCATGGCGGGTTGAGAGATCGTCCGCCTGCCTAACGAGTGCAAATGCGGCAGCGAGTAGAGCGTGGTGCATCATAATGGATTCGCTCCGAATACCGGCTGCTGCCGGGTGAATCAAGCGTTTTCGGAGTGAGGCGCACGTGCTATTCTCGCCGGTGAAAACCTCCGGCGTCTGTTCCTCTCGCAGGCATTTGCTTCCGGCGGTGGCGAGTCTTCTCCTTGCCTTACCGGCCGCCGCGGCGCCGCGGCCCGAGCCCGCGCCATCCTCGGAGGATCTGCAATACCAGGCCCTGCCGCTGGAGCGTTCGCGCCAGAATCACCTCCTCGTCCGCGCGGAGATCAACGGCAAGCCCGCCCTGCTTGGGGTCGACACCGGCGCGCCGGTCAGCGCGATCGCCTCCGCCCGGCGCAAACACTTTGGCCTCACCTCGCTGCCCGGCTCATCCAAACTCCCGCTTCGCCTGCGGATCAACGGCGGCTTCAACCGCGTCGCCATCGCGCATCGCCTCCAGCTCGGTGCTCTCATCCTGATGGACGAGCCGATGGTCGCGATCGATCTGAGCGGTCCGGCCCGTGCCGCGCGCGAATTCCACGAGCAACAGCTCGATGGCATCCTCGGCGCCGACATTCTTTTCCCGACTGAGGCCGTGCTCGATTGCGAGCGGCAGATGCTCACGATGAAAATGGATCCCGACGCGCCCGGCCCCATGCCCGGAGTGAATCATCGCGGCTGGCGCGCGCGTGCCCATCCGGGTGACGCGAGGCTGGAATCTCTACGTCGATTGCAAACTCAACGGCAAGCCGGCGCAGCTCATGATCGATACCGGCGCTTTCACGACGCTGATTCACCGCTCTTTCGTGCGCGGGTTGCACCTTCCGTTGCATGAAACGCCCTACACTTCCGGCGCGGTCAATCTCGAAGAGCGCGGCCTGCAACTGGCGACGATCCGGCGTTTCAGCGTCGGTTCCTTCAAGGTCAGGAAGAAGGAAGTCGGCGTGATGGATTTGGCCGGCTTGATCCATGGCGATCTTTTGCACGGGTCGCCGCCGGTCGCGGGATTGTTAGGCTCGGAATTTCTCCGCCGCAATCACGGCATCATCGATTTCGGGACCCGCACGCTTTATCTGAAGCTGTAGGCTTTTCTTCCGCCGTCGCCCCGGACCGGATTGCGCGAAAATCAAGTGCAGCGCCCTCTCACCTGTGCCACTGATCTGCCATGAAACGGATCTTCCTCGGCAGTCTTTTCTTGGTCGCCATTAGCCTAACGAACTTGCATGGTCAGGAGACAACCATCCCGCCGGCCGTGGCCAGTCCTTCGCCTGGTGCGCGAGGATTGGAAACTCCGTCGGCGACTGAGGAATCGACCGCTTCGCCAACCGCTGCATCAAGTCCCAAACTGGCAGAAGCCGCTAAAACGGACGAGGCTTCGACCATGGATAAAAATCAAAAGGAAGTGGCCGTGCTCAAGACCAGCGCCGGTGAAATGGTCGTGGAGTTTTGGCCCGAAGTGGCCCCCAAGACAGTCGAGAATTTCAAGAAACTCGCGCGTGAAGGCTTTTACGACGGCACCGCTTTCCATCGCATCATCAAGGGATTCATGATCCAGGGCGGCGATCCGAACACGAAGGATCTCTCGAACGAAAGTATGTATGGCACGGGCGGCCCGGGCTACAAGGTGGCCGCTGAGTTCAACGAGCGTCCGCACGTCCGCGGCGTCCTCTCGATGGCGCGCTCGGCCGACCCGAATTCGGCCGGGAGCCAGTTCTTCATCTGCCTCGGCACGGCCAGCTCGCTCGACCGCCAATACACCGCCTTCGGCCACCTCATCAAAGGCCTCGATGTGCTCGACAAGATCGGCGACACGCCGGTGACGCGCGGCAATGGCGGCGAACAAAGCAAGCCGACCACTCGCGTCGCGCTCGAGAGCGTCAAGATCGTACCGGAGGATTCGATCGAAGGCGCCTCCCCATCGCCGACGGCGAAATAACATGCCTAACGAAAGCTCCCGGGTCGCCGCCATCCAGATGCAGTGCGGCCCGGAGCCGGAGGCCAACCTGGAGAAAGCGGTCGCGCGCGTGCGCGAAGCGGCCGGGCAAGGCGCGCAGATCATCTGCCTGCCGGAGCTCTTCCGGTCGCAATATTTTTGTCAGTCGGAAGACCACAAGTATTTCGATCTGGCCGAGCCCATCCCCGGACCTTCCACGGAGTCGTTAGGCGCGGTCGCGCGCGAGACCGGCGCGGTTGTCATCGCCTCTCTTTTCGAGAAACGCGCCGCCGGGCTTTACCACAACACCGCTGCGATCATCGGTCCGGATGGCCAGCTGCTCGGGAAATATCGCAAGATGCACATCCCCGACGACCCGTCGTATTACGAGAAGTTTTACTTCACTCCGGGCGACCTCGGCTTTCGCAACTGGCCGACGCCGCATGGCAACATCGGCGTCTGCGTCTGCTGGGATCAATGGTATCCCGAAGCCGCCCGCCTAACGACTCTGCGCGGAGCCGAGATTCTCTTTTACCCGACCGCGATCGGCTGGCATCCATCGGAGAAAGAGAAATACGGCTACGCCCAACATTCTGCCTGGGAAACGATGCAACGCAGCCACGCGATCGCGAACGGCTGCTTCGTCGTGGCGGTCAATCGCGTCGGTCACGAAGCTCCGGTCGGCGGCGACGGGATCGAGTTTTGGGGGCAAAGTTTTATCGTCGCGCCGAGCGGCGAGATTCTGGCGAAGGCGAGTGTCGATCGCGAGGAAACCATTTTCGCCGATGTGGAATGGAAGCGGGTGAACGAGCACCGCACCCATTGGCCTTTCCTGCGCGACCGCCGGATCGACGCTTACGCCGGCCTCGAGCAACGTCTCCTCGACTAACGATGAAAGGAAAAGCGATCGCGGTTCTGTGGTCGCTGGTCGGCGCGCTCACAGTCACGGCGCAGCCGTCTCCCACCGCGATGAACCCGATCGCGGAGCGTTACGTGAAGCTTGTCCTCGCGATGACGCCCTACGATTCCGATTACGTCGATGCTTACTACGGACCGCCAGCTTGGAAAACCGAGGTCGAAGCCACCAAGCCTTCGCTCGCCGACATCGCCCACGGCGTTGCCGACCTGCGCGCGGAGTTAGGAAAGCTTCCGCCTCCGCCGGAAGAGATCGAGCGCCTGCGCCACGAATACCTCGACAAGCAACTCGCCGCTCTCGGCGCGCGCGTCCGGCTTTTGCAGGGCGAAAAGATGACCTTCGATCAGCAGTCGCAGGCGCTCTACGATTCCGTCGCGCCGACTTATCCGGCGGCGCATTTTCAAAAGCTAATTGATGAGATCGAAGCGACCGGTGAGCTGAAGCCAACGAACGCCTCCGACCATCGCACGCTCGCGCAGCGCTACGCGGATTGGCGTAAAGCCTTCATCATTCCGAAGGACAAACTCGACGCGGTCTTTCAACTCGCGATCAAGGAGTGCCGTGCGCGCACCCTCGCCCATCTGCAACTGCCGCCTAACGAGAGCTTCACGGTTGAGTATGTAACGAATAAACCGTGGGGCGGCTACAACTGGTACAAAGGAAACTATCACAGCGTCATCCAGGTCAACACCGACCTGCCTAACTATATCGACCGCGCGATCGACCTTGCGGCGCACGAGGGTTATCCCGGTCATCACGTTTACAACACGCTCCTCGAGAAAAACCTGACTAATGATCGCGGCTGGATCGAGTTCTCGGTCTATCCGCTCTACTCACCGCAGTCGTTAGTCGCGGAAGGGACCGCGAACTTCGGTCGCGAAGTGGCTTTCACCAAACCAGAGCGGCGGAAGTTTGAAAAAGAAGTGCTTTGGCCCGCGGCCGGGCTCGATCCGGCGCGGGCGGATCAATATTACAAGGTGGAGGATCTCATGACGAAACTCAGCTACGCCGGCAACGAAGCCGCGCGACAGTTGATTGATGGCAAAATCGACGCGGCCGGCGCGGCCGCGTGGCTGGAAAAATACGAGTTGCAGGACCCCGATCGGGCGAAGAAGCGGGTCCAATTCATCCAGCACTACGGGAGCTACGTGATCAACTACAACTACGGCGAGGATCTCGTTAGGCAGTATATCGACAACCAAGGCGGCACGCCTGACCATCCGGAGAAGCGCTGGGAAGAATTCGGCAAGCTGCTTTCATCGCCGCGGCTGCCGAGTGGGCTTCGAGCCGGCGAGTAACCTGCGCTCGCAAACAACGCTTGCGAGGTCCTTCGCCGTTCCGCGGCTCAGGATGACAAGTTAGGAAGCGCGCGAGTTTTTTCAGCCTTACGATTTCCTCCGATTTCCCTTGAACGCCCAAACCGCTGTCGTACGCTTTTTTTAGTTCTTTGTTATTGCTGAGTGGCCAGGCCCATTTGCCAGGTCAACGGGGGAACCAGATTTCCGCTCAAAAGGCGGATCGGGGCGCATGGCGCTGCGGCGCCGGGGACACTTGGTGGTCCTAGCCCGACAGCTAACCTCGTAAGCGCACACACCGGGAGCAAGGATCGTCGCAAGACCTTCCGACACTCGAGAAGAAGGCCTCTCTGTCCGCAGAGGAGAGCCATGGGCCGAAGAAGCCCTTTAGAAAGTTAGTTATGAGCACCGTTAGAAAATTAATGGTGTTTGGGTTAGTCACGTTAGTCGCCGTGGCGGTGGAAGCCGCCTGGCTCAGCGCGCTCGAGCCGCGCCTCTCCGCCGCGCTCGCCGTCGCGCAGGTCAATGGCGGGGATGCCGCTTTCATCCGGCTGCGGATGTTTGAGGCCTATCGCATGATGGCGCATACCGGCGTCACCATGGTCTTAGTGTTGTTCGCGCTCTGGCTCATCTGGCCGCGGCGCAACAATAGCGGGATGCGCAAGCTCACAACGCTGATGTTGTTCGCGGGTTCCTGCGCCTTGAGCAGTTGTGTGAAACCCTACGACCGGCCGGAGTATGCTGAGATCGATACTTCGGAAACCGGGTTTCTCATTCCGCTGGAAGGTGACTCGGGGAGCCAGGCGAAGTTCCAATCGGAGCAATACCTGCGCGATCTCAAGGTCGCGGCTAAACGGGTGCAAATCACCCACCGTTGGTCGCAGGAAGGTCGCCTCTATGGCGACGGTCAGTGGATCCCGACGGTCCGCCTGATCAAGGTAAACCGTTCGCCGGTCACCCGGGAATGGACGGCAGAAGCTAACAGCGGCAGCACCGACAAGAATCAGGCCATCTGGATCGAAAGCGCCGACAGCGTCGGGTTCAGCATGGGCTTTACCTGCACGGCTTTCATCGCCGAGGAGGACGCCGCGAAGTTCCTTTACTGGTATCCGAGCGGCTCACTCGACAAGGTGATGGACAGCGAAGTGCGCGGCCGCATCCAGCAGATCAGCGCCGAGGTCGCGGCGAAATATCCGCTCGATACCCTGCGCGAAAAGAAGCAGGAAATCTCCGACGCGGTGAAGAACGACATCACGAAATTCTTCGCCAACCGCGGCGTAACTGTAACCACGCTCGGCATGTTTGGCGGCATGACCTACGAGAATGGCGAGATCCAGAAAGCGATCGACAACACCATCATCGCGCAACAGCTCAAAGTGGTGAACGAAGCGCGCTTCGACGCGCAACGGCGTGAAAACGATCGGATCGAGCTGGAAGCCAATGCCACCGCCGAACAGGCGCGCCGCATCGCCGCCGGCCAGGCAGATGCGAAGAAAATCCAGGCGGCCGCGGAAGCGCAGGCGATCCGCGAAGTCAACGCCGCCCTCGCGGAAGCGAAGGAAAACCCGTTGCTCTACCAACTGCGCGCGCTCGAAGTGGAACGGGCGCGGGTGGAACACTGGAACGGCCAATACCCGACCTATTACGTCGGCACTGGCGGCGCCGCGCCCACTATGCTGCTTCCGGCGCCGCAACCGCCTCGGTAAAGGCGTCGTTAGGCAAAGTCCCGAGTGAGCGGACTGCGGTTCGCTCCTCGGGATGAGCTGTGCGAATTTCCCGGCCCAATGGAATTGATGACCCTCCGAGAAATCCGCCAAGCCGTGCCGCAGGGAACGATCGAGACGCGCGCGCATGTGCAACTGGAATCCGTCGCCGCCAAAACCACCCGCGAACAAAAACCGTATTGCGAACTCATCCTGGCCGACGCCGCCGATCGCATGACCCTGCGCGTCTGGAGCGATCATCCGAGTTACAAAGCCTGCGACTCAATGCAGACCGGCGACTTCGTCGAAATCACCGGCGAATTTTATCAGCACCAACAATACGGGCTCGATGTCCGCCGCTGGAAGACGCGTCCGCTCACGGCCGAGGAAAAAGCGCAGCTCCTGCAAGGTCCGCCCGCCTTGCGCGCGAAGCAGGCGGCCGATTGGGATTTCATCGTCGCGACCACCGGCGCGATCGCCGATCCGCGGCTCTACGCGCTTTGCGCCGAGTTCATCGCGCAACACGGCGCGCGCTTTCGCGGGACAGCGGGCGCGCGCAGTTATCATCACGCGCGGCGCGGCGGGTTGATCGAGCACACCGCGCAGATGATGCGGGTCGCCGCGCAGATCGCGCCGCTCTATCCCGATCTGAATTTCGACCTGCTCATCGCCGGAGTGCTTTTCCACGATGCCGGCAAGCTCTGGGAAAATTATCTGCCGGAGACCGGCTTCAGCATGCCCTTCGACGAACGCGGCGAAATGCTCGGCCACATCGCGATCGGGATGGAATTGGTCAATTCACTCTGGAGAAAAATCGACGCCGACGAACGCGCCGCGGATTGGAGAAAACTCACGCCGGCGATGGACGATTGCCGGATGCACCTGTTGCATCTCATCGCCTCGCATCATGGCGAACCGCAATTCGGCTCGCCGGTTTACCCGAAGACGCCGGAAGCGATTGCCCTCAGTTACATCGACAACCTCGACGCGCGGTTGGAGATGATCCTGGCTGGTTACGCGACTGCGAAGCCGCTGGCTCCGCGCATTTTCGACCGGGTCCGTCCGTTGCCCGGGAATCTGATCAAGCCGCTGGAGAAATTCTCCGAGCCTTCCGCTTAGCTAAAGCACTCCGCGCACGGCGCGCCGAACGGTCTCGGTGAGCCAGCCGTAAACGAGATGCGAGGCGAGCGCGTAGATGTGTGTCGTTAGGGGGATTTCGTTAGGCGGTTTGGAAAGGCCGGCCTTCGGGACCGCCAGTTCGTCGGCCAGCAACCAGACGCCGGTCCCAAAAGCGAGCCCGTCGGCCACGGTCACGATCGGAGCAATCTCCGCGGCCACGCCGTAAACGGCGGCCGCGCCCGCGCCCATCCCGTAGTGCACCGCTTCGCCGGCGAGCGGCTTGTAATCCCGCGGAATCTTGTGGCCGGTAATTTTTTCCGAGATGGCGTTCGCTGCTTTCACGGTCGTAGGGTCGGGCTTGCCCCCGCGCCGTGAAGACGTGGACATGGCGGCGGCCGCGGCGCTCCAGGCGGCCTGGAATTGTTCCATCAGGAAAGAGGCGAGCAGGCCACCGGCAACGCCCGCGACCAAACCTTTGACCAAGTCGACCTCGCTCCTGTCTTCATAAAGTAGCTGCATCGTCAGGTCCTCCCGGATTGTTAGGCTTACGGGCGCGAACTCGTGTAAGCCGAGAGCGGCTCGGCCGTTTCCAGATTCTTGATCACCGTGCTGAGATAAACCGATTCGGGATAATAAGCGCGCCACTTCGTGATCTCGGCGCGGTTCATTACCCTGAATCCGTAGCGCTCGAACATCTTCTCGCCGCGCCGGCTTTCGAAAGTCACGATCTGCCCGTAGACGCGCTTCTCGCCACAGCGGTAGAGATAACTCAGATACGCGCTCATCAAGGCGCGGGTCGTGGCAATCTTGCGCGCTTCCGGAAGGAGGTTGATGTGAAAATGGGGCGTGCGTCTCGGGGCGGCCGGCACTTCCCGCCAGCCGTTCATGATCATCCAGCGAATGAAACGGCGGGAGCGGTCGTTGTAGCGCGGGTAACGAAAGAGCGCGCGCAGGAAGAGCACGACATTTTGCTGGAAGGAGTAGAGCTGATTGAGGAGCGGCTTGCGCGAGCCTAACAAATAACCGCAGAGCTCGCCGTTCACTTCCAGGACGAACGAGGATTCCGGCTCGTGATCGGTATACCAAGTGGTGAGGAAATCGGCGAAGAGCTCGCGGTCCTGATAGATCGGATCGATCTTGTTCCCGAGAAAACCGGTGCGGCAACAAAGATCCCGCACCGCTGCCCGATCCGACGGCCGATAACCGCGAATGGTGAAGGCGGGATCGGTTTTCATTTCAGAATGTGCGGTAGTTTGCGCATACCTCGCGGTAAATGCAAAAGAGCCGATCGAAGACGCGCGACCAGGCATAATGTTCCCGCGCGTGCTGCGAAGCCGCCGCCCCGATCTCGCGCAAATCTTCCCGGCTCAAATCCGCCACCGCGTTGGCCAGGGCGGTCGCGGAATTTTCTCGCGCCCAGAAACCCTGGCCGCCGAAAATAATCCGGTCCATGTAACTGCCGCGAATCCCAACCACGGGCGTCCCGCAAGCCTGACTTTCCAGCGCGGTCAACCCAAATGTCTCCTGCACACCCGGATGCACCAGCAGATTTGCTGCCCGATACAGCCGCGCCAATTCCATCGGATCAGCGCAATATTGCCGCCAGTTCACGTTCCCGATCCGCTCCTGCAGGGCCAGTAATTCCGGGCGCTGCAGCCCGTCGCCGACGATGAGGAGGTGATAGCGTCCAGGTTCGCGCCGGGCCAATTGTTCGAAGGCTGCGAACAAAGTCTGGGTATTTTTTTCGTGAGCCAGCCGTCCGACGTAAAGCAGCAGGCAGCATTGCGGGGGAATGCCTAACGAGTCGCGCGTCGCCCCGGCATCGTTAGGCTGAGGCTGAAAAATTTCCGCATCCACCCCGAGATCGACCGGACGCACGTTCTCCACTCCCCAGTCGGTCAGGAGCCTGCCCAACTGCGCCGAAGGAACGAGCGTGACCTCAAACTGGTTATAGATCTTGCGCACGTAGCGCCGCGCCATATCCATGACGAACTCCGTCCCGGTCCGCCCGAGAAAGCGCGCGCTGCTCCGAAAGTACGCCTCCGGAAAGTGCGAATGATAAAACCCAATCGCCGGGATGCGGAGGGCGTGGCCGGACGCGATCGCTTTCCACGCCACCTGATAGGGGTCGCCCGATTCGATCAGGTCGGGCCGTTCCCGTTCCAGAATTTCCTCGATCGCGCGCAGATTGAGGAGCGCCCGATAACGCGAAGTGCGCGAAAGCAGCGGCGAACGGATCGAATAGATGCGCGAGCGCGGCGCCGTGATCAGCTCGGTTTTCGCGCCCGGGATAACGAGGACATGCTCGTCGTTAGGCGTGGCCTGGATGAAGCGGATCTTCTCATGCACGTAACGCTTCACCCCGCCGCTCAGCGGCGAGTAAAACTGAGTGAGATCGCAGATCTTCATGTAGACGCTTCCCTCTGGGAAGCGCGGGTCCGGGCTCCAGGACAGCTTGCCTCTCGCGCTTCCCAGAGGGAAGCGTCGACCGCAGGAAAGCGTTACAGCCCGCTCAGATACCTTTCCGCCTCGATCGCCGCGGCGCAGCCCGAGCCGGCCGCGGTGATGGCCTGCCGGTACTCGCGGTCGGCCACGTCGCCCGCGATGAAAATGCCGGGATGTTTGCTCTCGGCCAAATGCCTAACGAGAAGGTAACCGTCGGGATCGGTCTCCAGTTTTCCGGCAAACGCTTTCGTGTTCGGATCGTGCCCGATCGCGACAAAAACGCAGGCGACTTCGAGTTCCTTCTCTTCCTTCGTCTCGAGATTGCGCAGCATCACGGCGGTCATCTCGCCTTTCTCGTCCGTGATGTATTTCGTCACGACCGTGTTCCAGATCGGCTCGATCGTTTCGCAGGCCATGACCCGATCGGCCATGATCTTGGAGGCGCGGAGCTGGTCGCGGCGATGGATCAGGTAAACCTTGGAAGCGAAGCGAGTCAGGAAAAGCGCTTCCTCCGCGGCGGAATCGCCACCGCCGATCACGCAGACCGGCACGTTCCGATAAAAGGCCCCGTCGCAAGTCGCGCAACTCGTTAGGCCGTGGCCGACCAGTTTCTCCTCGTTCTCCAGACCGAGCCAGCGAGCGGAGGCGCCGCTCGCGATGATGAGCGACTGCGTCTCGAGCCATTCGTCATCCGCCTGCAGCCGGATGTGATTATTCGTTAGGTCGAGATCGGTCGCTTCCGCGTAGGAGAAGCGGCTGCCGAAATTCTCCGCCTGCTTGTGCATGTTGAGCACGAGCTGCGGGCCGTCGATTCCTTCCGGGAACCCGGGAAAATTTTCCACCAATGTCGTGGTCGAAAGCTGGCCGCCGGGCTGCCGGCCTTCCAGGACGAGCGGGCTCAGGTTGGCCCGCGCGGCGTAAATCGCGGCCGTTAGGCCGGCGCAACCGCTTCCGATGATGATGACTTTTTCCACGCGGGCCAAGAGTAGCACGGAGCCATCAGCCGATCTAATTTCCGCCTCATGCCGGAGCTGGCCGAGGTCGAATATTTTCGCAAACGCTGGGACCCCGGCCTCGGCGCGGCGGTCACCGGCCTGCAACTGCACACGGCGAATCGGATTTTTCGCGAGACCGACACCAGCGCCCTCAAGCGGCGACTCGTTAGGCAAAAATTCCTCCGCTCAGTGGCGCGCGGAAAGCAGATGCTTTTTCACTTCACGGATGACAACTGGCTCGGACTTCACCTCGGCATGTCCGGCAACCTGCGCGTCGAACCGGCCGGATTCCGTGCCGAAAAGCACGATCACCTCGTCCTCGAACAAAAAGAACGCGCCCTTGTTTTTCGCGATGCCCGGCAGTTCGGGCGGGTCCGTTTTCATCACGGCAAAGAGACGCCGGCCTGGTGGCAGGCCAGCTCGCCGGAAATTAACTCGCGGGGTTGGACGAAGGCGGCGCTGGCCAAATTTCTTCAACGCCACGGCCGCGCGCCGATCAAGGCGGTCGTTCTGCTGCAGACTGGATTTCCCGGGATCGGCAACTGGATGGCCGATGAAATTCTCTGGCGGGCGCACATCGTGCCGCGTACGCCGGCCGGGAAGATCACCGGCGCGAAGCTCGGCGCGCTCTGGCGCAGCACTCGGTTCGTCGTTCGCGCCTCGCTTGCGACGATCGGCAAAGATTCAACCGATCCGCCGCGCACCTGGCTCCTGCACGAACGCTGGAAAGCAGGCGGCAAATGTCCGCGTCACGGCATCGCGCTCCAGTCGCGCTACGATCGGTGGTCGCACGACCGCCTGGTGCCCGAAGTGCCAAAAGTAGCGGATGGAGGGACGGGCGCCGTCCCGTCCGTGTTTGGAGAACACGTCTAAAAAACCGGCCGATCACCGACGAAAATCAAACACGGACGACACAGCGGTCGTCCCTCCAACTCACGCGGCGAGATAGACCGTGATCTCATGAAACCCGCTCGTGCCCGAAAATTGCCCGCGCTCTTTCTCCAGCCGCTGCACCACGCCCGCGCCATCCGTCGCGCGCACGCTTAATTTGTATTCGCCCGGGCCGGCCGGTCTCCAGGGGAAACTCCAGAGCACCCAGGTCAGCTTCGTGCCCGGGTAATCGATCTTCGCTTCCTGCCAGCTTTTCCCGCCGTCCAACGTCACCTCCACTTTCGAGACGCCGCGATCGCCGGCGAAGGCGACGCCTTTGAGCGGGATCCCGTCCGGCATTTTCGCGAGGCTGAACCATTCCCACTCGTTAGGCTGATCGATCCGGGCGCGTGTCGGAATTCTAAAATCCGGACCCCAGCCCTGCTTCTCATAAAACCCCTCCGCCTCCGGCCCGGTCAGCTCGATGCGGGTGAGCCATTTCACATTTTTTTCCCCGAAATAACCCGGAACAACGACCCGCGCGGGGAAACCGTGGCGATCGGGCAGACGCTCGCCGTTCATCTCGTAGGCGACGAGCGTGCTCGGATCCAGCGCTTTCGTTAGGGGAAATGTGTCGGTGTAATTGTCGACGCCATGCAGCCGCACTTTCGCCGCGCCGGGGAGCGGGCCGGCCGCCTGGATGAGGTCGCGCAACGGGACGCCGCGCCAGACCGCGTTGCTCATCAGGCCGGCGCCGAGTCCGTTGCTGATGCACATCAAGGTCGTTTCCTGCGAAACCGCGGGAAGCGCCTTGAAGCGATCGATTTTGTAGGTCTGCCGGTGCCGCACCAGTCCGGTGACCTCGAGGCGCCAGAGTTTCTCGTCGACCCGTGGATCGACCACGTTCTTGGTCACGCAATAAAACTTATCGTTAGGCGTGATCCCCTGGACCTCGGGGCCTTTGTACTGCGTGCCGTCATAGCTGAAGCTGGCAAGCTGATAGAGCCGCCGCATCACCGCCGCCCCGCCGCCCGCCACGAGCAGGCCGAGACCGCCGAGAACGAGGGCGCGTCGCCCGATCTGGGGAGAATATTCGAGATCGTTAGGCGGCGCGGAGGGAGCGGTGAGAAAACGAAATCCGAGCACCAACGCCCGCTCGAAGGCGAAGAAGGAAAGAGCGAGCCCGAGGCACGTGATGAACGTCGCGGGGCGAATCGGCCAGCCTTGATAACTCGTGCCCAGTTGCGGCCAAAGCAGAGCGATCGAAACGAGAAGCGGGAGCAAAAAGAAAACGCCTAACGAACTCAGCGTGCGCGACTTTTCCCGGCGGCTGAGAACGACTCCATAAAGCAACCCGCCGAGAGCGCCGACGATGATTTGCCCGGCAATGGTCGAGCCGACTCCGAGCTCTTTGAGATGCGTGTAACCGCCGACCCGCCCCATGATGGAAAGGAACGGACCAGGCGGAATGAAAACCGAAAGCCGGTCCCCGAGAATGACGAGCGGCGTCGCGACGTTTCCCAGCCAGGCGAGGAGCAACATGACGAGCGTCATGACCAGGCCGGCGAATGCACCCGCCAGGAGACTGGCCCGCACCCGCTGCCCGTGACTCAAGTCTTCGTTCATGAGAAGGAGAGACGCGCTCCAGCGAACTTATTCCCGGGAACGGCCGTTTGAAACCGCCGCGGCCGCTGGCAAAACGTCCCGCTTTGTTTTTTCTGCCGCGACCCGAAAGAGCGTCGCCAGGATGCGCGCGCCCGCGACGAAAGTGCCGCGCAAAGTCCCGGAGACTTTCGACTCGCCCCCGGTTCGGCAGCGATGATCGACCGGGACTTCCAGAATACGCAAACCGGCGCGGGCCGCCCGCATCTGCATCTCTAGATTCCATCCGTAAGTCGGTTCCTTCATCCCCAGTCGAGCGAGCGAGTCGCGCCGGATGGCGCGAAACGGACACATGTCGGTGTAGCGCACGCCGTAGAGAAGGCCGAGCAGAAAACCGGCGACCCGGCCGGAAAAGACTTGCTGGAAATTCATGCTCCCGGGCTCGCGCCGGCCGCGCGTGCGCGAGCCGATGACGAAATCGTATTGCGCCATCCAGGATTGGCCTAACGAGTTGCCCCATGAACTCCGGGCAATCGCTCCCGTCGCCATCGAGAAAAACAACAATCTCACTTTGCCGATCGACCGCCGCTACGCCGACCGCGCAAGCCCGGCCGTAGCCGCGCGGCGCCGTCACCACCCGGGCTCCAGCTTCCAGGGCACGCTCCGCTGTCCGATCCGTACTTCCGTTATCAACCACCACGACTTCGTTAGGCAAACCCGTGGTTAGGCAAGCGCGCACCACTTCCGCGATCGGTTCCTCCTCGTTCAAGGCCGGGATGACAACCGAGATCAAAGGACCAGCCATGCGAGCGAGAAATAGAAACTGAGCGCAAAAAAATCGGTCACCGCGAGCGTGACCGGGCCAGCGGCAATTTTCGGATCGAGCTTCAACCGATGGAGCAGAGTCGGAACCCCGAAGCCGAAAAGATTCGCCGCAAAAAGCGAAACGAAGATGCTGCTCGAGATGACGACCGCAGCGGGCAGATCGCGTCGCCAAACCCACACGATCGCGCCCACGAGCAATCCGCAGCCGAGGCCGAGAAGGACCGCGCTGACACATTCGCGGCGCAGGTTGTCGATGAACCAGCGCCGGCTCGGCGTCACCGCGCGCAACGCCTGAATCGTCAAGGTCATCGATTGCATGCTCACGCTTTCGTTTAAGCCGAGCACCATGGTGAGAAAAAAAGCGATGACCAGACTCTGCGCGAGCGTCGCTTCGAACGCGCCCGCGAGCAGCGCGCAAGCTGTCCCCGCTGCGACCGTGGCGAGGAGCCATGGAAAGCGGTAACGAAAAGCCCGCAAAGCCGAAGCGCCGCGGATTTGCGCGAGATGAAAACCGATCGCCTCGAAAATCGCGTCCTGGCCCGCCGCGGCGAAGGGAGCGGATCCTTCCCGCTCGCCCGCCTGCAACATTTCCTCCGCGAAAAGACTGACGTCGACGATGCCGACCACGCGCTTTTTTTCATCCACCACCGGGAAGGCAAAGAACTTGTAGAGCACGAAAAATTCACACGCCTCCAGGACTGTCGCGGTCGCGGGAATGGCGATAACGCGGCGGACCATGATCTCATCGAGCGGCGTCTCGAGCGGCGCGGTCAGCAACCGCCGGGTCGGAAGAACGCCGACCAGTCGCTCCTCCTCATCGACTGCGAAAAAGTAAATGACGCGTTCGCCCACCCCTTCGCTGCGGATGCGGGCGAGGGCATCGGCCACGCTGGCGCGGGCGTCGAGCAGCGGAAAATCTTTGCGAGCGTGATCGACCACCAACGAGTGGAAGTCGGGACTCGCGATCGGAAGACTCATCCCAATTCCTTACGCGAACGCCGATCACTTTGCCGCGGAAAATATTTCCAAGGTCGGCACCGTGGAGATTCAGTTTCCGGATGCCAGTTAGCTGCCGGCGCGTCAAATGAGATTTTGTGTAGACTGGCCTTTTCCCCTGGTTAACCAGAATATGCCGTGGTTTTTGGGCTAGTGGGCACGCAAAGGCGGGCGTGCTCGCCTTGCGACCAACCATGCAAGCTTTTGCCTGCCCCTAAATGAAGACAGTTAAGCTCCTCATCGTCGGCCTTGATGCCGCAACCCTGGAATTGATCAACCCATGGGTTGCGGAGGGTAAGCTTCCGAATATCGCGCAGCTAGTGAGCGCAGGTGCATCGGGACGGCTGGCCTCAGTCCTGCCGCCGGTCACTCCGCCGGCGTGGACCTCTTTCATGACAGGAAAAAATCCTGGCAAGCACGGCATATTTGAATTCATGGAAATGCCCTCGGGGACTTACTCGCTGCGTTACCTGGATGCCAGCTCGCGCCGCGCCAAGACAGTTTGGAGGATGCTTAACGACGCCGGATACACGGTGGGGACCATGAATATTCCCTTCACCTATCCGCCCGAACACCTCGATGGCTTTCAAATCTCGGGCATGGCTACCCCGTCGGAGAAAAGTCCCTTTGTCTATCCGCCGGAACTCCGCAGCGAGCTGGAAGACTGCCTCGGAAGATTTCGCCTCGACCCACGATTCCTCGGCTTCATGTCCACCAATTTCCGGCGGCATCAGGTCCTCAATGACATGAAGAACCTGGACGACCAGTGGCTCCGCGCTAGCCTTTATCTGATCGAGAAGCATCCGGCCGACGTGATGATGTTCACGTTCATGTCGATCGACACAGTGCAGCATCATTTTTGGCAGTACATGGATCCGACCCATCACTATTATGATGCAAGCGTTGCTGAAGATTTCGGCGACGCTGTCTTACGCGTCTACCAACGGCTTGACAGCGCGATCGCCCGTATACTCGAGAAGGTCTCGCCTGATACTTCCGTCTTTGTCGTTTCCGATCATGGCGGCGGCCCGACCTCCGACCGCGTCCTGTATCTTAACCGCTTCCTCGCCCAGCTCGGCCTTCTCCACTACATCGAGACGAAGGATTCTCCGCTTCGGAAGATCGCGAAGGATTTACTCCGCTGGTCTTACGATCTCTTCCGCGGCTCACTCAGTTCCGGGCAGAAAATAAAGGTCGCAGATGCCTTTCCCACTTTAAGGACAAGCGTCGAAAGGGCCGTCACATCCTACACGAACATCGACTGGTCACGGACAAAGGCCTTCTGCAGCGAAGTGCTTGCCTCTCCCCAAGGCATTTGGATCAACCGCAAGGGAGTTAGGCCGGCGGGCATCGTCGAGGAGGGCGAGTATGAGTCGTTGCTGAAATTGATCACGCAAAAGCTCAAAGAGCTGAGAGATCCACGAACGGGCGAAGCTATCGTAAAGCGCGTCTTCCGGAGGGACGAAATCTATCATGGCTCGTACCGCAATGAAGCCCCCGATCTGACCACCGATTGGTGGGACACCAGCGCCTTTTCCACCAGCCCAAGCCTTCCCGAGCATACAGGGGAACCGCCGGTCGAAGTCATTGAGCGCAAACCCCCAACGACCGCGGAATGGGGCGGGACGCACCGCCGCGACGGTATCCTGATTGCCCATGGCAAGCCTTTCCGAAAAGGAATTGAGATCGAAGGCGCCCGGCTAATCGATATGGCGCCTACGATCCTGCACCTGATGGGCCAACCGGTGCCAGACGATATGGACGGCCGTATCTTGCGGGAACTTTTCGAGCCTGAGTTTCTCGCGTAGCAGCCATCCGGCGCCTGATCTAGTGCAGTGTAACAGATGGCGGCTGCGGCAGGACCTGCTCCCGGTAGCGTTCAATTCTCGTCAGTCTCGTGTTGCTGGATAAAAGGAAAGGCGCTGAACAGAGTTACGAACGGTTGCTCCGTGATATCAACATCATGGTATGAAGCAATCGCGGCCGGTTGAAAAGCAACACTCAGGGGCCGAGGCACGCGCTGCTATCGACATCGGTTCAACCGTGGCTAGGTCTGCTAGAGTCGCTTCTGATGGCGAGTTACTTAGTCAGGAGTTTTATCCCCGAGATTTTTGACGCGGGAATTGCCAGGCAGGTAGAGTCTATCGTCGACCATACCGGCGTTAGCGATGAAGGCGTGTTGATCTGTTCGTCGGCCAAGGGCGGCCTGCGAGTCGGCATCGTCGGTCTTACGGAGCGCTTCAGTAGCGCCACATTGCGGAATCAGGTTCTTATGGCCGGAGGAAATCCGGTCTTTGCCTGCAGTTTGGATGATCACACTGGTAATCCCGCTTATGTGGACATTCTGGTAGTTGGCGATAGGGTTAATTGTGCAGAAGCAGCTCCCTTGGAACAACGACTACGACGTTTTGATGCAAGCAAGTATAGGTTCTCGGCCTTAGCGCGTGCAGGCAACAGATATCATGCGGAACTATCTTGGAGTTATTGCCTCAGGCGGCGGTGATCGCTAATCCGTTATCCCAAGGACTGATAAGCAAATCGACGAGTGTGTTCGATATGCCTGTTTGTTCCTTGCCCTTGATCGTTTCGCAATTGGAAGTGCGTCCGGGCTTCCTTCAGCTGATCTGAGCAAGCTCGCGCAGATTGCGTTGACCGGGGCGCAGCGCAAATTCTGGACGAGATGGTAACGAACCGAGTTGTCGATCTCGCTGTGTCCGGCCAAGGTAATCCTCGCATCCTGATCGATGACTGCTATCGGATTTGGGTCGATGGAATCACCCAGTCTGCGATCCGTTGAATGACAATTCACGGGCTTAGTTGAGCGATTACATCATCGAGCCGAAAGCCATCGGATAGGACCGATTGGACTTCCAGCTCGCGGATCGCGCGGTCGAGAAGACTCCGATCTAGGCTCGTATTCGGACACCAAGCCGGTGCTTCACGAGCAATGGCGCTGCGGACGTCCTCGGCCGGAACCGTTGGCATCTCGCGTATCACTTGTTCCGCCGCGGCCTTCTGATCGAGCTGGGCGGCTCTGACCCAACCAGAATAACTCCGCAGCACGGCGACGACCAAATCCGGCGCCTGGTCCACTAAGCTGCGGCGGGCGTAGATCATGGTGCAGTAGCGGGAAGGAGACCACACGCTCGCACCCGCGGCGAAGATCTCCCACCCTAGCTCGCGTATCGCGGTCGTGGTGTACGGCTCCCATAAGACCGCCGCAGTTAACTCGGCGTGTCGGATGGAATCGAGGCCCTGAGGGCCGCCACCCATCTCGACGATGCGCACTTCGGATTCATTCATACCCTCGCGTGCCAGCAGCGTGCGCAGGATGCTGTGCGAGCAAGTCCCCCGCCGGTTGATGCCAATCGGCCGGCCCTTAATCTCCCCAAGCTTCTTGACGCCGGCCGGAAGCAGCATCGAGTGCGGCGGGTGGCGAAGCAGCCCGGTGCCTACCAGTACATAGTTGCGGGTGCGGCTAAGCGCGGCCATGAGCGGCGGCGCGCCGATGTGGCCCATATCGTATCTGGCGTCCAATAGCGCACGGGCGTGCTGGCCGCCGCTAGCGGTGTCGGTCGCTGCGATGTCCGCCTCGGGCAACGTCAGCATACCCTCGGCACGCGCGAGATAGACCGGTGCATTGAGCACACCGGTTGGAGGATTTCCCCATTTAAGAGTCATTCGAAAGACAGGTTTTCAATTACGCCCAAATCGCTGAAGCCGTATCGCCAGGCTAGTATTATGCATTCCGCCAGGTCCAGAGCAGGCTGACAATAGCTGGCCTGTTCTCCAAACCTCTCCGTGCAAAATCATCGGCATCTTTGTAGACTACAACCAAGACTGAATTCGGTCGGGCCGCGAAGACACATGGAAAACATTAAAACAGCGATCGAGAACTACATTCCCAAGGAATTTCTGCCGGGTGAAACGCTCGGGGATCTGACCGACTCCGCCCATTTGGTAATCGGTGTCGTTGTCCATTCGATCGCCATTCTGAAGCCGGTCACCTTCCGTGAAGAGCGCTGCCGAATCCAGGCGGAAGCGCTTCGTCAATGAGCTGCCGAGCCGGCAAACTCACGGAGGCGGCCGCAACATCTCTGGAGCCATATCGCCGGCAGATCGTCGGCTTGCCGTTGCAGCGCTCGCTGTTCGGTCTTGCAGGCGAGGCCGCGACGACGATTGATTTTCCCGGCTTAGACTCCGAGCTGAATTTTCCAGCGCGGCTGGATGAAAACGGCGACCTTTTTCTGGATCGATCGCGGGTCGCAGCTCTAACCAACGCCTTACTCTCGTGGTTCGCGCCGGAAACTCTCGAACTCATGCACACGAGGCACGCCGCCGCCTGCGACGCCTTGGTCGACGCGACCGAGAATGCCGCGCGGATAGCCGCCTCACTTGACCGCGCGTCCGCCCGGAAATTGTCCGAAGATCTCGCGAATAAAATAGCGCTTGTGATGGCCTATGGAATCTTGAGCAAATTTGTGCCGGACGTCCTTTTGCTGGCTCATGCAGACGCGGGAGATGTTGATCCTCCGCCTTTTCCCGAGAAGAGTGCCGGCTCCGAGCTCATGCGAGACACGTTCGCATTGTATCAGGCTTGCTGCGCCCTCGATTATCCCCCGCAACGATTGCAACACGAATGGCCCCGCGTCTCGCCGGAAGTCTTTCACCTTCTTAGCGACTTCTGCAATCGTCAACGCGGTTTCGGTCCGCTGGCATGGGACTCGCCCGGCTATGAAGATCCTAACTATGTCGCTCGGTTGCTTCACTCGGCTTTTGATGAGGTCGATACAGAACAGGTCCGCCAGCGCTTATCTTTTGCCAGGAGACATGCGGTCACTCACTCCGCTGATGTGCCAAAGAAAGTCGCTGCCCTTAGGCGTGTCCTTGGGTTTTGGCTGGATTTTCTGGAACGGGAGACCTGGTATGTACGCCGCGCCTTTTATATCGGCATGATCCCGCTCCTGCGGCGATTGGCGGCGGGTTATCGCCTGAAAGACTCACGGTTCCAACTAACGGATCTGTTATTCCTCGACATTCGCGAACTGGTCGCGGGAATCGCCGATCCAGCGGTGATTGACGCACGGCGCCATCGTTACCTGGAAAACGCAGAGTATCTGTCCTTGCACGGTGTCGATAACCGCCGACTTGCAACAATGCTGGGGAGTTCATGAGCGCGGAAAATTCCACGAGAGTCCACTCGGGCGTGGCGGCGGCGCCGGGACGTGCCGGGGGAAAGGCGCACGTAATACACCACGCTGAAGACATAATGACCGTTCCGGCAGGTTCTATCCTCGTTATGCGCATCCTCCACCCGCATCTCGCGCCGTTGCTCCCGCGCGTCGCCGGGCTCGTCGTCGAGGAGGGTGCGATTCTGCAGCATGCAACCACGCTCGCGCGCGAATGCGGTATACCTGCCGTGGTCGGCATTCGAGACGCGCGCAGTCTTCTTCACGACGGTGACTTGCTAGAGGTGGATGGCTATACCGGCAAGGTGATCGTGAAACACTTCAATTGATTGGTGATTCCTCTGACCGACCTTGGACTAGCCCAATATCTCGGGTTCGCGGGCGGTCTCTACCCGAATGGAAAAAACTCCCGCCCGCTCGCTTACGAGGACGCCGGAGTGACGCTTGCCGCGACAGTAGAGCCGGTGGACCGAGACGCCAAATCTTCGACCTCCGGAAAAGTCGCCATGATTTGCATCGGCATGTCCAACGCGTCTCGAGAGTTTTCACAATTCATCCGGCTGGCCGAAGCTGACCCGCGCAAAAACCCCAGCTTGGTGATGATCAATGCTGCTCTAAATGGAGCGGACGCAACCCAGCTTGCCGACCCAGTTGGCAGTTACTGGAAATACATGGAGCGCCAGATTCAGCACTCCGCGATAACCTCCGCACAGGTTCAGGTCGTATGGCTTAAAACTGCCCTCGCCCATGAGCATCGCGCCTTTCCGGAAAAAGCGCGGCTTCTGCAGGGCGCCTTGCGCTCAATCGTCGAAATTCTCAGAACGAAGTTTCCGCAGCTGAAACTTGTCTACCTCTCCAGCCGGACCTACGGCGGGTATTCGGAAACGGATCTAAGGTACGGAACCGATCGCGTATGAATCAGCATTCGCGGTGAAGTGGTTGATCGAGGAGCACATCAACAACGAGAGTCACGACGGGTCGATTCCCTGGGTTTCATGGGGTCCTTACTTATGGGCTAATGGTTTGATGCCGCGCAAAGACGGACTTTGCTGGGCTCGCAGCGATTTTGAGTCGGACGGCGTCCACCCATCCGCGCAGGGCGCCTTGAAAGTCGCTACCATGCTGTTGGAGTTCTTCGAAAGTGACGCCTCTGCGCAGCACTGGTTCTTTTCCAAGTCGCATTAACATCATTCGCTGCCACGCCACTTGGTGCAACCTGTCGCTACCAGTTAAGTCCGGGCGCTAACAGCGACCAGGTAGCATCGCACATCTCTTCGGGCGAGAGGTTCGTGGTATCCAGCTCAACGAGGGGGCTCAAACTCATCGCTATTCGGCGAGAAGCATTTTCCCTTTTACGAAAAAATTCTCCCGATTCGACCATCTTTTGCGCAACCGGCGTGAGCTTGCCTGACTTGAGCGAGCGGTTGTTAATCCTTGCGCTGGCCTCGGCGTGCTCAGCGGTCAGGAGAAGAGTTAGATTGGGTCTGCATAAGTACGGCTCGAAAGGTTTAATAAGGTTGCGAGCCTCGGCTTCTTCAATCGCCGACTCAGCGAGCATCAGCGAAAGGGGGCTTGCCAGGTAACGATCGCAAATCACATGAGTCTGTTCGAGGTGATGGCGAACAAGGTCCGACAGATGCAATGTTGCCGCCAGGTAGTAAGTAAGCCGCGGAAGCGGCGCCAGAGCCTCATCCAGGTGCACGTTGCGACGAAAACTCACGAACTCAGGCGGGTAGTGAAACGATGAGGCGCCGGTGCGGCCTTTCAGATATTCCACGATGGTACTTTTGCCGACCCCATTACAACCTTCGATGACTAGGAACTTGGATTGAGATGGCATCAGTAGTAATCGTCTTCGGGGAGGGCCGGCTCTGTATCCGCACTGATAAGTCGAGCTTCGATGAGATAACCCTTGCGGCGGTTTTTGACCTTGGACACGAGATCTGGCGGCAAGGGAGCCGGAAGGTTCCTCGCAGCTGCAATGAGCTCGGGAGCTTGCAGGAAAAAGATGTCGCCCTGATCGAGGCTGCCGACTGCGATCAGGCGCCGCTCGAGCTCGACCACAAGCTGTCGCAGCGGATAGGAATATTTAAGCCAGAGGACATGGTGATTCTCCCTTTCGACATTCAGATCGTGTAGGAAACGTGCGGCATGATTCATTCCAAGCGCGCGGCCGCTGTGGTGCGCCAGGTCGAAATGGAAACTCAACGCCAGGATATTGCGCCGGAGATTGAATTCATAGGGCATGACCGCATGGGTCTCGGTTTTGAGCGCCGTCTCGATGACACGCCCGCATGTATCCCACGGCTCGAAAAGCAGGTCGCGGTCGCGCATCCAATGCCATTTCCTAAGATGATCCGCCAGCTTTCGCGCGATGACGGGATGTTGTCCCGCGTCTAAAGCGAATTCGGCCTCCTCTTTCGTACGAAGCCCGGCCGCGAGCAGTGCTTCGCGCAAGGTCGCGACATCGGCCATGTAGGCGCCGCTCAGAACGGGAGTAGTCGGCGCGATGAAATCAGCGGGCCCCGGCCACACCCGATCGGCCGGAGGAGAGCCGATGCAACTCAGGTTGTGATTCACCGTTTCCTCGATGAAAGGAAACAGAATGTCGTCTCCCTGGGCCTGAATGAACCAGCAGAGTGCGAAAAACTCCACCCAGCGCGGCCACCAGGAAGTGACTAAAGCAACCATCTGATCTCCCGAGAGTGCTTCTAACTCTGGGTTAGTTTTAGGAAATAGAATGAGAACTTCAGCCAGCCGATCGTAGGAGGCACGGACTTGGCGCATCAAATCACTCATGAACGCTTCGCTCCATGTCGCCCGGACGATCGATTGCCACACCAGAGCAAAAGTGTCGGAGCGAAAGTGGTAGCGGCATTTCACCCACTTGATGTGAAGCGGTGGAACATTGCGAAACTTGAGCACGCGTGGGACCATCTCGAAGCCGGGTTGAACCAGTGACTTCAAAAGGGCAGATATGACCAGCTCGGGACGCACTTCCAGCCACTCGAACTCACCCGTCGTTGCCGCCGTCCCAAATTCCTGGTGGAAGCGCGCGTACTCCGGAAGTACGGCCCACCACTTCGCCCGGGACAAAGGCGCGGGCATGGTCGTGATCTTGCTTCCCGGTTTGTGGCCGAAGAATTTGATCGTGTCGAGCGCGGCGGCTTCCGCGTCGTCCATTCCGCCGATCTTGCTGGGTGTCGCAGCTGCGCCAGCGCGCATCGTACTCGCGCAGCTAAGCGGGAACGCGCAGGGTCCATCGGGCCGCGTGATTCCCGGGTCTAACACCAACGGAAAATTGGCGCGACCAGGGTCGTAAAGCGCGACGGCCGGATTCGCTACTCGCGCGATCGCCTCGCTGAGTTCGTGACGCGCCAAACTGCCTAACGGAAATAAGTGTAACTTCAAGTTTGGCCGTTCCGAAACGATCCCGGCAACCATCTTCACGTAATCGTCGAGTGTGGCCTGGCGAGCATCGGTCGGCAGCGCCTCGAGATCGTTCCATAAGCCTTGGGAGTTTGTCCTCAGGTCAGGGTCGGGCACGAGGACAACGCTCGCGATACCGGCAGGCATCGCTTTCAATGCCTCTGCGGTAGAGACGATAGGCGTGAGATCGGCCCCCCCCCTTGTGGTCTCCGTCCACGCGGACCAGATGTCCGACCACTGCACCTGCCCTAACGACTTCGACACACCTTCCATTTCGATGCGGCCTCGATAGATGCGGCCAGTCGATCCATTCACGGTGATGGGCTCTCCAGCCACCAGCGTCGCCGTCGCTGTTTCGGTTCCGACCACGCAAGGCAGACCGAGTTCGCGAGACACAATCGCGGCGTGACAAATAATTCCGCCGACATCAGTAACAATGGCTGCCGACCTGCGCATCGCGACCACCATGTCGGGATTTGTCATCGGCGTTACCAGGACCGATCCCGTTTGGAGTTGAAGGGCTTGTTCGATGTTGAACACGAGGTGGACTGGGCCCGATCCTCTGCCTGAGCTGGCAGGAACTCCGGTGAGGATCGGGGCATTATCGGAGGACGATTCCAGCCCGGAACTAGCGTCGCCCAAAAATGCGGCGGTGATCGGTCTGGACTGGACAACGTGTAAGGTATCGTCCTGAATGACCCATTCAACGTCTTGCGGCGCGCCGAAGCTTTTCTCCAGCCGTTTGGCGACCTGAGCCAGGGCACGGACATGTCTGGGTCGAAGGGGGCCCTCGAGCGATTCGGGAACATCTTCCGCCTCGTGTAGCCAGAGCCTATCGGGCGTCACCTCACCCTTCACTAGCTTTTCGCAATCTCCTTCCACGTGTTCGACGAGAATGCTCGGCCTGGCATCAGGTCCGGCAAAGCGCGTGAACATAACTCCCGAGCGCTCGGCTCTCAGAAAACGTTGGACGACAACCGCCATCGCAGGTATCTCCCGAATCCCTATCTCTCGGAAGTACGAGAGGGCCCGCGGCGAGAAAACGGATGCCCAAATCTCCCGAACCGTCGGTTCAAACTCCTCGGGAGCGCTGATCGGGATGGATTCAAAAATGCCGGCGAAGGAATGAGCACTGCCGTCCTCAATGGTGGCAGAAGACCGAATGATTACTCCTTCGCAAGGCGGCTCCCAGAGCCCTAGGGCGTCAACCGTTTGCATGATCGGCTCGAGAATTCGCGAGGGAATCCGGCTGGATAGAATGCCCTGGCGAATTTGTTCGCCAGCTGCGGTCGTGTCCTGGGATTCGGCGAGGAGCGAGCCCAGCGTCTTGATCGTGGGGGCAAGCCCAAAGTTTTGAAGTGCGCCCTGAAAAGCCTCGCGCGTAATGACAAACCCGGCCGGGACGCGATAGCCCAGGCTCACTAGACGACAGAGCGACGCGCCTTTGCCGCCCAACAGGCCCGGATCGTTTGCGCCCGCACCTAGTATCTCAATGCATTGCGTCTGACTCATGATTCACCTGCGGTTGTAAGGCAACATCGGAGGAAAAGATTAGTACCGGTTCAACCTTCGACGCAAGGTGCAATAATGGCCGGCGGCCTGGCGGGCACGGAGAGAGCACGGTTTTTGTTCTTGAGTCAGCGCCCGCAGTTATGAGAAACTACTGCGATGGGCAGCCTGCTGCAGAGTGAAATTTCGAGACAATCTCGCGGTCCGATGACCCCCGATCGGATGGCTATCGCTGCAGCGGACTCGTAGCTCCCTCCGATCCCCAGCCCGAGCGATGCTCATGGCTGCTTCCAGAGATATGACAACCATACCCGCGCAATTCGATTGCACGCTGATGGCGGATCCCGATAAGGAGGCCATCTTCGGCGGCGGCGCATCGTTGACGTTCCGGCAACTCCACGCTGAGGCCGTGGCAGCGTCCCGAGCCCTCGCCCAGCTAGGAGTGCGGCCGGGTGATCGCGTCGGCATTTGCATGCAGAAGACACTTGATCAGGTCATCGCGATTGTTGGCGTGCTTTTCGCCAACGCCATCCTTGTTCCCATCCACCCGGTCCTCCGTGCCGAGCAGATCGAACACATCGCCACCGACTGCGATATGAGACTCCTGATCACGGAACCTGCCCGCGTGGCGGAGCTCCGTGGCGCGGCGCGAGGACGCATTTCGCTCGGAAGCGGTGAGGACGAAGGAGGGATTCCATCCTTGGTCAAGCTTCGCCGGGATTGTAAGGGTAGTGAGGCTTTCTTTCAAAGCGAGGCCGACGACTCGGCAGCAATCATCTACTCGTCAGGATCAACTGGAAGGCCGAAGGGCATTGTCATATCGCACCGCAACCTGGCGGATGGCGTCCGGATTGTGGCGAGCTATCTCGGGACAAAAGCCAGCGATCGGATCGCAGGTGTGTTGTCTCTGAATTTCGACTACGGCCTGAATCAGCTTTGGCAGACCTTATTGAAAGGATCGTCGCTCTATCTGCATGATCTGATTTTCCCCCGCGACTTGTTTCGACTGCTTGCCAGCGAGCGAATCACGGCCCTGCCAGTAATGCCAGTCATCATCAGTCGTATGTTTGATCCGCGGCTGCCGGGTCCCGATAGTCCTCTCGATTTCTCTGCGCTCCGCTATATCTGCACCTCGGGCGGACCGGTCACTGGAACGATGCTCGACTATCTCCGCCGCGCGTTCCCGAAAAGCGATATTATATTGATGTACGGACTGACTGAAGCCTTTCGGTCATCGTGGTTACAGCCTGACCAGGTAACCCTCCGTCCGACTTCAATCGGCAAGGCGATCCCCGAAGTCGAACTCTATGTCTTGGATGACCAGGGACAGGATTGCCCGGCGGGTATTGCTGGCCAACTTGTCCATCGCGGTGGCTGCATAGCCAAGGGATATTGGAACGCGCCTGAAGCTACGGCGGAACGGTTCCGGCAGATTGATCGCTTCCCTGGCGAAACGGTCGTTTTTTCGGGCGACCTCGTGCGGCGAGACGAGGAAGGTTACCTGTACTTCCTGGGGCGAATGGACTCGATGATCAAGACTTACGGCTTTCGAGTCAGTCCCACGGAGATCGAAGAGCACGCGCGTCTATTCGAGGGCCTGCTGGATGCCGCGGCCTTCGGCATAGCTAGCCCCGAAGCCGGGCAGGAAATCATGCTGGCCTATACAACTACGGACCTAAGTCCGATCCAGCTCGAGGTCTTAACCGATCACTTTCGGCTGGCCATGCCCCATCACATGGTGCCGCGGTGGTTTGTGCACTTGGAGGCATTTCCTGCGACGGGCAATGAAGGAAAGGTCGATCGTTTAGTGACTCGCGGGCTAGCTCTCGAGAAGCATGCCTCCTTGGCTTCTTCGGAGGACCATGATTAGCCGTAGCTTCTACTGCGAGCTGCTGGAGCGCTACAGCTCGCCACTTTATGTCTACGATCTGGAAGAGGCGGAGTGCCGGGCTAAGGCGCTCTTTGAGTTGCTTCCGAAGCGTGCGAAGTTGCTTTACGCCCTGAAGGCTAACCCGATTGCCGACCTATGCGCCGCTTTGAGGGAGGCCGGCTGCCGAGTCGAAATCGCATCGGTTTTGGAACTCGAGATTGCGCTGGAAGCGGGCTTTCGGCCTAACGAAATATTTTTCTCCGGGCCGGGTAAGACGCCCGCGATTATTCGCGAGGCATTGCTTGCCGGCGTGACTCAGTTCTCATGTGACTCGTGGTATGACATGGAGCGCCTGGCCGAGGTCGCGTCAGCGGCAAAGACGCCAATCAGCGCCCTGCTGCGGATTCACCTTTCCGATGCGGAGGCGGCCGCAGCTGGCGTTGGCGCAATGCAAAGCCACTTCGGTGCGGAGCTGGCAGAATTGCTGGATGGCGGCGCTAAGCGGCTCGCCCAGCTTCGCGGTGTCGAGCTGGCGGGAATCCATGTCTATTCAGGAACCCAAATCCAAAGCCCTGAGGGCTTGGCTCGCGCCTTCGAGCACGCAATTCAACTCGCCGAGGAAATCGTGAGCAGTGGAATACCCCTGCGGGTGCTCGATGCTGGCGGGGGGTTTCCCTGGCCCTGGGCGACGTCTGACGCCCCAGCGGATCTTTCCACTCTGGAGGCCGAACTGGAGCGGGTAGATGGGCTTCGCCGACTTACTGCAGACGCCGAGCTATGGTTCGAGTCGGGACGCTATCTGGTATCCTCGTGCGGCACGCTGTTGGCCACTGTTCTGGACGTTAAGATGTTTGAGGCTGGCAAGACCCATGTGATTCTGGATTCAGGAATAATCCATCTGGGCGGTATGGCGGGCTTGGGACGAATCCATCGCGCTGTGGCCTCCCTGGAGCCACTAGGCGAGCCGCGGGGCGAAACGCTCGAGCCGGCCGACGTGGTGGGACCGACGGATAGTCCCCTGGACTGCATTGCGCGAGGCGCCCTGGTGCCGCCGCTGCGTCCCGGTGACACGGTGGCCATACCAAACGTTGGCGCGTACGGCCTTACGGCCAGCCTGGTGGCTTTTGCGAGTCGGCAAGCCCCTGCGGAAGTATGTTGTCGCGGAGACTCGGTCGTCGCGGCGTATCGCCTGCACACGGGACACGAGCGTATTTCGATCTGACCCGTGTAGTGACTCCCAACGATGAATGTATGGATGATATAACTACCCGATTCGAGCAGTGCCTGCGCCGGCACCTCCGCTTGCTGAAGTCGAACTCCATCGGCTACACCGCGGAGCTCGCGCAACTCGGTCTGGATTCGATGACTGCGGTCGCTTTGCTCCTAGACGTGGAGAAGACGTTTGCCATTCGTTTTCCCGATGAGATGATCGCTGAAGAGACCTTCCGCACCGCAGGATCGCTGATAAAAGCGGTCCGGCTGCTCCTCGAGCGCCAAGCGTCATGACCAGACCATTGCCCGACCGATCATTGGGATCTGAGTGGATGATACTTGAGTTGCTGGCCCGGGGGATCGTCGATGACTCGGAGCGGGAGACGGTTGCCGATCTGCTACTGGCAGACGCCTTGGATTGGGGTGAGTTACTGGAGCAGGCGTTGCGACATCACATGGTTCCAATGCTGGCCCACCATGTTATCTCGGCAGGCCTTCGATTCGACCTACCGATGAGCATCTACCACCACTTGGAATCAGCCTTGGAGTGGAATCGCTGGCAGATTGAGTTATTTCGACACGAGGCGGTCCGCGTGGCACAGGAGATCGCCGGCCGCGGTTTTCACTTTGTAGTCACCAAGGGTATAGCGTTCGAATCAACGCTCTACAGCGGCCTCGGCACGAGACCCATGAAGGATATCGATTTCATGATCGCGCCAGGAGATCGCGAAACGGTGCTGAGTTTGATGCAGGAGCTCGGTTTCCGGCCGTTCTTCGATTGGGCGAAGAATCCCCGCCGCGAAGAAATCAGCAGCCGCCTGCACCCCGACCACTTGCCTAAGCTCGCCCGCGACGTCGAGCAGCCCGGGACTCGGACCATCATGGTCGATGTCGCTAATAGCCTAACCTGGACAAGGAGCCCTTTCGACGTCCCGGTCGAGGAAGCGCTGAAGGACCCTGTCGAACAGTCCATTCCTGGGATGCCCGGAGTGAGCCTGCCCTGTTTTCGTCCAATGTATCAATTCCTCTTCACCGTGCTCCACCTGTTCCGCGAGGCATGGCTGAAGAAATTCGTGGATTTCGGTAATGACGTTAGTCTAATCAAGTTTGCGGATGTCAGTCGTCTACTCGAACGAAATAGTGATGCATTGACCGATGGTGAGTTGCTGCGGACGATGGAGACCCACAAAGTAACCCACGCCGTCGCCTGGGTGCTTCGTCAGCTGGACGAAACCTTCCGCACTCAGACGCTGCAGCTGCTCGCACTCGAAAATCATGGTGACGAGGAGCTGCTATCTTCGCAGATGCAATCCAGTGGTTACGTACGCGCTTCGGGCCAGTCGATGCGCGAGCGGCTGCAAAGCAAAGGGCGCGGTTCGTCGCGGCCCACGGCGCATTCGGACTCCCGGGATGAATAGGATCAAAAACTTCCTTTTCGAGCTCCTACCGACATCGTACCGCGCGCGGAGGCACAACCGGCAACTGCGCCGCGAGATCGAAGAGCATCCGGATGGCGCTCTGGTCGTATGGGAGCGTGAGGACTCGATCCAACTCTATCATGTCTTCCACGGGATGGCTGGGGCGCTGGGAATACACCCTTTGACGGTTCTCCGGGAGACCGGCTTGATCCGTTCCAATCTGATTCTGCTTAAAGATTATTACCGCTTTTTTTACCAGGCAGGATTGAACCGCGAGATCACCGACGTTGACGCAATCATCGCGCGCCTCCGGATGTACCGTGAAGAGCTACCTCATGTCCGGCAGACATTTTGTCTCGGGCCGTCCGCCGGCGGTTACGCTGCAATCCTATTCGGGCACTACCTGCAGGTCGACGTTGTGTATGCATTCGCTCCGGCGACACAGATCAATCTGGACGATTTGAAGAAATTCGGAGGGCGCAAGGACGTCTCGCGCATCACCGAGCAGCACCGCGATCTGGCGTGTCTTATGGCGAAGCACAATGGCCGAACCCAGTACAGGATATTCTACTGCAATGGGTGCAGGAGAGATCGCACTTATGCCGAGCATCTCCAAGACACACCCGGCGTAGAACTTTACCCGCAGCCGGGTAATACGCACAACGTCATTCAGGCCATGCACGCGAGCGGTCGGCTGCGCGAGATTTTCGATACCGTCCCGTCGGGTTACACCGCAAAGTGAGTCGCGAAGGAACTGCCGAGCCTTGGGCGCTTCCTGCATTCAAGTCTCCTGAAGAAGGTCGCGAGGCGCTGATTTTCCTTCATATCCCCAAAACAGCGGGGACGACCCTGAACCGGATTATCGATCGGCAATACAGTCCTTTTGCGATTTTCACGATCAATCCATATCGGATCAAGGCGTCAGTGGAACGACTCAAACGATTCCCGGAAAAGCGCAGTCGCCGATTGCGGGTAGTGCGCGGACATCTGTCCTACGGTATTCATGAGTTTCTGCCGCAGAAGGCTACTTATATCACAATCCTCCGCGATCCGGTGGCCAGGGTTCTCTCCGCCTATTACTTTGTTCTGCGCCGGCCACTTCATCCGCTGCATCGCAAATTAAAAAGAGAGCGGTTGAGAGTAGAAGATTGCCTTCGACTATTCCCTCATTTCCAAAACCTGCAGTGCCGGTTGATTGCCGGAGTTCAAGATACCAGGCCCAGCGACGAGCGATTATTGGACATCGCGAAAGAGAATCTTACGAAATCGTTCAGCGTCGTCGGGATTTGTGAAAGGTTCGAAGAGAGCTTGATCCTGATCTCGGAAACATTTGGCTGGGAACTTCCGTTCTATGAGAACCAAAGAGTTGCTAAGAGCCATCCTTTAGTCGAACGACAGTTAGAAGATCTCATCAGGGAGCATAATCGACTGGATGATGAGCTCTATGAGTTCGCGAAGAAGCTGTTTGAAAAAACCCTGCTACAAAGGGAGGACGCAGTCAAAGAAGGCTTGACGATTCTACGTGCTATCCCGAGGCCGCGGATATTAAAACGCTCTTGCCAATCAGCCATGAGCGCCGCAAAATTCTTCGCGAACAAAATCGCATCTGCCATATGACCTCACAACTCGACGTCAGAACCCGGCTCTGTTCAGATTAGCCGCGCCGTGTCGATGGCTTACCGAGTGCTGACTGGCTTCGGCCGGCGAATAGTATGCAGAACTATCAAACTTCCTCCAGCAGCTCGATAAACGGCCTGCGCTGGGCGTGGACTTTGGTGGCCTTTTGCGGTCTGTTACTCGGCTATTACTTCTTTCGAACGTATGCAGCCCCCAGGGAACGCCAGTATCAACTGGACTTCGGGCCGGCGAAATGGATTGAGCCCTCTGAACCGGATTCACCGATAGCATATTTTCGGAGAAAGGTGCACCTCACCACCTTGCCGGAAAAGGCATGGCTGGAAATTGCGGCCACCGACAATTTCGCGCTGAGTGTCAATGGCCATACTGTTGCCAGCCTGAACTCGGTCAAGACTTATGAAACCGGCATTTATGACATTAAGCGACGGCTGAAGGAGGGCACCAATGTCATTGCGGTCTCCGTTTCGCGAATATCTTATCCTGGCTCGGCGCAACTTCTGGTCAGAGGTGAGATTACGCCCTCTGGTGCAAATCCTATCTCCATTCTCTCGGATGAAAGTTGGCGGGTAAGTAATCGGACTGGCATCATTCCGGCCAGTGAGGAGTGGAATTCGGCTCAGGTCAACGATGCCATCTGGCCGGCCGCAAAGCTCTCCGCCCTGAACGGTCAAAGCCTTTCACTCCGCTGGGTTGACACAAATCCCCTTCTCCTTCAGCTGCCAATGACGGGATATTGGATCATGGCGGACAATGTCCCGCCCCAAGCGGTGTTTTCCACGGTCATTCGGGCCGACCGACCCCGACAAGAAACCTGGATTCAAGTCGCCAGTTCCGGCGATCTCGATCTTGAAGTGAACGGGCACATTATTGCCGCCGCTGTCACGGCGACTGCGGGGACGAAAAGGTTGCCCCATCTTGCAGCTTCCGAACCTGCTCTAGCATACCCGAAATCTGTTAAGAGAGCTCAGCAAGGCGATCTGGCAGCAAAGGAAAAAGGGTCGCCAATTCAGCCACCTGAGCTTTCGGCATACGACATCAGTCACTGGATTAAGCCCGGTCAGAATGAGATCGTGGCCGCCGTTCGCAACGAACGGAGTCCAGCTGCCTTCCTTGCTGACGGCTTCATGGTTAATCCTGACGGCACGGTGTCGCGCTTCTCAACCAACTCATCGTGGCGAATCGGCGAGCATCCGGAGGAAGCGGAAACCGTGATCTCACAACATGCAGTCCAGCTTGGTAAAGACGGGGTTGCGCCTTGGGGCTATTTGACACAAGAACTCGCCCGGCCGCTAGATCTTTCCGGCTTCGCTACAGTCATCAATTCACTTCTGGTTATTGGCCTGACTGCCAGCGCAGTGATAGCACTTTGGTTGGTCGCATCCACGCTGACTTCACGTTGGCGGGAAGAATCTTTGGCTAACTTGATGGTCCGAGACGCGCTCCTACACGCGCCGCTGGCGGTGGGTTTATTGTTACTGACACTTCCGAACTGGGACCCGCGATTTCCGGCCGGCTGGTCATTCCAGCCTCTGATTACGGTTACCGCTTTTGCCGTCTTGCTTCTTCTGCGCCTCGTTCATCTTATTCCTGGGAGGGAAGGCGCAAAAGCTGGCAAGAGCGCCATCGAACGCCTAAAAGCGAGTAAGCAATGGCAGACGCAGCAGCGCAGGATCAAAAGGTACATCACTGATACTCTTCACCTTCCCGGGTTATTCGAAATTCCGTTTCGAGATTTACTGCCTTATCTTGTGTTGGTTCTGATCATGTTTCTTGGCTTCGGCTTCCGTTTCCACAACCTGGGTTACATGTCTTTCGATCACGACGAAATGGGCCTGGTATCGAAGTCCAAGGGAATCTTGAACCTTGGAATTCCTTACATCATGTTCGGAGATTACATTCGTTGGATAACCACCTACGAAGCGGTACCTTATCCTCTCGCCTTCTTTGGAGTTCTATTCGGATACTCTGAATGGTCGATGCGGCTTCCGGCCTGCATTATGGGAACGATCACCATCGGCGTTCTAGGCCTGATCGGCCGCCGTCTCTTTGACTGGCGCGCAGGCCTCTTGATCGCTCTCATTTATGCCTGTCTCCCACTCAACATTCGCTGGGCACAGAACTCATTCTATCCGACACAGTGCCAGCTGCTGGCCACATTAACCTTTTGGCTTTTCTACGAAGCAATCCGAACACGCCCCTTCAACCACAAGTTCTTAACTTCTGCGACCGTCGCTTTTTGCTTCTGCTATCTCTCCTGGGAAGGGACCGGCTTCATCCTTCCCGCTCTCTTCCTTGGCTTGATTGTTACCCGCTGGGGCGAATGGTGGTGGCTTAGAGAGTTCCATATTTACCGTTGCCTCTTTTTCATCGGCACACTCGTTGTCGCCCAATACTGCTCCCGCATGCTCGCCGGGGCCCCCTATCTTCAAGTTGGCTCCGGACTTTCAAATCTCACCGGGCCTTCCCTCTTTTTCATGGCAAATGGTTATCAGCCGATGTTCTACATCGACAAGCTGCTGCTCTCGGAGAACCACGTCTTTTTCACGTTGATGACTGTCGTCGGTCTGGGGTTCTGCTGGAAGCAGCCGGGATTCCGCTATGTCTTTGTGCTGCTCGCGACGTTGTTCATTCTTCATACTAACTTTCTGGCCGCCCTTTCGCCGCGCTACTGCTATTACTTTCAGCCTTTAGTCTTAATCGGAGGAGTTGGCGCCGCCATCACACTTTATGACCGTCTGCTTGCGCTCGCGGCCCAGAATCATGACTGGAAAGTATCCCGCTTGGCGGCCCACGTGGCCGGCCTCGCCCTGCTAGCTCTATTGTTCATCCAGAGCAATGAGTCATTCTTGAAGGAATATACGCTCTCAAGTACGGGTGATACGCCACAAATGATGTCGCGAATGGGGACCTATCGGTACGACTACCGCGGCGCCGCCGACTATGTGCAGAGTCATTTCCGATCTGGTGATGTCATCCTGCCGGGAATTCCGCATGTCTTTGATTTCTATACGGGATCACCGGGGGATTATTCTCTCGATACCCTCTTTAGTACGAAAGTGACTTATTTTCAGCTCTTCGATCAACCGCGATTTGCGGATAAGTTCGCTGGTTTGCCGGTAATAAGAAACTTGGGAGAACTGAAGGAGGTGGTGAATCGGGCCGGCCGGACTTGGATCGTTTTTGCGCCCTATGCGGCCGTTGAGAGGCTAAATAGCCCTTCGGTTATCGATTACATTCATCAAAATGCGAGGGCCGAATTCGAAAGTTACCGCGCGAAGGTCTTTTTGATCCACGGAGCACAGCCCGATACTCCGATTGTTCAGCTCGCCAAGTAAGCGATTGCTCGCCCTGCGCGCCGCCGAGCGCGACGAAAGAGCGCCGAGTTCACTGGTCCCGCGGAGCCGCACCGTGTTATCCATGCGGATGCCTCGTCGGACGCTGATTGCGGGTGGACCTGCGCGAAAGCGGCTTGCCTGTCTTGTTTGGTCATCTTCCAAGCGATATGCGACATACTTCGTCGAGATGAAGATTCGCCCGCACTGTAGCCATTAGCGCAAGATGCTTCTCGTTTTGAGCAGTCACTTAAGATACTCAGCAGGAACAACTTGGCCTCCGCCTTCTCAGCTTCGCTCGCGATTGAGTGATCGCAGTCGTTGGTTCTTTTGTCGAGAAGTCCGCGTTACGCTCAAAGCGGATCGCCCGCGCCACGCCGCCTTGGGCGAGAACCGAGCCGACGATTCGCGCTCAGCCCTCCGCGTTCTACGCCGAGAAAGACCAGATCAACGCGACTGCCGGAAAGATCGTCGTGCACGTCGTTGACGTCTGGCCGCTGAAGGGCAAGACGTTCCGAGGTCTCGACGTTCCGTGGAACCTCTGCATCACGCCGGGTGCAAAGAACGTGCGGAAGTCGAACAAGCTGCCAGATGAGCTGCTCGTCGCTTGAGCTTGCGGACTCCAGTCCCGTGGTGGACGATTGCGGTTCCATGGAGGACGTTCGAACTAGTAAAAAACTAGTCATCCGAGCCGCTCAATGTTGCGCGCAGCCGCCCAAAGACGCGTGGCCAAGAGTTCGAAATTCTGGAGAGGATCGACAGACTCCAGCACGTTCGCCGGCATAGCTCAGTTGGTAGAGCAGCTGATTTGTAATCAGCAGGTCATCGGTTCGAGCCCGATTGCCGGCTCCCTCTTAAATGCGCCTTTCGCGGGCCGTGGAAAACTTTGCTTGGACACTTTTGGTATTCCAAGGGGCCGGTTTGTCACTCTCAATCCAAAGTGAATTTCAATAACGAGAGTTCCCAAACGTCCAAGAGGTTGTGATGCCCCCTTGACGACGTGATACTTGTGGCCTGTGGCAGCGTCGCCCGAATTTCCAAATCCAATTCGGCAGGAACTCGAGTCGGCAGCCAGTGCTTTGGCCGAAGTCAGCAGAGCGTTGCTTCTGCGGCAGAGCGAACTGCGCCAGCACGTGGATGCTCTTGATGTCACCGCTCCAGAGCCGTCGGTACACGACTCGGTGCTGAATGTAATGCGGCTCTGGGAGCAGACCTGCGCCACGTGGCATTCGGAAATCGACCGATTCCGATTGGCCTGGCAGAAGGTTT
>CAWBXU010000009.1:0-4451 GCA_963792775.1 uncultured Verrucomicrobiae bacterium | reverse complement strand
GGGTCAAAGCGAATCTGCTTGTGGTCGTTCCACCCTCCTCCTAAACGGGACGCGTGCTCTTTAACTCGCTCACGTTCATCGCCTTTTTCGCGGTGGTGTTGAGCCTCTACTGGAGCATGCGCTCGTGGAATGGCCGGAAGAATCTGCTCCTGGTTGCGAGCTACATTTTCTACGGCGCCTGGAATCCGCCTTTCGCCGCGCTCTTGTTTGCCACGACCGCGCTCGACTTTTATCTCGGGCGCAAAATGGGGAAGGTGCACGAGACGCGCGAGCGCAGAGTCTGGCTCGTGATCAGCGTGGCGGTGAACCTGAGCATGCTCGGGTTCTTCAAATACGGGAATTTTCTGCTCGCGAATTTCACCTGGGTGCTGGCCCGCGGCGGAATCCAATACAAGCCGCCGCATCTCGATGTCTTCCTGCCGATCGGGATTTCGTTTTATACCTTTCACTCGCTCTCTTACACGCTCGATATCTACCGTGGCGTGATGCGGCCGACGCGGTCGCTGCGCGATTTCGCGCTCGCCGTTTCGTTTTTTCCGCAGCTCGTCGCCGGGCCGATTGTGCGCGCGGGAGATTTCCTGCCGCAGCTGGCGGCGCCGCCGCAACCGCAGAAGGGGCGTTTCCTTTGGGGCCTGCTTTTGATGACGCTTGGACTTTTCGAGAAAGTCGTCCTCGCCGATACGATGCTGGCCGATCCGGCGGATCGCGTCTTCGGCTACGGCGGGCCGCTTGTCGCGCTCGATTCCTGGACAGGCGTGATCGCTTTTGCCGGGCAAATCTTTTTCGATTTCGCCGGCTACTCGATCTGCGCGATCGGCGCGGCGCTCTGTCTCGGTTTTCATCTCAAGGATAATTTCCGTTTTCCCTACGCGGCTATTGGGTTCTCGGATTTCTGGCGCCGCTGGCATATCTCGCTCTCCACTTTCCTGCGCGACTACCTTTACATTCCGTTAGGCGGGAACCGTTCCGGCGCGGCGCGCGCGATGGTTAATCTCATCATCGTCATGTTCATCGGCGGCCTCTGGCACGGTGCGGCGTGGACCTTTGTGGTCTGGGGTCTCCTCCATGGCTCCTATCTGGCGATCGAGCGCCTAACGAAAGTGTTCTTCAAAGACGCCGCCTGGACGGAAAATCTCGCTGTCAAACTGCTACTCGGCCTAACGACATACGTGGCGGTCCTGATCGCCTGGGTTTATTTCCGCGCCTCCAGTTTCGAAGGCGCGAGCCGCATGCTCGGCGGAATGTTTGGCCGGCACGCGCGAGCCGACGCCATCCTGAGCACGCGCGAACTTTTGCAGGTCGGCATCGTGACTTTTTTTCTTCTCCTCGCGCACTGGTCGTTGCGCGATATCTCGATCGAGGCCGCCGTCTCTCGTCTTCCGCGCCCGGTTGTAACTGCCGCCTGGTTCCTCATGGCCTGCGCCATCGTTCTTCACCCAGGGCAACAGCAATGCATTCATCTACTTCCAGTTTTGAGCGGGTCATCCCGCCTCTGCCGTGGCGCGGCATCGCCGTCACCGTCGTCGTCGGCGTCTTCGTCGCGGTCGTGGCGTGGGAAGTTTATTGCCGCGGGCTCGGTTATCAGCCGACCTTAAACAACACGGACGATCTCTGGGCGCAAACCCGCCGCCGGGTCGAACCGGAATCGGTCGTGATCGTCGGTGACTCGCGCCCGTGGTTCGACCTCGATCTCGATGAGTTGGAAAAGGGTCTCGGCAAACGCCCGGTGCAGCTCGCGCTTCCCGGCAGCTGCGCCTATCCGGTGCTGGCAGATCTCGCGAATGACGAACACTTCCACGGCGCGGTCCTCTGCAGCATCGTGCCGCTGATGTATTTCGCTCCCGGAGGTCCCTTGGTGGAGAACTCGGAGAAAGCAGTCCGCCGCTATCACGGGCAGACCTGGGCGCAGCGGGCCAGTCACGAGCTTTCGATCCCGTTGGAGGAGAGCTTCGCTTTTCTCAAGCAGGATGAACTGAACCTGGCCGACCTCTTGAAGGACATCCCCATCCCGGACCGCCCCCATGCACTCGTGCCGCCACGCCCGCCGCCCTATTTCTGCACGATCGATCGTGAACGCCGCGCGCGCATGGTTGAGCAATGCGCCCGGCCGGGGCGCTTGCAGGAAAAAGTGAAGAGCCGCTGGGCACGACTCTTCACGCCGCCGCCGCCGCCGAGTTACATCAGCTCCGAGGCTTACGCCGCGCGGAACAAGGCTGCGGTCGAGCAACGCTTCCGCGACACTAAAGCGGCGGTGGATAAAATCCGCGCCCGCGGCGGGCGGATCGTCTTTCTGCGTTTCCCGGTGAGCGGCAAGCTCAAGACCCTCGAAGACAAGGCGACACCCCGGGCCCGCACCTGGCAGCCTCTCCTGGCCGCGACTGCGGTGCCGGGAATTTACTTCGAGGATTATCCGGAGTTGGCCGGCTTCACCTGCCCCGAATGGTCGCATCTCTCGGCCGGTGATTCGGTCGAATTCAGCAAACGCCTCATCCCGCATTTGCGCCGCGCCCTCGGAATGTGAGCGCGCGAAAGCCGTTTGCGCGCCACGCCTAACGAGCGTAGCTCTGCGCCATGCCGGAGGAGTTCGCCATCCGCCCCGCGATCGTCGCGGACGCGGCCCTGATCGCGCGGCACCGTGCCCGGATGTTTCAGGGCATGGACCTGTTGCCGGCAGACCTATTTGAATCCTACCGGGGGCAGTGCGAAATCCGGCTTCGCGAGATGTTCGAATCCGCCGAATATCTCGGCTGGCTGGCGCATCCAGCCGCGAAACCGGAAGAGATTGTGGCGGGTGTCGGCGTCCAACTGCGGCGAACGCTTCCCCACCCGGTAGAGGCACCGGGAGGGAAAATCACGGTGGCCGAAGGTCGTCACGCCATCGTGATCAATGTTTTCACCGAGCCCGCCTGGCGGCGGCGCGGCCTCGCCACTCTCTTGATGGAATGTCTTCTGGCCTGGGCAAGAAAAGAACGCCTCGACCGACTGGTCCTGCATGCGTCGGACGAAGGTCGAATGGTCTACGAGCGCCTCGGCTTCGTCCGGACTAACGAGATGCGGTTCAAGGATCGGCTGGATAATTCGTCGGAGAACAGTCAGACTCCCTTTCCGCCTTCGCCCCGGAACGCAGCCAGGTGAACCGCTCGACCTTTCGCACCGCTTTCGTTCTCCTCCTCGTCATCGCGATGTCGGCGGCGTTCCTCGCGGTCGTCTGGCCTTTCCTCATTCCGCTCCTCCTCGGCGCCCTTCTCGCAGGCTTGGGCGGACCGCTTTATCGATGGGTCGCAAGGCGGCTGGGTGGTCGTCAATCTTTGGCCGCTGCGCTGACCCTGGTGATCCTTTTTATCCTGATCGTCGGTCCGCTCAGCGCTTTTGTCGGCGTCGTCGTGCGCCAGGCGTTAGGGGTGAGCAACGACGCGATCCCCTGGGTGCAGCAACATCTCGGCGCGGCCAGCGCGTTCGACGCGCATGACTGGCTGGTGACCCGTTTCCCGGCCGCCGCGCCCTATGTGCCGGAGCAGGAACAAATCGCCGACAACGCCGCGCGCCTCGCCAAATCCGCCGGCGGGTTTCTCGTCGCAGGCGCGACCCAGCTCACTGCGGGGACGGCGACTTTCCTCCTCAACCTGTTTGTCATGCTTTACGCGATGTTCTACTTCCTGCGCGACGGACGCGTCATCCTCGAGAAGATCCTTTATTACACTCCGCTCAATCACGCCGATGAAGAGACGCTCCTGGAACGCCTTAGCTCGATCACGCGCGCGACGATCAAAGGCACGCTCGTCATCGGCATCATTCAGGGCACGCTCGCCGGGATCGGCTTTTGGGTGGCCGGCCTCGAGGGCGCGGCTTTCTGGGGCACGATCATGACGGTGCTCTCGGTCGTGCCGGGAATCGGCGCGGCCCTCGTCTGGGTTCCGGCGGTGATCTATCTTTTCATCATCGGACACACTTTGGCAGCGACGGTCCTCCTCATCTGGTGCGCGGCCGTCGTCGGGACGGTCGATAATTTGCTCCGCCCGGTGCTGGTCGGGAAAGACGCGAAAATGCCCGACCTGCTCATTCTGATCGGCACGTTAGGCGGGCTTTTTCTCTTCGGGCCAATCGGGTTCATCATCGGCCCGTTGATCTGCGGACTTTTCCTCACCGTCTGGGAGATCTACGGGACCACCTTCAAAGAGATCCTGCCGCCGGTAAGCGGCAAGGATTCTGGCGAAGCAAATAATCCGGAATCACTCTGAGGAAGAAAGGACCGCAAACGCATGTCACAAAGTTCGGACGCAGCGGCCAGCAGGAAGAAGCATTGGAGCAGGGGCTTCCTGTTCCGCCTCGCTTCTTACAGCCCCAGATCTCCCTGCTTCGCGGATGAGACTGTGGCCGTAAACCCGGCGAACTTCTTCATCAGATCGTCCAGCTTGGCGGCGTAATAATCGACGTTTTCATCGCGGTCGTGC